>NZ_JBQSVA010000001.1:0-1114402 GCF_052375995.1 Ewingella sp. AOP9-I1-14
GGAGTAACCTCTTATTGTTTTCGTTGACTCTTCAAAATAAATTGCAACCTCGGGATGGTCCCAATAACAAAATACGTTTGACGGTGTGCTGATAGGCAGTTGCAGGTTTCCATTGAATATACCGTTATAGGTATACGTCAAAAACATTCCTCTGGAGCTATCGACCACGTAGGGAAAAGAGCCCCCCTGAGATACTTCAAAGCCAAACCCGCCAAGGTTAACCACTGGCGGGTATACGCAATAGACGTTTACTGATTTGGGCCTGTCAGCTGCGCTGCTTCGAAATACCGGGCTTTGCAGATTGGTTCTGAGGTCAAGGGTTACTGAAACTGTTCTAGCGCTATTATCTATTCCAATATCAAGAGATTTAAACTGCATGGCTGGTGATACTGAAGAACCGATAATCGCGATTGCATTATCAGGTATGCAAACCAATTGGGAGCCAGCGGGACATAAAGATGAATAATTACCACTCGATGAGTTTATATTCCCCATATCAGCGCCAATTGATAAAGTCCCTAGGAATGTAAGAGGTCTGGCATCATCCATGTTGTAAGACTTCATGCCAGATATTTCTATTCCAAATGTCATTATCTCAAGTCCCCAACTTTTACCTTCACATTTCCTGCCGCGTCATATACACGGAGCCCTCTTGAATCAAGGGTTACTCTCCCCTGCCCGGGAGCATAGCCATTAAACTCAAACGAACCATCAGCACGCATAATGGTGCCGCTCATGCCGGGAACATAATTGGCTGAATACCAGCTGCCGAGCTTTGCCAGAGTGATAGAGGCATAATCAATCAGCGCCTCATTGATGAACATCTGTCCGTTCTTAATCGCCATGGCCAGCTTCATTTCGCCATTGCCGGGATTATAGAACCCCATGGTATTGGCACTGACGAGGAAGTAGCTCTGTACGGCCCCGCCATTGCCTTCGACGCCAAGCTGTATGCCAGCGACATACTTATTTCCGTTGCTGTCGACCTGCACTTTAGCGCCCCACTGCGCTGATAACTTCCCGTTTAAATCCGCGTAAGCACTGGAAACCTGCTGAACAGCAGCAGAGTTCTGGCCTGAAATTGCCGTTAGCTGATCGAACTTCTGAGCATATGCGGAATCATTATTCGCAATCAGCGTCGTGATACTGAGAAATTCAGCTGCATTCTGCCCATCAACTACCCGGCGGCGCTGCACGTCCGCATCGTTTGCAATGGCGTTTTCAATGATGGCGTCTGTATTGGTATCAATCCCCTTGCTCAGGTTTGCGAACGTTTCCGACCCTTCGATTTCGTGGGAAATCTGATCAATCAGGCTGGCTGTGTCGGTACTGCAAAGCGCGACAACCTCAACGAATGCAGAGGAACCGAATGCATTGATTGTTCGCACATACCAGTAATAGGTGTGATCGACCTTCAAACCGTTGCTAGTCCACGTCGTCCCCATACCGGCGCGAGTAGCGCCAGCCTCTACCGTTGCCGTGTTGGTATTGGCAAGCCTTATCTCGCCCGAGGTCCAGAAATCGAACTGCGTGGAAACGCTGGTGAGCTCCGCCATTTTCGGCTTCAGCGTGATAGCAAAATAGCCCTGCTCAACGCTGACGGACGACGGCGGTGGCGGTGCCTCGATATTGAACGCCAGAAAGCCTTCTGGAGACTGCGCCCCCATCTGATTAACGGCAATTACGTGCGCCGTATAGCTATCGCGGAGCAGGCCAGTCAGGCGCGTGAATGTGCCGGGCACCTGAACAGAAAGTACAGGAACCCCGGCGCGGCGGATGATGACGTTGTTGTAAGAAACTTGCCCGATGTTCTGCCAAGACAGCACGCCCTGTACAACCTGCCCAATTTCCTCGACCGTGTAACGTAGGTTCTGTGGCTGAGCCACCCCGCCCGGCGGTAACTGAGTGAATGGCGGCCGCTCAATCGGTTTGCCAATAGCATCCCCCCAGACATCGGAGGTTTCCTGTTTAAGCGTCAGTTGCACGCCATTCTGCACGCCAAACTTCCAGTCAGTGACGCGCATTTCGATATTATTCATGCCGAGCGTCGGGAAATTCACTTTCACGTACATGCCGGGCCGGTAACGGTAGCCACTCAGGTTTAGTACTACGTTCATGGTGCGCGATATGCGGGTACGCTTCAGCTTGATATCGGCCAGACGCTGCCCAAGAAATTCGGAAGTCACAAAGCGGAGCTTCATATCCTGCGAGATTTCCACCCCATCTTCAGTTACCCATTCTCTGACTGAAACTGCTGGGAAATCTGTTTCGGAGTAAAACTGTAGCGGATCTACAAATGTCCCTTTAATAGTGTTGACTCGCTCGGACTGCGAAACTTCGGGCATGATTTCTATGTCACCGGCCAACTGACTTTCGGTAATAATAAGGCTGGCTGGTCCGTAATACGCCCCCACCAGAATCCCATGCTTTCCGGCGGTATATGTTGGCTCTCCTGCGCATGCTCCAAGCATAGACTCGAGGATGCTGGCTTTGTTTTCGCTCAGGTCAAACTCGCCGTTGATGGTGTAGCGCTTCTCGTTTGCGCCATCAGCGCGTGTGACCATCTCATCCGATATATTGGCCGCCTCCTGAAATTGATCCCAGAAGATATCGCTGTCAGGCACTTTCAGGTAGTTGCGGTAATAGTCCAGAATGCAGAGCGCGGCATTGTTCGAATAACCGGTTTTCCCGGTGCGCGGGTCGTAGACCGGACGCCCAAACTTTTCGACACGCACATTTGGAATGCCTGATGGAAACTTCTCAGCGCTGTATTTCAGCGTGAGTCGCAACCAGCTGATGCCCTTGCCAATCATGTCGGCCTTCCATGATGGAGCATTAGCCAGCAGGTAGGGATCCGCAGTCTGCCGGTCAATGTGGACCTCGAACTGGGCGAAATCGCCAAAGGTGGCTATCTCATCGTCACCCAGATAAATCTTTCCTACACTGGAAAGTGGATGGCCAGCCAGCGTGATCGCTAGGTGAAGCATCTCGCCGTCGGTCTGATCGCCCGGCTGCTCTTCTGAGAAAAAGAGCGTGCCGGCAGTCATGGTTTGCCCGTACACGACCGTCTTGGCGCTGGCGGCGGCGCGCAGAACCTGCTTGCGCTCGGCGTTATCACGGTACCCGTCAAGGGAAGGTTTCTTGGTCAGCGCCTGCGTTGCAACCTGAGCGGCAATGGTGATCGCCATGGCAATGCCGTAAGCCTGATAAGAAGCCGCGGCGCCAGCGGCCACTGTCGCAATGATAGGAATAGCAGCAGGCATTAACGAACCCTCCAGATGCTCTCGGGCTTGCCCGACAATTTAACCAGCCCGGATTCTCCCGGAACAAAAACAGCGCCGCCAAACACCACGCCAGCACAGCGGCTGCCACCGCTAATCACTACGGCAATGTCCCCGCGCTGGCGCAGGCTCACCGGCACTTCGTCAAGATGCTGTGCCAGCACCTTCTCAATCGAACCGCCCGCATTCAGCAGCACGCGCTTTGCTCCAACGGCAGTGCTGTAAGTACCACGCAAATCAGAAGCGAAATCCTCGCCACACATTGCCTGTGCGCAGTCAGCGGCAAACAGGCAGCAGTCATTCTCGCCCCATAAAAAAGGCCGCTTTTCAGCGGCCTTAATCACGTCTATCAGTCTTCTTTGCCAGTCAGGATGCTTCATGCGATCCCCTATGAATAAGTAAACGGCGGAGCGTCTTTCTTGCTTCCCCAGAAAATAGAGCGTTCGGACATTTGGGCAACGTAGCGAAAGATACGGTCGCCAGGTTGTGCAGCCTGATGCGATTCATCCGTGAAGCGATCCGGGAAAGGGCGCTGCCAGTCTTCAAAAACATTGCTTATAGTGTACTGCAACGCATTGGTAGCACCGGCGCTGGCTGAGGTGCTGGTCACTTTTCCTTTAAACAGCAGATCTGCGACCTGCGGCACGCCTGAATCATCCAGAGCGACAAGATAAAGCTCTGCCGGCCGCCCAACACAGCGCTCATTCAGCGTTGTTGCAAACAGCGACATATCCAGCCCGGACAGCGTCATCTTCAGCTGCGTGGGGCTCGTCGAGCTGGTTTCGCCCACATCATCCACGCTGCCCATCTTGCCGAGACCGGTAAACACAAAACCGTTAAGAACCATTGGGCCAGTACCCGAATGGATATAAACGGTACCTGATTCAAACTCAATTTTTGATGCTAGAACGGCAGTGACCCGGTCGCGGGAAAGCCAAGTGATCATGTCATCGGTAAATGGCGCGACTATCATCAAAAAGCCTCTTCGAAATCGATGGTGTAGCTGGTGAATATGCCCGGTATCCGGTTTCCCGTTCCCTGACTGTTATCCTTCAGCTTGAAAATACCGTAGGGGGCGGAGACTTCGATCGGCGTGTTCGCCGGTGGCGAGCTGCGCAACATCGGCGCAAACTGGATGATAGCCACGCCGCTGCTGTTACTGCTGGCATCGGCGGTGACCATCTTCAGCTCATCGTTCACGGTGAAGTAATCCCCGGTGCGCAAAACGACTACCCCCGGCGTCCAGCCCTTGGTACCCAGTGACACGCCTGACTGATTAGCATCTGAAACAACCGGTGCGCCTGCGGGTTTTCGCCCGGAACGCCCCCAGTCTCGGATTTTTACCCGACCATACTCACCATCCAGCGCCGCCACCAGCGCATCAATGCGACGTGACTTGTCATCGTTCAGGTTGGTAAAGGTCAGGGAACATAGCCAGCGGGTGCCGGGGAAGCGAACGGTTTGTGAAGCACCGTTGAAGGGCGACCGAAAAGTCTTACTGTTACTCTCCGGTCTCCAAGTTAATGAGGCCGGGCATACGTCATGCGGCCATTCGAGCACAGCCATAGTTCTCTCCTGTTAAACGCCAAGCAGGCGGCGGCCTTGCCCTCTAGTCTGGAAGTCCTGAAGCATTTCCTGACGGGCCTGTTTAGCTCCGTCCTGCGCCCCCTGACGCGCCGCGTCCTGCATTGCTTGCCTCAGTGCTGCGTCACCGTTTCCGGAAACGTGGAAAGTCTGATGAATAACAGGTGCCCCATTTCCAGCGGCGCCATAAGACGAGTCACCAACCGTATTTCCGCCGTTATAGGAATTAGTTCCGCGCGTCAAAGGCATCGACGTTGGGTTATTACCGACGTAGCCCCCGCCCGCATAGCCTCGAGCGTTTCTCATTAGTGCTGACAGATTTTCTACGCCTATTTTTTGCGTAGCCTCTTTGGTGAATACAAACTCCCCGCCGTGCACCACGCCTTTGGGCTCGTATTTCCCTCCGTCGCCTGTATACCCTCCCTCATCGTAGCCTTGGAAGCTGGTTGAAAGGCCCATTGCGCCAGTTCCTGCGGCAGCACCGCCAGCAGCTGATGCTCCGCCGGAGGCTGCACCGCCAAAACCCATAAAGCCGAGGAAGCCAGACCCGCCTAGTGATTTCATACTGTTAAGCAGCATCGCATTGAGAATGATTTTCTGCATGGACTGAAGAACTGATTTTGACCAGTCCTCCCAGCTTGCCTTGTTGCCACTCAGCGCACCGGAAAGCGTATCCACAAAGCCGCTCATCGTGTTAGAAACGAGATTGGCAGTCTGATCCGCATAGTTCGATGCGTTGTCCATCCAGTTCTCTAGGCCTTTTTGTGCCCCGGCCCGCCAGTCACTCTCTGCTATCGCAATTGCTTTATATTTTTTATCTAGCTCATCAAGAGCAGCAATGCGCGCGGCGATAGCCTGTGAATTACCCTGTCCACCAGCCTTATCAAACAAGCGGTCTATCTGCTGCGTTTCATCGAATTTCTGGCGCTGACGGTCACTCATGCTGCCAGTTTCTGTAGCAAGAGCCCCTTCATCTCTGAATTTACGGGCCGCTTCCGTTAACTGCTTCAACGCGTCGGCCTGCTCACGCTGCTTTCTCACCGTCTCATCAGCTTTCTGGTTCCACTTCGCCAACTCTTCAGAGGAAGCGCGAATAGCCTTGCGCTGCTCATCGGTCCACTTGGTACCGGCCTGATGTGACGCGGCATAAAGCTCGGCCGCTTTCTCTCCCTCGGTCGCCCTTACTTTCTGAACTTCGATCTCGACGGTAAGGTCGGCCATCTTGCGGGCATACTGCTCTGCAATGGTCGCCGCTTCCCGTTCAGATTTGTTCTGGTCTCTTGTCGCCGCCGTGCTCGCTTTCTTCGCCTCAGCGCCTGCGGCATCTTTCTTGGCTGCCTGATCTTTGTTGAAGATATAGGTGGTATATAGCGCGCCTGTTAGCCCCAAGTCTTGGGCTTCATAAACGTACTGCTGATGAAGTTTTTGAAGGCCAGAAAGGCTCGCCAGTTCGTTTTCTCGCCGCGCCTTTTCTAGTGCTGTAATTTGTTGGGGTGTTGCTTTGGCTGTGGATACTACCGGACCAGTATACTGTGGCGGTGTTGCGCCGGCAGTCGCCGACATCGAGTGGTTCAAAAGATCATAAGCGCCTTTCAGGATTGACACCGCGCCCGCCTGCTCAACTGCCTTTTTTGTGGCAAGATCGCTGGCATCATTGACCAGTTTTTGGGTGCGCTCCACCTTGGCCGCCGCATCCTCGCGCTGATATTCCAGTTTGTTAAGCTTATCCGTAAGATCTATGTTCTTGGCGGTGATATCCGCCTGATCCATAAAGGTGTTAAGCCACGTTGTCGTCGGGTGGGCGTTGTAGTCCTTTTGGATTTGATCCAGTCCCTTGAGACTGTCTTTAACCTTGGCTATCTGCGTATCAAGGTCGGCAAGGTCACTTTTCTGCGCCGCCAAAGATGAGCGCGCATCACCTGCGGTTGTTTTGAGGCCAAGCACCGTCATTGTCTGTAGCTTGCTGTTTATCTCTTCGAGATTATTGGCGAAGCCCACAGCCTCTTTATGCACTTGCTGGGTATGTTGGTAAAGTCCGTACATTGCAGCGCCAGCGCCGATAATGACCCCGGGCCAACCTCCCAGTATTCCTAAGACGCTCCCCCCCAAGCGAGTCATCGTTGATGTTATTGCTGTAAGGTTACTAGCAGCTGCATTTCTACCGGATATAGCTTTATCAAGAGATGCCTGTGCAGCCATAAGATTTCTTTCAGCAACAATTTGAGCCCCAATGGAGGTGGCGGCAGCTTTAGCTTGCTGAGCACGATAAACAGCCTGCCTACCTGCGGCCACGCTAACCTGCGTTCCACGCAGCTGCGCTTGAGCGAGCTCAACCTCAGCAACTTTATTCTCAATGACTGCACGAGTAGATTGAGCGATATTACCAACCATATTGCCGAAATATCTTGCTAACCCAACTCCAACTAGCAGGCCAGATGCGTTGGCTACCGTATCAATATTTTTGGCTAGCCAGTCAAGAGCACCTGAAAGGGTTGAAGAGGCTCCCACTGCACTATTTGTACCACCAACCCATGCTAAAAAGGCGTTTTCAACCTTCTGTGCAGAGCCACTGATTGAGGCTGGCATCGTGTCAAATTCATCGCGCAGGATCTGCACGTTGGTCAGCAAAGGGACGATTTTATCGGTGGTTAGCTGGCCGTTATTAGCCATGTTTCTCAAGCCACCAACGG
Organism: Ewingella sp. AOP9-I1-14; assembly: GCF_052375995.1. Taxonomy (NCBI): domain Bacteria; kingdom Pseudomonadati; phylum Pseudomonadota; class Gammaproteobacteria; order Enterobacterales; family Yersiniaceae; genus Ewingella; species Ewingella sp. AOP9-I1-14. Next base: position 7,556 of record NZ_JBQSVA010000001.1, read on the forward strand.
TGGTACCCAATCCGTCGGCCAGCAACTTAACAAGTCGCCCACCATTTTCCATGATGGAGTTAAATTCTTCACCACGCAGAACGCCGGAGGCCAATGCCTGACTCAACTGTGTAATAACAGAGCTAGCCTCTTCAGTGCTGGCCCCTGACAGCTTAAGGGACGTCGCTACTGTCTCGGTGACTTTTGCCACATCAGCGGACGCAAAACCGGCGGAGCGCATTGACTGAGCAATACGAGCATAAAGATTGCTGTTAGCTTGAAGGGAGGTGCCGGTACGCTGACTAATATCCATCAACACGCGCTGGGATGCAGAGAAATCATCAGAGGATGTCGAGGCCAATCGAAGCCTGCCACTTAGCTGATTCCACGTATCAGCGAATTCAATAAGCTGATGAGTGGCAAAGGCCCCAGCAAAAGCCCCCGCTAGCCCGGAAGCAGAAGATTTTACAGAAGCAAGTTCTGAACTTAGTTCACTGATCGCACGCTGAGTCTCACGAGTCGCCGCGGCGGCCTTTTTACCGCCCTGCTCCATCGTTTTGTAGTAATCCGCCCCCATGCGAGATGCACGGGAAATTTCAGACTGAAAAGAACTGGAGTTGGCAGATATTTTGATGATTAGTTCACGCAGGGTTGCCATAATTTGCCCACAAAAAAAGCCCCACTGGGGCTTTAGTTATTCACTGGCATATGCTTTTGAAATTGCTTTCACCTTTATCATCCTTATCGTCAATTATCTTGACGGGACTACTATCAATAACTTTGCCGTTTTTGACAGTTAGGTGAACATAATAATTTCTATTTCCTACATAGCCGCCATATGAGTTCTTTGCATTAACGACACCGCAGACATATCCAACGCCATCACCAAATTGACGATAAAAAGAATTAAATTTAGCGCTTTCTGGGTCTTTCAGCGTCTCTCTAACTAAAGACTCGCCAAATTTAATCATGTCATCATCACTAGGTTTACACGCAGATAAGAACATAGCGATAAAGATTATTAATGCATATTTAAACATTTTGGCTTCCCTATGAATTGATTAATCCACCATAGGTTACCGCACGAAAAAGATAAATGGCAGGCCTAGTTACAACCCAGAGATCCATTCTTCAAGCTCGCTGATTTCGTTTTCTTCAGACGAATGGCCCCATTTAAGCAACACGTCGTTAAGACCGAGTTTCCCACCCTGCGCATTGATTGCGGCCGTTGCCATCTGCGCAGCCTGCACGTCACCGCGCCAGTCACCAATAGGGCTGAGCCGGTCATAGGCGATCCACATTTTCATTTCGCTTGCGGTGAGGGTTTGCCGAAGTTCGTGAACGGTGCGCCCCAGACGGAGCGCCAAAGAGAAAAGAAAGAAAGTCAGCGGCTCTTTTACTTTTTTTCAGCAACTTCCTGACTCACGCCTAAGGCAAGAGCCTGCTGCAATAGTCGAACGTGAACCGGACCGTAAATCAGAGCGACTTCGTCCTGATCTTCTGCTGAAAATACTGGCTGACCTTCTTCATCAAGCAATACGTCAATGAAAAGGATCACGTCAGCGGCGCGGTTTCGAATAAAGGTTTCTGCCGGTGTTAATTTTTTCGGTTCGTCACCTTCTGGCAGCTCAGGATTAAGAAGGGCTTGGAAATCCGTCCACGCCTGCCCCGATGGTTCCCGCAGAATTACCTTGGCGCCATCCCACTCTGGAACCGTTGTTTCCTTGGTGCGATATGCACCGGACGGGGCCAGCGCCAGATCGCGCAATGAAACGGTTAAAGCCTTTTTAGTCATGCTTAATTTCTCTTGGTTGGTTAAGTCGAAGGAAAGGAAAAAAGCGGTAATTGCCGCTTAAGAGGTCGCCTGGCGGATACGCTGAGGTTTGCCGCGAACGCGCAGTGAGTAAGTGGCGGCCACAACCGAAGACGTTGCTGCTGACCATGAGCTCTGGCGAACTTCGACCAGAACATAAAAACCGTTACCCGATGGGAACAAGACACGCAGCACGCGGAGTTCGTCGTTTTCATAGGCGGTCTGGAGAGCCTCTTGGGCCTCTTCATCGCCTACCCAGTTGCGGGTGATGCTCATCTCTGCCGGCGCGGCAAGTCCGTTGGTCTGCTCCTGCTCGGTAGAGCACAGCGTGGTGACGTCGATGTCGCCTTTCTGGCCGCCGGTGAACGTGATTTCCTTGGTCGCACAGGCTGCCTCAAGCCATTTGACCCCAGCGCCCGGAAAGCCCGGAGCCAAAAAATCTGCTGCCGATACCGGTGCGTCGGTGACGGCAACCGTCATACCCTTCGTGACTTCGTATTTACTTGTCATGTGATCTCCAGACATAAAAAAAGCCGCACTTTGGCGGCCATTGGTGAGGTTTTCAGTTACTGCTGGTTCTGAACTTCCAGCATGGCGCGGTAGAGCCCCGTTTCCGGCTCATATCCGTTTGTTCGATTAAGTTGAGTAAAATTCAGAGGGGACAGCGCAAGCTGCACCTGCTCACGAAGAGCGCGGGCTTCGTCGATTGTGGTGGCGTAGACATCAACTTGTAGTGAGTCAGTTTCCTCGGCTGGGCCGCAGAACGTGTCACCAAAGTTCTCGCTTATAATGCTAAAAACCACCCACGGCGCGGAAATATCCGGCTCGCCGGCGGCATTGAGCGGAGCGACGTACGGGTAAACCTGCCCGGCGGCAAGATGCCCGATAAGTCCATGAACGTCGGCCTCAGTCATTTTGATAGCGCCTCATCAATGGCCCGGTTCGCCGTCGCAAAGGCGGCATTCGTGGCATCTTCCTGACGCGCGTCATAGGCTGGGCGGATAAAGGGTATCCCGGGCATGTTGGACGTGCCCAGCTCAACAAAACGCCAGTAGAAAGCATTCCGGCGGTCGTTGGTTTTCATTTTATTGTCACTGTTGCCAGTCCTTGGGTTGGTACCCCGAACATGCACGCCCGAAGAGATATCACCATTACGGTCACGCTGGGTCATGACAACAATATTCTTCTTCAGCTTGCCGGTGCGCTCTGGCGCGCGCTTTACCGCTTCATCTTTGAAAATGGTCGCCGCCGCCCGCGTCGCATTGCGCATGACCTTTCGATTCTCCGCTTTACTCAACGCGTTAAGGTCTTCTGAAATATCCAGCAGGTCTGAAAAATCCAGTTTCGTATCAATCACGACTTCACCCCCTGCTTGCAAAGCATTTCGAGGCGCGACATTTTGGCATCAGGCAAAGGTATGCCGGTAACCTCTAACGTCATCCCCTTAAAAGGCCCCGTCTCACAGACCAGTCTGGATGATGCCGTGATATCGGCGCGGTACCGCATCCAAACTCTGATGGTGGCCTCCGCTTTTTCAGCGCCAGATGACATGATTTCACGTGAACTTATCGCCTTACATTCGGCCGGAATTTTAGTGGCCACGTCGAACCACTCTTTTTGCGGCTGCCCGGACGGCGATTTTATTGTCCTGAAGTTTTGTAGCGTTAAACGATGCCTGAATCGTCCGGGTTCCATCAGGATGTCTCCTCTACTGAAGTGCTATTTGCCCAGTTTCGGCAGGTCCACATGAGACTCTCAGCAGCGCGGTTAACGTAAAGTTGCACCTCAGTCTGGCTTGTCCTGTGTTCAAACAGATCGCCAAATATCAGGAGCATGGCGGTGATAACCGGTGAAGGAATGTCATTGGCAACTTTCCACGCGGGTTCGTCGCACCAGCGCAGACAATAATCCAGCGCGCTTTGCGCATAACGGGTGATCAGCGCGTCTCGGTCATCACCATCAAACTCGATGTGCTGGCGTAGTTCTTCAATGGGCACAACGTCAGTAACAGCAATAGCCATCAGCAATCAGGGCGGGTTTCCCCGCCCCGCTCCGTCTATCAAGAACCAGATTCGAAGGTGCCCTTGATGAGCGCCTTTGGACGGTAGTGCGCCAGCGCCAGACGTTCTTCACACAGAATGGTCAGCATGTTTTTCACGAAGTTATCGCGGTCTTCGCGGCTAACCTCGATACTTGCATCCATACGGTCCCAAACCTGAGAAGCCATATCGAAACCACCGACGGTGAACGTACCCTGTGCCTGTGCTTGGGTTGAAACAACCGGAAGCCCCCACATTACGTTGCTGGTGAATGCCTGAGGCCCGCCAAAGATATAGCGGCCTTCGTTATCTTTTAGCAGCGCAATACCGTGCCAGTCACGCGGGTTCAAGATGATGCCTGACGCGCTGAATTCAGATTCTGTTACCTGATAAATTGCATGTGCAATCAGGTCGGCGCGGGTATCACCAGTGGCGTTCAGAGTGGAATCATAAGCAGTTGCAACGTGGTTAATGCCTTCCAGATCGTCGCCGGTGCCGTCGCCGTTCAACAATTGCCCCTCTTCCTTCAGGGCCAGACCATACATCAGGCGGTTGTTCACGTAGGACTGAAGCATAGGCGCATCGTCCATAACCTGACGAGAAGCTTGAATCCAGTGAGCCACGGTTTTTACGTTTGCCGTCTGCTTGCTGAAAGTAATATCTGACTCAGGTTTCAATGCCTTTTCAGCAACAGTGGCCGCGTTGTTCGTGAATACTTCTTCACGCACATATTCCAGAGAGTTGCTGGATATGCGACCTTGAGCCAGCAGATCGCGAATGGTCAGGCGACGCAGGCCTGGCATGACGATGCCCGGCACCTGCAATGGCTGGATCAGCGAACCAGCTGAGGCAGCATCACTGCCCAGAGACTTATTGAATGTCTTGGCATCGAAACTACCTTTGCTGCCGTTCCATGACTTAGTGAGCTCTTCGGCGGCGCGTTCAGAGAATGATTTTTTCTCTTCTGGATTTTCCGCACCCGTTGCGAATTTCTGTTCAATATCGAAAAGACGCGCGCCAGATTTCTTCAGCTCTTCCTGAACTTTCATCAGGTCATCCTGAAGCTGCTTGGAAACCTGACCCGTGCTTTCGATTTCTTTTTTCTGTGCATCGAAAAGCTGCTGCATGTTGTGCTGTGAGTCTTCGATGGCTTTCTGAATATTGGCTAATTCGGACATTATTTGATTCCTAATTTACGAGGGAAAGATTGGATGCTCTCGAGTAGAGCTGCGATTTCTGATTTGTCTTGGTCGCCATCGGACTCACTCCGAATTGCTGACTTAAACCGGGCAATCATGCCCACTGCCTGCGACTTCGATAATCCGACTGAATCCCTCAGCCAGTTCTCAACGTCGCGAATAGTTTCGATTCCTTCAGCGCTCTTCATTGCAGATACCCCGGCCAATTCATTAGCTGGGAAGGTGCACACACTGATCTCGCGCAGTGCAGCCACGTTTTTGAAGATTCGGCCGGACGTCCCCATTGAGTAATCGTCTTTGGAGACAGAGAAGCCGACCGACATACCTTCGACGGTGCCGTGTTGCATGGCAGCCTTCAAATCCGACGCCCCGCTATGTCCCGGCGTCAGTTGCCCGCGAACCAAAAGCCCTTTGCTGTCTTCTTCCAGCGTGTCCCACTTACCGACAGGTAAGTCCCATGTCTTGTGGTTGAAAAACATAGCCACTTTGCGAGTTTGGTTGGCTAGCGCGTTCTTAAAAGCGCCGGGGAGAATGATGTCGCCATCAGAATCGGTATTGTTAAAGACAGAGGCGTAACCTTCGAAGATCCCCTGCTTACCATCACCTGTGAATTTGATTTCGGTCTGGTCAAAGGAAAGCGTTTTATTAATTTCTGGCATCATGGCCCCCATAAAAACTAAGACCCGCTTTCGCGAGTCTCGTTGTTGTTGCCCAGTTGAGTGATTGGCACGTACTGCGCCTGCCGGAAGGCGACATCGCCGCCCGGTAAAGGAGGTTGGTTATCGATGCGGCGCATTTCGTTTATGGTACGCAGGCCAGATTCACCCATCGATTTCATATACGCTGCCCGAGAAGCCGAGTCACCACGCAGAAGGCCATCAAGGTTGTGTTCTGCATGTAAAACACCGACCTGATCAGGCTTAAGTAACCAGCGCTGTATGCAGTTTTCCCAGCGGGAGATATAAGGCTGAAGCGTGTATTGCAGGAAACCGAGGTTCTGCTGTTCGATCCCCGATCCCCAGCTGGTTGATTTCTCAACATCTCCAACGAGATGAGGCGGAACGCCAAAAAATCGAGCAAGTTCGCTAACCTGAAACTTTCTTGAGGCCATCATTTCTGCATCTTGCGGGGTGACGCCGATGGCCGAGGTGCTGAATCCTGCTTCCAGTATCCATAGGCGTTTTCTTACCGGACCACCGGCAATCTCTTTGAAATTCCCCTCGACCTGCGTTCGTTGCTGTTCTGTGAGTACCTTTTCGCCCGTTGAAAGAATTTGCGGAGACTTTGCCCCGTTCGCAAAGAAATCACGCTGCTGGTCTTCCATCGCCACGGCAACACCCGCTGATTTACAGGCATGTGCAATGGGTGAAAGTCCGACAAGTCCATTGAACCCAAACCCCTTCAGATGGAAGATTTCACTTTGCTGAAAGTTGGCATACTCACTATCGCGCTGATATCGATAAACCAGCCTTTTACTTTCCATTCGCACGTCCATATTTGCGGACATAAGAGGAAGCAGGCTAATGACGTCGCCAGACCGATTGCGCTCTATCAGGGCATAAGCGTTGCCGTAAAAACATAACTGCATCGTCATGGCTTCTCGGAAATCCTGAGCGGTCATGTACTGGTTTGGTGAGTACTGTAATAGTCTTGCAAGAGGACTATCGATAATGCCGACTTTGCTTCGGTTATTGTTTTTATCAGTTTCAAAAACATCGAGTGGTAAGGTTGACGTTAAGGTCGAGATAAGGCTAACGCAGCGCCACACCGTGGAGATCTGAAGAATTCTCTCATCGGTAATGTTTGAATCGCCAAGATGCCCACTGGCTGAGACAGGGCCGGTTTGTGAGCCATTTTCTGGCGTCACTAGGCGACCACCGACAAACCATGATGCCGCCCGAGCCCACCAGCTTTTATTTGTTCGGAGGTCGATGCTGTATTTAGGTTCTTCCATTACATGCTCAGTGGTTTAAATATGAAGTCGTCAAAGTCACCGCCTTTCTCAGTGACTTCCCCATTTGCCGCGCCCACCGACATCGTGAGTGCGACCATGCCGTCGATTCGGCCTGTAGCTTTCGATTTATCGAGCTTGCGATTTCCGGCAGCATCTTTCACAACAACGGCATTAACGGCACACATCGTTAAAACGGGATGCATTCCGTGCCTCACTCGCCCGTTGAGCATGAGCGACTCGAGGGTATCTACTGCTGGCCCCATATCTTTGAAGCCTTGACCGAATTCGACCAGAGGCAGCGCCAATCCAATTGCGTCAGCGTCTTTCCTGAATTGCTCTATACGCCACCGGTCAAATGCGAGGGAGGTAATGTCAAAATCACTGATGATTTCTGCGATGTCATTTACCACGAATGCGTAATCTACGGACGCGCCGGGCGTCGTCCTTAGTAGGCCTTGCTTAGCCCATACGTCATAAGGCGCACGGTCTGTTTTCGCACGCTCAACCAGCGTTTTTTCTGGTGTCCAGAAGAAGGGGAAAATATCCCACATGCCATCTTTCGCCTCGCCAGCAATGACCAGAGCGGTCAAGTCGTTGCGTGCTGATAGGTCAAGACCGGCATACCATTTCCTTGGCGAGTTAATGGGCACGCCGCCACACAGTTCCCAGATGCTGCGGGAAATAAACGGTGAAACGGTAGACACTCGCTGATTAAGATTGAGGTTTCGGTAGGTGTTCTCAAAGCTCGGCATCCTTCCTGCTTTTTCAGCCTGCCTCGCCATGTCCTTTTCAGACCTGAAGGTGCCCAGTGCAGGATTGGCAGCTAACCACGTTTCCCGCAGGCTAATATCTGCATCTTTCGGGGCCTCGTAAACGTGACAGACAATGTGCTGGTCTTTCGACTTTACGGCATCATCAATCCAGATACTCAACAGGTCTGCGTCATTCGCCGCCTGCGTGCTGATGACTATCAGCAGCGGATTTTCATGTGCGCCCTGCGCGGTAGTGATCGCATCAATGAAATCATCCTGTGAACCACGCACCTGACCCGTTTCGTCAAGAATTGCCAGAATTGGAGACAGGCCATGCGTGGTTTTGCCCTCTGCAGAAAGCGCCTTGTATTCGACGTTGCACGGTAGGCCAATCAGTTTCTTGCCGCTCGGCGTGATATGTACGAGGTCCTGCAGGGCAGCGCTGAGATTAACCATCTTTACGGCGAGGTTGAAAACTATGGAAGCCTGTTCCCGGCTAAGAGCACCACTAACGATCTGTGAGTTTTGGACAGCCTCAGGTCCCACTAAGTGGGCAAGAAGAATTCCTGCGATGAGGCCTGTTTTGCCATTCTTACGGGCGATGCTCAGGATCGCCATGTCGGTACCGACAGGGTTGTCATAAATAGCCAGAATGAATCGCTTTTGAAACGGGTCCAATCTCATTGGCTGACCAATAAGCTTTCCTTCTGGCACCAAGCAAAAGCGCTCAATGAACGCTATAACACGCTCACCTCGCGTCATAATTTGTTATCCGTGTTTAGGGAAAGCAATCAGATTGTCTTCTTCTTCGCCGTGGTGCGATTTGGTGTTCCGCGCCGCCCGGTCATTCTGATTTCGATTCTTTTGGTCTCGGCTCTCGCCGTTGGTGGCGTGAGAGTGAATTTGTAAATCACGGCGCTGGGCCAGAATGGTTCGCTGCAATTCGACGATCTGCTTGCGGTAGTCCTTGATAAGTCCTTCGTCACGGTCTTCGCCGCGCACCCGCTCTTCTTTGCGTAAATCTTTGCGTAAAACGGTAATATAAAGCTGATTATTGGCGAGTTCGGCGGCGGCCAGCAGGTCAGCCGGCGTCCAACTGTCCAGAGCTTTTGATCTGATATTGTCATGCCAAAATGGTTCGGCTTTTTTCTCCAAACCCGCATGCACTGGCGGTTGGATGGTGTCCACTGTTGCATTTTGCATGGCTTGAATTGCCGCCGACGAACTGTCGGAACGGGTTCTTTTTTCTGCCATATGTCAACACCTTTAAAACTGAAAAAATCGGGTTAGCGTTAAAATAAAACTTTGGCAGCGGTCTTTAGGAGCAAAGCCTTTGAAGATTTACCCCTCCCCCTGCCCTAGATGAGAATCAATATCATTGCAAATGCAATCATTTCACTTGGAAATCATTTCCATTCCATCGGTTTGAAGCTCGGCTCCAATCAGCCCGAAGGCCACGGTGGCCTCTCCCTCTGGATAGTCGCGCAATATCTCGCGGATCTTCTTCTCGGCTTCTTTCACCTTCACCTGCTGTTGCTCTGGCAGTGATGCGATGAGTCCTTTAAACATCAGTATGGTTTGTTGGTCTTGCGTCATTACTTACTCCAGTGCGAGTTTGGGTCGAGAGGATAGCCATTAGCATCACAGCCGATGACAACACCGCCTTTTTCCATTCGCTGCTTGGTTGAGTCGTGGTGCGGCTTACACAGTGGTTGCCAGTTCTTCTTATCCCAGAACAGCTTCTGTGCCTTCGCGATTTCCTGCTGATTACCTGACTTAATGGCGTCAGTGAGCTTGTGGGGTTCGATGTGGTCAACGACTGACGCGGCCACTATTCGATGCTGCTCTTGGCACATAATGCATAGCGGGTTATCTCTGAGGAATGACAAGCGCGCCTTGTTCCACCGGCTGCCATAAACTCGAGGCTCTTTCTTTTCCATTTCCTACCTCAGCTCATGGGCAAAGCCAACCGCCATGCGCGGCGACGTTCTTTGCGTGGCTCATTGTCATGGTGAAGCTCGACTGTCTCACCGTCGGCATGATCCACCAGTGAGTAACATGGATAGATGACCCGGCGTCCCAGCGCATCACCGACTGCATAGTCTGCTGCCTTGGTGCGGTTCCACTCCTTGAGTATCTTCGCAATGCCGCACTGCGGCGGGCTGTAGCACACGCCGTGGATCAGCCGGTTCATTGTGATGAAGTCTGCCCTCAGCTTATCCGCCTGTATCAACTCTGCGGCGATATGCTGCTGGTACTGCGGCGGGCGGCCGGTGCCAAGATAGAAACTGATTAAGTCATTAGGGAAGCGGCTTAGCCATTGGCGCACTGACTCCTTGAAGCCGGGCATTGGCACCGCGTCATCCTCGAGTATCACCACTCGGCAATCCTGTTGGCTGGCCCATTCGATAGCGCGCCAGTGGTTCCAGTTAGCGCCATTGCCCTCTTCATCCATTAGCACGTGACCGCCGAGCAGGCTGGCAAGACGATCAGCTTGCGCTCGCCGGGCATGATGCCCAACCACCACGAATTTTACTTGTGCTTCCACCACGCGCACCCCTTACCGATGCCATCCGACTTAAAGATTGTGTTGACCCTTGGCCCCGTCACAATGCGGTCACCAAACGATTTAGCGGCTATACCGAAAGCGCCCATGTCCACCAGCGTTTCAGGTGCGGTTTCCTGCTTCCAAAAGCGCTGGCTCTCAATGCGGTAATGCAGGCGGATGATGCGGTGCGCAAACTCCATCACGTCAGCGCGCATGCCGCCGACCAGCCCAGCGTTTAGCATTGGCTCATTCAGATGCTGCTGTATGAAGTCGGTGTAGGCTCTGCCGTGATGCTTGGCATGCATCCACTCGTCGTCATAGGTCTTGTGCTCTGAACCCACGTAGATTTTGCCGGGCACCATTTCAGCCCATGGCTCATGCAGCATCTCAACGTCAGTGCCATCGGTACACCAAACGAAACGTAACTCAGGGTGATCTCGAAGGAACTGATAGATGTGCTGCCAGCGCGCTAAGTAAGGGCTCATCGCTGTTACCGCCACTTGGTGTAGCTCTGCGCCGGCGGGCGCTTCTTTCAACTCATCAGCCAGCACTATCGCGCGTCCACCAGCTATTGAGCTGGCCCACGCCTGAATGGTCGCCGGGGAACAGTGCATTTTCGTACTGCGCTGTGGGTCTGATTGGCTGGTTAGCAGGGAGGTGATCACCGCGTTCTGCTCTCTGCGGTAGGGGGCATAACCTGTATAGCCAGACTCCCGCCGGGCGTTGAAGATGCCAACATTGTTCTTTACCAGCGCCTCGCGGTCTGGGCGTGGCAATGAGCGTGTCACCTGCTCGTGCTCATCAAGAGAGTGAATAAGCAGCTCTGACCCAACCACGTCAGCGAAAGCCCAAGTAGACAGCCCGGCGTTATGAATGCGCAAAGCCAGATCCGGATGCTCGTACATGCCGCGGCCATAAACTTGGTCGAAGCCTCCAACCTTTTCGATAGCACTGCGATGGTAATAGAGCATCACGCCGCGCTGGCCGGTGTAGGCGATATGGCTGCCATCTCGGAACAGCACGCCCAAGTCTCTCAGTTTGTTGGGGCCAGCCAGATCAAGGAATTGGTAAGCCAAGTGAGGCTCTTGTGATTCAACGTATGGGACGTGCCAGTTATCGCTGATCGGATAAGCGTCATCATCCCATAGGAAAAGGTGCTCACAACCCGCGTCAATCAGCGCCTCAAGGCTACGGTTCTTCGAAGCCACAATGCCGAGTGATTTCTCGTGCCTGATTATCTCGAAGCTCTCCGGCGCGGCTGCTAGTGGGTTTGACCCGTCATCGATGATGATTATCTTCGCACCAAGTGGAAGGTGCTTTAGGTGTTGCTCAATCGTCTTAGGCAACACAGCTGGCCGGTTGTGCGTAGTGATGGCAATGCCAATACGGGAACCCGAATTGTACGTAGGCGCATACGCAACACCGTCAATAGTGACCTGCATATTTGCTCCCATAAAAAAACCGCCCAGCGGCGGTCTATTGTTTTATGTGGTAATCAGGAAGGGATTCGAACCCTTGAGCAAAGAGGTGTTGGCCATCTGCGCCACCCCTCCGCTTATAGCAGTGTCACGCTTCGTCCGGATGGGCTTAGCCCACATCTCGCGCACCTGATTATTGCTGACAATCTCCGATCATCGAGAGGCCGTAACATATTCGGGCATCGTTGAGTCCAGCCTTTTAATGTCCACGAATTCCCCAACTAGCTCAGGGACTTTGACCATCTTGCCGCCAGTATTCTTTTCATAGTGGAACGGGACCTGAACTAGCGAGCCATCAATCATAACTGGCATGGTTTCCTGCTTGTCAGTTTCCATAGAAGCCCCTTACATGCTTAACATTTAGGATGTGGTGGCTGGTATCCATCTCCAGCAGCATTAACCGTCGGGACTCGAACCCGCAACCTTGGTCGATTAACGCCAGCGCCACCGGAATCTAACCGGCAAACCCGATACTAGATCGCCGCACTAGGTATGTGCTTACACCACAATTCGACATTATCACAGGCACTCAGTGAATGCCTGCTGTAATGCCTACCCTGCACTGCTTCACCACCTTGGTGATGTAGCCCTGAAGGTACTTAATCACTTGGTCGTCTTTGATGGTGCTGGCTCGGAGATCGAGAACAGCCCGTCCACCAGCGTCAGAGAGTTCGACTTGTACTGCATCGCCCACGCGGCTGCCTCCGGTATTGTTGCCCCGGGTGAGCTGACAGGTTGCAAGGTTGGCGGAGGCGATTTGCACGCGGCGAGTGCCAGCGGCAACGTCAGCGCGCAGAGCTTCATTTTTTGCCAGTTCATTGGCTAATTCCTCGGTATGCTTCTTATCTAATTCAGCTGCGGCGGCCTGCGCTTCAGTGGTGCGCTGGTTGGCGGCGACCAAATCTGCGAAGGCTTTATCGCTGATCTTCTTCAGTGCAAGGGCGTGGGACTCTTTCAGGCTGGAAACGTCTTTATCCCAGCGCATGCCCTCAATCCACCACGTCAGCGCTATGCCTGCGGCGAAGGCCACAACAATCGAAACATTGCTATTCATCAAGCCCCCAGCAAGCCAATTCACTTTCCTGATCGCGGCGTTCTACCTGTCCAAAGCAATTATTCGAACGAATCCGGCAATCTTTGCCGCCGTCGAAAATCCAGCGTTTGATCTCAGCGCATGCACCGCGCCGGTCACCGGCATTGAGTTTTTTGTAGAACGTCGATGTGAAGCATTTACCGGGGCCAATATTCCATGGGCAAAATGAAGCGATTCCAACTTTTTGCGGCTCAGTAAGGGGAACTCGTACATTTTTATCAACCCACGCCAGCGCTTTGGCCTGTTCGGCTTTGTCGATAATGTCGCATTGTGCTCTGGTTAATCTCAGCCCCTTTAATACTGGCTGCCCATAGACTCGAGTCACACCACCACAGATTGTCCAAATACCGCCTTGGTCGGCGTATGCAATCAGGCTTGTACCTTCTTTTTCGTCCTGAAACTGCTCCATCATGACGGGAGCAGAAGCGCCAGCAGCAATTAAAGCCAACATGGCCGCGCTGAGTTTTGTCTTCAGGTTCGCCATATCACACTTCCGCTTTAGAAAGCGCCTCGCTGATAACCTTCGCAGCAGCTGGTTTCTCATGAGCGGGTTTTGTTCGGGCTTCGTCCAGATAGTCACTGACGATTTTGGTGCGTTTCTCGTTTTCTTTTCTCGCCTTTCGAGCGTCCAGACGACCACTGACATACGACGCCAAGGAAATAATCACGCCGATTAGTCCAAACAACATGTAAATCATGTCTTGAGTGGTGAATCCGCAGGCGGCCGCAAGCGCAGCGAACCACGCAAAGAACTGCGTGACGATGTTTCCTGAGCCTTGGTCCATTTTCATAGTCTCCCCCTCCGGGTATCCGGTTGGGTGCGTAGTCATCGGGAAATAAAAAAGGCCACCCGAAGGCAGCCTTAGAAATATAAAAACCCCGGCGATTGCCGAGGTCTTATGTGTTTTCACGTGGGTCATCTACAGAAACGCCCATGATTTAGAGAAATTACGCCAAGTTCGGACAAAATGCAACACTTATATTCGAATTGCCTAATAAGATCCCCGATCACCCTATCTTCTGGTGATTTTCTGAAACACTGCGTCAGCGTGGTTCTCTTCCTTGTCACATTTAACCACCAGCAACTCATAGAGCGGTTTCCAGTTGCGGTTCCATGTTCTCTCGTGCAGTTCAGGCAGTAGCGCCACAATCGCTTTGTAGGCCATTGTGCCCGGTGTGCGTTTAAATCCTATCCCCGTGCAGCGGTCGCAGGTCTTATCAACTGGAACCCCGAAACGGTTGGACTTCTCAAGGTCCCGCACTCGGCCAGTACCATTGCAACGGCAACGGTGCGAGATGCTTCCCTTCCCGTTGCAGGTCTGACACAAATCTTTCACTGACTGGATTTCTGTCACCTCGGGGATTTTCACTTCTCCATCAGCGCCAATGTAACCGGCATATTTAACCACCTCGCGCTCAGTTGCGTGAAAACCAGTGCCAGCGCAATCAGTGCAGGAGCTGGTACTTGCTGCGGACTGGCAGTATTCCGCATAAGCCATCTTAGCGAGGATAATCATGCAGTGCGCCATACGTCGTCCAGCTGCTTTACCAACGTGCTTACCGGCGTTCTGCATCGCGTAGGCTGCAAGGCGCTCAATAGTACGTTGGCCATCCTCTTTGCTGATCCCGTTCTTCCCGAGGAAAGCAGCCATGCCAAAAGATGCCTGAGACTCAGCCATACCCAAACAGGCGGCAAGGTCAGGGCCACTTAACGAATCAGACGATGTCGCTGACGGGACGTTGGTGATCATCTGGCTTTTAGGGTTGAACTGCTTCAGTGCGTTTTCGAGTTTCATCAGGTTCCCCTAAATTAGTGCTTTGAATAGCGGCGCGATGGGACTTCTGGCTGCTGTCGGCAACGGTTAGCCGCTTCAGCTTGGTCAATAGGCAGGAAATGCCCATATTTGAACTGGCGATACACCGTACCCAGCGGCCCGTTTCGGTTTTTTGTCACGTTTATTTCGGCAAGCCCTCTGGCTGGGCTGCTTTCGTCATAAACCTCATCTCGGTAAAGCATCATGATTAAGTCTGCATCTGCCTCAATGCTTCCTGAATCCTTGAGATCAGCATTGACTGGGCGTTTGTTAGTGCGCTGCTCTACACCGCGCGAAAGCTGGCTGAGTGCAACCACCGGACGTCTGATACGTTTCGCCAATGCTTTAAGTCCGCGAGAAACCTCTCCCACTGCAATGTCGTGCCTCTGGTTGCCAGACAGCTCAATTAGGCCAAGGTAATCAACAAAAACGATAGCCAGCTCGGGGTGTTCTTGCGCATGTCGCTCCGCAGCCTCAGCAATTTGGTTTACGTTGAGCGTGCTAGCGTCATCAATCCAGATAGGCCGCCCAGTCATGCTCTTGATCCCCATCCCTATACGAGCCCAGTCTTCATCACAAAGTGATGTTGGGGATTTCAGTTTTGAGGTGGAAAAGCCACCAGCCCCAGCAACCTGACGTTCTGCAATTTGTGCGCCTGACATCTCCATGCTGAAGAATAAAGCGCCGCTGCCCTGCTCGGTAATTTTGTCGATGAGATTCAACGCAAACTCTGTTTTTCCCATCGATGGTCGTGCGGCCAGCAGGATGAGGTCTGTTAAATCAAAGCCACCTGTCAGCTGGTCAAGTTCCTCAATGCCGGTGAGAATGGTCCTGCTTTCCTCAAGTCCCTGCATGCGGGAATCAAGCTTTTCAGCCATCCCTGCGAGTAACTCGTCAATATGAACCGGAGCACGGACCCCATCGTTGAAACTAAGTCGCTGAATGTCGTCATGAAGCTGCTTGATTGCTGCTATTTTTTCGTCGGCGTTACGAGCGGCATTAAAGCCTTCTAAGGCGCTGCACATCATGCCCTCAGCGCCACGCAGAAAATGATTCCGCTTTACCATCTCCGCATAATTTTTAAGGCTCGGAGCTGACCATGACAAACCTGTAGCTGCTACGGTAAGTGCTTCATACCCCTCCCCCAACGCATCGGCTACAAGGAAGGGATCGGTGTTCTTTCCATCAAGAGACTGGCGTTTAATTTCTAGATAGATTTCGCGATATTGTCTGATGCTGAAAGCGTCAGCAGACAGTAACCCGAATACCTCAAACACCACTGCGTCTAGCGGGCGCAACAGCAGCCCGCCGATCACCGCTTGTTCTGCTTCCTCGTGGGTCATGCTTTTGCTCCGGATTGGCGATAACTATCCCAGTTGAATGCCAGCACGGAACCACCGCCCTCGCTCATTCGGTCAGTCAGACGCTCGCCGATTGACTCAGAAAGCTGGGCCATCGTCAGATTGCTAATCAGGATTGTTGGCAGCATGTTTTCATACCGGTCATTGATGATCTGGAAGAGAATGATTTTTTCCGCATCTGACCCGTACTGCACCCCTACCTCATCGATAATCAGCAACCCGAGCGAAGCGTAATAATCAATAACTTCAGTCTCGGTGTGTTCGGCGTTCTTACCCCATGTGCTTTTCACGGCGCGGATAATACGCATAACGTCGGTCAGGCGAACTGACTGCTGATGCAGGCGGATAACTTCCTTTGCCAAAGCAACTGCGAGATGGTTTTTACCGGTGCCGCATTTGCCAATCAGGATCAGCCCGGTTCCCTTTTTGGAAAGCTCAGGGAATGATTTCGCATAGCTCTGACAGGCCTGCAAATTGGTGTTGGCCGCCTTGTTAACGACTTCATAGTTGTTGAATTCGCAATGCTGGAAACGGGGAGTAATTCCCGCATCGCCCATCAGGCGGTCAACTGTTAGCTGCTTTTGCTCGTTTTTGACTGACTCAATTTCGTCGCAAACACAGGCAGGGCACCGAGATTCCAACGTGTGAATGCGACCACGCAATTCTTGAGATAAAATCGTCTGGTTGAAATCGCCGTGAAGCTCACACGTCACTATTTTTCTCTCATGCCCGGTGAACCAGCGGTTATCTGCGGAAATAACACCGTTCGCGAGATCCAGTGTCGAATCCAGCTCACGCAGTCGAGCGGACAGGTCGCTAAGTTTGGCCTGATACTGGCTCTGGAAATAAAAATTGCTCATGTTCTCTCCTAAAAATTAATCTGTGAATCGCCGTAATCACGGTTATCAAAGCCGCTGTGCGTATCGCTTCGGCCAGCGCGCAGCGGCTGCCCGGCCACAATCCATGTGTTTTCAAATTCATGGGCTTTACCAAAGAAGCGCTGCCCCTGCATTACGAAGGTGGTGCCTGTCTGCCCCTTGGCCTGACAGAATGTTGCGTAGCGGATCACTCCATAAAACATCGACTGAGAATCAACACCTTCACGGATTCGGGCATTCCATGCGTTGTAAGCTGAATTTTTCGGATTGCTTCCCTCCCGAGCTGGATATGCTTTCCACGCCTTTTCGAATTCCTCTGAGTAAGCGTTTTTATTTTTCTTGGCAGGCGGTTCATCGCCAGATGCACCAAGTTCTTTAGGTTCATTGATAGGTTCAATGACTGATTCAAAAGAATGACTGATTCTGGTGCCAGCAGGCGGCACAGGGGGTGGGTTATCTGACGGCACAGGGGTGCTTTTTGGCGGCACAGGGGTGCCAGCTGATGACACAGGGGGTGGGTTATCTGCTGGCATAGGGGTAGAGATCTGATTATCAAAATTCAGATGATAAATATTTGATTTATTACCCTGCCCGCCAGCGCCACCCAGACGGTTTTCTTTACCTACAAGACCCATGCTTATAAGCGCAGAAATGTGCTCTTTCACAGCGCTTTTGCTGCACTCGCATTGATTTGCAATGTAGCCATAAGAAGGCCAGCACTCGCCTTGGTCGTTAGCATTATCAGCCAACTTGATGAGGATGAGCTTTCTTAAATGGCTTCCTACCTTGATATCGAAGGCACGAGTCATCAATTTCATGCTCATAGCTTATTCCCCGCTCTCAGGATGTGGGAATACATCAGGAAGATCGGGCCTTATTTGGTAGGCGTACACCTTCCCATTGGATGCCTTAACAATAGACATCACATGATCGGCCTTGACCCTTCTTCCATTTAGCCACTTGAAAACAGCCGGCTGAGAAACCCCGCAAAGACGCGCCAGTGCAGCCTGACCACCAGCCTCTTTGACGGCCTTCTCAATGTGAATATTGATCATAAACTTACCTAAAGTTATAAAGATTACCTCATGGTAGCACTTGTATAACTTATTGCAATAACTTAAGGTATTTGAATTGTGATAACTAAAGGTATAGATTGTAATGATGAAAACATTCGCAGAACGCCTTCAATGGGCAATGAACCGAGCGGGGGTCACTCAAGCCACCCTCGCTGAAAAAGTGGGCATATCTCAGCCCTCGGTTTGGAAGTTAATGAACGGAAAAACCGGCACCAGTAGAAAGTTGGTGGAAATAGCCCATGCTTTATCAGTCACCCCGGAATGGCTTGCAAATGGGGTGGAGCCAATAGAGTCAGCACATAGGCCAGAGGCAGAGCTCCCAGCAATACATGGGGACAATAAAAGCCATGGTATAGACGTTTGGGACTCAAGCAGCCCGCTTCAAAATGATGAGGTTGAGGTGCCATACCTCAAGGATATAGAACTTGCAGCTGGTGATGGAAGCTACTCTGATATGGATTACAGCGGCCTAACGATGCGCTTTTCTAAAAGCTTACTTCGTCGTGTAGGGGCAAACTCTGACGGATCTGGAGTTCTCTGCTTTCCAGCTCGAGGAAATAGCATGGAGCCGGTTCTACCTGACGGGACCGACGTTGCTGTTGATTGCAACAATAAGCGAATAGACGATGGTAAGCTCTATGCTATTAACGTGGATGGACTGAAGAGGGTGAAAATTCTTTACCGTCGCCCCGGCGGGAAAGTGGTGATCCGAAGTTACAATCGGGAAGAGTTTGAGGATGAAGAAACCACCGAGAATGATTTGGAAATCATAGGTAGAGTTTTCTGGTATTCCGTCGTCCTATAGAAGCTTACCCCAAGCAACAAACCGGCCACGAGCCGGTTTTTTTTCGCCTATAAAATGGTGAAAAATAACTTAAATTAAAAAAATAATACCTTTCCTTTCAGATACATACATTACAAAAGGCATGTATTTATAACTTATGGTATTGCAATAAGTTATATCGTGGCGTACCTTTATCTCAACGGCAAACAACTGAGTAATTCAAATTTAAGTTATTCGGGTAAGTAATAAGCCAGCATTTGAAAACTAGCTTGCTCATGTTTAAGCAAGAAAATCTAATAAAACTTGTGGAAAATAAAAATGCCTAACTTAGCTGATTTGATGATTTCTGTAGATGGAAAGAAATTAAGCAAAGATGAATACAAAGCTCATGAAAGTAATGCAGGCATGGGGATTGATTATATCGTTAATGGAATACGTTCAGTTGCAAACCTAATGTTCTGGGCTGCTAGCAACGATCATTATGCAGATGCGAAAAGTGACATGCAAAATGTTGGCCTTTTAATATCTGCCAATATGGAGATTCTGGAAAAAATGATTGAAATAGAATCTTGTGCAAGCTTCAACATTAATAAGGACAAATAAAATGATGCACTGCCCTATTTGTTCTCATGTAGCTCATACACGCACAAGTCGTTATTTGAGTGAATCCACCAAGGAGCGGCATCATCAATGCCAAAATAAAGACTGCGATTGTCGCTTCGTTACTCTCGAATCTTTGGCTCGTATTATATGCAAGCGCGAGAGTAAACCTCAAGCTGAGTGTGCAACAGGTGGAAAGTCAGAGGTGGAAGTATGATTGGCGTGACATGTCACTGTGATACGGCTCTGGCTTCAACGCCCATTAAACACCAGAGCCTGACCCTAAACATTAATACCTGCGACGGTGTTGAGAATAAGGCTGAGTCGAATACTAGCACAAGCACATTTGTTTTTGCATCTGTCTTGCGCTCTGACCCTAAAGCAAAGCCTGTAATGCGAAGAGTTGTTGCCTGCAATGAGAAAGAGGCGCGTCGCCAGCTATCTAGCTTGTACGTTCTTTCGCTGGGTTCTCGATTGCCAGTTATGGGTGGACCGCATGGCGCAAATTGACAAGTTAGCAGCAGAAGATGCACTCGAAAAGATTAAAGCACTCGCTACTGCGGCTGGATATCTTGATAAATCTGCCGAACAAATGGATTTAATGCTTGGCCTTCTTGATGTTATTTCGCAAACCGCAAGCGAGGTTTTAAATGGAAAAGGATAAAGAACAAAACAACCAAATATCCGATCTGCTTATCGGATGCGCTTGCGACATAGAAACTGCTGAAGGTGTTTTGAATCTTTTGATAGATAACCTAGGGGAAGATATTAGTTGGCATAATGAACGCTCAGCCCTTCACTTAGTGGTCATGCATATAAAGCAAGTACGTATGAGCTTAAATAAAATTGAATCGGAGCATTTTTGATGAAAATGAAATTTCACAACAAAAGAGCACTTCCGCTTCATCGATTACCCTTCATCGATAAAAGAGCTAATCATGATCCTATCAATCACGCTAGTCCGTTAGATTGGTGGTGTGTGCCTGATGTTGGACATTATGGAAATGGGAATGATGTTGGACGTAACCTTGCGATAATTTATATGAAGTACTTACTAGAAAATAAAAATGAGAAGCATCATGAATTGCCTTGGATAGTTTCCGATATGTTTAAGGAATGTAACCTTAATGGTTCAGCCAAGGGGCAGATGATTGGGTTTCTTAGCACTCTGGCTGATTTTCTTTCCAAAAGCTCTTTTGTTTTTACTGATTATTTGAACAGCCAAGACAGCAAGGAATTATTAAAAAAGGTTAATGAAGCTCTAAGCGAAAATATCAGCTAAACATCTAAACAAATTCACAGAAAAAATTTACGGCCTCACGGTCGGGGAATTCTGCAACCAAATTCCAGACAAGGAATATTAACGATGACTAATAAAGAAAAAATTGAGCGTGACCGCCAGCGGATCGCCCTCGCCTATCTCGATTACTGCTTCCGTCACTTCGGGGGATATCAGGTGCCAGTCTCAGTACCTACCAGCAAGTTACCGGTGCTTGTCGAAATAACCGAAGTGAGCCTGTCCCGAATCATGATTGGCCACATTGAGCGCCTTGTTTACGAGGTGCGCGGCGCGGCTGATGGAGAGCAGGCTGTAGTGGATACCTACGCCTCAATGTTCAACCCAAGTCGCGGGAAGTTAACGCCAGCAGGCCACGATTTCATGAAAGAGATGATGGCCGATGCCGTGAGCGAAGCGTTGCAAAACCCCAATGCAACCGACCTTCAGGTGGTGAACTGATGGCCTCTCTTTTCACATCGCTATGCAACAAAGCGGTAGAGCTTGAGGCGCAGAGCCTGAACCGCCGCGCAGCGGTGGCATGGCGCGAAGCTCTGGCGCTGGGCCTGACCGAAAAAGAGCGAGATCTGTGCGCCAGCAACTCTGCCCGCTGCTCTTACAGGGCGAAATACCAAGGCAAGCCAGAGGCGTTGTAACCATGACATTGACGGCAATCCGAGTTCCAGAGTGGGTGCATGACCGGGCAGTTGTCGTGCTGAGTCAGTATCGAAAACAGCGATTAAATCCGGTGCGAATTATAGGCACGGGGAACCTATCTCTAAAAGTAAATCACCGCTGGCGACTGCTATCGAAAGATAACGGCAAGAACTGGCAGCTAATGAGTCACGAAAAATATAACGCGCAGAAGGACAGAAAATAATGAGCAATGAAAAAATTGAAGTGAAGCAGCTGGTTGAAAAACTCAAGGATATGCAGGAACGGTCGGGGAATAAATTCCCTGACTGGATGCTCGATGAGAACAGATTCGGAAAAGGAGCGTTAACTGACGCTGAAATGCATGAGTGGGCCGAAGCTTGCTGTCGGTCGATACGCGGCACGGTAGCCATGCTTTACCTCATTAAATGTGAAAAACGCTGGGGGCTACGTGACGGAGAGTATCAATTTAAAACTGGTAATACCGTTATTGGGTTAACTCGGGAGCTGGTTGAAAACGTGCTAATGCAACACGTTGAAAGCCCTCTACTTGAAACCAAGCAGGAACGCTTTATCGCAGTCTATCAGTTCTATAGAGCCAATGAAGAACGCCTTACTGATACTGGCGATGACTGGTTCGCCGGTTTTCTTGATGAGGTTTTTATTGATGTGGCAGCTCGGCTTCGTGCTGGTGAAAAAGCGCCAGTAAATCCATCTATCCATTAAGGAGCGCACATGACAACTAAAACTGAGCTGGCTCCTATGGGTGCCAAGGATTTACAGGTTATCGAATATCGCGGTCAGCGTGTTGTTACTACTGAGCAACTGGCAGCGGGTTATGGTACTGACGCCGAGAACATTCGCCGAAACTTCAACCGCAATAAATCTCGATTCGTTGAATGTAAGCATTACTTCCAGATCTCGGGTAACGAGCTTGAAAATTTGCGCATCTCTTACAGTCCCGCGCAAATTTCGAACAAGACGCGCAGCCTGACGCTCTGGACTGAGCGAGGCGCAGCCAATCATTCGAAAATGCTGGAGACAGATCGGGCGTGGGAATACTTCAACGATTTGAGTGAATTCTACTTCACCAAGCGGCAGGCGCTGGCAGCACCTGTGGATTCATCCTCCATCGGCCGTAAGCAGTTGGCGATGATGGTGATCGAAGCAGAAGAAAAGCTCGAAGCGCTGGGGCTGCAAAACCAACATCTGGTAGCAACCGTCGATAGCTTGGAAAAGCACTTCGCCAAGGGCATGACGATCCCTGCCTTCTGCAAATGCCTGAACGGGGTAAACACCAGCAAAGTGATGTGGTGGGCGCTGACTCGCAATTGGATTTTTGATGAACAGCGTGACCCAGAGAAAGAACCGCGCTGGCGCGTCGCCTCTTATGCCCGTGATAAGTATCTGACCGAAGAGGAAACAGAAATCAAACCTCATGGGAAAGAGTCGTTTCGTAAGAAAACGCCAGTGCTGCTTGAGAAAGGTTGCCACCGTATTTATGCGCTGTACCTGAAGGGTGAGTTGCCGATGAAAACCACATGGAACGGCGAGTTCAGCCACGACAAAGCCGTCTATACGCCGGAGGCCAAATAATGCATATCGACTATCAGATCCACGGCCTTACGGCCACGCTGACGCTAACCAGCTGGCTAACGCAGGTTTCCCAACATAATCGATGCGTTGATGCCGCTTTACTTCACTCCGATGTGAGAGCCACCAGCACTGGCATTGTTCGTCGTACAACTCATATCACAGGTCGCACACCAAAGGTCATGCGGGCCTACAAAGTGGTTGTGAAGGAGCTGGAACGATGAATATGGGAAAGATTAGAAACGCCCGCGTGAATCAGGTTCTTCATCTGGTATGTGAAGCGTTTATGTATCATCAGATTGCCATGCATCGCAGACCGGTGTACCGACACAAGTATGGTGACTTCGCGATTGACCGGACTTCGTTGGCGGGCTTCATCGACACTCATCTGCAAGAGAATGGTATGTCTGACGCTATGCGGTTGAATCGCTACTTGAGAATTTTGGACTTGGGTGAAATGGAGAAAGCGCCAAGAGGTTTTTTCCTTAACTGGGGAGCAATCCCCACATTAAAGCCTCGCGGTATTCAGTGGATCAGCGCCTGCTTGAACCGGTTTGGCGAAATGTTAGAGGACATGGGCCCAGAGGAAGTGGCTCGGCAGCTTGGGGCGGACATGCAATGGTAGAAACTAACGTATTTGAACTCGCACAAATCATCAAAAATGCCGGAGCTGATCCGGGCGATATCACCAGCGCAGTATGGGCAGCCAGTTACCGCAAACCCGAAAAATCGGCGGAAGAGGCGGCTCTGTTGACTATCGACCTGCTTGGCGAATATCACGGCAATGAAATTCCCGGTGAGCACTGGCCTGAAACTTATGAGGCTGTGCTTTTGGGAGAACTAAATCGAGTTATTCAGGAAGCTGAGTGGTTAGAAACTCCTACACCAGCCAGTATCGCGAAAGAAATCATCAACGCTGGTTATAGCAAGGTGGCAACGTGATGCCGACCATGCACAGAGTTTCGAAAAATCAGCGGGTGGACCTGAACGATAAATTAATTCAGGCCACCGTCGAAATTGATGACGGATGCGACTGGACAGCATGGAACGCGTGGAAGATGCGCGAGAAGTATCGAATGCGCACCGGCATCCATGAGCCAGAGCCGCCACGACCACGGGTGGCTGCAGCGAAAATCAGCCCAAAGAAGAAGCCCCGGAAACGGGGTTATCGGGTAGTTCAGAAAGCGATTGGCGCAGTTTGAGGAGATGAATATGAATACTATGTTTTTACTGATGGCAGAATTCCAGACTGCGACAATCGCGCTCTCTGATGTGTCGGAGCGCTACTTTGGAATGAAGCCTTCAACAGCTGAAAATAAAGCGGCTCTCGGCCAGTTTCCGGTCCCTACCTTTCGGGCTAGCGATAGCCAAAAATCACCGAGAATGATCCATATTCAGGATTTAGCTGACCATCTCGATAGGCAAAGAAAGAAAGGAAAAGACCTTTTTGAGAGTATGCAAAGCAAAGCGTGAACAGCCGGGGAAACCCGGTTTTTTTATGATTATTATTTAATATTCCCAGCTATTGGGCTGGTATTTTTAGATGCTCCAGCACCCCACCAGCACCCCCAAATCACGTAACTTGTTGATATAAATAAAAGAAGCCCCGCCAAAATGACGGGGCTTGGTACTTGCGCAGGGCGACGCAATAAGGGCCGTAAGGCCCGGTTAAATCTGTGGTGCAAAAAGTTCGCCCTTCTCTTTGCCCGGCAATCTGTGACTGTTACGCCGTGCGAGACATCTCATCGCCAAATTCTAATGCCGTTTTCATCGCTGCCACGATATCGCCATCCACGCAGTAACGACTAAATTCGTCAAAATCGGTATCAGAACTCATGGTCACGCCCGCCTTGCGGTAGCGCATTTGCGACGGAACCTGACGCCCGGCCGAGCTGTGCAGCTCGCTCAAACCGATGTCGACAAACTTCTGCAAGTTGGTCAAACGAACACCCGCACCGGCCATAATAATAGGACCACGACTTAGCTCGTTGAGTTCCCGAAGCATCGGTAATCCGACTTCGGCATTCTGTTGCTGGCCCGACGTGAGAATGCGCGCAACGCCCAATTGAGTGAGTTGCTCAAGTGCCACTTTCGGGTTCAGACACATGTCGAATGCGCGGTGGAAGGTCACAGCCATGTTGCCGCACAGCGCCATCACTTCCCACATTTTTGGCATATCAATGTGGCCTTCTTCATCCAGAATACCCACTACGACGCCGGGGAAGCCGAGATCGCGAATACAGGCGACGTCGCTTTTTAAGATGCTAAATTCACTCTGGCTGTAGCAAAAGTCGCCGCCCCGCGGACGCACAATGGGATGTACGGGGATAGTGACCTGCTCTCTGGCCAGTTTTAACGTGCCGTAACTTGGCGTGACGCCACCGTCGGCCTGGCTGGCACATAACTCAACCCGGTCAGCGCCGGCTTGCTCTGCCGTTAACGCACAGTCCACGCTATAACAACACACTTCTAACTTAGTCATGTGATCTCTCCTAATTACGGCATCATGCTACAACACTTGTCTGTAGCGGGCCATGTCGCGTAGGCTTTAGCATGAGCACTCCCGCCCAATTGCCTGCTTTGGAAGGCTAACTATGACACTCAATTTTGATCAATGGGTAGACCGTAGTCACAGCGATAGCGTTAAGTGGAACAAATATAAAAATCAGGACGTCATTCCACTTTGGGTCGCTGATACTGACTTCGCTTCGCCACCAGAAGTGGTAGCTGAACTGCAACAGCGCGTCGCCGAAGGGGTTTTCGGCTACGGCTTTACGCCGCCAGAATTGATCGAACTTTTCATTGAGCGCGCCAATAAGCGTTACCAATGGAATATTAAACCTGAATGGATTGTTTCACTGCCCGGCCTGGTTTGCGGGCTGAATGTCGCGGTGCGCGCCACGGTTAGCCAACATCAAACCAGCCTGCTGCCGTCACCGATTTACCCGCCCTTTATTCAGGCCGCAGAGTCGGAAGGTCGCCAATATAAAAGCATTCCGGTCAGAGAAGTTGACCAACGCTGGGTGGCTGATTTTCACTCTCCCGAGCTGAAAATGGACGGCGGCGAACGCCTGCTCATGCTCTGCAACCCTTACAATCCCGGCGGCACTGTTTACCGCCGCGATGAGTTGATGCAGCAACTGGCCTTTGCCCAAATGCATGACTTGGTGGTGTGCAGCGATGAGATCCATTGCGACCTGCTGCTTGACCCGCAGGCTAAGCATATTCCTTTTGCGTCGCTGAATGACGATGCCGCACAGCGCAGCATCACGCTGATGTCGCCGTCGAAAACTTTTAATCTGGCAGGTCTTGGCGCCTCAATGGCAATTATCCCTAATGCCGGACTGCGTAAAAAGTTTGAGAAAACCGCCGAAGGCATCGTGCCACACGTCAATATTTTAGCCTATGTCGCCGCCACCGCCGCCTATAGGCATGGCGACGACTGGCTGGAGCAGCAGTTGGCTTATCTGCGGGGCAATCAGCAGCTCGCTACCCAAAGGATTAACGCCATGCCGGGGCTGAAAATGTTGCCGATTGAAGGCACCTATCTTGGCTGGATTGATGCCTCCGCCCTGCCGCTGAATAACCCGTATCGCTTCTTTGTGGATGCTGGAGTGGGCTTTACCTCAGGGCTGGCTTTCGGCGCGCCTAAGTTTGTACGCATCAATCTGGGCTGCCAGCGCGCCTTGCTGGAACAGGCGCTGGTGAGAATGGAACAGGCGCTGGCAACCTTGAACGGCTAGAACTTACTCTTTTTCGCTGGCAACAATATCCCGCAAACTGTGCGGGTGAAACTTAATGGTCACCGTGCCGTCAGTGATGGCAAGCGTCGGGTTAGGTAAACGCTCGTGCTCCCCCTTTGGCGAACTCTGTTTTAATTTAATGCCCGGCGCGGTCAGTGCTTTATCGGCCAGCTCTGCCAAAGCCCGGGCATAAAAACCCTCTTCGCCGCCGCTCAACACAATTTCAATATGCTCCCAACCTTCGTGCGGGTAACGCTTTTCGCCCGGATAAGGCAGTTCAACCAAATCTATGCGCAGCGGCCCGACGTCCAGCGGCTGGTTCAAGGAATATAAGCAGATTGGGCGGCCATTGATCTCCGTCTCATTGAGCAACGACGCGCACTGCTCGAAGCCTTTGCGCCAGCGTTCCGCCGTGGTGTTTTGGTGGCAGCGCAATGAAATATGATCAGCATGATAAGCCGACAAATCGAGCTGTAACTTCTCCGCAAAGGCGCTAAGCGCGGTAACAAAACGCGGCATGTCCGCGACTAAATCCTCTAAGTCGGCGACATCTTTCATGTTCAGCATGGTAGCTATTTCCTTAAAATTAATCTCTGTCGGCGGCTAATTTACACAGGGTTTCATGCCGTTGCCAGATACGTCCCGCATTCTGCGCGTTTGCTATGCGGCAAACGTGCGCCAATACTGACGCCGCGGGGCTTATATGATATAAACACGCATCATTTTTGGTTCATCTGCGTTAGGTGAACAGCAAACCATCAAACTCCTACCCAAACTCATCTGCGAAGGTGAAGGGTATTGATTCAAAAGGTAACTCGGTGAATATACAGGCTCTCCTTTCAGATAAAGTCAGTCAGGCGTTGACTGCAGCAGGCGCGCCTGCTGATAGCGAAGCGCAAGTCCGTCAGTCAGCCAAAGCGCAATTTGGTGACTATCAGGCGAATGGCGTGATGTCCGTGGCGAAAAAGCTGGGCATGGCCCCACGACAACTGGCAGAGAAAGTGGTTGAGCTGTTAGACCTGAGCGGAATTGCCTCTAAAGTCGAGATTGCCGGTCCGGGCTTTATCAATATTTTTCTCGACCGCGCCTTTGTGGCGGCGAATGCCGACAACGCGTTGCAACATGCCAAACTGGGTATCTCTCCGGTTGAGCCGCAAACCATTGTTATCGACTACTCTGCGCCAAACGTGGCAAAAGAGATGCACGTCGGCCACGTGCGTTCCACCATCATTGGCGACGCCGCGGCGCGTACCAACGAATTCCTCGGTCACAAAGTGATCCGCGCCAACCACGTCGGCGACTGGGGCACCCAGTTCGGCATGCTGATTGCCTATCTGGAAAAAGTGCAGAATGAAAACGCCGGTGAGATGAAGCTTTCCGACCTCGAAGAGTTCTATCGCGCAGCGAAAAAGAACTATGACGAAGACGAAGAGTTCGCGGTACGCGCGCGTAACTACGTGGTCAAGCTGCAAGGCGGCGATGAGTATTGCCGCCAGATGTGGCGCAAGCTGGTTGATGTCACCATGGCACAAAACCAGATCACCTATGACCGTCTGAACGTCACCCTGACCCGCGACGACGTCATGGGCGAAAGCCTGTACAACGACATGCTGCCGGGCATCGTGTCTGACCTGCAAGAGAAAGGTCTGGCAGTGGATAGCGAAGGCGCGGTCGTGGTTTATCTCGACGAATATAAGAACAAAGAAGGTGAGCCTATGGGCGTCATCATCCGTAAAAAGGATGGCGGCTACTTGTACACCACCACGGATATCGCCTGTGCGAAATACCGCTACGAAACCCTTGGCGCAGACCGCGTGCTCTATTACATCGACTCCCGCCAGCACCAGCATCTGATGCAGGCGTGGACCATCGTGCGTAAAGCCGGTTATGTGCCAGAGTCTGTGCCACTAGAGCACCACATGTTCGGCATGATGCTGGGCAAAGACGGCAAGCCGTTCAAAACCCGCGCTGGCGGCACCATCAAGCTGTCCGAATTGCTGGACGAAGCCATTGAGCGCGCGCGCAAGCTGATCACCGAAAAGAACCCAGAGCTGGGCGGCGAAGAGCTGGAAAATCTGGTTAACGCCGTCGGTATCGGCGCGATCAAATACGCTGACCTGTCGAAAAGCCGCACCACCGACTACATCTTCGACTGGGACAACATGCTGGCCTTTGAAGGCAACACCGCGCCTTACATGCAGTATGCTTACACCCGCGTGGCGTCCATCTTCAAGCGTGCGGATATTGACGTTAACAGCCTGACTCAGCCGATGGTTATCAGCGAAGAGCGCGAAGCCCTGCTGGCCACTCGCCTGCTGCAATTTGAAGAAGTGCTGACTACCGTGGCCCGCGAAGGTACACCGCACACCATGTGTGCTTACCTGTATGACGTGGCTGGCCTGTTCTCTAGCTTCTACGAGCACTGCCCAATTCTCAACGCTGCTGACGAAACCAGCCGTCAAAGCCGCCTGAAACTGGCCCTGCTGACCCAAAGAACGCTGAAAACCGGTCTGGATACCTTGGGTATTGAAACCGTAGAACGCATGTAATTCTCGCGTTTTCCGCGCCATAAGAAAGGCCAGCATCTGATGCTGGCCTTTTTGTTATTGCTTGGTTATTGGCGGGCTGGAAATCAATCCAGACGGCGAGCGAACTCTTTGACGCGGAAGCCTAACAGCCCCAGCACGCCGAAGTAGGCGATCACCCCGACCACGACCACCGCCATCAGGCGCGCCAGCCGATAAGCCATGCCGCCGACGTCCCACGCGGGCATCACGTACAGCATGCCGAGCAGCGCGGCGGACATCGCCACAACCGCCAGAATCAGTTTGAGCAGGAAGATGCGCCAGCCCGGCTGCGGCTGGAAGATATCCTGTTTGCGCAGTTGCCAGTAGAGCAGCGCGGCGTTAAGGCAGGCAGCCAGACCAATCGACAGTGACAGACCGGCATGCTTCAGCGGCCCGATAAAGGCCAGGTTCATTACCTGAGTCATCGCCAGCGTGATAATGGCAATCTTCACCGGCGTCTTAATATCCTGACGCGAATAGAAGCCCGGAGCCAGCACCTTGACCACGATCAACCCCATCAGGCCAACGGAATAGGCTATCAGCGCGCGTTGGGTCATAGAGGCATCAAAGGCGGTAAATTTGCCGTATTGGAACAGGGCTACGGTCAGTGGCTTCGCCAGAATCCCCAGCGCCACCGAGCTTGGCAGCGCCAGCAGGAAGCACAGGCGCAGGCCCCAATCCATCAGGCGGTTGTACTGCATATGGTCGCCGCTGGAGAAGCTGCGCGCCAGCGATGGCAGCAAGATGGTGCCCAGCGCCACACCCAGCACGCCGGACGGGAACTCCATCAGGCGGTCAGCGTAATACATCCACGACACCGAGCCAGACACCAGAAATGAGGCAAAAATGGTGTTAATGATCAGCGAAATTTGGCTAACGGAAACCCCAAGTATGGCTGGCCCCATTTGGCGCATCACCCGCCAGACACCGGCATCTTTCAGGTTCAGGCGCGGTAATACCAGCATGCCGATCTTCTTTAAGTGCGGCAGTTGGTAGCCCAGTTGCAACAGGCCCCCGGCCACCACCGCCCACGCCAGCGCTAAAATCGGCGGGTGGAAATACGGCGCGGCAAACAGCGCAAAGCCAATCATGCTGACGTTAAGGAAGGTTGGCGCAAACGCCGGAATGGAAAAACGGTTCCAGGTATTGAGTATCGCCCCCACCAGTGACGCCAGCGAGATAAGCAAAATATAGGGGAAAGTGATACGCAGCAGCGCGCTGGTTAAGGCAAATTTGTCTGGAGAATCAACAAAGCCCGGCGCAGTGACGTAGATAACCCAAGGCGCGGCAATCATCCCCAGCACGGTGACCACGGCCAACACCAGCGTCAGCAGGCCAGAAACGTAAGCAATAAAGGTGCGAGTGGCTTCTTCGCCCTGCTGTGTTTTGTACTCGGCGAGGATCGGCACAAAAGCCTGCGAAAACGCGCCTTCGGCAAAGATACGGCGTAACAAGTTAGGCAGTTTGAAAGCAACAAAGAAGGCGTCCGTCACCATTCCTGCTCCAAACACCCGCGCGACAATGGCGTCGCGAGCAAAACCTAATACACGGGAAAACATCGTCATTGAACTGACGGCGGCCAAAGATTTCAGTAGATTCATATCAATTTTCTTATTTGCCAGCGGCTAAACAGCCACGCCTGCGGCAGCAGGCGTGGGAGGTAAGAACTGGCAGAGCTCTAACGTGCGCCATAGTCTACGCATCCGAAACGCAATAGCTACTGGCAGTTGTTATATAATATTACCTGTCAGTCATCAGATGGTGACAACGTCACTTTCTAACATCTTCTCAATCAGCCTTTGGGCGTAAATCCCCTGCTCGCCGCTGGTATCCGGCGCGGTGTGATTGCTGATACTTTCAATGAAATGGTGAATCGCCCCTTCGAATCCGCGCTGGGCCAGCGTGGTCTGCCAACCGGCAACCGGCAGTTGAGTCAGCAGGTCGTGCTTCTCTTCCTGCCACTGTTTCATATCCGCCAGCTGATAGACCGCGCTATCCGTCACCGCCTGCACGGTTTCACGGGAACTCCCCGCCCGGCGGTGCATTGAGGTAGTGATGATGCTGCCGTTACAGTTGAAATGGTGCTCGACGTAAATCATCTGCTGTTCGGCGTTTGCTGTGATCTGGCCGCTGAGCAGCTTGGCGTCGCCGCCCGCCAGCCACAGCGCGGTGTCTACCACGTGCAGGTAATCATCCAGCAGTGTGAAGCGCAGGTTGTGCCCTACGCTGTCAGAACGGTGTTTATCCATGCGCAGCGAAGCCGCCGGCTGTTGCTGTAACTGCTGATGCAGCTGGCGGTAGCGCGGTGCAAAGCGGCGGTTGAACCCCACCATTAGGCTTTTGCCGGTTTTATCAGCCAGTTCAATCAACTGCTCGGCCTGATCTAACTCGGCCGCCAGCGGCTTATCCACGTAGACATGCACCCCGGCCTTGAGCAGTTGGCTGACCACCTCGAAGTGGCTCGCCGTGCTGCTGTGAACAAACACTGCGTCACTCTGCGCGGCCAGCTCATCCAGCCGCGAAAAACAGTTCATGCGATAGCTGTCGCAAACGGCCTGCGCTTTCTGCTGATTCGGCGAGAAGCCGCCCGCTAGCGTCCATTTTTCTGCATGGCTGAGGATCGGCAGATACGCTTTCTGCGCTATGCCACCTAACCCCACCACGCCAATACGTAATTTTGTCACGCGCGACTCCTAGTCTGCCAAGCGTTCGAGTAAATGCTCAAGGCGTTGTTTTAACTCCGCCACTTCGCTTTCCAGCGCGGCAACGCGTTCTTCCAGTGCTGAACTGTCGGCGGCTGAGGCGCTAAAAGGCTCATCTTCACTAGCCAATGCCACGTGGCTCACTTCGCCGCTGAACAGGTGCATGTAGCGGCTTTCGCGTTTGCCCGGCTCACGCGCCAGATGCACGCAGAACGGGCCATCTTCGCGCTGGCTGAGTGCAGTTAGTGTTTGTTCGACTTCGCTGACATCGGCGAAATCATGCAGGCGGTTGGTGCGAGTGCGCAGCTCGCCCGGCGTCTGTGCGCCGCGCAGCAGCAGAGTGGTAACCACGGCCACTTCCTGCGGCGAGAACTTCAAATTGCCGAACTCGGAGTTACAGAAGCGGTGCTCGTACTTCATGGTGCGGCTGCCGCTGAGGGTGCGGATGATGTGCTTACGCAGCAGTAAATCCAGCGTTTGCTGCACGTCGCTTTCGCTCAGTTCCATCACCGGCTCGCGGTTGGTTTTCTGATTACAGGCGGTGGTCAGGCCGTTGAGCGACATCGGATATTGTTCTGGCGTGGTCAGCTGTTTTTCCAGCAAACAGCCCACCACGCGGGCCTCTTTGGCGCTTAATTCATGTTTCATGCTGCTTCCTTAACGTGACGCGGTCCAATCCTGATAGGTCAAGGCGGTGAGGATGTGATCCTGCCACTTGCCGTCGATCAAGAGATAATCTTTCGCATAACCTTCGCGCTCAAAGCCGAGGCGATGCAGCAACGCGCCGCTGCGCTGGTTGTGCGGCATGTAATTAGCCATGATGCGATGCATCTTTTGCTGGCGCTGCATGTAGCGAATTAGCGATTGCAGTGCTTCAAACATCAACCCTTGGCCCTGCCATTTTTCACCCAGCGAGTAGCCGAGAAAACAGGCGTGGAAGGAGCCGCGCAGCACGTTGCTAAAGTTCGCCACGCCCTGCACGTGGTTCTCGTCCGGGTCGAGCAGGATGAAGTAATAGGCATTGCCCTGCTTTTGCATCTCAGTTATCAGCCCAAGACGCGCCTGCCAGCCGGAAGGATAACAGTGGCTTTCATCGCGCACCGGTTCCCAGGGTTTAAGGAAGGCGCGGTTCTCAACATAGTAATCAGCCATACGGTGCGCGTCGCGTTCGTGCACTAAACGCAATACCATTCGGTCAGTGGTAAGCCGCACTCTTGGTGTGGCAGATTTATAGCCAAACATCCCTTCCCTCCACAGTCCGCATGGGTCGATAAGAAGTATTGATAGGAAACCATAAGCCGGATGAATAATCCGCCGATTAAACGTCAATTCTGCCAGTCTGAGCGCGGCTTGACGATAAAAAAATATTATCTATAGCACCCTATCCAATTGCCCGTTTGAGGTTCAGAATTGAACGGTCTTCTTTCCCCCTCGCAGCACCTGTCGGATCGGGTGCCCACAACCTTTCAGGTGAAGCATGTCATTGGTCTCGCAAGCTCGGAGCTTGGGTAAATACTTCCTATTATTAGATAATGCGCTGGTTATTTTAGGCTTCTTTTTAGTATTCCCCTTGATTTCGATTCGCTTTGTAGACCAGCTAGGCTGGGCCGCGATGGCCGTCGGGTTAGCACTGGGCGTGCGCCAACTGACCCAACAGGGTCTGGGCATCTTTGGCGGCGCGATTGCCGACCGCTTTGGTGCCAAACCGATGATTGTCACCGGCATGCTGCTGCGCGCCTCCGGCTTCGCCACCATGGCGATGGCCGACGCGCCGTGGATCTTGGTCTGCTCCTGCATCTTATCCGGCCTCGGCGGCACCTTGTTTGACCCACCGCGCACCGCGCTGGTCATTAAACTCACCCGTCCTCATGAGCGTAGTCGCTTTTACTCTTTATTGATGATGCAAGACAGCGCGGGTGCCGTTATTGGGGCCTTGATCGGCAGTTGGCTGTTGCAGTATGACTTCCACTACGTCTGCTGGGCCGGGGCCGCGGTGTTTGTGCTGGCGGCCCTATGTAACGCTTGGCTGCTGCCCGCCTACCGAATCTCCACCATGCGCACCCCGATGCGTGAAGGCATGATGCGCGTGCTGCGCGACCGCCGCTTTGTGGCCTACGTGCTGACCCTGACCGGCTATTACATGCTGACCGTGCAGGTAATGTTGATGCTGCCGATTGCCGTGAATGACATTGCGGGCAGCCCGTCGGCGGTGAAATGGATGTACGCCATTGAGGCCGTGCTGTCGCTGACCCTGCTGTACCCGATTGCTCGCTGGAGCGAAAAGCGTTTTCGCCTCGAGCAGCGCTTGATGTTCGGCCTGCTGATCATGACCTTCAGCCTGCTGCCCGTGGGCATGGTGACCTCTATCAACCCGCTGCTGATGCTGATTGGCTTTTTCTATATCGGCTCAATCATTGCCGAACCGGCGCGTGAAACGCTGGGCGCCTCGCTGGCCGACGCCCGCGCACGCGGCAGTTACATGGGTTTCAGCCGTTTAGGTTTGGCTCTCGGCGGCGTGATTGGCTATACCGGCGGCGGCTGGATGTACGACACCGGGCGCGCGCTGGAACTGCCTCAGCTGCCGTGGTTATTACTGGCGATTGTCGGCTTGATCACCCTCACCGGCCTCTACTGGCAGTTCAATCTGCGACGCATTGAACCTGCGATGCTTAGCGGTAACTGATTGTGATTAAACGCCGCTCTCGGCCGAGAGCGGTTTGATCTCCCCCTAATCTTTACCCATACTCCTAAATGGCGTCACACACGGCTGGCCTTTTTGCAGTCCCTTGTAGGCCCGCCACGGATTAAAGGAGTACCGCACTATGAAACTCTACATCTACGAACATTGTCCCTACTGTGTTAAAGCTCGAATGATCTTTGGCCTTAAAAACATACCCATTGAAATCAAAGCGTTAGCTAATGATGACGAAAAGACCCCGATTTCAATGGTGGGTAAAAAAGTTGTCCCTATCCTGCAAAAAAAGGATGGCAGCTTTATGCCAGAAAGCATGGATATCGTGCACTTCATCGATAAGAGCGACGGCAAGCCGCTGCTGACCGGCGCGACCAATCCGAAAATTGCCGCCTGGCTGCGTCAGGTGTCTGAATACACCTCCAGGCTGCTGCTGCCGCGCTTCGTGCAGGCTCCGCTGGAGGAGTTCTCCACCCCGGAAGCTAAGAAGTATTTCACCGAGAAAAAGCAGGCGTCGATAGGCGACTTCAAAGAGCACCTTCAGCACTCTGAGGGGCTGGTGAAGAAAATCAGCCACGACCTGCGTGCGCTGGATGAGCTGATTCAGGAGCCTAACGCGGTGAATGGCGAACTCTCAGAAGATGACTTCAGCCTGTGGCCGCTGCTGCGTTCGCTGTCGATTGTCAAAGGCGTGGTGCTGCCTTCTCGCGTGCAAGCCTATCGCGACAATATGGCGAAACAGACTCAGGTCAATCTGTTTACCAGTCTGGCGATTTAATCGCCTTAGCAGCCGGAGCCTCTTCCGGCTGCTCTTCCCCTGCCTCTTCTACTGCACGATTTGGACTTTTAATCTGTGCGCCAAGCACTTAGGCTAATCAGCGTTGTCTGATAGGCATTGTCATGGAATTAGAACATGCTGCGATGGCTTTAGGCTGTTCACGCGGTATCACGCACAGAGGATAAGATGAGAAAGCTATTTTTAGGGGCAGCTGCCCTGCTGTTCGCCGGCCTGCTTGCCGGATGTAACCAGCTCACGCAGTACACGCTTAGTGAGCAGCAAGTGAATGAATATTTGCAGAAGCACAATGATTTCCAGAAACAGCTGGGCGTGCCGGGGCTGGTCGATGCAAAAATTACTCTGACCAACCTTAATAGCCAAATCGGCCGCGCCGAGCCGGGTAAAGTGACGCTGACGGGTAACGCCAGCGTGGACGTCACCTCGCTATTCGGCCCGCAAAAAGCCGACATGACGCTGACGCTAAAAGCCCAGCCGAGCTTTGATAAAGCCCAAGGCGCTATTTATCTGAAAGATATGGAAGTGGTGGATTACACCATCCAGCCAGAGAAGATGCAGTCGGTGATGAAAGGCCTAATGCCTTATCTCAACCAGTCGCTGAAATCCTACTTTGATCAGAAGCCGGCCTATGTGCTGAATGCCGATAAGAGTAAGGGCGAAGCGATGGCGAAGAAACTGGCGAAAGGTATCGAAGTGAAGCCGGGTGAGTTGGTTATTCCCTTCACGGATTGAACAAGTTCACTGCCATAAAAAAGCCCGGCTGAGTGGCAACACCCGCCGGGCTTTTGCATTTCTAGCTTTTAGATTTCAACCTAAAATGGGCAGATCACTGCTCGTCGTCGTCTTCATTCTCAATGTCGGACGCCGCCAACTCTTCCAGCTCATCGCGCATGGCTTGCAGCGCTTCACGGCTGATTTCCGCCAGCGTGCGGTAGAAGCCGCTGGTCGCGTGGGCTTCGACTTTGCCCAAGAACTTGCCGCACCATGGGAACAGATAGTCGTCAAACAGCGCGGTCTGCGCACCCACTTCGTCCTCGGCAGACTGGTCTTCCAGCCAAGACGCGGCCAGCAGCATAGAGCCGAAGCTGTCTGCCGGGTTCTCGCCCAAAGGCATGCCGCGCTGTTGTAGGAAAGCACGCACGTCCTGCTCGGTCGCGCCATCAACATAGTCGCTGCGATAAGGCGACACCGCGCGGTTTTCACCGACGAACAGATGGTCGTACTCGGCGGCCAGCGCCTGTGGATCCGCACTTTCACGCAGACGGGCGAGCAAGGCGTCCTGCTCCAGAGGCCAGTGCTCTTGCAGCTTGCCCTGTTGAATCAAACCAAACAGCGGAGCCAGCACCGGATCTTGCGGCGAGCGGTTAAACAACGAGCCGAGTACGCGGCAAACAATCGAAAATTCATTCATAGCGGCAACCTGTTAAGCCAAAGGAAAAAGTGAAAGCGAGCAAAGGGCGTGACAATGTCACAGATCCTTTAATTCAGCAATGGGCTGACGACCGCGCGCTTCGAGAAAATCGAGGAAACGGCGCGGGCTGACATTAAGGATACGATCCTCTGGGAAATCCACCTCACGCAGAATGCGCTCGCACTGCTCAAAGCCGCCCAGCGAGTAGGCAATGTGCGAGTCAGAACCCAGCGCCAGCCAGCCCCCCGCCTCTTTCACCGCCTGCGCGATGGCACGGCAGTTTGGCTCACTGCCTGCCCGCGAGTGGGTAAAGGAGGAGTTATTCAGCTCCAGCGCCACATTGTATTTTGCGGCGGCGGCGGCAATCGCCGGGATATCTACCGGATAGCGCGGATTGCCCGGATGGCTGATGATGTGCACTTCGCCACCGGCCATGGCGGCAATCATCGCCGCCGTGTGGGTCTCTTTGTCAGAAGGCGGCATCACCGGCTCGTGGAAACCGGCGATGATGACGTCAATGGCGGTCAGCATCGGGCCGGTGCAGTCGATGTCACCCTCAATATTTTTAATGTTGGATTCAATGCCGCGCAGAATGCCGACGCCGTTCACCAGTCGCGGCCACACATGCATATTCATAAAGTGCCAGTAGTGCGGCGCATCGGCCATGTCCGGGCCGTGGTCGGTGATCGCAAACAGCTTGATGCCCTTTTCTGTGGCTTCATCAATATAGTCATGCAGGGTGCTGTAAGCATGGGTGCTGGCAACGGTATGCATGTGTAAATCAACGGGATACGGCATGTAAACTCCTCACAATGAACCATCAGGGCGGCGATGTTCGCCATGATGGTGTAACAGGTAGCGGGCGGTTTGAGTCGGATGCGTGACGGCCATCAGTATCCGCGCTGCAAATCCACCAGCCCGGTCGGCGTTCGCCCTTCCTCAAGTGCCAATATATTGGCCACGATATTGTCCATCGCCTGTTCGGGTAAGGTGTTGGCGGCGATGTGAGGCGTGATGCTAACACGCGGATGTGACCAAAATGGGTGCATGCCCGGCAACGGCTCCTCGACAAACACGTCGAGGGTGGCGGCGGCAATTTGGCCGGCGTCGAGGGCGCGCAGCAGATCACCTTCTACCAGATGCATTCCGCGAGCAATATTAATCAAATATGCCTGCGGGCGTAACGTGGCAAACAGGTTTTTATTCAAGATGCCGACGGTCTGTGGCGTGTTCGGCAGCAGGTTGATCAACAGTTTGCAGCCGGTGGTGAATTCATCCAGCTGGTCATCCCCCGCGAAGCTCTGCACTCCGACGATGTTTTTCGGGCTGCGGCTCCAGCTGCGCACTTGGAAGTTCATCTCTACCAGCTTCTCGGCCACGCTTTGGCCCAACACCCCCGCGCCCAGAATACCGATAGTGAAGTTCTGATGCTCATGGGGAGCCAGCGGACGCCACTGCTTTTGCTGCTGGAACAGCTGGTATTCGTCCATTCGGCGGAAATAGCGCAGCACGGCGGCCAGCGTGTACTCCTGCATTTGCAGCGACATGCCGGTATCTTCCAAACGCAGCAGCGGCACGCCCGCAGGCAGTGTGCCCGGATTACGCTGCTCTTGCATCAGTATGGCATCCACACCGGCACCGAGGGCAAAAATGCCTTTTAGCTGGGTGCGCGGAGCCAGCATTTCATGAGGGGGTTGCCAGACCAGGGCGTAGTCTGCGGGTTGGTCGTCACCACGGTGCCAGGCGCGAACCTTAGCTTGTGGCAGTCTGTTACTTATTCCGTCAATCCATTGTTTCGAATCAAATGTAGGGTGGTAAAAAATTATATTCATCATGGTTGCCTCCTAAGCCCTGATAGATTTCCCCGAATATCATCAGGATGCAACCCATAGAGACAAAAAAGAACAGGCCCCGATATTCGGAGCCTGTTGGCATCAATTGATTTGATGAATAACTACTGCAAATTACGCCGGAACGCGTTGGATCAGGCGGCGCAGCAGTGGGATCAGCACGATGAGCACCACGCCGGTGGCGACAGAGCCCCAACCCAGCACGCTAAACACCGAGCTGTAACCCGGGTTGGTCAGCGCCGCCGTGCTGCCGGTGTTTTCAGGCATCAGCCCAGAGACGTAACTTGCCAGCACCGAGGCCACGCCGGTCACCATCATCCAGCAGCCCATCATCACGCCCTGATAGCGCGCCGGAGCCAGTTTGCCAATCATCGCGTAGCCGATTGGCGAGATAAGCAGCTCGCCGATACTTTGCAGAACGTAGCTAATCACAATCCATTTAAAGGCCACCAGGCCGTCACCGCCCGCCAGACTAATTCCCCACGGCAGAACCAGCATCCCCAGACCGATACAGAACAGAGAAGCGGAGAATTGCAGCGGAATGTCGAGGTTCCAGCCGCGCTGGCGCAGCTTTTTGAACCACAGCGCCATCAATGGGCCGCCGACCACAATCACCACGGTATTGATGTCTTGGATCCACTGAGGTGCGACTTGGAAACCATACACATTCAGGTTGATATTGTTCTCAGAGAACAGCATCAGGCCCATAGGCGCCAGTTGGTAAAGCGTCCAGAACACCAGCGAGCCGAGAGCCAGAATCAGGTAAGCCTTCATGCGGCGGCGTTCATCATGTTCGCGATGACGGAAAGTCAGCAAGGCCATGGCGGCAAAGATGATAATGCCCAGCACCACCACGAAGTAGCTGCTGAACTCGGCATGAGTCAGCAACACGCGGATAATCGGCACCAGCACCACCAGCACGGCCAAGCCAATCACCATGCGGCGCATAAACACGCTGCGGCTCGCTTCGCGCAGCGGCGTGCTGATGTCGGCCAGAATTCGCCAGTAATAAAGCGTGACGATAATCGCCAGCACGTTGCCCAAGGTGGCGAACAGGAACAGCGACTTATAATTTTCAGTCAGCTGATAGTACCCCGCCACGGCGAAACCGATGAAGAAGCCAAGGTTCATCCCGGCGTAGTTCCACAGGAAGGCGGATTCACGGCGGTCATCTTCTGGCGCAAAGCGCTGAGTCAGCATCATGTTCAGGCAGGTAACGTTGAGCCCGCTGCCGGTGAGGAACATGGCCAGCCCCCAATACAGCCCTTCTACCCCTTCCATGGCGATCAGGCCACAGCCGAAGACTTGCAGCACCATGCCCAGCACGAACAGGTTACGGTTACTCAGGTAGCGCCCGCCGAGGTAGCCGCCAAACATGTGCAGACCATAGTTAAATGCGCCGAACACGCCCATGATGGCGTTGGCATTGCCTTCGCTAAAGCCAAGGCGTTTTGTGGCGTACAGCACCAGCGTGGAATACAGCACGGCAAAGCCGAGTGTGGCAAAGGTCTGGATGAAGAATAAAGCCCCTGAGCCTGCCGGTATCTTCGACCGGTGCGGCTGCTGCGGCGACGCCGCGTGTTCGAACTGACTCAAATTTGACCCCGTCTTACAAAAAATGTACTGAATGTACTGATAGAAGTTAGATCTGCCAGAACCCTCATACAGCTGGTTTTTATATGGCAATAACCCGATAGGGCCGTTGTTATACTCCCGTCACCGCGTTTTTTCCCAACATAATTTTGTTATTTACTTGGTGTTAAAATCGTTTGCCTGATAATTGTTCTGCTACGAAGCATAGCTAATGACCCAGCGCGCATCATAAGCAAGATTAATAATTGGGCTTTTGCGGCCGCTTAAGGGTACTTTTGCTCTGTAAATCAGCAAATTGCTCTAACTTTGAGTAAACGATCGCTTTCCTGCAAAAGAGTGTTGACGCTGAGGGTGCTTTTCCCTACATTAGCGCCGGTCAGCAGCGCTACGGCGTGGAATGACTTACGGTGAGGTGTCTGAGTGGCTGAAGGAGCACGCCTGGAAAGTGTGTATACGCTAACGCGTATCGAGGGTTCGAACCCCTCTCTCACCGCCAAATAAAAGCAAAAGGGGCTTGGATGAAAATCCAAGCCCCTTTTGCTTTTATTACGTTGGGAGCGGCCCGGTGAGAACCCTATGTTCGACAAATTGGCAGGACAGCCAATTTGCACAGCCGAAGGCTGCCCGCAGGGCGAGGGCCATGGACGGCACGAGTGCACCCCTGATCACCTTGGCTATAGCGTAATAACCCGCCGTTTGCTTTTCAAACCTCCCTATCCCCCAATTGCGCCAACTGCAAAATAGAGCTGGCGACCACCTGATTCTTCCCCTGATGCTTGGCTTTATACAGGGCTTCATCCGCCAGTTTTATGGCTTTGCGAATTTGCATCCCCGGCAGATACAGCGACACGCCGAGCGAGGCGGTGACCTTCAGCGGACTGCCATCTTCCAGCATCATCAGATTAAGCTCGATTTCCTGACGTAGCCGCTCGGCGATTGCCAGTACCGCCTCGGGCTGATAGGCGGCGGTGATCACCAAAAACTCTTCGCCACCGTAGCGTCCGGCAAAATCTTTGCTGCGGGTGACATTGCGCAGCACGCGCCCGACTTCACTCAGCACCCGGTCGCCAATCAAATGACCATGGGTATCATTCACCCGCTTAAAATTATCAATATCAATGATGATCAGCCCACAGCTTTGGCGACGGCTCTGTTGAACCGAGAGCCGATAATCCAGACTGGCGCGGTTGCTGATTTGTGTCAGAGGGTCGGTGGCGGCCTTCACCCGAATGGCGAACACCTTTTTCATGTAGATTTCTTTAAAATTCAGGGCGTGATAGCACAGGATCATGCAGCTCGCGGTGACCAGTTGATAAAGCACCAGCGTCGCCCACGGCACCACCGAACCATAAAGGCTCGATACCAACGCAATTCGTCCCAGCCCTACCAG
Organism: Ewingella sp. AOP9-I1-14; assembly: GCF_052375995.1. Classification (NCBI taxonomy): domain Bacteria; kingdom Pseudomonadati; phylum Pseudomonadota; class Gammaproteobacteria; order Enterobacterales; family Yersiniaceae; genus Ewingella; species Ewingella sp. AOP9-I1-14. The sequence continues at coordinate 49,191 of NZ_JBQSVA010000001.1, forward strand.
CAGCAAAGTGATATAAAACACCCGATGCTGGCGCTTGCGCCATACGCGAAATAAAAACAGCCCGAGCATAATGCAGCCAATCAGCAGATTATTGAGCGAATAGCCGCCGTTAAGCGCAAACAGCAAGAGATAGCACGACAGCCCGCTGAGCCAGCCACCAAAAAAGGTCACCAAAATCATCGGCAGCATTTCGAAGCTGTAATAGACATTATCGTTGAGGATCAGCCGATCCTGGGAAAGAAATAGCGCCGCGACGCCGGCCATCAGGCCAAAAGCGATGCGTTTCCAGATGTCGCCGTAGGAAGTGAAAGGCTCACTGCGGCTGAGGATAAAATAGCCGACGGATAGCGTGGCGTAAGTGACGCAAACGTCAGCATATAATTTCCCTAAGGAGGTAAAATCGGGCATTGGGAATCACGCTTCCTGAATAATAAACCCAGAGAAATAAGGACTTATCTTGAATATAGATGAACTCTTAGTTTGCTGATATCCCCGTACCGAAATTATGTCGATAGCGGCACTTTTCTCACAAAAATCGGCGGATACTATCCAGCTTGTCACCCGTCTTGTCCTTGATTTGCATCTATAACTGTTACAGAAAAAGAGCGTATCTTTACTGCTTAGCCGATGACGGGGTTGTTTCCCGCCTTAATATCCTCATCGCCATGGACGCCCGCTGTTATGCATACTTCTGCCAATCGCCCTCTTCGCCTGTTTAGCGCCTTAAAAGACGCCTGCGTTAACGAGAAATACACTGCCCAGCGTCTGCTCAAGGATGCTATTGCCGGGGTCACCGTCGGCATCATCGCCATCCCGCTGGCTATGGCGCTGGCTATCGGCAGCGGCGTACCGCCGCAAAACGGCCTTTATACCGCCGCCGTCGCCGGGATCATCATTGCCATCTGCGGCGGCTCGCGGTTTAGCGTCTCGGGGCCGACGGCGGCCTTCGTGGTGATCCTCTACCCGGTTTCCCAACAATATGGCTTATCCGGCCTGCTGCTGGCGACATTAATGTCCGGGCTGATGCTGGTGCTAATGGGCGTGTTACGCCTTGGGCGGCTGATAGAATATATTCCACTGCCGGTGACGCTCGGATTTACTTCAGGGATTGGTATCACCATCGCCACCATGCAGATTAAGGACTTTTTCGGTTTGAGCGTGGATGCCATGCCGGAACACTATCTCAGCAAGCTGCTGGTGCTGGTTCAGGCCTTACCAAGCTTTGATATAGGCGACGCCGCGATTGGCGTCGTGACGCTGGCGGTACTGATTTTCTGGCCGAAGCTTGGCTTGAAGTTGCCCGGCCATCTCCCGGCCCTGCTGGCGGGCTGCGCCGTGATGGCGATATTTATGCAAACCGGCCATTCAGTGGCGACCATCGGCTCGCGCTTCCACTACCTGCTTCCCGACGGCTCGCAGGGCAGCGGCATTCCGGCAATTTTGCCGCAATTTACCCTGCCTTGGGCAGCCACCGGCGGCGGCTCAGGTTTTAGCCTCGACTTAGTACAGGCACTTCTGCCCGCCGCGTTTTCTATGGCGATGCTGGGGGCAATTGAATCCCTGCTGTGCGCGGTAGTGCTCGACGGCATGACCGGCAAAAAGCATCATTCCAACAATGAGCTGATCGGTCAGGGGATTGGCAACATCGTGACGCCGTTTTTTGGCGGCATTACCGCCACGGCGGCGATTGCCCGCTCCGCCGCCAACGTGCGCGCCGGAGCGACCTCTCCGGTGTCTGCCGTCATTCACTCGCTGTTGGTGCTTCTGGCGCTACTGATGCTCGCTCCGCTGCTCTCATGGCTGCCGCTGGCGGCCATGGCGGCGCTGCTGCTAATGGTGGCGTGGAACATGAGCGAAGCCCATAAAGTGGTCAACCTGCTGCGTCGCGCGCCCAAAGACGACATTCTGGTGATGCTGACCTGCATGAGCCTCACCGTGCTGTTCGACATGGTGATCGCCATTACAGCGGGGATTGTGCTGGCATCGCTGCTGTTTATGCGCCGCATCGCCAAGATGACCCGCCTGAGCGAAGTGGCCGGAGATTTCGCCGCCGATGAGGCCGTCTGGCGAGTCAACGGCCCGCTGTTCTTTGCCGCCGCCGAGCGAGTGTTTGGCGAGCTTTCAGCCCGCACCTCGCAGGCCAAACGCATTATTCTGGTATGGGACCGCGTGGCGATCCTCGACGCGGGCGGGCTGAGCGCCCTGCAACACTTCATTGACGAGTTGCCGGAGAACGTCGAGCTGGTGATAACCGATATTCCCTTCCAGCCTTTGAAAACGCTGGCGCGGGCGGGCGTCAAACCTATCGAGCAGCGTTTAAGTTTCTACAGCACGCTGGCCGATGCTCAGGCCGCGAGCCAGCCAGATATTTAGAATGCATCAAGGCTGAAAAGCAAAAAGGCGCCCCGTTTGCAGAGGCGCCTTTTTTGTCTGGTGTCTGGCAATAAGCTCGCCGTACTACAGAATCTTACTTGCTGGTATCCAGAGCCGGGAAGCTTTTCACCAGATCATCAATGGCTTTCATCTGAACCAGGAACGGCTCCAGTTTAGCCAATGGCAGCGCAGACGGGCCGTCACACTTGGCGTTAGCCGGATCTTCATGAGCTTCAATGAACAGACCGGCCAGACCTACTGCCATGCCAGCACGCGCCAGTTCTGCTACCTGAGCACGACGGCCGCCAGAGGCTGCGCCGAACGGGTCGCGAGTTTGCAGGGCGTGAGTCACGTCGAAAATCACCGGATGGCCGCCAGTGGCGTTGATCATCACGTTGATACCCAGCATGTCGACCACCAAGTTGTCATAACCAAAGTTACTGCCGCGGTCGCACAGAATCACCTGATCGTTGCCGCCTTCTTTGAACTTCTCAACGATATTGCCCATCTGGCCCGGGCTGACGAACTGTGGCTTTTTCACGTTAATCACGGCGCCGGTCTTTGCCATAGCTTCAACCAGGTCAGTTTGGCGAGCCAAGAAGGCTGGCAGTTGGATCACGTCAACCACTTCAGAAACCGGCTGTGCCTGCCAGCTTTCGTGGACGTCGGTGATGATTTTCACGCCGAAGGCTTGCTTCAGGTCTTGGAAAATCTTCATCCCTTCGTCCAGACCTGGGCCACGGTAAGAATGAATAGATGAGCGGTTGGCTTTATCAAAAGAGGCTTTGAACACGTAAGGGATGCCCAGTTTCTGGGTCACGGTCACGTAGTGTTCGCAGACGCGCATCGCCATATCGCGGGATTCCAGCACGTTCATACCGCCGAACAGTACAAATGGCAGGTCATTGGCGACGTTGATATCTTTAATGCTAACCACTTTTTGTTTCATGCTTTGGCCTTATTGATTGTCTATCAGGGGCAGTTGTACAGGTAATGCACTGTATTTAAATGCCTATTTAATATTCTGCGGCTAATTCTAACTCAGTGCAAGGTAACTTGCTTGTGCTCAATCGCGTGGATTTGCACTTTAATCACTTCGGAAATCGGGTCTTCAGGACACTGCTCGACGAAGTAATTCAAATCAGAGAGCGCGACATGATTGCAATCCAAATGGGCGTAGATCAAACCGCGGTCACGAATTTCGTAAGGATCATCTGGATCGAACTCCAGCAGGGTTTCGCTGGCGCGCAGGGCCATCTCCATCTGCTTCTCTTCCATCAGCGCGGCTTTTAGCGTGTCGAGCATTCTTCGGACGATGACGTTATTTTCCGCCTCTTCCAAATCATCATCTTCAATCTCGGCGGTGACGCCCAGATTGCCCTTCAGCCAGACATGCAGAATATGTTCGCTCAGCGTGTCGCCGTTAATCGGGTTAATCAGCCACATCTCTTCGTCGAGCCAGTCGGCACGCATAATCAGCTGAGTCGGGAAAATCACCGGCATCAGCGGCAAGTCCAACTGGTGGGCGATGTGCAGGAAAATAACCCCGAGCGAAACTGGCGTGCCCTGGCGCGAAGCCAGTACTTTGTCGAGCCAGATGGCGTCTGACAGGCGATAGATGCCCCCCGCGCCGCCAAAGCCCCAGGTGCGATAAAACAACTCAATTAACACTTCAAGCTGCTGATCCTGATTGAGATCTTCCGGGATAGCCCGGCGAGCCTCCTCAACCAGCGACTGTAACTGGCGACTGACGTCATCCGCGTTGAAATCATAGCGGATGGCCTGAGTGACCAGAATGACACCGGCGCTGAGCGGCGCGGCGTTAAATTCGAAATCAGCAATGGTACTCATAGTTATCCCAATAGCAGCGGTATTTGTGTCAAGGCGAGCTTAACGATCAAGGCTAAGCATCCTATTGCCAGAATAAACGCAATCCACCGAGTGGTTTGCCGACGTGGCCGTTTACTGAGTGCAACAAACCCCAATGCGATATAGATGATAACGCCAAAAAGCTTTTCAGTCAGCCAAGGAGTCTGCGGGCTGAATGGATAAAGTCGGGCAATGATCAGCAGCGCAATGCCGCTCACCAGCAAAAGCGTATCAACCGCGTGAGGCGTAATTTTCACCCAACGCTGGTGCAGCATAGCAGAACCTGTCGATTTCCAAAAAAAGCGCAATACAAACAGAAAAATACTCACTATGACGGTGGCAATATGCAGGTATTTAAAAGCCATAAAAGCAGACATTTTACTTCCTTGTGTATTAAGGGTTACGGGCAGGCAATGAAGCAACAAGAGCCATTACGCCCCTTGCCACTGCCCGAGACTGACGCGGTCATTGCCGCCGTAATCTTTCACCGTGGCGACCTGATGGTAGCCCGCCTGACGAAACAGCTGTTGGACGTCTTTCGCCTGCTGCCAGCCGTGCTCCAATAATAGCCAGCCGCCGGCTAATAAATGCTGCGGCGCTTGCTCAATGAGAGTCTGTAAGTCGGCAAGTCCGGCGTTGTCCGCCACCAGCGCACTGGCAGGTTCGAAGCGCACATCGCCTTCAGCCAGGTGTGGGTCGGCAGAATCAATATAAGGAGGGTTACTGACGATAACGGCAAACTGCTGGCCCGCGACGGGAGCAAACCAGCTGCCTTGCACGAAACTGGCATTGGCGATCGCCAGCTTTTGCGCATTATGCTGGGCCAACTTGACGGCTTCGGGCTGTAAATCAACGCCGATGAGCTGGCAATCCGGGCGTTCGCTGGCAATCGCCAAGGCCACGGCTCCGGTGCCGGTTCCCAAATCCAACACCTTTTGCGGCGAAGACGGCAAACGCAGCAATGCCTGTTCAACCAGACATTCAGTATCGGGACGGGGGATGAGCGTGGCGGGTGAAACAGAGAGAGGCAATGACCAAAATTCGCGCTCGCCGACCAGATAGGCCACCGGCTCGCCCTGCTCACGTCGCGCCAGCAGAGCCTCTAACTGTTCAAGTTCGCTGGCCGTCAGCGGCGTTTCGCCAAAGGCCATAATAAAAGTACGCGACCGGCCGGTGACGAACCCGAGCAGAATTTCTGCATCGCGCTTGGGGCTTTCACCCGCCGACAGGCGACGGGTGGCGTCATGCAACCAATGTTGAAAATCCATTATTCCTGCTCGGACAACGCAGCAAGCTGGTCTGCCTGATACTCCTGCACAATCGGCTGGATCAGCGCGTCCAGCTTGCCTTCCATCACTTCATCCAGACGGTAAATGGTCAGGTTGATGCGGTGGTCGGTCACGCGGCCCTGCGGGAAGTTATAGGTGCGGTTACGATCGGAGCGGTCGCCGCTGCCCAGCAGGTTGCGGCGGGTTGACGCCTCTTCTGCGTGGCGTTTAGCCATTTCAGCCGCGCGAATACGCGCGCCCAGCACCGACATCGCCTTGGCTTTGTTCTTATGCTGTGAACGCTCATCCTGACACTCAACCACGATGCCAGTTGGCAAGTGGGTGATACGAATGGCCGAGTCGGTGGTGTTAACGTGCTGACCACCCGCGCCCGAGGAGCGGAAGGTATCAATTTTCAAATCACCGGCGTTAATTTCTGGCAATTCGGCCTCTGGAATTTCTGGCATCACGGCGACGGTACAGGCCGAGGTGTGAATACGCCCCTGCGACTCGGTTTCCGGCACGCGCTGCACGCGGTGGCCGCCAGACTCAAACTTCAGCTGGCCGTAGGCACCCTCGCCTGACACCTTGGCGATCACTTCTTTGAAGCCGCCGTGCTCACCTTCGTTAGCGCTGACGATTTCAACGCGCCAGCGGCGAGTTTCGGCGTAACGGCTGTACATGCGGAACAGATCACCGGCGAAAATTGCCGCCTCGTCGCCGCCAGTTCCGGCGCGAATTTCAAGGAAGCAGCTGCGTTCGTCATCGGGATCTTTTGGCAGCAGCAGCAATTGCAGCTTCTGCTCTAACTCTTCCAGCGTGGCTTTGCAGGTTTTGATTTCATCCTGCGCCATTTCGCGCATCTCTGGGTCATCGAGCATCTCTTCGGCCGCGGCCAAATCTTCCTGCGCCTGACGCCAGGTCAGAAAACAGGCAGAGACATCGCTCAACTGAGCATATTCGCGGGAGAGGTTGCGGAATTTTTCTTGGTCGGCAATAACAGTAGCGTCGCCGAGCATCGCCTGCACTTCTTCATGGCGCTCTTGTAACACTTCCAGTTTGGCAACAATAGAAGGCTTCATGCGTGGTGTTTAACCCTGTAATAAATAGGAACTATTGCTGATCCAGCCCGAGGCTGTCGCGTAAAATTTGCAAGCGCTCGACATCGCCATCGCTGGCGGCCTGCTGCAGGGAACGGGTGGGTGCGTGAATAAGACGGTTAGTCAGTTTATGTGCTAATTCGTGAATAACGGCAGAAACATCTGCTCCCTGAGCAATGGCAGCCAGCGCTTTGGCTTCTGCTTCGGCACGGACGAGATCCGCACGGGAACGGTAATCACGAATAATTTCCACCGCGCCCTGCGATCGCAGCCACGCCATGAAATTAGAACTTTCTTGCTCAACGATAGATTCCGCCTGCACGGCGGCGGCCTTACGTTGAGCCATATTGTTTTGAATAATGCTGTGCAGATCATCAACGCTATAAAGGTAGGCGTTGGCGAGTTTGCCCACTTCAGGCTCGATATCACGCGGCACGGCGATATCTACCATCAGCATCGGCTGGTTGCGGCGAGCTTTCAGCGCGCGTTCCACCATGCCTTTACCGATGATCGGCAGCGGGCTGGCGGTGGAGCTGATAATAATGTCGGCATCGGCCAGACGCGCGTCAATATCTTGCAGCGTGATCACTTCAGCGCCCACTTCGCTTGCCAGCACCTGTGCCCGTTCGCGGGTACGGTTAGCAATCATCATGTGGCGAACTTTGTGCTCACGCAGATGGCGCGCCACCAGCTCGATAGTTTCCCCCGCGCCCACCAGCAATACGCTGACGTCAGACAAGGATTCGAAAATCTGCCGGGCCAGAGTACAAGCTGCGAAAGCCACGGAAACCGCGCTGGCACCGATATCGGTTTCAGTGCGTACGCGCTTGGCGACGGAGAAGGATTTTTGGAACAGGCGCTCAAGTTCACCCGAAACCGCCTGCCCGTGTTGGGACTCAGCGAAGGCTTTTTTCACCTGACCGAGAATTTGCGGCTCGCCGACGACCAGCGAATCAAGGCCGCTGGCCACGCGCATAAGATGACTGACGGCGGCGTTATCCTGATGCCAATAAAGGCTTTTACGCACTTCATCGGCACTGAGATGGTGATAATCACATAACCATTTAACCAACTGTTCCTGAAGATTTTCCTGCTGTTCCACGCTGAGATAAAGCTCAGTTCGGTTACAGGTGGACAACACGACACCGCCCTGCACCAGGGGTTGCTGGAGCAGACTAGAGAGCGCCTGTTCAATGGTCTCGGGAGAAAAAGTTACCCGTTCACGCAAAGAAACCGGTGCGGTTTTGTGATTGATACCTAATGCAAGCAGGGTCATAAGGAAGCGTTTTTCGAGTAATACTTATGTTGGTATGGGTTTACGTCTGTGGCGCATTCTACAAGATGAGCCGGATCAATAAAAGCAAAGCAGCATTATCCGTTAAAGTTGTTGAAGCAACAGACGATTTCGATGACTTCGAGCTTACTGGATCTCCTCACTGCGTACTTCAATATCAATGATAGCCATGATCTATCAAGGGCTACTCTTTTTTCTTGAAACAATTGCGGCCTTTCTCAGTGGCTAACGTGCTCGACGTCAGTATGCTAAACTGACCATCGCCGAATTTGCCCAGGCATTTTGCCTCAGCACCCAAGGATTTAATCTGTTATGCCAATGCGTAAAGCTCATTTAGTTCGTCTTCTTCCTCTTGCAAGCCTGGTGCTTGCCGCCTGTTCCATCAATGCTCCTAAGGGTCCGGCGACCAGTCCGACTTCCCCTCAGTGGCGTGAGCATGAGGCGCAAATCAAGCAATTAGAGCACTATCAAACGCGTGGCTCCTTCGCCTATATCTCAGATAAACAAAAAGTTTATGCCCGCTTCTTCTGGCAGCAATACACGCGTGACAACTACCGCCTGTTGTTGACCAACCCACTCGGCAGCACCGAGATGGAGCTGAAAGTCCAAAGCGGCGTCGCCCAGTTGACCAATAATGAAGGCAAGAAGTACACCAGTAACAATCCTGATGAGATGATTCAGAAGCTGACCGGCATGTCGATTCCGCTGGCTAACCTGCGTCTGTGGATGCTGGGCCTGCCGGGCGATGAGAGTGATTTCACCCTCGACAGCCAGTACCGCCTGTCCAAAGTTAACTACAGCCAACACGGCCAGCAAGGTACCGTGGTGTATCAGAGCTACAGCGACGATATGATCCCATCATTGCCGAATCGCCTGGAACTGACCGAAGGCGACCAGCGCATCAAATTGAAAATGGACAGCTGGACCTTAAACTGAGATGACGCAATTGTGGCCTTCTCCGGCTAAACTCAATTTATTCCTTTATATCACCGGCCAGCGCGCCAACGGTTATCACGAACTGCAAACCCTGTTTCAGTTTGTCGATTATGGCGACAGCCTCTCTTTCGTGCCGCGCAACGACGGGCGAATTGTCCTCACTACCCCCGTCGAGGGCGTCGCGGACGAAGATAATTTGGTGGTTCGCGCCGCGCGTTTGTTACAACGTCACGCAAACTGCTCGCTTGGCGCGGACATTTCGCTCATCAAACGCATCCCGATGGGCGGCGGACTGGGCGGGGGTTCCTCTAATGCCGCGACGGTATTGGTAGCACTGAATGCCCTGTGGGAGTGCGGCCTGTCAGATGAACAACTGGCCGCGTTAGGCGTCACCTTAGGCGCAGATGTTCCGGTGTTCGTGATGGGCCATGCCGCCTTTGCCGAAGGCATTGGCGAGATACTGCAACCCGTCGCGCCTGAGGAAAAATGGTATTTAGTGGCCCACCCGGGCGTGCATATCCCGACCCCGATGATTTTTGGCGATCCTGAGTTAACCCGCGACACGCCAAAACGGCCGATAAATGTGCTTTTAAGCACAGCGTGGACAAATGATTGCCAACCGATTGCGATAAAACGTTTTTGCGAGGTTGAACAGCTTGTTTCTTGGCTGTTAGAATACGCGCCGTCACGTATGACGGGCACGGGTGCTTGCGTTTTCGCCGAATTTGCGACCGAGCATGAAGCCCGTCAGGTTTTGAATCAGATTCCATCGTCGGTCACCGGGTTTGTAGCTAAGGGCGTCAACGTCTCTCCCCTGCACCGTTTCCGCGAAGAATGGCTGAGAGCAGCAGGCAAAGCGTAGAGCGTCACGGTCCCGTTTCCCGTGTCTGTTCTTTGCCAGCCTCTCACTCTGTAACAGAGCCAAGATTTTCGTAGTATTGGTTGTAAAGATGTACCGAAGTATTTTTTCTCGTAAGCATAATGCTGTGGCATCGCTCACCGCCCGGTGGTGCCATAAGCCAATGTCTTCCCTGGACGCAAGCCTGAGGTTCTTCTCGTGCCTGATATGAAGCTTTTTGCTGGTAACGCCACCCCGGAACTAGCACAACGTATTGCCAACCGTTTATACACCAGCCTTGGTGACGCCGCCGTCAGTCGTTTTAGCGACGGTGAAGTAAGTGTGCAAATCAACGAAAATGTACGTGGCGGAGATATTTTCATTATCCAGTCCACCTGCGCACCTACTAACGATAACCTGATGGAACTGGTCGTGATGGTTGATGCCTTACGCCGCGCTTCCGCCGGCCGTATCACTGCGGTCATCCCTTATTTTGGTTATGCACGTCAAGATCGCCGGGTGCGTTCAGCCCGTGTGCCAATCACCGCCAAAGTGGTTGCAGACTTCCTTTCTAGCGTCGGTGTTGACCGCGTTCTTACCGTAGATTTACACGCCGAACAGATCCAGGGCTTCTTCGACGTACCGGTTGATAACGTGTTCGGTAGCCCGATTCTGCTGGAAGATATGCTGCAACAGAATCTGGAAAACCCAATCGTGGTTTCCCCAGATATTGGTGGTGTTGTCCGTGCTCGCGCCGTGGCAAAACTGCTCAACGACACTGACATGGCTATCATCGACAAACGCCGCCCACGCGCTAACGTTTCTCAGGTGATGCACATCATCGGTGACGTTGCTGGCCGTGACTGCGTGCTGGTTGACGACATGATCGACACCGGCGGCACGCTGTGTAAAGCCGCTGAAGCCTTGAAAGAGCGCGGTGCTAAGCGCGTTTTCGCTTATGCCACGCACCCAATCTTCTCTGGCAATGCCGTCGAGAACATCAAGAACTCCGTGATTGATGAAGTGATTGTCTGTGACACCATTCCGCTGTCTCCAGAAATTCGCGCACTGAAGAAAGTTCGTACTCTGACTCTGTCAGGTATGCTGGCTGAAGCGATTCGTCGCATCAGCAACGAAGAGTCTATCTCTGCGATGTTCGAACATTAATCTGGTTCCCTTCTGCTTGCGGAAGGGGCTGATTAGCGAGCATAAAAAACCCGTTATTGTTCGCGCAATAACGGGTTTTTCTTTGGCCGATCGGCAAAGCTATAGGTTGTTAATCGCCTAGTGTTAAGAATGACGATGATTCTTGCGGCAGCGGGCATCATAATGACGAACCCAAAAATAACGGTCGGCAACGCGTTCACGGCCACCGATTCGCGCCCCTGCTAGCCATAAAATCGCACCAAGAAAGATGCTGGCTATTGCGCCATGGGCTAAAAATTGCGGTAAATTCAGACTCGGCATCTGATTCAGAATGGAGTATCCAACCCCGCCGACCATAGTGACCAGACCAAGCCCCATCAGCACGTTACCTAATACTGTTGCGGTTTTACGTTTCATATGTCACCTCCAGTAATCCATCAATTGAACAGGTCTATTTCTGTTTTCCTAGCTCAAAGTGTAGTCGTCGGGTGGGTTTTACTTTGCGGCAACGATCACAGACAGAGAACATAGCATGACAAATCTTTACGTTTTGTTGTCACTTTCATTTGAAGGGTGAATGGTTTTCTTGCTCAACTATTCACCTTTAAAATCATTATCCTGAAATTCCCCTCCGCAGGTTTGGCACAACTGCCTCACGCGGGTAAACTAACGCCCTGATCGTCACCTCATGAAGAAGCGAAACCAACGTGAGCAGCATTAAATTAATTGTGGGTCTGGCCAACCCTGGCGCCGAATACGCCCAAACGCGGCACAACGCCGGAGCCTGGTATGTGGACCTGTTGGCGCGCCAGCATAATCAGCAGCTTAAAGAAGAGAGTAAGTTCTACGGCTACACCGCGCGTTTGTCGCTGGCGGGCCAGGATGTTCGTCTTTTAGTGCCGACGACCTTTATGAATCTCAGCGGCAAGGCCGTGCTGGCGATGGCGAATTTTTATCGCGTCGAGCCGAATGAGATTTTGGTAGCCCACGACGAGTTAGACATCCCGCCGGGCTTGGCGAAAATCAAACTGGGCGGCGGCAACGGCGGCCACAACGGCCTGAAAGATATTCAGAGCAAGCTGGGGAACAACCCTAATTTCTATCGCCTGCGCATTGGTATTGGTCATCCGGGCGATAAAAATAAGGTGGTGGGATTTGTTCTCGGCAAGCCCCCGGCCAGCGAGCAGAAGCTGATTGATGACGCCATCGACGAGTCGCTACGCTGTACCGAGATGCTAATGAAAGAAGGTTTAGAGAAAACCATCCAGCGTCTGCACAGTTTTAAAGCCCAGCCGTAACTCAGTTAAAACTCTATTAAAAGCAAAAAGGCGCGAAATTCGCGCCTTTTCTTATTCAGATTGCCTGACTGCCTTCACAGATTGTCTTCCGCGACGTAATACTGCGGGTCATCCAGCTCGTGGCTACAGAACGGACCAGCCTTTTTCAGCAGGCTCACGCAGTCATCACTGAGGTGGCGCAGCCGAATCGACTTGCCCGCCTCGAGATAGCGCGCGGTCAGTTTATCAATCGCCTCAACGCCGCTGGAGTCCATCACTCGCGTTGCGGCAAAGTCCAACACTACGTTTTGCGGATCGTTCATCGGCTCAAATAACTCGCCAAAGCTGGCCGAGGAGCCAAAGAACAGTGGCCCTTCAAGCTTATAAATCGCCAGATCGCCCTTGGTTTTATGTTCACGAATGCGGATACGCGCCTGCTGCCAGGCGAAGACCAGCGCGGAGATAATTACTCCACTGATCACCGCCACGGCCAGATCGGTGAAAATAGTGATTAAGGTAACAATCACCATCACCAGCGCGTCGGCCTTTGGCATGCGTCGCAGCCTGCGCAGCGAACTCCACTCAAAGGTGTTGTAACACACTACCAACATGATCCCTGCCAGCGCCGCTACCGGCAACAGACCGATGTAACCCGACAGGCTAATCACAAATAAAATCAGCAAAATAGCCCCGACCACGCCTGAAATGCGCCCGCGCCCGCCCGAGGTAAAGTTGATAATTGACTGCCCAATCATCGCGCAACCGGCGAAGCAGCCAAAAAGCCCGCAAATGGTGTTTCCCGCGCCCTGCGCGATGCTTTCGCGATTGCCATTACCCTTCTTATTCCCCATTTCGTCCAGCACGGTCATGGTCAGCAGGGATTCAATCAGGCCGACCAGCGCGATCACCACCGCGTAAGGCAGCACCACCTTCAGCATCTCAAGGTTAAACGGCGCAACCGGCAGGCTGAAGTGAGGCAAAGCGCCGGAGATATCCGCCAAATCTCCGACTCGCAGCGTATGCAGATTAAAGCCAATCGCCACCGCCGCCACCACTATCAGGGCGGCCAGCGAAGAAGGAATAACGCGGGTCAGTTTTGGGAAGAGCACGACCACCAGAATCGCCAGCAGCACCAGCCCGTACATCAGCGGCCCCTGCCCGGCAATCATGTGCAGTTGCGCCAGCATGATGACGATCGCCAGACCGTTCACAAAGCCGTGAATAGCCGGAAGAGGCACCAGACGGATAAATTTCCCCAAACGGAAAACGCCGATCAGGATCTGAATTATCCCGGCAAATATCGTCGCCCATAGCACGTAGCCCATGCCGTGCTGTGCCGCGAGGCTCATCAACACCACCACAATCGAGCCCGCCGCGCCGGAGACCATGCCCGGCTTGCCGCCAAATAGCGCCGTGACTAAGCCAATAATGAAAGCCGTGTGCAAGCCGACAATGGGTGACAGACCGGCCACCAGCGAAAAACCTACGGCTTCGGGGATCATCGAAACCGCGACAACAAATCCCGCCAGAACTTCATTCTTGACGTCAGAAATCCTGAAATCTTTCAGGTTAAACATGATGTTATTCACTTTTTATCAATAGAAACCATTTCTCGCAGACGGAGAAACGCGTGCCGCAGAAGGCTTCACACAGTGGCAAAGCGCGGCAAAAAGCACGGTGAAAACCGTTTACGGAAGGGAAAAACTCAAGGTGGCGTAGGCAAGAAAGACATCTGGCGCGTTTCCGGTCGGTTAAAACATTGTGATCAGTATCTAAAATGATCGGAATACTGGCAAGATTTTTAATCTCAAATACAGGTTAGAGTCTGAGATAAGTGAAGGCGCCAACTGAACGAATCCCGCGAGCTGACACAAGTCAGTGACCGGGATAAGTGAAGGCGCCAACGCAGAGACGGTGCGAAGGATGCCGGAGATCGGCATTCTGTGTATAATGGCGGGCATAACGGTCATTACATCGTGCGATTAAAGTTAATTGCTTGATAATTAAGATATTAAGGTGATAACAACATGGGATTCAAATGCGGTATCGTGGGCCTGCCGAACGTCGGTAAATCTACATTGTTCAACGCGCTGACTAAAGCGGGCATCGAGGCGGCGAACTTCCCGTTCTGCACTATCGAGCCTAACACTGGCGTGGTGCCAATGCCTGATTCACGTCTTGACCAACTGGCTGAGATCGTAAAACCGCAGCGCATTCTGCCTACTACCATGGAATTCGTTGATATCGCCGGTCTGGTGAAAGGCGCGTCTAAAGGTGAAGGCCTGGGTAACCAGTTCCTGACCAACATCCGCGAAACTGAAGCTATCGGCCACGTTGTGCGCTGTTTCGAGAATGACAACATCATTCACGTGAACAACAAAGTCGACCCGGCGGAAGACATTGATGTCATCAACACCGAGCTGGCCCTGTCCGACCTCGACACCTGTGAGCGTGCGATCCACCGCGTGCAGAAACGTGCTAAAGGCGGCGATAAAGACGCAAAAGCCGAACTGGCTGCGCTGGAAAAATGCCTGCCACAGCTTTCCGAAGCTGGCATGCTGCGTGCGCTAGATCTGACTGACGAAGATAAAGCGGCGATCCGCTACCTGAGCTTCCTGACGCTAAAACCAACCATGTATATCGCTAACGTTAACGAAGACGGTTTTGAAAATAACCCGTACCTCGACACCGTTCGCAAAATCGCCGCTGCTGAAGGCTCTGTCGTAGTGGCAGTCTGCGCCGCGGTTGAATCTGATATCGCCGAGCTGGACGACGCTGATCGTGATGAGTTCATGGCCGAGCTGGGGCTGGAAGAGCCGGGCCTGAACCGCGTGATCCGCGCCGGTTATGAGCTGCTGAACCTGCAAACTTACTTCACCGCAGGCGTGAAAGAAGTCCGCGCATGGACCATCCCTGTGGGCGCCACTGCCCCACAGGCAGCCGGTAAAATCCACACCGACTTCGAGAAAGGCTTTATCCGCGCGCAAACCATCGCTTTCGAAGACTTCATCACCTACAAAGGTGAACAAGGCGCGAAAGAAGCCGGCAAAATGCGTTCAGAAGGTAAAGAGTACATCGTGAAAGATGGCGACGTGATGAACTTCTTGTTTAACGTCTAAGCCAAAATTCGGGTTGTAGAGACTATAAGTTGTGTTAAAGAAACCCCATGCAGATGCGTGGGGTTTTTGTTTGGAGGCATGACAGATGACCTTCCACCCCATTAAAGGATATATTGAGGCAATAATCTAACTCCCTCACTTCGTAACGGACACCACCATGGCACTGATCCCCAAAAATTACTCGCGGTTGGAAAGCGGCTATCGCGAGAAAGCGTTAAAAATCTATCCGTGGGTTTGTGGGCGCTGCTCGCGTGAGTTTGTTTATTCCAACCTGCGCGAATTAACGGTTCACCATATCGATCACGACCACACCAATAACCCGGCGGATGGCAGTAACTGGGAGTTGTTGTGTTTGTACTGCCATGACCATGAGCACTCAAAATACACCGAGGCGGACCAGTACGGCACAACCGTCGTCGCGGGCGAAGACGCGCAGGACGATGTTGAAGCGGCGACCTATAATCCCTTCGCAGATTTAAAGTCGCTGCTGAATAAGAAGAAGTAATTATGTAGATGTCAGCTTATGGCGCATAAGCTGACATCACAGCATGCCGAAGGATATTAGCCCGCTTTTTCGAGGCTACGCTTTACGGCCTTGAGCGTCCTTTGGCGGATCCAGCCACTTCCTGCTCTTATCGTCAGCCAGTACAAAGCCATTTTTAAGTAGGTCGCTCTGTCAGAGCAATGGATGAAGGTTTCTGTACAGAGTGCATATTTATCAGTCGCTATCTCTTGTAATTGATACCGCAGTAACAATTTTGCGTTACCAGGCTTAAGTGCTGCGCAATACGCACGAGTGTCCGGAATATCCTCAAGACCAAAATCGCTACGCCAAAATTGGCCTCTTAAGCCATAACAAAGTTCAGTTGTGGATTTTTCAAGCAATGTAAAATTACTCAGTCCGAACTGATGAATACTGTCTCTAGACTCACCCAAACGTAATCTTTGTGGCAGTTGTCGCACCGACATCAAGGTTCTAATGATGAAGTCCTGCTGGATATCATAATCAGCCACCGCCGATAATATTTTTTCCGGGTAGAGAGTGGTGATAGTTGCTTGATGTCTCTCATAGAACTGAAAGTTCGGCATATATATAGGTACATTTAGCCAGCCGGTTAGAACTTTCTTAGTAACAAATCCCAGCACCAATCTACTTACTCCCTTAAAAAACCTAATCCCGAATGATGGTTATTGCGCTCCAATAACTTTATTGGCTAGGGTCAATCGGAAGAAATCGACCCAGCAACTACCCCTCAACCACCACCACTTCTACCCCGGCTTTTCGCAGTCCGTTCAAACTCTCTTCTGGAATGCCGCTATCAGTAATAACCGTATGAATACGTTGAGTATCAATAATCTTGTGCAGGCTGGAGCGGTTAAATTTGCTGGAGTCGGTGACCACAATAATGTGCTCCGCGACTTCACACATCCGGCGATTCAAACGCGCTTCGTCTTCATTATGGGTACTGACTCCGCGCTCGAGGCTGAAGGCATCCACCCCAAGGAAAAGGATATCGAAGTGGTAATTTTGCAGTGACTGGTCAGCCTGTTCACCATAGAAAGAGAGCGACTGGCGGCGTAGGTGCCCGCCGGTCATCAGCACGTCCACCCCTTCGGCTTCCACCAGCGCGTTGGCCACATTCATGCCATTGGTCATGGCAATCACCTCTTTATGATTACGCATATGGCGCGCAATTTCACAGGTGGTGGTGCCTGAGTCGAGAATGACGCGGTGGCCCGGCTTGATAAGATTGGCCGCCACGAGCGCAATGCTGCGCTTTAAAGAAGTATTAAGGGAGCTTTTATCTTCTACCGTCGGCTCAATTCCCGGCGTGTTGGCGTCGCAGACCAGCGCACCGCCGTAGGCTCGCACGGCGATGCCCTGCTTTTCCAGAAAGGCTAAATCGTTGCGGATAGTGACCGTGGAAACATTAAAAAATGCTGACAAATCATTAACCTGAACACTACCCTGTTGACGAAGACGCTGAATAATCTGCTCACGCCTTTCACTGGTCCCTGTTACCCGTTTTTCCATTGCCGAATCGGTATTGCTCATCATTAATCCTTTCTCGCGGCCTTTCGTTTCATTTCGCTTTACCTATTAACGCCTTTCTTTTGCTGAAATGCAAGCCTTTGCACGACGCGAAATCGGTGGAGCAATGGATAAAAAAACCTTTCACTACGTTTCTTTTGCGAAACAGATCGCATTTCCATTATCTTTCGTTTTGTTTTTATTGTTCGTTAAAGCAATATCCAACGAAATGAACTGAAAGAAAAATAACCATTAACCCCTTATGGAGTGGAAAGTGAAACATTTAACCGAGTTTGTGGCTGACCATAAGCAGGATAAAGGATGCGGCATCTTTGCCGTCTGTTCCGCGCACCCATTAGTGCTTGAAGCGGCAATACGTCACGCCAGGGAAACACAATCGCTCTTATTAATAGAAGCCACCTCCAATCAAGTGGATCAGTTTGGCGGCTACACGGGCATGACCCCGGTAGACTTTCGTCACTTCGTTGAGCAAATGGCCGATGAGCACCACTTGCCACGCCAACAGTTGATATTAGGTGGCGACCATTTGGGGCCAAATCGCTGGCAAACGGCGCCTGCCGCAGAAGCTATGGCGCATGCTGAAGAGCTGATTCGCCATTATGTTGCCGCGGGTTTTAAAAAAATCCATCTGGATTGCAGCATGTCCTGTGCCGATGACCCGGTGCCATTAACCGATGAGATCGTGGCTGAGCGTGCCGCAAGGCTTGCGCGAATTGCCGAGCAGACCAGCAAGGAAACATGGGGTTCCTCTGATCTGGTGTATGTCATTGGGACAGAAGTGCCGGTTCCGGGGGGCGCGCACGAAACGCTGTCGGCACTCACCGTGACCTCACCACAAGCAGCAAAAGCCACGCTGCAAGCTCATCGCCATGCTTTTGAACAACAGGGGCTGAACGAAATTTGGCCACGGATTATTGGGCTGGTCGTGCAGCCCGGCGTGGAATTCGATCATGCTCATATTATTGATTATCAACCTGAAAAATCTCTTGCTCTAAGTCAGACTATCGAAGAATTTGACACCATGGTCTTCGAAGCGCACTCCACCGATTATCAAACACCACTCGCCCTACGGCAGCTTGTTCAACATCACTTCGCTATTTTGAAAGTCGGCCCGGCGCTCACTTTTGCATTGCGCGAAGCCCTCTTTTCGCTGGCCGCCATCGAGCATGAACTTCGCCCTTCTCACCAGTGTTCAGGGCTAAGAGATGTCTTAGAAAGCGTGATGCAACAGCACCCGCAGCACTGGGAACAGCATTACCACGGCAATAACGATGAGCGCCGTCTGGCGCGCGGGTACAGCTATTCCGACCGCGTTCGCTACTACTGGCCGGATCACGACATTGACGAGGCTTATTCCCGTTTGGTGACGCATCTAGCGGATCAATCTATTCCACTGCCGCTGATTAGCCAGTACCTACCCCTTCAATACAGCAGAGTTCGTGAAGGCAGACTGGCAGCAACACCGCATGAACTGATTATTGACCACATTCAGGATGTACTGCGTCAGTACCATGCTGCCTGCATGAGCACTTCGTCATCCCAATAACACAATGATAATAAGGAAGAAAATATGCCAAACATTGTTTTAAGTCGTATTGATGAGCGTCTGATCCACGGCCAGGTGGGTGTTCAGTGGGTCGGGTTTGCCGGGGCGAATCTGGTGTTAGTAGCCAATGATGAAGTGGCCGAAGATGAAGTTCAGCAGCATTTAATGGAGATGGTGTTGGCGGAGGGCATCGCCGTGCGTTTTTGGCCGCTGCAAAAGGTTATCGACAATATTCATCGAGCCAACGATCGGCAGAAAATCTTACTGGTCTGTAAAAATCCCACCGACTTTCTGACCCTCACCAACGGCAATGTGCCGGTGACGCGCATCAACGTGGGCAATATGCACTATGCCGAAGGCAAGCAACAAATCGCCAAAACCGTCTCCGTCGACGATCAGGACATTGCCGCTTTTAATGGCCTGAAAAAAGCCGGCGTGGAATGTTTTGTTCAGGGCGTACCTACCGAGCCAGCACAGGATCTCTACAAACTCCTTTGAGGTATTTTCTATGGAAATTAGCTTATTACAGGCACTAGCGTTAGGGATCCTGGCCTTTATTGCGGGATTGGATATGTTCAATGGCCTGACGCATATGCATCGCCCGGTAGTCCTTGGCCCCCTGGTCGGCCTGATTATGGGTGACCTTCACGCGGGAATATTGACCGGCGGTACGCTGGAATTGGTATGGATGGGGCTTGCGCCGCTGGCCGGTGCCCAGCCGCCGAATGTGATTATCGGCACAATTGTCGGCACCGCATTTGCTATCACCGCCAGAGTGAAGCCTGAAGTGGCCGTCGGCGTGGCCGTTCCCTTCGCCGTGGCGGTGCAAATGGGCATTACCTTCTTGTTCTCCATTATGTCTGGCGTGATGGCGCGCTGCGACCGCATGGCGGCCAACGCGGACACCAAAGGCATCGAAAGAGTTAACTATCTGGCGTTACTGGCACTGGGGGCTTTCTATTTTCTCTGCGCCTTCCTGCCTATCTACTTCGGCGCGGATCACGCAAAAGCGGCCATTGATGTCTTACCGGCGCGCCTGATTGACGGCCTTGGCGTGGCGGGCGGCATTATGCCAGCCATCGGCTTTGCCGTGCTGCTGAAAATCATGATGAAAAACGTCTACATCCCCTATTTCATTCTTGGATTTGTTGCTGCCGCTTGGCTAAAACTGCCGGTACTGGCGATTGCCGCCGCCGCACTCGCCATGGCAATCATCGATTTTATGCGCAAAGACTCAGCCCCACTGCAGCCTTCCAGCTCTAAACAAGAGGAATTCGAAGATGGTATCTAATACTCAGGTTTTGCCAGGGATCAGCACCAGTGAGAAAACCGTGACGTCTGGCAGTGACAATATCTATGAAGATCAGACCATTGGCACCGAGCTGACTAAAAAAGATATTAACCGCGTGGCGTGGCGCTCCATGCTGCTGCAAGCCTCCTTTAACTATGAGCGTATGCAAGCTTCAGGCTGGCTATATGGGCTGCTGCCCGCCTTGAAAAAGATCCACACCAATAAAAATGATCTGGCGCGAGCCATGAAAGGCCATATGGGGTTCTTCAACACTCACCCTTTTCTGGTGACATTTGTCATCGGCATTATTCTGGCGATGGAGCGTTCCAAGCAGGATGTGAACAGCATTCAGAGCACTAAAATTGCTGTTGGCGCGCCACTGGGCGGCATTGGCGATGCCATGTTCTGGCTCACGTTACTGCCAATTTGCGGCGGGATTGGGGCCAGCCTGGCGCTGCAAGGCTCGATTCTCGGTGCGGTGGTGTTTTTGGTGATGTTTAACGTCGTTCATCTCGGGCTGCGTTTCGGGCTGGCTCACTATGCCTATCGCATGGGAGTTGCCGCCATTCCGGTTATCAAGGCCAACACGCTAAAAGTGGGCCGCGCCGCCTCTATCGTTGGGATGACGGTAATTGGCGCGCTAGTGGCAACCTATGTTCGTTTAGCCACCACGCTGGAGATCAATGCCGGTGACGCGGTAGTTAAACTGCAAACCGACGTTATCGACAAACTAATGCCAGCGTTTCTGCCCCTGCTATATACCCTGACGATGTATTGGCTGGTACGCCGTGGCTGGAGCCCGCTGCGCCTGATCGGGCTGACCGTGGTGTTGGGCATCGTCGGCAAATTTGGTCACTTCCTGTAAGCAAGAGGACGCAACATGTTAAGCATTATTCTTACGGGTCACGGCGGGTTCGCCACCGGGCTTGAGAAAGCCATGAAGCAAATTCTTGGCGAACAGCCACAAATCATGGCAATCGATTTCCCCGAAAGCTCGTCAACCGCCCTGCTGACCTCCGAGTTTGAACAGGCGCTGAGCCTGCTAGATGAGAGTGAGGGGCTGGTTTTTCTGACCGATTTACTGGGCGGGACGCCTTTTCGCGTGGCATCGACATTAGCCATGCAGAAACCCGAGCGGGAAGTGATCACCGGCGTGAATCTACAGCTTCTGCTGGAAATGGTACTGGAGCGCGAGGGATTGAGCAGTCAGGAATTCCGCCTTCTGGCCCTTGAATGTGGTCATCGGGGGCTAACCAGCTTAGTGGATGAGCTGGGCCGTCATCGTGAGGCCGTACCCATAGAGGAAGGGATATGAGCACGCTATTGCGCGCGCACCGAGTGCTCACTGAACAAGGCTGGCTGCAAGACCACCAGTTACGGCTCAACGGCAACAAGATTATCGCCATTGAGCCAATCCCTGCAGGTGTTCCAAAGCGCGATGCCGAGCTGCTATGTCCGGCCTACATAGATATCCATGTTCACGGGGGCGATGGCGTTGACGTCATGGATGACGCTCCCGAGGTGTTGGACCAGCTGGCGATGTTTAAAGCGCGTCAGGGCGTCGGCGGCTGGTTGCCGACTACCGTCACGGCGAAGCTTGATGAGATAACGAGCGCACTGCGACGCATTGCCCTGCGCTATCACCAGGGTGGGAAAGGCGCGACGGTGCTGGGAAGTTATCTGGAAGGGCCTTACTTCACGCCGCAGAACAAGGGGGTGCATGCCCCAGAGCTATTCCGCGAACTGAGCATCGCCGAGCTAGATGGCCTGATTAATGTGTCGCAAAACACCCTGCGCGTGGTGGCTCTGGCACCTGAAAAACCCGAGGCGATCGCGGTCATTCAGCACCTTAAAAGTCAGGGAATCCGAGTAATGCTCGGCCACAGTGCGGCAAGCTATGAAGAGACAGTCCGGGCCTTTGACGCCGGAGCCGATGGGCTGGTGCACTGCTTTAACGGCATGACGGGGCTTCATCACCGTGATCCGGGTATGGTTGGCGCGGGGTTAACGGATAAGCGAGCCTGGCTGGAGTTAATTGCCGATGGTCACCATGTTCATCCCGCGGCGATGGCCCTTTGCTATGACTGCGCGGCGCCTCGAGTGGTGCTGATCACTGACGCTATGCGCGCTGCTGGCATGCCCGACGGCGAGTATTCGATTTGCGGGCAACCCGTCACCCTACAGCAAGGCATGGTGCGCACGGCTGCGGGCGGGCTTGCCGGAAGCACCCTGTCGCTGGATGCCGGGGTGCGCAATCTGGTCAATAACCTCGCGATATCAGAGGCGGATGCCATTCATATGGCGTCACTGCATCCGGCCAAAATGCTCGGCCTTGAACAGAGTTACGGTTCACTCTCAGAGGGGAAAATGGCCAACATCATCGCGCTAGACTCACAGCTTAAGGTGCAAAAAATATGGGTTGATGGTCAGTCTGTCGAGATCTAATCCTTTCACTGCACAACACTTTGGTTTGTGACCCTCGTGGTCACAAACCTTTCCTTTCCTTTCGACTGTAGCAAGTCTTCTTCCTCAAGAAATAGCCTTATTCATATAAAACAATCAGTTGAATAAATTCATTCCATCTTTAGATCACAGTTTTAGTTTTATTTCCTTTCTTTCGTTGATCTTTCACTTTCTTTTGTATAGATTTCATTTAACCACAAAACAAGCCAAATGAAACGAAACGAAAGATAGCCATGCATGATTTGTATTGGCTCACTGAAAGGTACGACTAAGGACTAAGTGATGAGCGAAACCGAATTTGCCAGTATTTCAGGTACGGCAACCTGGACCGAAAAAGAGATCCGCCAGCAACCGGGATGCTGGATCCAATCCTTAAAAAACATTGAAAGCCAACGCCGCGAGATAGAGACTTTTCTCAGCCCTCTGCTGCAAAAATCTGATCTGCATATCGTCCTGACCGGCGCGGGAACCTCGGCATTTATCGGCGATATTATTGCGCCTTGGCTTGCGCGCCAGACGGGTAAAAATTTCGTCGCCGTGCCGACCACCGATCTCGTGACTAACCCTGCTGATTATTTATCCTCCCATCGCCCGACGCTGCTGGTCTCTTTTGCCCGCTCGGGCAACAGTCCGGAGAGCGTCGCGGCAGTGGATTTAGCCAATCAGCTGGTCGGCCAGTGCCACCATTTGGTTATTACCTGCAATGAAGCGGGCAGCCTGTATCAAAATGCTGTCAGCAGTGACAACTCGCTAGCCCTGCTGATGCCTGCGGAAACGCACGATCGCGGGTTCGCCATGACCAGCAGCATCAGCACCATGATGGCCAGCTGTCTGGCAGTTTTTGTACCTGAAATCATCAACAGCCCGAGTTTTCAGGACGTGGCGACGCGCTGCGAACAGATCATCGATTCTCAAGGTGACTTCAGCGAGCCGGTATTTGGCGGCTTGCCATACAAACGCATTGTTTATCTCGGCAGCGGCGGCTTGCAGGGCGTGGCGCGGGAATCCGCCTTAAAAGTGTTGGAGCTGACGGCGGGAAAACTGGCGGCATTTTATGACTCGCCGACAGGTTTTCGCCACGGACCAAAATCCTTGGTCAATGATGAAACCCTGGTCGTGCTGTTTGTGTCGAGCCATCCCTACACCCGCCAATACGATCTCGACTTGCTCAACGAGCTGCGCCGCGACCAGCAGGCGATGCGCGTGGTGGCAATCTCGGCCACCAGCAGCCCTGAAATCGTTGCCGGGCCACACATCTTGTTACCCGCCTCCCGAGATTTTATCGATATCGAACAGGCTTTCTGTTTCCTGATGTACACCCAAATTTTCGCTCTCGGTGAATCAATCAAAGCGGGCATTACCCCTGACACCCCTTCCGCCAGCGGCACGGTTAATCGCGTGGTGAAAGGCGTCATTATTCATCCATGGAAAAGCTGAGAGGATCACCACATGAGCATTATTTCGACCAAATATCTTTTACAGGACGCTCAGGCGCGGCGTTACGCCGTTCCCGCTTTTAATATCCATAACGCAGAAACCATTCAGGCGATCCTCGAAGTCTGCAAAGAAATGCAGTCTCCGGTGATCCTTGCCGGTACGCCGGGCACCTTCAAACATATCGCTTTTGAAGAGATCTACGCCCTGTGCGAAGCCTATTCTGCCAGCTACTGCATGCCGCTGGCTCTGCATCTCGACCACCATGAGTCACTGGAAGATATTACCCGCAAGGTCAATGCCGGGGTGCGCAGCGCGATGATTGACGGCAGCCACTTCCCGTTTGCTGAGAACGCCCGTCTGGTGAGAAGCGTGGTGGATTTTTGCCATCGCAACGATTGTAGCGTTGAGGCTGAATTAGGCCGACTAGGCGGCGTTGAAGATGACATGGACGTCGACGAAGAGAGCGCTTTTCTCACTGACCCACAGGAAGCCCGCCGATTTGTCGAGTTAACCGGCATTGATAGCCTTGCCGTCGCCATTGGTACGGCACACGGCTTATACACCAAGCGGCCAAAAATTGATTTCCAGCGTTTGGGGGAAATTCGCGAAACGGTGGACATTCCGTTGGTTTTGCATGGCGCGAGCGATGTGCCTGACGACTATGTGCGCCGCGCCATTGAGTTGGGCGTTTGCAAAGTGAATGTCGCCACCGAGCTGAAAATTGCCTTTGCGGCGGCGGTTAAAAAATGGTTTGGCGACAACCCCGAAGGCAACGACCCGCGCTATTACATGCGCGTTGGCATGGACGCCATGAAAGACGTGGTGCGCAGCAAAGTCACGGTCTGCGGCTCGGCGAATAAGCTCATCCCTGAAGCCGTTGCGTCACATTAAATCTCTTATATAGGTTACCCTGTCACTTATCGGGTAGCCTTTTCCATCTCAGCACCCATCCCTTTTTTACTCTGAGATATCAGGACATCCTATGAAAACCCTCATAAAAAGTTCTCTCCTATTATTGCTGATCAGCAATGGCGCTCTCGCCTCCGAGTACCAGTTAAACAACGATAACTTGGCTTTCTCTTTTGACGACGCCCACTCAGCCGTGATGTTAAAAGATAAGCTTTCGGGCCACCAGCTAGCGCCTATTGAATTGTTTTTCCTGACATTACCTGATGAAAAGGTGATTCACGCTGCCGATTTTAAAATTAAGAGCGTGCAGAAAAAAGATGACGCGATCCTCATTGATTATGAGCACCAAGACTTCAGCGTCAGCGTCGCGTTGCATAGCCTGAAAGGCAAATACGCCAGCATTGACTACAGTATTCAGGCCAAAGGCCAGCCGCAGAAAGTAGCGAAAATCACCTTCTTCCCAACCAAAGGGCAGGCTCAGGCTCCTTATGTTAATGGCGCCATCAGTAGCTCGCCGATCATTGCGGACAGCTTTTTCATTCTGCCGGAAAAACCTATCGTTAATACCTATGCCTATGAAACCACAACCAATTTAAACGTTGAGCTGAAAACGCCGATTGGCACGGATACCCCTGTCACCTTCACCACCTACTTTGGGACTTTTGAAGAAAGCAATCAGCTGCGCCGCAGCTTCAACCAGTTCATTAACGCCGTGCGGGCGCGCCCTTATCAACCCTATCTGCACTATAACAGCTGGATGGATATCGGCTTCTTCACCACCTATACCGAACAAGAGGTGCTGAATCGCATGGACACCTACGCCGACGAGCTGATTAAAAAGCGCGGCGTGAAGCTGGATGGTTTTTTACTGGATGACGGCTGGGACGATCGCACCGGGAAATGGATGTTTGGCCCGGCATTCAGCAAAGGGTTTGGCGCGGTGAAGGAGAAAGCCGATAGCCTGCACACTTCGGTCGGGCTGTGGCTCTCACCCTGGGGGGGCTATAACAAGCCGCGCGACATCCGCGTTTCGCACGCCAAAGAATATGGTTTCGAAACCGTCGATGGCAAGTTCGCCCTTTCTGGCCCCAATTACTTTCGCAATTTTAATGAACAAATCATCAAACTCATTAAAAATGAGCACATTACCTCTTTCAAACTAGACGGCATGGGCAACGCCAACTCGTATATACCAGGCAGTCAGTTCGCCTCTGACTTTGATGCCTCAATCGAGTTGATTAAAAATATGCGCCAGGCCAATCCTGATCTATTTATCAACCTGACTACCGGCACCGACGCCAGCCCGTCATGGCTGTTCTACGCCGACTCTATCTGGCGTCAGGGGGATGACATCAATGTGTTTGGCAAAGGCTCGCCGGTTCAACAGTGGATGACTTATCGCGATGCCGAAACCTATCGCTCCATCGTGCGCAAAGGCCCGCTGTTCCCAATAAACTCATTGATGTATCACGGGATTGTCAGCGCGGAGCACGCCTATTTTGGACTGGAGAAAGTGCAGACCGACGGTGACTTTGCCGATCAGGTGTGGAGCTATTTTGCGACAGGGACCCAGCTGCAAGAGCTGTACATCACGCCGTCAATGTTAAACAGCAATAAGTGGGACACGCTGGCAGCGGCGGCAAAATGGTCACGCAATAACAGTGACGTGCTGGTCGATACCCACTGGATTGGCGGCGATCCGACTGCATTGGAGGTCTACGGCTGGGCATCATGGAGCAAAAAGAAAGCCATTTTGGGCCTGCGCAATCCGTCGGATAAAGCACAAAGTTACTATCTGGACCTCAGTAAAAGCTTTGAAATCCCCAGCGGCGAGGCCAACCAATTCACCCTTAAAAATGTGTATGGCAGCAACACCAGCCTGCCTGCCAATTACCGCCAGCCTGTTGTCGTGACCTTAAAACCGTTACAAACCCTGGTCATCGAAGCCATCCCCGTCACCCAGTAAAAATTACCCGCCACATTCCGGCCTGATACCCCAACAATCAGGCCGGACTCCCTATCCTTAACCTCCTCTGCCGACAGCTATCCCAAAAACAGGTTATAACTATTATTGGCTTACGTGACATTCTACGGCCGTTATTTTTACTTTCGACTATTAATTCTTTGGTTTTTATTATCAGCAAAATCACAATTAACTGATGAATTAAAATTTATATACGAAAAGTCTTAAGCTGAAATGCGAAAGAATAATCCTACAGACTTGAAAGATTATTCCTAAACCACAGAAAAATCTTAAAGAAAACTCTTAGAAACGCCTCCTAAATGTTAAATAATAAAAATAAAAACCTCTCAGACGCATCAATTTGCCGCCCCCTAGACCCCACAAAAAGAAAACCTATAAAAGCAATATAAAACAACAATATAAAGTAAAAGCAACCCTTTTAAATTTACTTATGCATTTAATTAAAACAACCAAAAAGCTATTAGTTAGCATGTGGAAGCATTGATTAATTCAAAGTATTCAATATTATTAACCAGTAGATTCCCTATTTTTTAACTCATAGGTAATGAGTGAATCTTGACGTAACTCCGTTAGTGGCCTTGCAGGAAGCAAAGCTCTTCGTTTCTGCTTGTCGCCAAAAAAAATCACACCCCGATCACAAGCAGGGAAAATAACCATGTCTAATAGCTTTCAAAATGAAATACCTAAAGCTCGCGTTAATATAAAGCTAGATCTCCATACCGGCGGCGCGCAGAAGAAAGTCGAACTGCCATTAAAGCTGGTGGTAATGGGCGATTACAGTAACGGGAAAGAGAATCGTCCGTTATCTGAACGCGAAAAAATCAATATCAACAAAAACAACTTCAATAGCGTACTGGCCGAATATGGCCCTTCGCTCAACCTGACAGTGGAAAACACGCTGGCCGGCGATCGCAGTGAAGAGAGCGTTAAGCTTTCGTTTGGCGATATGAAAGACTTCGAGCCTGAACAAGTCGCCCGTCAAATCCCCCAACTTCGCGCCATGCTGGCAATGCGTAATTTATTGCGCGACCTCAAATCTAATCTGCTAGACAACGCCACTTTCCGCAAAGAGCTCGAAACCATCCTTAAGGATGAAACCTTGAGCAATGACTTGCGCAACGAGCTGGCCGCGCTGGCCCCTAAAGACGCTTAACCCTTCCTGAATCGGACCAACCTGAGATTATGCTTATGTCTGCAAATACAGAAAATACTCATGAAAGCCGCACAACCGTGCTGGAACATTCCGACGCAGGAAGTGTTTACGCGTCCCTGTTTGACAAAATCAACCTGACGCCAGTCTCCTCGTTGGGCGACGTCAACCTCTTCCAGGACAATCAGGCGATGTCTGATGTCACCACCGACGAGCGCGTGACCGCCGCTGTGCAAGTGTTCCTGCAACGCCTAAAGGCATCCGGGCAGAAAGTTGAGCGTCTGGATAAAACGCTGCTCGACGGCCATATCGCGATGCTCGACGAGCAGATCAGCCGTCAGTTGGACGTGGTCATGCACCATCCTGACTTCCAGCGCGTGGAGTCCGGCTGGCGTGGCCTGAAGTTCCTGATTGATCGCACCGACTTCCGCCAAAATGTCAAAATCGAACTGCTGGATGTCTCCAAAGAAGACCTGCGCCAAGACTTCGAAGACTGCCCGGAAATCATTCAAAGCGGCCTGTATCACCACACCTATATTCAAGAATATGACACGCCGGGCGGCGAGCCGATTGGCTCTATCATCTCTAACTATGAGTTTGACGCCAGTGCGCAAGACGTGGCCCTGCTGCGTAACATTTCTAAAGTATCAGCCTCGGCGCATATGCCATTTGTAGGCTCCGTCGGCCCGAAATTCTTCCTGAAAGACTCCATGGAAGAGGTCGCGGCAATCAAAGACATTGGTAACTACTTCGACCGCGCCGAGTACATCAAGTGGAAATCCTTCCGCGACGCCGATGACTCCCGCTACATCGGCCTGACCATGCCGCGCGTACTGGGTCGTCTGCCTTATGGCCCAGACACCGTGCCGGTTCGCAGCTTCAACTATGTGGAGGAAGTCAAAGGCCCCGACCACGAGAAATACCTGTGGACCAACGCCTCTTTTGCTTTTGCCGCCAATATGGTGAAAAGCTTTATTAAGAACGGCTGGTGCGTGCAGATCCGTGGCCCGCAGGCCGGTGGCGCAGTAACCGACTTGCCAATCCACTTGTACGACTTGGGTACCGGCAATCAGGTGAAAATCCCTTCAGAGGTGATGATCCCTGAAACCCGCGAGTTTGAGTTCGCCAATCTGGGCTTCATTCCGCTCTCTTACTACAAAAATCGCGACTACTCCTGCTTCTTCTCGGCTAACTCCACGCAGAAGCCGGCTCTGTATGACACCGCTGACGCCACGGCCAACAGCCGTATCAACGCCCGCCTGCCTTACATCTTCCTGCTGTCTCGCATCGCGCATTACCTGAAGTTGATCCAGCGCGAGAATATCGGCACCACCAAAGACCGCCGCTTGTTAGAGCTGGAATTGAATACTTGGGTGCGTTCGCTGGTAACTGAAATGACCGATCCGGGCGACGACCTGCAGGCCTCTCACCCCCTGCGCGACGCAAAAGTGACCGTCGAAGATATCGAGGACAACCCTGGCTTCTTCCGCGTGAAACTCTACGCCGTTCCGCACTTCCAGGTGGAAGGCATGGACGTCAACTTGTCGTTGGTTTCTCAGATGCCTAAAGCGAAAGCTTGAAGCCCGGAGGCAGGATGAAAATTGAACGTCCGCTATGGACACGCGGAATTCTGGTTTCTCCACAGCAATTTCAACAACAGGCCTCTCTGGAGGCCTGGACTAACGAATGCATTGCGCAAATGGGCGTTTTGCATCCGTGGGGAGTGCTGCATGCCAGTTTCGAGCAGGACGCGCTGGCCCAAGGCCGTCTAAAAGCTGAACGCTTACACGTCCGCTTTCAGGATGGCACTTTGGTGGATACCGGCAGTGCTGATTTGCTGCCATCGACCTTAACGCTTGCCGCCAACCTGCCAGCGCAGGCCAATGAAGCGACCGTCATGCTGGCGATACCTCAAACCTATGCCAATGGGGGTAACTGTCTGCAACCTGACGAGTGGGCGGAGCGCCCGGTGCGATATCGCCAAGCCTGGCGAGACGTACAGAACCAGTTTGGCGACGATAAAAAACAGATCGCCGTGATGACCCATGAGCTTTCACTGCGTCTAAGCACGCAGGAGAACGGGGATTATCAGACCTGCCCGGTTGCCCTTCTGCGCCGTGACCAGCAAGGTCGCTGGACTCAGGACAAGAGCTTTATTCCGCCGTTGCTCAGCCTGCAAGCGAGCCACTGGTGTAGTGAGCAATTGGAAATATTGATGGTGCAGCTTCGTGCGCGCCTGCAACGGCTGATGGGCATGCGTCGCGAAAGCAACGCCCGCATGGCCGACTTCGCCGTGGCCGATGTTTCGCTGTTCTGGCTGCTCAACGCCCTTAACAGTACTGAACCCGTGCTGGGGAATTTCCAGCGCTACCCGCAAGTTCACCCGGAGCGTTTATATCAGGAGCTGGCAAGGCTGGCTGGCAGCTTGCTGACATTCTCTTTAGAGCATGACAGCACGGCTATTCCCGTTTACCAGCACGACCGCCTAACTGCCGTTTTCCCGCCGCTTTTCGCATTACTGAATATCTTGCTCGAGGCAAGCCTGCCTTCGCGCCTGGTGGCTGTTGAACTGGTTCACGATGCGCGGATTAACCAGTGGCGCGCTGATTTACATGACCCACGGCTGCGCGAAGAGGTGGATTTCTATCTCTCCGTTCGCTCCACGCTCTCGTCGGCTCAGTTACAAACGCAGTTCCCACAGCTGTGCAAAGTCGGCGCGCCTGATGATGTCGGGAATGTGGTCAACGTGGCATTGAACGGCATTCCGCTGCGAGCACTGACTCACGTCCCTGCCGCCATACCACTGCGCCTCGAAAACCAATATTTCTCTCTTGATCTCAACCATCCGGCGGCGAAACAGATGATGGATGCCGGGGCCTGCGTGTTCTATGTGCCGGGCACTTTAGGTGAGATCCAGCTTGAACTCTTTGCGGTGTTACGCGCATGAATCAATCCTTAAAAGTATCAACTCACTCCCTTGATATCGATGCGCTGCTCGCTAATACCTGGCTGCAAATCATCAGCCTGCGTCAGGGAATGACCTGCAGCGAAGGTGACGGTCGCGCTTTTTGGCAGCGCTGCGTAGATGATATCGAGCATGTTCAGCAGGCGCTGAAGGCCGCCCATATCAGTGAGCCAAACTGCCAGCACATCATGTATGCCCAGTGCGCGGTGCTGGATGAGACGGTAAAAGGCCGCAGCACCCATGATGATATCTATTTCGTATGGTGTAACTCTCCCCTGCAGGCGCATTTCTTCAAAACTTTGGATGCAGGAAGCCAGCTTTACGAGCGCGTCAGGCAGGTGTTGCGAGAACCGGCGCCGGATTCAGCCGTTTTAATCTGTTTTCATTGCGTGCTGATGCTAGGTTTTCAAGGGGGTCTAGGCCCACAGGAGGGTGTCGAGCGCCAGCAATTGGTCGACCAACTCTCTGCTCGAGTTCCCGCCTTTAACTCTGCACCAACCAATCCCGTGCTGGCGATCGCCCCGTCGCGTCATCGCATTGGGTTATGGCTACGTTATTGGCCGCTACGCCTTGGCTTAGCTGCGCTATTAGTGGCGCTACTGTGGTTAGGTCTTGATCACTGGCTGTCAGGGCTACTCTCGACCTTGTTACCGGGGTCAGTGCGATGAGTAAGATCTGGCAACGAGGATTGTGGTTATGGGCGGGGATCTTAGCCGGAATAATATGTCTGGTCTTTCTGCCTTTTTCACCGACCGTTCGCTGGGTCAGTTTTGCGCTGGTCATGCTGATATGCCTGACTGGCCTCTGGCTGGCCGGACGTAAATCCCTGCTCGAATTGGAAGCGATAAACCTCGACAGCCTGCCGCCGGAAAGCTATCGCTTGCCGGTGGTACTGGTTTGCGGCGATGCGCTGCCTGCGCTGTTTGGTGCCGACACTATTCATCAATCGGCGCAGGGCTGCTGGCTTCGCGTCAATGAGATCACAGCGCTTCGGCAATTCGCGCAGAAATTGTTGGAACAGCGTCCTGAGTGGGCCAGACAACTGAGCGTCATGTTCTCCGTCAATCCACAGCAGCAGGGGGATGAACAAACACTTTCCACCCATTTATTCGAGCTTCGCTGGCAGCTGGTGCAACTTCGTCGAGACAGTCGTTGCGCTGTGCCGCTGGTGGTTTACAGCACGGTTGCAAGCAGTCTGGTTGAAACGCCAGTTTGGCTGTCACAACAGCAGTCGCAGCCCGCGACAGTCTGGCCAAGCGTCACGATGCCGGAAATTCTAAGCGATTGGCAATTTACTCAAGATAATGAGGAACGAGCCGTTCGTCTCAAACAAGCCGTGATGTTCTTTAAGCACGATGAATGGCTAAAAGAAAAAGTCTTACCTGCTTTTGTACAACGCAATGATGACGTCATCTGCGTACAACCCCAGCAGGTGATTCTGCATCAAGTCGCCAGTTTGCCAGACCTCGAGCCAGCTTCTCTGTGGTTGCGCTGGCTATCCTCACTGACAGCGCTGAACACAGTATCTGGCTGGCAGCCCGCACCCGAGGCTGAACCAAGCCGCCTGCCTTTCCCAGATTTTCTCTTTTCCACCCTTCCTCTGGGCTATGGCAAATCAGCCTGTCAACGCGTGCTGCGCCAAGGTTTCACCCTACTCGTCTTGGCTGCGGTCGTGGCGCTGTGCTGTAGCGCATGGCACAACCGGCAACTGCTGCATCGCGTGGCTTTCGATATCCGTCATTACGAAAGCATTGATATGCACAATTACGCCCCGAAAGCCAAAGCCGTGGCCGTCCTGCGCGACGATGCCGCCCATCTTGATGACTGGTTCCGTAACGGCGAGCCGCTTCGCCTTGGGTTAGGGCTGTATCAAGGGGAGCGTCTGCGCTTACCTCTGCTAACCGCCATCAAAAGCTATCTGCCTCCGCCGCCACCGCCAAAGGTCGTGGAAACTGCCCCGAAAACCGTGCGGCTCGACGCCCTGTCGCTGTTTGATACCGGTAAATATCAGCTCAAAGCCAACAGCACGAAACTGCTGGTTAATGCGCTGATTGGCATCAAAGCCAAGCCCGGCTGGCTCATCGTGGTGGCAGGACATACCGACATCACCGGCGACGCACGCGCCAACCAGATCCTATCACTCAAACGCGCCGAAGCCTTACGCGACTGGATGCTCTCAACCAGCGATGTCTCGCCAACCTGCTTTGCCGTTCAGGGTTACGGTGCGACACGCCCGATTGCAACAAATGACACAGCAGAAGGCCGAGCAGCCAATCGCCGTGTCGAAATTAGTCTGGTGCCGCAGGCGAATGCATGTCAGGCAACAGCATCTCAATCCACTTCAGGATCTGAAGTGGCTACAACACCAAGCAAGGAGAACTAACCATGGCAATTCCCGTTTACTTATGGCTGAAAGACGACGGCGGCGCGGACATTAAAGGTGCCGTTGATGTGAAAGATCGCGAAGGCAGCATCGAAGTCGTGGCTCAGGAGCATAACGTTTACATCCCGACAGACAACAACACCGGCAAACTGACGGGGACCCGCATTCATACCCCGTTCCTGTTCACCAAGGAAATCGACTCCTCCAGCCCGTATCTCTACAAAGCGGTGACCACCGGCCAGACGCTGAAATCTGCCGAATTCAAATGGTATCGCATCAACGATGCAGGTCAGGAAGTGGAGTATTTCAACACCAAGCTTGAGAACGTCAAGCTGGTCAAAGTCGCGCCGAAAATGCACGACATCAAAGACGCCTCTTTCGAGAAACACAACCACCTCGAAGAGATTGAGCTGCGTTACGAAAAAATCACCTGGACTTACAAAGACGGCAACATCATTCATTCCGATTCATGGAACGAACGTACCACAGCCTAATTACCCGTCATTCTTCGCGCCGCTGGTGCTTTGGCTGCCTTCCCTCGCCCCGGTCACATAGTTATCTATGCTCCCGGGGACTTGCGAACTTGCCGCCTTCCCGCGACGCGAATTATTTAGGGTAAACCCCAAGCAGGCGGTTCGCCGTCTGCTGTTTTTGTGGTTTTCAAAACTGCTTATTGAGAGTCAGTGGCAGTTTCGCAAACAACAAACAATTCGAACATCGACCTAATGGGCCTGGGTTCCTGCAAAGGAAGGCTATGGGCGGTAGCGTACCCAAAACACAAGGAATTTCAGCTTGGAACATCAATCAGCCACCCTCCTTCGTCGCCTCAATCCTTACTGTGCTCAGGCACTGGAGGCCGCCGCTACGCTGTGCCAGACCCGCGCCCACGCTGAGATAACGCTAGAACACTGGCTACTAAAATTACTGGAATTGGGCGAAGGCGACATCACCGTGCTGGCCCGCCGCTACGAGTGGGACATGGACAGCCTGTGGCAGAGCCTGCTGGCGCACCTTGATACTCTGCCACGCTCGGTGCATGCTCGCCCGGTGTTATCGGACTCGCTGACCGAGCTGATGCAGAGCGCCTGGCTGAATGCATCCCTGCAAGACGGCGATGACCGCATTCGCAGTATTCACCTGCTCGAAGCCCTTAATATGCACCCTCATTTGCTGCGTTGTGACGGAGCCTGGCCGCTGTTTAGCCTGAGCACGGCCCATATATCTCGCCTCAAGCCCTTGTTGAATGTCCAGTCCGACGAGCGCCCTGAGTTGCAGCAGCAGGCCAGTCTCAATATGCCTGCTTCGTCGCTGAATGAGCCAGCCCGTCAACCCGGCGCTGACGCCCTTTCCGGTCAGACATTGAGTGAAGCGCTACAGGCCGCGCTGGATAAATTCACGCTAGACGTGACGGCTAAAGCCAAGGCTGGACAGATCGACCCGATCTTTGGCCGTGACACCGAGATCCGCCAGATGATCGACATCCTCTCGCGCCGCCGTAAAAACAACCCGATTCTAGTGGGCGAGCCGGGCGTGGGGAAAACCGCCTTGGTGGAAGGTCTGGCATTACGCATTAGTGAGGGTAATGTGCCGGACAGCCTGAAAACCGTCAGCCTGCGCACCTTAGATCTCGGCCTGCTTCAGGCCGGAGCCGGAGTTAAAGGCGAGTTTGAGCAGCGTTTGAAAAACGTGATTGAAGCCGTTCAGCAGTCGCCAACCCCCGTTTTACTGTTTATCGATGAGGCTCACACCATCATCGGCGCAGGCAATCAGGCCGGTGGTGCAGATGCCGCTAACCTGCTTAAACCGGCTCTGGCGCGCGGCGAACTGCGCACTATCGCGGCGACCACCTGGTCTGAGTACAAACAGTATTTTGAGCGCGACGCCGCGCTTGAGCGCCGCTTCCAGATGGTCAAAGTCGACGAGCCGGATGACGCCAAAGCCAGCCTGATGCTGCGCGGCCTTAAAGGCCGTTACGCCCAGCACCACGGCGTGCACATTCTTGACGCCGCGATCACCGCCGCCGTCACTCTTTCGCGCCGCTTCCTGACTGGCCGCCAACTGCCGGACAAAGCCGTTGACCTGCTCGATACCGCCGGTGCCCGTGTTCGCATGAGCATCGACACGCTGCCGGAGGCTTTGATGGAGATCAATGCCGAACTGGCGGCACTGGCGGTCGAACAACAGGCTATTGAGCAGGATCTGTTGCTGATCCCGGATACCGCGTCGACCCGCCTGCACGACATTGAACAGCGCCGCGAACAGCTTTCCTTCGAGCAGCAAAAACTCGATCAGCAGTATAAAGAAGAGCAGCGCCTGACCCAGCTGATTGTCGAAGCCCGTCGGGAGATTGCCGACGTGGCCCAACTGGCAGCCTTGCAGCAAGAGCTCAGTTTGGTTCAAGGCAACGCTCCGCTGCTCTCTCTCGACGTCGATGCCCGCACCGTCGCCACCGTCATTGCCGACTGGACTGGCGTGCCGCTGAGCAGCCTGTTAAAAGATGAGCAGACTGACCTGCTGCAACTGGAGAAACATCTCGCCACGCGGGTGGTGGGGCAAGATGCCGCCTTGGTGGATATGGCGCAGCGCCTGCGCGCCGCTAAAACCGGCCTGACGTCAGAAAACGGCCCGCTCGGTGTCTTTCTGCTGGTCGGCCCAAGCGGCGTGGGGAAAACCGAGACCGCGCTGGCGCTGGCCGACACCCTGTTTGGCGGTGAAAAATCGCTGATCACCATCAATATGTCCGAGTATCAAGAAGCCCACACGGTTTCCCAGCTCAAGGGCTCACCTCCGGGCTACGTGGGCTACGGTCAGGGCGGCATTTTGACCGAAGCGGTGCGCAAACGCCCGTACAGCGTGGTGCTGCTCGACGAAGTGGAAAAGGCCCACCGCGACGTGATTAACCTGTTCTATCAGGTGTTTGATCGTGGCTTTATGCGCGACGGAGAAGGCCGTGAGATTGATTTTCGCAACAGCGTGATCTTAATGACCGCCAACCTCGGCAGTGACCACCTGATGCAACTGCTGGATGAACAGCCGCAGGCCACGCATGGCGAGATGCACGAACTGCTGCGCCCTATCCTGCGCGATCATTTCCAGCCTGCCCTGCTGGCCCGCTTCCAAACGCTGATTTATCGCCCGCTGGATGCAGAAGCGCTCAGAAAAATCGTCGAGATGAAGCTGGCTCAGGTCGCGAAACGCCTCAACCGACATTACAGCCTGAAATGCGTCATCCAAGAGAGCCTTTACGACCAGCTAGTCGCCGCCTGCCTGCTGCCGGACACCGGCGCGCGCAACATCGACAGCCTGCTCAACCAGCAGATTCTGCCGGTGCTGAGTCAACAGCTTCTCAGCCGTATGAGCGAACAGCAGCGCACAACGTCGCTGACGCTGGGCTGGGATGATGAGGAAGGGGTTTTGTTGGAGTTTGAAGGAGCAGAGATATGAGTACCACGTCTAAGACACCCTTTTTCGACCACAGCCACCACAAGCTCGCCGTGCGCGACTGCGACGCGCCGATTGACGTGGAAGGCTTTGTTGGCAACGAGAGCCTGAGCCTGCCGTTCAGCTATGACATCACGTTCACCAGCGGCGACCAAAACATCGAAGCGGCCACCCTGCTGCTGAAGGACGCCTCGCTGACCCTGCAGGCCCCCGTGATGGAGGCCTTCGGCGTGGCGGTGCAGCAGTCGCAGCGGGTTATTCAGGGCGTGGTCACCGGCTTCAAACGCCTCTCTGCCTCGCGCGACGAGAGCCGCTACGCCCTCTGCCTGCAGCCGAGGCTGGCCCTGCTGTCGCGCAGCCACCAGAACCGCATTTATCAGGATATCTCCGTGCCCGGCATCGTGGAGAAAATCCTGCGCGAGCGCCACGCCATGCGCGGGCAGGACTTCGTCTTCACGCTGGTAAAAGCGTATCCGCGACGCGAGCAGGTGATGCAGTACGGCGAGGACGACCTGACCTTTATCTCGCGCCTGCTGGCCGAGGTGGGTATTTGGTTCCGCTTCACCGCCGACCCCAAGCTCAATATCGACGTGGTGGAGTTTTATGACGACCAGCGCCACTACGCGACCGGCCCGACCCTGCACGCCGTGCCGCCCTCCGGCATGCACGACGTCGGCGTCGAGTCGGCGTGGGATTTGGCCAGCGCCTATCGGGTGGTGGAAAAATCCGTGAGCACCGGGGATTACAACTACCGCACCGCCAACGCCGACCTGGCCTCGGCGGCGGACGTCACCCGCGGCGACACCACCACCTACGGCGAGGCTTATCACTACGCCGACAACTACCTGGCAGCGGGCTCCGAAGGCCGTGACCCCGAGCCGGAGAGCGGCGCGTTCTACGCCCGCCTGCGCCACGAGCGCTACCTTAACCAACAGGCGCGGTTCTCGGGCGTCGCCAACGCGGCCACCCTGACGCCGGGCCACGAGCTAAAGGTTATCGGCAACACTATTCCGTCCCCGTTCGCCAAAGGCGTGATAGTGGCCCAAACCCGCAGCACCGCCGCGCGGGATAAAAGTTTTGAAGTGGCGTTTGATGCCATTCCTTACTCGGAGGATTACTGCTTCCGCCCGACGCCCGTCAGCAAGCCGGCGATGGCCGGCACCCTGCCCGCCCGCGTCACCAGCACCACGACCAACGACACCTACGGGCATATCGACAAGGACGGGCGGTATCGCGTCAACATGCTGTTTGACCGCGACGGCTGGGAGCAGGGTTACGAGAGCCTGTGGGTCCGCCAGGCGCGGCCTTACGCCGGTGACACCTACGGCATGCACCTGCCGCTGCTGGCGGGCACCGAGGTGGCTATCGCTTTTGAAAATGGCAACCCAGACCGGCCGTACATCGCGCACGTCCTGCACGACTCGGCGCACGGCGACCACGTCACCATTCGCAACTACCGCCGCAACGTGCTGCGCACGCCGTCCAATAACAAGCTGCGCCTCGACGACGAGCGCGGCAAGGAGCACATCAAGCTCAGCACCGAGTACGGTGGCAAGAGCCAGCTCAACCTCGGCCATCTGGTCGACGCCGACAAGCAGCCGCGCGGCGAAGGCTTCGAGCTGCGCACCGACAGCTTCGGTGCGATCCGCGCCGAGAAAGGCATTTTCATCAGCGCCGACGGGCAGCCCAAGGCCCAGGGGAAGGCGCTGGAGATGCAGTCGGCAATGGATTTGCTGAACAGTGCTCACGAGCAGATGAACTCAATCTCTTCTGATGCTCAGGCTTCAACGGCCAGCCCTTCTGACCTGCAGGCTCAAATCAATCTTTTGCATCAAAACCTTAAAGAATTAAAGCAATCCGTTCTTTTGCTAAGTGCCCCCAAAGGTATTGCCCTGAGCAGCGGCGAGCACCTGCAAATAAGTGCCAGCGACAACCTAATTGCCACAGCGGGTAAAAATGCCGATGTCAGCGTCGCCAAGAACTTCTTTCTCGGCGTGGGCAATACTCTGAGTATTTTTGTCAGAAAACTGGGGATGAAGTTAATTGCTAATCAAGGCCCTATCACCGTTCAGGCGCAAAACGACCTGATGGAACTGCTGGCCCGTAAGGCAATCACTATCACCAGCACCGAAGATGAAATTAAGATCACGGCGAAGAAAAGGATCACGCTGAACGCTGGCGGGAGTTATATCACACTCGATGAGAACCGGATCGAATCCGGCACCGCGGGAGAATATCTGACTAAGGCTGGACATTATGGGCGGTTGGAGAAAGCTAATATCCCAGAAGATTTCCCGAGTGTTGCACCGGAAACTACAGAACCTGCCAGCCATTTCACTTTTTCCTGACAAGGAGTCAAAATATGATTATCAGTCCTCCATTTCTGAGAAATAGAGATGCAAGCCTGTGTGATGCTGGCTGGGTTGATGCGATGATGCCTGTTAGTTCCAGTAGAGGGTATCCTCTTAATGCGTCGGATTCATGGCATGGTGGGATCCATATTTCGCACACTGATTCTGGCGCAGTACCGAATAAAGTTAGGGCTATAGCTGACGGTACAGTCGAGTCGTTTCGAATACCTTCAAAGCCTTGGAAAAGAGATCAATTTCCGCTGAAATACTCGCCTACCAGAGGAACGGATGATGGCTATGTTTTATTAAAACATGAGACTGAGATCGGTTCTGGTGAAGAAGGGAAGATTATTTTTTATTCTCTATATATGCACTTGAAGCATCTGGAAGCAGAGATTCACACGGGCTCTAAAATTTATCGTAAAGCCCCTATTGGCTCATCGGGAATGACTGATGGGAAAAATGAATTTCATTTTCAGATTTTCTGCGATGACACCAACATCAGTAAATTGGTTGGTAGAGCTACCGGCAAGTTGAATATTAATGAAAATGGAAGATCGGATGTTATCTATGGCGATATTCATTTTTATCTGCCAGCAGGCACGAAATTCTATGAGGCTCGCCCCTCGGCTAATACCGATATCACAACAAAGTTGAATGAAATCCATACTAGTGAAGTGCCGCTGTATGTAAGCATGAGCTTCAGTAAAGGAGCATGCACCATGATTACGCGACGCGCATGCGCCAATGCAGAAGATGCCTTTGAGAGTGTTGGCTCTCCTTTGGTCAATGCCGATGGCAAGGACTATGAGTATAACCTCTATAAAACAGCTACTTCACGCTATCCGCAAAGTCCGAGTGCCGGCTATGAACTTCTACGTTTTGGGCGGATCATCCACACCGAGCATGAAACCTTAGTCCCTGCTACAGCACCCTTATGGATGACCGTAAATTACCCTGGTGGACAAGGTATAGTGAACCTTGCCGTGGCGGCTGTTAAAAAGTTCAGCGATGCGGATTTCCCCCACTGGACAGGCTGGCAGCTGGTTGATGATGATAAAGACACGCATAGCCAGTGCAATTCAGCAGCAATAAGAAAGCTCAGGGAAGAAGACAGGTATGCAGCACAAAGCCGCAAACTTATCTGCTGTATGCCGTTTGAGTGGGAGAAAAGCACTATTGATGCCCGGTACAAATGGCTAATGACTGGTCTGCCATGGGAGCAATGTACACCAGAAAAAACGGCAATATGGCGGATACCGGGAACAAATGAATCGAAGGATCGTGTTCTGATGAATGAAAAGGACTATGACAGATTCAAACAACACGCAGAGGCTCTGTGTTTTTATTCAGGTGCCTTGGGTTCAGGGAAAGTATGGCATTTTGATCCACGTGGGTTTATTGAGCATTTTAGGAAGTGCGGGTGGTTAAATAAGATAGATTTAAGCAGAATTTACTCAACTACAGCTGAAAAAACTAGGGAGAAATATCGCAAGTCTATAAATTATATATTAACCAAATATGGCATGAATAATCCAACACGCGCAGCTCATTTCTTGGGGCAGGGTTCAATTGAATCACAAAACTTAAACCTTATGGTTGAGGGAACGGTTTCATTTAGCCGTCACCCTGAGCATCCATCATTTTCCGAAGAAACCAATGGCTTTTATTCTGATCCTACAGACACATATGGTTATTTCCACAATTATGAACGTGACGGCAATGATTTGGGAAATATCCATAAGAGCGAATTAAGAGACATAAGGAACAATCGCTTAATGATAGTTATTGGGAGAGACTCCAGAAACAGACCAATTTTAACCGCACCTCAAAGACAGATTATTGATCCCACTTTATCACATGTGGGAGATGGTATGAAATTCCGTGGGCGAGGATTTAAACAATTAACAGGATTAGCGAATTATGCAGGATATTGGACTTATAGAGGGTGGCTACGTAACACTGAATATGATAACAGTTGGTGGCAAAATCCCAATAGATTAAGAGTTCCTATAATTGATAACCCACAAAGTGTATCGATAGTCCCGTACAATTGCATTGACTCTGGTGGACAGTTCGTTGTAAAAAACGGAGTTTTAAGAAGAGCGGATGCAGGGATTACACGCGAGAGTTCAAGGTCTGTAAGCATGATAATAAACAGATGGGATCAACAATCATTTGAACGTAGATTTCAATCAACTAAAAATATATATTCTATTCTTGGGGATGAATAAGTGAAAAAAATCATAATACTTTTTTTGTTTTCCTTTACCACCGCTTGTTTTAGCGAAGAGCATACCAAATCAGCATCTCTTGACGAAGCTACTATAAACACCCCTGAAAAATGGAATATCAAAAAAAATAACAACTGTTTAATCATTAGGGCGGAACATGTATATGCATCCGATTACCTTAAACTATGTAGAAATATATCAAATGAAGAAAGTGATTACTTTACAATGAATGATGACGGAAAATGGGAGGCGGTAACTGACGGCATTCCAGTTTTTGCAAATATAAACACCAACTCAAAATTTACTGGAATGAGTGCTGTAGTTTCATGTAAGTATAAAGATGATGCTGGATACCATTCTGAGCAGTGTTTTCAGGCGGAAATAAAATTACCACAAAAGGTAAATTTCATATTTACTGGTAGAGGCAACCCATCTTTATTTAGCGATTACAATAAAGTATATCTATCATTCATCATAAAATAACATCCCAATTCATTACTTGTAAATATTCACAATAGGTATTGGCAGGATATATTTAACCCACGGCATGGGAAGCCCATCAAAAAAAAACCTCTAAGATGGATATAAAGTCATATAAATACACATAAGTTATGGCTAAGCAATCTTATAAATTCAAATATTGTCATTCATTTATATTATTACACCGAAGTTGGCAAAGAAAAAACGAATGACGTCAATCTGTTTGATGTAATTAACAAAATTAAATGAGACAATATGTTAAAATATTATTTATTAATTATATTATCATTAACTACAATGTTTAATGCAAAAGCGGAATTGAGTTGCAAATTGGACACAGTTGGCTGTGAAACTATAAAAGGCAAGTTAACATCAGCTATTATTGAAAAAGATATTGTAGGGCTATATTTGAATAATTATTTAATTACAACCATAAATTCCAGTGATATAAATGAAGCATTTTCATATTATGATCTCCCACACAAAAAAGGAAAATCAAAACTAATTGAAAAATTACTAATTTCCTATAACTCCAGAGATTGCATTTCTGAAAATATAAAATTTCGCTGTCAGAAATTTAGGGTAATTGATCTTTTTCGTAAAAACATATTATCCAATTCATTTTACCCCCCCGTATTAAACTCCATGCTAATAAATATCACATGGGGAGAAGAAAAATCAAAAATGTTGTTTGAAGATAAATCGGAATTTATTTATGAAGATGGACGTGTAACTATGTCAAATGGTGGTGTAATGGGCAAGCAAGAAGCGATTAACAAATTAAAAAAGAAATAAATCTAATATGAAAAATTATTTACAGCAAATAAAAATTCACAAGATAAGAACAAAAATAAAGAGCTACACATTTACGCTCATTTTTTAATAAAAGCAATGCCTTGATAAAACTAATATCAACTAACCATCTGATTAAATTCAATTAAATAAAAACCTGTCTGACCAGGGCCCAAAACATGCCAGTAAACCTAGATACCATACCTGCCCCCTATTTACGTCCTACTCCGCCCAAGCCTTTGCGCTGGTTAGCTGCGTTGGTATGCCTTGTCGCGACAGGAATATTACTGATGCGATTATTAGGGAAATTGGTGGGCGATGCCACTTTCTGGTGGTTTGCCATGGGTATTCCAGTCATTTTTTGGCTGGTATTAATGGGAATTCGAATGGCTATTTACATGATGCAGCAAATTCAGGCCAACGCTTGGGACAAACGCCGTGAACAGGTGATTTTGCAGGAAGTGCAGCGGGGACGTCGCGCATTACAAATTTTGGCAGGGACTTTCAGCACGGCGCATATAGCCAATGCAGAATTCACTGACTGCACCGAAGCTATGCTTCGTAATCAGCCAATGTTAACACCGCAAACTAGCTGGAAAAAAGAAAGTACTGTCCGCCACAGTAAATTGCCGACTTCCGAAGATCATGAGCCTCATGACCGCATTGCCGCTGCCTTTGCTGAACTTTTGGAAAGTTTCGTGAATACGTTCGCCTTTATCCGGCCAGATCATCCTATTGCTGTTTTACTCGAATCCGCCTCTTCAATACCTGATGCACAGGTGAAAGAGATCTGGCAGAAGGCCTGGAAAAAGAGAGCGTTTCCTCAGCCTACGCATTTTGTTCGGGGGAGCGGGCTTAGGGTGATCGACAACTGGCTGGATAACCATATCCAAGATGAAGATTTGCTATTGGTTGTCGCCTTGCATATCGCGCCTGATATAACCCTGTTCAGCGCAGAAGCCGTGGTCGGACTGTTACTCGGCAACCGGCTGACACAAAAAGATTTGTTACCTCTTGCTCTGCTTCATCGGCCAGAGCTTTCGGAACCGGATGATGAAATGTTGCGCGCCAGGGCTTTGCAGGCTGCGGACTGGGTACCCATGAGCATCGACAGAGTGCAGCACCTGTGGTTAACAGGAATATCGGCTAAAAGCGATGCTTACAGAGCGATTCTCAAAGTCAAAACTGCGCTGCCCTTTACCGGCCTTGAGCAACAAAGTGACATGCACCATATAGACAGTTTTCTTGGAGATACGGCACTCGCAGCCCCTTGGCTAGCCATTGCCGTTGCTGCCAAGGCGATGAGCTATTCCCCTGCCCCACATTTTATTTTTAACGGCGAACAAGGCAGCGAAAGTGTCTGGAGTTGTGCCGTCTCTCCCAATGCTTCTCACAAGGAGAACATAACGTGAAGCGCATTGCCTTACCGATTAAAAAACCAGAAGTCTGGTTCTGGATTATTGCCTTGGTATTTTTACTTACCGGCGCGCTACTTTGCTGGCTAGTCTGGCAGCACCCAGAACAGGTTGGGTTAATACCAAACACGCCGCAGCAGGATCGCTGGCTGACAGGGCTGATGGTAGGAACCGGCGTTCTTAGCTGTTGCGCGTTGTTAACCTATGCCGGTACGCGCCTTTCGGGTAAAAAGCATTTTGATGAAATTCGTCAACAAGCCAAAGGGGATGATATTCCTAAGCCTGAAAAAGTAGCGAAAGATAAATCTCTGAACAAAATGGTGTTTCTGAAGCGCCATCTGCGCCTTCGCTACGGCCTGTTCTGGCGCAATAAAGTTCGTTTGCTGATGGTAATGGGTGAAGCCGAACAGGTTGCCGCGCTGGCACCTACTCTGGCAAGTCAGGGCTGGCTTGAAGGTCAGCGCACGTTGCTCATTTTTGGTGGCAGCCTGCATGAAGAAGGCGATCACTCGCGTCTGACTGAGTGGCGAAAGCTGCGCCGCACTCGGCCCTTCGACGGCATCGTCTGGGCGATGGCTGATGGGCAAAGCCGAAACGCTCAGTGGGTCGATGACGGCCTGCGATCTTTGGAAAAAATCGGCGATACGCTGCGCTACCAGCCTGCGGTTTATCTCTGGCAGGTGATTGCAGGGAAAGCTGAGGGTCA
This sequence comes from Ewingella sp. AOP9-I1-14, assembly GCF_052375995.1. Lineage (NCBI taxonomy): Bacteria > Pseudomonadati > Pseudomonadota > Gammaproteobacteria > Enterobacterales > Yersiniaceae > Ewingella > Ewingella sp. AOP9-I1-14. Next base: position 94,011 of record NZ_JBQSVA010000001.1, read on the forward strand.
CTTGCGCACGGAACAATCGATAGGAGCCATTTTCCCTGCAAAAATGTCACCCGAGTCGATTCAATCTCAACTTAAGTCCTTAACACCGCAGCTGCGCGAGCAGGGTTTACAACAGGTCTTTGTCGATCAGCAGCACGATTTCCTGCTGCGCCTTGCTCAATCACTGGAGAGCAGCACCGCCGCGCATTGGGGGAAAATACTCACCCCGTGGCTCGCCAGCTATGGCAAACGCATCCCTTTACGCGGCTTAATGTTCAGCCAGCCGGTATCATCGGCCACCTCTGCCGGCGTCCATGAAAAAACCTGGTCTGCACCCGTAACTTGGCAAGGGGTTTTAGAGGATTGTCGCGCGGCGCGTGGACAACGCGTTGGCCTGCCATGGGAGCAAACCCTGTGTTACAGCCTGCTGGCGCTGATTATGCTTTGGGCAGCAGGGAGCCTGTTGTCGTTCGTAGTGAATCGCCATCAAATGGTCTCAGCCAGCGAGCTGGCGCAGAATCTGGCGAAGCCGCTTCCTGTATCTGATGCACAACTGATGGCCCTGCAAGCCCTGCGCAATGATATCGGGCGTTTACAAACCCGCGTTCAGCACGGCGCTCCTTGGTATCAGCGTTTTGGCTTAGACCAAAATGCGGCACTGCTTGATGCCCTACTCCCTTGGTATCGTCAGGCGAATAATCGCCTGATACGCGATGCCGCTGCGGACAGTTTGCAGCAGAAACTGAGCGTGCTGGCCAACCTTCCGGCGAATAGCCCGAAACGCGCTGTGCTGGCGAAATCAGGCTACGACCAGTTAAAAGCCTACTTGATGATGGCGAGACCAGAAAAAGCCGAAGGCCAGTTTTACGCGCAAGTGATGAAATCCACTGAGCCGCGCCGTGCAGGCGTCTCTTCCGGCCTGTGGCAGAGCCTGGCGCCTGATTTATGGCAGTTTTATGCTTCTAACCTGCCGACTCAGCCAAGTTGGAAAATCAACGTCGATAGCAGTCTGGTCACTCAGGCGCGTCAGGTACTGCTGGGAGAAATCGGCCAGCGCAATGCCGAAAGCACGCTATACGAAAATATGCTGCTGTCGGTACGCCGCAACTATGCGGATATGACGCTGACTGATATGGCGGGCGATACCGATGCCCAGCGCCTGTTCCACACTGATGAAAGCGTGCCGGGCATGTTCACGCGCAAAGCCTGGGATGAGCAAATCCAGCAGGCAATAGATAAAGCCGTGGCGTCGCGCCGTGAAGAGATTGACTGGGTGCTGAGTGACAACCGTCGGTCAGTTGCTGATGAAATCTCACCTGAAGCCCTGAAAAAACGCCTGACAGAACGCTATTTCACTGATTTTGCAGGCAGTTGGTTGAACTTCCTCAACAGTCTTCATTGGAACGACGCTCATAATTTATCTGATGTTATTGACCAGCTCACCCTGATGAGCGATGTGCGCCAGTCGCCATTGATTGCCTTAATGAACACACTGGCGTGGCAGGGGCAGACCGGGCAAAAAGATCAGGCCCTGTCGGACTCTCTGGTGAAATCGGCGAAAGCCTTGATCAATAAAGACGCGCAGCCAGCCATCGACCAACAGGCCCACGGCCCGGTCGGGCCGCTGGATGAAACCTTTGGTCCCCTGCTCGCCTTGATGGGCAAAGGCAGTGCACAGAATATGATGCCTTCCGACAGTTCGCTCAGCCTGCAAACGCTGCTGACCCGCGTGACTCGCGTCCGTCTTAAACTTCAGCAGGTTGCCAATGCCTCTGACCCACAGGAGATGACACAGGTACTGGCGCAGACGGTATTCCAAGGCAAAAGCGTCGATCTGACCGACACCCAAGAGTATGGCAGCCTAATCGCGGCGAGTCTGGGGGAGGAGTGGAGCGGTTTTGGGCAGTCGATGTTTGTTCAGCCTTTGACTCAGGCTTGGGAAACGGTGCTGCAACCCTCTTCCGCCAGCCTCAACGATCAGTGGAAAAACGCCATTGTCGCTAACTGGAAATCAGCGTTTGACGGGCGTTATCCGTTCGCCATCAGTAAGAGCGATGCGTCACTGCCGATGTTGGCCGAATTTATTCGCAAAGACAGTGGCCGTATCGACAGCTTCCTGACCCGCGAACTGAGTGGCGTGCTGCATAAAGAAGGGACGCGCTGGGTGCCAGACAGGGTTAACAGTCAAGGATTGACCTTTAATCCGGCGTTTCTCGAGGCGATTAATCAACTCAGCCAGATTTCCGACATCCTGTTTACTGATGGCAGTCAGGGTATGCGCTTCGAGCTGCTCGCCCGCCCCGTGCCAGACGTAGTGGAAACCAACCTATCAATTGACGGACAAAAGCTCAAATACTTCAATCAGATGGAAAGCTGGCAGAGCTTCCGCTGGCCGGGCGATACCTATAAACCGGGCACCATGCTGACCTGGACGAATGTTAACGCTGGCGCCCGTTTATACGGCGATTATCAGGGAACCTGGGGATTGATTCGTTGGCTGGAACAGGCAAAACAGCAAAAGCTTGATGAGGGGCGCTATCAGCTCACCTTCACAACCACCGATAAACAGCCGCTCCAGTGGATATTGCGCACCGAGCTCGGCAAAGGCCCGCTGGGCCTATTGCAGCTGCGCAACTTCACGCTGCCGACAAAAATCTTCCTGACCTCAGAGACGCAAGCTGCGGCTGAAAAGCCATTTGACGCCGATGCAATAGCCCAAGAGTGATCTCCGCCCCTCTCGCTTAAAATTCAACAGGACCCGTAATGACCACATTAATCACGCTGCAAGAGGCTTGCAGCGCCGAGTCTTCATCACTCTTGCAATTGGCAACTGAGCAGGCCGCACTCTGGAATAACTGGTTAAAACCGATCTCAGCGGATCAGCCTGCCGGTGAAGATCCGGGCTACGACGACGACTTTCAGCAAATGCGCGAAGAGGTGAATAAGCTCTCAGGTGCGAATACCACGCTTATCTGCGAGCTGTCGGAGAAATTGCTTACCGCCTATTGCAAGGATGTGCGGGTCGCCACCTATTACATCTGGGCGCGGCTGCATCGCGATGGCGAAGCCGGCTTTGCCGATGGTCTCTCCTTGTTAGCCGCTCTCCTTGGCGACTACGGTGAGATGCTGCACCCGCAGCGCGCCACCAGCAGAAAAACGGCGCTCGAATGGCTTGCAGGCTCACGCATGCTGGACAGCCTTTCACTCTACCCCGAAGTGGATAAAGCTGATTTTGCCCGTATCGTGGCGGCTCTGACACTTATCGAGCAAGGCGTAAGCACATGGCCTGAAGCGAGTCGCCCACAATTCGGCGCGCTCTACGCCGTGCTGGAGAATCGCCTCGCGCAGTCTGGCGGGATGCATGCCGTAGTGCCGCAAAATAGCGGCTCCTCAACCCCCTCGGCGGAAACCACCAGCGCGTCCCTCTCACTGCGACCAGTGCAGTCCGGCCGAGACTTGCTGGATCAGGCAAAGACGCTGGCAAAATACCTGCGCGACCAGCCTCAGGGATGGCTCTCGGGCCATCATCTGATCAAGAGCGTGCGTTGGGATACGGTTCATGAGCTTCCTCCGCTGGACGCCAGTGGCCGTACTCGCTTACTGCCGCCGCGCCCGGAGTATCGCGCACAGCTCAAACGTCTCTATCTTCAACAGAGCTGGGTAGAACTGCTGGAACAGGCAGAGTCGATGTTTGCCGAAGGCGTTAACCACTTCTGGCTCGACGTACAGTGGTATTTGCATCTGGCACTCAGTAAGGCCGGAGCGCCCTTCGACAGCTGGGCCAGCTGTATTACACAGGATTTACGCCTGCTGCTGACCCGTCTCACCGGGCTGGAAAGCCTGTGCTGGAGCGACGGCACGCCTTTCGCGGATGAAGTCACGCAAGATTGGATTAATCAGCAGGTGCTGGAATCGTCCACTGGCTGGGGCAATGAACCCGCCGCTGCCGTCACCTCCGGCGAGGACGATATTCTTCAGCTTGAAAGCGAAGCGCTGGCGCAGGCCGACAGTGACGGCGTTGAAACCGCGATCCTCTGGTTGCAAGCACGTCCGGGAGTCACTACCCCGCGTCATCAATGGTTGTTACGACTGGTGATGGCCCGCGTGGCTGAGCAATATGGCAAGAATGACATGGCGCTCCACCTGCTGGCGGATCTGGATAGCGGCGGCTCATCCCTCACCCTAAACCACTGGGAGCCGGGATTGGTTTTTGAGGTCAAAGCCCGACGCCTCAAGTTACTGCGTATGAAGGCGCAGCGCAGTGACAGCGACAAACTTCGCCTGCACAGCGATAAGGAAACCTTGCTCAGCGGGCTAATAGCGCTCGACCCGGCAAGGGCTGCGGTGTTGTGTGATTAACATTTAATAAGGGATTATTTTATGACACAAGGTTATTACTTGGTGGTGGAAGATGAAACCACCTGTGGCGGTATCATCATTGAAGGTGATACAACCCACACACTGTTCGGCAGAGCCGTGGCTCGCGAGGAAGATCGCGTAACCTGCGGCAAACACCCCGGCACTTACTTTATTATCGGCCATATTCCCGGCGATAAGATCCACGGCCGAAATTTTGCTGGCACTCTGCACAGCAAAAGCAGCTGTCCTTGCGAAGCAGAGTTTATTCCGTCAATGGTGGATGATACGTATGATTTAACTCCTTCTGATTCCTCTAAACCAAGTACTCAAGCAAGTGAATCCGCCGACAACAATAACCAAGCTAACTCGCCCAAAAATAAAATAATCTGTACGCATACAGATGGCGCCTTAATTGTCGCCGAATATATTGTTAATGAAATTAAAAAGAATGTAAGAAGTCAGACTGCGGAACAAATTAGGTTACTTATAGACAAAGAAACTTATAACGAAAGTATGAAAGAATGGGAATATAGTCCTTGGTATAATAAATTGAACCCACCACCGCAACTTTCACCGGTTACTGCGATGGCAATTTGGTTTCAAGCAGTAAAAACAGGATCGATTTGGGATCATAAGCATTTAATAAAATCCAAATTTAGTGAGGTAGCTGTAGAGCGTCAATTAAAAAGCCGCCAAATCTCAAAGAGCCATTATCACAAATACAAAAATCACGATTACTTCTATGTTGTCTGGTCTAATATACATTATGGTTATGTAGGGTTAAGCACTGGGTTTTCAGTTGAAACTTTACTTGCAGGCTCAAACATGGAACAAATTAGAACCAGCATTGATTCGGTAAAAGATCCAATTGACGATATTGCTTGCGTAAACATAGGATTTAACTTGTATTATAAATACGGTAGGTACGCACGGGACTTAACCTCTATAGACATTCTAAACGCACTCGAAAATGAACCAGACATTAACTTGAAACAATCGAGACAAGACCATTTGTGTTTGAGTGTAAAAAAACCAAACTATACTGTTTAGAGTAAAAATCAATGAGAAAACCAATATTAGTCTCGACTTTAATTGTTGCATTATTTTTCACATCATTCTATATAATAAGTTTACTAAAGCCGAAAATATTGATCCACAACAATACAAGTCATAATATTTATATATACTTTGGCGAAAGTACATATGATGTAGACCCAAGCGCCGAAGAGGTTGATAAGATAATAAAAAGAAGACCCAACGAGCTCATGCCCGGCCAAAAAATAATGTTAAAACCTTCTTTAAAAAGATTATTAGCCAACGATTCGGAAGTGGGTGTCGGTTGGTATATTGGAGGGCAATATGAATATAATTCAATCAGCACATCGGGGCAATTATTTAAACTCTCCAAACAAGAAGGAAACTGCTCAATATCAATTATCATTAAAAGCGACACGGCTATTTTAAAGAAAGAGAACAAAACCATCTGTTACCAAAAACTTCATGCATTTTAAACAAGTTTATGATACCTATTAGCGAGCATCGTAGAGAAATCATGAGATATTCATTTAAAAAAAATACATACTTCGCTGGGTGATGATAATCGTAGCTTGTTTTGTTTATTTTACCTTAATAACAATAACATCGTTCCAAATAGGTGCATTTTATGAAAATCAAAGCATAAAACTCACTCCCCCAACTTCATTAAAAGAATATTATGATGCAATCGACGCTCTAACCAGTGCACTCGATAGTATCAATCGGGCATCTATTTATGGCTTTGTCATATCCATGTCCATTATCTTGTTTTCTTTTAAGAAAATTAGATAGGCATGATATTACTTAGGTTATGAGATCTAAAAGTGATATTTGATAAAAATTAGTTGAGACAACTCTAAAGGATCCTAAGTGAGAATGCCAATAATAATGATTACAGCAACTGTAATACTTTTAGCAATCATTACTGCTAAATTAGATCTCGTCAAGCCTACAATACTTATATCAAACAGTACAAAACATAACATTTACTTGTACTCTGGCGAAAGCATATATGGTGTTGAACCTAATGAAGAGGAAGTTGAAGAAATAATGAACGAGACACCTCAAATCATTAAACCCAATGAGTTAAAAAGGATATCGCCTTCTATTTTTAGGATGATGAAAAATAACACAAGGATAGATATAGGTTGGAGTGTTGGTAACAGACAATCTTATTACTCCATCAGCAGTGGCGGACAAGCATTCACTCTCTCATCTGATGGAAGGATTTGTAAAGCATTAATAACCATATATGAAAAAAGATCTACCCTTGAAGAAATAAAGCGTGGATTCTGTTATAAAAGAATAACTCCATTCAGAGACACCTATGGACAGAACTAGAATAAATGACTTTATCATCTTAAATATTAAAAGTAACTTAGGGTGATTGACTGTCAGTTCAATAACCCTCACTTTTACCTGGCCATCCTCTTTGATAATTTCCATTATTGTAATAAGCGTTGTATTAATTCTTATACCACTGGATATCAAATATACCTTTGAACCTAACTTTGGGAATAGAGAATAGATTTTCTTAATTGAGGAACTATATCATATCGTTTACACGTTTTATTGGGTTTCGATTATCTCCTTCATCAAAATAACCACATTCATGCTCTTTATGTTCATGCGAACTTTAAAGAAAATAAAAGCTTAAAACTTCTCCAACCACCACTCTTTATCATTGAGATCCCATGGACGACTTAACCCTGCGTTATTTTGACGCCGAAATGCGTTACCTGCGCGAAGCGGGCGAGGAATTTGCTCGTGCGCACCCTGACCGCGCTGCCGGATTGAATCTGGATAAAGTCGGGGCTCGCGACCCCTATGTTGAACGCCTGTTTGAAGGCTTTGCTTTCCTGATGGGCCGCCTGCGGGAGAAGCTTGATGATGACCTGCCGGAGCTTACCGAAGGGCTGGTCAGCCTGCTTTGGCCGCACTACTTGCGCACCATCCCTTCCCTGTCGATTGTGGAATTCACCCCAGACTGGCGGGAAATGAAGGAGCGGATGACGATGCACAAAGGGTTCGAAGTTTTGTCGCGCCCGATTGGTGAACGCGCAACGCGCTGCCGCTATACCACGACTCAGGACATCGAGCTGCTGCCGATCTCGCTACAACGCGCCGCGCTGGACAGCGAGCCTGACGGTCGCTCGGTGATTCGCTTGCGTTTTAACTGCGGCGAATTGGCTGACTGGAGCAAAATTAGTCTCAAGCATTTGCCGATCTATCTTGATGCCGATGCCCCGCTGGCCTGCGCCCTGCATGAAGCGTTGACGTTAAATACGGCCAAAATGTGGATCCGCCTGCCGGGTCAGGCCGACCGTCAGCTGTTAGACGGCTTTTTCGCCCCGCAGGGTTTTAGCGAGCAAGACCAGCTGTGGCCGAAAGGCGATACAGCATTCAGTGGCTACCAGCTTTTGCTGGAATACTTCACTTTCCGCGAAAAGTTTATGTTCGTCGCCCTGGAAGGATTGGAATCGGTGGCGCTGCCGAACGCACTTCCATGGTTCGAGATTGACGTGGTGCTGGAAAAACGCTGGGAGCACGACTTCTCTTTCTCAGAAAAAAACCTGCGCCTGCACTGCGTGCCGGTGATCAATTTGTTCTCGCTGGAGTCGGATCCTCTCACCCTCTCCTCTTTGCAGACGGAATACCTGCTGCGCCCAATGCGGGTGCAGGATGGCTATACCGAAATCTACTCGGTGGACTCGGTTATTTCGTCGAAGCACTCGGGTTATCAGGTGTACGTGCCTTTCACCAGCTTCCGCCACAAAGGGGGCATGCTGCGCCACAACGCGCCGGAGTATTACTACCACACGAGGGTGAAACGCGGTCCTTCGGGGCTGCATGACACTTGGCTGGTTCTCGGTGGGGAAGCTTTTGACAACCACACGGTGCCGGAAAATGAAAATCTTTCCCTTAGCCTAACGGGCACCAACGGCCAACTGCCGCGCAAATCCTTGCAGAGCACGGTGCTGGATACCGTCGTCAAATCCACTGGCGCCAACGTGCGAATGCGAAACTTGTCCGTGCCGTCGATGCCCTGTTACCCGCCAAATCGCGATCGTTTTCACTGGCGGGTGCTCAGCCATCTGGGCAGCAGCTTCCTATGGATGATGGACAGTGCCGAAGTGCTGCGCGGCACGCTCGCCCTGTATGACTGGACGGAAAGCGAGATGAACCGCCGCCGTCTGGATGCCATTGCCGACGTTAAACACAGCGAAATTGAGCGTTTTGAACGGGGGTATTTGCTGCGCGGCGTGCACATTGAAATCACCCTCGACAGTAATGGATTCGCAGGCACGGGGGATATCTGCCTGTTCGGCGAAATGCTTAGCCGCTTCTTCGCACTGTATACCGATATTCATCTCTTTAACCGCCTGACCCTGATACTGCAACCCACCGGAGAACGACTTGAATGGGAAGAGAATCACAAAACCCGCCTTCCCGGCTAAGTGCCAGGCTGGAACGGGATATCGGCAAGATTAATTTCTTCCGATTTTGCCAGTTGCTCGAACAACCCGGCATGCCAAAACTGGGAAGTACCGCCAACCCAGCGGACGATCCGGTGCGTTTTCGGCCCCATCCTGGGATGGGTTTTCCCGTCAGCGAACTCAAGGCGCTGGAAACCGATCCCGACGGATTGCCGACGGTACGCACCACCTTTATGGGGCTGTATGGCGTAGATTCCCCACTGCCAACATCCTATATCGACGACATCACCCAGCAGCGCGAAGGTCACGAGGCGCTGGCGGGTTTTCTCGATATTTTCAACCACCGCGTCATGACTCAGTTTTATCGCATCTGGCGCAAATACTCCTATCCGGCGACCTACGAGGCGGGCGGCAAAGACAGTATTTCGCAGAATCTATTGGGCCTGATTGGTATGGGAATTCCCGGCTCGCAGCAGCATTTTGCTACGCCGACGTCGAGATTTTTGGCGCTGCTCGGCGTGATGCGCCAGCCGGGCAGAACGGCTGAAGGCGTGCAGGCACTCGTGCGATTACTGGCTCCGGCAACGCGGGCAGATGTCACACCACATTGCTTGCGCACTGTACGTATTGCCTCACCGATGGCATTTACCGACGAGGGCGCCGACTGGCTGCGCGACGCCACCGTATTGGGTGATGAAGCCACCGATGCCAACAGCCAGTTGCTTATCTCACTGCACACTGAAGATAGTGAAGAAGCCAAGGAATGGCTGCCGGATGGCTCGATTTATGCCGATTTTCTGGTGTTGTTGCGCGTCTACCTGGGCTGGCGCTACAAGGCACGCATTCAACTGACCGTCCCCATTCGCCTGCTTCCTACTCCCATCTTGGGAGATACGCCGATTTGGCTAGGGCTCACCGGCGTACTGGGGCTGGATGAAGAAGCTTCAACCCAAGACATACCTGATTATTTTACCGTGGAGCTGAGCCTTTATAGCGGCATGGCTACCCACAAGCCTCAAGAAGGAACACCGCGTGTTATTAAATACCGTTTGGAAAAGTAAAATCGGACTCCCCGTCTTGGCTCTGTTATTGAGCGGCTGCGGGCTGACTCAAACCGTAACGGATGGCACCGTTGCTGCCACTAAATCGATATTCTATAAGCAGATAAAAGTTCTACATCTCGATTTTACCGCCCGTGAAGCACTGAACACAGATGATAACGAGCAGAACTCTTCCTCCGAGCCGGTGATGGTGCGGGTCTATCAGCTACGCGACGACAAAACCTTCCAGAAAACGGTTTATCAACAGCTCGCCGAAGATGGCGAAGACGCGCTGAAAGAGGAGCTTCTGGCGACTCGCAGCCTAGTGGTGAAGCCGGGAACCTCGGTGTCACTGGACATGCCAATGGAAAAAGACGCCAAGTTTGTAGCCATCGTCGGCCTATTCCGCCATCCGGATATGAATAAAGACCACTGGCGGCTGCTGATCAATCGCGAAGAACTCGATCCCGATTCCCCTCGCGTCATTGAGCTGGGTAACAATAACCTGACGCTGCGCGCGGAGAAAAAGTGATGTCGCAAAGTCACTCGCCCTCACTCTACGAAATGCTGCTAGGCAACTTTGCCGGGGGGCTTAATCTGCAACAAGTCAGCGAGCAGGATCAGGTGATCCTCTCGGTACTCGACAATATGCAGCGTATTCTCAACTGTCGCGCGGGGACGCTGAGCCATTTGCCGGACTACGGGTTGCCGGACATGAGCAAAATCCTGCAAGGGATGCCCGGCACCGCGCACTCTCTGCTGACCACGCTTTCGCACACGCTGTTGAAATATGAACCTCGGCTTAAAAAGATTAAGGTGATCCTGCTGCCACAATCCGCGCCGGGCCAGCTGGAATACGGCATTCACGCCGAGCTAAAGGAGTTCGGGCTGGTGCATTTCGGCACGGCTTTTATGCCCGAAGGCCGGGTGCTGATCCGCCATTTAAAACAGCAGCAGTATCTCTAACCCCCCTACGACACGTCTGAAAGGAATCGATCAATGTCTATTGAGCGCCAGCTACGCACGGGTGGCGATCCCCGTCAGCTCGCTGATTATCGCGTTATCCGTGAAGAACTCGGCAAATTAACCCATCCGGCACGGCCAGAAGTGAACTGGCATAAGGTCGAACAGCTGTGCCTCAATCTGTTCCAGCAAAACGGAATCGAGCTGCAAACCGCCTCTTGGTATACCCAGGCGCGAGTGCAGCTGGCCGGTTTATCTGGTTTGATCGAGGGGTTGGCTATTCTTGAAGCCCTGCTGTCTCATCAATGGTCGGGGCTGTGGCCGCAGGCGGTGCATGCGCGCATCGAGATCCTCAACGGCCTCAGCCAGAGGTTGCAGCAGGCTCTGCGCTGTATGACGTTAGAATACCGCGACCTGCCGCAGATTTATCAGGCAGAAAAGCTCATCAACTCACTTTGCGACCAACTTCAGCGCCTTGAGCTGAAACATCTCAGCCAGTTGCAGGCTCTGAGTCGGCTGCTGCAAAACGCCGCGGTGCGGCTCGAAAACAGTCAGGACACCAGCGAGAGCGCCGTGGTGCTGCCCCCGTCGGCAGAGGTTGCTGCAACCGAAATGCCCATCGATCAGGATCGGCGCTGGGTGTATGTGGCACAGGCCGAACCGGCCACGCCCCGGGTAGTGATTGCCCCGGCTGAGGCTAAACCCCCTGTCCAGTGGAAAGGGTTCGTGGCGGGCGTGTTGGTCACGGTGATAGTTGGCAGCGGTATCTCGGCGAGCATCAAGACCTATAAACATTCTCCGGTTAACCAACAGCTGGCAGCGACTTTGCCCGTTTTGCCACAGCCGGTGAGTTCGCAGGAGCTGGCCGCGCTGAAGATCCAATACGCCGAGCAGCTGAATAAAGCCGCGCCGGCGTTTATCGCCAGCACCCAGCGCCAGACCGAGCAGCTTGCCAGACTGTCACCGCGCTGGGCGTTGGATAGCGGCACGCGGCTGGCCGAGCAGGCACAAGCCCTGTGGCCCACGGATCCAGCGGCCATCGCGCTCGCAAAAAGCTGGAATCAGCAGCTGAATGCCAACGCCGCGCCGCTAGACAGCCTAAACGGCTGGCACTCGGCCAGTACCCAGCTTCAGCAACTTGCCGATAAGCTAAACGGTTTAGACGAGCAGCGCGGAAAGTACATGACCGTCTCGCAGCTCAAATCCTCGGTATTCGCCATCCAGCAGGCACTGAACGCCGCGCCGCCGGTGGAAGAGTCGCTGCGAAAACTGGCCGCAGCGCGCCAGCAGAATGATCAAGTGCCGCCACAGCTGGTGAAGCAGCTGGATAACCAGTTTGTTCAGCTGCTGAGTCGGTATGTCTTGTTGGCGCCACTAAATGACAGCTCAAAAGCCAACTGAGCCTGACTCGAAGCCACAAAAAAGCCGCCCATCTCAGGCGGCTTTTGCATTTATTGGCGAACCACCAAGGCCATTAACGCAAGCTGGCTTGCTCGTCGCTGGTCAGATCCAAGGATTGGGATTGTCCCGTCTCGGAGGATTTTACCGCCGCTTCCAGCACGGCCATCACGGCCAAGGCTTCAACCGCAGGCACCGGGTTGGCGCGCTCGCCGTTTAAAGCGTCGCGAACTTGCATATAGTACTGGCGCTGATCGCCGTTCGGGGTGGCGATAGTGCGCGACGGGTGGGTGCCTTCAAACAGCACCAAGGCATCATCATCCTGCCCCCAGACATCACTTCCCGGAACCACGCCCGCCAACAGTTGGCTCTCCTGGCGGTCGGCGTTGGCCTTCACCACACTTCCTTTCTCGCCGTGAACCGCAAAGCGGGACGCGCCGCCTGCCACCAGCATGCTGCAATGCAAAATCACTTTATGCGTCGGGTAGTTCAGCACCACGTGTGCCCAGTCGTTGATCTCCGCGTTCGGGCGCAGCGTGGCAATATTGCCCTGCACCGTCTGCGGCAGGCCGAACAGTTGCAGCGCCTGATCAATCAGGTGTGGGCCGATGTCGAACCACAGGCCGCTGCCCGGCACGTTTTGCTCACGCCAGCGCACCCGCACTTCTGGACGGAAACGGTCAATGTGCGACTCAAAATGCGCCACTTTGCCAATCAGCCCCTGCTCAATCACCTGCTTCACGCCGAGGTAATCACTGTCCCAGCGGCGATTGTGGAACACCGACAGCAGGCGCTGTTGCTTATCCGCCAGCGCAATTAGCTCGCGCGCTTCCTGCATATCCAATGTAAATGGCTTATCCACCACCACGTGCTTCCCCGCCTCCAGCGCCACTTTGGCCAGCGGCGCGTGGGTGGCGTTAGGTGACGCGATGACCACCAGATCCACATCAGGATGGCGGATAGCCTCTTCTGGAGAAGCAATCACCAGAGCCCCCGGCAGGTCCGCATGGACTTTATCGGCATCGCGCGAGGCAACCACCAGCAGGTTTAAGCCCGGCGTCGCGCCGATCAGCGGCGCATGGAAGGTCTTGCCAACAAAGCCGTAGCCGATTAACGCCACGTTGAGGCTTTTAGTGGCGGTGCGGGTCGTTTCACTCATGGTTTTCTCCTTGCGTCCCCGAGGCGGTGACGCTGACTTTGATCGAATCTTGCTCACCCAGCTCGCCCCACGGGCGGTCGATGAACAAGTGATGAATATCAGTTAGCTCCGCCACCAGATGCGGCTCGCAGCGATTGAGTTTGAGGTGATCGGCGACCAACCAGTGGGCGGCGCTCAGCTTGAGCATGGCGCGTTTCACTTCGGCATCCGCCTCCTGACTGGCACTCAGGCCAAGCTGGGCGTGGATAGCGCAGGCCCCCAGCACGGCGATATCTGCACGGTAGTGGGCCAGCATCGCAAGGGTGGCGCTGCCGGCAAACAGTCGCTGTTTGGCATCCCAGCTGCCGCCGAGCAGGATCAGCTGAATGTCCGCCCGCTCGCTCAGGCACTGGGCGATATCCAGCGAGGTGGTGATGACGGTCATCGGCCCGCGCAGGGCATCCGCCACCGCCAGCACCGTGCTGCCCGCATCAAGGAAAATCGTGCTGCCTGCGGGGATCTGCGCCGCCACGGCCTGCCCCAGCGTTCGCTTGGTGGTAGCAAGCAGATGGCTACGCCCCTGACGGTTCATGGCCGACAGGTCTAAGGCAATCGCCCCGCCGTGGTTTTTTTGCGCCAGCCCCTGACGCTCAAGGTCCGCCAGATCGCGCCGCACGGTATCCGCAGAAACCTGCATTTTTTGCGCTAAATCCGCGACACTCACTTGCCCTTTTTCACTGAGCAGTTCCAGCAAAACCTGCTGGCGAGCCACTTTGTGCATTCGCCCTCCACTCACAAATAACAGCAGAAAAACGCAATATACTGCAAAAAGTAGCAAGTGTGAACGACCATTTTGCCGAATGGCATAGAAGGTTAAAGGGCTTACGGCACAGTTCAGATACCTGAACATACAATTGAGCGGCTAAACCGACACACAGGAGATACATCGCCCGTTTTAAATAAAGAGGTGCACAGAGCAGTGTCATCTCGCGCGTCATTCTGCTGCATATCGATCCATCTGACCTTTGAGGAAGAGAGCTATGCCAGACATTGATAACCCTGCCCGCCGCCGCTTTATTCAGACCGCCGCAGCCGGACTTGCCGCTTTTGAGCTGGGGCTGACGGCCTTACCTGCCAGTGCAAATTCCGGCACAGCTGGCGCATTGCCCGCAGCTTCTGGCAACAAAGTGCTGGGCACCTTTAAAAATATTCAGCAGATCCGCGCCGGAGATTTAAACATCGGTTATGTGGATGTCGGGCCGAAAAACGGTGAACCGGTGTTGTTGCTGCACGGCTGGCCTTACGATATCTACAGCTTTTTTGATGTCGCGCCGATCCTGGTGTCAGCGGGATACCGCGTGCTGATCCCTTGGCTGCGCGGTTACGGTTCGACGCACTTTCTCTCAGAATCTACGCCGAGAAACGGCCAGCAGGCAGTGGTCGCGGTAGATGCGATTGCATTTTTAGACGCGCTGGGGCTTGAGAAGGTGGTGGTTGGCGGATTTGACTGGGGCGCGCGCACCGCCAATATTCTCGCAGCAATTTGGCCTCAGCGTTTTAAAGCCTTGGTGTCGGTGAGTGGCTATTTGATTGGTAGCCAAGCCGCCAATAAGAAGCCACTGCCCCCTGCGGCCGAGCTGGCGTGGTGGTATCAGTTCTACTTCGCCACCGAGCGCGGTCAGGCGGGATATGCCGCCAATACGGAAGCTTTCGCCAAACTCATCTGGCACACCGCCTCGCCAAAATGGCAGTTCAGCGACGAAGAGTTCGCCCGTTCGGCTCAGGCGCTGCACAACCCGGACCACGTAGCGGTGTCGATCCACAACTATCGCTGGCGTCTGGGTCTGGCCGAGGGTGAGTCAAAATACAATGATTTGGAGAATCGCCTGGCTGCTTCCCCACTGATTAAGATCCCGACTATCACCCTAGAGGGCGACGCTAACGGCGCGCCGCACCCTGCTCCTGAAACTTATGCCAATAAGTTCACGGGTAAGTATCAGCATCGAACCATCGGCGGTGGCATAGGCCACAACCTGCCGCAAGAGGCACCCGAGGCTTTCGCGCAGGCGATTTTGGATGTGGCGAATGGGTAGAGGTGTGGGATTAGCTTTTACTCAGCAGCTTTCGAATCGGCAGGCTTGGCTCTTTCTTGATGGTTTGCAGAAACTCCTGCGCGCGCTCGTTTAGCGCGTATTCTGCCGTCATGCCGAAATCTTGGACATAGGCCCACTTGGAGAACATCACCGGATCGCTCTCTTTCATAAACCACAGCATCTTGATGGCCGTCACCGCCACGGCGGGAATTTGCGTCACCGTGCCATTCAGCCACTTATTCAGCGTTGATCGCTGGACGCCGAGTAGAATACATAACGCGGGCTGTTCAATCCCTAAACGTGCCACGTAATCATGAAACTCTTTTGCTTTAACCGCCATAGACTTAGCTCCCTTCATTTTTTGCCTGCCGCATTCTACTCGCATCTTGTAGGGTTTTCATAGCGTAGCGAACCGCTACAATCTACACGACCTAAAAATCCATTAGCGCCCATAAAAACCATCTATTAGCGACAAAATAGATGTTCCAGTAAAACCTATTCACGTAGCTATTAAAGCTTACATTTCTTGACAATGGTCAATCTTATAGCTGATGACTAAGGCAAGTCATATTCACCCTGTGTATGCTTCGTCAAACCTAGCCAAATATGAAGCTAAGAGAAATATTTTTTGTATCTAATGGATACTTATTTCAAGGGAGAAATAAAGACGTGTCGCAAAAATCTCAAAACCGTAATGCGGAAATCATCAAAGCCTTTATTGCCGGAAATACCAATAAAGCCGAGCTGGCGCGCTATTTTGGTGTTTCACCTTCGACGATTCGCCGCGTCCTGTCTGGCGTAATGATGGTGTTCGTTGCGGCGACAGTTGCAGAGCCTGCAAGAGCCGGGTTAACCGGACTAGAGCTTGATGCCGCTAACCAGTTTATTTCGGAACATAATGATATGCCGCAGTACATGCGGAGTGCCATCCTCGGTGGTGACAGCTTGGCAACCGTGAACCAACAGCTGTTTGGCGCAAGTTATAATGTTCAGCAAACCAATCAACTGGTCCGTTTTGATGATCCTCACGAAATTAAGCTCTTATCCACTCCAACCTCATTCGACACGACCTCTACCCTGACACCAGTCGTTAGCACTGCCCCTTCTCAACCTGTTGCCGAACCTGATCCGCAGATTAAGATCAACACGCTAGCGATTCATGATGACCATCAGCTTATCAACAGTCTAGGGACCCAACTCGATAATGAAGATCATCAGGTTTCCAGCAATACTCGACGCATTAGTGAATTAGAATCCCAGCCCCTGCCCCATGATGGCGTCGATGGTAAAGATGGGGTTGACGGTAAGGATGGTATCGACGGCAAAGACGGCGCGACGGGTGCCACCGGCGCTCATGGACGCGACGGTGTTGATGGCAAAAATGGTATCGACGGCAAAGATGGCGCTGATGGCAAAGACGCTGATATGACGCAGGTTCATCAAGCAGAGAAGAATTCCGAAGTCGCCTTATCATCTGCATCTGCGGCAACCTCGACTGCGGCTAATGCCCAGAAATCGGCTGAAGGCATTGCGAAACAGCAGGCCATTATCTCAGGCGATCGCTACCAATCCATGCTACATGCCAGAGCGCATTCGGAAATGACTGCCGAAGTCACGGCTGAGGAAAAGCAGACCCAGCAACAAATTCAAGCGACCGAGGCGAAGACTCAGCAAGCTGCCCAACAGCAGCAGCGCCGAGCCAACTACTACGACCAGCAGATCAACGCGCTGAACAGTCAGGCGGAGCAGAATCACGCAGAAGTCTTGTCAGAATCCCACGCGCGCGCGGCGGGCGATCAGCAGACGTTGCAGCAGTCGCAAAACTACACCAATCAGAAATTCTCCGACCTTAAATCCCAAGTGGACGATAATAAGAAGCAGGCGAATGCCGGCATTGCTGGCGTCGCGGCGATGGCGAACATCCCGCAGGTGTCGCAAAACGCCACCTTCTCGGTGGGTGCCGGTGCGGGTGAATATGCATCAGAGGCGGGAATTGCCGTAGGCTTCTCGGCTCGCATCAACCATAGCTGGGTGACGAAAGCCACTATCGCCGGGACCACCTCCAATGACCCGGTGATTGGCGCAGGTTTCTCCGCCGAGTGGTAAGAGTGATTCAACGGGCGGGGTTAAAGCCTCTCCGCGATTAAGCAGTAGAAAAGAGAAATAATGATGATGATGAAAGCGATGAGTTTAGTTTTAGTGGCGATGGCGGCGGCGGGTTGCAGCTCCTCGGCATCGCGCATGGCGGATTGTCAGGCGCAGGGCATCTCGAAAGACGCCTGTTACATTGCCGAGCAGAACCGTCAGGCCAGCATC
Source organism: Ewingella sp. AOP9-I1-14 (assembly GCF_052375995.1). Lineage (NCBI taxonomy): Bacteria > Pseudomonadati > Pseudomonadota > Gammaproteobacteria > Enterobacterales > Yersiniaceae > Ewingella > Ewingella sp. AOP9-I1-14. The sequence continues at coordinate 111,769 of NZ_JBQSVA010000001.1, forward strand.
ACCAGTGCGGCTGAAAATGCCGCGCTGCGCAATGCCGCCGCGCAGTATGCGCAGGCCACGCCGAAATACAAAAAAGTTACCGCGCGAATCGACGGGATCGACATCAAAATCTATCCCGCCGACAAGCAGGGTTACATTGAATCCACGGCGGCGGCGCTGGTTGAAGAAAACGCCGATGCTCAGGTCTATCAGAAAGGCATTTTTACCGCCATCTGGTACAAAAGAACGCACCAAGTGGCGCTGCTGCGCGACGGCAAGTTTGTGGCGAAAACCAAGATTTGACCACCCGCTAGCGCGGCGGGCTTAATCCAAATCCGCCCCGTTGCTGGCAATCACCTTCTTATACCAATAGAAGGATTTTTTGCGGGTGCGCGCCAGCGTGCCCTGCCCGGCGTCGTCGCGGTCGACATAGATAAAGCCGTAGCGTTTGCTCATCTCCCCGGTCGACGCCGACACCAAATCAATGCAGCCCCACGAGGTGTAACCCATCACAGGGATGCCGTCTTCGATGGCTTCGCCCATGGCTTTGATGTGCTCGCGCAGATAGCTGATGCGATAGTCGTCGTTGATTTCCCCTTGCCCGTTGACCACGTCTTTGGCCCCTAAACCGTTTTCCACCAGAAATAGCGGCTTTTGGTAACGGTCATACATCATGTTCATGGTGATGCGCAGGCCCAGAGGATCAATGCCCCAGCCCCACTCGCTGCTTTCGATATAGGGGTTGCTCAGGGATTTAACGATATTGGCCGCGCTGCTGTTGTTCTCATTCATCTCCGCCGAGGCGCAGCGCGAGGCGTAATAGCTGAAGGAGACGAAATCCACGGTGTTTTTGAGAATGTCGTCATCGCCCGGCTCGGTATGAATCTCAATCCCCTGCTCTTTAAACTGGCGGCGGGTGTAAGACGGATAAGCGCCGCGCGCCTGCACGTCGATAAAGAACAGGTTTTCGCGGTCTTTTTGCAGCGCTGCCCACACGTCTTCTGGTTTACAGGTTCGCGGGTAGAAATTCCCCCCGGCCAGCATGCAGCCCACTTGGTTGTGCGGGTTAATCTCATGGGCAATTTTGGTGGCGAGCGCGCTGGCGAGAAGCTCGTGGTGCGCCGCCTGATATTTCACCTGCTGCTTATTCTCTCCCTCCTCAAACGCCAATCCCGCGCCGGAAAACGGGCTATGTAGCAGAATGTTAATCTCATTGAAGGTCAGCCAGTACTTCACCAGCCCGTCGAAAGCTGTAAAGCAGGTGCGGGCGTAGCGGGTGAAAAACTCCACCATTTTGCGGTTACGCCATGAACCATATTCGGTGACCAGATGCATCGGCACGTCGAAGTGGCACAGCGTCACCAGCGGCTCAATATTGTGCTTTTCGCATTCGGTAAACAGATCGCGATAGAAGGCGATGCCCTCGGCGTTGGGCGTCAGCTCGTCGCCCTGCGGGTAGAGGCGGCTCCAGGCAATGGAGGTGCGAAACACGCTGAAGCCCATCTCGGCCATTAGCGCGATATCTTCTTTATAACGATGATAAAAATCGATCGCCTGATGGCTAGGGTAAAACTCGTCTTCGCGCAGGGTAAAGCGTTTTTCCAGCCCGGTTTTCACTGCCAGCCGATGTTCGCCGTGAGGCAAGGTGTCTACCGTCGCCAGCCCTTTCCCCCCTTGGTTTACGCCGCCCTCGGCCTGATTGGCGGCAATCGCGCCGCCCCATAAAAAACCGTCAGGAAATGTGGATGTGTGCATCAGAGGTCCTCTCTCGTTACTCAATCAAATATTTTTTAGTGGCGTCAGCGGGTTATTTTCTGGCTGAGTTGTTTCACTTTTTGGCTGCTCGACGGGGATATCTTCGAAGCCGAGCAGCAAGGTGGTGATAAAGGAGATCACAACAGCTAGCACCATCACGGCGAACACCCAGACGATGCTCATTGGATTGCTTGGATCGAAGAATTGCACACTGGTGAACAGCCCCGGCGAGGCCATGGAGTGGCTGGCAAGGCCGCCAATCCCGGCGATACCGCCACAGATAAAGCCGCTAATCAGGCAGGCAATCAGCGGGCGTTTTAGGCGCAGCGCCACGCCATACAGCGCCGGTTCAGAAATCCCCGCAACAATCGCCGAGGCCGCTGCCGCCAACGCGGTTTGGCGCAATTCCGGGTTTTTAGTGCGCCACGCTACCGCCAGCGATGAACCGCCGAGCGACAAGTTGGCACCGATTTCCGATGGCATCACCATCGCCTCTTTGCCAGTTTCGGCAATGGTTTGAATAATGGTCGGGGTAAACACCCGGTGCATGCCGGTCATCACCAGCAGCGGCCAGATAGCCCCCATGATTGCAACCGAGAGCCAGCCGAGATAGCTATGAACGGTGTAAACCAGCGCGGAAATGCCGCTGCCGATCCAGATACCCAGCGGGCCAATCAGCATGATGGCGATCGGTGCGGCGATCAGCACAATCAGCATTGGCTTGAGGAAGTTTTTAGTCACCGCAGGGGTGATTTTGTCCACCCAGCGCTCAATGTAAGAGAGCAGCCAGGTCATGCACAGCGCGGGGATCACGGTGTAGGTATATTTCACCGCCGTCACCGAGAAGCCGATAAACTCCACCGGCTGGCCCTGCGCGGCTTTCGCCATCAGGTCGATAAAGTTCGGGTGAACCAGCACCCCGGCGATAGCAATAGCCAGCGACATATTGGTTTTAAATTTGATTGCCGCCGAGGCCGCCACCATCACCGGCAGGAAGAAGAAGGCACCGTCGCCAATCACGTTGAGGATAATCAGCGTCGACGAGCCTTTGTCAAAGACGCCGGTCATGTCCAAAATCATCGCCAGCAGCTTGACCATCGAGCCGCCAATGATCGCCGGGATCAGCGGCGACATGGTACCTATCAGCGCGTCGAGAATGCCCGCGCCAATGCGCCTCAGCGTCAGGCGTTTTTTCTCCGGCTGCGCGGGCTGCCCCGTCGCGCCCTGCGGCAAAAGTTTCACCACCTCGGCATAAGCCTGAGAAACCGTATTTCCAATAATCACCTGACACTGCTGGTCAGTATTGACCACGCCCATCACGCCGCTGATGGCTTTCAGCCGCGCCAAATCCACGGCGGTTTCGTCCACCAGCGTGAAGCGCAGCCGGGTCATACAGTGAGTCACCGCCGCCACGTTGCCCGCGCCGCCGACGGCGTCGACAATGGATTGCGCTACTGCCGCATAATTTTTTGACATGAGTGGTAATTCCCTCGTAGAGACGCATTATTTTTTTAAATTCATGGCGTTATGTACTGATGCAGGGATGAAACTCAGCGTTCCGTGATGAGTTTCAAGAAATAAGTAACCGGTTCCACATAAGAGTGTTCATATGCGAGAATGAGTTCAAGAGCTTGAAGGGCAGAATTTTTGATTTGTGATCTTGATCGGCTTGGGCAATTCGTGGCGCACAAGCCATGCCTAAGGGCGTGGGCTGCGTGTAGAATGACAATAATTTTCAAGGATTCAGGAACACCCGATGTCTACGATGAAAGAAGTGGCGATGAAGGCAGGTGTCTCAAAGGCCACCGTGTCACGGCTGTTGTCAGGGAAAGGGTATGTCAGCGAGGCCACCAAGGTCGCGGTCTATCAGGCGATTGAAGAGGCGGGATATCGGCCCAATTTGCTGGCCCGCAATCTTGCAACCAGCAAGTCCCAGTGCATTGGCTTGGTTATCACCAACACGCTGTATAACGGCAGCTACTTCAACGAATTGCTGTCTCAGGCGGCCAAAAAGCTCGAGGACAACGGGCGGCAGCTGATTCTGGTCGACGGTAAACACAGCGCCGAGGAGGAGCAGCAGGCGATTCAGTTCCTGCTCGATTTGCGCTGCGACGCGGTGATTGTCTACCCGCGCTTCCTGACCGTGGATGCCATGGACGCCATCATCAGCCAGCACAAGCAGCCGATCATGGTGGTGAACAGAAAGCTGCGCAGCCACCAGAGCCACTGCATCTTCTGCGACCACAAAGGCTCGAGTTTTCAGGCTACCCGGCATCTGCTGGCCCAAGGACATCGCGATATCGCCTTTATCACCGGCTCCCTCGACTCCCCGACCGCCATTGAGCGCCTGTCGGGTTATAAAGCAGCGCTAGAGGCACAGGGTTTGCCTATTCGCCAAGAGCTGATTGTTAAAGGGAAATGGACCCCGGCCAGCGGCGCGGCGGCGATAGAATCCCTGCTGGCGGCCAATACGCCCTTTAGCGCGATTCTGGCCAGTAACGATGATATGGCGATTGGCGCGATGAAAGCCCTGCACGCCGCCAAACTCAGCGTGCCGGAAAACGTCTCGCTGATGGGCTTCGACAACATCCCCACCGCCCCCTTCTTGCAGCCCGCGCTGTCGAGCATTAAAGACCCGGTCAGCGGCATGGTGAACGAAGTAATTAATCGCCTGATCGCCATGCTCGACGGCGGCTATCTGTCGCAAAACAATGCCTTTTCCTCAGAACTGATCCTCAGAGACTCCGTCGCCCCCGGCCCCTATTTCGGGCAATAAAAAATCCGCGACAAGCGCGGATTATTTTATTTTTTATGCTCCGAGGCATCTCCTAAATCATTCGTGTTGCAGGCACGAAGGATGACGAGGACGCTATAAAATACCCTGAGCTATCATCGCATCTGCGACTTTCACAAACCCGGCAATATTCGCGCCGTGCACATAATGCGTCTGCTTACCCTCGCCGCCGTGCTCGACGCAGGCTTCGTGGATATCACGCATGATGTGCTGCAAGCGGGCGTCCACCTTCTCGGCATTCCAGCTCATCCGCGCTGCATTCTGCGCCATCTCCAAGCCTGAAGTTGCCACGCCACCGGCGTTGGCCGCCTTACCCGGCGCGAACAGCACGCCTGCCGAGAGGAAGGCGTCGGTAGCCTGAATGGTGGTCGGCATGTTGGCCCCTTCCGCCACGGCTTTCACCCCGTTGGCGATCAGCCGATGCGCCGCGTCGATGTCCAACTCGTTTTGCGTGGCGCAAGGCAGCGCGATATCCACCGGCACGTTCCACGGCTGCTGGTCGGCCAAAAAGTCCAGACCGCGCTCGCGGGCGTACTCTTCGACACGGCCATAGCGGGAGTTTTTAATCTCCGCCAGGTGCGCAAGTTTGTCCGGCGTGAAGCCCGCTTCGTCCACCACCGTGCCACCCGAGTCAGAAGCGGTGATCACCCGCGCCCCCAGCTCCATGGCTTTTTCAATGGCGTACTGCGCCACGTTGCCCGCGCCCGAGACCGCCACTTTGCTATCAGCAAAGCCCAAAGCGTGGCGTTTTAACATCGCCTCGGTGAAGTAAACCAGCCCGTAGCCCGTGGCTTCAGGGCGGATCAGGCTGCCGCCGAATGACAACCCTTTGCCGGTGAACACGCAGGCAGTATTGTTGGAAAGCTTCTTCATCATGCCGGACATAAAGGCCACTTCGCGCCCGCCCACGCCAATATCCCCAGCCGGAACGTCAGTATCCGGCCCCAGATGGCGATACAGCTCGGTCATCAGTGCCTGGCAGAAACGCATGACTTCAGTTTTGCTTTTGCCTTTCGGATTGAAGTCAGAGCCGCCCTTGCCGCCGCCCATCGGCAGCGTGGTCAGGGCATTTTTGAAGGTTTGCTCGAAGCCGAGGAATTTCAAAATCGACAAATTCACCGACGGGTGGAAGCGCATCCCACCCTTGTAAGGACCAATCGCCGAGTTGAACTGCACGCGCCACGCGCGGTTAACCTGCACTGTGCCGCTGTCGTCAATCCAGGCCACGCGAAACTGGATCACTCTTTCGGGTTCAACCAGGCGTTCGAGCAGGCTTTGCTCGAGATAATGAGGATTTTGTTGCAGAAAGGGCCACAGCGAGGTGAAGACTTCGCGCACGGCTTGTAGGTACTCAGGTTGGTGGGCATCGCGTTGTTGTAACTGTTCTAAAAATGACTCCAGAGAAGTTAAACCATTCATCAGTAATTCCTTTTTTTCTAAAAACTCCCCCGGTAATTTTTTGTTCAAGCTTATTATGAAAACCTCCGGGGCCGATGTTGTGCCACCCGAATATAACATTGGTTCATATTCAGACTTCAAGGCGGATGGGCAAAAAGAGTGCAAATTTCCCCTAAAGTTTTCCCACCAATGGCCGATAACTCCCAGTTGTCACTTCGATTGAACATTAAAAATTTTGCTTAAGTCCGATCTTTTTACTGTATCTGCTTGAAAATAGGCTAGTTACTGCCAACACAAGGCGAACTAGGAATATTCTTATGATACCGTCTACCCCCACACATCACAGCAAAAATGCGTCGGGACAGACGCAACTTACAGCCGGCCTAGCGTTTGGGAGGAACCTGAACCTTAGCGGCACGCTATCAGGCAAAAAAGATGAACGAAGATTCTGATGTAATGTATCGGTTGCTGGTTCAAAGCGTTGAAGACTATGCCATTTATATGCTGACCCCCGAGGGTATCGTCGCTAATTGGAATGCCGGTGCGCAACGCGCCAAAGGCTATACGCGCGACGAAATTGTCGGCAAACACTTCTCCTGTTTCTATATCTCTGAAGACCGCGAGTGCGGCTGGCCCGCCCACGGGCTGGAAACCGCACGTCGCACCGGCCGCTATGAGTCCGAAGGCTGGCGACAACGCAAAGATGGCTCGCGATTCTGGGCGCACGTCATCATTGAGGCAGTGCGCGACGCCGGCACCTTGCTGGGCTTTGCCAAAGTGACCCGCGACGTCAGCGAGCGCCGCCTCTACGAGCAGGAATTACTGGCGGCGAAAGAGATTGCCGAAGCCAGCAATGAGAAAATGACCGCCCTGTCGCAGTTCCTCGACACGGTGATCGCCAATATCCCCTCTTCGGTCATTGTCGAAAATGCCGTCTCGCGGGAGATCTTGCTGGTCAACCGTCAGGCCGAATTGCTGCTGGGCAAGACGCGCGAACAGCTGATTGGCAATCGCCCGCAGGATTGCCTGAATCGCGGGATCAGCGATTATCTGAATAAACAGTCGGATGAGTGCCTGCGCTCCGAAGGCCTGCACAAAAGCGAGCAACAGCTGGCGACGCCGATTGGCGAACGCACGTTGCAAACCACCGCCTCGATGATTAATGGCAGCGATTCGCACACCAGCTATGTGTTGATGATTGCCGATGACGTCACCGACCAGCACGCGGCCAACGCCCGTATTCACCATATGGCGCACCATGACAATCTGACCAGCCTGCCTAACCGCGTGCTGTTCAGCCAGCGCCTGAACGAAGCCTTGCAGCTGTCGAAAATCACTCATCGCCTGACCGCCACGCTCTGTCTGGACTTGGATAACTTCAAGAATGTGAATGACGCCCTCGGCCACCAGATTGGTGACGAGCTGCTGCGCGGCATCGCCAAACGCCTGCGCTTTGTGCTGCGTGAGCGGGACACGCTGGCGCGCGTCGGCGGCGATGAGTTCGCCATCGTGCTGCCGAGCCTGCCTTATATCGACAAGGCCTACCAGATTGCCCAGCGGCTGATTGAAGCCGTGAAGCCGCCCATCACCATTGAAGGCCACTCGCTGACCGTCGGCCTGAGCGTGGGTATCGCCATCGCCGAAAACAGTGACGACACCCCGGAGCACCTGCTGCGCTGCGCCGATATGGCGCTGTACGAAGCCAAGCGCAACGGCCGCAATCGCTATGAAATGTTCCGCGAAGAGATGGACGAGGCTGCGCGCAAACGCCGCGATATTGAGCTGGATCTGCGCGACGCCATCACCAGCAAACAGCTGAAACTTTATTATCAGCCGATCACCGACAGCGCCCACGACGCGGTGATTGGTTATGAAGCCCTGATGCGCTGGAACCACCCGATTAACGGGCTGATCATGCCGATGGACTTCATCCCAATTGCCGAAGAGACCGGACTTATTCACAGTATCGGCGCCTATGCGCTGCACGAAGCCTGTCACGAAGCGGCCAGCTGGGTCGGCAATCAAACCATCGCGGTTAACCTCTCGCCGGTGCAGTTCAAAAATAGCTCGCTGATTTCAGTGATTGAGTCGGCGCTGAGTGAGTCCGGGCTGGCGCCGAATCGGCTGGAGGTCGAAATCACCGAGTCGGTTCTGCTCGACAATAACAACGCCAACGTGGCGACGCTGGCGCGCCTGAAGGAGCTGGGCGTGCGCATCGCGCTGGATGATTTCGGCACCGGTTATTCATCGCTGAGTTATCTGCGCTCGTTCCCTTTCGACAAAATCAAAATCGACAAGTCGTTTATCAATGATATGCAGGACAGCCGCGAGGCGCTGGCGATCATCCGCGCCATTACAGGCATGAGCCGCAGTCTGGATATCCAAACCACCGCCGAAGGGGTGGAGACGCCGGAGCAGTTCCGCCGCCTGAAAGAAGAGGGTTGCTCGCTGTTCCAGGGCTACTACTTTGGCCGCCCTCAGCCGTCTGAGTCGCGTTTGACCGGTTTCACCCCCGTCACCCCGCTGTAACTGCTGAAATATCAATGCTGACCGGGCGTGTTTCTGCGCCCGGACACATCCTCGCGGCAAACTCTTCCCAAATGCCAATACAAATAGAAATCATTATTATTTCACTTTATTATTCGTTACCCTGTTTCTATTAGCTTGGTTTATCAATCTCTCTGACAGCGACGATGCAAACAATTCTTGATAGTTTCCGCGATGGCCCGATTAGCTGGGTCGCCGACAGTTTTAAGCCAATGACGCCGCTGGTGACTAACGCCCTGCCGATGTCGCTGCTGACCACCGCCGACGGCTGCGCCAGTGTGCTCGAGCGTTATTTGACGCTGCACGCCGAAGACGCCAGCCACGTAGAAAAACGCCGCGCGCGCATCTCAATGTGGTCCCAGTGGTACTTCGCCAACCTGCTGCCGAGCTGGGTGATCATCTCCCTCAGCCACGGCTGGCAGCTGCCAATCGCCGCCGACAATGTCTATCTCGCCCTGCAAGATGAAGGTTTGCCGCACCAGATTTACCTCGATGGCCCCGGCGCGGCTTTTACTTCGCCGCAGCCGTTGGACCGTTTCGCAGAGATGATCGAACAGCATCTGCGCCCGGTGTGTCACGCCATGGCGGAGATTTCCGGCCTGAAACCGGGGATTTACTGGAGTAACGCGGGGATCCGCGTCGGATGGGGAATTAAGCAGGCGGAGCTGGTTAACGCAGATATCTCCGACGGCATGGCGCTGCTCAATGCCCGCGAGCTGCCGGACGGCGGCAAGAACCCGCTGTTTCAGCCGATGCGCCCGGAAAATCCGCTGGATGAGAACAGCCCGCAGTTCCGCCGCCAGTGCTGCCTGCGCTACGAATTAGCCGACCACGCCATGTGCCCTTCCTGCCCATTATTGCTAGCAGAACGCAAATCGGGGAAAAAACGCAAAAGTCCGGCCTGAGAACTGCTTACGTTTCCAGCACATACAAAAGCGCCTAAGCTTAGCGTAAAAAATCATTGGATCTTAAACTGAGAAAATTATAAGAATTGAGTTATAAGCCCCGCCAATCAGACAACTGACTGATGTCGGGGATAGACCAACGAGCTTTTCATTGAGAGAAACCATCATGAATAAGAAATCGCTGGCCTCAGATGTGCTCGGCACACTGGCGCAACCCGTTAGCCGTGTTTGGAATATGTTAACTGGCAAGCAAGAGCCACTCAGAGCAAGGATTGTTCACCGTTACGCCGTACCTTCGTCGCGCACTATCAGTGTTGCAGAAGGCTTCTTTGGGTTCATCCCCATCGAATCTTATGAAAACGAAAGATACATTCTGGAAGTGGCATACGCCGACCAGCAGTATCAGGTAGAAGTCCCGCGTAACTATTATCAGAAGAGCAACATTGGCGACGGCATTGATATCCATACGCTGTAACCCTGAAACTGACTGATAACCCTTTGATGTGAAAAAGGCTACTCCTGCGGGATGTAGCCTTTTTTATTGCCTTAATTCTCCCCCTCGGCATAAAAACCTCGGCCTGCCGCACAGTTTTGCTTAAATTTTCGCCAAAGCATGAAAATTATTGACATAATAACTTAGAGAATTAAGAAAATTGTTTACACGATTTTAACCCAACACCCGACACATTATAAAAACAAACCGACTTCCTCTGAGGTACTACATGACCACTTCTCAACCAGGTTCCACATCCACCTCCCTCCCCGAGACTCCCGCCGTTAGCGCCGCCCAGTCGCGGCGGGCGCTGGTTGCCGGTTCCGTCGGCAACTTCATCGAATGGTATGAGTTCGGCGTCTATGGCTATCTGGCGACGCTGATCGCCGGCAACTTCTTTACCCTCGAAGGGCAAAGCGGATTATCGGGGCTGATCCTCACCTATGCTTCCTTCGCGCTGGCATTCTTCTGTCGCCCGATTGGCGCGATTGTTTTCGGGCGAATTGGCGACCGCATTGGCCGCAAGCCGACGCTGATTGCCGTGGTCTTGCTGATGACCGTCGCCACGGCGCTGATTGGCCTGTTGCCAACCTACGCGCAAATTGGCGTCGCCGCACCGCTGCTGCTGACGCTGCTGCGCATGTTGCAGGGGCTGTTCGCCGGTGGTGAATTTGGCGGTGCTGTGTCCCTGATGACCGAGTTCGCCCCCAAGGGGAAACGCGGGCTATACGGCGCGTGGCAGTCCTTTACGGTTTCTCTCGGCCTGCTGACCGGCGTGGCGCTGGTCGCGCTGTTGGTTCACAACCTGCCGGACGCCGACATGAAATCCTGGGGCTGGAGAATTCCCTTCCTGCTGGCCCTGCCGATGGGCTTCGTGGCGCTGTGGCTGCGTTTAAAATTGGATGAGACACCCAGCTTTGAAGCCAGTAAGCAGACTCCCGCCAAAGGCCCAAAAAGCGCGGCGGATAAAGCCTCTGCGGCGGCCACTTTCAAAGCCATCGTGCTGGGAATTGGCCGAATGATGGGCTGGTCCGCCGGTGGCTACACCTTCCTGGTGGTCATGCCCTCTTATCTGCAAACCTCGCTGCACGCCACCTTCCTGCAAGCCTTGGTGGCCACGGTGTTGGCGAACGTCGGCTTTGCGCTGGCGATCCTACCTGCAGGTATCCTCAGCGACAAAATTGGCCGTAAAAAAGTGATGATTGGTGCCATGCTGGTGGTTATTCTGCTCACCTTCCCGCTGTTGCATCTGTTGCAAAATACCGAAAGCAGCCTGATTGCCAAAGGCATCGCAGTGCTGATCGCCGGTGCGGCCATCGGCATGATTGCCGGTCCCGGCCCGGCGATGCTGGCCGAAATGTTCCCGACCCGCGTGCGTTATACCGGCCTCGGCCTCTCCTACTCGCTGTCCAACGCCGTGTTCTCCGGCTGCGCGGGGCTGATTATCACCAGCCTTATCAAGCAAACCGGTAATTTGGATATCCCCGCCTATTACGTGGTGGCGACCTGCGTGGTTAGCCTGTTTGCGCTGATGACCCTGCGCAAAGACGACCACCTGCGCGAACTGGAAAAGTAGGCAATAAGATGAATACATTTTCGAGCTCTTTAGGTTTGGAAGCTCGCCTGCGGGCTTTGCAGGGCAGTTTTTCACAGGCAGAAGAGCGGGTGATTCGCCTGATAGCCGAAGACCCGCAGCGCGTCGCCAAGCTGAGCGTCACGGCGTTGGCTAAGCAGGCCGCCACCAGCAGCGCCACCGTGGTGCGAGCCAGCCGCACGCTGGGATTTGACGGCTACCCGGCGCTGCGTCTGGCGCTGGCGGCGGAAAACTCGCGCGCGGCTGCCCACTCCAACCCCCCCTTAGTGGCGGATATTAGCGATCAGGACAGTCCACAGCAGGTGCTGAAAAAGCTGTTGGCTTTTGAGGTGGAAGGGGCAACGGCGACGGCGGAGTTGATCGACGAAGGCAGTCTGGAGCAGGCGGTGGCGGCATTGAGCCGCGCCCGGCGCATAGACGTCTATGGCGTCGGCGCCTCGGCGCTGGTGGCTCAGGACCTGTGCCAGAAACTTCGACGTATCGGCATCGTCTGCCAAACCTACGGCAGCGGCGATGAGAGCCTGGTCAGCGCCTGCATGCTCGGCTCGCAGGACGTCGCTCTTGCCATCTCCCATTCGGGGGAAACCCTTGAGGCGCTTGAGCCTTTGCAGCAGGCGAAAAACGCCGGGGCCTATACGTTAGCGATCACTGCTAACGCGCGCTCTGCGCTGGCCCGTAAAGCTGACTGCCTGTTATTAACCAGCGGGCGGGAGCTGGGTTTTCGCGCGGCGGCGATGGCCAGCCGCACCAGCCAGTTGTTGATCATCGACTGTCTGTTTATTGGCGTTACCCAGCGACTGCCCGCCGCACGCGAGGCGCTACAGCGCACCCACGAGGTGGTTGCCAACCAGCGGAAACGCTAAATCAGGCTACGTCCCAGACTGTCGACCCTTTCTATTGCCGCCCTCATGGCGGCAAAATCCACGTCAAACGGCATATTGGCCATATCGGGCGCGGTCAGGCTGTGGTCAATTATGCTGGCGATATCCTGCTCGGTGAGTTCGGCAGAAAGCTGTGCCAGCTGGGTGGGAATAGCGCTGGCTCGCGCCAGTGCCAGCGCGGCGTGCAGTTCATCATCACTGCGGTTTTCCAGCGCCAGCAGGCACAGGTTGCCGAAGCCAACCAGCAAACCATGCGGGAAATGCCGCGTTTTGCTGCACACCGTGAAACCTTCATATAAGGCGTGAGCCGCGCCGGTATGCGCGCCATTGCTCATAATCGAGGTCAAACCGGCATAGAGGAAGATGGCGTCCAGCACCTGTTCCAGCGCGTTATTGGCTTTGCCCTGCTCCACCGCCAGGCAGGCATCGGCGGCAAAATGTTCAATTTGGGAAAAGCACAGCGCGCTGTTGGTCCGCGCCACGCCCGCCAGCCCGGTGAGATTATTTTCATCGCTGATGGCGCGGTATTCATACCATTTCGCCAAGGTGTCGCCGATCCCGGCCGCCAGCCAGTTAAGCGGCGCCTGAGCCAGTAAATCCGCATCAATCACCGCCGCCGCCGGGCCATAGGCCAGTGGCAGCATGTCGCGAAAACGGCCATCCTGATGGTAACGAAACGCCAGCGACGTCACCGCCGCACAGGTGCCCGGAATGCTCGGCAGCGTCACCACCGGCAGGTTACAGGCCACGCCCGCCGCCTTGGCGGTGTCCAGCGCCCGACCGCCGCCGGTGGCGATAATCACCTCGACGCCCTGCACCCGAAACGCATCCGCCAGCCGGGAGATCTCCTCCTGACAGCACTGGCCGCTGAGCACTGCATGTCCCAGATAGCTGACCATCTGCTGCTCGAGCTGGTCAATCACGCTCGCCTCAACGCTGGCAATCGCCCGTTTCCCGCCAACCAGCAATGCCCGCTGCCCCAAACGGCCACACATCGACCCTAAATGTTTTATCGCCCCGCGACCGCGCAGCACGCTAGCGGGGAATACCAAGCGATGAGTAAACATGGTGACCTTTTGAAATCGCAATAGGGTTAATGGAAGATTAGTCGTTGGCGGGGGGTTTTGCTGGTAAAAGGTTGGTGGCGGGCCAACTTCCGCTAAAAATCTTAAATTCAATTTCAACTACAAGGTCAAGGTCGAGGTCAAGGTCGTGGGTGTCGGCCCACACCGACCAAGGGAGGCGTAAACGCGCCTCCCTTGGAACCCTGCGTTTTTTCCGCTGTAAGATCGAGGCTGCGCAGGGTTGGAATGGACGTGTTTCAGGCACCTAAGTGACAGCCGCGAAATGCCGCCGCTTAGGCGGTTCCCTCAGTTCGGGCTTCGAGCCATAGGTCTCGAACCACTCCCTCGGCGTCACTTCTGAATGCGGCCTACTGGCATTTAAATCGTGCCGTTCCAGTTTTTTGGTTTGCTCCCTCCCCTATTTAGGTGGGGTGCTACTAACATAAGCCACTGAATCTTTTGCAATACTCCTCCCAGCCTCCTTATCAGTGAGCAGAAAAGAACTCCACTGAAACGGTTCGGTATAAATGCCAGTAGGCCGCATTCAGAAGTGACGCCGAGCAAGAGGTGGAAAACCGCGAGTCTTTTTTCGCGGGTTGGAATCCCGCAGCGAGGGAACCGCCTAAGCGGCGGCACTTCGCGGCGATCACCGTGGCTGCTGAAACATGTTCATTCCAACCCTGCGAAGCCTCGATCACACAGCAATTAAAGCGCGGGTGTCCAGAGGGCGCGCGCTTACGCGCCTTCTGGGCCAGTTTGCGTGGCAACGCAAGGTTTTGAATTTAAGAAGTTTCAGCGCTTTCTCAAAAGCGCTCCAACATCAGCCCCGCTCTTAACCCCATGGCGACAGAAGGATTCGGAAACAACACGAACTCCTCATTCTTTTCGACTCGATACGCCTTGCCGCTCTCCTCGGCTATCAAAAAACCTTTCGGATAAGGGGTAAAGTTCAGAGCCATTGCCGGGACGTGAAGCTGGAAATCCTCTTGCGAGCGGATGATATCCTGCGTGACACGGTAACTTTCAAGCGGCTGGTCGGCGTGCCTTGACGGCAATGGGGTGGCGCTAACCAAGGACTGCAATGCCTGACGGATTCCGGCGAACTGCTGGTGATCGTTGCTGCCGAACGGCAATGCCTTGCCTAGCTCTAGCGTGCAGCTGTCGGCACCAAAAACTTCGCTGCTGAAATGGGTAAAAGTGCCGCCGGGGGAACGGTGATAGACCAGTGCGTCGAGGCCCGCGGCGTCGAGCCATTTCAGCATGTCGGGGCTGTAGGGCCTGTCCTGCAACGGCAACAGGCCAAAGCGCACGTGCAGTGAACCACGGATGGCGGTGTGCAGATCATAGTGATAACGATAGGTCGCCCCCGCCGCGGTCGAGGTGCGATAGAACAGCGCCATCGCCTGTTCTAATTCATGGACGCGACGGGTTTCGCCGTTGGGGCAATAACGAGTGTGCCTGCCGCCGAACATGCGGTTCATATCGGCATCGACAAAACGCTTATTCACGCGCATTGATGCCGGGTTGCCGAGCAGCACCAGCAGCCTGACGTGCAAAGACCGCTGGCCGCTCAGCAGCTCGCTCACCAATTGGTTGAGCAGCTCGATGGGCGCGGTTTCATTGCCATGAATGCCCGCCGAAATCACCACCGCGCTGTGACAGGCCTGGTGCGGCGACAGCTCCAGAATGCCCTCTTCGCGCCATATCCAGTCAAGATTGGGCGTCTGCCCGGTGATGGCTACCGGGGCTTCGCCGCTGAGGGTTTGCGCCAGAAAATCAAACATGTTTCGCTCCTTGATGGCGGCAACTTAGCGCTGGAAGGGGTAAATCACTCCAAGGCCCAAAATTTGCGTCAGTTCATCTAAAGCATAGCGAACCTCGGTCAGCAGCTGTGGGTCAGCGAGATCTTCAGCGTGCATTCGGTCGCGATAATGGCTGTCGACCCACTGGTTAAGGCGAGCAAAAAGCGCGTCATTCATCAGCGAGCCGTCATTGACCGCCGCCAGCTCGGCGCGGTTCAGCGCTACCCGCAAACGCAGGCAGGCCGGGCCGCCGCCGTTGCGCATACTTTCGCGCAGGTCGAACACTTCCACCTGATTAATCGGCCCGCCGCTCTCTTGCAGTTCACACAGGTAATCCCAGACCCCGACGTGCTGGCGCGACTCCTCGGGCACCACAATCATCATCTTGCCGTCGTTCTTACTCAGCAACTGGCTGTTGAACAGGTAAGTGGCCACCGCATCGTCAATCGACACCTTAGACTGAGGCACTTCAATGGGATGGAAATCCAGCTCCAGCGCGGCCATTTTGCGGCGGATCTCCTCCAGCGCGGCGTTGCTATTGGCAAAGGCCTGTTGATGGTGAAACAGCACGTTGCGGTTGCTGACGGAAATCACATCGTTGTGAAATACGCCGCGATCGATAGCTTCCGGGTTCTGCTGCACAAACACGGTCCGGTTGGCGGAAAGCTGGTGCAAACGCGCCACCGCGTCGCTGGCCAGGCGGGTTTGTCGCGCCGGATAGCGCACCGGCTCATTTTCCCCGGTGACTAATCCGTCGCGGCCATAGACAAAGACCTGCACGCCCGGCTTATCGTAATCGCCGCACAGCCGGTTGTGGTTGGCCGCCCCTTCGTCCCCCAGCGCCGCCACCTGCGGTAGCGCGTCGTGGTGGGCAAAGTGGCCGTCATGCTTAAAAGTGGCGCGCAAAATCGCCGAAGTGGTGTCGGCTTCAATAGCGCGGTGAAACTTGTTATTAAGGTTAGCCACGGTGAAATGGGCGCGGCCATCGGCACTGTCGGCCGACGGCGACACCGTCGCGGCGTTAGCCACCCACATGGAGGATGCCGAACTCAGAGAGGACAGCAGGCGCGGCGAGTAAGCCTGCGCCTGCGCCAGCACGTTGCGATCGCTGCCGCCAAAGCCCATCTGGCGCAGCGTGGCGAGATGCGGACGCTCGTGCGGCGGCAACACCCCCTGGGCGAAACCCAAATCCGCCAGCGCCTTCATCTTCAACAATCCCTGCTTGGCCGCCAGTTTTGGGTTAGCCGCCGCATTCTGATTGCGGGTGGACGCTTCATTACCAAAAGAGAGACCGGCGTAGTGGTGGGTCGGCCCAACCAAACCATCAAAATTCGCTTCACTTCCCGACATAAACCTCTCCTCTCGCCGTCTGCAATGCGGCTTAAGCGCCGCTAAAATCAATTCCCGGTGACAACGTCACAGGCAGTTCAAGTTTTTCTGTTTCCAGCGATGCCATCGGCCATGCGCAGTAATCCGCCGCGTAATAGGCGCTTGGGCGATGGTTACCCGAGGCACCAATGCCACCGAAAGGTGCGTTGCTGGACGCGCCAGTTAACGGCTTATTCCAGTTCACAATCCCGGCCCGGGCTTCGGTTAACAGCTGGTCGAACTGGGCGCGGTCGGTGGAAATCAGCCCGACGGCCAAGCCGTAGCGCGTTTGGTTAGCTATCTCGATGGCCTGATTGAAATCGTCATAGCGCAGCACGCTGAGCAGTGGGCCGAAGATCTCTTCGTCCGGCACGCCCGCGATGCCCGTCAGGTCAATAATGCCCGGCAGCAGCAGCGAGCTGTGTAGGTCAGGGCGAGTCATGGTCAGCAATGGCTTGCCACCGAGAGCAATCAGCTCATCTTGCGCCGCCAAAATGTGTTTGGCCGCGACGTCGGAAATCACGCCGCCCATAAAAGGCTGCGGCTGGTCGTCCCAGTGGCCCACCTTCAGATCGGAAGTCACTTCCACCAGCCGTCTGAGGAATCTGTCCCCCGCCTCGCCCTTCTTGACCAACAGGCGGCGCGCGCAGGTGCAGCGCTGCCCGGCAGAGATAAAAGCCGACTGGATAGTTAGGTTTACCGCCGCGTCGATGTCTTGGACCGGCTCGACGATCAGCGCGTTATTGCCGCCCATCTCCAGCGCCAGAATTTTCTCCGGCTGGCCCGCCAGTTGGCGATGCAGCTGGTAGCCGGTCCCGGCGCTGCCGGTAAACAGCAAACCGTCGATTTGCCCGGACGCCGCCAGGGCTTCGCCCGTGCTACGGCCGCCCTGCACCAGATTGATCACGCCATCAGGTAAACCGGCCTGCTGCCAAAGTTTGACTGTCTCTTCGGCGGTTTTCGGCGTCAGCTCGCTCGGCTTAAAGACAATAGTATTTCCGGCCAACAGCGACGGCACGATGTGACCGTTCGGCAAGTGGCCGGGGAAGTTATAAGGGCCGAACACCGCCAGCACGCCGTGTGGACGGTGGCGCAGTACCGCCTCGCCGTCGGGCATTGGGGTATGTTTCTCGCCGGTGCGCACCTGATTGGCTTCAAGGGAAATCGCCACTTTGCCAATCATCGCCTGCACTTCGGTCAGGGTTTCCCAGTGCGGTTTGCTGGTTTCAAGGCTGATAACCTCGGCCAAGCGGCTTTTATGCTCGGTCAGCAGCTCGGCGAAACGGGCAATGACCGCCGCTCGGTCTGCCAGAGATTTACGCGCCCATGCGGGGAACGCCGTGCGCGCCGCCGTGCAGGCCGCTTCGACATCTTCCGGGCTGGCGCACAGCGCCGACCACAGCCCAACATTATTGGCCGGGTTGGTTTTCTCCAGCAGCGCGCCCTGTCCGCTACGCCACTGTCCTTGAATAAAGAGTGCTGGATGCATCATGCGAGACTTTCCTCTGGGTTTGAGTCGGTTACTTGATTTGGCGCGACGCGGTTCTCCCGAAAGGGATAGAGCGCGACGGCGCGCACGCGGTCGCCCTCTTTCACGCCCAACTGCTCGGCGGTGGCGGGGTCAAGGGTCAGCCGGTTCATCACCGGATCACCGGCGACCAGCGTGGCGCAGAAGCCCTGATAATCTTCCCGCGCGACCACGTACAGCGGCGCGTCCTGCTCTTGATTTGGCTGGCCGATATGCACCGGCAGCAGGCGGCTCTCTCTCACCGCGCGCAGCTGGTCGATTTCCCCTTCCAGCGTCGGACCGCCGTCGAAAATATCCACGTAGCCGGTGTAACGCAGCCCTTCACTTTCCAGCACGGCCCGCGCCGGGGCGGTGTGCGGATGCACTTGCCCGATGACTGATCGCGCCTCAGGACTAAGCAATTCGGTGTAGAGCGGATGTTTTGGCATCAGCTCGGCAATAAAGGATTTCTGCCCCATGCCGGTCAGTCGGTCGGCTTCGACAAACTCCATGCCGAAGAAGTGCTGCCCGACGCTGTCCCAAAATGGGGAATGGCCGTGGTCGTCGGACACGCCGCGCATCTCGGCAATGACTTTCGGCGAGAAGTGCTGGCGGAAGGCGGCCAAGAACAGGAAACGCACCTTGGATAACAGATGGCCGTTCTTGCCATTGCGGTGGTCCGGGTCGAGGAACAGGGTGCAGAGTTCTGTAAAGCCGGTGTGGTCGTTGCTGAGAAACAGCGTCGGCACCGGCTTATAAATGTTCAGGCTTTTCGAAGCGTGAACCAAGGTGCCGAGGCGGAAGTTGTACCAAGGCTCACTCAGGCCGACTGCCACCTCAATGGCGCTAACGCCGACCACTTTCTCCTGCTCGGTATCTTCCAGCACGAACAGGAAACCCTGCTCGGCCTTGTCCAGCTTCCCCGCCCAGGTGGCGAGCGAACGTTCAATTCGCGCGCGCAGCTGGGTTTCGTCTTTGGGTAATGAGGTCAAACCGATGCCGGTTTTACCGGATAACTTCAAAATATCGGCGAGGTCGCCAAGCCGCACGGGTCTAATAAACATCATATTGTCTACCTCGCAAATAGGGGCTTAACTCAGGCGCACAGGCGTTTTACGGCGCGCTCAAGTCGGTTCAAACCTTCTTCAATATCAGACCCGGAAATAATCAGGGATGGCGCAAAACGCAGCACGTTTGGTCCGGCAATCAGCGCGATTAGCCCCTCTTCCGCCGCCAAGGTGTTGAGCTGCTTGGCCTGACCGTTGAAGCGTTCGCTCATCACCGCGCCGAGCAGCAGGCCCGCGCCACGCACTTCTGAGAACACCTGATACTGCTCGTTAATGCGCTTCAAGCCGTCGATAAACCACTGGTGGCGCTTCTGCACGCCGTTGAGCACCTCTGGCGTGTTAATCATCGACAGCACGGTGCCCGCCACCGCCGTTGCAAGCGGGTTACCGCCGTAGGTGGTGCCGTGCGTGCCCGGCTGGAACAGCACGCCGTACTTGTCGAGCGTCAGCATCGCGCCAATTGGGAAGCCGCCGCCCAGCGCCTTGGCGGTGGTCAAAATGTCTGGCACCACGCCGTAACCCTGATAGGCATACAGCTCGCCGGTACGGCCAACGCCGGTTTGCACTTCGTCGAAAATCAGCAGCGCGCCGTGCTTGTCGCACAGTTCACGCAGCCCTTGCAGGAAGCTCGCCTCGGCAGGCACCACGCCGCCCTCGCCCTGAATTGGTTCGACGATCACCGCGCAGGTGCGCTCAGAAATGTGATCAGCTACCGCGGCTAAATCGTTAAACGGCAGGTGGGTGATGTCTTGCGGCAGCGGCGCGAAATCTTCTGAATATTTCGGCTGACCGCCCGCCGTCACGGTAAACAGCGTGCGACCATGGAAAGCATTTTTGAAGGCGATGATTTCACTCTTATTGCCGCCCTGCTTGTGGCCGTACAGGCGAGCCAGTTTCAGCGCGGCTTCGTTGGCTTCGGCCCCAGAATTACAGAAGAAGACTTTTTCGGCGAAAGTGGCGTCAATCAGCTGTTTCGCCAAGCGCAGCACGGGTTCATTGGTGTAGCCGTTGCCCAGATGCCAGACTTTATCGGCCTGCTCCACCAGCGTTTTCTTCACTTCTGGATGCGCGTGGCCCAGTGCGTTAACCGCAATGCCGCCAGCGAAATCGACATAGTCTTTGCCCTCTTGATCCCACAGCCATGAGCCCTCTCCGCGTACCAACACGAAGGAGGCTGGCGCGTAGGTCGGTACCAGCCAGTCATCAAAGTTTTCACGGCTAACGTTGAGTTGTTGTTGCATATCTACCTCAGAGTCAAAGGGGACCAAACTGCTGTGAAGTTGTTACATTTAAGTTAAAAATTTTACTCTCTTTGGTTGATGATAGATTGCAGCCTTCGTGCCAGCAAAGGGAATAAATGCATAAAATCGGCTGCGCCACGAAAAAACAACCACTTAATAACCGCAGTTATTCACTTAAAATGCATAAAAAGTGAATAACATAAAATCAAACCCTTTTGCGCCTTGAAGGTGTTCCGACTGAATATGCAGCAAGATTTGGAGGAATATTTCGCTCAGGATTGTGATCGAAGGCATGTTGGCGGTGAGTGCAAGAGAGGATGTTGCTCGATATGGGTGAAAGTGACGCACCTTTTTGGGGAGGCTGCGCTTTGATGGGTCAGGGGCAATTCGTGATAGTTCTCACAATCTGGGCATTATGTTGCTGATGTCGATACCTCGCGGGTGGCGAAAAGCAATTCCTCACTTTTTAATGTTATTTTTATGTTATAAAAATGATACTTACTTGATCTAAAACCGCACTATTTCACCTCCCAATCCTGCTCATTTCTCATGTCTTGAATTTTATTTAACCTTAATTTAACAATTAAAATCATATAAATTAACATTTCCGGACTTTGATCACATTTTGTTTACTTTGCTGCGAGAAGCGCATAGCGGCTTGTTAATCTCAATACGTGGAAAAAATAACCACTACCCACGCCCTACACATAAGATCATAAGAAGGTACCAGCCATGAAATTTAACCTCGCATTAGTCAGCGCATGTGTGGTTTCTGCATGCATGTTGATCTCAACACCAAGCTTTGCTGCCGATAAACCCTACGACATCGCTCTGGTGGCCAAAGTCACCGGTATTCCTTGGTTCACACGCATGGAAGTGGGGGTGAAAGATGCCGCCCAAAAATTACACGTCAACGCCTATCAGGTCGGTGCTTCTACTCCAGATCCGGCGGCCCAGGTTAAAGTCATCGAAGATTTAATCGCCAAGAAAGTTGACGCCATTATTGTGGTGCCTAATGACGCCAAAGTATTAGAGCCGGTACTTAAAAAAGCTCGCGACGCCGGTATCGTGGTATTAACCCACGAATCTCCAGACCAGCAAATTGGTCAATGGGATATTGAAACCATCGACAGCCAGAAATATGCCGAAGCGAACATGGATGAATTAGCCAAAGATATGGGTGGCAAAGGCGGTTACGCAATTTATGTCGGTTCACTCACCGTGCCATTACATAATGCCTGGGCCGATGCGGCTATTAAGTATCAGAAACAAAAATACCCGGATATGCATGAAGTGACTTCTCGCCTGCCGGTTGCTGAGAATATTGATAAGTCCTACTCCACCACGCTGGATTTAATGAAAACCTATCCTGAAATGAAAGGGATTATCGGTTTTGGTTCATTAGGCCCAATTGGTGCAGGCCAGGCCGTTCAACAAAAACGTGCGAAGAATAAAATCGCCGTGGTGGGTATTGCGATGCCAGCTCAGGCCGCGCCTTACCTGATGCGCGGTGATATTAAGAAAGTCCTGCTGTGGGATCCTAAAGATGCCGGTTACGCCTTAGTTTCCGTGGCTGACCAGATGCTGCAAGGCAAGCCTGTCACCAAAGATTTAACCATCGATGGTCTGGGCAAAGCCGACGTAGATATGGATAAACACGTGATTCGCTTTAATAAGATTCTGGAAGTCACACCAGACAACGCGAAATCACTGGGCTTCTAATAGGTCAGTATTTACTTATTTTTTAAACCCTGAATTATTTACGTTGCATCAAGGCGGCAACTGAATGAATCCCAGTCACTTACTCAAGTAAGTGACTGGGATGAATGAAGGCAGCCAACGCAGAGGCAGCTTAAAGGATGACGGGTTTTCGCCACACCAGAGAAATAGGAAGGGATACGGCGTAGTTTGTTGTGCCGTATCTGCTTTCTTAACTGACCAGCTTGAACGCAGTAAGGATTCAGTCGATGACGATTAATTCCAGTTCACCTACCTCCCCTCATTCCGCCGAGGCATTTATCAGCCTTGAGGGAATAAGCAAAAAATTCCCCGGTGTACTTGCACTGGATAATGTCACGCTGACATTAAATAAAGGTGAAGTGCATTGTCTTGCAGGCCAAAACGGCTGCGGAAAAAGTACCATTATTAAAGTGATTTCCGGCGTCTATCAGCCAGAAAAAGGCGCGACCATCACTATTGATGGCAAATTGTTTCACTCTTTAACGCCACAACTCTCTTCTTATTACGGCATTCAGGTTATTTATCAGGACCTGTCGTTATTCCCCAATTTATCCGTGGCCGAAAATATTGCCATTCACCGTTATTTGCCGGGCGGCGATTTCTGGGTACATCGCGAGGCAATGCGCAAAAAAGCCATTGCCGCAATGCAACGCGTAGGGGTTTCTCTCGACCCGGATCGTAAAGTGGAAAAGCTGTCGATCGCCGACCGTCAATTGGTGGCAATATGCCGGGCAATCGCTGCAGACGCGAGTCTGGTTATCATGGACGAACCGACCGCCTCCCTCACCCGCACCGAGGTTAACGGCCTGCTGCGCGTGGTCAACGAATTGAAAGCCGCCGGGATTTGCGTGGTGTTTGTTAGCCACCGTCTGGACGAAGTGATGGAAGTGGCCGATCGCATTAGCGTGATGCGCGACGGCAAACTGGTGGGCACTTACCCGGCCAGCCAGCTCGACAGCAATGAGCTGGCCTTCCTGATGACCGGCCAGCGTTTCAGCTACAGCCACCTGCCGCATCGCGCACCGGCGGACGTCACGCCTTTGCTGGAAGTGAGCCATCTCAGCCGCGCCGGGCAGTATCAGGATATCTCCCTGTCACTGCGCCAGGGGGAGATCACCTCGATTATTGGCCTGTTAGGCTCCGGGCGCACCGAACTGTGCATGAGCCTGTTTGGTATGAGCCAGCCGGACAGCGGCGACATCAAAGTGAATGGCAAGAAAGTCACTTTACGCAGCAACCGCGATGCCATTCGTCACGGCATTGCCTATGTGTCAGAAGACCGCCTGACCCAAGGCTTAATCATGGAGCAGTCGATTTACGACAACACGCTGGTGTCAATTTTCAACAAACTGCACACCCGCGCGGGCTTGATGGATCACCGTAAAGCCGCGTCAGTGGTTAAAGACCTGATCCGCGATTTGAACATTAAAGTCTCGGACAGCGGCCTGCCGGTGAAAACCCTCTCGGGCGGTAATGCGCAGCGTATTGCCATTGCCAAGTGGGTGGCGACTCATCCGCACATTCTGATCTTGGATTCGCCGACCGTGGGCGTAGATATCGCCAACAAAGAGGGGATCTACCGAATTGCGCGCGATCTCGCTGAGTCCGGCATGGCGGTTTTGATGATTTGTGACGAGATCCCGGAAGCCTATTACAACAGTCACCGCGTGCTGGTGATGCGTAAAGGCGAACTGATTGCTGAATTCGCCCCGCACCAGTGCAGCGAAGCGCAGATTGCGGAGGTGATTAATGGGTAGTTCAAAAATGGAAAGAAGTTGGCTGAGTAAAGCCATCGGCCAGCACGAGTTCTGGTTGGGTTTACTGGTGTTGGTTCTGGCGATTGGCCTGAGCGTCAGCACCAAAGAGTTCTTAACCCTCGGCAACCTGACTGATGTCGCCACCAGCTACGCCATTCTTGGCATTCTGGCCTGTGGCCTGTTTGTGGTGCTGATTGCGGGAGGCATCGACATCTCCTTCCCGGCCATGACCTCCATTGGCCAATACGTGATGGCGAGTTACATCATCCACCACGGCGGCAGCTTCCCGCTGGCGTTTGGTATGGCGATGGGCGTGGGCCTGCTGCTCGGGCTGGTCAACGGCTTCTTAGTTTACTGGCTGCGCGTTCCGGCGATTATCATCACCATCGCCACCCTGAACCTGTTCTACGGCCTGCTGGTGTATCTGACTAACGGCACCTGGCTGTACGGCTTCCCGGACTGGTTTATGAATGGCATCAACTGGTTCTCATTCACCGCTGGCGATGGCTATGACTATGGCCTGACGCTGCCGCTGCTCAGCCTGCTGGGGGTGATTATCGCCACCGGCGTGCTGATGAACCGCACTCGCGTCGGGCGTCAAATCTACGCCATGGGCAGCAACCGCGACGCGGCCTCACGCCTTGGGCTAAACATCCTGCGTCTGCACTTTTATGTTTACGGCTTTATGGGGCTGTTGGCGGGCATCGCGGCAGTGGTACAAGCACAAATCACCCAGTCGGTGGCTCC
The DNA here is from genome assembly GCF_052375995.1 of Ewingella sp. AOP9-I1-14. Classification (NCBI taxonomy): domain Bacteria; kingdom Pseudomonadati; phylum Pseudomonadota; class Gammaproteobacteria; order Enterobacterales; family Yersiniaceae; genus Ewingella; species Ewingella sp. AOP9-I1-14. Next base: position 136,408 of record NZ_JBQSVA010000001.1, read on the forward strand.
TAATTCGCTGCTAGGTTATGAGCTGACGGTGCTGGCTGCCGTGGTATTGGGCGGCACCAGCATGACCGGTGGGCGCGGCTCACTGACTGGCACCGTGCTGGGCGTGATGCTGCTGGCCTTCCTGCAAAACGGCCTGACCCTGCTGAGTATCTCCTCTTATTGGCACCAAGTTTTCAGCGGCGTGATCATTTTGGTCAGCATCAGTAGCACCGCCTGGAACGAAAAACGCAAACTGGCGAAGGGAATGTAACATGACAACCTTAACCCGATTTTTCCCCGGTGACCGCATCATCCGTTTGCAGTTGCTGATCATTCTGGCCGTCGCCGTGCTGTTCTCTTTCACGCTCGGTGGTCGCTTCTTTAGTCTGGGTAACTTCCAGTCAATCTCTTCCCAGCTGCCTATCTTGGGCATGTTGGCGCTGGGAATGGGCATCACCATGCTGACCGGCGGGATTAACCTGTCGGTGATCGCCGGAGCCAACGCCTGTTCGCTGGTGATGGCGGCGATTTTGGTCGCCCACCCTGACCAGCCCGCCTTCTTCCTGCTGGCGATGCTGGCGGGATTGGCCGTGGCGCTGGCGATCGGCTCGCTAAACGGCGTATTAATCGCCTACATCGGGGTGTCGCCTATCCTCGCCACCCTCGGCACCATGACGCTGATCTCCGGGCTAAACATTCTTCTGACCAACGGCACGGTGATCTCCGGCTTTCCGAAAGCCATTCAGTATTTGAGCAACGGCAGCCTGCTGGGCATTCCCGTCGCCCTGCTGCTGTTCCTGCTGGTCGCCGTGCTGCTGTGGGTGCTGCTCGAGCACACCACCCTTGGCCGCAGCCTGTATCTGATGGGGTCTAACGAGCAGGCCACGCGCTTTAGCGGCGTGAACACTCACAAAGTCACTATCGCGGTTTACGTGCTTTCCGCCCTGCTGGGCTGGGGCGCGGCGCTGCTGATGATGTCGAAATTTAACTCGGCCAAGGCGGGTTACGGCGACTCCTATTTACTGGTCACGATTTTGGCTTCGGTCCTCGGCGGCATTAACCCGGATGGCGGCTTTGGTCGCGTGTTGGGACTGGTTCTGGCATTGGTGGTACTGCAAATGCTGGAAAGTGGTCTGAACCTGATGGGCGTGAGCAGCTACTTAACTATGGCGTTATGGGGCGGAGTATTGATCCTGTTTATCGCTTTACAGAATCGTAAGTCCTGACAGACTTTTAGAACATTAAGGGAAAGAAACATGGCGAGTTATTTTATTGGCGTTGACGTCGGGACAGGCAGTGCTCGCGCAGGCGTGTTTGATATGACAGGACGCCGGGTGGGTCAGGCCAGCCGCGATATTACCTTATTCCGCCCTAAAGCTGATTTTGTCGAGCAGTCTTCCGACGAGATCTGGCAAGCGGTGTGTAACGCGGTAAAAGACGCGATGAGTCAGGCCGATATCAACCCGATTCAGGTGAAAGGCTTGGGCTTCGACGCCACCTGCTCACTGGTGGTGCTGGATAAAGAAGGTAAACCGCTGACCGTCAGCCCGTCCGGGCGCAATGAGCAGAATATCATTGTATGGATGGACCACCGCGCCATTACGCAGGCCGAGCGCATCAACGCCACCGGTCACCGCGTGCTGGAGTTTGTCGGCGGTATTATCTCGCCTGAAATGCAAACGCCAAAACTGCTGTGGCTGAAGCAGCACATGCCGAGCACCTGGAACAACGTCGGTCATCTGTTTGACCTGCCAGACTTCCTGACTTGGCGCGCCACGCAGGACCCAACCCGCTCTCTCTGCTCCACCGTCTGTAAGTGGACCTATATCGGTCACGAAGACAGATGGGATCCGAGCTATTTCAAACAGATCGGGCTGGAAGATTTGCTGGAAAACAACGCGGCGAAAATCGGCAGCGAAGTGAAAACCATGGGCCAACCTTTGGGCCATGGACTGACTCAACGCGCCGCCAGTGAAATGGGCCTGATGCCCGGCACGGCGGTGAGTGTGTCAATCATTGACGCCCACGCGGGCAGTTTGGGGATCTTAGGTGCCAGCGGCGCATCTGGCGAAACGGCCGACTTCGACCATCGTATCGCGCTGATTGGCGGCACCTCGACGGCGCACATGGCGATGTCACGCAGCGCGCGCTATATCAGCGGCATCTGGGGACCATACTACTCGGCGATCTTGCCGGATTACTGGCTGAACGAGGGCGGGCAGTCCACCACCGGCGCGCTTATCGACCACGTAATTCAGTCGCACCCTTGCTATCAGGATCTGCTGAAACAGGGCAAAGACAGTGGCAAAACTATTTATGAAGTGCTGAACGGCATTCTGCGCAAAATGGCCGGCGAGCCGGAGAACATCGCCTTCCTTACCAAAGATATTCATATGCTGCCCTACTTCCACGGCAACCGTTCGCCGCGCGCAAACCCAACGCTGACCGGCACCCTGACTGGCCTCAAACTGTCGCGCACCCCGGAAGATATGGCGCTGCACTATTTGGCGACCATTCAGGCGCTGGCGTTAGGCACGCGCCATATCATTGAAACCATGAATCAGAGCGGCTACTCCATCGACACCATGATGGCGAGCGGCGGCGGCACCAAGAACCCGGTGTTTGTGCAAGAGCACTCCAACGCCACGGGCTGCGCGATGTTACTGCCGGAAGAGAGTGAAGCCATGCTGTTGGGCAGCGCCATGATGGGCACAGTGGCCGCCGGAGCCTATGACTCCCTACCGGAAGCCATGGCGGCGATGAGCCGCATTGGTAAAACCGTGACGCCGCAGACCAACAAAATTAAAGAGTATTACGACCGCAAATATAAAGTGTTCCATGAGATGTACCACGACCACATGAAATACCGACGCCTGATGCAGGAGGATGTTTGATATGTCGCCATCCCTTGACGCCAATGAGTGGCAGCTAGCCTGTGCGGGCTGGCAGACCTATAGCCAAGAGATTCTGGCTCTGCAGCAGAATATCGACCAGCAGGTCTGGCAGCGGGTGCTCAACACCCTCGCGGAATGTAAAGGCAAGATAGCCGTGACCGGCGTCGGCACCTCGGGTATCGCGGCACGCAAAGTGGCGCACATGCTGGCCTGTGTCGAGCAACCGGCGATTTACCTCAATCCGACTGACGCCGCCCACGGCGATCTCGGTTTCCTGCGCAGCGACGACGTGGTTATCATGATTTCGCGCGGGGGGAATTCGGAAGAGCTGACTCGTCTGTTGCCAACCCTTGCCAGCAAAGGGGTGACGCTGATTAGCGTGACGGAGAATCTGGATTCGGCCATTGCGCTGGCTTCAAAGCTGGTGTTGAAGACCCATATCCAGCGGGAGATCGACCCGCTGGACATGCTCGCCACCACCTCAATTGTGCTGGTGCTGGCTATCTTCGACGCGATTTGTGGCTGCATCATGCTGCGCAACGGCTTTGATAAGCAGACGCTGCTGGCGGTTCACCCCGGCGGCAACGTTGGTAAAACCTTGCGTGAGAATGAAGCCTAGTCGCCTTTCAGATCAGGTCAGTGCTTCAGCTCGTCAGTCACAATATTGGCAATAATCTGGATGGCCCGCGCGGTGTGCGGGCCCCATTCAAACGAGGTATTGATACGAATACAGTGCCGGTAGCGATCGTCCACCGCGAACATGGTGCCGGGCGCAATGCTCACTCCCTGCGCCAGCGCACGCTGATAGACCTTCGCCGCATCCACCTTTTCGCCTAAATCCAGCCATAAAAAATATCCCCCTTGCGGCTGAGACACAGACACGCTCGACGGAAAAGTCTCGGTGATGGCGTTGAACATCGCCATTTGTCTCTGTTCCAGCTGGCGACGCAGGCGGCGCAGATGGGTGTCATAGCCGCCCTGCTGCATATAGTCGGCCAACGCCAGCTGAACCGGCACGCTGGCTGACAAGGTGCTCATCAGCTGCAATCGCTGGATGCGCGCGGCGTAGGCCCCCGCCGCCACCCAGCCAACGCGAAAGCCGGGAGCCAGACATTTTGAGAATGAGGAGCAGTGCAGAATTTCACTGCGATTTTCCGACGCTTTGAGCGGCATAGGTCGCTCACCGCCGAAGTACAGCTCGCCATAAACATCATCTTCAATCAGCGCCACGCCGTGGGCCTGCAAAATCGCCACCAGCCGGGCCTTCTTCTCTACCGACAGCGTGCAGCCGAGAGGGTTCTGGAAGTTGGACATCAGCCAGCAGGCTTTGATCGGATAGGTATCTAGCGCCTGCTCCAAGGCGTCGAGATCCATGCCGTTGCGCACGTCGGTCGGGATCGCCACGGCTTTCAGCTTACGGCGCTCAATCGCCTGTAGCACCCCATAGAACGCGGGCGACTCAATCGCCACCCAGTCTCCAGGCTCGGTGACGGCTTGCAGGCTGAGGCCCAGCGACTCCATGGCCCCCGAGGTAATGACAATTTCGTCCGGCGGCACTTCCATGCCGTTTTGGGCGTAACGCTGGGCTATGTTGCGGCGCAGCTCCTCGTTGCCCGGCGGCAGATTGGCCATGGCGCTGTGTGGCGACATGCGGCGCACCGCGCTGGCCAGGGAGCGGGCAAGGCGCGGCTGGGGGAACAAAGTTGGGTCCGGGAATGCCGAGCCTAAAGGCACCACCGACGGGTCTTGGCCACCTTTGAGAATGTCGAAAATGGCGTCATTAACATCCACCTGCTCGGCGGCGTGCAGAGTTTGATTGGCGCGGCGATTCAGCTCGCGCACCTTGCGCGGCGCGACGTAATAGCCCGACTGCGGCCGGGCAACGATTACGCCCTGACTTTCCAGCAGCTGGTACGCCTGTAGGACGGTCATCAAGCTCAGGCCGGACTGTTTACAGCTATCTCGCAGCGACGGCAGTTTGTCGCCGGGCAGCCACACCTGTGAATCAATCTGCCGACGCAGGGTCTGCGCCAGATTTTCATAACGAGAAAGTGCCATAGAGTCATTCACTGTTATAGATAATGTTAATGAAATGCCAACTATTATAGGCAGATTGGTTAATTCATGGCGAACGAAACCGAGGTTAAACGGAGAATGATTAGTTTAGGTGTCGTCTGGTGGCCAAACATTAACCGTGATAATGTTTTTGCAACCCGCTTTGCGGTCGGATAATTCTGAGCAAGTGCTAAGGGATCGTTTGCAACCTTACGCTTTCTAAACGTTTTCTCCACTTTCGGCGGAAAAACGTTAGCGCACCTTTCACTCTTTTACATCTTCCTCGTATTACTATTCATTCATAGGTTTAGACTTTCCTTCGTCAACACAAAACGGGCAACGTGCCTGAAACCCTATGAGGAATCTAATAATGCGTAAACTTACCGCAATGATTGTGGCTTCAACTCTGGCTCTGAGCTCGGCTTCTTTCGCTTTCGCCGCTGATACTACGCCAGCACCTGATGCACCTGCCACTCAAGGCAAAATGATGCACCATAAAGGCCCGCACCACATGAACCCGTTCGCTGGCCTGAACCTGACTGAGCAGCAAAAAACTCAGATGAAAGAGATCATGAAAGACAGCGGCGCACGCCCTGACCGCGCGGCCATGAAAGCGCAGATGGACACCATGCACGGCCTGGTCGCCTCTGACAGCTTCGATGAAGCCAAAGTGAAATCGCAGATTGATACCATCACCCAGGCGCAGTCCCAGCACATGCTAGAACGCGCCCGTGCTGAGAACAAAATGTACAACCTGCTGACGCCAGAGCAGAAGAAACAGTTCAATGAGAACTACCAGAAGCGCGCTGAGAAAATGGAAAAAATGCGCGACCATAAACCAGGCCAGCCAAAACCGGCTGCTGCTGAATAATCGCTTAACCGCTCAGGCTCAACCGGTCAGCTTTGCTGGCCGGTTTTTTTTTGTATTTATTCATCTTATTGCGCATTTTTTCTGTGCTCCCCGCCCCCTTACCCAACGAAATCCCAAGCCATATCACAATTCTGTTGTTCTCATTTCACCTGTCGCCGCCAAGCCACTACCTTAAAACTGGGATTTAAGCTGATCGTTCAGGAACTTCTGCGCTGCGGTTGAGCATGTTCCATTCATACCTCACCCAAACTCTGCACCTATAAAACATAAAGCGGGCCTACAGGACCCGTGACACAAGGAGTAGTACACATGAAAAGCGTCAAGTCCGGGATAACCTGGCTGGTGGTGGCGTTAATCGGCGCCTTTGCCTTTGGCATGTTGGCCCTCAGCCGCGGAGAGCACGTCAACGCGGTGTGGCTGGTGATAGCAGCCATCGCCTGTTACAGCATCGCCTACCGTTTCTACAGTCTGTTTATCGCCAAGAAAGTGTTTGAGCTGGATGACCGTCGCATGACGCCCGCCGAGCGCCACAATGACGGCCTGGACTATGTTCCCACCAATAAATGGGTGCTGTTCGGCCACCACTTTGCAGCAATTGCCGGTGCAGGCCCGCTGGTCGGCCCGATCCTGGCCGCGCAGATGGGCTTCTTGCCGGGCACTATCTGGATCCTGGTCGGCGTGATGCTGGCGGGCGCGGTGCAAGACTTCCTTATTCTGTTCATCTCAACCCGCCGCGATGGTCGCTCGCTGGGTGAAATGGCCAAGCAGGAGCTGGGGCAATTCGCCGGAGTGATCACCATGCTAGGCGCGCTGGGCGTGATGATTATTATCCTGTCCGCGCTGGCTCTGGTGGTGGTTAAAGCGCTGGCAGACAGCCCGTGGGGGCTGTTCACCATCGCCGCGACCATTCCTATCGCGCTGTTTATGGGCGCTTATATGCGCTTCCTGCGTCCGGGCAAAATTGCCGAAGTATCGATTATTGGCTTCGTGCTGATGATGCTGGCGATTATTTACGGCGGCAACGTAGCGGCGGATCCTTACTGGGGGCCGTTCTTCACGCTGCACGGCACCACGCTGACCTGGGTGTTGGTGATTTACGGCTTTATCGCCTCGGTTCTGCCGGTTTGGCTGCTGCTGGCCCCGCGTGATTACCTCTCTACCTTCCTGAAAATCGGCGTCATTGCCGGGTTGGCGGTGGGCATCGTATTTGCTATGCCTGAAATGAAAATGCCCGCGGTAACTAAGTTTATCGACGGCAGCGGCCCGGTGTTCTCCGGCGGCCTTTTCCCGTTCCTGTTTATCACCATTGCCTGCGGCTCCATTTCGGGTTTCCACGCGCTGGTTTCCAGCGGCACCACGCCTAAGCTGGTCGAGCGCGAAAGCCATATCCGCTTTATCGGCTACGGCGCGATGCTGATGGAGTCCTTCGTGGCGATTATGGCGATGATCTGCGCCTCGGTTATCGATCCGGGCGTCTATTTCGCTATGAACTCCCCGGCGGCGCTGATTGGCACCACGGTAGAGAGTGCTTCGCAGGTGATTAACAGCTGGGGCTTTGTGGTGACGCCGGACACGCTGGCGCTGATTGCCAAAGACGTGGGTGAGAACTCCATTCTCTCCCGCGCCGGTGGCGCACCGACCTTTGCCGTGGGCATGGCGCACATCATCACCGAAGTGTTTAATAGCCGCGCCATGATGGCGTTCTGGTATCACTTCGCCATCCTGTTCGAAGCCCTGTTCATCCTTACCGCCGTGGATGCCGGTACCCGCGCCTGCCGTTTTATGGTGCAAGACTTGGTGGGCGTCGCCGTGCCTTCTCTGGCTAATAACCGTTCTTGGGTTGGCACCATAGCCGGAACCACCGTGGCGGTCGCTGGCTGGGGCTTCTTTGTCTATCAGGGCGTGGTCGACCCACTGGGCGGCATCAATACGCTGTGGCCGCTGTTTGGTATCGGCAATCAGATGCTGGCGTCGATGGCCTTGATCCTCGGCACCGTGGTGCTGTTTAAAATGAAGAAGCAGCGCTATGCGTGGGTAACCATTCTGCCGACCGTGTGGCTGTTTGTGACCTCTATGACGGCGGGCTGGCAGAAGATTTTCCACGAGAAGCCGTCGATCGGTTTCCTCGCTCAGGCGAAGAAATTCTCGGCAGGCATCGACAGCGGTGAAATCATTAAACCGGCCAAAACTCTTGCCGATATGCACACCATCGTGATTAACAATCAGATCAACGCCGCGCTGTGCGCCTTCTTTATGCTGGTCGCCGTCACCATGCTGGTGTCGTCGTTCTTCGTGATCCGCCGCGCACTGAACTCCGCCACCCCGACCGTGCATGAAACCGCCGTGGTACAACGCCGGGAGGCCCGCAATGTCTGAAAACTGTTTACTGTTGAAAGCGCCGCGGCCCGCGGCGCTAGTCATCCACCGCTGCCGCCCCCTGTTCGTGGTCGAGCCGCGTCCGAAGAACGCTTTGCAGTGGCTAAAACTCGCCGGACGCCGCGCCGCCCAAAGCTTCCGGCTGATGGTTGGCGTGCAGGATTACGGCAATTACGTGGCGCACTTTCGCGTTCGCCACCCAAGAGGCACGCCGCTGTCGGAGCGCGAGTTTCATCGCAGATGTTTGGAAGCCAGATTCCCGAGTGAAGGCGGCAAGATGGGGAAATGCCCATGTTAGGATCAGGTGGGTGAACTGCTGTTCACCTTTTTAAGTTTAAGGTCAAGGTCGTGCGCTGCCGCCACACCGGCCTTAAGGTCAAAACCGTGGGCTCGCCGCCCACACTGGCCCAAAGGGTTTTAAACGAAACCCTTTGGAATCCTGCGTTTTTTGCTGCTGGTAGATCGAGGCTTCGCAGGGTCGGAATGGACGTGTTGCGGCCACTGTGTTCGTCGCGAAGTGCCGCCGCTTAGGCGGTTCCCTCAGTTCGGGCTTCGAGCCTTTGGTCTCGAACCACTCCCTCGGCGTCACTTCTGAATGCGACTTACTGGCATTTACACCGAACCGTTTCATTGTTTTTTTGACTTGCTCCTTCCCCTATTTAGGGGCGGGAGCAGAATAGCACTCCACTGAAACGGTACGGTTGAAATGTCTCAAAACCGCGCTCAAAAATGGCGCTGAGCGAACGGTTCGAGACCAAAGGCTCGAAGTCTGAAGCGAAGGCACCGCCTAAGCGGCGACATTCTTTATTGATAGGGAGGGCGGTGGAGAACAGGTGCACCTGAAACACGTCCACCTAGCGAGCGGAGCGCGCAGTAAAGAGCCGGGGATTCTTAAGGGGCGCGGCGAAAGGCGCCCCTTAAGGCCGGTGTGGCGGCAGCGCACGGTTTTGACCTTAAGGCCGGTTTGCGCCGACGTCCACGGTCTTAAATTTGAATTTGAAGTTAAGAAGCGCCCCCGGGCAGCAGCCCCTACTTACTTAATTCTCGCCATTTGGTCATCCAAATTCACTTTCCCCTTGATGGCTTTGTTCTTCACTCTGCGCGACCACATCGCGGTAATAATCGGTACCAGAATCGAGGTTACGATGACCGAGGTGGCGACTAGCGCGGTGGCTGCCGGGGCGGCGGCTTTGAACTGGGGGACCATCTCGGCGATTAACACCGGGGTGGCGACGGCGGCTCCGGCGGAACTTGATGCTGCGATGCCTGCCGTGCCGTCACCTCCACCGATAAACTTGTCGGCCAGAATCAGCGGGATGCCGGTGACGATAATCACCGCGATACCCAGTGCGATACCTAACAGGCCGGTTTGTGCAATCACCGCCAGATTGATGGTATTCCCCAAAGCGAAAGCGAAGAATGGGATCAGCGTCTGCACGGCTTTGCCGAAGAACTCGCGCAATTCAGAATCAAGATTACCCAACGCAAACCCAACCAGGAAAGGCAGAACGGCGCCGACGAATACGTGAGGTTCGAAAGAGGCGATACCGGCAGTGCCGAGGATGATCATGGTCATCAACGGGCCGGATTCCAGAGACATCAGCACGAAAGCGCCCGCCTCTTCTTTGGTGCCGTATTGCTGCATCACCGAGGCGTACAGGCCGCCGTTGGTCATATCCATCGCCGCCACTAAGGCCAGCGTAGACAGCCCGGCGAAGAAGCCAAACTCGACGCCGTTTTCCGGAATAAAGTGCGACGCCAACGCGGCGACCACCCAGGCCACGGCGATTTTAGTCACCACCAGCGTGCCGGATTTACGCAGCACCGTCCCCGTGGCGCTGAGCTTGATTGACGCGCCCATACAGAAGAACCACACCGCCAGAATCGGCACGGTGCCGGAAATCAGCCCGTTGGTGAATGACCCGAAATATTTACCCGCGTCCGGCGCAAAGGTATGGCAAAGGGCACCGATAAACAGCGGCACCAGCATCATCCCACCGGGAATTTTTTCTATAGCACGTTTGATTTGCATGTTGTTTCCACCTGATCGTTTTATTCGCTCACGGCACTGTTTTGCCAGCGCCGGGCGGTGTTGTAGTGAAAGCTAGGGTTAAGGGTGTAACGTGCCATTCCCGGTTGGCGTGACGACTTGGTTCTCTCATCGGCTCTTTCAATGATCGCTAAGGTATCCATTTCCGGAAGTTATAAAAGTGATCAAACACATATTTTTGAAACGACGTTTCTTTTTTATAGATCGCTAGTTTCATTTAAATGTCTGGAGGATTTTCAGGCATAAAAAAACCCGCGTCGGGGATGCCGAGGCGGGTTAGATAAGTCGATGAGTAGAGTGCGGAATTAATCCAGCGTGCTGCGCCCGAAAGCCTGTTGCCAGTCATTGTCGAACTGCGCCACGGCGGCGGTCACGGCGGGCGTGGTCAGCAGCTGCTCGGCGACGTCCACCGGCAGAGTGATTGACTGACAGCCCGCGAGCAAGCAGTCCATCGCCTGACGCGGCGTGCGGAAACTGGCGGCCAGCACTTTAGCGCCGGGCGCATGCAGGCTCAGTAGCTGTTGCAGCTCTGTCACCATGGCGATGCCGTCACCGCCCTGCGCGTCCAGACGGTTGACGTAGGGCGCGACATATTCCGCCCCGGCCAGCGCAGAAAGCAGCCCCTGACCCGCGCCATAAACCGCCGTTCCCAGCGTGGGAATGTTCATCAGCTTGAGCTTTTTAATTGCTGCCAAGCCTTCCGCCGTCACCGGAACTTTGACCACTAAACCCGGCACGCGCTGGGTCATGCTCACCGCTTCGGCAACCATTTGCTCGGCATCAGACGCCAGCACCTGCGCAAAGAGTTTGCCGGTTCCGCCCAGTGCGTCACGCAAGGCAGGCAGGACTTCCCATAGCGATTTGCGCTCTTTCGCCACAATGCTCGGGTTGGTAGTAACACCCTGCAACGGCAGGATGCGTGATAGTCGTTTTACCGCGCCAACGTCGGCGGTATCCAGATAAAGCTCCATCCCTCTCTCCTTAAACTTGTGAACCAAAACAAAGTATCGATGAGTCTACTCTTTCAAACGCCTATTTTGTTGATCGCAGTCAAAATCACTTTCGAATGAAAGTAGCTTAATTGCGAAAGAAAATAAATAGGCCGTTTTTGCTTGGAGTACCTCGATGATTTTTAACCTTCAACGCTATTCAACCCACGACGGGCCGGGAGTGCGTACCGTGGTGTTCCTCAAAGGCTGTTCTCTAGGCTGCACCTGGTGCCAGAACCCGGAGAGCCGCTCGGCCGAGCCGGACATTTTGTTCGACCCGCGCTTATGCAGTGAAGGCTGCAGCTACTGCGCCAGCGCCTTTCCGCACGCTATTAATGTAGAAGACGGCAAGCTGATTATCCGCCGCGAGAACTTCAGCGCCGCCGACCGGGCCGCCATTGAGCGCGTCTGCCCCGCCGGGGCCTTGAGCCTGTGCGGCGAGTCGGCGGATGTAGACCATCTGATGCAGCAGATCCTGCGCGACAAAGCCTTCTATCTGCGCACCGGCGGTGGCGTCACCCTCTCCGGCGGCGAGCCTTTCATGCAGCCGCAGGTGACTCACCGGCTATTGCAACGCTGCCGCCAAGAGGGGTTGCACACGGCGGTTGAAAGCTGCCTGCACGTGCCGTGGAAATACATCGAACCCTCACTGGACGTGCTGGATCTGCTGCTGGCCGACTTAAAGCACGTAGATGAAACGGCGTTTAAACGCCTGACCGGCGGCTCGGCCAAGCGCGTGCTGGATAATTTCCGCCGACTGGCTCATGCCGGGCAGTCGCTGATTGTCCGCGTGCCGCTGATCCCTGACTTCAATGCCGACCGCGCCTCGGTACGGGCGATTGTCGACTTCGCCGCTGAGGAAACCGGCTGCCAGGAGATCCATTTTCTGCCTTACCACACGCTGGGCATCAATAAATACGCTCTGCTCAACCAACCCTATCTGGCCCCGCGCCAGCCGCTGAATGACCCCGATCTGCTGACGTTTGCCCAAGATTACGCCGCCGAAAAGGGGCTGACTGCCCTACTAAGAGGATAATAATAATGACTCAACTGAAGCTGGAACATCTGTCTGACCGCATCAAAGCACACAAAGAGGCGCTGATTCATATCGTCAAACCGCCTATCTGTACCGAACGCGCGCAGCACTATACCCATGTTTATCAACAGCATGCCGACAAACCGCTGGCCGTGCGCCGGGCAATGGCGCTGGCCGAGCATCTGCAACAACGCACCATCTGGATTAAGCACGACGAGTTAATCATCGGCAACCAAGCCAGTGAAGTGCGCGCCGCGCCGATTTTCCCTGAGTACACTGTCGGCTGGATTGAAAGTGAAATTGACGCACTGGGCGACAGGCCGGGAGCCGGTTTCTCGGTCAGCGAAGCGAACAAGGACATCCTTCACCAGCTGTGCCCGTGGTGGCGCGGCCAGACGGTTCAAGATCGCTGCTACGGCATGTTCACCGATGAGCAGAAGGCCCTGCTCGACAGTGGCATCGTCAAGGCGGAAGGCAATATGACCTCCGGCGACGCGCATCTGGCGGTCAACTTCCCGCTGCTGCTCGATCTCGGGCTGGACGGGCTGCGCAACAAAGTGGCCGAGCGCCGCGAACGACTGCAACTCACCGACTGGGAAGACCTGCATAAAGAGCAGCTGCTGAAGGCGATTGATATCACGCTAGCGGCGGTGGGCGAGCACATCCTGCGTTTTGCTGCGCTGGCGCGGAAAATGGCGGCGACGGAGAGCCGCGAAGCGCGCCGCAGCGAACTGCTGAGCATGGCCGAAAACTGCGAGCTTATTGCCCACCAGCCGCCGCAGACCTTCTGGCAGGCGTTGCAGCTGTGCTACTTCATCCAGCTGATTCTGCAAATCGAATCCAACGGCCACTCGGTCTCCTTCGGTCGCCTCGACCAATATCTCTATCCTTACTATCGCCGCGATGTGGAAGTGGCTGAAACCCTGAGCCGCGACGCTGCCATCGAGCTTTTGCAAAGCTGCTGGCTGAAGCTGCTGGAGGTCAACAAAATCCGCTCCGGCACCCACTCCAAAGCCTCGGCGGGCAGCCCGCTGTACCAAAATGTCACCATTGGCGGCCAGCAGTGGCGCGACGGCCAGATCAGCGACGCCGTCAACCCACTCTCTTACGCCATTCTGGAGTCATGCGGCCAGTTGCGCTCTACCCAGCCCAACCTCAGCGTGCGCTATCACGCCGGGATCAGCGATGACTTCCTCGACGCCTGCGTGCAGGTGATTCGCTGCGGCTTCGGCATGCCGGCTTTCAATAATGATGAAATTGTCATTCCTGAATTCATCAAACTCGGCGTCGAGCCGCAGGACGCCTATGACTACGCCGCGATTGGCTGCATCGAAACCGCCGTCGGCGGCAAGTGGGGCTATCGCTGCACCGGCATGAGTTTCATCAACTTCGCCCGCGTAATGCTGGCGGCGCTGGAGCAAGGCAAAGACGCCAAAAGCGGCCGCTGCTTCTTACCGCAGCAGCGCGGGCTGTCGCTGGGTAACTTCGACAATTTCGAACAGGCCTTCGCCCAGTGGGATGAGCAGATCCGCTACTACACCCGCAAATCAATTGAAGTGGAGTGCGTGGTGGATACCGTGCTGGAAGAAAATGCCCACGACATCTTATGCTCGGCACTGGTTGATGACTGCATCGAGCGCGGCAAAACCATCAAACAGGGTGGTGCGAAATATGATTGGGTGTCGGGCTTACAGGTGGGGATCGCCAATCTGGGCAACAGTCTGGCAGCAGTCAAAAAGCTGGTGTTCGAGCAGGGTCAGGTTGGTCAGCAAGAGCTGGCGGCGGCGCTGGCGTCCGACTACGACGGGCTAGACGGCGAGCGCCTGCGCCAGCGACTCATCAACGGCGCGGACAAATATGGCAATGACTGCGACGAGGTAGACGACCTGCTGGTTCGCGCTTATCAGTGCTATATCGACGAGCTGTCGAACTATCACAACACCCGATTTGGGCGCGGCCCGATTGGCGGCACCTATTACGCGGGCACCTCATCAATTTCCGCCAACGTGCCTTTCGGCGCCGCCACCACCGCCACGCCGGATGGTCGCAAAGCCTTCACCCCGCTGGCTGAGGGTGCCAGCCCCTCTTCCGGTACGGACCATCTTGGGCCAACGGCGGTGTTCAACTCCCTCGGAAAACTGCCGACCGAGGCGATCCTCGGCGGCGTGTTGCTCAATCAGAAGTTGAACCCGGCTTCGCTGGAAAACCCGCACGACCGGCAAACGCTGATGCTCATGCTACGCACTTTCTTTGAAGAGCATCGCGGCTGGCACGTGCAGTACAACATTGTGTCGCGCGAAACTTTGCTGAAAGCCAAAGAGACGCCGCAGCATTACCGGGATTTAGTGGTGCGCGTCGCCGGATACTCGGCATTTTTCACGGCCTTATCACCTGAAGCACAGGATGATATCATCGCCCGTACCGAGCACTCGCTCTAACCCTTCCCTACCACAATGCGGGTAATCAACAGGTTGCCCGCTGTTTCGGAATCGCATGAACGACAGACAGCAGATTATTTTGCAATGGGTGAATGATAAACAGCGGGTTAGCGTCAGCACGCTGGCGCAGGTATGTCAGGTATCAGAAGTGACCATTCGCCATGATCTGACTTTGCTCGAAGGGCGCAACTATCTGCGCCGAGAGCACGGATTTGCCGTGGCGGTGCAGACCGATGATGTGGACCAGCGCATGATGTCCAATTTTGGCCGCAAGCAAAAGCTGGCCCAATATGCCGCGTCGCTGATCCAAGAGGGTGAAACCGTATTTTTCGAAAGCGGCAGCAGCGTCGCGCTGTTGGCGCAATATCTGAGTGATAAGCGCAGCCTGACGGTGGTCACGGTCAGCAGCTACATCGCCACCCTATTAAAAAGCATGCCGTGCGAGGTGATTTTGCTCGGCGGGATGTATCAAAAAGCCAGCCAGACGCTGGTCGGCCCCCTGACCAAACTCTGCTTGCAGCAGGTCAACTTCAGCAAAGCATTTATTGGTATCGACGGCTATACCCCTGAAACCGGCTTCACCGGCCGCGATATGCTGCGCGCCGACATCGTCAACGCCGTGCTGGCCAAAGGCGTGGAAAATATCGTGCTGACCGATTCCAGCAAGTTTGGCCAGATCACCGGCCACTCCCTCGGCCCTATGCGCCACATCAGCCGGGTGATCACCGATGACCAACTTGCCGTCCCCGTGAGGCAGCATCTCACCAGCGCCGGGATTACGGTGGATTGCATCAGCCAATAATGAGGTTTTTGTGCTTTGACCCAAAGACTTTGCAGTGAATTAGGACTATTCACCTAGTGCAAAAATGCCAATTTCATTAGTTTTATTCCACTGGGTCGCTATTGCGCCCGGTGAAAATGTGAAATTGAGCAAGTTGAGATAACTGTTTGACCCACTCTGAATATTGTTAGTTTTTCGCGGAGGTCTCGCGTTAAACACCCAGGTGATAGCGGCAATATTGCGTTGGTTAATTTCTCAGCGAAATATTGGTTATTACCTATACTTATGAGTGTGTCGGAGAGTTAATCCTATTAAGGAGAGTTACCATGATGCAATTATCAAGTCTTACTTCTAAACGTATTGCCAGCATTGCTTTAGTGATGACCTTGGCAATGTCAGTCACTGCTTGTGGCAACTGGTCTAAACGCGACCGTAATACCGCCATTGGTGCGGGTGCCGGTGCATTGGGTGGTGCAGTACTGACCGATGGCAGTACTTTAGGGACATTAGGTGGTGCAGCAGTCGGCGGGATCGTAGGACATCAGGTCAGTAAATAGTAGTAAAGAATGGTTAAAGCAGAATAAAGGATAAAAACAAAAATAGGTTGTTTGCTTTTTTCAGGTCTTTTTAATTTGTCTTCTACTAAGAAGACAAATCGGTATTCTCAAGATGCTGCTTTGATGAGAGAGCAGCACCTTGGCAATCACGTTTTTAATTTGTCTTTCCGGGTGAAATCGGCAAAAAATAAAATTTTTGCCGATTTAGCGCTGCCTCTGACATGCAGCCAATATCAGCCACCGGCTAATTTCACCTTCATGCCTTTGGCTTCAAGCAGCTGTTTGAGCAAATCCCGCTTATCCCCCTGAATCTCGATCACCCCCTCTTTCACCGAACCGCCGCAGCCGCACTTCTTCTTCAGCTCAGCAGCCAGTTTCTCCAGATCGGCGTCATCACCGTCTACGCCGGTGATCAGGCAAACGCCCTTGCCTTTGCGCCCGCTGGTCTGGCGCTGAATACGCACAATACCGTCACCTTTCGGGCGTTCTACTTTGGCTTTTGGCTCATCAATTCGGCCGGTATCTGTGGAGTACACTAGACGGCTGTTATCATCATTTTTCATCGGCTGGCCTTAACGCAGTGAAGCGCGAATATCACGCAGGGTCTGGGCTGGATCGGCAGATTGGGTGATCGGACGCCCAATCACCATATAGTCGACGCCCGCCGTCAGTGCCTCAACGGGAGTCATCACGCGACGCTGGTCGTCGGCTTTGCTGCCCGCCGGGCGGATCCCTGGCGTCACCAGTTTAAACTCTTGCCCCAGCGCGGCTTTGAAACGGCTGGCTTCCTGCGCGGAGCACACCACGCCGTCCAGGCCGCAGTCGCGTGTCAGGCGCGCCAAACGCTCGGCGTAGTCCGCCGGAGAGAGTTGAATACCTAGATCAGCCAAATCGCTGCCTTCCATGCTGGTCAGCACGGTGACGGCAATCAGCAGGGGCGCGTCGGCCCCGAATGAGGTTAACGCCTCTTTGGCGGCAGTCATCATGCGTGCCCCGCCGCTGGCGTGAACATTCACCATCCACACGCCGAGATCGGCGGCGGCAGCCACCGCGTGGGCGGTAGTGTTAGGAATGTCGTGGAATTTCAAATCGAGGAATACGTCAAAACCGCGAGACTGCAGGTCTTTAACGATTTGCGGGCCGAAGTGGGTGAACATCTCTTTACCCACTTTCAAACGGCAATCGCGCGGGTCGATGCGATCGGCAAAGGCCAGCGCCGCCGACTTATCGGCGTAGTCGAGAGCAACGACAATGGGTGAGGATTTTAAGTCATTGTTATGGATATTATTTTCAGACTTCATGTCGTCAACCTCTTGTCAGTTTTTAAGGATATCGGGCTAAGGCAAATTCATCAGTGGAAAAAGCCGCCCGCATTTTACCTGTCATCTCCCCTAAATCCCAGTCGCGCGTTGTGTTACATTTTTATGAATTATTTGTTACACACTAGACAGCTTAACTTTGCTGACATAGCGTAAAGCTTTAGGCTGAAGGAAATAGAATAAAATGAGCGAGATATCTACCCTGACCATCAAGATACCTGTGGAATTAAAAGAGTTAATTCGTGCCGCAGCGGCTGAATCAGAGCGTTCATTAAGTGCCGAAGTGTGCGAGCGCCTAGAGGAAAGCTTTGCACCTAAGGGGAAAAAGGCCGCCAAAAATCCAGAACATGAAATCGACAACCAGCACACCAGCGAAAACACCGAACCGGCGCTGACTCAAAAAGAGATCAAAAAACTCCGCACCCTGCTGGTCTCCGTCCGCAAGACCATCAGTAAGAAGAAGTAAGCGAAGTTTTTCTCGCCCCGATCACCGGAAATCCTCTAAGTCATTTGGATTGTATCAAGGCGGCAACTGCACGAATCCCCAGGAGCTGACATTAAGTCAGTGACTGGGGTGACAAATCTGCCGGGAGCAGATTTGAACGCTGCTCGCAGCGGCCCCGAAGGGGTGAGGCCCATGGACGGGCCGAATAACAGAGGAAGCCAACACAGAGACAATACAAAGGACGACGAGGATTTTATTGGCCGTCGAGGCCGCGGATAGGCTTGATGGTCGACCACGCCCGGCAAGACGGGCAATGCCAATACAACGAATGCGCGGTAAACCCACACTTATGGCAGCGATAGCGCGGCTTAGTGCGGATCTGCTCCCCTACCATGTCACGCAGTAAGACCAGACTCTCCTTGGCACGCCCCTCTTCTGCATCCGCCAGATGGTAATCCATCAGGTGATGGAACACGCGCATGGTCGGATGGCGCTGAAGCTGGCGGTTGATGTACAACTGCGCTACTTCGCGGCCTTCGGCTTGCTGGATTATCTCAGCCAGAATCAGCTCGGCGCTGGCCCCGGTGTTTTCATCCACGCAGCGTTTGAGGAATTCGGCCCAGGCTTGCAGCTGGCCTAAGTGCTGATAGCACTCTTGCAGCATCGGCAAGGTTTCGCTCACCAGCTCTTTATCCTGCTCCAGCACGCGTTTTAAGGCGTCGGCGGCCTTAGCGTAGTCGCCCTGAGCCATCAGGATGCGACCCTGCATGATCGAGACGCGGGCGCAGAGTTTGTCGGCCGAGGCGGCTTTCTTCAGCAGGCCGGTGGCTTTATCTAGGTCGTCGCTGGACATGGCTTGCAGCGCTAGTTCACACCAGAAATGGGCAATCTCTTTGCGGCGATTGTCTTTACCCAGCTTAACCAGACGCTCGGCCACCTCGATGGCGCTTTGCCAGTCGCTGGTCGCCTGATGAATGACCAACAGCTGCTCCAGAGCAAAGACTTGGTAGTCCTGCTCTTTCACCAGCTGGTTGAACATGTCTTCTGCGCGGTCATACAGCCCGGCAGCCATGTAGTCACGGCCCAGTTGCTGCACGGCAAGCAGACGTTGTTCGAAGGTCAGCGAGGCGCTTTCCATCAATGACTGATGGATGCGGATGGCGCGGTCAACTTCACCACGCGAACGGAACAGGTTGCCCAGCGTTAAGTGAGCCTCGACGGTGCTGCTGTCCTCTTTAAGCATTTCAAGGAACAGGTCGACGGCTTTATCTTGTTGGTTGGACAGCAAAAAGTTAACGCCCGCCACGTACTCACGCGACAGGCGGTTAGCATTTTCCTGTTTATCCTGCTGAGAACTTCTGCGCCCCATGTACCAGCCATAGGCGGCCGCAACGGGCAACAACAGAAACAGCAGCTCTAACATAAAGGATTATTCCTTACTGATAACAGTAGGCGTGACAGCGGGAACAACCACAGGTTCAGGTTCGATTTGCTGTTCCAGACGCTTGATTTTACGCTGAGCGCGGCCAAGAGACAGGCGAACGCGCAGATAGAACAGACCACAGATCACCCAACCCAGCACGAAGCCAGTCGCAAATAGCACAGCCAGCAGCGTGGAGACGCGATAGTCGCCCTGCGCCAGCAGATAATTGAAAGTTACCACCTGATCGTTGTGGGCGCCGAGGGTGATGGAGATCACCAACACGACCAACACAACTAAAAATATCAGCAAATATTTCACATTCATTCCTGTAATGCCGGATGTACCGGATGAATTATGCCAAAAATACGCGTCCTAACCTAATAAGTTAGCATTTCCAAACAAAGCTGGGAAATGCTCAGAACGGATAAAACCGACTTAGGATAAACTTCAGACAAAAGCGTAGCATAACTCCCTATTGGGCTTAGCGCCCCACAGTAAAAAGGGCGTGATAGTTAATATATGGGGACGCCACTCCCCGGTTAAAAGGGTAAACGGCCAGTTGTTGCCCTGCGCCGTCTACCCTGAGGGGCTATTTTGTCTCTTCGGCCTCGCGCTCGGCTATCTCGCGCTGCTCTGCCGGAGGCGGCTTGAGTGGCCCAATAAACCTTTCCGTCAGCCAACAGGCGATGATCACCAGCACCGCGCTTATGGCGGTAGAGGCCATCAAGTCTCGCGGCCAGTGCATGCCGAGCATCAAACGGCTGCCCATTACAATTACTGCCCAGGCCATCATAAAGGCCACGGTTTTGAAGTGGCGGCGCGGCCAGAGAATGCCCAGAGCCAGCAGCGCCCAGGTAGCGGCGAACATGGTGTGGCCCGATGGGAAAGCGTAGCCAGTGTCACTCTGCCAGCTCTTTTTCAGCCATTTCGGCAGGTCGCTGTCATCACCCAGCAAGGCTTTCACCTCTTTTCCCCGCTCCTTGCCCTTCATGGCGTAGAACTCCAGCACGTCCATCTCATGAGAAGTGCCCAGCCATGCCACATAAGGGCGCGGCTCCTTCACCTCTGCCTTGATGAAATCCTTCACATACTGGCCGATGACAACGGACGCGCAGAGAATAACCACCAGCATTACCGCCTCCTTGAGCCGGAAACGCAGGCACCACAGGAACCAGGCGCAAAACACGAGGGTGGTGAGAATGCCCCAAGGCTCACTCACGGTTTCCGTCACCCAGAACAGCGGGCGCAAAATGTCCGGATTCAGCCCCGGCGTCCATAACCATCCCGAAGCCCACACGACGGCGGGCATGGCCAATAGAATCACTGTGCCTAGCAAGACACGTCTGACAATGTGATACATAAGCATCCTTAAACAGCCAAAGAATCGCAGTGTAACAATCTTGTTACTGCTTAACATCTAATAAGAAAATCGGCTTTTGCTGCGACCGATAATTCATAACTTATGACGTAATCATTCAAATATTCGCGCTAAGCGCCTCTGCGATTTGTGGCAGAATATTCATAGGATTGTTGCAATCTCTGCTGTCGCTGAGATTTTTACTGGTCAATCCGCGCATTGGAACGTAGCATGCGCAACAATAAATAAAATACTGAACGTTAATAAACACTCTATCACCCTCACCTGCGACCCCGCGCTAAGATTGCGATGAAATGACGCAACCCGGCATGAAAGATGAGGAGTTACTCAGCATTATTCGCGCTGCGGCAAGGCAGTAACCGAATGAATGAGAGTCGCTAACGCAGCCCCAGCGTGAAGGATGAAGAGTATTGGAGTATAAAATGCAGCTGAAACGTGTGGCAGAAGCCAAATTACCTACACCATGGGGTGATTTCCTGATGGTGGGTTTCGAAGAACTGGCAACCGGTCACGACCATCTGGCACTGGTTTTTGGTGATATTACTGGCGACACGCCGGTACTCGCTCGCGTTCATTCCGAATGCCTGACGGGAGACGCGCTGTTCAGCCTGCGCTGTGATTGTGGTTTCCAACTGGAAGCCGCGCTAAATCATATCGCCGAAGAAGGACGTGGCATTCTGATGTACCACCGCCAGGAAGGTCGTAACATCGGTTTGCTGAACAAAATCCGCGCCTATGCATTACAAGATAAAGGCTACGACACCGTAGAAGCCAACCACCAGCTAGGCTTTGCCGCCGATGAGCGTGACTTCACCCTGTGTGCCGATATGTTCAAGCTGCTGGGCGTCCCTGCCGTTCGCCTGTTGACCAACAACCCGAAAAAGGTCGAAATCCTCACCGAAGCCGGGATCAACATCGTCGAGCGCGTGCCGCTGATCGTCGGCAAAAACCCAAAAAACGAACACTATCTGGCAACCAAAGCCGCCAAGATGGGCCACCTGTTAGAAAAGTAATCTTGATTTAGGTTGAATGCTAAAAAAGCCCCTTACGGGGCTTTTTTCATTTCATCGCCAAACTGACGGCACTTAGAGCATTTTGCGGATCACATAGTGCAGGATGCCGCCGTTCTCGAAGTAGGTCAGCTCATTGCCGGTGTCGATACGGCAACGGGCATCGACGGTTTCGACATGGCCGTCGGCGAAGGTGATTTTAACTGGCACCGTCTGGCCCGGCTTGAGGGACTGCATACCGCTGACGCTGATGGTTTCGTCACCCGTCAGTTTCAGCGTTTTGCGCGTCACGCCCTGTGGGAATTCCAGTGGCAGGATGCCCATGCCGATCAGGTTCGAACGGTGGATACGCTCGAAGGATTCGGCAATCACCACGCGAACGCCCAGCAGGCGAGGGCCTTTCGCTGCCCAGTCGCGGCTGGAGCCGGAGCCATACTCTTTACCGGCGATAACCGCCGTCGGCACGCTTTCATGCTGATAACGCATGGCGGCGTCGTAAATCGCCAACTGGTCCTGCGACGGAATGTGGCGAGTGAAGCCCCCTTCCACGCCCGGCACCATTTCGTTGCGAATACGGATGTTGGCGAAGGTCCCGCGCATCATCACTTCATGATTACCACGGCGAGAACCGTAGGAGTTGAAGGATTTTGGCGGTACGCCGTGCTGCTCTAAATAGCGTCCTGCCGGGCTTTCAGCCTTGATGTTCCCCGCCGGTGAAATGTGGTCGGTGGTCACCGAGTCGGCGAGTATCGCCAGAATACGCGCGTCTTTGATGTCCTCTACCGGGTCCGGTTGGGCTTTCATGTCGCTGAAGAACGGCGGATGGCGGATGTAGGTAGAATCTTCCTGCCACGCGTAGGTTGGTGTGCCTTCGACCTTGATAGCCTGCCAGTTGGCGTCGCCGTTGAACACTTCGGCGTACTCTTTGTGGAACATGTCGGTTTTCACCTGCTCCACGGCTTTGGCAATCTCATTGGCTGACGGCCAAATGTCTTTCAGATAGACCGGCTTGCCGTTTTGGTCCTCGCCCAGAGGATCATGGGTCAAATCAACCTTCATGTTACCCGCCAGCGCGTAGGCCACCACCAGCGGCGGAGAAGCCAGCCAGTTGGTTTTAATCAGCGGGTGAATACGCCCTTCGAAGTTACGGTTGCCGGAAAGCACCGCGCCGACGGTCAGGTCGCCCTCTTTGATCGCCGCCTCAATCGGGTCAGGCAGTGGGCCTGAGTTCCCGATACAGGTGGTACAGCCGTAGCCGACGAGATTGAAGCCGAGCTTTTCCAGATGCGGCATCAGGCCAGCGGCGTTGAGGTAGTCGGTCACCACTTTCGAGCCGGGCGCCAGCGAGGTTTTCACCCAAGGCTTACTGGTTAAGCCGCGGTCCGCCGCGTTCTTCGCCAGCAGGCCCGCCGCCATCAGCACGCTCGGGTTGGAGGTGTTGGTACAGGAGGTGATCGCCGCAATGACCACCGCGCCGGTAGCGAGTTGGTGATGCTGGCCGTCGAGGGTGAAGCTTTCGGACTGGCTCTGTTTGCCTTTGGCATTGCCGATTTCCAGCTCGGTCGCGGCATTGAAGGCTTTTGGCACGTTCGGCAAGGCGACGCGGTCCTGCGGGCGTTTCGGGCCAGCAAGGCTCGATTCTACCAGCGACATGTCGAGTTCCAGCGAGCTGGTGAAGATTGGCTCGTCGCCTTCGTGACGCCACAGACCCTGCGCGCGGCTGTAGGACTCGACCAGGGCGATCTGTTCGTCACTGCGCCCACTGAGTTTCATGTAGCTGAGGGTCACTTCGTCAACCGGGAAGAAGCCGCAGGTCGCGCCGAACTCAGGGGACATGTTGGCGATGGTCGCGCGGTCGGCCAGAGGCAGATCCGCCAAACCGTCGCCGTAGAACTCAACGAATTTACCCACCACGCCGTGTTTACGCAGCATCTGGGTGACCGTCAGCACGAGGTCGGTGGCCGTGATGCCTTCACTCAGTTTGCCGGTGAGTTTGAAGCCCACCACGTCTGGGATCAGCATGGAAACCGGCTGGCCGAGCATCGCGGCTTCTGCCTCGATACCGCCCACGCCCCAGCCGAGAATGCCGAGGCCGTTAATCATGGTGGTGTGGGAGTCGGTACCGACTAGGGTGTCAGGATAGGCGACGGTGCGGCCGTCAATCTCTTCGTGCCAGACGGTTTGGCCGAGGTACTCAAGGTTAACCTGATGGCAAATCCCGGTGCCTGGCGGCACAACGCGGAAACGGTTGAAGGCCTTTTGCCCCCAGCGCAGGAAAATGTAACGCTCGTGGTTACGTTCCATTTCGAGACGGACGTTTTCGTCAAATGCCTCGTCGTCGCCGAACTCATCCACGGTGACCGAGTGGTCAATAACCAAATCCACCGGGGAGAGTGGATTGACTTGATCGACATTCCCACCCAGTCGCTTGACCGCCTGGCGCATGGCCGCGAGGTCAACCACGGCGGGAACGCCGGTGAAATCTTGCATCAGTACACGGGCCGGTCGGTAGGCAATTTCGCGGTCGGCGTGGCCAGCTTTCTGCCAATCCACCAGCGCCTGTAAATCCTCTTCGGTGACAGTGTCACCATCGACGTTACGCAGTAAATTTTCCAGCAGGACTTTTAGAGATTTTGGCAGGCGTTGAATGTCACCCAGCTTTTGTGCCGCTTTCGGCAGGCTGTAATAGTGATATTCCTTATCGAGGGCTGCCAGCTTATCCTGACTATTCTTGCGAAGATCGGACGACATAGCTTCTCCTTTTTATAACGCTTATCTTTCAGACTTCTGTTCTTTCTCAATGCTTTTCAAGGCGTTTTACCTCAAAAAGTGCAAAGCGGGTGAAAGACCAATAACCGGACGGTCAATAAGTCCACTTATAAAGATAACACAAATTCTGGTTAACATTTTGATAACAACACGAAGTGTTCATCACTTGCCGTATGCCACCCTGCTGATACAGGATGGCATACCCATCGTTCATGTCGCCGCTGCATTATAAAAAGCAGATGTTGGCCTGAGTTTAGGCTTGCAGCAGGTTACGCAGCACCTCTTCCAGCTCGGTTTCGCCAATGACGCGTTCTGACTTTGGCCCTTCGAAACAGATCCACTCTTGGTTAAAACCGTCGATCATCTGCATACGCGGTGACGGATACTGATGCCCCTGGGCGCGGAAAACGGCTTCCCACGAGTGGCGCTCGACCACTTCGGCCACCACCGGGCGACCCAGAATCTGCGCGAAGGTGCTGGCGATGTCGTTTGGCGTAACGCGGCGCGGCCCTTCCAACTCGACCACGCGCTTACCTTCCCAGCGCTGCTGGAGCAAATTGGCCGCCAGCTTGCCGACGTCGGCGGTGGCAATCATCGGCACGGGTTTATCCAATGGCTGAAGGTAGCTGTGAATAACGCCCGCGTCGCGCGCGGAAGCCACGTCCAGCGCGCAGTTTTCCATAAACCAGCCCGGACGCAGGAAGGTAACTGGCAGCGCCAACGCATTAAGCGCCTGCTCCAGCAACGTGCGCTGAGTCAGCAGGTTAGTTTGCGTCGCCTGCGCACCAATGGTGGAGAGGCAAACCACTTTTTCCGGCGAGGCCGCGCTGATGGCCGTGACGACAGCTTCGATGAAAATGCGCGCCGCCGGGAAGCCCGGAGCCGGGTCAAAATCTGAAGGCGGCAGGATGAAGACGCCGGTCGCGCCTTTAAAGGCTTCAGTCAGTGCCTTGGCGTCATCCATCTCGGCAATCGCGACTTCACAACCCAGAGCGCGCCATTTGTCGGCGTTGCGGGCATCACGCATCACGCCGCGAACAGGAAGGTTTTTGCTCAATAACGTGCGGGCAACCGCGCCGCCGACTTTTCCGGTAATACCTGTGATCACATACATTTGATAGCTCCTGTTTGCAGAAAAATAGCCTGATGCTAAATCAGTGAACGTGAGTATAGAGAAAGGCATCACTTGACAGAATGCACGTCTAATCACTACTTTGATGACTTAAAATCACCATTCGATGATCAAGAGAAATCCCCATGAGCTTTGATGGACGCCTGCTGTCGAATATCAGCGTATTAGCCGCCATTGTGCACAGCGGCAGTTTTGCGCGTGCCGCAGAAGCACTGAACTTGTCCCCTTCAGGCGTCAGCCGGGCAGTCACGCGGTTGGAAACCAGCATCGGCGTGCGACTGTTTGACCGCACGACTCGCGCCGTCACCCTGACCGATGAGGGGCGCACCCTGTATGAAGAGATAAGCCCGCTGCTGGCGGGCATCGGCGACGCGGTGAGCCTGGCGTCCGGCGCTTCTACCGCGGTACACGGTCGACTGCGGGTCAATGTGGATACCTTCTTCTCGCGGCGCATTCTGGCTCCTCACATCCACTCCTTTATGCAGCGTTACCCGGAAATTGCCGTCGAGCTGGTCGTGCGGGATCAACTGGGGGATTTGGTGTCGGAAGGTTTTGATATCGCGGTGCGCTTCGGCCATCCGCCCTCTTCTTCACTGGTGGCGCGTAAGCTGCTGGAGACGCCCACCGCCACCGTCGCCTCGCCAGAGTATTTGCGCCAGCACGGCGTGCCGCAAAGCCCTGAGGACCTGATTCATCACGCCTGCATTCAGGTCAGAAGCTCTATGACCGGCCAGCCGCTGGAGTGGGAATATTCGCTCAAGGGGGAAGTGTTTCCGGCTAAGATTTCCAGCCGACTCATGGTGAATGAGTCCGGCACCCTGCTCGGTGCCTGTCTGGCGGGCGCGGGAATTGCGCGAATGAAAACCAGCGGCATTGAGGATCTGCTGGCCGATGGCCGCTTAGTCGAGCTACTGACCGACTGGAAGGGGGAGAGCTTCCCACTGTACGCCCTCTATCCTTCACGCCATCTGCCTCCCGCCAAAGTGCGCGCCTTTATCGACTTTGTGATGCAAATACTTAAAATAGACGAGGTGCTGACTACCTAAAGTCAGGCCCGCCCACCTTGCTGGCGGGCGGTTTATCTACCGGCGCAAGCCGCTGGCCATCATGGCGAAAGCCTCTTGGGCTTTTGGCAGATTTTCCTGCGGATTGTCGCTGGCGGCGACCCACAGCGCCGCGTTAAGCGCCGTGCCGCTGAGCAGCCGCGCGGCGGCTTCTACATCCACCGGCTTGAGCGTGCCATTCTTCACCATCCTCGCCACCGCCGATCGCGTGCCCTCAAGGCAAGCATTCTGGCTAGGCCACAGGGAAGGATCGCCGAGGAAAGCCGGACCGTCGAGCAGCACGATACGCTGAACCTCTGGATCGAGGGCCATTTTGATATAAGCCTCGCCTTCGGCCACCAACTGGCTCCAATCGTCTGGCGCAACACTAGCAATCTGCTTCGCCCGCTGGGCTATTTCCCCGTCCACCTGCGCCACCACCGCGGCCAACAGCCCCTTTTTATCGCCGAAGTTGTGATACAGCGCGCCACGGGTCAAACCGACGCTGGCGGTCAGTTCATCCATCGAGGCGGCGGCAAAGCCCTTTTTAGCAAAAGCCTTGCGCGCGGCGGCGATCAGCTTCTCACGGTTCTCTTCCATTGTTTCTGCACGACGTTTCGCGGCCATCATTCCTCAACTTAACATACGGAGTGTATGTTAAGTTGACATACACCCCGTATGTGATTACATTCGCATACGAAGTGTATATTAAATCAAGGTTGTATTTTTCGCATCCCAACATTACTCCAAAGAAGGCAAAACCATGATGAACAATCAAGCAATCTTCCCGGCCGATCGCCATGCTCTTTATGAACAACACGGTTACTCCGCTGCCATTCGTTCCGGCGATTTGCTGTTTGTCTCCGGGCAAGTGGGCAGCCGCGCCGATGGCTCGGCGGAGCCTGACTTTGCGGCTCAGGTCAGACTGGCGTTCGACAATCTAAAAGCCACTCTGAGTGCAGCAGGCTGCGGGTTGGAGGATCTGGTGGACGTCACCACTTTCCACACGGATCCGGAAAAGCAGTTTGCCAGCGTGATGGAAGTGAAGAGTGAAGTGTTTCCAAGCGCGCCCTACCCAAACTGGACCGCAGTGGGCGTGAATTGGCTGGCTGGCTTCGATTTTGAAATCAAAGTTATTGCTCGTGTGCCGAGCAAAGTGCAATAAAGCAAAAAATTCAGCCCCGCATAAGCAGGGCTGAATGATAGGATTGCCGACTAAAACTGGGCTTATTTCACCGGCAGCTTGATGTCTTTGAACATCGCTTCGATGTCTTCATTGGAGCGCAGGGCGATGGCGGTATCCACCACGTCGCGCGTCAGGTGAGGGGCAAAGCGCTGGATGAAGTCATACATGTAGCTGCGCAGGAAGGTGCTGCGGCGGAAGCCGATTTTGGTGGTGCTATAGGTGAAGATGTCGCGGGCGTCGACAGTGACCAAGTCTGGGTCTTGGATGGGGTCAACCGCCATGCTGGCAATCACGCCCACGCCCAGGCCGAGGCGCACGTAGGTTTTGATCACGTCGGCGTCGGTGGCGGTGAACACAATGCGCGGGGTCAGACCGGCGCGGTTAAAGGCGGTGTCCAGCTCTGAACGGCCGGTGAAGCCGAAGGTGTAGGTCACAATCGGGTACTCGGCCAGCTCTTCAATCGTCACTTTCTCTTTGCCAGCCAGCGGATGGTCCGGCTGCACCACGACCGCGCGGTTCCAGTGGTAGCAAGGCAGCATGATCAAATCGTCGTACAGATGCAGCGCTTCGGTGGCGATAGCAAAATCGGCATTGCCCTTGGAAACCGCCTCGGCGATTTGGGTTGGCGAGCCTTGATGCATATGCAGGGAGACGCGCGGATAGCGTTCGATAAAGCCTTTGATGACGTTGGGAAGCGCGTAACGGGCCTGAGTATGAGTTGTTGCGACATACAGCGAACCCTTGTCAGGGTAAGTGTGTTCCCCAGCAACCGCTTTGATGGCGTCGACTTTTGACAGCACTTCGCGAGCAATACGGATAATTTCCTGCCCGGCCGGCGTGACCTGCGTCAGATGCTTGCCGCTACGGGCAAAGATCTGGATACCCAGTTCGTCTTCTAACATACGAACTTGCTTACTGATGCCGGGTTGCGAGGTGTAAAGGCCTTCCGCCGTCGAAGAAACGTTAAGATTGTGATTAACAACCTCGACGATATAGCGCAGTTGCTGCAATTTCATAACTTATACCATCCTAGTTTTCAAACCCTGTCAGCCATTCCTGTTCGCCCTGCGGCTGAGAGGTCTGGAAACATACTGTTATCTACTTATTGATACCCAAAATTCACTCCGTACCGACAGCCGTCATCGGCGGATATCTATAATTTTTAAGTATAAGAAGAGATTTTATATAACAATTATATCAATTATTTGCACGTTGTATAGTCGGATGCGAATGACTTCAGCACGTGAATAACTTGCCCAAAAGACCTTGGCATGAAAAGGCGTAAAGCTTTGCGATGATAGATCTTAACCTAATAAAAAAACCAGCCCGAAAGGCTGGTTTTTTGCACGTTTGCTAGCGGGTTAAAACACTTTGCTTACTTTTTGCCTTCAACCCACTTGCCGTCAACGTAAAACGCTGACCAACCTGTGGCTTTACCGTCTTTCTCGGAAGAGACGTATTGCTGCTTGGTTTTGCGGCTGAAGCGAACCATGGACTTGTTGCCCTCTGGGTCAGCAACCGGCGCATCGGCCAGGTAGCTCAGTTTCTCCGGCAGGCGATCTTTGAAGCGAGCTAACTCTTCCACCAGCGGCGCACGGGTTTCGCGCGATTTAGGGAAGGTATTGGCCGCCAAGAACACCCCGGCTGCGCCATCGCGCAGAACAAAGTAGGCATCTGATTTTTCGCAAGGCAGCTCGGGCAGCGGCACCGGATCTTCTTTCGGTGGCGCGACATCGCCGTTACGCAAAATCTTACGGGTGTTTTTACAGTCGTCGTTGGTACAGCCCATGTACTTGCCGAAACGCCCCATTTTCAGATGCATCTCAGAACCACATTTCTCACACTCAACGATCGGGCCGTCATAGCCTTTGATGCGGAATTCGCCCTGCTCGATTTCATAGCCATCGCACTCCGGGTTGTTACCGCAGACGTGCAATTTGCGCTGGTTGTCGATCAGGTAGCTGTCCATCGCCGTGCCGCACTTGCCGCAACGGCGCTTGGCGCGCAGTGCGTTGGTTTCGGCTTCGTCGCCTTCCAGCACGTTAAGAATTTCAGCATCAGCAATCAGGTTGATGGTGGTTTTGCAGCGCTCTTTCGGCGGCAAGGCATAACCCGAACAGCCAAGGAACACGCCGGTGCTGGCGGTACGGATACCCATTGGGCGGCCGCAGGTTGGGCACTCGATGCTGGTCAGGACCATCTGATTCGGGCGCATACCGCCCTCTTCTGGCTCTTTCTCAGCGGTTTCCAACTGCTTGCTGAATTCGGTGAAGAACTCGTCCAGCACGGCTTTCCACTCGGCCTGATTGTTAGCAACCTGGTCAAGGCCGTCTTCCATACGCGCGGTGAAATCGTAGTTCATCAGTTCGCGGAAGTTATCTTCCAGACGGTCGGTGACGATCTCGCCCATTTTTTCGGCGTAGAAGCGACGGTTTTCAACGTGAACATAGCCGCGATCCTGAATGGTCGAAATGATCGACGCATAGGTAGACGGACGGCCAATGCCGCGTTTTTCCAACTCTTTAACCAATGACGCTTCGCTAAAACGCGCTGGCGGCTTGGTGAAGTGCTGGGTTGGCAACAGCTGTTGCAGGTTAAGCTCGGTGCCCACTTCCATCACTGGCAGCACGCGGTCTTCATCGCCTTTGCGCAGCGCTGGCATGACTTTGGTCCAACCATCAAAACGCAGAGTACGGCCTTTGGCGCGCAGCGAATAGTCACCCGCTTTCACCGTCAGGGTGGTGGAATCGTACTGCGCTGGCATCATCTGGCAGGCAACGAACTGGCGCCAAATCAGCTGGTACAGCTTCTGCGCGTCGTTTTCCATATCCTTCAACTGCTCGGACACGACGTTGACGTCGGAAGGACGAATCGCTTCGTGCGCTTCTTGTGAGTTCTCTTTGTTACTGTAGTGATTTGCGGCTTTTGGCAGGTATTTCGCGCCAAAGTTATCGCCGATATAACCACGCACCATTTCTACCGCGTCCTGACTCAGGTTAGTGGAGTCGGTACGCATGTAGGTGATGTGGCCCGCTTCGTAGAGACGCTGCGCCATCATCATGGTTTTCTTCACGCCGAAGCCCAGACGCGTACTGGCCGCCTGCTGCAACGTGGAGGTAATAAAAGGTGCACCCGGCTTGCTGCTGGTCGGTTTGTCTTCGCGATCAACAACGGTGTAGCGCGCCTTTTCTAATAAAGAGACGGCGGCATGAGTCTGCTCACGATTCACCGGTTTGAACGGCTTATCGTTGTGATGCGTCACCTGCATTTGCAGCGCGGTTTTGTCTTGCGCGTTGAGGTCAGCGTGCAGTTCCCAATACTCTTCAGGAACAAAGGCTTTGATCTCTTTTTCGCGCTCAACCACCAGACGCACAGCAACCGACTGCACGCGGCCGGCAGACAGGCCACGAGCAATTTTCTTCCACAGCAGTGGCGAAACCATGTAACCCACCACGCGGTCCATAAAGCGACGCGCCTGCTGAGCATTAACACGATCAATATTCAGCTCGCCCGGTTCTTTAAAGGCGTTCTGAATCGCGTTCTTGGTAATTTCGTTAAACACCACGCGGCTGAAACGTTTGTCATCACCACCAATCACTTCCCGCAAATGCCAGGCAATAGCCTCTCCTTCGCGGTCAAGGTCGGTTGCGAGATAGATGTGGTCGGCTTTATCCGCCAAGGCTTTTAACTCGGCAACCACTTTTTCTTTGCCGGGCAGAATTTCGTATTGCGCTTCCCAACCGTGGTATGGATCAACGCCCATGCGGTTAACTAACGCCGTTTTCTCATCCTTTTTTACTTTTTTCTTTGTTTTTTCTTCGGCTGAGGCGGCAGTTTTTTTGCTGGCGGAACCACTGGTAGGCAAATCGCGGATATGACCGACGCTGGACTTAACCACGTAGTCATTTCCTAAATACTTATTAATCGTTTTGGCTTTTGCCGGGGACTCAACTATTACGAGAGCTTTGCCCATAATTACCTTTTACCTAATTTGTTCTTCTAATGAAGAAGATTTTAACTTGTTATGCCGCGGCACAATGTAACGTCTTTTTTTATATTGCGGCAGTGAGTCAGGAGATCAACTAATTTTTTCTTTTAGCGAATCAAACAGACTTCCAGAGGCACAATTCTCTGATTTAACGGAGGTTTAACGCTATCCCTCCCACAGACTTATAGAGCATGAAATGATAAAATTTTGTGAAGCGTAAACAAAACATTCCACCTAAAGCCACAAAATCCCACACTCTACCTGATAAAAATTGCCACGCAACTTAATTAGCACGGAAAACCGTTTTTCGCCAACACGAACAAAATTGCAGCAATACATTTGCTATAACCTCAGCAGGTTTGCGGTTTTGTTCGGCGTGGGATTACAATATCGGCAGAAATTCTTCATGGGAGTAAATATCATGCAGGGAAATACAACGGCAATTAGCCGAGAATCTTTACTGACCGAGGCGAATAAAGTCATTCGCGCACACGGTGATTATCTGCACGGCATGGAGGCAACAGACGTCGAGCAGAAAGGCAATGTGTTGGTGTTTCGCGGGGAATTCTTTCTCGATGATAATGGATTGCCGACCTTAAAAACCACCGCCGTATTTAATATGTTTAAACATTTGGCACATCTTTTTTCAGAAAAATATCATCTGCAAGATTAACCAAATTGTCACCAAAATGACCGTGTTTCCTTAACGTAATAAAGGAAGAAAATCTGGCTGTTTACTTTTAGTGCGCATTAACGCGCTGTGGCCAATAAAAAAGGGACCGAGGTCCCTTTTTTCATTACTAAAATTCTTAACTTATTCTATTACAAAAGCGGCTTCTGGCTGCGCTGTAACCAGCGTAAGAACAGGCGATCGGCGCTTTCTGCCGCGCTGCCGGTAAATCTGTCCATCATGCGCTTGCGACGGCTATAACGCACCGCGATAACTTCGTGATTTTGCATCTCGGCAATCAGCAAATCATCACTGGTACCAATGGCGTCAATCAGCCCTTTTTCACGCGCCTGAGTGCCAAACCAGTGCTCGCCGGTGGCAACGCTGTCGATATCCAGCGACGGGCGATGCTGATGAACAAACTCTTTGAACAGCACGTGAGTTTCATTCAGGTCTTCACGGAATTTCTCGCGCCCCTCTTCGGTGTTCTCGCCGAACAGCGTCAGAGTACGCTTGAACTCACCCGCGGTGTGCAATTCCACGTCGATATCGTTCTTTTTCAGCAGGCGGCTGAAGTTAGGGATCTGCGCCACAACGCCGATAGAACCGATGATGGCAAAAGGTGCCGCCACGATGCGGTCAGCCACGCAGGCCATCATATAGCCGCCGCTGGCTGCAACTTTATCCACCGCCACGGTCAGGCGAATGCCGCCCTGACGCAAACGCGCCAGCTGTGAAGAAGCCAGACCATAGCCGTGAACCACGCCGCCCGGGCTTTCCAGACGCAGCAGGACTTCATCTTCAGGCGTGGCAACCGCCAGCACCGCCGAGATCTCTTCGCGCAAAGAAGTGACTTCGTGAGCGTCCATACTGCCTTTGAAATCAAGCACGTACAGGCAAGGTTTGCTTTTGATCGTCGCGCCGCTTTTCGCCTGTAATTTCTTCTGTTTGGCGTCCGCTTTTTCCTGCTTTTTGAACGCTTTGTTAGTTAGTTTTTGCTCGATTGGATTGAGGCGAGCCGTGCGCATTTCGCGCTGCATTTCACGGTATTCTTCACCCAAATCAACCAGATGCAACTGACCTTTGCCATGAGACTTACGCTGCCTCAGGCCGATAACCAGCACCACTAACGCGCCAATGGCGATCACCACGGTGACAACTTTGGCCAAGAACAAACCATAAAGAGATAATAGATCCACAAATTCCGCCTTTTACGCAGTGGTAATAAGATGCTGCTTATTCTAGACAATTGGCGCTAAAGCGTCTTGTGTGATTGTGTCCGAATGCCGCTGTTTGGGCATAACCTGCCCGCTTAGGCCGCGCAGATGGCAAAAAGGGGTGCAGGCTTGTTCCATTTTTGTTACAAAAGATCCGCCGATAATCGGGGTAAACATTGAAACCGGTGGTCATTTCAGGCATATAAACCCAGTATTCATCTTCGTGATGATCCATTTTCCAGCCAAGCGCCCGCCCGCGGTTGAGCCTTTTGCTCCTGCCAGCGCGCCGCTTTGCGCCGATGTGGCGATGCACTCCATCGCCGTGTCCTGACTCAGGTAAGAGGAATTCCCGTGCATTACCATCCAAAATCCGATCTGCTCAATCAACGCATCATTCTGGTCACTGGCGCAGGTGACGGCATTGGCCGCGAAGCCGCGCTGACCTATGCGCGCTTCGGCGCACAGCTGATTTTACTTGGCCGTACCGAAAGCAAACTGGCGAAAGTTCAGCAAGAGATCGCCGAGCGCGGTTACCATCCGGCGCACATTTATACTCTTGATCTGCTCACGGCCTCGCAGGCCGACTGCCAGCGCGTGGCTGACCAAATTGCTGAATGGGTGCCGCACCTCAACGGCGTGCTTCACAACGCGGGCCTGCTGAGCGAAATCGTGCCAATGGCTGAGATCAAGCTCGAAGATTGGCACAACGTCATGCAGGTGAATGTGAATGCCACCTTCATGCTGACCCAGTCACTGCTGCCTCTGCTGCTAAAAGCGCCGTCTTCGTCGCTGGTGTTTACCTCTTCCAGCGTCGGCCGCGAAGGCCGCAGCGGCTGGGGAGCCTATGCGGTGTCTAAGTTCGCTACCGAGGGCATGATGCAGGTGCTGGCCGAAGAGTACAAACAGACCAACTTGCGGGTGAACTGCATCAATCCGGGCGGAACGCGCACCAGTATGCGGGCATCTGCCTTCCCGGATGAGAACAGCGCCAAGCTGAAAACCCCGGCCGATATCATGCCCCTGTACCTCTATTTGATGGGTGAAGACAGCCGCCGTAAAACTGGCATCAGCTTCGACGCCCAGCCGGGGCGCAAAGCCGGTCCTGCGGAATAAATGTCATGAGCGAGGATCGCCACAAGCAGCGCCAACAGCGGCTTAAAGAGCAGGTTGATGCGCGGATTGAAGCCGCGCAGGAGCGGCGCGGCATTTTAATTGTCTTCACCGGCAACGGCAAAGGCAAAACAACTGCCGCCTTTGGCACGGTGACTCGCGCCGTCGGCCATGGCCAGCGCGCGGCGGTGATTCAGTTCATCAAGGGCGAATGGCCAAACGGCGAGAAAAACCTGCTCGAGCCGCACGGCGTTGAGTTTCAGGTGATGGCCACCGGCTTCACCTGGGAGACGCAAAACAAAGAGACGGACACCCTCGCCTGTCAGGCCGTTTGGCAGCACGGCAAGCGTATGCTGGCCGACCAGTCTCTGGACTTAGTGGTGCTCGACGAGCTGACCTACATGGTCAGTTTTGGCTATCTCGACTTACAGGAAGTGATTGACGCGCTGAAAGCGAGGCCTGTGCATCAAACCGTGATTATTACCGGGCGTGGCTGCCACCGCGACCTGCTGGAATTGGCAGATACCGTCAGCGAATTGCGTCCGGTGAAGCATGCTTTCGACGCGGGAATTATGGCCCAGCAGGGTATCGACTGGTAGCCCCCCCTTCTCTTATTAACTAACTCGCTGAATTAAGAACAAAAAAAACCGCAGTCAATGGCTGCGGTTTTTCATTTATTGGCTACGAACTTATAAACTCATCGTTAGCTGCGTTTTGACGGCGTACCGCTACGGCGAGCGGGAGCAACCTGAGTGTGGCGCTTCACGGCGCGACGGATCTGGTTAGCTTTCACACGGCGACGATCGCGCTCAACCGGCAATTTGCTGACGGTCTCTTCCGGCATCTCCACCAGCGTGCGCAGGTAGTTAGTTTCCGGCAGATCCAGCTCTTTATAGCCACCGCGCGGCAAGCCTTTCGGCAAGGTCAGGTCGCCATAGCGAACGCGGATCAGGCGGCTAACCTGCACGCCAACTGCTTCCCACAACCGGCGAACTTCGCGGTTGCGGCCTTCGGTCAGGGTCACATTGTACCACTGGTTCAGACCCTCGCCACCTTGATACTTGATGGTGCGGAATGCCGCCGGGCCATCTTCAAGCTGCACACCACGACTCAGCTGTTTGATTTTTTCATCATCAATCTGGCCGAATACGCGTACCGCGTACTCACGCTCAACTTCTCGGCTTGGGTGCATCAGGCGGTTCGCCAGCTCACCGTCGGTGGTGAACAACAGCAGACCCGAGGTGTTAACGTCAAGACGCCCTACGGCAACCCAGCGTGAACCACGCATTTTTGGCAGACGGTCGAACACGGTCGGACGGCCTTCCGGGTCGCTGCGGGTACACAACTCGCCTTCCGGCTTGTAGTAAGCCAGCACGCGGCAGACGGTGTCCTGAGACTCGATAATCGACAGCACGTGGCCATCAAGACGGATTTTGGTGCCCGCGTGCATTTCTACACGGTCGCCCAGCGTCGCAATCTTGCCGTCAACGCTGATACGGCCAGCCTGCAACATGGCTTCCACTTCGCGGCGTGAACCGTGACCGGCGCGAGCCAGAATTTTTTGCAGCTTTTCACTCTGGCCTTCGGTGGAGTCCAGCGCGTTCTTCGGCTTTTCGTATTTTGGTTCGTCGTCTTCGACTTCTTCAGCCACATTTTTCAGCGCCGCAGGAGCCTTTGGCTTGGCTGCGTTACGTGAATTTTCAAAACGTGGCTTATCAGCACGCGCGCTGTCTGGACGGCCTTTGCCAGCCGGACGCGCTTTTTCGATACGTGATTTTTCACCGCGCGGTTTCTCATTGCGCGGCTTTTCAATGCGTGAGTCATCACGACTGTTGTCTGAACGTGAACGGCCGCGTGATTGGTCTGAACGTGCTTTGTCAGTCTGTGGCTTGTCGCCACCGGCTTTTTTACCACGTGAATCACTGCGCGTTGACTCAGGGCGGCCTTTGGCTGCACCGGAATTTCTGCCGTTTTTTGGTTTGTCGGTGGCCGGACGGCCTGATTTGGATCTGTCGCCTGACGGCTTCTGGGAATTAAACTTCTCGCTCATTGAGCAACCTCATTTGTCGCCTTCACAGGCGTCGGGGAGAGCCAGCAGCACAATGTGACCCATTGTCTGCCCGCCAGAATATATATCGGTAATGTTTGTCTGACCTATTGAGAACGGGTTAATGGATAAAGTATTAACCCATAAATCGGTCAGCGGGCTGTCGCGGAATGCCTGATAAACAGGAAAGTCTCGTCATCGCGTTAACAGCATTGCTCAACATAACTCAGGATTGAAAAACAAAGAGTTATGAAAAGTCAGCCCGCCATTATACACATTTACCGTGCTTTTGTATCTATTAGCCGCCCGCGGGCTGGTTTAATTATAACCAATAATCGCGCAATTATCTGAACGGCGCGGGGTCACCGGCACCTTCACGCACCACTTCCGGCGTGGACTCGGTGAGGTCAACCACGGTGGTCGGCTGTTGGCCAATCGAACCGCCGTGAATAATCAAATCGACTACTTTCTCCAGACGGTCTTTGATGTCCTCTGGATCAGATTCGGCGAAGTCATTGCCCGGCAGCATCAGCGTAGTGGACATCAGTGGTTCGCCCAAGACATCTAGCAAGGCCAGTGCAATCGGGTTGGACGGCACGCGCAGACCGATGGTTTTACGCTTCTCGCTCATCAGGCGGCGCGGCACTTCTTTGGTCGCCTTGAGGATGAAGGTGTAGTTACCCGGCGTGTTGTTTTTAATCAGGCGAAATGCCGTGTTATCGACATACGCATAGGTCGACAGCTCGGACAGGTCGCGGCACACCAGGGTGAAGTTGTGATTGCCATCGAGTTGGCGAATGCGGCAAATACGCTCCATGGCGTTTTTGTCTTCCAGACGGCAGCCCAGCGCATAGCCGGAATCCGTTGGGTAAACGATAACCGAGCCTTTACGCAGCATTTCCACTGCTTGGTTAATCAAGCGTGGCTGCGGGTTCTCGGGGTGAATATAGAAAAATTGACTCATAATTCCCTTCTTAACTCATTCTGTAATGGTCGCGGTCTGGGTCCAGTCTTTCCACACAGGTTCGACACCTGCGGGCAGCCAGAGTTTGCGTCCCAGTTCTATCCACGAGCAGGGCTGATGGAAATCAGATCCCTGCGATGCCAGTAAATTATAGTCTCTCGCGAAGGCGGCGAGCTGGGTGCGTTCATTTGGCCCCTGCTGACACTGCGCCACTTCCATCGCGTCTCCACCCTGCTCGGCAAAATAGGCCAGCAGCCGTTTTAACCATTTGGTGGAGAGGTCATAGCGCCCTGGATGGGCGACAACTGCCTGACCGCCGGACTGATGAATTGCTGCAATTGCTTGTTCTATTGTACACCAGTGTGGCGGAACGTAGCCGGTCTTGCCCTTAGCGAGGTACTTTTTGAACACCTGCGCAATGGTGTCGCACTTACCGATTTCCACCAAATAGCGGGCGAAGTGGGCGCGGGTCACGGCGCCGTTTTGCGCCAAACGCAGCGCCCCTTCCCATGCCCCTTCAATGCGGGCTTTCTCCAAGCGGCGGCCCATTTCCTGTGCCCGTTCGATGCGCAATGAAGTCTGCAATGCCAGTAAATTCACCATCGCGGGGTGTGCCGGGTCGATGCCCAAACCCACAATATGGATTTCGTGATTTTCCCACAGGGTCGAGATTTCGACGCCGTTCACCAGATGCAGCGGCAGATTCTGTGCCGCAATGGCCTGAGCGGCGCGAGCAAGGCCGTCAGTGGTGTCGTGGTCGGTAATAGCCAGCACGCCGACTCGCATCTCTACCGCGCGGCTGACCAGCGCCTCGGGCGTTAAATAGCCGTCGGAGGCCGTGGTGTGGCTGTGCAAATCGTAGAGAG
Organism: Ewingella sp. AOP9-I1-14; assembly: GCF_052375995.1. Classification (NCBI taxonomy): domain Bacteria; kingdom Pseudomonadati; phylum Pseudomonadota; class Gammaproteobacteria; order Enterobacterales; family Yersiniaceae; genus Ewingella; species Ewingella sp. AOP9-I1-14. The sequence continues at coordinate 175,001 of NZ_JBQSVA010000001.1, forward strand.
TGAAGGCGGAACCGAGCTCTGGCGTTTCTGTGGCAAGTAAAGTCATAAGGTAAGGGTTGTAAACCTGTTGCTGAAAGCGACGGTTATCATAACCCGTTAACCCTTTGCGGTTAACCCTATTGGCCTGAATCAGCCGAGATACTTGGGGATAGCGGCCAAAGCTTGGCTGCCAAATGGCAATTCCCGAGAGAAAGAGTAAAAAGAGGGTTGACTATCGCCTCTCGAACTAGTTTACTAGTACGCAAGTTCACGGCATAACGTGATAACCCTTTTATGCCCGATATATGAAATATGACGCAAGGTATCTGATGATGAATATTTTAATGATTTCTTTACTCAGCTGGTGGCGCCACTTCCCTTCGCGGGCGGTGTGATCACGCATTTCGGTTTACAGACCATGCAGATACCCGAAGCCCGCTGAACGCGGGCTTTTTTATGGCCGTCTTCTTCACCATTTGGTAGAAAAATTTTAGGAACTATCATGACAATTCAAAAACCTCGCTTAGAACTGCTGACAGTACAAGGAAGCTACCGTGGTGACCCGACGGCCATCTTCCACCAGCTTTGCGGCGCTCGCCCGGCAACCCTGTTGCTCGAATCGGCGGACATCAGCAGCAAACAGAATCTGAAAAGCCTGCTGGTTATCGACAGCGCGCTGCGCATTACCGCCCTTGGCAACAAAGTTTCAGTACAGGCATTGACCCCGAACGGCGCGTCCCTGCTGCCGCTGATGGACGCCGCGCTGCCACAGGACGTGCAGAATGAAGTGCGCCCAAACGGCCGCGAGCTGACCTTCCCGGCTATCGACCAGATGCAAGAAGAAGACGCCCGTCTGCGTTCACGTTCGGTGTTCGACGCTCTGCGCAGCATCCTCGATCTGGTGGAAACCCCGGAAGAGGAGCGCGAAGCTATGCTGCTCGGCGGCCTGTTCGCTTACGACTTGGTTGCCGGTTTTGAAGACCTGCCGCAGCTGCGCGCCGACCAGCGTTGCCCGGACTTCTGCTTCTACCTGTCCGAAACCTTACTGGTTCTCGATCACCAGAACCGCAGCAGCCGCCTGCAAGCCAGCCTGTTCACGCCAGATAGCGATGAAAAACAGCGCCTGCACGGCCGTCTGGAGCAGCTGCAACACCAGCTGCAATTGCCGCCGCACGCCATCCCGCACCAAGACGTGACTGACATGCAGCTGAGCGTGAATCAGAGCGATGAAGAGTTCGGCGCGGTGGTTGAGAAGATGAAAGAAGGCATTCGCGCCGGGGAAATCTTCCAGGTAGTGCCTTCACGCCGTTTCTCCCTGCCTTGCCCTGCTCCGCTGGCGGCTTATGAAACGCTGAAAAACAACAACCCAAGCCCGTACATGTTCTTCATGCAAGACAACGATTTCACCCTGTTCGGCGCATCGCCGGAAAGCGCGCTGAAATATGACGCGACCAACCGCCAGATTGAAATTTACCCGATTGCCGGGACTCGCCCGCGCGGTCGCCGTGCCGACGGTTCGCTGGATAACGATCTGGACAGCCGCATCGAGCTGGAAATGCGTACCGACCACAAAGAGCTGGCCGAGCACCTGATGCTGGTTGATCTGGCGCGTAACGACTTAGCGCGCATCTGTGAGCCGGGCAGTCGCTACGTGGCGGATTTGACCAAGGTTGACCGTTACTCCTTCGTGATGCACTTGGTGTCTCGCGTCGTCGGCACCCTGCGCGCCGATTTGGACGTGCTGCACGCCTATCAGGCCGTCATGAACATGGGCACCCTGACCGGCGCACCAAAAGTTCGCGCCATGCAGCTGATCGCCGGTTCTGAGAAAACCCGTCGCGGCAGCTACGGCGGCGCGGTGGGCTACTTCACGGCGCAGGGTGATTTGGATACCTGCATCGTGATCCGATCGGCCTATGTCGAAGACGGCATTGCCACCGTCCAGGCTGGCGGCGGCGTGGTGCTGGACTCCGTCCCTCAAGCCGAAGCTGACGAAACCCGTAATAAAGCCCGCGCCGTGCTGCGTGCCATCGCCACTGCCCACAATGCCAAAGAGGTGTTCTAAGATGGCCGATATCTTATTGATTGATAACGTAGATTCCTTCACCTACAACCTGGTGGACCAACTACGCTCCAGCGGCCACAACGTGGTGATTTACCGTAACCAGATCCCTGCTGAGGTGATTATCGAGAAACTCAGCCAGCTGGAAAAACCGGTGCTGATGCTCTCTCCGGGGCCGGGCGCGCCGTCTGAAGCAGGCTGCATGCCAGAACTACTGAAACGCCTGCGTGGACAACTGCCGATTATCGGCATCTGTCTGGGGCATCAGGCGATTGTCGAAACCTACGGCGGCTATGTCGGTCAGGCTGGCGAGATCCTGCACGGTAAAGCCTCTTCTATTACTCATGACAACGAAGGCATGTTCGCCGGGATGAACAACCCGCTGCCGGTGGCTCGCTACCACTCACTGGTCGGCAGCCAGATCCCAGAAGGTCTGGTGGTCAATGCGCGCTACGGCGAGATGGTGATGGCAGTGCGTCATGAAGAAGATCGCGTGTGCGGCTTCCAGTTCCATCCAGAATCAATTTTGACCTCTCAGGGCGCGCGTCTGCTGGAACAGACGCTGGCCTGGGCGTTGGCGTAAGGTAAGGAGCCGATCATGCAAAAACAAACTATTTCCGGCATCCTCGAAAATCTGTATCGCGCCCAGGTGATGACACAGGAGGAGAGCCAGCAGCTGTTTACCGCCATTGTGAATGGTGAGCTTGAACCCGCTCAGCTAGCCGCTGCGCTGATCAGTATGAAAGTGCGCGGCGAGCAACCGGCAGAAATCGCCGGGGCAGCTCAGGCGTTGCTGGCCCACGCCGAGCCTTTCCCGCGCCCGGATTACGCTTTTGCTGACATCGTCGGCACCGGCGGCGACGGCACTAACAGCATCAATATTTCGACCGCCAGCGCCTTTGTGGCGGCGGCCTGTGGCATCCGCGTGGCGAAGCACGGCAACCGCAGCGTGTCGAGCCGCTCTGGCTCTTCCGACCTGCTGGCGGCCTTCGGCATCCAGTTAGATATGGCGGCAGAGAAATCCCGCGCCGCGCTGGACGATTTGGGCATCTGCTTCCTGTTCGCGCCGCAGTACCATACCGGTTTTCGCCACGCGATGCCGGTACGCAAGGCGCTGAAAACCCGCACCCTGTTCAACGTGCTGGGGCCGCTTATCAACCCTGCGCGACCGCCGCTGGCGCTGATTGGCGTCTACAGCCCCGAGCTGGTGCGCCCAATTGCTGAAACCCTACGCACCTTGGGTTATCAACGCGCCGCCGTGGTTCACGGTGCCGGGATGGATGAAGTGGCGATCCACGCCGCGACGCAAGTGGCCGAGTTGAAAGATGGCGAAATCACCACTTATGAGCTGACGCCGCAGGACTTCGGTCTGGACAATTACCCTCTCGAAGCCCTGCTGGGCGGCGAGCCGGAAGAAAATCGTGACATTCTGGCACGCTTGCTACAAGGTAAAGGCGACCCGGCGCACGAAGCCGCCGTGGCGGTAAACGTCGCCATGCTACTGCGCCTGTTTGGGCAGGAAGATTTAAAGCAAAATGCGCAACAGGCGCTAGAAGTGATTCGCAGCGGAGCCGCCTATCAGCGCGTGACCGCCCTGGCAGCAAGAGGATAAGTCATGCAGAAGGAAACCGTGCTTAACAAGATTGTTGCTGATAAAGCAATTTGGGTTGCAGCACGTAAAGAACAGCAACCTCTGGCGAGTTTTCAAAACGAGATAAAGCCCAGCGAGCGCAACTTTTACGACGCACTGCAAGGAGCACGAACCGCGTTCATCCTTGAGTGCAAAAAAGCGTCCCCTTCCAAGGGCACCATTCGCGAGAACTTTGACCCGGTAGAGATTGCCGGCGTCTATAAAGAGCACGCTTCCGCTATCTCGGTGTTAACCGATGAGAAGTATTTTCAGGGCAGCTTTGATTTCCTGCCGCTGGTGAGCAACGCCGTGACGCAGCCGGTGTTGTGCAAAGACTTCATCATCGACCCTTATCAAATTTATCTGGCTCGCCATTATCAGGCGGATGCCATTTTGCTGATGCTCTCGGTGCTCAGCGACGAACAGTATGTCCAGCTGGCCGCCGTGGCGCGCAGCCTAAAGCTGGGTATTTTGACCGAAGCCAGTAATGAAGAAGAGTTAGACCGCGCCGTGCAGCTGAAAGCGCGCGTGGTGGGCATTAATAACCGTGACCTGCGCGACCTGTCGATTGACCTCGACCGCACTCGCCAGCTGGCACCGCGCGTGCCGCACGGCGTGACGGTGATCAGCGAATCAGGTATTAACACCTATGGTCAAATCCGCGAACTGAGCCGCTTCGCCAATGGTTTTCTGATTGGCAGCGCCCTGATGTCCGAACCTGACCTGAGCGCCGCAGTGCGCCGCGTCACCTTAGGCGATAATAAGGTCTGTGGCCTGACTCGTCCGCAGGACGCCTCGGTCGCCCATCAGGCGGGAGCCATTTACGGCGGATTGATCTTCGTCGAAGCCTCTCCGCGCTACGTCACGCTCGATAAAGCCCTCGACGTGCAGGCCGGCGCGCCGCTGAAATACGTCGGCGTGTTCCGCGACCACGCGCCAGACAGCGTGGCCGACATCGCTAAAAACTTACAGCTCGCCGCCGTTCAACTGCACGGCAGCGAAGATCAAAGCTACATCGACAGCCTGCGCCCGCTTCTTCCGGCAGAGTGCCAGATTTGGAAAGCGCTGAGCGTCAAAGAGAGCATGCCAGCGCGCGAACTGAATCAGGTCGACCGCTATGTGCTCGACAACGGCAAAGGCGGCACGGGCCAGCGTTTTGACTGGAGCAAGCTGGTCGGACAAAACCTGAGCAACGTTTTATTAGCCGGTGGGCTAGGCGCAGATAACTGCGTTGAAGCCGCCCAGCTAGGCTGCGCGGGGCTGGATTTTAATTCCGGCGTCGAACGCGAGCCGGGCATCAAAGATGCTGACAAGATCACTGCGGTATTCCAGACGTTACGGGCTTATTAATCTCCCCGTGACGATGAAAAAATTGACAGACAGGATGGAATAACATGACTTTACTAAATCCCTACTTCGGCGAATTCGGCGGTATGTACGTTCCGCAGATTTTGATGCCCGCTCTTACCCAATTAGAAGAGGCCTTCGTCAGCGCCCAGCGTGACCCGGAGTTTCAGGCCGAGTTTATCGACCTGCTGAAGAACTACGCGGGTCGTCCGACGGCCCTGACGTTGTGCAAAAATCTGACCGCCGGTACCAAGACCAAGCTGTATCTCAAGCGTGAAGATTTGCTGCACGGCGGCGCGCACAAAACCAACCAAGTGCTGGGTCAGGCTCTGCTGGCGAAGCGCATGGGCAAAACTGAGATCATCGCCGAAACCGGCGCGGGTCAACACGGCGTGGCTTCAGCACTGGCCTGTGCCCTGCTCGGCCTAAAATGCCGCATATACATGGGCGCCAAAGACATTGAGCGCCAGTCACCAAACGTGTTCCGTATGCGTTTAATGGGCGCGGAAGTCATTCCAGTACACAGCGGCTCCTCCACGCTGAAAGATGCCTGTAACGAGGCACTGCGCGACTGGTCTGGCAGCTATGAAACCGCGCACTACATGCTCGGCACGGCGGCAGGGCCGCACCCTTACCCAACCATCGTGCGTGAATTCCAACGCATGATTGGCGAAGAAACCAAGGCGCAGATGCTTGAGCGCGAAGGTCGCCTGCCAGACGCAGTGATTGCCTGCGTGGGCGGCGGTTCCAACGCTATCGGCATGTTCGCTGACTTCATCGATGAAACCACCGTTAAGCTGATTGGCGTTGAGCCAGCAGGTCTGGGGATTGAAACCGGGCAGCACGGCGCGCCGCTGAAACACGGCCACGTGGGTATCTATTTCGGCATGAAAGCCCCAATGATGCAGACGTCAGAAGGCCAAATCGAAGAGTCTTACTCGATTTCCGCCGGTCTGGACTTCCCATCCGTCGGCCCACAGCACGCCTTCCTGAACAGCATTGGCCGTGCCGACTATGTTTCAATCACTGATGATGAAGCACTGGACGCGTTCAAAGCGCTGTCGCGCAGCGAAGGCATCATCCCGGCGCTTGAGTCCTCTCACGCACTGGCTTATGCCCTGAAACTGATCAAAGAGACGCCGCAGAAAGAGCAAATTCTGGTGGTTAACCTGTCTGGCCGTGGTGATAAAGACATCTTTACCGTCCACGACATCCTGTCCGCGCGGGGAGAAATCTAATGGAACGTTATCAACAATTATTTAAGCGTCTGGAAAGCAAAAAAGAAGGCGCTTTCGTTCCCTTCGTTACGCTGGGCGATCCGGGCGTGGAGCTGTCGCTGTCTATCATCGATACGCTGATTGAAGCCGGTGCCGACGCCTTAGAGCTGGGTATTCCCTTCTCTGACCCCCTGGCCGACGGCCCGACCATTCAGGATGCAAACCTGCGCGCTTTCGCCGCCGGTGTTACGCCAACCCAGTGCTTTGGCATGCTGCAACGCATCCGCGAGAAGCACCCGGATATCCCCATTGGCCTGCTGATGTACGCCAATCTGGTGTTCCACAACGGCATTGATACTTTCTATCAGCGCTGCGCCGAAGTGGGCGTGGACTCCGTGCTGGTCGCCGACGTGCCGTTTGAAGAGTCAGCGCCATTCCGTGCCGCAGCCATGCGCCACGGCATCGCGCCAATCTACATCTGCCCGCCGAACGCCTCAGATGACCTGTTGCGCGAAATCTCTTCCCACGGCCGGGGTTACACCTACCTGCTGTCACGCGCAGGGGTGACAGGGACTGAGAAACGCGCCCTGCTGCCATTGAACCACTTGGTCGATAAGCTGCGTGAATACAACGCGGCTCCGCCACTGCAGGGCTTCGGTATCTCTGAACCTTCTCAGGTCAAAGAGACGCTGGCCGCTGGTGCAGCAGGCGCTATCTCCGGCTCGGCTACCGTGCGCATCATCGAAAACAATCTCCACCAGCCGTCCGAAATGCTGGCCCAGCTCTCGCGCTTCACCAGTGAGATGAAAGCCGCGACTCGCGCTTAAGTCATTCCCACGCTTTAAAGCCCAAGGCCTTATCTGTTTGCGCGGATAAGGCCTTGTTTCTTTATAAGTAAAATGAGACGGAACGTGCTTTTTTTATCTTGATGAGTTTGTATATCCGGCGACCTTACACCACAATCATACTACCCGCAGGATCCGTTCTGTTTGAGTGACCGCGCGGGAAGTGCGCGTTATGAATGATAAATGGTGAGTTTCAAACCTAGCATGGAGAGTTATTTTATGAAGCTATTCAAGACTTTGTCAGCATTTTGCATGGCAGCGGTGGTAGTGATGTCCGTTGCGGCCTGTGCTCCTACCCAGAAATCTGAAGGGACCGGCGGCTATATCGACGACACCGTGGTGACCACCAAAGTTAAGTCTGCACTGTTGGCCGACAAAAACATTAAATCGCGTGAAATTAGCGTGGAAACCTTCAAAGGCCGCGTACAGTTGAGTGGTTTTGTGACCTCAACGGCCGAGGCGAATCGCGCAGTGGAAGTGACGCGTGGCGTGGCGGGTGTGAAATCAATTGAAAATGATACGCGGGTGAAATAACCCAAGTTTTGATGCACAACGTCAAACATCATAGAGGCGCTGAGAGCGCCTCTTTTTTTGGATATTTACACCAGACGGATGGATCAGAAACGATAACCCGCGGCGAACATAAATACCCAAGGGTCGATGCGCGTATGGATTGACTGATCTTCCCCTGCTGCTTTGAATTTGATGTCAGTGTCGATGTCCATCCACCAGACCGACATGTTCAGCAGCCAGTTGTCGTTCAGGTTGTAATCCATCCCGACCTGCGTCGCCACGCCCCACGAGTCTTTAACACTCAAATCTGACAATCCGGCATCGCGACCGGTTTGGTTGAAATCAGCATCATAGAAGGTGGTGTAGTTGACACCCAGACCGACATAAGGACGCAATTTATCCTGACGGTCGCCAAAGTAGTATTGCGCCATTAATGAAGGCGGTAGCTGTTTCACTTCAGCAATGGTGCCAGTGCTGTTTAAACCGACTTTATGCTTGAAAGGCGTGGCGCCCAGTAACTCCACGCCAATATTGTCGGTAAACATATACCCCAGCGTTAACCCCATCTGAGTATTGTTATCAATGTTGAACGATCCCAGACCCATTACGTTGTCTGACCCTTCGGTCGGCCGTACCGTTGCGGTACCAACGCGGAAAATGATATCTCCAGCCTGATTTGCACTGGCGATTGACGGCAGAACTGCCGCCGCGAGAAGAACCCAAGATGCTGCTTTCATATCCATTCCCTTTATGTGGATTTATCACCTGCACGAATATACCTACTCTGGGTTAGGGATTGATCCGTGTCGGGTCACATCTTTAAATGATTTATTTAGAAAATGCATCCCTCGCAATTCATTCTAAACCTTTAAAAAACAAGGAATTGATCTAGATCAAAATAACCCCTTCACCTGCTACCTCTCAACCTTGATAAATATCTATTGCTTAAAAAAAATGGCCTGAGTAATTTGCTTGCTCCTAGGTTGGTTTTGGGTCAGTGCCGTGAGGAGTCGGTGGCGTCCAAGATGAGCGAAATTAACAATCCCTGTGTATCCTGTGGCGCATGCTGCGCTTACTTCCGCGTTTCCTTTTATTGGGCTGAATCTGAAGAAGCCGGTGGCGTGGTCCCCCAGGCTTTAACTGAGCAAGTCACCCCCTTTCTAAGTTGTATGCAAGGCACCAACAGTAAATCTCCGCGCTGCGTGGCGCTGGAGGGTGAGATTGGCCAATCCGTTTCCTGTTCTATTTACCTCAATCGCCCGACGCCCTGTCGTGAGTTCGACCAATCGGGTTTGAACGGCGTGGGTAACGAATCCTGTGATCGCGCGCGGGCCAAATATGGTTTACCGCCGTTGGAGATGGAGATCCCTCTGTCACTGGTGGCCGCAGCCATCATGCCGGATCCGGTTAGCTATCACGTCGATTGATAAGAAATCAGTGAGATAACCTATGGCGGGGTGCCACCTGTTCACATTACAGGGTACAATCCCCGCCTGATTGTCTTTTGATTATTTTGCCAAGGAGCGTTCATGCCTATCGCGGCCAATACCTTGTACCGTGACAGTTTCAATTTCCTGCGTAATCAGTTCACCAGCATCCTGCTGTTGGCGTTACTGACCGCGCTGATCACCGTCATTTTGAATCAGATTTTCACTCCAAGCGCTGAACAGCTCAGCCTGCTGAGTGCTAACAGCGATGATTTGTCCGGTACCGCAGGCATGAGCCTTCAGGAACTTATTCAGAACATGTCGCCTGAACAGCAGATGGTGCTGTTGAAAGTCTCCGGTGCGGCCACCTTCTCAGCGCTGGTCGGCAATGTGCTGTTAGTGGGCGGCATGCTGACGCTGATTCAGATGGTGTCCAGTGGGATGCGCACCAGCGCCCTGCGCTCAATTGGTGCTTCCGCGCCAATCCTGCCTCGCCTGCTGGGCCTGATGTTACTCTGTACCTTGCTGGTGCAGTTGGGTATCACCCTGTTCGTGGTGCCGGGCGTGCTGGTGGCGGTGGCGGTTTCGCTGTCGCCGGTGATTAGCAGCGTCGAAAGAATGGGCGTCTTTAAGTCGATTAAAGTCAGCAGCAAGCTGGCCTTTAGCAATGCGCGCCTGGTGCTGCCAGCGATTATGTTCTGGCTGGCTGCCAAGATGCTGGTACTGCTGGCGGTGAGCCATCTGAGCGCCCTGCCAACCATGGCGGCGACCATTGTGTTGAGTACGTTGAGCAACCTGATCTCAGCTTTCCTGCTGATCTACTTGTTCCGTCTGTACTCCAAATTGCGTGCCTAATCTCGGCGATGACAAAAGGGTGCTCTGGCGCCCTTTTCTTTTGTCGAAGAAATGATTCCGGTATAGTCAAACCCTACATTAGCTATGGAATGAAGTATGAAGCAGCTCCTCGATTTTCTTCCCTTGGTGGTCTTTTTTGTTTTTTATAAGCTTTACGACATTTATTACGCGTCAGGTGCGCTGATTGTCGCCAGCGCCCTCGCGCTGATTTTCACGTGGATTAAATACCGTAAAGTGGAGAAAATGACGCTGATCACCTTCGCCATGGTCGCCATTTTCGGCACCCTGACGCTGGTCTTCCATAATGACGAATTCATTAAATGGAAAGTGACGGTGATTTACGTGCTGTTCTCCGGCGCACTGCTGGTCAGCCAGCTGATCCTGAAAAAGCCGCTGATTCAGCGCATGCTAGGCAAAGAACTGACCCTGCCGGATCACGTCTGGAACAAGCTGAACGTCAGCTGGGCAATCTTCTTCCTGCTGTGCGGATTAGCAAATATTTACGTTGCTTTCTGGTTACCGCAAGAAGTATGGGTTAACTTCAAAGTGTTCGGCCTGACCGTGCTCACGCTGGTCTTTACCCTGCTGAGTGGGGTCTACATTTACCGGCATATGCCGGACGAAGAAAAAAAATAAGCATTCTCCTGCATGGGTCTTTCTTCTTGAAAGACCTTAATTTTGATTAATTCAGTGTGAAGCAACTCAATGAACGAAAAACATAGCTTACCTAATGGTGAAATGGTGTTGCGTACACTGGCTATGCCAGCGGATACCAATGCTAACGGTGATATTTTTGGCGGATGGCTGATGTCACAAATGGACATGGGCGGCGCGATCCAGGCGAAGGAAATCGCTAAAGGCCGCGTGGTGACTGTCCGTGTTGATGGCATGACGTTTCTGAAGCCCGTCGCTGTAGGTGATGTTGTATGTTGTTACGCACGCTGTATTCGAACCGGTAACAGTTCGATTACCATCAATGTGGAAGTGTGGGTGAAGAAGGTCTCTTCTGAGCCTATTGGTCAGCGCTATCGCGCTACCGAGGCCGTGTTTACCTACGTGGCCGTGGATGATGAAGGCAAGTCACGCAAACTGCCAGATGGCAGAAGCAACTTCAGCGTAGACTCTGACGGCGTTTCGCAGGACTAAGCCGCCGGTTCAAGCCGCGCCATAAACAAAAAGGTCGCCCTAAGAGGCGACCTTTTTGTTTTTTACTTGGCGGCGATGTTACTCGACGGTGGATCCGCCGTTGATTTTAAACACCAAGTTGACTACCAGATTGTTGGCGGCTTTCGGCTCATAGCGCCATTTACGCATCGCCTGTTTCACCTCGCGTTCAAACATATTGCGCGGCTCGGCGGACAGAATGCGGATGTTATCTACCCGACCGTCACTGTCCACGTCAAACTGCACCCGCACACGCCCTTCTATCTGCAACGCGAAGGCTCGGGCCGGATACTGTGGCTTAGAGCGATCTAACGGGCGCGGCCCGCTGCTGGCACTTGGCGTAGACTGCGCTGGCGGCTGGGCCGCAGGCTTGACGTCCGGCTTGCTGTTGTTGAACGGCGACGCGTCATCGGTGACTTTCGGCTTCTCAACCTTCTGCACCGGCTTCTCAACAGGTTTAACTTTTGGCTTAGGCTTCTCAACCGGCTTTTTGACCGGCTTAGGTTTTGGCTTCGGCTCAGGAAGCGCGACCGCCTCTGGCGGCGGTGGCGGTTCCGGCTTCACTTCTGGCTCGGGTTGCGGCTGCACCTGTGGTTTCGGCGGCGGAGCGAAATCCGCTGGGTTCACCATGGTCACGCTCATGACCTGCTGCTCTTGTTTGGGCAGTGTCACGGCGTCCTTCATGGTGACATAAAGCAAGGCGCCAATAACCGCGCTGTGGAAGGCGACAGAAAATACCAGTGGCAGTGTGACCTTGCGAACAAATCTAAACTTTTTTAGCGGCATAATGAGTCTGTTTCCCCGTGAAGCCGCAAGTTTAAATGCAAATAGCAATCATATTCAACACCGCAATGACAACTATTCTCAAATCAAAGCTGAATTGATCCAACGCAAAGCACTTTCCAGCGACTACGGGTTTCGCTATGGTGTTAACACCTGCCGTGATGACAGGCATTTCGCGTTATTCCCTGTTAAAGCTAATGATTTTAAAGGTGATGCATGCTCTATGTAATTTATTCTGAAGATGTACCCGACTCTTTGGAAAAACGTGCCGCTGCGCGTCCTGCACACGTCGAACGTTTGCAAAAGCTCCATGATGAAGGCCGCGTGATCGTCGCTGGCCCAACGCCTGCAATTGACAGTGCAGATCCGGGCGCGGCAGGCATGACTGGTTCAGTGGTTATCATTGAATTTGAAACCCTGAAAGATGCTCAGACCTGGGCCGATGCTGACCCTTACGTTGCCGCCGGCGTTTATAAAAGCGTGACCGTGAAGCCGTTTAAGCGCGTTTTCTAAACACCGCGCTTGAAATAATAAAGGCCACTCAGGTGGCCTCTTTTTTTGCTTGTACTCAGGGATATGTCACAGACGCTAAAGCAATCACAGTGTACGAGCAGTGGCTGTGTTAGACTGCCTCTCCCTACCCCAGAGGTAAGCTACTATGTCATTCTTCGACGGATTGAAGTTTCTTTCTAGCCAGAAAACTAAAGTCACCTGCCCGGAATGCAAAGCGGTGAGTGAACAAATGAGCACCAAAGTGCGCAAGAATTCAACGCTGGTCTGCCCGAAATGCGGTGCTTTATTTCAACCGAAATCACAGTGATCACGAGCGCCATTCATAAGTAACGGCATATAAAGAAAGACGTTGATGCTGCTGATGGTGAATCTGCCGAATGCGGTAGATGTGGCGATAACGTCTTGATTGACCTTCCAGCCAGCGGCTTCTGCGGCGCTGAGACTGGCGTAGCATGCGCCAGCGCCCTACTTCATTCTTACTACGTTTCATGCACATTGTTCCCGTTGACAACTTTCCCTGCGTTTTAAAACGCAGAATGCGTGCACATTATAGGCCGATGAAATTGTGATCCAAGCCCTGTTTCACCCTAATGTGTCAGTTATCAGCTAACCTTGATGACAATCAGATGAAATTCACGGTTTCTGATAATGATTTCAGAGGTAGCTGATTGATTGAAAGGTTTAAAGTCGTTAAAAAGTTTCCCCTTTCACCGACTCTGCGTACACTCTCCCAACGGCTTGCGAACAGGACTTTTCGCCCAATGACAACTTTTTATGCGGTAATTAGCTGGCTTCTTATTTTTGGCTACTGGTTACTGATTGCCGGCGTGACGCTGCGCATTTTAATGAAGCGCCGCGCGGTGCCTTCGGCTATGGCATGGCTGCTGATCATTTATATTATTCCGTTGGTCGGCATTATCGCCTACCTGTCGTTTGGGGAGTTGCATCTTGGGAAACGGCGTGCAGAACGCGCCAAGGCGATGTGGCCTTCTACCGCGCGCTGGCTGAATGATCTCAAAGGCTGTCATCGCATTTTCGCCACCGAAAATAGCGAGATAGCCAGCTCACTGTTTCAGCTTTGCGAACGCCGTCAGGGCATCGCGGGCGTGAAAGGCAACCAGCTGCAACTGCTGACCACCAGTGACGACACCCTGCACGCCATGATGCGCGATATTGAGCTGGCGCGGCATAACATCGAGATGGTGTTCTATATCTGGCAACCCGGCGGTTTGGTCGATCAGGTGGCCGAATCCCTGATGGCGGCCTCGCGTCGCGGTATTCACTGCCGCCTGATGCTCGACTCCGCGGGCAGTGTCGCCTTCTTCCGCAGCCCTTATCCCGCCATGATGCGCAACGCCGGTATCGAAGTGGTCGAGGCGCTGAAAGTCAGCCTGTGGCGCGTATTCTTGCGCCGCATGGATTTGCGTCAGCACCGTAAAGTGGTGCTGATCGACAACTATGTGGCTTATACCGGCAGCATGAACATGGTCGATCCGCGCTATTTCAAACAGGACGCGGGCGTGGGTCAGTGGGTCGATTTGATGGCGCGTATGGAAGGCCCGGTGGCGACCACCATGGGCATCGTCTACTCCTGCGACTGGGAAATCGAAACCGGCAAACGCATTCTGCCGCCGGAGCCTGACGTCAATCAGATGCCGTTTGAGCAAGAGAGCGGCCACACCATTCAGGTTATCGCCTCCGGTCCGGGCTTCCCTGAGGATATGATCCACCAGGCGCTACTCACCGCCTCCTATTCGGCGCGCGAGCAGTTGGTGATGACTACCCCTTACTTCGTGCCGAGCGACGATTTGCTGCATGCGATTTGTACCGCAGCCCAGCGCGGGGTTGACGTCAGCATCGTGATGCCGATGAAAAACGACTCGATGATGGTTGGCTGGGCCAGCCGTGCCTTCTTCAACGAGCTGCTGGAAGCCGGTGTGAAGATTTACCAGTTCGAAGATGGTTTGCTGCACACCAAGAGCATTCTGGTCGACGGCCAACTGAGTCTGGTCGGCACCGTGAACCTTGATATGCGCAGCCTGTGGCTGAACTTCGAAATCACGCTGGTAATTGATGATGACGGCTTTGGCAACGATTTGGCGCAGGTTCAGGCCGACTATATCGCCCGATCGCACCTGCTGGACGTCGAGGCTTGGTTAAAACGCCCATTCTGGCATCGCATTATTGAACGGCTGTTCTACTTTTTCAGCCCGCTGCTGTAAAAGCCGCAGCGAGAATGTTCTAATAGCGCGAGACACACTTTTACTGATTAACATTTATTGATGGGAACGTTATGGATTTAAATAACCGCCTGACCGAAGACGAAACCCTTGAGCAAGCCTACGACATTTTTCTGGAACTGGCGGGCGACAATCTCGATCCGGCGGATATCTTGATCTTCAATCTGCAATTTGAAGAGCGCGGCGGCGCCGAGCTGTATGACCCGGCCGAAGATTGGGTTGAGCACGTCGATTTCGACCTGAACCCGGACTTCTTCGCCGAAGTGGTTATCGGGCTGGCCGACGCTGAAGATCAGCCGATTAATGATATTTTCGCGCGCGTTCTGCTGTGCCGCGAAAAAGACCACAAGCTGTGCCATATTTTGTGGAAAGAATAATCCCCCTGCATCCTTCAACCTAACTCGGCGTTGGCCGCCGACATTCACCCCGGTCACATACTGATGTATGCTCCCAGAGTTCATGCCGTTGCCGCCTTGATTCAGGTCGAATGATTTTGGGGATAGATTTGATAAAAAAAACCTGCCATGGGCAGGTTTTTTTATGCTTCAAGAGTGACTCCAGTGGCTTAGAGCGGGTCCACTTTAAGGCAAGAGACGGCGTGGCGGAAGCTGCCTTCCAGCAGTGGGCGAGTTACTGCGCACTCTGGGCCAGCAATCGGGCAGCGGGTGCGGAACACGCAGCCTGACGGCGGGTTGATTGGCGACGGTAAGTCCCCTTCCAACAGCTGAATCACTTTATTGCGCTCTTTGTCCGGGTCTGGAACCGGCACGGCTGACATCAATGCGCGGGTGTAAGGGTGCTGAGGATTGTGGTACACCTCATCGTATGTCCCTAACTCCACGGCGTGACCGAGGTACATCACCAGTACGCGGTCAGAGATGTGTTTCACCACCGCTAGGTCATGCGCGATGAAGATCAGCGACAGGCCCATCTCACGCTGCAAGTCTTGCAGCAGGTTCACCACCTGCGCCTGAATCGACACGTCGAGGGCTGAAACCGGCTCGTCACAGATAATCAGCTTCGGCTCGAGGATCAGCGCGCGGGCGATACCAATACGCTGACACTGGCCGCCGGAGAACTCGTGCGGATAACGGTTGATCAGGTTTGGCAGCAGGCCAACCTTCAGCATCATCGCCTTCACTTTCTCTTTAACCTGAGAGCGAGGCATTTTCGGGTGATAGGTTTTCAGCGGCTCGGCGATGATTTCGCCGATGGTCATGCGCGGGTTAAGCGATGCCAGCGGGTCCTGGAAAATCATCTGAATGTCGCTACGGGTGTGTTGCCACTCCGCCGCAGACATGCCCAGCAGGTCTTTACCCAACCAGGCCACTTTGCCGTCAGTGGCTTTCACCAGACCGATAATGGCGCGGGCGAAGGTCGATTTGCCGCAGCCTGACTCACCCACAACACCCAGAGTTTCCCCTTCGTACAGGCGCAGCGTCACGCCATCCACCGCTTTCAGGGTTTTGGATGGCTGCCAGAACCACTGCTTACCATCTTTGATATCAAAGTGGACTTTTAAATCCGCCACTTCCAGCAGAACTTTTTTGTCTGGTGGCGCTTCGTGCTTGGACGGGCTGTGAATTACTGTGTGATCTGTCATACCAACTCCTCGACCGGCTTAAAGCAGGCGCGTAAACGCCCTTCACCGAAACGCTCCAGTGGAGGTGCGGTGTTACAGATTTCCATCGCGTGCTGGCAGCGAGGCTGGAATGGGCAGCCTTTTGGCAAGCGCAGCAGGTTTGGCGGGTTACCGGCAATGGTAGTCATCATGCCACCCTCGGAATCCAAACGAGGAACGGCATTAAGCAGGCCGATAGAGTAAGGATGAGACGGCTGGTAGAACACGTCGCGCGCCTGACCATATTCCATGGTGCGCCCGGCGTACATCACCAGCACTTTGTCACAGATCCCGGCAACCACGCCCAGATCATGGGTGATCATGATGATGGCGGTGTTGAACTCGCTTTTCAGCTCATTCAGCAAGGTCATGATCTGCGCCTGAACGGTCACGTCCAGCGCGGTAGTCGGTTCGTCAGCAATCAGCAGTTTTGGTCGGCACAGCAGCGCCATGGCAATCATCACGCGCTGGCGCATACCGCCAGAGAACTCGTGCGGGAACATCTTCATGCGCTTGCGCGCTTCAGGCATTTTCACCGCGTCCAGCATGCGCACTGACTCGTCGAAGGCTTCGCGACGGCTCATATTCTTATGCAGCATCAGGACTTCCATCAACTGCTCGCCAACGCGCATGTACGGGTTCAGCGAGGTCATTGGATCCTGGAAAATCATCGAAATCTGCTCGGCACGCAGCTTGTTAAGCTCGCGCGGCGGCAGGTTCAAGATTTCACGGCCATTAAATTTAGCCGAACCGCCAATGCGGCCGTTGCTGGCCAGCAGTCCCATCAGCGCAAACGCGGTCTGGGATTTGCCCGAGCCGGACTCCCCTACGATGCCCAGTGTTTCACCAGCACGCAGGTCAAAGTTCAGGTCGTTAACTGCCGTCACGTCGCCGTCTGGCGTGCCGAAGGTGACGCGCAGGTCTTTCACATCAAGCAGGATTGGCGGCGCTTTGCCGTCAACGGACGCCGGTGACGCGAAAGTTGAATGTTCAATGGTGCTCATGATTGCACTCCTTAACGATCTTTCGGGTCGAGGGCATCACGCAGGCCATCGCCGATAAAATTGAAACAGAACAGAGTTACAACCAGGAAGCCTGCCGGGAACAGCAGTAACCAAGGTGAAACTTCCATAGAGTTGGCGCCGTCGCTCAGCAACGCACCCCAACTGCTTAACGGCTCTTGCGTACCCAACCCTAAGAAGCTGAGGAAGGATTCGAATAAGATCATGCTCGGTACCAGCAGGGAGGCGTAAACCACCACCACGCCCAGTACGTTTGGTACGATGTGGCGCAGAACGATGTTGCGGGTAGACACCCCGCTCACCAGCGCCGCTTCGATGAACTCTTTACGCTTCAGGCTCAGGGTCTGTCCACGCACGATACGCGCCATGTCCAGCCATGAAACCATGCCGATAGCGACGAAAATCAGCAAAATGTTTTGGCCGAAGAAGGTCACCAGCAGGATAACGAAGAACATGAATGGGAAGGAGTTGAGGATCTCCAGGAAGCGCATCATCGCAGAGTCAATTTTGCCACCAAGGTAGCCGGAAACTGTGCCATATAAGGTGCCCAGAATAACCGCGACCAGTGCTGCCGCCACGCCCACCATCAGAGAGATACGCCCGCCGATGGCCACGCGTACCAGCAAATCACGGCCCGAGGAGTCGGTACCGAAATAGTGGTGAGAAGCAAAGTCCGGCGCAGCTGACATCATATTCCAGTCAGTATCTGCGTAGGCAAATTGTGAAATCATTGGCGCGAAGGTCACGAATAACGCAATCACTGCCAACACGATAAGACTGGTGACAGCCGCGCGGTTGCTGATGAAACGGCGACGCGCGTCCTGCCATAAGCTGCGGCCTTCAACTTCCATCTTTTCGGTGAAGTTTTCCAGAGCTTCGCTGTTTTTCTTACTTAACATCATTGATAAGCTCCAGCATTAATAACGGATTTTTGGATCGATAACGGCGTAAAGCACGTCGACGATCGCATTGAACAAGATGGTCAGTGCGCCAACCAAAATGGTCAGACTCAGAACCAGCGAGTAGTCACGGTTAAGTGCACCGTTAACAAACAGCTGGCCGATGCCCGGCAATCCGAAAATGCTTTCGATAACCATTGAGCCGGTGATGATACCGACGAAGGCAGGTCCCATGTAGGACAGTACCGGCAACAGTGCAGGCTTCAACGCGTGGCGCATAATAATGCGGCGCAGCGGTAAACCTTTGGCACGCGCTGTACGGATAAAGTTGGAGTGCAAGACTTCAATCATTGAACCGCGGGTAATACGCGCGATGCTGGCGATATAGGCCAGTGACAGAGCCACCATTGGCAAGATCATAAATTTGATCCCACCGCCGTTCCACCCGCCGCCCGGTAACCACTTCAAGGTAATGGCGAAAATCAGCACCAATAAAGGTGCAACCACAAAGCTCGGGATAACAACGCCGGTCATGGCTACCCCCATTACCGTGTAATCCCATTTAGTGTTCTGATTAAGCGCGGCAATAACACCGGCAGAGACACCAAATACAATCGCCATAATGAAAGCTGCCAGACCCAATTTCGCGGAAACCGGGAAAGAGGCGGCGACCAGATCATTAACGGTATAGTCTTTATATTTGAACGACGGGCCGAAATCACCTTTCGCCAGTTGCCCTAAATAGTTGAAGTACTGCTTATAGATTGGATCATTGAGGTGATATTTCGCCTCAATGTTCGCCATAACTTCTGGCGGAAGATTACGCTCACCTGAAAATGGACTTCCCGGTGCGAGACGCATCATAAAAAACGAGATGGTAATTAAGATGAATAGCGTCGGAATCGCTTCCAGACAGCGGCGTAAAATAAACTTTAACATTGCCCGTACCTGTTTCTAAGCCTGCACTACAGCTTGATAGTTTTGGCTTTATCGCCGTAATAATAAAAATATTACGACGGTGGCTCTCTGCTTCAGCGCTGAAACGGTCAGCGCCAAGAACGATACCTTTATCAAAAATAGGCAGGGCATCTCGGGGATGCCCTGCCAGACACTAATTAGTGTTTGATAATGTACAGATCTTTAACGTAGACGTTGTCCTGTGGATCTTTACCGGTGTAACCACCCACGTATGGTTTCACCAGACGGGCGTTCACGTAGTAATAAACAGGCACGATGGCGGAATCTTTGTCCAGTTGCTGTTCAGCTTTCTGGTACAGAGAAGCGCGCTCTTCGTCAGTCTTGGCAGTCAGAGTGTCAGCAATCGCTTTGTCGAAGGCTGCGCTCTTATAGTGAGCCGTGTTGTTGCTGCTGTTAGACAACAGCATATTCAGGAAGGATGAAGGTTCGTTGTAGTCAGAACACCATGCCGCACGAGAAACATCGAAGTTACCCTGATGACGGGTATCCAGGAAGGTTTTCCACTCTTGGTTTTCCAGCTGAACGTTAACGCCCAGGTTTTTCTTCCAAATTGCCGCTGCGGCGATTGCCAGCTTCTTATGCAGGTCAGACGTGTTGTAAAGCAGTTTGAAGGTCAATGGCTTAGCGTCGGTGTAACCGGCTTCTGCCAACAGTTTCTTCGCCTGTGCATTACGTTGATCCTGAGTTTCTTTGAACCAGGCTGGAGGAGTCAGTTTGCCGTCAGCGCCGTCAGTGTATGGCGGGGTGAAGCCGTAAGCTGGCAGGTCGCCCTGTGCTTTAACTTTCTCAACAATGATGTCGCGATCCAGACCCAGTTTCAGAGCTTCACGAACGCGTTCGTCGGTGAATGGCGCTTTCTGGTTGTTGATTTCGTAATAATAAGTACACAGATATGGGTCAACATGGACTTCAGTTGGGATCTCTTTCTTCAGTTTCTGGAACAATTCGATCGGCATGTTGTTGTAAGTCATGTCGATTTCGCCGCTGCGGTAGCGGTTAACGTCAGTCACTTCTGAAGAGATTGGCAGGTAAGTTACCTGATTGATAACAGTGTCTTTGTTATCCCAATATTGTGGGTTACGTTCCAGAACGATACGTTCGTTGACGGTCCAGGTTTTCAGTTTATAAGCGCCGTTGCTCACGTAGTTTTCTGGCTGAGTCCATTTGTCGCCAAATTTCTCAACAGCATTTTTGTTTACCGGCTTCATCGCGGTGTGAGACAGCATTTTAACGAAGTAAGGAACTGGCTCAGTCAGAGTCACTTCCAGAGTGTGGTCGTCGATAGCCTTCACGCCCAGAGTGTCAGGGCTTTTCTTACCGGCAATGATGTCATCGATATTAGCGATGTGACCATATTGCAGGTAGCTTTCGTATGGGGATGCAGTTTTCGGGTCAGCCAGGCGCTGCCAGCTATAAACGAAGTCCGCAGCAGTCACTGGGTCGCCGTTGGACCATTTAGCGTCTTTACGCAGGTGGAAAGTCCACACTTTAAAGTCTTTGTTGTCCCAAGTTTCAGCTACGCCTGGGATCACGTGGCCGTCAGCGTTAGAGGTGTTAACCAGGCCTTCCAGCAGGTCACGGATAACGTTGGACTCTGGCACACCTTCCACTTTATGTGGGTCAAGGGATTGCACTTCAGAACCGTTGTTACGAACCAGTTCTTGTTTGTCAGCCAGTTGCACACCGGCTGGAACGGTAGCAGCAAAAGCGCTTCCCGCGGTCGCCACGCCCAATGCTGCTAATACGCAGGCAGCGAGGATAGTTTTCTTTGTGATGTTGGTCATTTTATATTCAACTCCAGTTTTTATTATGAACTTGCGCACGATGGAGCAAGATAAACCCTTGCTGGGCTTTTGGTTAATCGCGGGCAGGAACGAATTACCCGATAGAAAAACCGCATGTATTTAGTCGCTGTGAATAAGACGACTATCCCCTACTACATTTCTAACTTTTGAAGTTTGAGACTGTTAATCGTCTTTCATCTTCAGAGATCCTTTAAGGAAGACCCCTCTCCTTTTGCTCGCCCTGTTGATTAGTATTTCACGCAGTGTGGTAATACCTTTTTCAAACACGGCAGGCTAATGCTTAATTTGACTTAACAATGCAATTTCAGACGAACACTCTCGGACTGCAGTTTTTAGCAGCCTGAAAAAAGAATTTTAATGGGAACTAATGTGCAGCGTTTCTGACTTAAACGAAGACATGCATCAACAGTGCCAAGGAGTGCTTTTGGGAAAAGCAGTGACACTAAAAGCGCGTTGGCTCTGTAAGGATGCAAAGTTTCGACCACGACATTCTCCAACAACAAATGAAATTGCTAAATTTAAATCTCTTTGCAAGATCCATTCTCACTTCGGCATAAGCCCGAAACAACTTTCCATTTGTGAAGACGTCCCGAAAATTATCAGAAGCCTGTTAACTGCGCCAATAAATTTTGCGAAAATGTTACGCGTTTCTCCTTTACTGGGCTTCGAAGTCATTTAGCCGTCTGGCATGCCAGTAAGGGATGCTTATCTAACTTATTGCTTTTATTCTGTTTTAATCGATTTATAACCTACAGCCATCTTACGCTTCTGTTTAAAAATTCGACTGATACAAAAAGTTAACATTTTGTAGGTTTGAAGAATAAATGGCTGTTTCTGACAGAGTAAACACTAATAACATCTCGATACAGCATGCACAAGCCCTACAGAATGATGTGGTTAAATTAACATCGATTCGGGCAGAGAAAGTCATAAAAAAGGGATTTTTTGGGGAAGGAAACGTATAGAAATAGCTGTTTGAGTTATAAATAGGCTCAGGAAAGGAGTTTAAGCCACATTTAGGTGCAACTGGTCATAAATAAGTCATTAGTTGCACTATATTGAGGCATTCGGTTATTAGCAAAGTTAATACTGTAGGCACCAATAACCGAATGTTTAGAAAGATAAAGAGTAGCCCGAAGAATATTATTGCAGCAGACCAGGGAAAATAGCTTTAATCCCGGTCACGATAAACTCAATACCCAGTGACATCAGCAGCAAGCCCATAATACGGGTGATGACGTTAATGCCGGTCTGTCCAAGCAGTCTCACCAGTAAAGGTGCTGCACGGAACAGCAACCAACAGCTGAAAGCAAAGAGCGCAATGGCTACGGTCAAACCCAACAGGTTCTGCCAACCGTGGAAACGTGAACTCCAGACAATGGTCGAACTGATGGCACCCGGCCCCGCCATTAAAGGTAACGCCAATGGCACAACCCCGACGTTTTCGCGGATCGCCGTTTCCGACTTCTCCTGCTTGTTCTGTTTATCCTCGCCTAACTTCCCGCTGATCATCGACATCGCAATGGACACCACCAGAATGCCGCCCGCGATACGGAAAGAATCAATAGAGATGCCGAAGATATGCAAAATGGCGTCGCCGAGGAATAAAGCTGTCCACAATATAATGGCCACCGACAGGTTGGCGGTCATATTGGTTTTGTTTCTACCGGCGGCGGCTTGGTAGCTGGTCATGCTAATAAAGACCGGCAAGATCCCCACTGGGTTAACCAATGCGAATAGCCCGACGAAAAATTTGATATAGCCTGAAAGATCTAACAGAGATTGGCTCACGCAGAACTCCGCACAACACGCCAGAAGAGGAAGGTTTCAATGGGCGCTAATGTACTGTAATTGCCGCTGGGATTCCACGAGACTTTTTAGCGCGTACCACCAGATTTTTTAATATAAGCAGTGATTCATGCTGATGTTAAAAATAATAGGGGTCAATCCGACCAAAATTCGCACATTTTGTTAAATAAAACGGGTTAATGATAACCAATCTCATAAACGGCCTGCTGAAAGGTGTCAGCAAGTCACTTTAGTGATCCAGATCAAAAATCGCCTGCCCCCAAGTGAGTATGCTTTTCACGTAGTCAGTGAGTAGGCGACAGGATAAACACCTTGCAAGCTGGCGAAGTTAACTCGTTTTCTCCTACAGGATGTTCAACCTTATTAAAAGCTGTTTGAGCAAATAATGAGACAGATGCAACCGACTGATAATAAATGTGTAAATTTGTATCGGACGGTATGTCATAGCACAGCTATACTGAATTCTGGCGGATTATTTACTAAAAGAGTTTAACTTTATCAGGAGAGCATTATGGCTGTAACAAATGTCGCTGAATTGAACGCACTCGTAGCACGAGTCAAAAAAGCCCAGCGCGAATATGCTAACTTCACCCAAGAGCAAGTTGATAAGATCTTTAGTGCCGCCGCGTTGGCCGCTGCTGATGCCCGTATCTTACTTGCGAAACTGGCTGTTGAAGAATCTGGAATGGGGATTGTTGAAGACAAAGTCATCAAAAACCACTTCGCCTCTGAATATATCTACAACGCTTACAAAGACGAAAAAACCTGCGGTATCCTGTCACAAGATGACACCTTCGGCACCATCACTATCGCTGAGCCTATCGGCATCATCTGCGGTATCGTACCGACGACCAACCCAACTTCTACTGCGATTTTTAAAGCGCTGATCAGCTTAAAAACCCGTAACGGTATTATCTTCTCCCCACACCCACGCGCTAAAAATGCGACCAACAAAGCTGCAGATATTGTACTGCAGGCTGCTATCGCGGCGGGCGCACCAAAAGACCTGATTGGCTGGATTGACGAGCCAAGCGTTGAGCTTTCCAACCAACTTATGCATCACCCAGACATCAACCTGATCCTCGCTACCGGTGGTCCAGGCATGGTGAAAGCGGCATACAGCTCAGGTAAACCAGCCATCGGCGTAGGTGCAGGTAACACCCCAGTAGTGGTGGATGAAACCGCTGACATCAAACGCGTTGTTGCTTCTATCCTGATGTCCAAAACCTTCGATAACGGCGTTATCTGTGCTTCTGAACAGTCCATTATCGTGGTTGATTCCGTATACGATGCCGTTCGTGAGCGTTTCTCCACTCATGGCGGTTACTTGCTGCAAGGCAAAGAGCTGAAAGCAGTTCAAGATATCATCTTGAAAAATGGTGGCCTGAATGCCGCTATCGTGGGTCAGCCAGCGACTAAAATCGCTGAAATGGCCGGCATCAAAGTGCCTTCACACACCAAAGTATTAATTGGTGAAGTGAAAAACGTTGATGAGTCAGAACCTTTTGCTCATGAAAAACTGTCCCCTACCCTCGCGATGTACCGCGCTAAGAACTTCGAAGACGCGGTAGAGAAAGCCGAGAAATTGGTAGAGATGGGCGGTATCGGCCATACCTCTTGCCTGTACACCGACCAGGACAATCAGCCAGAACGCGTAAACTATTTTGGCGACAAAATGAAAACCGCGCGCATCCTGATTAACACTCCGGCGTCTCAGGGTGGTATCGGTGACCTCTACAACTTCAAACTTGCTCCATCACTGACTTTAGGTTGCGGCTCATGGGGTGGTAACTCCATCTCTGAAAACGTCGGTCCTAAACATTTGATCAACAAGAAAACTGTAGCGAAGCGAGCAGAAAACATGTTGTGGCATAAACTTCCGAAATCTATCTACTTCCGTCGCGGTTCATTACCTATCGCTCTGGAAGAAGTGGCGACCGATGGTGCAAAACGCGCCTTTATCGTAACCGACCGTTTCCTGTTTAATGCCGGCTATGCCGACCAGATCACCAGCGTGTTGAAAGGTCACGGCATCGAAACTGAAGTCTTCTTCGAAGTGGAAGCTGACCCAACGTTGAGCATCGTTCGCAAAGGTGCTGAGCAGATGAACTCCTTCAAACCAGACGTGATCATCGCACTGGGTGGTGGTTCACCAATGGACGCAGCCAAAATCATGTGGGTACTGTACGAACATCCGCAGACTCAGTTCGAAGATTTGGCACTGCGCTTCATGGACATCCGTAAACGTATCTACAAATTCCCGAAAATGGGTGTGAAAGCGAAAATGATCGCCGTCACCACCACTTCAGGTACGGGTTCAGAAGTCACGCCATTCGCCGTTGTAACCGACGATGCGACAGGTCAGAAATATCCACTGGCTGACTACGCGTTAACACCAGACATGGCTATCGTTGATGCTAACCTGGTGATGAACATGCCTAAGTCACTCTGTGCCTTCGGTGGTCTGGACGCAGTCACTCACGCACTGGAAGCTTACGTTTCTGTTCTGGCTAACGAATACTCAGACGGTCAAGCTCTGCAAGCGCTGAAACTGCTGAAAGAGTTCCTGCCAGCCAGCTACAAAGACGGCGCGAAAAACCCAGTGGCTCGTGAACGTGTTCACAATGCTGCGACCATCGCGGGTATCGCGTTCGCCAACGCCTTCTTGGGTGTCTGTCACTCCATGGCCCACAAATTGGGTTCAGAGTTCCACATCCCACACGGCCTTGCTAACGCGATGTTGATTGCCAACGTTATTCGCTATAACGCCAATGACAATCCAACTAAACAGACCGCTTTCAGCCAATACGACCGTCCACAAGCGCGTCGTCGCTATGCAGAAGTAGCCGACCATTTAGGTCTGAGTGCACCGGGCGACCGTACTGCACAGAAAATTGAGAAACTGCTGAACTGGCTGGATGAAATCAAAGCTGAGCTGGGTATCCCAACCTCTATTCGCGAAGCGGGTGTTCAAGAAGCTGACTTCCTGGCGAAAGTGGACAAACTGTCTGAAGATGCCTTTGATGACCAGTGTACCGGTGCTAACCCACGTTACCCACTGATCTCCGAGCTGAAACAGATTCTGATGGACACTTACTACGGTCGTAAATTCACCGAAGAAGAAGAGGCAGAAGTGGTTACTGCTGCTCCAGTATTTAAAGCTGAAAAGAAGTCCGCTAAAAAATAATCATTAAGTGAAGATTAAAAAGTGATTATGAAAAAACCCGCCTTATGGCGGGTTTTTTATTTGTGCTCAAGTTTGAGTGCTTTAGCTAAATATAACGCGGCTTATTACGCCTTTGGGGCCTTCTCAGCGCATGCCGCCATGGCCTCTTTAAAGTGCTTACGGCATACCGATACATAGCTCTCATTGCCGCCTATAACCACCTGTGCGCCATCGTGCATAGGTTCGCCTTGCTCATCCAGACGCAGCACCCTATTCGCCTTACGACCGCAGTGACAGATGGTTTTCAACTCGACCAGCTTATCAGCCCAGGCTAAGAGATATTCACTGCCTTCAAAAAGCTCACCCCGGAAGTCTGTCCGCAGTCCGTAGCAGAGAACGGGAATATCCAGACTGTCCACAACATCGGTTAATTGTGCAATTTGTGCTTTAGTGAGGAACTGGCTTTCATCTATTAATACGCAGTGCACGGTCTGCTCACGATGCTCGTGTGCAACCAAGCCAAACAGATCGCTATCTTTATTATATAACTGGGCTTGCGAAGACAATCCGATACGCGAGCTCACCTTCCCCACGCCAAAGCGATGGTCAAACTCTGCAGTTAATACCAAGGTGCGCATACCACGTTCTTGGTAGTTATAAGATGACTGCAGTAGAGAGGTCGATTTCCCTGCATTCATGGCCGAATAGTAGAAATAAAGCTGAGCCATAAAATGGTGACTCCGTAAGTATATTGAAAGGTTAACCACTAAGTTGCCAATTGTATCATAAGCCTTACGCTGACTGACATTCGCTTGTTAGCGAGCAGCAAGTGGCCGTAAAACAGTGCTTTATTTCAAATTTCAAAGTCACAGTTATTTACAATCGAATATTAGGAATAAGTTTAAAGTTTATAAGTGTTTTGCTTTTTTAGCCGGTCATAGAACCCGCGCCAAGCCCCATATAACAGAACTAAAACAACATTTAGCCTTATTAAGCACCACCCCTTAACCTCAGTTGCCTAAGCATTTAGTGTTCTCAAACTGTTCAGCCGTGGCACTAATAGACAAGAACTTGTTAACGCTCCCCTTACATTACAAGCCACACCAGGCGTGGGTTAGAACTCAACTTATTTGTGAGCTGTGGCCACTGAGTTATAAAAACTGCTGCATCAAGTCACAAAAAAACGCCTGCCAACATATTGAAATTTAGCTTACAGCCACCCGTTAAATAGTGCTCTTTAAGACGGTTATATTTTTATCAGCTAATGTAATTATGCTTTTAATTGGTAAATTCGAGTGAACTAAACAAATTGTCTATTGCAGAACGCTAAAGAGCAATCTATTATTAGCTCAACGCCCCCCACCAATATAATTCGAGACTAGTATAATGAGCGAAGCATTAAAGATTCTGAACAACATCCGTACTCTCCGTGCCCAAGCAAGAGAATGTACTCTGGAAACATTGGAAGAGATGCTTGAGAAATTAGAAGTTGTAGTTAACGAGCGCCGCGAAGAAGATACTCAGGCAGCTGCTGAAATTGAAGAACGTACTCGCAAACTGCAACAATACCGTGAAATGCTGATTGCCGATGGCATTGACCCTAACGAATTGCTGCAAACTATGGCTGCTACTAAAGCTACTGGTAAAGCGAAACGTGCTGCGCGTCCTGCTAAATACAAATACATCGACGAGAACGGCGAAAACAAAACTTGGACTGGCCAAGGTCGTACTCCAGCTGTGATCAAGAAAGCTATCGAAGAGCAAGGTAAATCACTCGACGATTTCCTGCTGTAATCTTCTTGATGTAATAAAGTATTACCGCTTCAGCTTAATACGTTTTGAAAAAAACCTGCCTTTCGAGGCGGGTTTTTCATTTTTAAATCTGCATATATTTCCTTCTATCAATACTTGAATGCCGTTAACGCATCGATGAAATATCCATCACTTCCCCATCTATGAAAAATGCGGGCATAAAAAAGGCCGCCTAAGCAGCCTCTGTTATCCGGATTGCGGTTACCGCTGATAGAATTCGCGATACCACTCCACGAAACGTTTTACGCCTTGCTCAACTGACGTCTCAGGACGGAAACCAATCGCCTTATACAAAGCCTCTGTATCCGCGCTGGTGTTCAACACGTCCCCAGCCTGCATTGGCAGCATATTCTTGTTCGCTTCAATACCCAGAGCCGTTTCCAGCGCTTTGATATAGGTCATCAGGCTGATGGGATCACTGTTACCGATGTTATACACCACATAAGGCGCTGAGCTGCCGGCGGTGGAACCCTCTTCAACCGTCCAGTCCTTATTCGCCACCGGTACGACGTCCTGCAGGCGCACCACGGCTTCTGCGATATCGTCAATATAGGTGAAGTCGCGGTTCATTTTGCCGTGGTTATAAACATCAATGCTCTCACCCGCCAGAATAGCCTTAGTGAACTTAAATAAGGCCATATCTGGACGCCCCCAAGGGCCGTAGACGGTGAAGAAGCGCAGCCCAGTGGTTGGCACGCCGTAAAGGTGCGAATAACTGTGAGCCATAAGCTCATTGGCTTTTTTGGTGGCGGCATACAATGAAATAGGATGGTCAACCGAATCCTCAGTAGAGAACGGCTGCTTTCTATTTAAGCCATAAACCGAGCTGGATGAGGCGTACAGCAAGTGCCCCACTTTATTATGGCGACAGCCTTCCAGCACATTAACAAAGCCGATCAAATTAGAATCAGCATAGGCTAAAGGGTTTTGCAGCGAATAACGCACACCGGCCTGAGCACCCAAATGAATCACGCGCTCGAACTGGTGGGTGACAAAAAGATCCGCCATGCCGCTGCGATCAGCCAGATCTAATTTAATAAATTCAAAATTTGAATTATTCGTCAGAAGCTCAAGACGGGATAATTTCAGATTAACGTCATAATAGTCATTGAGATTATCAATGCCGACGACCTGATGCCCCTCTTCCAGCAACCTTTTGGCCACAAAGCATCCAATAAATCCAGCAGCTCCTGTCACTAAAAACTTCATATACTCCCCTATAAAACTGGATTAATTGAGGCGCCACGGCCAATCGCGTAGTAAGTAAAGCCACGCTTAAGCAAACGCTCAGGGTCAAACAAATTACGACCATCGAAAATAACCGGATTTTTTAACGCGTCTTTTAACACGTCAAAATCTGGCGCGCGGAAGTTTTGCCATTCGGTACAAATGACTAAGGCATCGGCCCCATGAAGCGCTGCTTCTTTGGTTCCCATTAATTCTAAATCGTCACGATGACCATAGATGCGCTGAGTTTCATTCATCGCTTCGGGATCATAAGCCTTAATTTTTGCACCTGCCGCCCACAATTGCTCCATCAGCACCCGGCTTGACGCTTCGCGCATGTCATCGGTATTAGGTTTAAATGAAAGCCCCCACAATGCGAAGGTCTTACCCTGCAGGTCTTTACCAAAGTGGCGATAAATAAACTCAGGAAGCTTATATTTTTGCTGATAATTAACTTGCTCAACGGCTTGTAATATTTTCGGCTGGTAACCAATCTGTTCAGACGTGCGAATAAGCGCCTGAACATCTTTTGGGAAGCAGGAACCGCCATAGCCGCAGCCAGGATAGATAAAGTGATAACCAATGCGGGAGTCTGAACCTATGCCCTGACGCACTTTTTCAATATCGGCACCCAGTAACTCAGCCAAATTAGCCATTTCATTCATGAAACTAATTTTAGTCGCCAACATACAGTTAGCGGCATATTTGGTCAGCTCGGCGCTGCGGATATCCATCAGGATCATGCGATCATGATTGCGGTTGAAAGGTTCGTAGAGTTCGCGGATAGGATCGATGGCGTTGGGGTTATCTGTCCCAATAACAATTCGCTCAGGACGCATACAGTCGGCAACTGCCGCACCCTCTTTCAAGAATTCTGGGTTGGAGATGACGTCAAATGCAATCTCACAGCCACGCGCGACTAAAGCAGCACTCATCACTTCGCGAACTTTATCCGCGGTGCCGACAGGAACGGTGGATTTATCAATCACCACTTTTGGCGATGTCATGTGTTCAGCAATAGTGCGGGCCACCGCGGTGACGTATTTCAGATCTGCCGAGCCATCTTCATCCGGCGGCGTACCCACGGCGATGAATTGGATCTGGGCATGGGCTACGCCCTCTTTGGCGTCAGTGCTGAAACGCAGACGCCCAGCTTCATAGTTTTGCTGCACTAGTGGGGTCAGACCTGGCTCAAAGATCGGGATTTGGCCATTCTTCAGGTTTTCGACTTTTTTCGCATCAACGTCAATACAGAGAACTTCATGGCCAACTTCAGCCAAAACCGCAGCCTGTACCAGTCCAACATAACCGATACCAAATACAGTAACTTTCATTGGAAAATTCCTAGCGTAAAAATTTTTAAGGGGATTCAGAACACCCGCTATTATTACTGCCGCGCAGTATAACAGGTTCGCTGTGTAGCGCGCCTTCAAAGGCATACCTTGGATGACAAAACAGCGGACTAGAATGAGAAAAACCAGAAAAGCAGGCGTTCAAAATCCATTATTTGGCTACTGAACAGGCTCTCAAAAACAGTCATCTTTCTCCAGCCTGTTATTCAGTCGAAAGCATTAACCTTAAGCGGCCACCGGCGCCCCACACCTGACACTGGAAGGCGTCACAGCGCTGGCTTATTTGATTCGAAAAGGTCGAGCCGGTGGTGCCCAAAGGCACGCCATTGCTCAATTGAATCTGATTACTGCCGGTATTTACGTTGGCATGCAGCCCGGCGCTCACCAAAATAAGGTTCTTTTGCTCGGCGTGATAATACCCCAACAGCAGCGGAAACTGACCTTCAAGTCGTGCCTGTTTGAACACTTGATTAACTTGTTTAAGCAGCGTTGACATCTGGGGAAGGCGTTGGTGTTGGTTACTCAGGTGCTCGCGCAATAAACCGTTGAAAATCGCCCGCAGCAGTAAAGCCGCCAAGACGCCGTTTTCTTTCGCTCGTGTCACATCGAGACAGTAAAAACCGAGATCTTTAGAAGAGAGAGCCGCGATGTCCAACACCAAACCGGCATTTTCGGCCATCGTCAGCTGGCGATAGTTAACCCGGCAGCCAGCCAAGGTTTGTTGCACCGGAGGCTGTAATTCTTGCAGCAGCCTTGCGGCTTCATTGGGGTTGCGACACAAGGCTTCCCAGTCATTCATCAGATCGCTTTTTTGCAAAACGTCGGAAGAGAAGAGTTTTGGATAGAGGCTAGTCAGCAAGGCATCGCGCAGCCGTTGGAGGTCATTGATTGGCTTTAGCAGCACGTCTTCCACGCCCAGTCTGAGCATGGTGGCGACGTCGGTCATTTTGTCAGTGGCGGAGATAACCAGCACGGGAATTTTGATCCCCTGCAATCTCAGGTTTTCAACAAACTCAATGCCGCCCATCTCTGGCATCGCCAAATCGCACAAAATCAGGTCCGGGGGATGGTCCTCTACCAGCTCAAGCGCATCAAGGCCGTTAACTGCTTCCGTGTAGGTTGCCCCCAACGAGCTCACGAACCCCGCCAGCACCGACCGGAAAACGGCTTCGTCTTCGACGATCAGAATGTGCTTGCTTGTAAGTGGCTTATCCATCGGGGTCCCCCTGCATATCTTCTCTTAATAGTGGCCCATAAAACCCGATTTTGCTTGTCAGAATTGTCAGATTCGTGCAAGGACGAGTTAATGACCGAGGAACAACCCTCAGTAAGTGCGTTGTCAGCCAGCGAGGTTGTTAGGTAACATATCGCCAACTTGCATTCAATAGCGCGCCTTGCGCTGCCAACGCCATTCAGGAGTTATTTTGTCACAGCCTTGCCCTTGCGGGAGCGGAGAAGTATTCGAAAAGTGCTGCCAGCCTTTTTTACTTAACGCCCAAATTGCCCCGACGCCTTCAGCCTTGATGCGCTCGCGCTACAGTGCTTATGCCATGCAAGACGCTGACTATTTGATTGCCACCTGGCATGCAGACTGCCAGCCAGAACGCTGGAGAGAGAGTCTCGAAGAGGGTTTTAAAAATACCCATTGGCTGGGGTTGAACGTCATCGACGCACAGCCGGGTAAGCAGGCAGATGAAGGTTATGTAGAATTTGCCGCTCGTTTTAAAGAGCCACATACAGAAGAGATTCATTTAGTTCACGAGCGTTCGCGCTTTCTTCGCGTGAATGAACGCTGGTACTATATTGACGGAATTAAACCCCAGCCGGGCAGGAACGACAGCTGCCCCTGTGGTTCAGGTAAAAAATATAAGAAGTGTTGCGGTCGCTGATTCTGCCCGCACTATTTTAACGATATCCAGTAGACGCTTAGGACAGGATCCACACCCCCATGCCGCAACAAAATATACAAACTAAGGTATTACGCACCATTTGCCCGGATGCTAAGGGCCTGATCGCCAAGATCACCAACATTTGCTACAAGCATGAATTGAACATCGTGCAAAACAACGAGTTCGTTGATCACCGCACCGGGCGTTTCTTCATGCGTACAGAGCTTGAAGGGATTTTCAACGATAATACGCTATTGGCCGATCTCGACAGCGCGCTGCCGAAAGGCTCAGTGCGCGAGTTGCATAGCACCGATCGCCGTCGCATTGTGATTTTGGTGACCAAAGAAGCCCACTGTCTGGGCGATTTGCTGATGAAATCGGCCTATGGCGGTTTGGATGTTGAAATCGCCGCAGTTATTGGCAACCACGACACGTTGCAAACGCTGGTTGAGCGTTTTGATATTCCGTTCCACTTAGTCAGCCACGAAGGCCTGACGCGCGAGCAGCATGACAGCGCGATGATGGAGCAGATTGACCAGTATCAGCCAGATTACGTGGTGTTGGCGAAATATATGCGCGTGCTGACGCCGGGCTTTGTACAGCACTATCCGCATCAGGTTATCAACATTCACCACTCCTTCCTGCCCGCCTTTATCGGCGCGCGCCCTTATCATCAGGCCTATGAGCGCGGCGTGAAAATTATCGGCGCGACGGCACACTATGTGAATGACAGTCTGGACGAAGGTCCAATCATCATGCAGGACACCATCAACGTCGATCACACCTATACGGCAGAAGATATGATGCGCGCCGGTCGTGACGTGGAGAAAAACGTGCTGAGTCGCGCGCTGTATCGCGTACTCGCCCAGCGCGTGTTCGTTTACGGAAATCGCACCGTTATTCTGTAATTCGCCTAAATTGGCGGTGTTTTTTGTTCAGAGAAGCACCGCCAAGGGCAAAAAAACAACAAACGAACATTTTTAGCGGTTTCAGGGCTTTACACCGCAGTTTCATTTGGTATTATGCGCCCCGTTCACCGCAACAGCCGAAGCGTTGAATGCAGTATGTAGTAAACAATTCGAAATCCACGAATTTCGTGGTGGGGTTCCCGAGCGGCCAAAGGGAGCAGACTGTAAATCTGCCGTCATCGACTTCGAAGGTTCGAATCCTTCCCCCACCACCATCTTAAAGCAGTAACTCTGTGTTCCTTTTCAAAATACAAAAAATAAAATCCAAATAACTATCAGTTGTTAGCTCTATTTTCTGATTACATACCAATCACCTCTCAAAACAAGCCTTCCCCCCAATCCCGAAGGGAAGACCTGATTCAATCCCTACCCTAGCTTAATCACCCGATCTGCCGTTTCTATGGTGGATGGCCGATGGGCGATGAAGATCCTGGTGATCTCCAGTTCGCTGATGGCCTGATTAATCTTGGATTCATTATCCAGATCCAAATGGCTGGTCGCTTCATCAAGGAACAGAATCGCCGGGCGACGGTATAGCGCGCGGGCAATCAATAACCGCTGTTTTTGCCCGCCAGACAAACTGTTGCCCAACTCGCTGATCAGCGTTTCATAGCCCATCGGCATCTTTTCAATATCATCATGAATGTTGCAACGGCGAGCACAATCCACAATGCGCGCCTCATCCTTCTGCTCATCAAAGCTGGCAATGTTCTCGCCAATTGAACCGGCAAACAGCGTGTCGTCCTGCAACACACAGGCAATACAGCTGCGGTAATTGTTCAAACCGGCGGTAGTAATATCCATGCCGTTAATCAACACGCGGCCCTGCGTAGGCGACAGCAGCCCGGTCATGATCTTCATCAGCGTGGTTTTACCCTGCCCAGACGGCCCGACAATCGCCACGCTCTCTCCCGCCGCCACGGACAGGTTCAGGCCGTTGATTAATGGCGCGGACAGGCTGTCATACTGGAACACCAGGTCGCGCACGTCGAGGGACGCCGCCTCGCCGCCGCGCAGCAGTTCGCGCTCGGGCAAGCTCTTCTCGGTGTCGGTCAGCGCGATATCGGCGATACGATCGCGGTGCAGCGAAAGCATCCTCAGCTGTAAAACCATATTGAGCAGGTTGGCCGCGCGCTCGGAGAACTGCCCGCGATAGGTGTTGAAGGCGACAAACATCCCTAATGTCATATGGCCGTCGATCACCTGACTCGCCCCCAGCCACAGCAACGCCACCTGATCGAGAGTGGAAATCAGCGTATTACCTCCGGCAAACATCATCTCAAACTTAGTCTTGCGCACCGTGGCATTGGCGTTATCGATGTTCATATTGAGCCAGAAGTTGGCGCGCGTCTTCGACAGCCCCAGCGCCTTCAGCGTACTTATGCCATACAGGGTTTCCATAAAGTGGGAACCGGCACGGGCGCTTTTGACGATTTGCTCCTCGGACACCTGCCGATAG
Organism: Ewingella sp. AOP9-I1-14; assembly: GCF_052375995.1. NCBI lineage: Bacteria > Pseudomonadati > Pseudomonadota > Gammaproteobacteria > Enterobacterales > Yersiniaceae > Ewingella > Ewingella sp. AOP9-I1-14. The sequence continues at coordinate 209,583 of NZ_JBQSVA010000001.1, forward strand.
GCGTTATAGGTCGAAAGCCTAAAGATGACGTAAATTGCGGTAAAGCCAAGAATGACCCAAATCAGCCAGCCGCCGTACAGCACCATCATCACAATCAGGCCGATGGACATGATGCCGTCGATAATACTGTTGACCACGTTGGTGGTCAGCGTAGTGCGTAGCGTGTCGAGAGAGGTAAAGCGCGACTGAATATCGCCCAGTTTGCGCTTCTCGAAATAGTCCAGCGGCAGCTTGAGCAGGTGGTCAAACAGCCGCGCTTTCCACTGCACGTCAATCAGCGTACTCATCACCAAAGAGGTCCAGGCGCGCAGCATGCTCACGCCGGTGCGGAAGATGATGAAGAACAGCAGCCCGAGGCAAATCAGGGTCAGCAGGTCGGGGTCTTTGGCGGGGATCACGTGGTCCATGACCAACTGCATGCCGACCGGCAGTAGCAGGTTGACCGACTCAATCATCAGCGATAGGCAGAAAATCTTGGTCAGCGCGGGGATTAAGCCACTGACGTTGCCCATCATTTTGCGCAGATTCAGGCGAACGCGCGGCTTTTCCGAGGTAAAGCCGCTGTCCGGCCACAGCTCCAGCGCCACGCCGGTGAAATGTTCAGACACCTCGCGGATACCCAGCGAGCGCTGACCAAAGGCCGGGTCGTGAATAATCACTTTGCCCTGCTTCACTGCCACCAGCACCACGAAATGGTTAAGATCCCAGTGCAGAATGCAGGGGGTTTTCAGCGCGTTCAGCTCATCAATGTCGAGCTTAAGGGCGCGAGACTTCAGCTCCACCGAGGTGGCAATATCCATTAGGGTGCGCAGGGTCGCGCCACGAGACGAAATGCCAAAACGCTGGCGCAGACTCTGCAAATCAACATGCTTGCCGTGATAACCACAGACCATCGCCAGACAGGCCAACCCGCACTCGGCGGCCTCGGTTTGGATGATTTGCGGGACTTTATGCCGGAAGCCGAAATGCAGACTGTTTGCCAGTTCGCGCACGTTATCGAGATTCATTGATCGGCCCCACCACACTTTTCTTCATGCTGTAATACGGAGATAGCATCCACTGATAGAGCGGGCGTTTTTCGAGGAACATCGTAGACTCCGCTTTCATGCCACTGGATAAATTGAGCGTTTCGCCATGCCAGTTGAGCTGGCTTTTATCTAAGGAAACAATCACTTTGTAATAAGGCCCGCTGACCGTGCCATTAGGGTTCTTCGGCGCGCTAGAGTAAGAGTTCAGCTCCTGCTCGGACACCGGCGCGGAGGAAACGGACTCCACTCTTCCCGGGAACTGGCCATATTTTTCAAACGGATAGGCTTCGTAGCGAATATTGATCTCCTCCCCCGGCTTGACGTAAGGCACGCTTTCATTGGGTAGCCACGCTACCAGAAAGAAAGGTGAATTCTTGGCCGGAACCAACTGCGCCAGACTGTCACCGGCATTGACCATCTGCCCCGGCGTCACGCTGAGTGAGGAGATCTTGCCGTCGGTCGGCGCGGTGATCAGCAGCGAGCCTTTAGCATCGGCCTCGGCCAGCTGGCGGTCTAAATCATTGCGCTGCACGCCGTACTGCGAAATCTGGTTGTCGAAATCGGCGGCGCGGGTCACCAGCTCGCTGCGCAAGTTGGTTATCTGCAATGATTCTTGGATGGATTGCGTATTAAGGCTTTGGAAGGAGGTTTGCTGTTGATAGAACAGATAGCGCTGGTTATTCAGCTGATCGGTATTAATTAATCCCTTGCGCTGGTAAGCGCCATAGTTCTGCATGCTTTTTTTCATCGCATCCAGCCCTTGCTGCGCCGACGCCACCATGTCCTGCGACACCTTGTGCGCCTTCTCATATTGCTCGAGCTGCTGCTGCAAATTGTCCAGCGTAGTGCGCTTGTTGTTTTGCAACTGATTAATGATGGTGTCTATCTGGTCACGCTGTTTATTAATCGCCGACAGCGTGGTGGTGCTGACATTACCGGCCTGAGTCACCCGGCTGACGTCAATTTGATACAGCGGCTGGCCCTTTTTGACCGTTTTGCCGGTTTCCACCATCAGATTAGTGATCACACCCTGCTCCGGACTGAATAAATTAATGCTATGAGGCTGGGTGATCACTTCGCCACTCACATTAATCCGGCGAGTGTAATTGGAGAAAATCAAGAAACTGAGCAGCGCGATAAGAAAGAGAGCAGTCAGCGAGGTGACTACCCAAACCGGCCACCCCGCTAACAGAAGTGCCTTACCGGCCCAGTGGTTCTGTTGATGTTCATTTACTTCTTTGCGAAAGAGCATCTAGCTTAACCCTCAATGAACATGATGTTGAAACCTCTGGATAATGTTCATTGAAAGATAGTCAGGGGTGGGTAAAGTGGCAACCGTGATTCCTCTGAAATAGATGAATTTATTGATAAAGTTGACCTCTGCTTTATTTATCACCAATTTAAAAGTTTCGGCTCTAATATTCAATTACGCTGCGTGAATATTTCCTTTGCTGATTATCTGCTAAGCAATAGCAAAATAGTTATATCAATTTAGGCTTTAAATAAACAAAAACTAAACAGGTTGATCAGCGGGAAATAGACATTTTCGCAATGCTCTCATCAGCTTATTTAATAATCACTAAGAATGATGAATGACGGATAAATATAAATATCAAAAAATATAAAATTTTAATTCATTTAAAATCAATAAATTACATAGATATTACATTTATGGAGATTATTCCTAATCCCCTCAGCCGCTGAGTGTCCTAGGCTTAAGTCACATGAAGACATGAGTACGAAACAAATATCTTTCTTACTCCTGTATTCATCGGATCTCAGGACGTCGGGATCTCAGTTTTCACAAACTAAGAGGATGACCCAAGATGAAACAGTTAACAGAACGTGACATTGAAATGGTTAATGGTGCTGGTTGGTCGGAAGATGTAAATAAAGTTGCTGACCGCCTGTCAAACTTTGGTCAAAAAGCGGTAGATGATACCAGTAATGCGGTGAATAAGGCTTATGGCCAAATTTCAGACGGGCTGGGTAGAGCTTACAATTATTTGAACTCCTAGTCTGGCGGTTAATAGTATCTAAACCTAAGAGCTCACAACCTGAGTTTACAATTGGGTTCATACAGGCGCTCACCTCGGTGAGCGCCTTCTTTTTGCCGAAAACCAATTAGCTACACCCCAACATTGCGCTTATCGGTTTTCACCATGCTAGCCTTCAGCTTGCCGATTAACTCACTGCGGAAATCTCCCAGCTTCGGCTTATCCCCTTCCAGCCAAGGCAGCGGGCGGCAAAGCTCCATGGTTTTGATACCTAAACGGGCCGTCAGCAGCCCGGCACCAATACCCTGCGCGGCGCGGGCCGAGAGGCGAGCCGCCAAGTCCTGCGACATCCAGTCCATACCCACTTCGCGCACCAGTTCAGACGCCCCGGCAAAAGCGATATTCAACAGCACCAGTCGGAACAGGCGCAGGCGGCTGAAATAGCCCAACTCAATGCCATACAGCACGGCGATGCGATTCACCAGACGCAAATTGCGCCAGGCGATAAAGGCCATATCCACCAGCGCCAGCGGGCTGACGGCGATCATCAGCGCCGACTCGGCCGCCGAATTGCTGATTTCGCGCCGCGCCTGAGCGTCTAATACCGGCTGGACCAACCGGGCATAAAGCTCAACCACTTCGCGATCATTCTGGGTTTCGTGCAGAGAAGCCTGCCAACGCTGCAAGGCCGGATGGCTTTTATCCAGCCCGGCCTGCCCGGCCAACTTCTCACAGAAAGCGCGCCCCTGCCCTAACCCATGGCTGTGCAGCAAATCGCGAGCAACGTCGCGCTCGTCGGCACGCTGGCGCAGGCGATACAAACGCCGCCATTCGGTGAGCAGTGAACCGACGCCCGCCACCACGATTAGCCCGCCCGCGGTGCAAGCACCCAGCGCAACCCAATCCTGCTGGACCCACGCGGTATGCACCCACTGCACGCCCTGAGCTATCACGCTGACGCCAAACACGGCGGCGCCAAGACGCACCATTTTGCCCCACAGGCTGCGGCGCGGCTTCAGCGCGCGGTTAATCACCGCCTCGGCTTCGCCCTCTTGCTGCTCAATCTCGGCTTCGCTGGAAACCGGCAGAAAGCGCTCGGCCTGAACGCCGTCAAAGGCCTGACCGGCACGCAACACGGGCTGTTCCGGCTCCTTGATGCTCTGTTCGAAATCAATACGCGGTTTGATAGGTTCGCTCATCGCATTTTATCTCCCAGTAAAAACTCCATCACGGCGTCCAGCCGAATGTGCGGCAAAGGCGCGTCCACGCTGGTTTCGCGCGGGCGGAATTCATCAAAATGGAATCCCTGCTGCTGCCAAAATGCCGCGCCCGGCAGTCTGGCAGGCACTTCTCCGGGGAACACGGTGAGCGGCGCGCCGTCTTGCAGACGATGCCCCTTCAAGGCAGGCACTGACTGGCCCTGATATTCCACTATCCCGGTTTCGGTGGCCTGTACCGAGGCTAAACCCGCGCAGTCCATGCTGATGCCTTCAAAGGCGGCGTTCTGCCACGCCTCCTGCACCAGCTGCTGGAGCAGCGACACCAGATTGGCATGCTGGTCGCCAGTAATATGGTCAGCCTTGGTGGCGGCAAACATCAGTTTGTCGATACAAGGATTGAACAGGCGGCGGAACAGCGTGCGCTTGCCATAGTGGAAACTCTGCATCAGCTGCGTCAGCGCCAGTCGCATGTCGTTAAACGCCTGCGGCCCGCTGTTTAAGGGCTGGAGGCAGTCCACCAGCACAATTTGGCGGTCGAAACGGACAAAATGGTCTTTATAGAAGCCCTTCACCACCGACTGGCAGTAATAGTCAAACCGCGCACGCAGCATGCCTAGATTACTGTTCTTGTCGGCCTGCGCCAGCTGGGCGTCGCTGTACTTTTGCATCTCAGGCCACGGGAAGAATTGCAGCGCCGGTGCGCCGGCCAAGTCACCCGGCAGGACAAAACGCCCCGGCTGAATGAAGTGCAAACCTTCCTGTTTGCAGCGATGCAGGTAGTCGGTATAGGCCTGAGCGATGGCCGCCAACTGGTTTTCGTCGGCCGGGGCCAGTGGGTCACACTGCTGACAGAGTTCCAACCAAGGCTTGGCCCATTCGGCGCGATCCCCTTGCAGCAGGCCCGCCATCTGCCGCGACCAGTCGAGATAGTTCTGCTCCAGCATTGGCAAATCCAGCAGCCATTCGCCGGGGTAATCGACAATTTCTAAATAGAGCGTGGAAGTATCTTTGAAGTGGCGCAGCAGCGACTCATTGGAGCGATAGCGCAGGGCCAGGCGGATTTCACTGACGCCGCGCGTTGGGGTCGGCCAGTTCGGCGGCGTGCCGTGCAGCTGGGCAATGCCTTCATCGTAAGTAAAGCGAGAGATACCGAGATCGCGCTGCGGCACGCGCTTGACGCCAAGCAGGCGCTCTTCGCGGGCGGCGGAGAAAAGGGGTAAACGTGCGCCGCTGTGTAGGTGCAGCAGCTGATTGACGAAGGCGGTAATAAAGGCGGTTTTGCCGCTACGGCTAAGACCGGTCACCGCGATGCGCAGGTGCCGGTCCATACCGCGATTGACCAGTGAATTAAACTCGTTTTGTAGTCTTTTCATTGCTCTCCGTGGCGTAGCGCCCAAATAACGCGGTCAATATTCTTTTGAACAGGGGCTCTAATAATAGTGCTAAAACATAACGCAGTGGACCTTTTCCTACCACGCCCAGGACGCGAGCGGCCATACCAGCAGGCACAAAAGTCAGTGCAACCATAACGGCGAATCTGAACACTTTCTTCAGCAGGCTGCGATTACCCGGCAGCGAGGAAGTCAGAGTACGCATAAATAAACTCCTTAGCGGGTGGAGGAAAAGGTCCGAAGCCGCACAAAGCCGCTTCGGCAAATAGGGATGTTATAACTGGCGGAAACGGCTGCGAACGCCGAAGGTTTCCGAGGTCACGTAACGCTCAACCTGGCGCAAACGCTGCTCGCTGGCTTTCAATTCGCGGTCTGCTTCATCCAGCAAATTTCTCGGTGACGGCTGATTTTCATCATCAAACTCATGGGCCGGAGCCGGTTCAAGCACAAAGCACAGCACGATGTAGGCCACGACGGTAAACATAAACAGGCCGAAGAAAATAGACAGTACGGCCATCACGCGCAGCAACATCACCGGCACGCCAAGATAGTGGGCAAGCCCGGCCAGCACGCCTTTAAACACGCCCTCTTCCGGCACGCGGTACAACTTTCGTTCTGAAAGACTCTTCGCCATTATGACTGCCTCCAGCTTGGGTGCTCGGCATCCAGAATCTCTTCTAGCGCCTGAATACGTTCGCGCATGCGGCGCGCGTCTTGGGTTAACTGAGCGAGGTTTTGCTTCTCATGCTGGGTTAACTGATTGCCACTTTGCGATCGGTTGCTGTAGTGCAGCCACAACCAGATAGGTGCGACAAACAGCACAAAGATGGTCAGTGGAATGGCTAAAAACAGGAAGCTCATTGCATCTCCTTATGAGTCTTATTACTGCCGGGAACGACATTTATCCTGCAACAACCTGCCTGCGAACAGGCAGGTTTCTCAAGCGAATTACGCGTCCTGATTGCCTTGCATCTTAGCTTTCAATGCCGCGATTTGCGCACTGATTTCATCGTCAGCTTTCAACTCAGCAAACTGCTGGTCCAGTGACTTCTTTTTGCCGATGCTAACGCTTTCAGCTTCAGCTTCCATGTGGTCGATACGGCGTTCGAACTGCTCGAACCGCGCCATGGCTTCATCAATCTTGCCACTGTCTAGCTGGCGGCGAACGTCGCGTGAAGAAGACGCCGCCTGATGGCGCAAGGTCAGCGCCTGCTGGCGAGCGCGGGTTTCGGTCAGTTTATTTTCCAACTCACCAATTTCCGACTTCATGCGATCCAGCGTTTCTTCAACCACCGTCACTTCATTTTTCAGCGTGGCGACCAGATCAGCCAGCTTTTGCTTTTCAATCAGCGCGGCGCGAGCCAAATCGTCTTTATCTTTACGCAGAGCCAGCTCGGCTTTGTCCTGCCATTCGGCCTGTTGGGCTTCGCCTTGCTCGATACGGCGGTTGAGCTGTTTCTTTTCCGCTAAGGCGCGAGCCGAGGTAGAACGCACTTCCACCAGCGTATCTTCCATTTCCTGAATCATCAGGCGCACCAGCTTCTGTGGATCTTCAGCTTTGTCCAACAGGTTATTGATGTTGGCATTTACGATGTCAGCGAAACGAGAAAAAATACCCATAGTCAAAATTCCTCTTTGATTCTGTTGGCCTCCGGCAACTCCGGGCAACAAGTCTTAAAACGTCCGGCTACATGTTACCGGTGAATACTGCCAGCCATTCAAAACGACTGCGTGTAATACCTATATCAAATCCCGTGCCAACTTTTTTATTTCGCTATCCATATAATTTATAACTGTTTTTATTTTTTGGTCGATTTGTGGTTATTTGACGTATGATTAAATTAACTAAAAATTAGTTTTTTTCACCACCCATTTTAGCCGCTAAATCACCGTACATGGAGAAATAATGACCGAGACCACCGACAACCTATTGGGCGAAGCCAATGCGTTTATCGAAGTATTGGAGCAAGTTTCTCAATTGGCGAAGTTAAATAAACCGGTGCTGGTCACCGGCGAGCGCGGCAGCGGCAAGGAGCTGATCGCCCACCGTCTGCACTATCTTTCCCCGCGCTGGCAGGGACCTTTTATCTCTTTGAACTGCGCCGCGCTGAATGAAAACCTGCTCGACTCCGAGCTGTTTGGTCACGAGGCGGGGGCCTTTACCGGCGCGCAAAAGCGTCATTTAGGGCGATTCGAGCGCGCCGACGGCGGCACCCTGTTTCTTGATGAGTTAGCCACCGCCCCGATGCTGGTGCAGGAAAAGCTGTTGCGAGTGATTGAGTATGGGCACTTGGAACGCGTGGGCGGCAGCCAGCCGCTACAGGTGGATGTGCGCCTGGTGTGCGCCACCAATGACGATCTGCCCGCCTTAGCCGCCGAAGGTAAATTCCGCGCCGACCTGCTCGACAGGCTGGCTTTCGACGTGGTTCAGCTGCCGCCGCTGCGCGAGCGCCAGCAGGACATCATGCTATTGGCCGAACACTTCGCCATCCAGATGTGCCGCGAGCTGTCACTGCCGCTGTTCCCCGGCTTCACCCCTCACGCGCAACACACCCTGCTAACCTATCGCTGGCCGGGCAACGTGCGTGAGCTGAAAAACGTGGTGGAACGTTCCATGTATCGTCACGGCAGCAGCGACGTCCCCCTCGACAACATTATTCTTAACCCTTTTGCTCGCCATAACGCGGCCTCTGAGGAGCCTGCACCTGAGACTTCCTCCGCCAGCGCTTTACCTACCCTGCCGGTGAATTTGAAGCAGTGGGTCAACACGCAGGAGAAGCAGTTAATTGAGCAAGCCTTGCAGCAGGCGCGTTTTAATCAGCGCAAAGCCGCCGATTTGCTGGATGTGACTTATCACCAACTGCGCGGAATGCTGAAGAAACATGATATTCAGGTGAAGGGCGAGGAGAACGGCTAAAAAGAGGCAAAAAAAAAGCCAGCACCCGAGCTGGCTAAGTAATACTGGAAGCAATGTGAGCAATGTCGTACCGATTAAGAGAGGCCCAAGCAGGTCTCCCTCAAGCGATGAAAGGATGATAATGGTTATCAGTATCGTCTGTAAAGTGGTTTGTTGAGAATTTTTCTCATTACCACACTAACCATGCAACTACTTGTTTCTTTTGAACTAATAGCCCTAATGTCCCTGTGGATCACCACTCAGGGAAGGGATCGGCCATTTCCAGCCATCTATCAATACCTTCCGCCATTTGCTCGACGCTCAACAGGCAGTCGTCGAGCCTTCGCACGATCTCTTCTTTATTAAGGTTCTGGCCGATAAACACAATTTCTTGGCGCATATCGCCGAAAGGCTCTTGCCACTTTTCCATAATATGGGAGCGGGTTTCTTCGTCTTGCGGCCAGTCGCGTTCGGGCAAAGCTTTCCAGAAGGTCCCGGCCAGACCATAGCGCGCGATGCCCCCGGCCTGACTCCAGTTCCCCGCGTGGCGCGGGCGAGTGGCAAGCCAGAAGAAGCCTTTGGAGCGCAATAAGGTGCCGCCGCCCCAGTCGCCGTGAACCACGCGATAAAACTTGTCGGGATCAAACGGGCGGCGCGCGGTGTAGACAAAGCTGCTGATACCGTACTCTTCGGTTTCCGGCTGGTGCTCGCCGCGCAGCTCTTTTAGCCAGCCCGGCGCTTGTTGCGCCTTGGCAAAATCAAAACGATGGGTGTTGAGCACGCGATCCAGCGGCAAGGTGCCCGGCGCAATCGGAATAATGTCAGCTTCTGGATTTAGACTTTGCAGCAGCGCAATCACTTCGCGCTGCTGGAAGCTGTCGAGCAGGTCGGTTTTGCTCACCAGCAGCACGTCGCAGAATTCGATTTGATCGATAAGCAGGTCGGTCACGCTGCGCTCATCATCTTCGCCGAGACTCTCCCCGGCCTCCTGCACGCTACGCGCCTCTTGATACTGCTGCATGAAGTTGACGCCATCGACCACCGTCACCAGCGTGTCGAGACGGGCAAATTTCGACAGGCTGTTGCCCTCTTCGTCTTCAAAGGTGAAGGTTTCAGCTACCGGCAATGGCTCAGAAATGCCGCTCGACTCAATCAACAGATAATCAAAGCGCCCGGTTTGCGCCATCTCGCGCACGGAAATCAGCAAATCCTCGCGCAAGGTGCAGCAGATGCAGCCATTGCTCATCTCCACCAGCTTCTCCTGCTGGCGGTCGAGGGTGATTTCATTGGAGACCAGCGCGGCATCAATGTTGACTTCACTCATATCATTCACGATAACCGCCACGCGCAGCCCCTGACGATTATTCAGAATATGGTTAAGCACGGTGGTTTTACCTGCGCCAAGAAAACCTGACAGCACGGTAACGGGTAATAACGCCATAAAGACCTCAGTAGAAATGAAGCAGGCCGAAACGGCTCAGCCTGCCTTACGATGAATTGTTATATTATAACATTACAATTGACGCATAATTTCAAGGTCTTTATTTCACGCCGTTGCATCAAATTGCGTGAAGTCTCGACAGATCAACCGGAGTTTTGCGCAATGGATTGGGGAGGCTGGCAGAGTACGGTACACTTAAGGCATTGCTACTTAACATTGAAGCCCTTATGCGTCGTCTAACATTGTGGATGCTATTACTGGGTGGTTTCGCGAATGCGGCTGTTTCAGCCACACCGCCCGAACAGCCACCCGTCACCAGCCCGCGCCCCGTGGTGCAAAACGCCGATATCCGCCAGAGCGGTTTCGTCTATTGCGTGAACGGCATGGTGAATACCTTTAACCCGCAGAAAGCCAGCAGCGGCCTGATCATTGATACCCTTGCGGCGCAGCTGTATGACCGGCTGTTAGACGTTGACCCTTATACCTACCGGCTGATTCCCGAGTTGGCACAGAGCTGGGAAGTGCTGGATGACGGCGCAACCTATCGCTTCCACCTGCGCAAAGACGTGCCTTTCCAGACCACGGCGTGGTTCACCCCGACGCGTAAAATGAACGCGGATGACGTGGTGTTCAGCACCCAGCGCATTATCGATCCGCAGAATCACTATCACAGTGTCAACGGCGACGATTACCCCTACTTCGACAGTCTGCAATTCGCCCATGCGGTGAAAAGCGTCAAAAAGCTGGATGACTACACGGTGGAGTTCCGTCTGAACAAACCGGACGCCTCTTTCCTGTGGCATTTAGCCACCCACTACGCGCCGATTTTGTCCGCCGAATACGCCGATGATTTGCAGAAAAAAGGCAATGAGGAGCAGATTGACCGCCAGCCAGTCGGCACCGGTCCCTTCCAGCTAGGGGAATACCGCACCGGACAATATGTGCGTCTGGCGCGCAATGGCCAATACTGGAAAGGCGTGCCGCGCATGGCGCAGGTGGTGATTGATATGGGCGTCGGCGGCACCGGGCGCCTGTCCAAATTGCTCACCGGCGAGTGCGACGTGCTGGCCTATCCGGCGGCCAGCCAGCTCTCTATTTTGCGCGATGACCCGCGCCTGCGGCTGACCCTTCGTCCCGGCATGAACGTGGCTTATCTGGCCTTCAATACCAATAAAGCGCCGCTCAACGATCCGCGCATTCGTCAGGCCATCGCGCTATCGATTAACAACCAGCGTTTGATGCAGTCGATTTACTACGGCACGGCAGAGACGGCGGCGTCGATTCTGCCCCGCGCCTCTTGGGCTTATGACAGCAATGCCACGGTGACGGAGTACAATCCCGACAAAGCCCGGAAAATCCTCAAAGATCTTGGTCAGGACAAACTCACTCTGCGCCTGTGGGTGCCGACCGTCTCCCAGTCCTACAACCCTAGCCCGCTGAAAACCGCCGAGCTGATTCAGGCGGATTTAGCGCAGGTGGGGATCAAAGTGATTATCGTACCGGTCGAGGGCCGTTTTCAGGAAGCGCGCCTGATGGAGATGAACCACGACCTGACGCTGGCGGGCTGGGCAACGGACAGTAATGACCCGGACAGCTTCTTCCGCCCGATGCTCAGCTGCGCGGCAATTCGTTCGCAGACCAACTATGCTCATTGGTGTGATCCCGACTTCGATCAGCTGTTGCGCCAAGGGCTGCTGTCTCAACAGCTTTCCCAGCGCATCGAGTATTATCAGCAAGCTCAGCACATCCTTGAAGAGCAGCTGCCGGTGCTGCCGCTGGCCTCTTCTCTGCGCCTTCAGGCCTACCGCTACGACATAAAAGGGCTGGTGCTGAGTCCCTTTGGTAACTCCTCATTTGCTGGGGTATTCCGCGATATCGAAACCAAGGAAGCGCCATGATTATCTTCATTTTACGGCGTTTACTGCTGCTGATAATCACCCTGTTCCTGCTGAGCATGGTGGCCTTTAGCCTGAGCTATTTTACGCCGAATGCCCCACTGCGTGGCGCATCGCTATGGGATGCCTACCACTTCTATTTCACTGGCCTGTTCCAGTTTGACTTCGGGGTGTCGAGCATCAACGGTGAGAACATCAGCACTCAGCTCAAGGCGGTATTCCCGGCGACCATGGAGCTGTGCGTTCTGGCCTTCACGCTGGCTTTACTCGTGGGCATTCCACTGGGGATCACGGCGGGCGTGATGCGCGGGAAATGGCCGGACGTGGCGATCAGCACCCTGGCCCTGCTCGGCTTCTCCATTCCGGTGTTCTGGCTAGCCCTGCTGCTGATGTTGTTCTTCTCCCTCCAGCTCGGCTGGCTGCCCGTATCCGGGCGGCTGGATTTGCTCTATCAATTGAAGACGGTGACCGGCCTGACGCTGGTTGACGCCTGGCTCTCCGACTCGCCTTATCGCCATGAGATGATAGTCAGCGCCATTCGCCATATGATCCTGCCTATCGCCGCGCTGGCGGTGGCGCCGACCACCGAAGTGATTCGCCTGATGCGTATCAGTACCGACGACGTGCTGACCCAAAACTATGTCAAAGCCGCCGCCACTCGCGGGCTGTCGCGCTTCACCATTATTCGCCGCCACGTGCTGCACAACGCCCTGCCGCCGATTATCCCTAAACTCGGTTTGCAGTTCTCCAGCATGCTGACGCTGGCGATGATCACCGAAATGGTCTTTAACTGGCCGGGGGTTGGGCGCTGGATGATTAACGCCATCCGCCAGCAAGATTACGCCGCCATTTCCGCCGGGGTGATGATTGTCGGTAGCCTGGTGATTGTGGTCAACGTCCTGTCTGACATCCTTGGCGCATTAACCAACCCATTGAAACATAAGGAATGGTATGCCCTTCGATAACGTATACCGTGAAAAACAGATGCCAAGCCCGTTCCGCCAAATGTGGGGGATCTTCTATCGCGACACTTTGTCGATGATTGGCTTCTATGGCGTGTTAGGTTTGCTGTTCCTATGTGTTTTTGGCCACCTGCTGGCGCCTTATGCTCTGGACCAACAGTTCTTAGGCTCACAGCTGTTGCCGCCATCCTGGTCGCGAAACGGCAATGTGGCCTTCTTCCTCGGCACTGACGATCTGGGCCGCGATTTGCTGAGCCGTATTCTGACCGGCGCAGCGCCGACCTTTGGTGGCGCGGTGCTGGTGACCCTGGCGGCGGCATTCTTTGGCGTCATTATCGGCGTGCTGGCTGGCATCACCCGCGGGCTGAAATCGGCAATTCTCAACCATATTCTCGACACCTTGCTGTCTATCCCGTCGCTGCTGCTGGCGATTATCGTGGTGGCCTTTATCGGCCCGAAACTTGAACACGCCATGCTTGCGGTTTGGCTGGCGCTGTTGCCACGCATTGCCCGGACTATCTATAGCGCGGTGCACGACGAGTTGGAAAAAGAGTATGTCATCGCGGTCCGTCTGGACGGCGCTTCAACCTGGCAAATCCTGCGCTACGCGGTGCTGCCGAACATCGTGGCGGTGCTCGTCACCGAGTTTACCCGCGCCCTGTCCATGGCCGTGCTGGACATCGCCGCGCTGGGCTTCCTTGATTTAGGCGCGCAGCTGCCGTCGCCGGAATGGGGAGCCATGCTCGGGGATTCGCTGGAGTTGGTCTATGTCGCCCCATGGTCGGTGATGCTGCCCGGCGCGGCGATTTTGATCAGCGTGTTGCTGATAAACCTGCTAGGTGACGGTATGCGTCGGGCAATTAATGCGGGAGTGGAATAATGCCGTTACTCGATATCCGCAATCTGACCATTGAATTTATGACCTCCGACGGCCCGGTGAAGGCCGTTGATCGGGTCAGCATGACGCTCAGCGCGGGTGAGATTCGCGGGCTGGTGGGTGAGTCTGGTTCAGGCAAAAGTTTGATTGCTAAAGCCATCTGTGGTGTCACCAAAGATAACTGGCGCGTCACCGCCGACCGTATGCGTTTTGACGACATTGACCTGTTGCACCTGTCGCCGCGCGAACGCCGCCGCCTGATTGGCCAGAACATTTCGATGATTTTCCAAGAGCCGCAGTCCTGTCTCGATCCGTCCGAAAGCATCGGCAAACAGCTGATGCAGGCGATCCCCGGCTGGACCTACAAAGGCCGCTGGTATCAGCGTTTCGGTTGGCGCAAGCGCCGCGCCATTGAGCTGCTGCACCGCGTGGGCATTAAAGATCACAAAGACATCATGGCCAGCTTCCCCTATGAGCTGACCGAGGGCGAGTGTCAGAAAGTGATGATTGCCATCGCGCTGGCCAACCAGCCACGGCTGCTGATCGCCGATGAACCCACCAATGCCATGGAGCCAACCACCCAGGCGCAGATTTTCCGCCTGCTTTCGCGGCTCAATCAGAACAATAACACCACCATTTTGCTTATCAGCCATGACCTGCAAATGATGAGCAAATGGGCCAACCGGGTTAACGTGCTCTATTGCGGGCAGACGGTGGAGAGTGCCGTTTGCGAAGACCTACTGGTGGCACCGCATCATCCTTATACTCAAGCCTTGATCCGCGCCATGCCAGACTTTGGCCGCTCGCTGCCGCATAAAAGCCGCCTGAATACCCTGCCCGGCGCCATCCCTTCTCTGGAGCATCTGCCGGTGGGTTGCCGTCTGGGGCCGCGTTGCCCTTATGCGCAGAAGAAATGTATAGAGACACCGCGTCTGCGAGTGGTTAAGACTCACGCCTTCGCTTGCCACTTCCCGCTCAACATGGAGGAGCAATGATGGTTGAGACCCTGCTTGAAGTACGCAACCTGAGCAAAACCTTCCGTTATCGCACCGGCCTGTTCCGTAAGATGGACCTTGATGCCGTGAAGCCGGTGAGTTTTACCCTGCGCGAGCGGCAGACGCTGGCGATCATTGGCGAAAACGGCTCGGGCAAGTCAACGCTGGCGAAAATGCTCTCTGGAATGATTGAACCGACGGGCGGCGAGATCCTGATTGACGATCAGCCGCTGAACTACGGCGATTACCGTTTCCGCAGCCAGCAAATCCGCATGATTTTTCAAGACCCGAGCACCTCGCTCAACCCGCGCCAGCGCATCGGACAACTGCTGGAAGCCCCGCTGCGCCTCAACGGCGAGCTGGACGGCCCGCAGCGCGAGCAGCGCATCAATCAGACTCTGCGCTTAGTCGGCATGCTACCGGACCACGCCTACTACTATCCACACATGCTGGCCTCCGGGCAGAAACAGCGTGTCGCGCTGGCCCGCGCGCTTATCTTGCAGCCAAAGGTGATTATCGCCGATGAGGCGCTGGCCTCGCTGGACATGTCCATGCGTTCGCAAATCATCAACATGATGCTTGAGTTGCAGGAGAAGCAGGGTATCTCCTACATCTACGTGACCCAGCATCTGGGCATGATGAAGCACATCAGCGATCAGGTGATTGTGATGCACGGCGGTGAAGTGGTGGAGCGCGGCAACACCGCCGAAGTGCTGGCCGCCCCGCTGCACGACCTGACCAAAAGGCTGATTTCCAGCCACTTCGGTGAAGCATTAAGTGCTGACGCATGGCGACGGGATGGTGGAAAAAGCTAGATTAAATTTCATTGCCAGTGAAATTAAGTCAAAATTTGGATTAAAAAAGAACCGGCGGTAGATTTTTACTGGCCGGTTTTTTTATTCTCTGCCAGCAGAGAACCCCGCCTTATGGCTTTCTGTCGCGATTCCTTAGCTTTCTATTCTTTTTAGCTATTATTTATCGCTTAACATTATTTTATATGGCAACGCGTATCAGCAAGGATAGGGTCTGAAATTTTGCCTCATGCAAAGGACCCGATCATGGAACAACAGCGCCGAGCCGTTCATAACGGCTGGTATCACGAAACACAATCCAGTCAGCATGGTCATTTGCCGCATGACCCGCACGCTGCTCTTGTGCAAGATCGTTTTCTTCTTGGGCTAGATGCCCAACTCGACCCATCACTGCGTCGCCTTTTTGCCGAACATTCTGGCCTGCTGGAAGCTTCTCGCGCTGCTTATGACGCGCTTTTTCCGGAAAAAGTCGTTTTATCGCGCACTGAAACGCTGTCACTTTATGACCGTTTAAGCAGTGCGCTCACCGTCGCTCAGGTCACGGGGGTACAGCCACTTTGTAGCCATTACGCTGCCCGCCTCGCCCCGCTATCCAGCCCTGATGCCTCCCGTGAAAGTAATATCCGCCAAACCCACATTACCCAGTTCGCTCGCCTCTTGGCGACGCACCCGACGCTTATCACCCCGCCGATGCTGGCCCAGCTCACCGAGGTTGGCCTGAGCACCAAGGACATCGTCACCTTTACCCAATTGATTGGCTTTGTCAGTTATCAGGCGCGGGTATTAGCTGTGCTGGGCGCCCTGCGCGGGCGCGTGGCCGCCGTGCTTCCCGGGTTCCCGGCACCGGAGAGTGGCGCGCAAAACGGCTTCTCTTTGACTTTGCGCCAGTGGCAATCTCGCCTGCCGGAGGTGGATTTAGAAAAAGCTAACAAGTATCAGTTGGACGTGCTGGACCTGATCGCCCCTGACGCGCGCTCGTCGTCCTTCTACCGGCTTTTAGTGCAGGATGCCCCCTGTCTTAGTGAGTTTTCGGCCGTGTTCAATCACGTTATGCACGCGCGGGAGCAACATAAGGCCACGTGGCGCGAACTGGCGGCGGTCACCACTTCGCGCCTGAATGGCTGTTTATATTGCGCCAGCATCCATGGTCGTTTCTATCTTGAAGCGGGGGGTGAGAAAGGGCTTATTGAGTCGCTATTTGGCGCGGACAGCGATGTCGCCAAGACCGGGCTTTTAGCTCTAAAAGCGCCGTCGGATGCCGCGCCGGAGCAAGTCTTGTTGCATACCACGGCGGCGTTAACGCGCACGCCAGAACGCTTTAATGTCGAAGCTCTACAGGCCCTGTCCGATGCTGGCTACAGTGCGGCGCACTCTCTGGATATTCTGCTGACCAGCGCTCTTTTCGCCTGGTCAAACCGACTGATTCAGACGCTGGGTGACACCACAGAGCAGCTTTAAGACTCCGTTTCATCCCCTCGCTATTTTTAAAGCTACCGGCAGAGTTTTAACCTGCAGGTAGCTTTTTTGTTACAGCCTTTTCCCTTCATAACCGCTATAAGTCGTATTAATCTTATTTCCTAGCGAAAATTTAGTGTTAAAAAGTGAAGTAGATCACACTACAATCGCCGCCGCCTTTGTAAAGCCCCACCCCACACAACCCCACAAATACAATAAACTGGCTATAAAACCCTATGCGACGTTTATGCTTGGTTTATTCATTAAAAATCAAATACATTCACCATAAGAATTAATAAACCCCATACATTAGGTGGTGAAATTCTTAGTTTGTTATTTGAACGATATAATCATTTGATTCATGACAAAAACATAATTTTTAATTCTGCATAACATTTCGAACACAGTTTCATCAGCACGGGTCGGTTATATGTAACAGAACATGTCAAACTCCTTGCCTCGTTTACGAAGATAGGGAACATTACCCGCCGTCATCCCATCTTATAACAATGCAAAGGGTGCTTATTTCGCGCCACTTATGTGTCTCCTGTCGTTCAGGGCAGGGAGTGATAAACCGAGGTTCTAGTGTCAACAGCAAACAAAAACACATCCAAAGAAGAAAGCGTCAGTTTGAACGCTTTTAAACAGCCTAAGGCGTTCTACCTGATCTTCTCTATCGAGTTGTGGGAGCGTTTTGGTTACTACGGCCTGCAAGGGATCATGGCCGTCTATCTGGTCAAAATGCTTGGCCTAAGCGAAGCGGACTCCATTACCCTCTTCTCTTCCTTCAGTGCGCTGGTCTACGGTTTCGTGGCTATCGGTGGCTGGTTAGGAGATAAAGTTCTCGGCTCGAAACGTGTGATTGTTCTCGGTGCTATCGTGCTGGCGCTAGGCTACTCATTCGTTGCCTACTCTGGGCACGACATCTTCTGGGTCTATCTGGGTATGGCGACTATCGCCGTTGGTAGCGGTCTGTTTAAAGCAAACCCATCCTCATTGCTTTCAACCTGCTACGAAAAAGATGACCCGCGTCTTGATGGCGCATTCACCATGTATTACATGTCGGTGAACATCGGCTCCTTCTTCTCTATGCTGGCGACCCCTTGGTTGGCAGCGACTTACGGCTGGAGCGTGGCCTTCTCCCTGAGTGTGGTCGGTATGTTGATCACCCTGCTGAACTTCATGTTCTGCCGCAAATGGGTTAAGCGTCAGGGTTCTAAACCTGACTTCCAACCGCTGCAATTCAAAAAATTGTTGATGGTGCTGGTTGGGGTGGCAGCGCTGGTGTTTATCTCTAGCTGGTTGCTGCATAACCAAATGATTGCCCGTCTGGTGCTGGCAGTGGTGTCCGTGGGTATCATTATTGTCTTTGCCAAAGAGACTTTTGGTATGCAGGGCATTGCGCGCCGCAAAATGATTGTGGCCTTCATTCTGATGTTAGAAGCCATTGTGTTCTTCGTGCTCTATAGCCAGATGCCGACCTCTCTGAACTTCTTCGCTATTCATAACGTGAATCACGACCTGCTGGGCATTAACTTCCAGCCGGAGCAGTTCCAGGCGCTGAACCCGTTCTGGATCATGGTAGCCAGCCCGATTCTGGCAGCGATTTACACCAAAGTTGGCGACAAAATGCCAATGCCGCACAAGTTTGCGATTGGTATGGTGCTCTGTTCCTGTGCATTCTTGGTGCTGCCTTGGGGCGCAACCATGGCCAACGATCAGGGCATCGTCTCTGTTAACTGGCTGGTGATGAGCTACGCGCTGCAGAGTATTGGCGAATTGATGATTTCTGGTCTGGGTCTGGCAATGGTGGCACAGCTGGTTCCACAGCGCCTGATGGGCTTCATCATGGGTGCCTGGTTCCTGACCACGGCAGCGGCGGCGATCATTGCCGGTTATGTTGCAGGTCTGACTGCCGTTCCGGCGACTGACATCACAGACAGCCACGCTTCACTGGCGATTTACAGCCACGTGTTTATGCAAATCGGTATTGCGACCGGCGTGATTGCCCTGCTGATGCTGCTGACGGCTTCTAAACTGCATCGCATGACGTTGGATCGCGAAGATGATAACAAAGAGCACGAGCTAGAGGCTGCACGCTAAGCGACGTACTCTTTATGCAGATGGTTGACGAACGCCTCCCCAGGGAGGCGTTTTTTATTGCCTGAGCCTCAGCTCACATAGAAATCCGCCACCGCGCGGAACACCTGCCAGCGGTTTTTCTCCATCAACATCATGTGCGTCGCCTCGCCGATTTCCACCCAGCGCCTTTCCGGCGACGAGGTAAAAGAGGTGAAGTAAGACGTCATCAGCCGCAGCGGCACGTCGGCATCCCACTCGCCGTGAACCAGCAGCACCGGCCGGGTGATATCCTGCGGGCGATAAAAAGGTCGGTTCGCTCCCCAGTAGTCACGCACATCCTGAATCGTGCCGTTAACCGCGCGCAGCGTCGGTGGTTGGGTCTGCTGGCTTTGCGGATCTTCAGCCAGCGAGGCCGCTGCCCAGGCCTCAAACCAGCCTTCTGGGATCAGGTCATGGCGATGCGCCTCGGGCGCGGCGTTGACCCAGCGCGGCCTGCTCTCGCCCACCGCCACTCGCCGATAGGCTCCCAGCTGCCCGCCTTCGTCCAGCCGCGAGCCCTCTTCGTTCACCCACTGCGGCGCCAGCACCACCAGCCGATTCACCTTGTCATTATTCTGGCTGGTGTAGGCCGCCGCCACGCTGCCGCCCCACGACATGCCAAACACCTGTACTCGCTCCAAGCCCAGCTTTCTGCGCACCCAGTCCACCGCGCTACCCAAGTCACGCACGCCAGTTTCAGTGCCAAACAGCGGCGGGTTGTCGAGCGCCGGCGCGTCCATTTCCGCTGGGCGGGTAGAATGGCCGTAGCCGCGCACGTCGACGGCGTAGACATTCAGACCGCGCAGCGCCAGCGCATCCATAAAGGAGACGCCGTCCAGCCTGACGTCATACAAACTGCCGGAGGAGTAAGTCGCGCCGTGTACCATCACTAGGGTGTTGTCGGCGGTAAAGGCGTTTGGCGACGGCAGATATTTGCGGCGCAGGTGCAGGCTAATCCCCGGCGTGTCGCTATCAATCATCAGGGATTCGCTGTGGATCTCATCCACCCGCGCCTGACTGTCTTGTTGTGATTTCATCTTGTTGTTCTCAGTGATTAGGCTTGAAGAAAAGTCCATTGGAAATCATTTCCCCGCTGGGTGACGCGCCCCACCGAGCTGTCGGCGAAGTGGGTTGAAAACCACGTCACCTGATTTTCAGCCGCGTGGTGCAGCGCCCACAGGCGCGAGGCCCGCGCTGGCCCATCGAAACCGCAGTACATTGAATTCAGCTCTGGGTAGTAGACCTGTAGCGGATGGTGCAGCAGGTCACCGGCGAAGAAGGCCTCTTTCCCCTGTGACAAAATGCTGACCGACATATGGTCAATGCTGTGGCCCGGCGTGGGCGTATAGCGAATGCCCGCCAGCACTTCCCCGCCGCCTGGGGGCACCAACTGGAACTGCCCGGCGTCGATAATCGGCTGCACGCTGTCGGCAAACACCTGCCGATTATCCATGACCGCCGGGCTATCACTTTCGGCATCGCCATAGAAATCAGCTTCGGTCTGCGAGAAGAAATAGGTGGCGTTGGGGAATGTCGGCTGCCACTTGCCGTCCACCAGACGGGTGTTCCAGCCCACGTGGTCAACGTGCAGGTGGGTCAACAGCACATAATCGACGGACTCCGGCGTCACCCCCGCGCGCTCCAGCTGGGCGAGAAAGTCAGTCTGTAAATGGTGAAAAATGGGTTTGTTCCCGCGCTCTTTATCATTGCCCGACGCCGTATCCACCAGCAGAGTAAAGTTTGGCGACTGCACCAGCCATGCGTGGGTGCTCTGGATAAGCTTTCCCGTGGAGAAATCGAAGTTTTGTGGGCTGAGCCATTCCCGGTGCTGTTCTAGCGCCTCGGGCTGCCAGTCACCGGGAAATAACACCTCGGGAGCCGAGCCGGTCAGGGTTAACTCATCAAGGCGGGTTATCTTTAAATCGCCAACGTGGAACACAGAGTTTGAACGTTTCATTGCATACCTTCACTTGTGGAGTCAGTAAAAGCATCGTATAAACAGTAGAACCATTACTCAAATCGATACCAAGCATGAAGACTATCGACCATTTCAATTTACGCAATTTTGACCTGAATCTGCTGATTGCTTTCGACGCGATGATGGAAGAACTCAACGTCACCCGCGCCGCCGCCCGACTGAAGATCCAACAGCCGGCCATGAGCCACGCCCTGAAAACCCTGCGCATGCTGTTTGATGACGAGCTGTTTGTCCGCGTCGGGCAAGTGATGAAGCCGACCTCGCGGGCGATAAGCCTCGCCAGCCGGGTGCGCTCGGTGCTGCAAAAGGCAGAAGATGCCCTGTCCTTCAGCGAGCAATTCTCGCCACTCACCGAGCAGCGCACCTTCCGGCTAGGCTTCTCAAGCGAGCTGGAAGTGCACCTGCTGCCGGAGCTGATGGCGCATTTGCGCAAGGTGGCACCCGGCGTGCGGGTCATCGCCAGCTATGCCGGGCGGCAGACCCTGCACGGGCTGCTGGAGCGCGGGGAGATCGATTTGGCGCTGGGCTGCTTTGGCGAACAGGCCCAGTGGCATCGTAGTGAAGAGTTGTTCGCCGAAGAGCTGGCCTGCTGCTTCAATCCAGAGCTGATGCCCTTCGGCACGCCTTTGTCGCAGCATGACTACCTCAGCCAGCCTCACGCGCTGATGTCTTTTTCGGGTAACCTGATGGGCTGCGTCGAGAATGCGTTTAACCGCGCGGGAGCCACGCTGAATGCGGTATTTTCGGCACAGAACTTTTTGGCGCTGCTCTCCTTTGCTCAGCATTCGCCAGTATTGGTGACTCTGCCCAATCGCATCGCGCGCCGCTACTGCGCCATGTTCGGGCTGGTCTATTGTGAAGTGCCGCTACAGCTTGAAGTCTTCCCAAATTCGATTGTCTGGCCGGTGAATGCCGAGAACGATCCGGCGCTAGAGTGGTTAAGAGAGCAAATAAGGGCCGTTAATCAACGAATTGAATCCGCTGACGTCATGTTACATTAATGCGATAATGAGACGTTTCTATCTACGCTCGTCCCAGCAATAATTAGCCAAAGTCAGTTGCAATGTCATGTCGGATGCAGCGTTGCATCTTTTCTCCCAACGAATACCAGGAAGCCGTGATGGAAAAAAAGAATGTCCTGGATGAAGGGCGACAATTAAAACGACTTAATGCGGAAATTCGCCGCCAATCGCATATGCATAAATGGTTTGCCATGGTGGCGGCGTTAGATTGCGTGCTGGTTATTTTTTATGACCAAGATATGCGCAATATCGTTTTTTCCGCAGGCGTTTGTATTGTCTGCACCTATTTGTGGCTTAAAGGCCGCCGCCAGTCGCGCAAATATCGCCGCGAGTGGGACGAAAAGTATGGTCCGAAACCATAGCACTTAAGTGGTTGTTATATAGCCATATATTATGCCGAACAGCGCACTTAAGTCGTGATTATTGATTGAAATAGTCAATTTCAAAACAAGCGTAATCTTCCTACAACAATGTAGGCAATAATCAGAATTCTTAACGATTTTTAGGT
The DNA here is from genome assembly GCF_052375995.1 of Ewingella sp. AOP9-I1-14. Classification (NCBI taxonomy): domain Bacteria; kingdom Pseudomonadati; phylum Pseudomonadota; class Gammaproteobacteria; order Enterobacterales; family Yersiniaceae; genus Ewingella; species Ewingella sp. AOP9-I1-14. The sequence continues at coordinate 232,181 of NZ_JBQSVA010000001.1, forward strand.
CACTCTTATTTTGCGTTGGTCTTATTAAACGCCACGATCTTTTCATTTTCCGTTCAGGGTTTTTAACTCATGTTTACTGATATTGCGATATGCCAGGCAGTTCTCGACGCGCTTACCGAAGCGACCGTCTTGAAAGATGATCAGCGCAAATTGGTCTTTCTTAATCAGAAAGCCTGTGAGTTATTTGGCCGGCGGCGTGAAGATCTTATTGGCCGCGACGTCTCCTTTTTCACCGAAGAGAATCAGTCAGCGCGCCAGCGAGAGAGAGATATTGAAGTGCTGACCAGCGGCATTAAAAACGTCAGCGAAGAGATGTTGATTGATGCCAATGGCAAAATTCGCAATGTATTGGTGCGCAAATCTCGCGTCACGCTGGAAAGCCGCCACTATATTTTGACCTCTATTATGGATATTTCATTGCAGCGCAGCTCAGAGGCGCAAATTCGCTATTTAGCGCGCCACGACGTGCTCACCGGCCTGCCAAACCGCACTGCCCTGAATGAAGATCTCAGCCAAATCGCCGCCCAGCGGATGTACCGCCCCGAGCCTTACGCCCTTTTTCTGCTCAATCTGAATGAATTTAATTACATCAATGACACCTACGGCTATCAGGCTGGGGACGCCATTTTGTGTGAGTTTGGCCAGCGCCTGCGCAATGAGATTGGCAGCAGTGGCACGGTGTCGCGCATCGGCGGCGATGAGTTCGCCATTATTTTGCGCAATAGCCCGACGCATGAACAAGCCAATAATTTGGCGCTCGAGATTCTGGTGATGATGCGCCAACCCTTTAGTCTGACGCGCGCCAACCCGATGGTGACGCTCTCGCTGGGTATCGTCATGTTTGGTGCGGAAAATATTACCGCCGGTGAAATCATGCGCCGAGGCAATACTGCCCTGCTGGAAGCCAAGCAGCGCGGCAAAAATATGTTCTCGTTTTACTCCGAACTGCTGGATGCCAGCAGCGTGAGTAAGCGAATTATGGTCAAAGCGCTGGCGGAATCCCTCTCTCGCCAAGGGGATTTAACCTGCGTGTATCAGCCGATTTTACGCAGTTCCGATGAGAAAGTGGTGTGCGTCGAGGCGCTGGCCCGCTGGAATCACGGCGTGCTGGGGGCCGTCTCTCCGGTGCAGTTTATTGCGCTGGCAGAGGAAACCGGGCTGGTTATCCAGCTGGGGGAAATCATTCTGCGCCAAGCCTGTCAGGATATTCTGAGCCTCAGCGAGCTGAATTTGGCGATTAACGTTTCCGCCGTACAGCTGGGCGAAAGCAATTTTGCCGACCGAATTTTGACCCTGCTGGAAGAAGAAGATTTCCCGGCCAGCCGCCTTGAACTGGAGCTGACTGAAACCTCGGTGATGAATGCTAACTGCACCAGCCTGACCCATCTGGTTGAACTGCGGAAAGCCGGGGTGAAAATCTCTCTCGACGACTTCGGCACTGGCTATTCCAGCCTCAGTTTGCTGAAAGACATTTCCGTGGATAGCGTGAAAATCGACCGTTCTTTTGTTCAGTACGTCACAGAAGTGAATGATACTGCGGCGATTGTTTCAGCCGTTTCCCAATTGGGAAATAAGATGAAATTAAACGTCATTGCCGAAGGCGTGGAAAATCAGCTACAGAAAACATTTTTAATATCAGCGGGATGCTCACATCTTCAGGGCTATTTGTTCTCTCGCCCGGTGCCCATCGAGGTACTGCGCAGTTTGCTGGATAGCTCACTAAATATGCAAAACGAATCCTGATATTAGCCTGACAAATAACTCAAAACCCGCGATAAATTCTTTCAATTGGCGTCGCCCCCCGATCTCCTGACATGATCGCGGGTAATAATCACGCCGTCGAAGGAAGTAAATCATGCCATCGTTTTCAGGTATTTGGGTTCCGCTAGTCACACCTTTCCATCAGGGAGATATTGATTTCCCCGCTCTGCGCAAGCTTTGTGTTCATTTGCTGAAACAGGGGGTGGATGGCGTTGTGGTTTGTGGCACGACCGGCGAATCCCCGATGCTGACCAAAGACGAGCAGCTGCAAGTCCTCGATACCGTGTTAGAAATCGTGCCGGGTCATCAGGTGATGATGGGCCTGTCGGGCACTCACCTGCCGACCGTCAGAGCGATGCAGGATGCCATTCAGCAGCGCCCTGTTGCCGGCGTCTTACTGCCAGCCCCTTACTACATTCGCCCGTCACAGGCCGCCCTCAGCGCCTGGTTTACCGAGCTGGCTAACCACTCCAGCGTGCCAATCGTGCTGTACAACGTGCCTTATCGCACCGGAATTCACCTCGAGCTGGCCACCCTGCGTGAACTGGCCGCCCACCCGCGCATTGTGGCAGTGAAGGACTGCGGCGGAAGCTGGGACCTCACCTTGTCGCTGATTGCCGACGGCCAGCTTGACGTGCTGTGTGGCGAAGACGCGCAGATCCTCGCGACCCTCAGCCACGGCGGCACAGGGGCGATTGCCGCCTCTTCCCATTTGTACACTGATGAATTCGTGCGTTTGGTGGAAGAGGTGAAATCCTCCGATCTGGCCGCCGCGCGTCAAACCTTCTTCACGCTGTTGCCGATGATTCGTTTAATGTTCAGCGCGCCTAACCCGGCGGCGATAAAATACGCGTTATCCCTCTCCGGCATGATGCACAACGAGCTTCGCGCCCCGCTGCTGCCCGCGCCGGAAAGCGTAGAACGCGCAGTCCGTGACCACTTAAATCAGCATTCTCGCTAACATCACGATTCTGTCACTGACATTTGTCAGCGGTAGATCTAGGATAGCGGCAGCTTTATTTTTCCCGCGGCGCTGAGCCTTTTTTCACCTCAGGCCGCGGGTCTGCATGCTACTCAAGGTAACCTCACGGAGTCACTATGAAACTTTATTACAAACCCGGCGCTTGTTCCCTTTCTCCGCATATCGTTCTGCGCGAAGCCGGCCTGGATTTCAGCATCGTCAAAGTTGATTTGGCGACCAAGAAAACTGAACACGGCGATGACTTTTTTGCCATCAACCCTAAAGGCCAGATCCCAACTCTCGAACTGAACGACGGCACCTTGCTGACCGAAGGCGTGGCTATCGTGCAGTATCTGGCCGACCAGAAGCCAGACCGCAACCTGCTGCCAGAGTTTGGCACTATTGCGCGCTACCACGCGCTGGAGTGGCTGAACTACATCGCTACCGAGTTGCATAAAGGCTTCAGCCCGCTGTTCAATCCGAAAACGCCAGACGAATTCAAAACCGTCACCCGCGAAGCGCTGATGAAGAAATTCGCCTACGTCAACCAAGAGCTGCAAGGCCGGCAATTCCTGCTGGGCGCGCGCTTTAGCGTGGCCGACGCTTACCTGTTCACCGTGATGGGCTGGGCCAAAGCGCTGAAGTTTGATTTGAGCGCCTTCACTGACTTGAACAGCTATCTGGATCGCGTTGCAGCACGTCCGGCAGTTGACGCCGCGCTGACCGCCGAAGGCCTGAAGTAATAGACTAAGCCCTAAGCGAAACGCAATAAAAAGCCCCGCCCAGCAAGCACTGGCGGGGCTTTTTTACAATTTAAACGCAGCGAGAAATTACAGCTTTACCGCCGCAAAATGGTACTCTGGCGTGACCATCTTGTCTTGCGCTGCGACCACCTGAAGCTCATATTCGCCCATCGCATGGGTCGCTAACATCACCTCATAAACTGCGGCAGTGACGTGCTCCAAGGCTTTATCCAGAGCTTCGCCTTTCAGCAGGTTCACCAGCAGCAGGCCGCTGGTCAAATCACCGACGCCAACCGGCTGGCGCACGCCGAAATCCACCAGCGGGCGGTCGATGTGCCAAGCTTCTACGGCGGTCACCAGCAGCATTTCGAAACGGTCGGTGTGATAACCCGCGCGGCTCAGATGCTTCACCAGCACGATTTTCGGCCCTTTAGCAATCAGCTCGCGCGCCGAGGAAACGGCCTCTTCGACGTTGTGCACCGTGTGACCACTGAGCAGCTCCAGCTCGAGCAGGTTTGGGGCAATAATGTCGCAGTTCAGCAAAGCCTGATTGCAGTGGAACTCCGCCACGCCCGGCGCCACGATGCAGCCTTTCTCCGGGTGACCCATCACCGGATCGCAGAAATACCACGCGTTGGGATTGGCTTCCTTCACCTGACGGACAATCTGTAAAATGCTCTGGCCCTGCTCCGGGGAACCGATGTAGCCGCTAAGCACCGCGTCGCAATCCTTAAGACGGTCGATATCGGCAATGCCCTGAGCAATTTCAGTGAGATGGCTGGCTGGCATCACGCAGCCGGTCCATTTGCCATACTGGGTATGGTTGGAGAATTGCACTGTATTGAGAGGCCAAACGTTTGCGCCCATGCGGCGCATTGGAAATTCTGCAGCACTGTTTCCGGCGTGTCCAAAAACGGTATGCGACTGGATAGAAAGGATATTTTTCATGTGAGGTCCCGATACTGACGTCATCGGCGGATGGCGCATATAAAGATGTTGAAACACGGCCTTTGGAATAGATAAAGGGGCCGTAAAGCCCCTTTTCTGACTGCTGCTCTCTTATTTCCAGATAAGCAGGCTGTAGTTCTTTTTACCACGGCGCATCAGGGCATAGCGGCCGAACAGGCGGTCACTGTCGCTGAAGCGGAACTCAGGATCGGTTTGCTTTTCGCCGTTTAGGGTGATGGCGTTGGAAGAGATCATAGTGCGAGCCTGGCCGCGAGAAGGCGCTAAGCCTGCAGCAACCAGCGCCTGTTGCAGATCGGCGTCAGCTTCCAGATTCACTACCGGCATGCCGTCTTGCTCCAATTGAGCCAGATCAGCCTCGGTCATGTCGTTCAGCGCGCCGGAGAACAGGCTTTCGGTGATACGGCGAGCCGCCGCCAAACCTTCTTCACCATGAACCATGCCGGTGACTTGCTCCGCCAGCACGTACTGGGCGCGTGGCGCTTTGCCGCTGGCTTTGTCTTCCTCTTCCAGCGCATTAATCTCTTCGAGGCTCAGGAAGGTGAAGAATTTCAGGAAGCGATAAACGTCGGCGTCCGCGGTGTTGATCCAGAATTGGTAGAATTTGTACGGACTGGTTTTCTTCGGATCCAGCCACACTGCGCCACCTTCGGTTTTGCCGAACTTGGTGCCGTCAGACTTAGTGATCAGTGGCACGGTCAGGCCGAATGCTTGTTGCTGGTGCAGACGACGGGTCAGGTCGATACCTGACGTGATGTTGCCCCACTGGTCGGAACCGCCGATTTGCAGCACCACTTTATGGCGGTTATACAGCTCGGCAAAGTCATAACCCTGAAGCAGGTTGTAAGAGAACTCGGTGAAGGAGATGCCGCTATCGTCACGGTTCAAACGCTGCTTAACCGCTTCTTTATTGATCATCTGGTTAACGGAGAAGTGTTTACCGATGTCACGCAGGAAGGTCAGCACGTTCATGCCGCCAAACCAGTCGTAGTTGTTAGCAGTGATCGCGCTATTTTCGCCACAGTTGAAATCCAGGAAAGGCGACACTTGCTGGCGGATTTTCTCCACCCACTCGTTGACCGTTTCGTTGGTATTGAGCTTGCGCTCAGTGGCTTTAAAGCTTGGGTCACCAATCAAACCGGTGGCACCGCCGACCAGCGCAACGGGCTTGTGGCCGTCTAACTGGAAGCGCTTCAGGCAAAGCAAAGGCACCAGATGACCCAAATGCAAGCTGTCTGCGGTAGGATCGAAACCGCAATAGAGTGCAATTGGCCCTTGCGCCAGTCGCTCTGCTAACGCTTGTTCGTCCGTCACCTGGGCAATGAGGCCCCGCTCTTGCAGTTGTTTAATCAAGTTGCTGCTTGCCATCAAAAACTCCATTAATTTTGTGCATCACGTCGATGCAACATCACGCCTGACATCATGCCGCGCATGTGCCCGTTCTCTCGCCTTTACAGGGGAATGGCATAGAATAAAGCGCCCGCGACGCGAGCGCTAGGATTTAGCATTTTTTTTCGTGGTTAAGGCGCGAGGCGGTCTATTTTCCAATCAGTTACCGGCTGGCCGGGGGCTGAAGCTGGTTCTCGCTGATAAATAAAGCGGTCATGCAGGCGATGCTCGCCCCCCTGCCAGAACTCCATGGAGTCAACGCTGACGCGGAAGCCGCCCCAGAAGCTCGGCAACGGCACTTCACCCTGACTGAACTTCTGCTTCAATTCGAGGAATTTGCTTTCCAGCACGCCACGGGCCGAAATGCGGGTCGACTGCTGCGACACCCAGGCGCCAATTTGGCTGTCCTTCGGGCGGCTGGCAAAATACTTCATCACTTCCAGCGTCGATAAACGCTCGGCGCGGCCAATCACCGCCACCTGACGGTCCAGCATATGCCAGGGGAACAGCAAGCTGATGTGGCTATTGTTGGCTAATTGCTGGGCCTTGCGACTGCCGAGGTTGGTGTAGAACACCAGCCCTTTTTCATCGTAATGCTTGAGCAACACGATGCGCTGATACGGCTGGCCGTTCTCGTCAACCGTCGCCACGACCATCGCCGTAGGGTCGGCGAGCTTGGCTTCACAAGCCTGCTTCAGCCAGTGTTCAAACAGCGGCAGAGGCTCGGCCGGTAAATCGCCACGACGCAGCCCGCCACGGGTGTATTCACGCCGCGAGGCTGACACATCAAATTCATTATTATCAGTCATATGAAGTTCTGTACGCGAGAAAGTGTGGTGGGGCTATTCTGCGCCTGACGCGTTGGGATCTCAATCACCCAACGCGTCAGTTAGGAGGGAATGCGGAGATTATTTTTGTACGCAGTCGTTAAGGATGATGTCATCGCCGCGCTGTACAAAGGCCTGCGGCCCTTTCGACCAGAAAGTGTAATGGCCGTCGCTATAGCGCGTGCCGGAGGCGGCGGCAACCTGTTTCAATTTAAGCTGATTGCCATCAAGCAGGAAATCGACCTGCTGCGCCGGTTTGTCCAGCGTGACGGTCAGCGGCGTGGTGCCGCACTGGTAGTGCAGTTGCTCGGTGGTGGCTTCCTGCTGATGGTGAAACTGGCTACAGCCAGCCAAGGTTAATGTCGCCAAAGCGAAAATCGCCTTTTTCATCCTGATGTTCCTCATGAGTCTCGATTTACTCCGTTTAGTACCACGCCTGACGGCGTAGCACATTGAGATTAAACCGATAACGTCATAAATCGCTCAGGCGAAGCCGCAGGCTTTAGCGCGGCCCCTTATTGGGCACGGGGTAAATCGCCCCCAGCACGGTTTCCTGCGATGCGCCGGTGACCGAGGGTAGATTGCCCGCCTTGCCCGACAGCGTGCGAAATGCCAGCCACGCGAAGGCCAGCGCTTCCATATCATCGCCGCTGATACCAAAGCTGTCGGTGGTGGAGACTTCGGTACCCGGCAGCATGGCTGACAGGCGCGCCATCACCAGCGGGTTGCGCGCTCCGCCGCCACAGACCATCAGGCGGTCGCAGCTTCCGGCCAGCTGCACCTGCTCGGCGATGCTCACGGCGGTCAGCTCGGCCAGCGTGGCCTGCACGTCTTCAGGAGCCAGCTCGTGAACCTTGCTGAGCTGCTTCTCCAGCCAGGCGATATTGAAGTACTCGCGCCCGGTGCTTTTCGGCGCCGGCTCGGCGAAATAAGGGTCCGACAGCATCTGCTGTAACAGCGTCAGGTTAACCCTGCCGCTGTTGGCCCACTCGGCGTTTTTATCATAAGGCTGGGCGCGATGACGCCAAATCCAGGCGTCGAGCAGCATATTGCCCGGCCCGGTGTCGTAGCCGCGAATTGGCTGGCCCGGCAGCAGTAAGGACAAGTTGGCGATGCCGCCAATATTCAAAATCATCCGGCGCTCGGTCGAGTGTGCTAACAGAGCCTGATGGAAAGCGGGCACCAAGGGCGCGCCCTGCCCGCCAAAGGCCATATCGCGGCGGCGGAAGTCGCCAATGGTGGTCACGCCGGTCATAGCGGCAATGCGATTGTTATCGCCCAGTTGCATGGAGAAGGTGGCGTCGCCCTTGGGCTGGTGCCAGACCGTCTGCCCGTGACAGCCAATCGCCGTCACCTCTTCGGCAGTGATCCCGGCCTTTTTCATCAAACCTAATACCGCCTCGCCAAATAACATGCCAAGTCGGGTATCCAGTTCGCCAACCTGCGCCAGCGTCACTTGCTGGCCCTGACACATACCCAAAATGGCGTTTTTCAATTCAAGAGGAATAGGATGAGAGTAGCTGGCCTGCTGCGCCACCATGCGCTCATCAATGGCGGCCAGAACCACGTCGACACCATCCAGACTGGTGCCGGACATCACGCCAATGTAGCGTCCTGATTTCATAGATAACATCCTCGAATCTCCCGTGAAAAGGCCAATAAAGGCGGCTCACTTAAATAAAAATATTACTGCGTCAACTTAACCAGAATTCATCTAGCAACGCTATGAGTTGAACAGGTTTTATTGCGCTATGTGATTGGTGTATTTGTTTTTTGTTAATCAGAGACTATTTTGGGAACCAACCGGAAATAAAAAGTGACTAACAGTGCAATTGACTCACCGACGGCCCGAATCCCAGACAAAGCTGTCTAAAACCTAAACCACCGTTTATTATTAGTTGAAGAGGCCTAATGTACTATGGGTCTTAAGTACCTTAGTCCTGGTTCGCTAAAAAGAAGACTCGACACCCTCGACAGGATGTTGAAATGTGGAATGCATCATCTACGCTATTGCTGGTTATATGATATGACGCTGCGATGACGTGACTTTAAACAGGAGCAATTTATGATTAAGCGTTTTCTGGCTGTCGCCCTTGCGGGTGTGACTCTTGCTGGTTGTGTCAGCGACAACACCGCCTCTGGCGATGTGTACTCATCCTCGCAGGCAAAACAAGTTCAACAAGTCTCTTACGGCACGATTCTGTCTACACGTGCGGTACAGATCCAAGGCGGCGATGACAGCAACATCATCGGTGCTCTGGGTGGTGCGGTTCTGGGTGGCTTCCTGGGTAACACCATCGGTGGCGGTGCAGGTAAAAGCCTGGCAACAGCCGGCGGTGCGGTACTGGGTGGCGTAGCAGGTCAGGGTGTACAGAGTACGCTTAACCGTTCTAACGGTGTTGAGCTGCAAATCCGTCGTGACGACGGCAGCACCATTCAGGTGGTACAGAAAGTCGGCCCAACCAAATTCAGCGTGGGCCAGCGTGTTAGCTTAGCCACCAGCGGCAGCACTGTGACGGTCTCTCCAAGCGCCTGATAATATCGGCACGGAGTTAACCCAATAAAAAAGCCGGGAGTGAAAGCTCCCGGCTTTTTTTTGGTTTGGCAACATCGTCGCATTACCAAAAAAGAGTGTGCTGTATGCAAAAATAAAGCAGAAAGCCGTTTATTCAACGGCGGGTATTAGCGATTTATTGTGATTTACTTTGTAAAGAAGCGATGTTTTGTTCGAGTCGCGCCAACATTCCGGACAGCTGTTGGATATCCGACTGAGACATGCCGCTGAGGATCTCTTTGCGGGTTGAATCAATCACTGACTCCATCGCATTGATGATCGGAGAGGCTTCCTCGGTCAATTTGATGCGTTTTGCACGGCGATCGCTGGCGCACGTTTGACGGGTGATCAGTCGCTTTTCTTCCAACTGGTCGAGCGTTCTCACCAGAGAAGGCTGCTCAATACCAATGGCTTTTGCCAGCTGAATCTGCGACTGTTCAGGCGGTAACATGTTGATATTGTGCAAAGTTACCCAATGAGTCTGCGTCAACTCCAGCGGTTTTAAGCGTTCATCTATCAACGAGCGCCACGCACGAACTAATCGTGCTAGATCTGATCCAAGGTTCGATTCCAATTATCCCCTCCTTATAATTAGCATGCTAAGATAACTCCCCAGAGTTTAGCCTAGTTTTCGGAATTTTAATCGTGTAATTACATTTCTATATATACTGGATCTTATTACCGTCAGTTAACGAGTTAGCTTCAACTCCCTGATTGACCTTGTTTATAACACAATCACCCGCAGAGATTAATATTGTGGATGCGCAAATCTTTCATACAGGCTACCCGCTCACGGATTTAGTCTTAGGGGCTTCGCTTTATTTCCCTCCGATCTTCAAAGCCATTTTACTGGGATTGCTTTTCTGGATTTTAATCCACCACCTTTTACGCGATTGGATCTATTCCGGCGAAGTGTGGCATCCGACCTTGATGGACTTATCTCTTTTCGTCATTTCTATTTGTGGTGCCCTGCTACTGCTGATCAACGAGTAAGAAAATGAAATTTAAAACGCTTAAATATTTCTCCACGGTGTTGGTCTTTGCGGTCGCTTTATGCGCGGGTTGGTGGATGTGGAATTACTACATGCAGTCGCCGTGGACCCGCGACGGCAAGGTGCGCGCCGAGTTAGTGGATATCACACCAGAAGTCTCCGGCCGAATTATTGGCATCAATGTGCATGATAATCAGCTGGTTAAGAGCGGCGATCTGCTGTTTACGCTCGACCCACAGCCTTTCCAAATCGCTCTGGATAACGCACAGGCCGCGCTGGCCAAGGCCGCCGCCGACCTTGATAAAGCCAATCACGAGGCGCAGCGCCGCCGTGGGCTGGGTGCCGGGATTGTCTCAGCCGAAACGCTGGATGAGTCCAATATCGCCGCCAAGGCGATGAAAGCCCAGTATGAAGCCGCGCAGGCCTCTCTTGAGCAAGCCCAGTGGAATCTGAGCAAAACCAAGATCTTTGCGCCAACCGACGGCTATATCACCAATCTGCAAACCCGCCGTGGCAACTACGCCACTACCGGCACGCCGCTGGTGGGGCTGGTTGATACCCACTCCTTCTATATTTTGGGCTATTTCGAAGAGACCAAGCTGCGCCATATCAAAGAAGGCAGCCGGGCGAATATCACTCTTTATAACGGCGATATTCCGTTGCAGGGGGAGGTCGAAAGCATTGGGCGCGCCATCTATGACCAGAGCGTCGACCCGTCTGCCGACTTGCTGATGAATGTGAAACCCAACGTGCCTTGGGTCAGGCTGGCCCAGCGCGTGCCGGTGCGCATTAAGCTGCTCAACGTACCCGCCAACGTGGTGTTAGTCGCCGGAACCACCGCCACTATTTCCGTGCACGACTAAGGCCGGTGACGTGAATCTCTCTTGGCTTGAATGGAAAAACACACCTTGGGGCAAAGCCACCGGCGGCCAGTGGCGCTACGCTCTGCGCAATTCAATCGCCATGTGCCTGTCGCTGTACATCGCCTTCGTATTGCAGCTGGATGACCCATACTGGGCGCTGACCTCCGCCGCCGTGGTGAGCTTCCCCACCGTGGGCGGCGTTATTAGTAAGAGCATTGGCCGGGTAATTGGCAGCCTGCTCGGCGCGCTGGCCTCGGTGCTGATTGCCGGACACTGCCTGAATGAACCTTGGTTATTCACCTTTGCCATCGCCGCGTGGCTGGGGCTGTGCACCTACGTTTCCAACCACTATCAAAACAACGTCTCCTACGCCTTCGCTCTAGCTGGCTACACCGCCGCCATCATCGCGTTTTCCACCGTTAACGTGACTGACACTGGCAAAATTTTCGACATCGCCCAGGCCCGCGTGTGTGAAGTGATCACCGGCATCCTGTGCGGCGGCTTTATGATGATGATCCTGCCGAGCACCTCCGACGGCGACGCCCTGCTCACTTCGCTGCGCAAGATGCATGCCCAGTTGCTGGATCACGCCAAACTGCTGTGGCGGCCAGATATCACCGAGCAAATTCGCACCTCGCACGAGGGCGTAATTGGCCAGATCCTCACCATGAATTTGCTGCGTATTCAGGCGGTTTGGAGCCACTACCGGCTGCGTCGGCAAAATAATCTGCTCAACTACCTGCTCCACCAGCAGCTGCGCATGACCAGTTACATCTCCAGCCTGCGCCGCATGTTGCTCAACTGGCCGCAGCCTCCCGAACATCTTTATGAAACGCTGGAAACCTTGATTGAGGCGCTGCGCGATCCGGAAAGCAACAAATACCAAATTGCCCGCATCCTCAGCCAAATCAAGCCGCACGACACCTCCGATTACCGTTATCAGGCGTTTTGGAAAAGGCTGCGCGACTTCTGCTGGCTCTATCTGCATAACGAGCGCTGGCTGCGTCGGGTGGAAAACACCAACGCGGCGCAGGTGGAGTTCTTGCAGCCGCCGCGCGCCAGCCGCCTCACCGAGCACACCGACACCTACGAGGCGGCTTATAACGGCCTGCGCACCTTCCTGTGTATCGTGATTGCCTGTGCGTTCTGGATGAGCACCCAGTGGAGCTCCGGCACCTCGGCGGTGGCACTGACCGCCGTCAGCTGCGTGCTCTACTCCTCCACCGCATCGCCAATTAGCAGCATTACTTTGCTGATTAAATCTCTGCTGTTGCTGTTTGTCGGCTGCTTCATTCTTAAGTTCGGGTTGATGATCCAGCTGAATGACTTCTGGGTGTTCTGCGCCTTTTTGCTACCGATTTTAGTCACCATGCAGATGATGAAATTGCAGTACAAAAAGTACGCCGGGCTGTGGGGGCAACTGCTGGTGTTCAGCGGTTCTTTTTTGGCGGTGACTAACCCACCGAGCTATGACTACGGCGCGTTTATCAATGATGGGATTGGCCGAATCGTCGGCGTAATGCTGGCAGGCGTGGCTTTCCAAGTGCTGCGACCAAGCTCGGATAAACGCAAAAGTCGGCGCATTATCCGCGCCCTGCGCCGGGACTTCATCGACCAGCTAAGTCGCAAGCCGCAGCTGAGCCATTTGCAGTTTGAATCGCTGATTTATCATCGCATCAACCAGCTCAATCAAAGTAAAGATCAGGTTTCGCGGACTTGGCTGCTGCGCTGGGGCGTGGTGCTGCTCAATTGCAGCCATATCGTCTGGCAGCTGCGCGAGTGGGAGATTCGCTCGGATTCGCTCTCTGCGGTGCGGGATGTCTGCATTCACTGCCTGAAAGGCATTATGACCGAACGCGGCGTCAGCCATACGGTGCTGGATTCAAGTTTGGCGGAGTTATCACGGATTAGCGAATCCTTGGCGCATCATCCTGATGAATCAGCGCGGGAACTGGCGGGGATTATTTGGCGATTGTATTGCTCGCTGTCACAGCTACAGCAGGCGATTTCTATCGAAGAAGTGGCGGCTAAGAATAATAGTCCACAGCCGACACAGGCATAACTCAGAGGCAATGGCGCTGTGGCAAAACGCCGCTACAGCGCCAAGGAAAAGCATTAATTAAGGTACATCGTAGCCCAAAGCCGCCTTGCGAATACGGAACCACTGCTGGCGCGTCATCTCCAAGGACAATGACTTCCACGCCGACTTCACGCGGTCGATTTTGCCAGAGCCAATAATTGGCAGCGGCTGAGACGGCAGGCGCAGCACCCACGCATAGACCACCTGCTCAATACTGTCCGCGCCAATCTCTTCGGCGACCTGTTGCAGCTCATCGCGCAGCGGTTGGAACTCAGCGTCGCTAAACAGACGGCCGCCGCCCAGACAGGACCAGGCCATTGGCTTGATGCGCAGCTGTTGGCAAAGATCTAAAGAGCCGTCGAGAATGGCTGGCTGATGGATTGGGGAGATCTCAAGCTGATTGGTCACTAGCGCGAACGGCAGGCGTGACTGCAACAGGGTGAACTGCGCCGGGGTGAAGTTCGACACGCCGAAATGCTTCACCTTGCCGCTTTTGTGCAAGCTGGTGAAGGCTTCTGCTACTTCGTCGGCATCCATCAACGGGTCCGGGCGGTGGATCAGCAACAGGTCCAGACGGTCGGTGTGCAGATTGGTTAGCGACTTCTCGGCGCGCTCAATAATGTATTGGCTGTCGGTGATGTAGTGGCCGATTTTATTCGCCGGGTCCGCCTTGGTGGCGATACCGCATTTGCTCACCAGCTCCATCTTTTCACGCAGCGCGGGCTTGAGGCGCATTGCCTCGCCAAAAGCCGCTTCACAGGCATAGCCGCCATAAATATCCGCGTGGTCCGCCGTGGTGATGCCCAGCTCAACGTGCTGTTCAATGAAGCTCAGTAGCTGTTGCGGGGTCATATTCCATTCCATCAGACGCCAGTACCCGCTAATCATGCGCGAGAATTCCGGGCCTTGGGTGGAGAGTAAGGTACGAGGATCCATGTTATTACCTCTATCGATAGGTTATTGAGTTATTAGTTGAAAGCTGAATAGTTTAAGCATACAGAATTGCCAGCGGCCTGTATTGATCTCCGCCATGCGAGCAAGTTGAAAGGTGAGCTGGTGCTAAAAATTAAAAAAGAGTGGGCTGTTCGGGCTGGGCGTCGTCATCGGGTTTCTTGGCGGCGCGCTGCAAACGCAACAGGCGCTGATGGCACAGGCGCAGCACGTGGCGCTTTTCAGTGTCCGTCATGGTCATCCAGCCAAAACGCTCTTCGCGACTACGCAGGCAACCACGGCAGAAGCCGCGATTATCTGCCTGGCAAATACCACGGCACGGGCTGGGAATGTCAAAAAACTCTAACTGTTGAGCCACAGCGACTCCCTATCGAGCATTGAACTCTTATTGAAGACGCTTTAACGCTTTCCCGCAACCCCCATTTACCCGTCGCCGGATTGCCCGGCGTCGCGCTAACGTGTCAAAATGTGCTCTACTCCACATTTAAGATTGACCTAGACTGATCGGTCTAATACTCTCAGAAGCATGAACAAGATGACACATCCACATTGCGATACACGCGAACATTTGTTGGCAACCGGCCAGGAACTCAGTTTACGACTGGGCTTTAACGGCATGGGGCTGACTGAACTGCTGAAAAAGGCCGAAGTGCCTAAAGGCTCGTTCTATCACCATTTTCGCTCGAAAGAGGCCTTTGGTGAGGCAATGATTCAGCGTTATTACGACAGTTATGATGCGCATCTGCTGGCTATGTTCAGCGCGCCGCAGGGGAATCAGCGTCAACATCTGCTGAACTATTACGCGCAGACTATTACCAACTTCTGCGCCAGCGAGAATCACAATGCCTGTCTGGCGGTGAAGCTTTCGGCAGAGGTCAGTGACCTGTCAGAGCCTATGCGCCATGCCCTTGAACAAGGCACCATTCGGGTGGTAGGTCGCTTAAAAGATGCGGTGGAAAAAGGCATTGCCGAAGGGTCGCTTCAGGTGCCGTTCTCCCCGGCAGCCACGGCGTCAGCGCTCTACTCTATGTGGCTGGGTGCGTCATTGCTGGCTAAGATAAAACGCTCTGTCACCCCCCTGGCTACTGCGGTAGAAACGATAGAAACGTTTTTGCAGGTTCCGAATAAGTCCTGATTGTCTTAAGACAGTCAGGGTAATGCGTCAACGGCGCGGTGAGTTGCCGCGCAGAAAACTTAATCAGGTCGAACTTTTGACCTCTTTTTTAAGATATGAATCAGACCGACCAGTCTATTACTGAGGAGTTTTAGAAAATGACCAAGCTTTTTACCCCGATTGTTGTCGGAAATAAAACCTTACCGAATCGCGTATTCATGGCTCCACTGACTCGTCTGCGTAGCATTGAGCCGGGTGATATCCCTACCCCACTGATGGGTGAATATTATGGCCAACGCCACACTTCAGGTTTGATCATCACTGAAGCGACTCAGGTTTCATTCCAGGCGAAAGGCTATGCTGGCGCACCGGGCCTGCATACCCCAGAGCAGACTGCTGCATGGAAAAAAATCGTGGCTGGCGTGCATGCTAAAGGCGGCCATATCGCCGTTCAATTGTGGCACACCGGCCGTATTTCGCACAACGATGTGCAGCCAGAGAACCAAACCCCGGTGTCGGCCTCGGCTATCAATGCCAACACCCGTACCAGCCTGCGTGATGCACAGGGCAACGCCGTTCGCGTTGACACCCCGACGCCACGAGCGCTGGAACTGAGCGAGATCCCAGGCATCATCAATGACTTCCGCCACGCGGCGGCCTGCTCTCGTGAGGCAGATTTCGACTACATCGAACTGCACGCCGCGCACGGCTACCTGTTGCACCAGTTCATGGCTCCGGCTTCTAACAACCGTACCGACCAGTACGGCGGCAGCATCGAAAACCGCACCCGCCTGACGCTGGAAGTGGTTGATGCCGCTATCGAAGAGATTGGCGCAGAGCGCGTGGGTATTCGTATTTCTCCACTCGGCCCGTTCAACGGTCTGGACAATGGCGAAGATCAAGAACAAGCCGCGCTGTACCTGCTCGATGAGCTGAACAAACGCAATCTGGCATACCTGCACATTTCTGAACCAGACTGGGCAGGTGGCAAGCCTTACTCTGATGAGTTCCGTGCAGCGATCCGCGCCCACTATAAAGGCGTGATTGTCGGCGCGGGTGCTTACACCGCAGAGAAAGGCGAAGACCTGATTGAAAAAGGTTTCATTGACGCCGTGGCGTTTGGCCGCAGCTACATTGCAAACCCAGACTTGGTTGAACGTCTGAGAAGCCATGCACCACTGAACGAACCACAGCCAGAGACTTTCTACGGCGGCGGCGCTCAGGGTTACACCGACTACCCGACTTTATAAAAACGGCGAGTCCGTATAAAACGAAGAGTAACTAACGGGTTGGTTTAAAAGCCATTAGTGCAAAAAATCGACCCTTGCGGCAGCCGCCCCTCCGGCTGCCGCTTTTTTTGCCTGAATAGCGAATATCAGTTAGTCTGTTATCTATTACTTACCCCTGCATTCAGAGGAATTTATGCGCTTACTTCATACCATGCTTCGCGTTGGCGACCTGCAACGCTCAATCAGTTTCTATACCGATGTTTTGGGCATGCGCCTGCTGCGTACCAGCGAAAATACTGAATACAAATACTCTCTGGCCTTTGTTGGTTATACCGATGAAAGCGAAGGTGCAGTGATCGAACTGACTTACAACTGGGGCGTCGAAAGCTATGATCTCGGCACGGCCTATGGTCATATCGCTCTTGGCGTAGATAACGTTGCCCAGACTTGCGAAGACATTCGTAAAGCCGGTGGTAACGTGACGCGCGAAGCCGGCCCGGTGAAAGGCGGTTCTACCATCATCGCTTTCGTCGAAGACCCGGACGGCTACAAAATCGAGCTGATCGAATCTAAACACGCGGGTCAAGGTCTGGGTCACTAATCCCGCCTTCCGCTATCAAGGGCGCATAAGCGCCCTTTTTTGTTGCCCTTTTTTCCTCCCCTCCTGCAACTGACAGAAAAATTTGTCATAATGCCGGCTGAATTCGATGAAGATAAGAAACTAATGGCCGAGAATAGTGACATTAACGCCCTGAGAGGCCGATTTCGTGGTTTTTATCCCGTAGTTATCGATGTTGAAACCGCAGGATTTAACGCCCAGACCGATGCGCTGCTAGAAATTGCCGCCATTACGTTAAAGATGGATGACGAGGGTTGGCTGGAGAGCGACGAAACGTTGCACTTCCACGTCGAGCCTTTCGAGGGTTCCATTCTGGTACCGGAGGCGCTGGCCTTTAACGGCATAGACCCGACCAATCCCCTGCGCGGCGCGGTGAGCGAATATGATGCGCTACACGCGATTTTCAAAGCCATTCGCAAGGGAATGAAAGAGCAGAACTGCAACCGGGCGATCATCGTGGCGCACAATGCCAACTTCGATCACAGCTTCCTGATGGCCGCCGCAGAGCGCGCCGGGCTGAAACGTAACCCTTTCCACCCTTTTGCCACTTTCGATACCGCCGCACTCAGCGGATTGGTGCTCGGGCAGACAGTGTTGGCGAAAGCCTGTATCAGCGCCGGCATGGTGTTCGACAGCAGTCAGGCGCACTCGGCGCTGTATGACACCGAGCAGACGGCCAAGCTGTTCTGTGAACTGGTAAACCGCTGGAAGCGTCTTGGCGGCTGGCCACTGCCGGTGGGCGATGAGACTGAAGCGCCGAGCGAGACAGACAGCCAGGCTGAATAAGTGGGCTTGGCGGAATTCGACAGATAAAAAAAGAGCGGCTCAGATGGCCGCTCTTTTTATTTGCTCTGCTGTTACAGCGGGAGCCTGAAATTACTCAGGTTGCTGCTCTTCAGAAGACTTGTATTTCTCAGCAGTTTCTTTGATCAGCTGCTGCAGCTCACCGCGCTGATACATTTCAATCACGATGTCGCAACCGCCAACCAGCTCGCCGTCTACCCACAGCTGCGGGAAGGTTGGCCAGTTAGCATATTTTGGCATTTCAGCACGGATATCTGGGTTTTGCAGGATATCAACGTAAGCGAAACGCTCACCACAGGCAGAAAGAGCCTGAACCGCCTGAGCAGAGAAACCGCAGCTTGGCAGCTTAGGTGAACCTTTCATGTACAGAAGGATTGGGTTTTCGGAAACCTGCTTCTGGATCTTTTCAATAGTTGGTGTGGTCATTTCTTGCTTCCTCAAGCCAAAGCTGGCTGTCACGGTCATTACTCATTATGCGCAGGCTGCTTATGGGTACCCGCAGCCTTTGTCGCTTGTCTTCTATTGTAACGATGGCTGGCATGGGATAAAAACGCCATTTTTTGCAGGGTTTTTATCCACTGCGCCATGCATTATTCAACTGCCTGTGCCATTTTTATTAAAATGCCTTACAGGTCGCAAAAATAAACAGTCATTCAGAATAACATTTTTGCCGAACAAATTTAACTGCCGAATGAGCCTTCCGCACGGCATAGAGCATTATTTCAACTCACTGAAATATGGTGCTTTTAAAACCGTTTAATGACTATTTTCTCAGCATTTAAAAAGCTATTAACTTTTTCTCACAATATGATCTAGAATCGAGGCATTTCGTGCTGTTTTGTCCGGTTCATTTGGGCAATACTCTGACATCTATGATGTTTAACTTTGGGCCAATATTGGTAACGACGCCATGCGTTTATTGATTACGCTTTCCGTACTGCTATTTACCCAGCTATTTCTTAATTTGGCGCACGCAGCGCCAAACGCTAACGTTTCCGCCGATCATAAGAAAAGCCACGTGAGTCAGGCTAAACCCGATGAGCGCCGAAAGCGAAAAGCCGTGGCCAAGACCAGTAAAAAGTCCAAGGCAGAGCCGGTAAAAGAAGAAAAAACCAAAACCAGTAAAACGAAAGAATCTAAAGAAACGAAAAAGGCCGCACCGGCCAAGCTTGCTCACCATCAGCGAGCTGAAAAGAAAACCACCAAAGTCGCGTTACGCAAAACCGAAACCAAAAAAGAAAGTCGAACGCTGGCCAAGAACGAAACCAAAAAGAACGGCAAAAAAGCTTACGGGCGTCACCGAGGTGACAAAGACGTTCTGGCAAAAAACAGTAAACCCATAACATTAAGCGCCGCGCACAAAAAACGTTACCAACACGCGCAGCAAACAGCGATGACCAAGTTGATGCATCAGGTTGGCAAACCTTATCGCTGGGGTGGGACTTCACCGAATACCGGATTTGATTGCAGTGGTTTAGTGTATTACGCCTATAAAGATTTGATTCGCATTAAAATGCCGCGCACCGCTAACGAAATGTACCACCTTCGCGACGCGGCGCCGGTTAAACGCGGTGAACTGGAGAGTGGCGATTTAGTCTTCTTCAGGATCAGCAAGCGCGGCGCAGCAGACCACGTGGGCGTGTATCTCGGCAACGGCAAGTTTATCCAGTCACCGCGAACCGGTGAAGATATTAAAATCACCTCCTTGGGTGACGATTACTGGCAAGATCACTATGTTGGCGCGCGTCGCGTCATGACGCCTAAAACGATTCGTTAAGTCGGCCCCACCGCTAATCAGTCACTGAATAGCATTTAACGAAACGCTTATGAAATTGTTGAGTCAAATCCGAACACAGCAAGACGAAAACAAAAAGGGCGATCCCAGTGATGGGGTCGCCCTTTTCTCTATTTGTTTAACTTTTCTAACTAGAACCGAACACGGTTTAACGCGCCTAAGCCCTACTCGCAATGAGAGGATTAGTGCATTACCGCCGTGAAGCTAAAGGCCAAAATCATTGCCAATGCGCCGACTGTCGTGATCAATGCGAATTTCAGATTGCTGTCCATGAAAACTCCTTGTGGATCAAATGCGGCCACGCCGTAAGCCATACAGTTTGTGTGCCAAAGCAGTTTCTCACAGTTTCCCGCTAAAATCTCGTGATCATTCCCTGCCTTAACAAGACTTTTTACTTCCCCTTTTCCGCGATATAAGAGAAAATTCGCGGTTACCACGCTGCGTGCCGGTCGATTCATCCCGATGTTCTTTCAGACAGCTGTCCTTTTCTGAAAAACCCACCAACGATTTCACTGCGCTTTTATTGTTCAGCAGTCAAATCCACGCAAGCAAACGATTAACATAATGCTAACGTGCCAGAGCACGTCGGTACAGGAGTCATTCTTTTCATGGCAACGATAAAAGATGTCGCAAAGCGGGCTGGCGTTTCCACCACTACCGTGTCGCACGTCATCAATAAAACACGTTTCGTCGCCGAAGAAACTAAAGCCGCCGTGCAGACTGCCATTAAAGAGCTGCACTACTCGCCTAGCGCCGTGGCTCGCAGCCTCAAGGTTAATAACACCAAGTCTATCGGCTTGTTGGCAACCTCCAGCGAAGCGCCCTACTTCGCCGAAGTTATCGAAGCCGTTGAAAATAGCTGCTTCGCCAAAGGCTATACGCTGATTTTATGTAACTCGCACAATAACCTCGATAAGCAACAAGCCTATCTGGCGATGCTGGCGCAAAAGCGCGTCGACGGCTTATTGGTGATGTGCGCCGAATACCCGGACGCCCTGTTGGACATGCTCGAAGAGTATCGCTCAATCCCAATGGTGGTGATGGACTGGGGCGAAGCGCGCAAGAATTTCACCGACAGCATTATTGATAACGCCTTTGAAGGCGGCTACATGGCCGGGCGCTATCTGATTGAACGCGGTCATCGCGATATCGGCGTGATCCCCGGCCAGCTGGCACGCAACACCGGCGGCGGTCGCTTCCAGGGCTTCGTCAAAGCCTTAACCGAAGCCAATATTCCGCTGCGCGAAGAGTGGGTAGTGCAAGGGGATTTCGAGCCGGAATCCGGCTATCAGGCGATGCACAAGATTTTGATGCAGAAGCAGCGCCCGACCGCCGTGTTCTGCGGCGGCGACGTGATGGCTATGGGGGCAATCTGCGCCGCTGACGAAATGGGCCTGCGCGTACCGCAAGACATATCGGTGATCGGCTATGATAACGTGCGTAACGCGCGCTACTTCTCCCCAGCACTGACCACCATCCACCAGCCGAAAGAGCGTCTGGGCGAGATGGCCTTCACCATGCTGCTCGACCGTATTGTCAGCAAGCGCGAAGAGTCGCAAACCATCGAGGTTCACCCGAAACTGGTTGAGCGCCGCTCAGTGGCCGACGGCCCGTATCGCGACTATCGTCGTTAATAGCGCGCCGCGAATAAAATAGTGAACCGACCAACGCCTGCTCCCATGCAGGCGTTTTTAATTGCGCAACCACTCCTGATTCATGGTTTCACTGTCGCCGAGATAGTCCAGCAGCCACGCCAGCGCGGGCGATTGATTGCTTTGGTCCCACGTCAGACAGCAGGCGCTTTCCGGGAAATCCGTAGCCAGTTGCAAAACGCGAAGCTTATCCTGCTCAAGCCATTTATCCACCATATGGACGGGCATCATGCCGACACACAGCCCCGCGCACAGGCACTCAATGGCGCAGGTCCAGTCCGGCACCACCAGCCGACGCTGATTATCCAAGGTCCAGGTATCGCGCTTGGGTAAGCTACGCGAGGTGTCTTCCAGACATAGCGCGGGGTACTCTCGCAGCTGGTCGTCAATCAGCGGCGCGGGCAACGCCGCCAGCGGATGGCTCGGGCTGACCACGCAGTGCCAATCCATAAAGCCCATGTCGCGAAAGCTAAAACGCCCGCCGGTGGGCACCGCGCGGGTGGCGCCGATGGCGACGTCAGCGCGGCCATCAACCAGCGCGTCCCACACGCCGTTGAACACTTCGGAATGAATAATCAGCTCGGTGTCCGGGAAGGTGCGATAGAAATCCGTCACCAGCCGCCGCGCCCTTTCTGGCTTAACGATACGGTCAACCGCCACGCTGAGCTGGCCGCGCCAGCCGTTTGCCACCTGCTGGCACTGACGGCGGGTCGCCATCATTTTTTTGATAAGCAACCGCGCATCCTCAACAAAAACCTGCCCGGCCGGGGTTAATTCCACATCGCGGTGGCGGCGTTCAAACAGCGGCACGGCCAGCCACTGTTCCAGTTGGCGAACGGTATAACTCACCGCCGAGGGCACGCGGTGCAGTTCTGCCGCCGCCGCGCTAAAACTGCCGGTGCGCGCCACGGCGTCCACCACTTCTAACGAGTATTCTGACCACATTTCATTCGCCCTCGGCTTGCTTTCAATTTTTTTGATACATCACTGCAAATATTAGCGTTTCACAAGGGCTTTACCAAACACTTAAACTTCTAGGCGTTTTCCTGCAATTTTTGCCACCGCGTAATGTCATTGATACATCGCATTTAAGAAGAGAAAAATGAAACCCTCCTTTGGATTTATGCTCTACCTCGCCGGGCTGAGTATGCTGGGCTTTTTAGCCACCGATATGTACCTGCCTGCATTCAGCGTAATGCAAACCTCTTTAGTCACCACGCCGGGCCTGATCAGCGCCAGCCTCAGTATCTTCTTAGGCGGCTTTGCCATTGGCCAACTGGTCTGGGGGCCGCTCTCCGATCGCATGGGTCGCCGCCCGGTTCTGATTGCCGGACTGACCCTGTTCGCGCTGGGCTGTCTGGGGATGCTGTGGGTTGAAAATATTTATCTGCTGCTCGGTCTGCGCTTCCTGCAAGCCATCGGCGTGTGTGCTGCGGCAGTGAGCTGGCAGGCGCTGGTGGTTGATCGCTACTCGTCTGAAGTGGCGAAACGCACCTTTGCGACTATCATGCCGCTGGTCGCGCTCTCTCCGGCGCTCGCCCCGCTGCTTGGTGCATGGGTGCTTAACCATTTTGACTGGCAGGCCATTTTTGCCCTGCTGTTGGCCGTCGGCGTGCTGCTACTGGCCTTCTCTTTCCGCATTAAAGAAGCCAAAAAAGCCAGTGGCGAGAAAAAGGCTGACAACATCAGCTTCTTCCGCCTGATGGCTTCGCCAGCGTTTAGCGGCAACGTGATGATTTACGCTGCGTGTTCGGCAGGTTTCTTTGCCTGGCTGACCGGCTCACCCTTTATTTTGAGTGATATGGGTTACACGCCGGGAGTGATTGGTCTGAGCTATGTTCCGCAGACAATTGCATTTTTAGTGGGGGGCTTCGGCTGCCGTTTGCTGATCGCCAAAATTGACGGCAACCGCATTCTGCCTTGGCTACTGGCGGGTTACACCCTGAGCGTCGTGGCGCTTTATCTGGTGGCAACCCTGACTCACGCCACGCTAATCACCCTGCTCATTCCCTTCTGTTTAATGGCATTGGTGAATGGTGCGTGCTATCCAATTGTTGTAGCAAATGCATTAATGTCATTTCCTGCTAATACAGGCAAGGCTGCTGCACTGCAAAATACACTACAATTAGGTTTGTGTTTTGTTGCCAGCCTGTTGGTTTCCACTTTTATTGCCCTGCCACTTCTGGCCACGGTGACGGTAATGCTTGGCACCGTTGTCTTGGTTGGACTGGGATTTTTTATGGCCAAAAAAGGTGAGAAACAGGCGACTGCGGTAGCGGTAACTGCCGGAGGAGAATTATCGCGAAACGATGCTTAACATGCTAACGGATCGTCATAATTACCCTCTGTAACAATCACTTAAAGTATATGCTCGCCCCGCACGATTTATTATTGAGAATGCGGAAAGGCGGGCATATACTCAATCGAACCTAAAAAAATAACATTTTACCAAAACTTTTATCACAACTTGTTGTCGATGCGGGGAGTGCATCACACTTTATAAAATGGATTTTTCACCCATACTCTTAGTGGCAGTGGGTGTTCTTCTAATTATTTCCTCTGTTCATAGTCGCATATCAGACAAGGCGGATTGACCGTCTGTTCTCATAATGACCTGCATAAATTGCCTAATATTTTCTTGGCAGGTTAATAAGTCAGAAGAGAAAGTGATGGAGAAGCTATGAGTTCATCGTGTGTAGAAGACCTGAGTATTCAAGATAATCAATGGTATCGCATCGCCAATGAAATGCTCGGGATGGCCGATATCCAGATTAATGGTACTCGACCTTTTGATATAAAAGTAAAAAACCCTGATTTCTTTAAGCGTGTTTTACAGGAAGGTTCTTTGGGTCTGGGCGAAAGCTATATGGACGGCTGGTGGGAATGCGAACGTCTCGATATGTTCTTCCAGCGGGTCATTAACGCCGGTCTTGAGACTAAACTCCCGCGCCATTTTAAAGATACACTCCGCATTGCAGCCGCACGGCTAACCAATCTTCAATCCAGAAAACGCGCCTGGATTGTGGGCAAAGAGCATTACGACTTGGGCAACGACTTGTTCAGTCTGATGTTAGACCCCTATATGCAATATTCCTGCGGTTACTGGAAAGAGGCAACAACTCTCGAACAGGCCCAGGAAGCAAAATTAAAAATGATTTGCGATAAGCTGCAATTGAAGCCGGGCATGCGCTTGCTCGACATCGGATGTGGTTGGGGTGGGCTTTCGGAATTCGCAGCGAAAAATTACGGCGTTAGCGTTGTTGGAGTCACAATCTCTGCTGAGCAACAAAAAATGGCACAAGAGCGCTGCAAGGGCCTCGACGTCACTATTTTGCTGCAAGACTACCGCGACCTGAACGATCAGTTTGATCGTATTGTGTCGGTGGGCATGTTCGAACACGTGGGTCCGAAGAATTATCAGACTTACTTCAACGTGGCGAAACGCAATATTAAGCCGGACGGTTTATTCCTTCTGCATACGATTGGTTCGAATAAAACCGACCTGAACGTTGACCCGTGGATCGATAAGTATATTTTCCCTAATGGCTGCTTGCCTTCCGTTCAGCAAATCGCGCAAACCAGCGAATCACTGTTTGTGATGGAAGATTGGCACAACATCGGGGCGGATTACGACAGGACGCTGATGGCGTGGTATGAACGTTTCCAGCAGGCATGGCCTTCTCTGGCAGAACGTTACGGCGATCGCTTCTACAGAATGTTTACTTATTATCTTAACGCCTGTGCCGGCGCCTTCCGCGCCCGTGACATTCAATTGTGGCAGGTGGTATTCAGCGCGCAAGGCGTCGAAGGCGGTATTCGCGTTCCACGCTAAGTGACAGACGAAAAAAAGCCGGACAGTGATGAGCTGCCCGGCTTTTTTATTGCGCTGTTTTTATTTTATAAATTAGTGCTCTTGCTGTTCGGCCAGCGCCTGAGCCGTGGCCATCGCGGCTTCGCGGCTTGCCAACACGCGCTCGACGGTGTCAACGATCGCCTGGGTCTGCGGGTCGATTTCAATATTGATTTTATCCCCCAGACGTTTCGCGCCTAAGGTGGTTCTTTGCAGCGTTTCAGGAATTAAATGCACGCAGAAACGGGTTTTGGTCACTTCACCGACGGTCAGGCTAATGCCGTCAATACCAATGAAACCTTTATGCAGCACATATTTCATTAAATCTTCGTGAGGCATGCGGAACCAGATTTGACGGTTATTTTCTGAGGTCAGGATTTTCGCCACTTCTGCCGTACAAATAATATGCCCAGACATTAAGTGGCCGCCGATTTCATCATCAAATCGCGCTGCGCGCTCGAGATTTACCTCCGCACCGGGCTGCAAATCACCCAGGTTGGTCAGGCGAAGCGTCTCTTTAACCAAGTCGAAGCTCACCAGATCACCCTTAACTTCCGTGACGGTAAGGCAACAACCATTGTGAGCAACCGACGCGCCAAGCTCAAGGTTGTCCAGCATATGGGCTGGCATTTTGACAACGTGGGTACGGAAGTTAGGTTTTTCATCGATGGACACTAGCGTTCCTGTGCCCTGAACAATACCGGTAAACATAGGTCATGCCTCATTAAATGCTTGTCTCTTATCCGTCAGTTTGCCGCAGAATTGAGGGAAAGCCAAATCAATGAATCTAAAATATCAACCCGATGTAAAAGCGCATTATTTAACTCGACATTAACAGCTTTATTGCTTAAAAAATCTTAAGATGTACAATCTTCGGGCTATTTCCCGCTATTTTAGCGTCATGTTTTCCATGACGTTTTCTTAATTTAATCACTGTCCAACGTGGTTGGAGTTTCGGCAATACAGCACGTGAAGCGCCCTTGGGAATGTTTATAGGAAATATTCCCCTCCCCGGCGTACGGCTCTCGACGCGATAACTTCAGGAACGAAGGATTAACCATATAAAGGTGTATACGTGCAGAAGTACCTTACAGAAGCGCGTGTCTTATTAGCGCTCGCTGTTCCCGTCATCTTTGCTCAAATTGCTCAAACTGCAATGGGCGTGGTGGACACCATCATGGCTGGCTCGGTCAGCGCAACGGACATGGCCGCAGTGGCCGTCGGTACCTCGATTTGGCTGCCGGCAATTCTTTTGGGTCATGGCTTGGTGCTGGCACTTAGCCCGACCGTGGCCCATCTCAACGGTGCCGGTCGACGCGATAAAATCGCCCATCAGGTGCAGCAAGGTTTCTGGCTGGCGGCAGGCGTGTCGGTGCTGATCATGGCCGTCATCTATAATTGCGAGCACATCATCGGCCTGATGCATAACGTGGATGAAGAGCTGAAAGAGAAAGCCATTGGTTACCTGCACGCCATTATGTGGGGCGCGCCGGGCTACCTGTTCTTCCAAGTGCTGCGCGTCCAGTGCGAAGGGTTGTCGAAAACCAAGCCGGGGATGATTTTTGGTTTTGTTGGGCTGATGGTTAACATTCCGCTCAACTATATCTTCATCTATGGTCACTTTGGCGCACCGGCGCTGGGCGGCGTAGGCTGCGGCGTGGCGACAGGCACCGTTTACTGGGTGATGTTCCTGATGATGCGTTACTACGTGAAGCATGCTTACTTCATGAAGGACATTGTTGCGCAGAGCCGTTTCGCCAAGCCGGATTGGGCCACCCTTAAACGCTTAACCTCGCTGGGCCTGCCAATTGGTTTAGCGCTGTTTTTCGAAGTGACGCTGTTCGCCATCGTCGCACTGCTGGTTTCTCCACTGGGCATTGTCGCCGTGGCAAGTCACCAGATAGCCCTGAGCCTCGGCTCGCTGATGTTCGTCATTCCGCTCTCTTTGGGCATGGCGACCACCATCCGCGTGGGTTCGCGCCTGGGTGAGTCCTCGGTGGAAGGGGCGCGCGTGTCGGCCCGTACCAGTATTTTCACCGGGGTGGTGATTGCCTGCTTCACGGCGTCTCTCTCGGTGATTTTCCGCGAACAGATCGCCGCGCTGTATAACGACAGCCCGGAGGTGGTGGCGCTGGCCTCCAGCCTGATGCTACTGGCGGCAGTTTATCAGATCTCAGATGCCATTCAGGTGATCGGCACTGGTGTACTGCGCGGCTATAAAGACACGCGTTCTATCTTCTACATTACCTTTGTTGCCTACTGGGTGCTGGGGCTGCCGATTGGCTACACGCTGGGTCTGACCGACTGGGTAGTGCCGCGAATGGGGCCAAGTGGTTTCTGGTGGGGCTTTATTATCGGGCTGACCTTCGCGGCGGTGATGGTGTCGCTGCGGATTCGCTGGATCCAGAACCAATCTTCATTCGTCATTTTGGATAAAGCGCGCCGATAATCTGCTTTGCAGCACAACCTAGCCGCCGGACAACCGTTTCCGGCGGCTAAGCTGCCAGCATTAATGTTCAAAAAATCAACGCAATGAACATTAGCGCACCACTCAGTCACAATATCGTCGTAAAATGTTTTTTTTCCCTTGCCAGTCATCGGGTAGGTCGCTAATATTCGTCCCCGCTGCCGCACTGGCAGACAGAAAACGATGCGTCCGTAGCTCAGTTGGTTAGAGCACCACCTTGACATGGTGGGGGTCGGTGGTTCGAGTCCACTCGGACGCACCAAATTCTGCGCAGTACCTGTTTCATCAGATGTGCGTCCGTAGCTCAGTTGGTTAGAGCACCACCTTGACATGGTGGGGGTCGGTGGTTCGAGTCCACTCGGACGCACCAGATGAACACTCCTTCTCTCCATAACTTTGCAGTCACGTCTTCTTCGTATTCAAATCCCAACATTGTTCAATTTCAGTATTAGATCCTAGAACCCAAGCCACTCGTTAGCCTTTATCCTGCTCAAAATAGTACCTATAGTGATTTCTCCCCTGCCCGTTTCGGCGATTTGCGCAACGAACGCCTCTCAGATGCCAGAAGCTTGCGCAGCGTCATGTTTTTTATTTTGTTTCCCGCCGCTTACCCCCTATAATACGCACCGTCTCTTCGATTGAATGGTTTCAGCCCCTTGATCTGTCGATATCGTACGTATAAAAGCAGCACCTTACCCAAGACGATGATTAATCGTACAGAAAGCCATGCCTTGGCTGAACTTTACACACCATTTCTTCTCCAGTCGCCTACGCTTAGTATTGTTTTGAATCAACCAGGCACCACCCAAATTTCTCGTGGGCAGCAGCGCTGCCGGGCGAACATATTCCCAATCCATCACAACTTGTAGATAAAATCGTCATGAAAAAGACCAAAATTGTTTGTACCATCGGCCCAAAAACCGAATCTGAAGAAATGCTGACCAAACTGCTTGATGCAGGCATGAACGTTATGCGTTTGAACTTCTCTCACGGTGATTACGAAGAACACGGTCAGCGCATCAAGAACATCCGCAACGTTATGGCTAAAACTGGTCATAAAGCGGGCATCCTGCTGGACACCAAAGGTCCAGAAATCCGCACCATGAAACTGGAAGGCGGCAAAGACGCTGCGCTGGTTGCTGGTCAGACTTACACCTTTACTACTGACCAATCCGTGATCGGTAACAGCGAGCGCGTAGCGGTAACTTACGCTGGTTTCGCAGCAGACCTGAAAATCGGTAACACCATTCTGGTTGATGACGGCCTGATCGGTATGGAAGTGACCAACGTCACTGAAACCGAAGTAACCTGTAAAGTGCTGAACAACGGCGACCTTGGCGAAAACAAAGGCGTTAACCTGCCGGGCGTTTCTATCGCTCTGCCAGCTCTGGCTGAAAAAGACAAACGTGACTTGATCTTCGGTTGCGAGCAAAACGTTGATTTCGTTGCAGCTTCTTTCATTCGTAAACGTTCTGACGTGCTGGAAATTCGCGAACACCTGAAAGCACACGGTGGCGAGCACATCCAGATCATCTCTAAAATCGAAAACCAAGAAGGCCTGAACAACTTCGACGAAATCCTCGAAGCTTCTGACGGCATCATGGTTGCTCGTGGCGACCTGGGCGTTGAGATCCCAGTAGAAGAAGTTATCTTCGCGCAGAAGATGATGATTGAGAAATGTAACCGCGCGCGTAAAGTCGTTATCACTGCGACCCAAATGCTCGATTCCATGATCAAAAACCCACGCCCTACTCGCGCAGAAGCGGGCGACGTGGCTAACGCCATCATCGACGGTACTGACGCAGTCATGCTGTCTGGCGAAAGTGCGAAAGGTAAATATCCGCTGGAAGCCGTGACTATCATGGCAACCATCTGTGACCGTACCGACCGCGTGATGCAAAGCCGTATCGACGGTCAGAACGAAAACCGCAAACTGCGCATCACCGAAGCCGTTTGCCGTGGTGCCGTTGAAACCGCAGAGAAGCTGGACGCGCCTCTGATTGTTGTCGCGACTAGCGGCGGTAAATCAGCTAAAGCCGTGCGTAAATACTTCCCACACGCCACTATTCTGGCACTGACCACTAACGAAGTGACTGCACGTCAGCTGATCCTGACTAAAGGCGTGATCACTCAGCTGGTCAAAGAAATCGCTTCTACTGATGACTTCTACCGCATCGGTAAAGAAGCTGCGCTGGAAAGCGGTCTGGCTCAGAAAGGTGATGTTGTGGTGATGGTTTCTGGCGCGCTGGTTCAGAGCGGCACAACCAATACTGCATCGGTACACGTTGTCTAATTAGAAAAGTGACATCGCTTTCTGCCAAAACGCCGCGTAATGCGGCGTTTTTTATTGGCTGCAATGTAAATAATTAGACAAGACAGTAAAAACAGCTAACAAATAAATGGGACAAGTCTCATGGAATCCGGCTGTTTTCGCTGCATTTTTTAACTTTTTCGCAAAAAAAGATGCTTCTTTGAGCGAACGATCAAAATAAAGCGATTGCGAGCAAAAATTTATTCTCATTAGAAAAAGGTTTGTGTAATACTTGTAACGCTACATGGAGATTAACTTAATCTAGAGGGTTTTATAATGAATCGCACTAAACTGGTACTGGGCGCTGTAATCCTGGCTTCTACTATGCTGGCTGGTTGTTCAAGCAATGCTAAAATCGACCAACTGTCTTCAGACGTTTCTACTCTGAACTCTAAAGTTGACCAACTGAGCAACGACGTGAACGCAATCCGTTCTGACGTTCAAGCAGCTAAAGACGATGCAGCTCGCGCTAACCAACGTCTGGACAACCAAGCTCACGCTTACAAGAAGTAATATTACTTCAATAGTTAAATGGCGCACTCAGTGCGCCATTTTTTTTGCCTGTCGTTCAGCATCTCTCCGCTCCCCTCTTCCACACCTGACACTCCCCGTCTAAATACCCTTAAAACTCGCCACAGCGCCTTCTACCAGACGAACATAAAAAAAGGAGCTGGTATCAGCTCCTTAATATGCAATGCCTCTATGGGCCGTACAGCGCGATTATTGGTTATCGGCGGTCTGGTAAGACTGAACCTGAGTAATAGAAGCACTTTGCGGCTGGGGGACTTGTGATGACGGTGCTTCTTGCGCTGAGTCAGCATCAGTGCCGTGACTCACAATCACCGGCATACCCGAGCGGCGCTCGATGGCCTGCTTCACCACATCTTCATTAGTCTCTTTGTTCTTGATGAACTTCTTCTCTGCGGCGGTCAGCGCAATCGGCTTGGTCTGCGGATCGTCCTTGTCGGTGTGCGACAGCGGCTGGTGCACCTCGATATAACGCTTACCGTCCGGCTCAACCGCCACTTTGATTGGCTGATTGATTATCTGCACGCGCGTGCCTTTCGGCACCATGTTGAACAGCGCTTCGATATCGTCCGGACGCAGGCGGATACAGCCCGAGCTGACGCGCATACCGATACCAAAGTTGGCATTGGTACCGTGGATCAGATATTGCCCGGTGCCCGCGGACAGGCGCATGGCGAACAGCCCCATCGGGTTATCCGGCCCGGCTGGCACCATGCCCGGCAGCTTAATGCCGTCTTTCAAGTAAGCTTTACGGATGTTGGCGGTCGGTGTCCAGGTTGGATTGGGGATCTTCTGGCTGACCGAAGTCACCATTTCCGGCGTATTACGCCCTAATTGGCCAATACCTATTGGCAGCACGATCACCTTATCCTCCCCTTTCGGGTAGTAATAAAGGCGCAGCTCGGCAAGGTTTACCACAATGCCTTCGCGCTTGGTGTCGGGAAGCAGCATCTGCGATGGAATGGTCAGCACCGTGCCCGGCTTCGGCAAATAAGGGTCGGTGCCCGGGTTGGCTTCCAGCATTCCAATCAAACCAATCTGATATTTGGCGGCTGCCGCTTCGAGAGGTTTGCCATCGTTTGGCACAACGTAGGTGGTGTTCTCACCGATAAGGCGGCTGTTATCCGGCGGCAGCGGATATTCTGCGGCGTTGGCCGCGCCGGTTCCGGCTGTTAGATAGCCAGCGAATAACATCCCCATCAGGGGTAATACACGTTTCATACTCATTCCTACTGATGATTATCGTAAGGGTTGAAACCCGATGCCAAGGCAGGTGCGCAGGCATCAACTTCCTGTTGAGTTTTAATAGTAGCAATGCCTGAAGCAAAGGCAATTAAAACGCTTAAAATCAAAGCGTTACAAAAGCTCGACGGAATGAAAATTAAGGCAAGAGAAGCGTTTTAAGCAGCTGAATTATCAGAATTAAATGGCAAGGGAGGATGGGAGAGGAAGAGAAATAACGTTGCTCATTAGCAGAACATTCCTAACGAGCAACGTGTCGTGATTAGCTCAATTGCTGGGCATTAGCACGAATAGCGCGGATCATCGCTTCAAGCCCTTGCGAGCGTGAAGGCGTAAGATGCTGGCTCAACTCAAGGGCGGTGAAGAAAGGACGCACGTCCAGTTCCACCACTTCCTGCGCTGTCAGACCTTGGTACAGGCTGAAGACAATCGCCAACAGCCCTTTAACGATGGCCGCATCGCTATCACCCGCGAAGCTCAGCTCACCCGCCTCGTTAATCTGCATTACAATCCAGACTTGGCTTTGGCAACCGGAGATCAGGTTTTTATCTTGGCGATGTTCATCGGCCAGCGCGGGTAATTGTCCACCCAGTTCAATCACGTACAGGTATTTCTCTTCCCAGTTCGGGCACCGGGAAAAGTTTTTCACTAATTTGTCTTTATCTGGCAAAGCCATAAAAATAGATCCTGATAATAGACTGCGGGTTAACCCAGCAGACGATGAATGCGTTGCAGCCCGGCGACTAAGCGATCGACTTCTTCGCGAGTATTGTACATGGCGAGCGACGCCCGGCACATGGCCGGCACACCGTAAAATGACATCAATGGCATGGCGCAGTGGTGGCCGGTACGGATAGCAATACCGTATTGGTCAAGGAAGCTGCCGACATCGTAGGCATGGTGCTTGCCCAAGTTGAAAGCGATTACGCCGGAGCGAATTGCCGGGCCATAGATGACAATATCAGGGATCTGAGCCATAGCTTCGAGTGCATAACTCATCAGCGACTGCTCGTAATCATGGATCTCAGCAATGCCCAGGTCAGTGACGTAGCTCATTGCCGCGCCCAGCCCCATGATGCCAGCCGTGTTTGGCGTACCCGCCTCAAAGCGCCAAGGCGCTGCGGCAAAGGTGGTGCCTTCGGTTAGGCTGACGTGTTTGATCATCGAACCGCCGCCTTCCCACGGTGGCATTTGATCAAGCAAGGCTTTCTTGCCATACAAAATACCAATGCCGGACGGCCCGTAGAGCTTGTGACCAGACCAGACATAGAAGTCGCAATCCAGCGCCTTCACGTCCACGGTGTGGTGCATCACGGCCTGCGCGCCATCAACCAATACCGTCAACCCGGCCGCTTTCGCCTGAGGAATGATGGTTTCGATTGGGTTCACCGTGCCCAGCACGTTAGAGACGTGGGCCAGCGCCAGCAGCTTAGTGCGCGGCGTGATCAGGGTTTCCAGCTCAGACAGGTCCAGCTCGCCGTTTGGCGTTAAGTGCCAGACGTCGATATGCAGATCGCGCTCTTTCGCCAGCATCTGCCATGGAACGATGTTCGCATGGTGCTCCATCTCAGTGATGATGATGCGATCACCGGCGTGCAGCAACGCGCGGCCAAAGGTGTTGGCGACCAGATTAATGGCTTCGGTCGAACCTTTGACGAACACGATCTCTTCGGCAGAAGCCGCATTGATGAACTCTGCCGCTTGCTGGCGGACATTTTCCATCTGCTCGGTGGCTTCAGCACTTAAGGTATGAATGCCGCGGTGAACCGCGGCATAGCCATGCTGGTAGAATTCAAGCTCGCGCTCGATAACCTGATGGGGTTTCTGCGCGCTGGCCGCGCTATCAAGGTAGGCCAGCGGCTGGCCGTTAACTTCGCGGCTCAGCAGAGGGAAATCGTTACGAACTCTTTCCAGAGGAAAACTCATTACTCACCTCGATTTAGTCGGCCAGCAATACGGGCAATGACTACATCGCGCAGGGTTTCGTTTTTGATGGCTTCGGTCAATTCCGCCGCGAAAGCAAAGATAATCATATGCTGTGCGTCCTGGCCGCTGATACCACGCGCGCGCAGGTAGAAAAGCTGTTCGTCATCGATACGGCCCACTGTCGCACCGTGGCTACATTTCACATCATCGGCATAAATTTCCAACTGAGGTTTGGTGTCCACTTCAGCCTGTTTGCTCAGCAGCAGGTTGTTGTTTGTCATCTTACCGTCAGTTTTCAGCGCGTGTTTTGCCACTTTAATCATGCCGTTAAACACGGCCTTGGCGCGGTCACGCACAATCACTTTATGCAGCTGATTGCTGTTGCAATAGCCTTTGTTGTGTTCGAGATAAGTACGGGTATCGGCAATTTCTGCGTCAACCGGCAATACCAGACTGTTGATGTCCAGATTGCTGTTTTCACCGTTAAGCTGCGCGCTGGTGTTGTTACGGGTCAGACCCGCACCCAGCAAGAAGCTGTGGCTGGCAACGCGTGCGTCACGGCCAATCACTAAATCATTGTGCGAGAAGTGGAAGCTCGCCTGGCTTTCAAAGGCCAGTTTGTAGTGAGTGAAATCCGCGTTGTCGCCAACGTTGACGGTCATACGTGAGCCGGTGAAATGACCTTTGTCACTCAGGCTAACGTAGTGCTCGATCACTTCAGCATTGGCGCCGCTTTCAATCGCCAAGTGGTAGCGATGGTGAACGGTATTAATCTCACGAGCCTGCTCGCGACCGCTGCTGACGTGCAGCAGATAGAGCGGTTTCTCGGCTTGCTTACCGGCAGGTAAACGCACAGACAGTCCGTCTTGCGCCAGACTTTCGGTCAGGTGCAGGAAGACTTCTGACTCAATCGGCTCAGGCAGAGTCTGCTGAACGGACGGGCTCAGTTTTTCAATTTCAAACGCGCCAGTTTGCACATCGCTAAGGTCAGCATCAAA
This sequence comes from Ewingella sp. AOP9-I1-14, assembly GCF_052375995.1. Classification (NCBI taxonomy): domain Bacteria; kingdom Pseudomonadati; phylum Pseudomonadota; class Gammaproteobacteria; order Enterobacterales; family Yersiniaceae; genus Ewingella; species Ewingella sp. AOP9-I1-14. The sequence goes on from NZ_JBQSVA010000001.1 coordinate 266,803, forward strand.
GCGACCATCTATGAACACCAGGCGGTAAGCATCCAGCGGCAAAGCCAGCGCCTTCAACTCTTCAGCGCTCAACGCCTGTGGCTGCGGAGCAAAGAATTGATTACCGAGCAAAGAGGAAACCGGAGTGTACTTCCAGTTTTCAAGCTTGGCGTGTGGAAAACCAATACGCAGAACTTGCTGCCAGTGCGCATGTGCGTGGGCAGAGTTCTCGCCGCCTGCGCTTTCGAACAGGCGATACAACTGTTGCATGGCGTGCGAACTGCCCGCCGCAGGTACGTTACTCTTGGTCTGTAAGCCAGCCATAACCCTGCTCCTCTAACTGTTTAACCAAGGTAAAATCGCCGGATTTAACAATGCGGCCCTGCCACAAAACGTGCACGTAGTCAGGCTTGATGTAGTCGAGGATACGCTGGTAGTGGGTCACGATAACGAATGAACGTTTGCCGTCACGCAGGCTGTTAACGCCGTCAGAAACAATTTTCAGCGCATCGATATCCAGACCTGAGTCGGTTTCATCAAGGATACACAGATTTGGCTCAAGAGCCGCCATCTGCAGGATATCGTTACGTTTTTTCTCACCGCCGGAGAAGCCGACGTTGACAGAACGGGTCAGCAAATCTTCTGGCATTTTCAGCATGGCAATTTTTTCTTCGATGAAATCAGCGAAGTCAAAACGGTCCATGGGTGCCTGACCGCGGTACTTGCGTACGGCGTTAACGGCGGTTTGCAGGAAGAAGTGGTTGGTGACGCCAGGGATCTCAACCGGGTACTGGAAGGCCATGAATACGCCTTCGCCTGCCCGCTCTTCTGGGTCCAGGTCCAGCAGGTCTTTACCGTTGAATTCAACAGTACCGTCGGTGACTTCGTAGTCCTCGCGTCCGGCCAGCGTCGCGGAAAGCGTACTTTTACCGGAGCCGTTCGGGCCCATAATAGCGTGCACTTCCCCTGGTTTGATCTCGAGATCAAGCCCTTTAAGAATTTCCTTTTCTTCGACACGGACTTTTAAATTCTTGATGCTTAACATACGTATCCTTGAGTTTGCGCCTGCGCGCTCATAATTCTGTGGTTCTTTCACTGGTTCAGTCGTTCAATTTCCAGCGCTCGTCTAAATCGTCTTCTCACGGGAAAGAAGTGGGTGGACGAGCGGGAAAAGCGTCAGTTCTCTTTATATAGCGTTGTTATATAAGAGAAAGAGAATCACCCGACGCTGTGCTCAAGGCTGATGGCCAGAAGCTTCTGGGCCTCAACGGCAAACTCCAGCGGCAGCTCAGAGAAGACATCCTTACAGAAGCCATTAACAATCATCGAAATCGCATCGTCTTCGCTGATACCGCGTTGTAAGCAGTAGAACAGCTGGTCGTCGCCGATTTTCGAGGTGGTTGCTTCGTGCTCAAGCTGGGCAGTGTTGTTGCGCACTTCCACATAAGGGAAAGTGTGCGCGGCGCTGTCAGGGCCAATGAGCATGGAGTCACACTGAGTAAAGTTACGGGCATTCTCAGCCGTTGGCAGAATCTTGACCAGACCGCGATAGCTGTTCTGGCTGTGACCGGCAGAGATACCTTTAGAGATAATGGTCGACTTGGTGTTTTTACCAATGTGGATCATTTTGGTACCGGTATCGGCCTGCTGCTTACCGCTGGTCAGCGCGACAGAGAAGAATTCACCGATTGAGTTATCCCCTTTGAGAATAACGCTCGGGTATTTCCACGTGATCGCAGAGCCAGTTTCAGACTGAGTCCAAGACATTTTTGAACCTGAACCTTCACACAGTGCGCGTTTGGTCACGAAGTTCAGTATCCCGCCGCTGCTGTCTTTGCTGCCGGAGAACCAGTTCTGCACGGTGGAATATTTCACTTCAGCATCTTTATGCAGAATGACTTCAACCACCGCCGCGTGCAGCTGATAGGTGTCGCGCACCGGGGCAGAACAGCCCTCGATGTAGCTCACATAGCTGCCTTCATCGGCAATCAGAATGGTGCGTTCGAACTGGCCGGTTTTCGCCGCGTTAATACGGAAATAGGTGGACAGTTCCATCGGGCAGCGCACGCCTTTTGGTACATAAACGAAAGTACCGTCAGAGGCCACGGCGGCATTCAGTGCAGCAAAGAAGTTATCTTGCGCAGGCACCACGGTACCGAGGTACTTGCGTACCAGATCCGGGTATTCATGAATGGCTTCGCCGAAGGAGCAGAAAATCACGCCCGATTCAGACAGCTTTTCACGGTAAGTGGTGGAGACGGAAACGGAGTCAAAGATGGCGTCGACCGCCACTTCTTTGCCTTCACGCACCGGAACACCTAGCTGTTCGAAGGCTTTCTCAACTTCGCTGGTCAGGTAATTTTTGCCGTCAACGGCAGGCACGCCCAGCGCATCGGCCGGCGGCTGCTGCGTGGCACCCGGCTGAGAACCACAGGTATCGTCACAGCTGCCGCAGGAAGGTGCGGAATAGTAGCTGTAATCCTGATAGTCGAGAGGCGTGTAGTACGCTTTCAACCAGTGTGGCTCTTCCATTTTCAGCCAAGCATGATAAGCCTGCAGACGGAACTCCAGCATCCACTCAGGCTCATTGCGCTTCGCGGAAATGGCACGCACCACATCTTCGTTGATGCCAGATGCTAATTCATCGGTTGCCAGCTGAGTGAAGAAGCCTTCCTTGTATTTCGTCTCCTCGCCGACCCAAGACTGCACATTGTCTGGAATTTCTACGTTGCTTCGTGACATGTTGGTTACATCGCTTCGTTTACAATAATGTTAGACACCAAAGCTCTCGCCACAGCCGCAGGCGTGTTGAGCTTTAGGATTATTGAATTTAAATATCTGATTCAGTCCTTCGCGGACGAAATCCACCTCGGTGCCATCAATGAAAGGCATTGCCTTCAGCGGGATGAACAACTTGGCACCATCGTGTTCAAACACCAGATCATCGCCGGCTGGCTGCTTAGTCAAATCGAGGACATACGCGAAACCCGCGCAACCCGACTGCTTCACAGAGAGCTGTAGCCCTTTAACTTCTGGATCTTGGTTGATTAGCGTCTTGACCTGCTTAGCCGCAGAGTCAGTCAACGTCACACCTTTCCAAACATTCTCATCTAAAGAGAACGTGCCGACTGTTTCAGTTTGCATCTGTCCTACCTCATCGTTTCAGGGTCATAGACAAGACCTATTGTGCCTATTCTAGTGATAACAGGTATCACTTCAACCTCTTGTTTTAAGAGGGTATAGCGATTTAGCGTGAGGAACTTCACTCTATGCTTACGCTTTCCAAGGCTGGCCGCTGGCGGGTCTTCAACACCGCGACCATCAACTAATTGAATAAGTTGTCAATTTTTTGTTAAAAAAAACCAAACTGCCGATTTTCTATATAAAAAAATAATGTTCCTGATCACTATTATAAAACATTCATCGGAAATACCTATTTATGAATTCGTTCTTTTATAGTCAGGAAATGCCTTTTTTCGCCCCTATTTCCGCAGTTTTTACAGGGGTATTCCGGATTTTTATGGCTAATAAATTGACCAATAAAAAATCCCGTTGGCTAATTGATCACTCGCCGCTTTGCAAATATGATAAGTTCCACTTTGATAATGGTTATCATTCACAAAACTGGACTGCTGCTAATGACTCAATCGGTTAATGCATGGCTGCAAACTAAAATCGACGAATACAAATTCAGCGTGCGTGATGCCACGGTAGATTTTTATATGGCGGAAGCCGCGCTGCAAAGAGTGGATGCCGAAATCAGCCAGCTCAAGCGCTTCAATAGTATCTGTCTGGACATGGCGAACATGTGCCTGCAAAACGGTGATGACCACAGCTACCTTCACGCGCTGTGTAAATTACATAACCGGCTTATTTTAGAAATAAATACCGCCCACCGTAATGAGCTATTCCGCGTGCAGAGTTATCACTTTGCTCGCCATACGTTGAAACTAATTTGTCACTATTATGCCATGATGGGCATCTGGGAAAAAGCGACAGCCTTTCAAACTGACTTTGTTAAACGCGTCCCTTTTCAGCTTTAAAGACATTTCAATCGATTAGCCGCCAGGCTTGTCGCAAATAAAAGGCAGACATAGGGAAATATGTCTGCCTGATGCACTTCCATTAACATTTCAGTCGATCAATCGATGACCATCGTGGTTAATCGCGAGATACAGCATAACCTCTCCTGCTCATCGAAAATTTCAATCTGCCACACCTGATTGCGCCTGCCGGTGTGAAGGGCGCGGCACACGCCCTTCACCCTGCCCTTGGTTGCCGAGCGCAGGTGGTTGGCGTTGATCTCAACCCCCACCACTTTCTGCTCGCCCTCGCTGCACAGGTAGCCCGCCATCGAACCCATCGACTCCGCCAGCACCACGGAAGCGCCGCCGTGCAACAGGCCGAACGGCTGGGTGGTCCTTTGGTCGACAGGCATGGTGGCCTCAAGGTGGTCGTCAGCCAGCAGCGTGAACTCAATGCCCACGTGCCCGACCATGCAGCCCTGCCCGCTGGCGTTTAGCGCCTCAAGGGTGGTTTGCCGTTTCCACAATGTCATAGGGTTTCCTTTCCGTTAAGGGATCATTTCTAGCAAGGCTTGCAACGGATGGCGCAGCCCATTGCCTTCAATACGTTTTACCTGACTGCGGCACGAATAGCCGGTCGCCAGACAGCGCTGGCGCGGCAGACGCTGTAAGGATTGGTGCCATGACAGCTCGTAAATACCTAGCGAGTTTTGGATATTCTTGCTCTCGTGGCCGTAAGTCCCCGCCATGCCGCAGCAGCCGACGCTGACGTTTTCCAGCTTGGCGCCGTAGCGAGCGAAAATATCCCCCCACTGCTTGCCGCTGGTAGGCAGCGCCGTGCTTTCCGTACAGTGGCCGAACAGATACCAAGACTCGCCGCTTTGCTGCTGCTCCGGGCGATCCGCCAGCAAGGTGCTCAGCCACTCGTGGACCAATTGCACCTCAAACGAGCCGCGCGCTTCGCCCAGGATCTCTTTGTATTCATCGCGATAGCAAAGCACCAAGGCAGGATCGACGCCCACCAGCGGCATGCCCAACTGCGCCACGCGGTTGAGGAAGATGGAAGTTTTCTTGGCGGTTTTGGCGAAACGCTGCAAGAAGCCTTTGATGTGCTGCGCCTTGCCGTTCGGTGAAAACGGCAGCAAGACGGGCTTCAAGCCCAGCTTCTCTACTAGCCGCACGAAATCGGCCACCACCTGTGCATCGTAATAGCTGGTGAAGGGGTCCTGCACAATCAGTACATACTGGCTGCGCTGGGCAGGACTAATTTTCTCCAACTGCTCCAGCGTCATGGTGGTCGCGTTATGCCCCAGCAGCTGTTGGCGCAGGGTTGGCGTAGATAGCAGCGGCAGATCGACCATGCCGATGCTTTTGCGACTCATCTCTCGCACCCAAGGCTGGCTAAAGAAGAAGTTGAACACCTTCGGCGCCTTCGCCATCAGCGGCGTATAGCTTTCCACTCCGGCGACCAAATGGTCACGCATCGGGCGCAGATAGCGCGTGTGGTAGAGCTGCAAGAAGCGCGAGCGGAAGCCCGGCACGTCGATTTTTATCGGGCACTGGGTCGAGCAAGCCTTACAGGCCAGACAGCCGGACATCGCCTCTTTCACTTCATGAGAGAAATCGTACTCGCCCTTATTGGCATGCCAGGTATTGCGCGTCCGATCGATAAGCCCGCGGAAGCTCATTCCTTGCTGCGGCAAGGCATTTTCCAGCGCCAGCGGATCTACGCCCTGCTCTGCCAGCAGACGCAGCCATTCGCGCACCAGGCCGGCACGGCCTTTCGGCGAGTGAATGCGGCTGCCGGTAATTTTCATTGACGGGCACATCGGGCTTTTCACATCAAAGTTAAAGCACAGGCCGTTGCCGTTACACTCCATCGCGCCACGGAAGGACTGGCGAACCTCGAGAGGAATGCGTCGATCAAAGGTGCCGCGCTTGACCGCGTCCACTTTCATCATCGGCTCGTCGTTGTCTAAAGGCGCACAAATCTTGCCGGGGTTGAGCCGATTATCGGGGTCGAAGACCGATTTAATGCGGCGCAGCTCGTGGAACAGCTCTTCGCCGAAGAAGGCCGGGCTGTATTCGGCGCGGAAACCCTTGCCGTGTTCGCCCCATAGCAGACCGCCGTATTTGGCGGTTAACGCCACCACTTGGTCAGAAATCTGCTTCAGCAGGACCTCTTGTTGCGGGTCGCACATATCCAGAGCCGGGCGCACGTGAAGCACACCGGCGTCGACGTGGCCGAACATACCGTAACTCAGGTTATGGCTGTCGAGCAGTGCGCGGAATTCAACAATATAGTCAGCCAGATGCTGCGGCGGCACGCAGGTGTCTTCGGCAAACGGCAGCGGCTTGGCCTGCCCTTTGGCATTCCCTAGCAGGCCGACGGCCTTTTTGCGCATATTGTAAATACGCTCAATGCCCGGCAGGTCGGCGCAAATCTGATAGCCAATCACCCCGGCTTCGCCGTCGCTGATTAAACTGTCGAGGCGTTCACAAAGCGATTCAACCTGACGCTCAATCAACACGCCGTCATCACCGGCGAACTCGACAATATTCAGCCCCTGCATGTCTTTGCCGGGAACGTCGGTAATGTAGTCACGCACGGTGTGCCAGACGATATCTTCACGGGCCAGATTCAGCACTTTGGAGTCGACGGTTTCCACCGACAGGGCATTGGCCTCAACCATCAGCGGCGCATTGCGCAGCGCGGAGTTGAAAGAGTCATATTTAATATTGACCAGACGGCGCACTTTCGGGATTGGCGTGATGTTCAGTCGCGCTTCGGTAATAAAGGCCAGCGAGCCTTCTGAACCCGTGAGGATGCGAGTCAGGTTGAAGTTTTGCAGGTCGTCGCTTAATACGTGGCGCAAGTCATAACCGGTGAGGAAGCGGTTAAGTTTGGGGAATTTTTCGATAATCAGCGCGCGGTTGTCGCGGCAGCTATCTAACACGGTGCGATAAATCCGACCAATCACTGAATTCTCTTCACCCAGCTTGTCAGCCAGAGCCGTCGGCATGGAGGTGGTGTCAAGCATCTCGCCGCCAATCACAATCGCCCGCAGCCCGAGAACGTGGTCTGAGGTTTTGCCATACACCAGTGAACCCTGACCCGAAGCGTCGGTGTTGATCATGCCACCCAGCGTCGCGCGGTTACTGGTCGACAGCTCAGGGGAGAAGAAATAGCCGAGTGGGCGCAAATAGTCATTCAGCTGGTCTTTAATCACCCCCGCTTCAACCTTCACCCAGCCCTGCTCGACGTTAACATCTAGGATGCGATTCATATGACGGGACATATCAACCACAATTCCCCGGTTTAACGACTGGCCGTTGGTGCCAGTACCACCGCCGCGCGGGGTGAATACCAGAGATTTAAAACGCTCCTGCCCGGCGAGACGCGCCAATAAGGCCACGTCAGAGGTCGCCATCGGGAACAGCACGGCATCCGGCAATAACTGATAGACGCTATTGTCTGTCGCCATCGTCAATCTATCGGCGTAGCTGGTTGTCACATCGCCGGTGAACCCGTCTTTTTTTAACGCTTCCAAAAAATCGAGCACCAGTTGAATTACGCCGGGTGCCTGTGAAATCTGTGGGATCATTTATTTCGACTCTATTTTGTTGTTGTTTGCCGGGCCCTGTTCATTACCCAACATAAAAACTAACATACTTCGTTTTCACGCGCTTCGTCTGCGTAAGGTTGACTATAATCATCCACCGATAGCGCCTGCACGCACAGATGTCTGGCGCAACAAAAAGTGCGATCTATTGTCCAAAAATGAAGAAATGCTCCATGCTTATCCAGTTATGAAAAGCAGTATTTGTCCGTAATATGTGGGCTTAAGCCTTGTTTTTACTATGAGAACCAAGAATGAATCTCCCGATGAAGCGTTATGATTTACCTCAAATTATGTTTGGGGTGCTGTTTATTGCTCTGATGACGGTGGCCAGTATTTGGGTTGTTCAACCCTTTATTTTAGGCTTTGCTTGGGCTGGCATGGTGGTTATCGCCACCTGGCCGTTAATGATCAAATTGCAAAGATTGCTCTGGGGTAAGCGTTTTCTGGCGGTGATAGTGATGACGCTGCTGTTAATTCTGCTTTTCGTTTTACCTATCGCGCTGCTGGTCAGCAGCGCGATTGAAAATGGTACACCACTGGTCGAACTCGCCAGCAACCCTTCAAGCCTGCATATGCCGGACTTTAAATGGCTACAGGCTATCCCGCTGGTGGGACACAAGCTCTACAGCGGCTGGCACTCGCTGATTAACGGCGGCGGTAGCGCGTTGATGGGTAAGGTTCAGCCATATGTCGGTCAGACTGCCTCGTGGTTTGTCACTCAGGCCGGACATTTGGGTCGCTTCATCGTCCACTGTTCTCTGATGCTGCTATTCAGCGCCCTGCTTTATAGCCGTGGCGAACAGGTTGGCATGGGCATCCGCCACTTTGCCATCCGCCTGGCAGCCGATCGCGGCGACGCGGCGGTTATCCTTGCGGGTCAAGCCATCCGTGCTGTCGCGCTGGGCGTAGTAGTCACCGCGATTGTCCAGTCCGTGCTGGGCGGAATTGGTTTGGCTATCGCCGGTATTCCTTACGCTACCGTGCTGACCGTGGTGATGTTCGTCTGCTGCGTAGCGCAAATCGGGCCACTGCTGGTGCTGATCCCGGCAATCGTCTGGCTGTACTGGACCGGCGACAATACCTGGGGCACCGTGCTGCTGGTGTGGAGCTGTGTGGTGGGTTCACTCGACAACGTACTGCGTCCGGTCCTCATCCGAATGGGCGCTGACTTACCGATGCTGCTGATTCTGTCAGGGGTTATCGGTGGCTTGTTCGCCTTCGGCATGATTGGTCTGTTTATCGGTCCGGTCGTTCTGGCAGTCTCTTATCGCCTGATTTCCTTATGGGTTAACGAAGCGCCAGAACCTGAGAAAAACGTCGATCAGGTGGTAAAAGCGCTCGACGAGTAAGACTTAAAAACGCCGCCTGCACGCGCTTTAACCAAGCGTTTTGCAGGTGGCATTTTCTCTTCTTTTACCCCCTCGCAATAAAACTTCCGCGCAATTTCTCTTTGGCATTTTTCTCATTCATAAATCCAGTTAATTAGTTAACTATCGAAATAATTACTATTAAGAGTATTCTTACAGACTGAAAGACTATGCAACCCTAGTATTGTTAACAGTTTGGATTTCAACCTCCTGATTTATATGTAAGCTTTCCCCTAGCTGGCATAAAACGAAATTGCTGTGTGTAGTCTTTGCCTGTCTCCAATGACGGGCCTTTTTTTGTCCATCATTCAACAAATCGCTCGAAAAACCCTCCTCTTATTTACCCCCACTGATCCCTTATTTTGGCTCTTTGGCCATAAAAAAAGCCGTGGCTTAGGGCCACGGCTTATAAGTGTTGGGAGTTCAGCAATACTTGCCGATTATTTCTTTTCTGCCAGCGCCAGCCAGGTTTGCACTACGGTGTCTGGGTTAAGGGACAAGCTGTCGATCCCCTCCTCCATTAACCATTGCGCGAAGTCCTGATGATCAGACGGCCCCTGCCCGCAGATACCCACGTATTTGCCCTGTTTCTTGGCGGCTTTAATTGCCATCGACAGCAGTGCCTTGACTGCCTCGTTGCGCTCGTCAAAGAGTTCAGACACCACGCCAGAATCTCGGTCAAGGCCCAAAGTCAGCTGGGTCATGTCGTTAGAGCCGATTGAGAAGCCGTCGAAGTGCTCGAGGAATTGCTCAGCCAGCAAGGCGTTGGAAGGGATCTCACACATCATGATCACTTTCAGGCCATTTTCGCCACGTTTCAGACCTTGCCGCGCCAGCTCGGCCACCACGGCTTCAGCCTGCGCCACGGTACGCACAAACGGGATCATCACTTCAACGTTCGTGAGATCCATATCGTTACGCACTCGCTTCATGGCTTCACACTCGAGGGCGAAGCAGTCGCGGAAGTTGTCCGACACATAGCGGCCCGCGCCACGGAAGCCCAGCATCGGGTTCTCTTCGTGTGGCTCGTACTTCTCGCCACCCACCAGATTGGCGTATTCGTTAGACTTAAAGTCAGACAGACGCACAATCACGCGTTTTGGCCAGAAGGCAGCGCCAAGGGTGGCGATCCCTTCCGTCAAACGCGCCACGTAGTATTCACGCGGGCTATCGTAACCTTGGATAAGCTTGCTGATCTCTTCCTGCAATGCCGGTTCCTGCTGGTCGAATTCCAGCAAGGCTTTTGGATGCACGCCGATCATGCGGTTGATGATGAACTCAAGACGCGCCAGCCCCACCCCTTCATTCGGCAGACAGGCTAAGTCGAAGGCGCGGTCAGGGTTACCGATGTTCATCATGATTTTCAGCGGCAGCTCTGGCAGTTCGTTAACTTCCGAACTTTGCACGCTGAAGTCCAGCTCATCTTCGTAGACATAGCCGGTGTCGCCTTCGGAGCAAGATACCGTAACTTTCTGGTTCTCTTTTAGCCTCTCAGTGGCGTCGCCGCAGCCTACCACCGCCGGAATGCCCAGTTCACGGGCAATAATAGCCGCATGGCAGGTACGCCCGCCGCGATTGGTGACAATCGCCGAGGCTTTCTTCATGATCGGTTCCCAATCGGGATCGGTCATGTCAGTGACCAAAATGTCACCGGCTTTAACATGGTGCATCTCGCTGATGTCATGGATGATTTTCACCGGACCCGCGCCAATGCGATGCCCGATAGCACGCCCTTCCACCAGCACTTTGCTGCTGCCATTGAGCTGGTAGCGCTCCATCACCTGCCCGTTAGAACGGACGGTCTCTGGGCGTGCCTGTACAATGTAGAGTTTGTTATTGTGACCATCTTTGGCCCACTCGATATCCATCGGGCGGCCATAGTGTTTTTCAATTAATAATGCCTGACGCGCTAACGCCTGAATCTCTTCATCGGTCAGCGAGAAGCGATCGCTTAGCTCAGCGGGCACATCTTCAATCTGCACCTGCTTGCCGTGCTCTTGGCTGTCGGCATAGACCATGCGGATCTTTTTTGACCCCATGGTGCGGCGCACGATGGCCGGTTTGTTTTTGGCAAGCGTTGGTTTGTGGACGTAGAACTCGTCTGGGTTCACCGCGCCCTGAACCACCATCTCGCCCAACCCGTAGGCGGAAGTGATGAACACCACCTGATCGAAACCGGACTCAGTATCAATGGTGAACATGACGCCTGCGGCGGCCAAATCGGAACGCACCATGCGCTGAACCCCGGCGGATAGCGCCACGCCGCGATGGTCATAGCCCTGATGCACGCGATAAGAGATCGCACGATCATTAAATAAGGATGCATACACGTGCTTGATAGCCGTCAAAATGGCATCAAAGCCCTGTACGTTAAGGAAGGTTTCCTGCTGGCCAGCAAACGACGCGTCTGGCATATCTTCGGCAGTGGCGGAAGAGCGCACGGCGAAGGAGGCGTCTTTTTCACCTTCAGACAACTGCTGATAGGCCTGGCGGATATCTTTTTCCAGCTCTGGCTGGAAAGGTGTTTCCACAATCCACTGACGGATCTGCGCGCCGGCTTTGGTCAACTGGGCAATGTCGTCCACATCAATGCTATCGAGCAAATCGTGGATGCGCGTGTTGACGCCGCTCTGGTCCAAAAAGTCATTAAAGGCTTTTGAACTGGTCGCAAAGCCATTGGGTACGGATACGCCCAAATCAGACAGATTGGTGATCATTTCCCCCAAGGACGCATTCTTACCCCCGACCTTGTCAACGTCGTTCATACCTAACTGGTTGTACCAGATAACATTGCGTAAATCGGGTTCGAGATTGGCCATGAAACAATCCTTTCTTAATTTCAATAGGCTGCTGACGAATAAGCAGACTAATAGTTGTTGTACGGAAATTGGCGTATTACTGAAAAACGGTCAGTTATTTCAGACTAGCATAGAGAACAATAATCTTTGGACAGGTGAATCGATCCAGCAACTGAAACTATTTCTGTTTAAGAAAATTCCAAAGCTGACACCATCCAGCTTGCTGTAAAAAACCAGTAATTCCTTACAAATCAGGAAGACATGCAACACATCTTCCTCTTGCCAACCACCTTACGCCTAATGCTGAAGCTCTGCTGAAGCAAACCAAAACTCTGCGTAACACCTCGGAAAAAATAAAATGTCATTTCATTTTTCTCAGTCAATTTGCGCAATATCTCGCAAAGTTTGCGCAATAAAATTCTTCTGCTTTTTATTTCCACCCAATAAGACTATTACTGTTTATCTAATGCGAAAGATAAATGAAAATGCTGGCTGAGCGAGCTTGCCGAATTAACGAAATTCAGGAGTTTGATGTGGATAGATGTGTATTTTACATTTCGGATGGTACTGCGATTACGGCGGAAGTGTTGGGGCACGCGGTCCTTTCTCAATTCCCAGTTAATGCGACAACCTTCTCGCTGCCCTTTGTGGAGAATGAAGGGCGAGCCAAGGCCGTCTGCCAGCAAATCAATGATATCTATGCAAAGACCGGCGCTCGCCCGCTGGTCTTCTATTCCATTATCTCGCGCGAAGTGCGCGATATTATTGCCAGCAGTGAAGGCTTTTGTCAGGACATCGTGCAGTCATTGGTTGCGCCATTGCAAAATGAGCTAGGCGTTGAACCTACGCCCGTTGCCAATCGCACTCACGGCCTGACGGCCAGCAACATCACTAAGTATGACGCCCGTATCGCGGCCATTGACTACACGTTGGCCCACGATGACGGCATATCACTGCGCAATTTAGATCAGGCTCAGGTCATTTTGTTGGGCGTATCACGCTGTGGCAAAACCCCCACCAGCCTCTATTTAGCCTTACAGTTTGGTATTCGCGCGGCAAACTACCCGTTTACCGCCGATGACATGGACAACATTCAGCTTCCTCCGGCCCTTAAGCCTCATATGCATAAGCTGTTTGGCTTGACCATCAACCCGGAGCGCCTCTCCGCGATTCGTCAGGAACGCGTGGAGAACAGCCGCTATGCTTCGCTGCGCCAATGCCGAATGGAAGTGTCAGAAGTTGAAGCCCTGTTCCGCAAAAATCAAATACGTTATCTGAACAGTACAAACTATTCGGTAGAAGAGATTTCGGCCAAAATAATGGACAGTTTCGGCATGAGCCGCCGGATGTTTTAAGAGCTTTTAATGACGTAGACGGCATAACCTGCCGTCTACAGTTGAAATCATCTAGTTTTGCGTTATTGTGATCGCCATCACTTCCCGGTATTCCTGCCGTAGCGAAGAAACACATTTCGAGAATCACATGTCACAAACAGATGAACTGCGTACGACGCGCATCGACAGCCTGATCACACCTCAGGCACTGGCGGAAAAACTGCCAGTTTCCTCGTCGGTCGCCAATAACGTGACAACGTCACGCAAGCGAATTGAACAGATAATTTCCGGTGAAGATCCCCGTCTTTTAGTGGTCGTCGGCCCCTGCTCTATTCACGATATCGAAGCTGCCATTGACTATGCCGGGAAGCTCAACGTTCTGCGTGAACGTTATAAAGACCGACTGGAAATCGTCATGCGCACCTATTTTGAAAAACCTCGCACCGTGGTCGGCTGGAAAGGATTGATCTCCGATCCCGAGCTGAACGGGACTTTCCGCGTCAACCATGGCATCGAGCTGGCGCGCAAAGTGCTGTTGGCGGTGAATGAGTTGGGAATGCCCACGGCCACTGAGTTCCTCGATATGGTGATCGGCCAGTATATTGCCGACCTGATTAGCTGGGGAGCCATCGGCGCACGCACCACCGAGAGCCAGATTCACCGTGAAATGGCGTCAGCTCTCTCTTGCCCGGTAGGCTTTAAAAATGGCACTGACGGCAACACGCGCATCGCCATCGACGCGATCCGAGCTTCTCGCGCCAGCCATATGTTCCTCTCGCCGGACAAAACCGGGCAGATGACTATCTACCGTACCTCGGGCAACCCTTATGGTCACGTGATTATGCGCGGTGGGAAAACGCCAAACTACCACGCGGCCGATCTTCAGGAAGCCTGCCGCAATCTGGCCGAGTTCGATTTGCCTCAGCGTTTAGTGGTCGATTTTAGCCACGGCAACTGCCAGAAGCAGCACCGCCGCCAGTTGGACGTGGCTGAAGACGTCTGCCAGCAGATCCGCGCAGGTTCAACTGCCATTGCCGGCATTATGGCGGAAAGCTTCCTTGAAGAAGGCACCCAGCCGATTGTCGCAGGCCAGCCTCTCACCTATGGCAAGTCGATCACTGACCCTTGTCTGAACTGGGAAGATACTGAGACCTTGATCAACATGCTGGCCGAGGCGGTGGATAGCCGTTTTTGATAGTTATCCCAATTATCTGCGCTAAGTCACGCAAAAGGGCAACGCAGGTTGCCCTTTTCAATAAGCAAATTTTATCCCCACGGTAGAATATCTTTCGCCCCGCCCGCTGATTTTCCTCACAGTTTTTACCTTTCCCCTCCCCTAAATAGGGTTAACCCTCAGATAACTGACGATTTAACATCAGATTTCTCTTGATGTGTTGTGTCAATGATTTGATAATGATTCTCACATTGATATTAATTGCTATTAACATCTGTAACTATGAATGACAAAACTCAACCCATTTCGCCTCATGCTATCGGCAACTCGCCACTGGATAGCCATGGGGAAAATACCGAGGGTGCAATCTGCATTTCGAGTGCAGATCTGCTGGGTGATGCTGGCGTAGCGACCATTATCCATCAAGGGCAACGCTACCAACTGCGTCAGACCAAGGCCGGAAAACTGATACTGACTAAATAACCGGTTTACCCTTTTAACTTACCCGCCAGCCACCCAGGTCTAAGGATCAAGGCAGCCAGCAAATCTTATTGATATGTGAAAACATACGGAGAATTGCCCCATGCTTCATACCCTTACCACACGGCTGCGTTTTTCAACTTTGAGCCTGGCGATTGCCTGCGCTCTGCCGCTGGTAGCCCAAGCCGACACCACTCCTGCCCCAGCAAAAGACAGCAAAACCACGGCTGATTCCAACAAGAAAGTGTCTGAAGATACCATGACCGTTGCTGCAACAGGTAACCCACGCGACAGCTTTGAAGCCCCTATGATGGTGACCGTCATTGATGGCACCAGCGCGGAAAGCCTGACTTCCTCTTCTTCCGCCGACATGCTGCGCCGCGTTCCGGGCCTGAGCATTTCCGGCACAGGTCGTACGAATGGGCAAGATATCTCGCTGCGCGGCTATGACCGTCGCGGCGTACTGACCCTGGTCGACGGCATTCGTCAGGGGACCGACACCGGCCACCTCAACAGCACCTTTATTGATCCGGGCTTGATTAAGCGCGTAGAAGTGGTGCGCGGCCCGTCGGCCTTGCTGTACGGCAGCGGCGCACTGGGCGGCGTGGTCTCTTATGAAACCGTTGACGCCGCTGATTTGTTGATGCCGGGACAAGACATGGGTTATCGCGTATTCGGCACCGGCGCGACGGGCGACCATAGCCTTGGCATGGGTGCCAGTACCTATGGCAAAACTGATAATTTCGACGGTTTGCTCTCTTTCGGCACCCGCGACGTGGGTGATATCAAGCAGAGTGACGACTTCAATGCGCCTAACGATGAGAACATCGGTAATGTGTTGGCGAAAGGCACCTGGCAGCTCGACCCGGCCCAGTCTCTGAGTGCAAATCTGCGTTACTACAATAACAACGCGAAAGAGCCAAAAAACCCGCAAACCCCGGCAGTCTCTAGCGGCAACGTGTGGACCGATCGCTCAACCATTCAGCGCGACGCCCAGCTGAGCTACAACCTGAAGCCGGAAGATCAGAACTGGCTCGATGCCAAAGCCACTGCTTACTATTCGGATATCAATATCAATGCGCGCCCTGAGGGCACGCCGGAAGAGAAGCGCAAGCAAACTACCAAAGGCGCTAAGCTCGAAAACCGCTCTCGTGTGTTCACTGACAGCTTCGCCGCGAACTTGCTGACCTACGGCACGGAGGCTTATAAGCAGGAACAGACCCCAGGCGGCGCGACCACTAGCTTCCCGCAGGCGGATATCAACTTTGCTTCCGGCTGGTTGCAGGACGAAATCACCCTGCGCGACCTGCCGGTTTCCATTCTGGCCGGCACTCGTTATGACAACTATCGTGGCAGCAGCGACGGCTATGCGGACGTTGACGCCGACAAGTGGTCATCCCGTGGCGCATTAACCGTTAACCCGACCGACTGGCTAATGGTGTTCGGCTCCTACGCGCAGGCCTTCCGCGCCCCAACTATGGGCGAAATGTACAACGACTCGGTGCATTTCAGCATCCCAATGGGCCGAACCACCATCGTCAACAATTGGGTGCCGAACCCCAATCTGAAACCTGAAACCAACGCCACGCAGGAATACGGTTTCGGTCTGCGTTTCAACGACTTGATGATGGCCAATGATGATTTGCAATTCAAAGCCAGCTACTTCGATACCAACGCCAAGGATTACATCACCACGGCGGTAAACATGAATCTTGGCGTTGGGCGCACCGGGCCTTACTGCATCGATTGCAGCACCTACTCCACCAATATCGACCGCGCTAAGCTGTGGGGTTGGGATGCCATGATGAGCTACAAAACTGATCTGTTCTCCTGGGACGTGGCCTACAACCGGACTCGCGGTAAAGATGAAGCCACCGGCGACTGGATTGACAGCATCAACCCAGACACCGTGACCAGCAGCCTCGACGTGCCTATCGCGCAGTCCGCCTTCTCTCTCGGCTGGGTGGGCACCTTTGTTGAACGCTCAACCCACGTCAATACCGGCACGGCGCAGCAGGCGGGCTACGCCATCAATGACTTCTATGTGAGCTATAAAGGTCGGGACAGTTGGAAAGGCATGACCACCGCCGTCGTGCTGGGCAACGCCTTCGACAAAGAATCCTATTCACCACAGGGCATTCCACAAGACGGCCGCAACGCTAAGTTGTTCGTCAGCTATCAGTGGTAATGGCACTGTAAGGCACCCCTAAAATCGCCCGGCCTCGTTCCGGGCGCTATCAATAAAAAAGATGAGGAGAGAGCAATGAGTTCATTAAATTACCAGAGTTATCTGCAAGCTAAAGAAGCGAATCCGGGCAAGTATGCTCGCGATCTGGCGGAGATGATGGGGATCAGCGAAGCGGAACTTACCTCCCTGCGCGTTGGCCATGATGCGGGTCGTATGGACGTTGATGCCAGAACCTTACTGACCGCCCTTGAGAAAGTCGGCGTGACCAAATCCATCACCCGCAATGATTATGCTGTCCATGAGCAAATGGGCCGCTATGAGAACCAGCACCTGAACGGCCACGCCGGTCTGATCCTCAATCCGCGTGAACTGGATTTGCGACTGTTCCTGCAGCACTGGCTGCACATCTTCTGCATGACCGAGAGCCACCCGAAAGGCGACCGTCATAGCATTCAATTCTTTGATGCTCAGGGCAACGCGGTGCACAAAGTCTACACCACCGACGAAACCGACATGGACGCGTGGCATGCGCTGATTGCGCAATATCGCAGCGCTGAAAACCCGGCTCTCGAGCTGGTTCCGGCGGTGAAGGCCGAAGTGAAAACCGAAGCCGCCAGCGGCGATATCGACAGCGAATGGCGCGCCATGACTGACGTTCACCAGTTCTTCCAGTTGCTGAAGCGCCACAACCTCAGCCGCCAGCAGGCATTCAAAGCCGTCGGCGATGATTTGGCTTATCGCGTGGATAACGGCTCGCTGACCGCTATTTTGGAAGCGGCTCGCGACCAGCAGAATGAAATCATGATTTTCATCGGCAATGCGGGCTGTGTGCAGATCTTCACCGGCCAGATCAAAAGCGTCCGCCCGCACGGTGAGTGGATCAACATCTTCAACCCGCGCTTCACCATGCATCTGATTGAAAGCGCCATCGCCGAAAGCTGGGTGACCCGCAAACCGACCAAAGACGGTTTTGTCACCAGCCTTGAGCTGTTCGCGGCTGACGGCACGCAAATCGCGCAGCTTTACGGTCAACGCACCGAAGGCCAGCCAGAGCAGAACCAGTGGCGTGAACAAGTGGCCGCACTGAGCAGCGAGGGCGTCGCAGCATGAAACGTCGGTTGAGTGCATGGGCGTTCGCGCTGGCCGGGGCCTGTTCCCCACTGGCGCACGCGGCAGAGCGTTTGGTGAGTATTGGCGGCGACGTGACTGAAATTGTGTATGCGCTAGGCGCAGGCGATGAAGTGGTGGCGCGTGACAGCACCAGTTTGCATCCCGAGCAGGTAAAAAACCTGCCGAACGTCGGCTATATGCGCCAGCTTAACGCGGAAGGCATTTTGGCGATGAAGCCAAGCGTAGTGCTGAGCAGCGAGCTGGCCGAGCCTTCTCTGGTCTTGCAGCAGGTGGCGCAGAACGGCGTCAAAGTGGTACGCATCCCGGGCAATACCACGCTGGACACCGTGCCGCAAAAGATTGAAGTAATTGCCGATGCCCTCAACCGCCAGCAAGAAGGCGAGAAACTGATTGCCACCTACCGCCAGAAACTGGCGGTAGTGCCTAACAGCCCTCTGCCAGTGAAAATATTGTTCGTGATGAATCACGGCGGGACCAATGCTTTGGCCGCCGGTCAGAATACGGCCGCAGATGCCATGATCACCGCCGCTGGTGCGCAAAACGCCATGCAAGGTTTCTCCCGTTATCGCCCTCTCGCGCAAGAAGGCATTATTGCCAGCGCGCCAGACATTTTGATGGTAACCACAGACGGCGTGAAGTCGCTGGGCGGCCTTGAGCAAGTGTGGAAATTACCCGGCGTTGCCTTAACGCCCGCCGGTAAAAACCACCGCGTGCTGGTCCTTGACGATATGGCGCTGCTCGGTTTTGGCCTCGAAACGCCCGACGTATTGATTAAAATTCGTCAGGCCGCGGAACAGGTAAAATAATGAGCACCATGACCACCCTCGCCCACTCACGCGTCAGTACCCCGGTGCGGGTACTGGCGGGTCTGGCGATCATCCTGCTGATCTTAGCCGTCATCGCCATGAACTCCGGGGCGCTCTCCGTGCCACTGCGCAGTGTATTAAGCCGACATATGGATGACGGGCTTTGGCAAATATGGGTGACCATCCGCCTGCCCCGCGTGCTGCTGGCGGTGCTGGTAGGCTGCGCGCTGGCCTGTTCGGGCGCGGTAATGCAAGGGCTGTTTCGCAATCCGCTGGCGGACCCTGGCCTACTTGGCATCAGCAGCGGCGCGGCGCTGTTTGTCGCCATGTCCATTGTGCTACCCATGTCGCTGCCGCCAATCATCGCGCTTTATGGGCAGATGTTCGCTGCCTTCGCGGGCAGCGTGGTGGTGTCGTTGATTGTGTTTACCCTCAGTCGCTTCGGCCACGGCAATTTGTCCCGGCTGCTATTGGCCGGGATCGCCATCAACGCCATCTGTGGCGCTATGGTTAGCGTGCTGACCTACGTCAGTGATGACCAGCAGCTGCGCCAGTTCTCCCTGTGGATGATGGGCAGTCTGGGGCAGGCGCAGTGGCCGACGCTGATTGTCGCGGCAACCCTTATTCTTCCAGCCTGTGTTGCGTCCTTCTTGCTGTCGCGTCGCCTGAACCTGCTGCAGCTAGGTGATGAAGATGCCCATTACCTCGGGGTGAATGTTCGCCGCACCCAGCTACAACTGCTGTTGATTAGCGCCCTGCTAGTGGGTGTCGCCGTGGCGGTGACTGGGGTGATTGGCTTTATCGGGCTGGTTATACCTCATCTACTGCGTCTAAGGGTGGGTGCGGATCATCGCTGGTTGTTACCCGGCTCGGCTCTCGGCGGCGCCTGTTTGCTGCTGCTGGCGGACACGCTGGCGCGAACGCTGGTCGCCCCGGCGGAAATGCCCGTCGGGCTGTTAACCAGCCTGATTGGCGGCCCCTATTTCCTATGGTTGATTTTGCGTCCGGGGACACCGCGATGAGCCACTCTCAAACCAGCCTGCGCGCTGAAAACCTGCGGCTCACCGCCGGGCCGCGCTGCCTGATCGATGATGTTTCGCTGCAACTCAATAGTGGTGAAGTGGTGGCGCTGATCGGCCCCAACGGCGCGGGCAAGTCCACCCTGCTGCGTTTACTCACCGGCTTCTTACAGGCCGATGCAGGGTATTGCGAATTAGCCGGGAAAGCCCTCTCCGACTGGGCACCGCAGGAGCTGGCTCGCAAGCGCGCGGTGATGCGCCAAAGTAGCGAGTTAGCCTTTAACTTCAGCGTGCGCCAAGTGATTAACCTCGGGCGCGCCCCCCACGGCAAGGGGCATCACGCGCAGGCGATGCAACAGGTGATGGAGCAAACCGACTGCCTGACGCTGGCGGACAGAGATTACCGCGAGCTGTCCGGCGGCGAACAGCAGCGAGTGCAGCTCGCCAGAGTGTTGGTGCAGCTTTGGCAGCCGACCCCCACTCCGCGCTGGCTGTTTCTGGATGAGCCAACTTCGGCCCTTGACCTCTATCACCAGCAGCACACCTTACGATTGCTGCGCAGGCTGACTCGCGAAAGCCCGTTGGCGGTATGTTGCGTGCTGCATGATTTGAACCTCGCCGCGCTCTACGCCGATCGCATTGTGCTGCTGCACGAAGGCAGAGTGGTGGCCTCCGGTACCCCGACGGACGTGCTAACCGCCAAGACGCTGGGCCAGTGGTATCACGCGGATCTCGGGGTGAATTTGCATCCTGAAAGCCCTGTTCCTCAGGTGTTTTTGCGCCAATAGCCGACTCGCCAAAGTATGAATATAAAAAGGGTTCAGCATGCTGAACTCTTTTTTATGGCGACTTGCCCGCAGATGTTAACTAGAGCAGGAAACCTCCAGATGCTTGCCCCAGTCCGGCGGCAGCGCGGCCATGGCGTCATACTGCGGCGCATCGCTGTAAGGATCTCGCAGCGCCTGATGCAGTTGAGACAGCACGCTGATGTCGTCGTGCTCGGCGCGCTCAATCGCCTGCTGCGCCAGATAGTTACGCAAAATCACCCGCGGGTTAGATTGCTTCATCGCCTGCTGACGCTCGGCGTCGCTGTGCTCTTCCAGCTGTAGGCGTTGGCGATATTGCTGATACCAACTGTCGAAGCCTTGACGGTCGATAAACTCATCGCGCAGCGGCGACAGCGACTGTTGCTGCTCCACCTCACTCAGCAGGCGGAAGGTGCGGGTGTAGTCCCGCCCCTCTTTCGCCATCATGCTCAGCAGCCCGGTCAGCAAATCATTGTCCTGTTTATTTTCAGTGAAGAACCCAAGTTTGCCGCGCATCAGCTGACCGTACGCCTTCATCAGTGCAGGCTCATAGGCATTTACCGCCCCTTGCAACTGCTCGGCGCTCATCAATCCCGACAGCGTCTGGGCCAGACGGTGTAAGTTCCAATAAGCCACCGCCGGTTGGTTATCAAAGCTGTAGCGCCCCTGATGGTCGGAGTGATTACAGATGAAATTCGGCTGATAGTCGTCGAGGAAGCCATAGGGGCCGAAGTCGATGGTCAGGCCGAGGATCGACATGTTATCCGTGTTCATCACGCCGTGGGAAAAGCCGACGCTCTGCCACTGGGCAATCAGTTTTGCCGTGCGCTCCACCACCTCTTGCAGCCACAGCGCGTAACGCGTCGACGGGTCGCTTTCGCTCTCCAGCAGGTGCGGCCAGTGGTGGGCAATAACATAATCCGCCAGCTGTTTCACCTGTTCGGGCTGCTTGCGATAATAGAAATGCTCGAAATGGCCGAAGCGGATATGGCTTTCCGCCACGCGCATTAGCATCGCCCCGCGCTCTGCCTGTTCGCGAAATACCGGCTCATCGCTGGTCACGATAGTCAGCGCGCGCGTTGTCGGAATGGAGAGATGATGCAGCGCCTCGGACGCTAAAAACTCGCGAACCACCGAGCGCAGCACCGCGCGGCCGTCGCCCATGCGGGAATACGGCGTCAAACCGGCACCTTTTAAATGCCAGTCAAAGCGGCGGCCGTCAGCCAGCACCTGCTCGCCGAGCAGAATGCCGCGCCCGTCGCCAAGCTGCCCGGCCCACACGCCAAACTGATGGCCGCTGTAGACCTGCGCCAGCGGCTTCATGCCGGGGAAGAAGGCCTCGCCCGTCCAGAATGGGCGGTGCTCAGCATTAAACAGGCTTTCATCCAGCCCCAATTCTTGGGCCAGAGGTTCACTGTGATAGAGCAGTTTTGCGCCTTGCAGCGGCGTCGGTTGCAGCTCGGTATAAAAACCCGCCAGCTGGTCCGCATAGTGTTGTTCAAACTGTGGCATAAATCCCCCTTTCTTTCAGTGTAGAACTGCCTGCGGGTGATTAACACGGAGTAAAAACAGGGAGATTAGGCTCCGGCAGGCAAAGAAAAACCCAGTAAAGCCTAATTTACTGGGTTTGGACGCATCTTATCTTTGATGATGGCGTTGTCTATTAATGAAATTGAGGGGGGCTCTCGAGCAAGGTGTCCAGCGCGGCGGCTTCAACACCCGGCCAAAGCATGCCCTTCATGCCCTGAACCTCAGTTTTATTTAACGCCTCAAAATACTCGCTACTGTCTAAGCCGTCGATCACCACATTGCGGCAGAATCTATTAAGATTTCTTAACAATGAGGGCAAAATAATGGTGAAATTTTCGCCTTGGTATAACTCCCAGAACAACGCCCTATCCAGTTTTACCCAGGTGAAAATATGGTCGAAAATCGGTGCCATATTGGCATTACCCGATCCCATTCCATCGAGCCAAAGGGTGAAATTATTTTTCAATGCCACTAATTGGGCATTCTTTTTGCCAGCAGAGAGTTGTGGAAAAGACTCATTGATACTGAGATGAATAAAGCTCAACTGCTTAAATTCATCACGTAATTCATCATTATCAATAATAATATTGGCTAACTTTTCTTCTACAGAAATATTGAGGATCACCTGATTTTTCTCAAACCAGGACGCATGTTCTTTTGCAAAGGCCACTTGTTCGGACAAAAAACGAGAGAGTTGCTGTGTGTTTAATAAGTTCAAAACCAGTTCAGTCGGCATAATAAGCTTGCTGTCTGTGCTCGCAAAACGACAAATTAATTCAACGGCTAATAGTTTGCCCTTGTTTGAATATATCGGCTGGCACAAATAGTTGCTGCTAAAGGCCGTATCGAATTGTATTTTCATTTTTTTCCAAAACATCAACGGCACTACACATTGATTAATAACTTTGTTGTATACCAATCAAACCAGAATGATGTTCTGACTCTATCAGCCGGTAATCACTCTTATTATCGATACCAAAAAAGTGCCTGTCTGGTGTTAAGTCTGCTGCTAAGTTCCCGCTTTACATCATGAAACTGATTTTAGAATTATACCCCCATATAACAGTCTGTTTATAAATGTTAGGGGGATGAAACAGGGCGTTACACTTCAATCTTATCGTTAGCGAACATTAAGCGCAACTTAGGAAATGAACCCTCTTTTAGTGAGTTGCTCAGCAAAAAGAAGGCTTATTAGAATGATTGTTTTTTACTGAATGCAGCTGACCAGCCACCGCTGCAATTCACTTAATTCTGCCTGAAGGGCCGGATAGCGCTGAATGATGCGTCGGCAGACGTTTTCTACCTCGGTGGGACGATACGGCGTATCAACCAGTTCAACCGCCAATTCGTTCAATGGCGCGGGGTGTAGGCTGTCGGTAAACACCTGTGCACGGCTGATATGGCCTTTTAATACATCAAAGTGGATATCCACGCCGCCCCAAACAAAACGCTCATTGAGCAGATGGCTAAAGGCCGGCGCTTTGCCGAAATTCCATTCCCAACTGCTCTGTTTGGCGAACTGTGCCTCGAAGCCGGGTAGATCCGGGAAAACATCAGGAGAGATGATTTCCGGCTCCACTTCCACGCCGTACCAATCAAAGAATGAGTCAATAATGGCGTCACACACCTGCTGATGATTTACCTCAGGAATTAACTCATTGAGATTAGCCACCCGCGAGCGCACCGAAGTGATGCCCTTGGCTTGCAACTTTTTTGGGTCAGGATTGAGGTAGTCGGCCAGACGGCTGAGATCGGCGCTGAGCAGCAGCGTACCGTGGTGGAAACCGCGATCCTGCGTCTCTTTATAGGCTGAGCCGGAGATCTTGCGCTCGCCGTCCGCCGTTTGCGCCACCAGATCATTGCGGCCTGAGGCACTGGCATTGACGCCCAGCGCGTTCAACGCATTGAGGATAATGGCGGTGGAGACACTTTTGTCATATTCCGGCTTGCCGGCCATAAAGGTGAAACAGGTATTGCCTAAGTCATGAAACACCGCCCCGCCGCCGCTGCTGCGACGCGCCAGGCGAATCCCATCCTGCTCCATCCGGCGAGTATTGCACTCCTTCCACGGGTTTTGGGCCTGCCCGATGACCACCGTCTCGGCATTACGCCACAGAAAGAGAATCCGCTGGCTGGTCATCTGCCGGAAAATACAGTCCTCAACGGCAAGGTTAAACCAGGGATCATAAGAGTCGGAAAGCAGCAATCTGATAGGTTTCATCACGTTTCATCCTGAAAGAATTTCACCTGATGATATCAGCAAAAAAGCCGATCAAATACGCAGAGCCTGCGAGGGAATAGACAATAAACGTCAAAAGATACCGCGAAATCTTCCACAACATTCCGCAAAATCATTCGAGTTGAGTCAAGGCGGCAACCGAGCGAAGCCATCTGGAGCCGTTCTCAGAATTCCGCTAAACCATTCGCGTTGTATTAAGGCGGCAACCGAGAGAAGCCCGGGAGTGGCCCCCAAAGAATTCCGCAAAATCATTCAAGTTGCGTCAAGGCGGCAACTGAACGAAGCCAAGGAGCTTACACAAGTAAGTGACTTGGCTTCGCGAGGGCAGCCAACGCAGGAGCAGCTTGAAGGATGAAGCGGAATTTTAGATGCGACGAGCCTGCCAATACACCTTTCGCCAATAAACATTATTCAAAGACGATCGTGTCACGCCTTGACTGGTTGATGCGTGAATAAACTGGTCGCCGGTGTCGTAGATGCCGACGTGCAGGCCGTTTTCACCACTGCCTGTTTTGAAGAACACCAAATCTCCCGGCATCAGTTCGTCTCGGGAGACTTTAGTGCCAATTTCAGTTTGCGCGCTGGTGGTGCGAGGTAACACCATGCCGAAGCGATCGCGGAAGGTGCGGAAGACAAATCCAGAACAGTCGACGCCGCTAGGTTGCAGGCCACCATAGCGATAAGGCGCGCCCCGCCACTGGCTGAGCTGATCGTTGAGCTGCGCCACCACGGCAATGGAGTCGGATAACTTGCCGCTCGGCGGCGGCGCGTGGCTACTACAACCATTGAGTACCAGAGCAGCTAATACCAGCAGAGAATACAAGGTTCCGGTGGTCCAACGCATGGCAGTCCTTCCTTTCGGGATGACGGTCAAACGATATCAACAGGCAGAACGGTCCCTGTCAGATGTCGCCTTGCTCTAAGAGCAGGTTATTAGAGGATAAAAAGAATCTAACGCTATTTTATCCGTCATCCAATCGAAAATCGCAAATTCATTGGAATTTATCGCTTTCAGTGTGGCTGCTCGCTCGGCTTGCTGTGGATTAACCAGACGCCAAACATCACCAGTATCCCGCCGCAGGTTTTCAATAAATGGACGTTTTCATTGAACCAGGGCAGCGTTACCGCAGCCAAATAGACCAACGCATAGCTTAGGCTGAGCAAGGTATAGGCGCGGTGCAACGGTAAAATTCGCAGCGCGAAGAACCAGCAGAGCATGGAAAAGGCATAACACATGATGCCAATTGTCACCGCCGCCAGTGCCGTCAGGTTATTGAAAATAAAAGAAAGTCGCAGCTCTGACAGTGAGAACAACGGGATTTGCACCATTCCCCACTTCAATAAGAGTTGGGCGAGGGTCACCAGCAGCAGGCTGCCGACGCCCCAGCTGTATCCACGCTTGGTATCTGCACTCGTCATGCGTTAATACTCATTAAGGCTATTCCCAGCATGATGAACGCCACGCCCAACCAGTGGCGGCGGTCCACATGCTCTTTGAAAATCCAGCGCGCGCACAGGGTGATCAGCACGAAATTCAGGCTCAGCATCGGGTAAGCAATGCTGAGAGGAATTTGTTGCAGCACGCGCAGCCAGAACAGCATGGCCAAGCCGAGTAAGGCAATGGCCAAGATGAACCAGCGTATGGCAGGTTTGAAGGAGTCGCCGCCGACCTGCGCCGCTTGCTTCTGACAAAGCTGCCCGGCACAGGTCAGGATACTGACTACTAAGACGAAGAAGTAAGCGGTCATGGCAACTTACGATAGAACAGTAAGGCCAGACGGTTCATCTGCACTTGCTGATCGGCCTGCGGCAACTCAGACGTCGTGCTGATTTTGCTGTCGAGTTTGATCACCACTGAGACATCCCCCTGCTGGCGAGCCGCTTGCAGCCACGCCGGGAAGTTTGCAGCACTGATGTAATGCCCTTCCGCGTCGGGATAGCCCAGGCCGTATTCCACTTCGCCCTTCTCGTCATACATCAGAATGTCGCTGCGCTTGAGGGTCCAGGCCAGGCCTGTCGCCACGCCAACGTTATCCGCCAGAACATAACGGCTATGCTGAAGTAAGGCAAGATTGGTATCCATAAAGGCCTGCGGCTGCTTGGAATCCACCACTTTTTGCGGGATCGCCTGTCCCACTAGCAGCGCCAGCACCACCGGGCAAACGGCGGCCCAGTACCAGCGGTCACGCAGCGAGGTCAGGCTCAGCGCCCCGGCCAAAGCCCAAGGCACAAAGCACAGAATGCCGATGGCAACGCGCGAGTGCTCTTCTGGCGTATACACCGGTTTGATGTGCAGAGGCGTCAGGCCGGAAATCGCCACCACGGCCAACACGGTGATAACACCAAAAATGATGTTAATAATGCCGTTGGCTTTTAGCGCACGCAGCCTGCCGGAGAGGCGGATCTGCTCAAGGTGATCGGCCATCAGCAGCGCCAGCGGCGCAAAGCACGGCAGGATGTATGTCGGCAATTTGCCTTTCGCCACGCTGAAGAAGATCAGTGGCATCAAGGCCCAGCTTAGCAGGAAGAACAGCTCCGGGCGCATCACGCGCTTGGTCCAGCCGCTGATTAATGCTCCCGGCAGCAGCCCCATCCAAGGTAAAGCCCCTAAGAACAGCACCGGAATGTAGTACCAGAACGGCGCTTTATGCTGGGCATTCTGCTCGGCGAAGCGCTGAATATGTTCCACCCAGAAGAAGTAGTTCCAGTAGTCAGGCTCGCGCAGAGCAATCGCCAGCACCCATGGCAGGCTTAGCACTAGCGCACTCAGTACCGCCAGCGGCCCCCAGCCAAACAGGGTTTTGAAGCGTTGTTCACGAACAATGATCGGCAGTACGGCAATAACCGGCAGCGCCAGCGCCAGAAAACCTTTGGTCATAAAGCCCATACCGCAGGCCAAACCGAGGGCGATCCAGCTGCCGACTTTTTGCTTAGTGGTGACGGCCTGCATACAGAAGTAGCTGGCAACCATCGCGGCGGTCATCCACAAGGTGATCATCGGGTCGAGAACGCTGTAGGTTCCGATGCTGAACACCAGTGTGAAAGAGAGATAAATCAGGGCAGCAATGCATGCCTTCTGGCGGTTACGCCACATCAGCATCGCCAGCCAGCCAATCAGCAAGGTGCTGAGCAGCGTACAAAAGACCGAGCCGAAACGTACGGCAAAATTAGTTTCGCCGAAGATCATCTGGCTAATATTGTTGAACCAATAGCCCGCCACCGGCTTTTCGAAATAGCGTAATCCCAACAGATGAGGCACCACCCAATCGCCGCGCTGCAACATCTCGCGGCTGATTTCGGCATAGCGCGTTTCATCAGGCTGCCACAGTAAACGAGTATTCAGAGGCACTAAATAGACCAGCGCGAAGAACACTAACAATACGGTGCTCCACACACCTTTGTACGCTTTGGACATCAGGAAAGACCTTCTTTCTGGCAACCTAACCACCCTTCCCGTCCTGGGAAGGTTGAACGAACGACGCGGCCTACCGGCAAGGTGCTCAGGTCAGCGGGCAGTAACTCGCCCATGGCGCAGAACTGAATGCCTTCTTGCGCAGCGCGCGTCAGTAAATCGTCAAACATGTCTGCTAGCGACATCCCTTCCACTTCGGCGTGGATGGTGTACACCGGCACGCCATCGTCTTGCTTAATGGCGTCGAGAATAAAATCGTTAAAGGTCGCGGTAGTCACCTCACTGCCGATCACTTCGTCATACGTCGGTAAAGTGACAGGTATTTGCACCGTCCCCGTTTGGCCGTTTTCCAATAAGGGCAGGAAGGGAAACTTACCCCGACAGTCGCTGTTGTAGCGAAAACCAAAGGTCTGTTTCACATCGATAACCCGTTGGTCAGCGCGCCAGCCCGCCACCGCAGAGCAATCAACCGGGCGTCCGATGCTGCGCTGCAAAGCATCAAGGCCGAGGCGAATTTGCTTCTCTAGCTGTGGCTTTGACCATTTGCCGACTTTCGCCTGCCACCCTTGGTGATCCCACGCGTGCAGCCCCACTTCGTGGCCCTGCGCGGCGGTCTGTTTCATCAATGGCGCGAAATCGCGATAGATTTGCTTACCCGGCCACGCCGTGCCCGCCAGCAAAATATCCAGTCCGTAAAGGGAAGCGGCATTGGAGCGCAGCATTTTCCACAGAAAGCGCGGACGCAAAAGGCGCCATAAATGACGCCCCATATTGTCCGGACCTACGCTGAAGAAAAAGCTGGCAGTAACATTGTGCTTCGCAAGAACTCGCAGTAACTGAGGGACACCCTTTCGGGTGCCGCTCCAGGTATCGACATCAATTCGTAATCCGACTTTTTTCATGCAGCCTTACCGTTATGCCTGATTGTTGTCTGGATTAACCGAACGCAGGAAGAAATCGAGTGTTTTTTCGACGGTTTTATCCATCGCGATTTCAGGGGTCCAGCCCAGCAAACGCTTGGCATTCTTGATGCTCGGCGTGCGGTGCTCAACGTCCTGATAACCTTTGCCGTAGTAAGTACTGCTTTCCACGGATTTGAAACCGGCAAACGGCGGGAACTGGTCACGCAGTGGGTGAGCTTCAAAACTACGCAGCAGCATCTCGGCCAACTCGCGAATACTGGCTTCGTTGGTTGGGTTACCGATGTTGATGATTTGGCCATCACAGCGATCTTCTTTGTTCTCGACGATGCGGAACAGTGCCTCGATACCGTCAGTGATGTCGGTAAAGGTACGTTTCTGTTCGCCACCGTCAACCAGCTTGATTGGAGAACCTTCAACCAGGTTGAGGATCAGCTGAGTAATGGCGCGTGAGCTGCCGATACGGGCTGCATCCAGGTTGTCCAGACGCGGACCCATCCAGTTAAATGGACGGAACAGGGTGAAGCGCAGCCCCTCTTTCACGCCGTAAGCCCAGATCACGCGGTCCAGCAGCTGCTTAGACACCGAGTAGATCCAGCGCTGTTTGTTGATTGGGCCAACAATCAGGCGAGAAGTATCTTCGTCGAACTCTTTATCGTCACACATGCCATACACTTCCGAAGTGGATGGGAAGATGATGCGTTTTTTGTATTTCACGCAGTCACGAACGATTTTCAGGTTCTCTTCGAAGTCCAGTTCGAACACGCGCAGTGGGTTACGGGTGTATTCGATTGGCGTTGCGATCGCCACCAGCGGCAGGATCACGTCACACTTCTTGATGTGATACTCGATCCACTCGGAGTGAATGCTGATATCGCCTTCAACGAAGTGGAAGTGCGGGTTATCCATGAAGCGGCTCACGGCATCAGAGCTGATGTCCAGACCGAAAATTTCATAGTTATCTTCGCGCAGCAGGCGCTCGCTCAGGTGGTTACCGATGAAGCCGTTAACCCCTAAGATCAGCACGCGAGTACGGCGTTTCATCACCGCCGTTGGCAGCGAGCTGAGTTTAACGTCAGGCATGATGCCCAGTTCCAGCGCCAGGCGAGAACCTTGAACGTAGAGACCGGATTCACTCTGGCCCGCCAGAATTTCCAGCGCGCCTTCGCCACAAGCCACTACCAGCGGATCGCTGGACAGCACGGTGCCCGGCTGTTTGTCGTGGGCGGTGGCCAGCGGACGTGAACGCCAGATAGTCATTTTACGCTGACCGAGGTAGGTGAAAGCACCAGGGTAAGGTTCGGTCACGGCGCGGATCAGGTTATTGATTTCAGTCGCAGATTTGTGCCAGTGGATCTCACCGTCAGCGGCGGTACGGCGGCCGAAGTAGCTCGCTTGAGACTCATCTTGCGGGGTCAGCGTCACGTTGCCCTGCTTGATTTTTGGCAGGACGTCGGTCAACAGCACTTTTGCCGCGTCACGCACTTTGGCGTGCAGCGTCAGCGCGATATCGTCGCTGCTGATTGGCACAGCAAGCTGGCCCACGATGTCACCCGCGTCAGGGCGTTTAACCATCTTATGCAAGGTCACGCCTGTCTCGCTTTCGCCTTTCAGCAGCGCCCAGTTAACCGGCGCGCGGCCACGGTAGCGAGGCAGCAGAGAGCCGTGCAGGTTGAAACCGCCCAGCGGTGCCAGCGACAGCACTTCTTCGCTGAGCATGTTGCGGTAGTAGAAGGAGAAAATCACGTCGGGCTGCAATTCACGGATACGATCAACCCACAGAGGGTGATTCACATCTTCCGGTGCATAAACCGGCAAGTTCAAACCCGCGCCCACGCGGGCTACGGAAGAGAAAAAGTTATTTTCGTCTGGCGAATCAGTATGAGTAAATACTGCTTGTACGTCATAACCCGCGTCAACTAAGGCCTGA
The DNA here is from genome assembly GCF_052375995.1 of Ewingella sp. AOP9-I1-14. NCBI lineage: Bacteria > Pseudomonadati > Pseudomonadota > Gammaproteobacteria > Enterobacterales > Yersiniaceae > Ewingella > Ewingella sp. AOP9-I1-14. The sequence continues at coordinate 297,564 of NZ_JBQSVA010000001.1, forward strand.
AGCCCAACGCAACCAATATCATGGTAGGCAAATACAATCGCTTTCATTACTCTTCTTCCTGGCTGTTTTCGTCAGAACGTATTCCAACGACTTTTTGAACAAAATAACGGGGACGCGCACGAACATCATTGTAGATACGCCCGATGTATTCACCGAGTAATCCCATACCCACGAACTGTGCACCAATAAACATAAATAAGACGGCAAAGAGCGTGAAGACGCCCTCAGCAGCCCAAACTGGACCATGAATCAAACGCATGAGGATCAGGAAGACCGCCAGCACGAATCCAAACAGCGCGATGGCGCTGCCCACTACGCTGAGCATACGCAACGGTGTGGTGGTCAAACAGGTGATCAGGTCGTACATCAGGTTGATGAGTTTCATCAGGCTGTACTTAGAATCGCCAAATTCGCGTTCCGAGTGCTGCACCGGAATTTCCACCGTTTTGCGCGCAAAGGTATTGGCCAAAATAGGAATAAAGGTGCTGCGTTCGTGGCAGTGCAACATGGCTTCGATGATGTGACGGCGGTAAGCGCGCAGCATGCAGCCGTAGTCACCCATAGCTTTGCCGGTGGCACGCTGGATCATCATGTTGATGAGCTTTGAGGCGGACTTGCGGAACCAGGAGTCACGGCGGTTAGCACGCACGGTGCCCACCACGTCATAACCTTCTTCGGCTTTGGCCACCAGACGCGGGATCTCTTCCGGCGGGTTCTGTAAGTCAGCGTCCAGAGTGATAACCAAATCGCCCGATACATGGCTAAAACCGGCCATGATCGCTGAGTGCTGGCCGTAGTTACGGTTAAGCAGCACCGCAACGACGCAGTTTTCAGGGACTTCAGCCGCTTCGGTCAGCATTTCAGCTGAACGGTCGCTGCTGCCATCATCGATTAAAATAATTTCATATTTTTGAGTCAGTTGGCGGCACGCTGCTTGGGTACGCGACAGCAGTGCTGGAAGACTCTCTTCTTCGTTATAGACCGGAATAACGATCGAAACTTTACGAATGGGTTCAAATTGCGCCACTACTGCTTCTCCAGAAGTGAAAAAAGGGCTGCAACAACGCGATCAACATCGCTGTCCTGCATATCGGGGAACAGAGGTAAGCTGCACAGGCGCTCGCTGTTCCATTCAGTATTCGGCAGGCTAAGTTCTGGATAACGCTCGCGATAATACTTTTGCGTGTGGGCCGCACGGAAATGTAGTCCGGTGCCGATACCCTTGGCTTTTAAACGCTCCATCAACTGGTCGCGGCTAAAGCCCAAACGATCGGTGTCGACGCGGATCATAAACAGGTGCCAGGCGTGCAGGTGCGGGTAGTCAGGGGATTTCATCGGGATGAACGGTGAACCCTGCAGCTTCTCTAAATAGAGATTCGCCAGCTCGGTGCGTCGGGCATTGATCTCAGGCAGACGGCGCAGTTGCACCACGGCAATCGCGGCCTGAATGTCAGAAAGATTGTATTTGAAGCCCGGCTCAATCACTTCGGCCTGCGGCTTACGCCCCTGCACCTCACGATCAAAGGCATCGACCACCAGACCATGGAACTTAAGCGCGCGCACTTTGGCTGCCAGCTCGTCGTCGTCAGTGGCCACTAAACCACCCTCGGCGCAGGTCATGTTTTTAATGGCGTGGAAAGAGAAAATGGCCGTGCCCTGCGAGCCCACCCAGCGATCGCGATAACGCGTGCCTGCCGCGTGCGCTGCATCTTCTACAATGGCGATGCCGTGCTGTTTAGCCAGAGCGTAAATAGGGTCGAGATCCAACGGGGCGCCCGCGTAATGCACAGGAATAATCGCTTTGGTGCGTGGGGTAATTGCCGCCGCGACGTCGTCTGCGTTGATCATTAACGTATCAGGGTCAACGTCAATCATAACCGGCTCTGCACCAAGCAGAACAATCATGTTCAGGGTCGAAACCCAAGTTTGAGAAGGGGTGATGACTTCATCGCCAGGGCCAATGCCCAAGGCCATCAGGGTGACGTGCATCCCCCCCGTTGCCGATGCGACGGCGATAGCATGTTTACATCCGAAGGTCGCCGCAAAATCCTGTTCGAGCTGGTTCGCCTGTGGCCCGGTGGTGATCCAACCAGAGCGCAGAACCTGACTCACAGCCTCAATTTCTTCCTCACCCATTGACGGGCGAGAGAAAGGCAAAAAATTTTCCATGACACTATCCCAATCCCAAAGAGGTAATAACTCAGTTCAGACTCTAAAGCGGTTTGATTTAACAATAATTAAACGCCGAGCCGAAATAATCGGAAACATTGCCAGTACAAGCTTAATTTAACCTTAAGGCGCGTCAAGTTATCTGTAAAGAAAATAGGAAAAATGTGAATCAACCGATATATTCGATAATGAATAGAGTAATTATTTCAGTCACATAGCGGGAATTATTAAGAATTCTGAAAATTAAATACGCTATTTCTTAAGACTCAGCAGGGAAAATTATTGTTAGCCCGCGATCTATTATTGGAGAGCGATAATATTGTAAACAAGCATTACTTAAATAATAAGTTTGTCATATTAAGATGAATTAATGTGCAATAACGGCAGGGACCGCGCTCAGCCAGCGCTGATTTCCAACGTTATGCATTTGAAAATCCACGCTAAATACTTCAGAAAGCCTTTGAGGCTGCATAATGTCCGTACATTCTCCTGACGCCACCACCTGCCCCGCTTTCATCAGCCAAACCCGGCGGGCATGGTGCAAGCTATGGTTGAGGTCATGGTCGCTCAGAATGGCAATTCTGCCACTGGCGCAATAGTGATCGATAAGGCCGTCCAGTGCTTGCTGTTGAGCCACATCAAGGCTATTGGTCGGCTCATCCAACAATAAGAGTTGGCTTTGCGGATTGAGCGTCGGCCAGACCTGTAACAAAGTCGCCGCCAGCCTGACCCGCTGCCATTCACCGCCAGAAAGCCGTGTTACCGCGCGCTGGAGCTTATCATCTAAATGCAACTCGCGGGTTAAAAGCGTGATAGTGCCTTCGACCAATTTAGCCTCGGCCATGGCGGGCTGATGCAGGGACAAATACTGGAACACCGGCATCATGGATATCGGTGCAGACTGCTGACACAGATACCCTCTCCGCCTTGCCAATTCTGCCCCGGACAGGGTATCTAAAGGTTTTCCTGAAAGGCTGACGCTCCCTGCTCCCTGCAGCAAGCCCGCCATGCGGGCCAACAGGCTGCTTTTCCCCGCGCCGTTCGGCCCGATAATGTGGACGCGGCTTCCCGCCTCCACTTGAGTGGAAAAAGCCCGCAGCCGCTCGGCTACGCTCAGGTTATTGCATTCCAGCATCAGCGTTTCGGCCCCAAAGTTACTTGGCTAATGCTTGTTTAACGGCGTCAACCAGATGGGCATCTTCTGGCGTCATGTCTGGCGCGAAACGCTGGATAACCGTGCCATCGCGGCCAATCAAGAATTTTTCGAAGTTCCAGAGAATGTTGCCTGGCTGCGCCGGGGCGCGACCTTTGCTGGTCATACGCGCCAAGAACTCGCTACCCTCTGGCTCTACGGCCTTCGGCTGGGCAGAGATCAAAGCCTTATACAGCGGGTGACGGTTCTCGCCATTCACCTCAAGCTTGCTGAACATCGGGAATTTCACGCCAAACTGGGTGGTACAGAAGCTGTGGATCTCTTCTTCCGTGCCCGGCTCTTGCGCGCCAAACTCATTACACGGGAAGCCTAAGACTGCAAAACCTTGATCGTGGAACTCTTCATACAGCTTTTCCAGTCCCTCATACTGCTTGGTCAGGCCGCACTCGGAGGCCACATTCACCACCAGCAGCACGGAGCCTTTAAACTCGCCCAGGGTGGTTTTTTCGCCATTAATTTTCTTCAGTTCAACGTCAAATATTGCATTACTCATGATTATTTCCCGTTATGATTTGCAGGTTTAGTGACTCGTTTTTGAAATCTATTCGGTTTTCTCAGCCAGATCTAAGCAGTAGCCAGATAAACAGCGGCGCACCCAGCGTGGCGGTAACAACGCCAATTGGCAGTTCGGTCGAATAAAGTGCGATGCGCGCCAGCACGTCGGCGAGCAGCAGCACGCTGCTCCCGGCTAAGGCGCAAGCAGGTAATAAATGTTTTTGATCGGTGATGCCACACAGCCGCAATATATGAGGGATAACCAAGCCAACAAAGCCAATCACCCCGGCCAGCGCGACGCTCAGCCCCACCACCCAGCCGACGGCGAGCACCAGCAGGTTGCGCCACACGGCGACGGGTAAGCCTAATTGCTGCGCCTGCGCTAAGCCTAGCGACAGCAGATTCAGCGATTTACCTTGGGCACTCATCCATATCAGAGCAGGAAGTAACATCAGCCCCAGCCAATATTGCCGCCAGTCTACCCCGCCGAAGCCGCCCATCATCCAGTACATCAACTGGCGTAAATCCAGATTACTGCTGAAGTAGACCGACCAGGTCATCACGGCGCTGCACACGATGCCAATAGCAATGCCAACCAACAGCAAACGGGCATTTGCTAACAGCCGTTTGCTGGCGAAATAGAGCAGGATGAAGGTGGTGATCAGCGCCCCGGCGATGGCGGCCAGGCTTAAAATCCAAACGGGAGTTAACCCATTGCCCAGCATCACGCACAGCACCAGCGCCACGCCTGCGCCGTTGGCAACGCCCAGCAAGCCTGGCTCGGCCAGCGGGTTTTCAAACAGCGCCTGCATCACCGCCCCGGCTACCGCCAGCGCACTTCCGACCAGAATCACTGCCAGCGCGCGAGGTAAACGCAGTTGCCAGACAAACAGCTGGTTTTGAGCATCAAACCATTCACTCGGCCAAAGCCACTTCTCACCGGCGCACAGGCTGAAAATAAACACCAGCAGCAGAACCCCCCCAAGCCCTCCTAGCCGCGCATAGGCGTGGCGACGCTGTTGGGACTCAAGCTGGCGAAAGGTGGGATTGTGGTTTAGCAAAGAGACATTATCCTGAGGCGATACACGGCACTCGGCCATCAATAAGTGAAAGCTATCCTACCGATATTAGTCGCTTAGCTCTATAGCCGCCTGCACGACGGCCTATGCTTTTTCTTCAGCAGATAAAAACCAATAAAAAAGCCGATAACTTAATCAGGTTATCGGCTTTAATGGCGATTCGCTCAGAGTGTGCGAATTAGGCGTTCAGCAGCTTCTGCCCCGTGCTGTCGACCAGCGCCAGCAGCACCTGAATGTCTTCCAGCGTCACGGTTGGGTTCAGCAGAGTCAGTTTCAGGCAGGTTACGCCATTTGACTCAGTGACGCCCACATTGGCGCGGCCAGAATCTAACAGCGCATCACCAATGCGTTGGTTCAGCAGTGCAACCGCTTCGTCGCCCGCACCGGCCAACTGCTCTGGACGGTAACGGAACAGCACGCTGGCTAACTGCGGCTTCATCACCAACTCAAGAGAAGGCTGCTCGGTAACATACTGAGCCACTTCCTGAGCCAGCGTCACGCCGTGGTCGATGATTTCGGCATATTGCTTCTGACCCAGAGCTTCCAGACCCATCCACAGTTTCAAAGCGTCGAAACGACGGGTGGTCTGCAAGGATTTGGACACCAGGTTCGGCACGCCCTGCGCTTCATCGAATTCAGAGTTCAGGTAAGCCGCCTGATAACGCATCAGTTCGTAATGACGAGCTTCTTTCAGCAAGAACGCGCCACAGCTGATGGTCTGGAAGAACTGCTTGTGGAAGTCCAGAGTAATGGAATCCACCAGCTCAATGCCGTCCAGATAGTCGCGATACTTCTCGGACAGCAACAGCGCGCCGCCCCAGGCTGCATCGACGTGAACCCAGATCTGCTGCTCGGCAGCCAGCTCGGCAATAGCACGCAGCGGATCGATAGCGCCCGCATCGGTGGTACCTGCGGTCGCCACGATAGCCAGAACCTGTTCGCCGTTGGCTTTCGCCTGCGCCAGCTTGTCGCGCAAATCGTTAAGATCCATGCGCGCAAACTCATCGGTTTTCACTAAGGTCACGGACTGATAGCCCAGACCCAGCAGCGCCATGTTTTTCTGCACGGAGAAGTGGGCATTCTCAGAACAGAAGACTTTGATTTTACGCAGATTGCCGACTAAACCATCCTGCTGGATGGAGTGGCCCTGACGAGCGAAGAAGGCGTCGCGCGCCAACATCAGGCCCATCAGGTTACTTTGGGTGCCGCCGCTGGTGAATACACCGGCGTCGCCAGCCTGATAACCGACTTGGGTACGCAGCCATTCGATCAGCTTCATCTCAATGATGGTGGCTGACGGGCTTTGGTCCCAAGAGTCCATGCTCTGGTTGGTGGCGTTAATCAACACTTCCGCAGCTTGGCTAACCACCAGACTTGGACAATGCAAATGCGCCACGCACTGTGGGTGATGCACGGACAGACTGTCTTTTAAGAAATACTCGATCGCACGTTCAATCGCAGCCTGATTGCCAAGGCCTTCAGGGTTGAAATCCAGCGTGATGCGTTCACGTAGTTCAGCGACAGTTTTGCCCTGATACATTTCAGGCTGCTGTAGCCACTGCACCACGGCCGCGCTGCTCTGCGCGATGGCCTGCTGGTAAGCCTCGGTGCTCTGCACCGAGGACGCCAGAATTGGGTTTAACTTGGACATTGTGTTCAACTGCTCCATTTAGACAGGCTTGATGCCAGCGGCTAACAAGGCCTGTTCAAATTTATCCAAGAATACGCCCAGCTCTTCGTTAGTGATCAACAGAGAAGGCAACAGGCGCAGAACGCAACCGTTACGGCCGCCGCGTTCCAGAATCAAGCCTGCTTCGAAACATTTTTTCTGGAGCAATGCGGACAACTGTCCGTCAGCAGGGTAGCAACCCATGTGGTCCTGAGGCTCGTTTGGCTTAACAATCTCGATACCCATCATCAAGCCCAGACCGCGGACATGACCAATCACCGGGTAGCGTTTTTGCATTTCGGCCAATCTTTCTTTCAGCCATTCGCCCTGCGCAGCTACTTTGTCAGCCACTTTCTGGTCTTTGAGGATCTTCAGCGTGGTCAGGCCGGTAGCCATCGCCAGCTGGTTGCCACGGAAAGTCCCGGTATGGTGGCCCGGCTCCCACGCATCAAACTGCTTCTTGATACCCAGAACGGCCAATGGCAGACCGCCGCCCACGGCTTTCGACATCACGATGATGTCTGGCTCAATGCCAGCGTGTTCGAAGGCGAAGAACTTACCGGTACGGGCAAAGCCAGCCTGAACTTCGTCGAGGATCAGCAGAATCCCGTGCTCTTGCGTCACTTTGCGAATGCGCTGCAACCACTCAACCGGAGCCGGGTTAACCCCACCCTCGCCTTGAACAGCTTCCAGAATGACCGCCGCAGGTTTGCGCACGCCACTCTCAACGTCATTGATCAGGTTTTCGAAGTAGTAGGTTAATGCTTTCACGCCAGCATCGCCGCCGATACCCAGCGGGCAGCGGTACAGGTGCGGGTAAGGCATAAACTGAACTTCTGGCATCATGCCGTTAACCGCTTCTTTCGGAGACAGGTTACCCGTCACCGCCAGCGCACCGTGGGTCATCCCATGGTAGCCGCCAGAGAAACTGATCACGCCGCTGCGGCCAGTGTGTTTCTTAGCTAACTTCAGCGCAGCTTCAACCGCATCGGCACCCGATGGGCCAGTGAACTGCAGGCAGTACTCTTTACCCTCTCCCGGCAACAGCGACAGCAGGTATTCTGAGAACTGATCTTTCAACGGCGTCGTCAGATCGAGAGTATGTAACGGCAAGCCGCTGGTAATGACATTTTGTATGCTTTGCAACACATCCGGATGGTTATGTCCTAAGGCTAGCGTTCCCGCGCCAGCAAGGCAGTCAAGATATTGATTGTTCTCAACATCGGTGATCCAAACCCCTAGGGCCTTCGCAATTGCAAACGGCAATTTGCGTGGATAGCTCCTAACATTCGATTCAAATTCAGCTTGTCTCGCTAAATAGGCTTCATTGTTTCCGTTTAATGAATTCGCACCAAAATTATCAATACGGACTTTATCCGTCATCATATCTCTCCTACAACTGGGGGTTATCGCTAACGCCAAAGTTGAATAAATGAATAAAAAATTAATCACAGTGTGTAAAACGCGGCCAATATATGGCTTTTTACTCCTCGGCTCAATAATTTATTTTGTTAAGGTTTGTTTATAATTTTTATCATAGGAATCAATAAATTGGCCGTTAATTGACCATGTTAAATCTGATAACGCGCTGAGGCGTCCATCCAACGGCTATAAAAAGGCATTTCAATCAGCAAGATGGCGGCCTTAAAGGGTTTATAACTCAGGGATTAAAACGGGGATTTGAGAGGAAAAACGGGAGAAAAAAGCACAAAAAAGCATCTTTTGTAGCCGGTACGGCGTACCGGCTGAGTGATGAGAGATTAACCTCGAGGTCCCTGTGGCGGAAGTGGCTGATGATTATCATCGCGACGGTCGTCAGGATGCGGCCTGCCGTGGTCATACGGCTGACCGTGTTGATAGTGAACGGGTCTTGGCGGCGGGGGCGGTGCTGGCTGCCAACGGTCGCCGCGCCAGTACATCCCGCGATTGTTACGCTCGCCGACATAATGCCCCTGATGAGCATGCCACCACTGAGGCGCTCGCCAGTCGTAGCCGTCCCAGTAGTATCCACGATGGTCTTGGTCGCCAATGTGCAGCGTCACCCCCGGCGTGTTGATATCAACCACCACGTTGGCCTGCGCAATCACGGGTAAGGCCAGTACACAGCATAAGAGTAAGAATGATTTATTCATGGTATCCGCCTTATTAGTTTGCGTCGTGCTCAGGGCAAAACTTATAACAAGGGGAATAAATTAGGCTATCGGATAATAGGAGTTTTGCGGTTAACTTTCTTCTTGCTTACTCAATTAAAACAAATGTATCTCACGGGAAATAAATCATTAAATCGCCCATGGATAACTCGACAAATATTATAGTGGCCTTAACAGATCTTAACGTTAGCCTGACAACAATCTGATGACTATCTATTTATACTGAGAACGTTTCTTCAGATAAAGGATATTTCCATGCGTAGAATATTAGCTTTCGTTGGCATCACTCTGGTTGTCATAAGCCTGAGCGGCTGCATCTTCCCCGGCCCTTACGACCACGGCGGCTACCATGGTGGTTATCATCGCGGTTACTACGGGCATCCTTATTAGTAGTATTTTTTATTAGGTCATTACTCACTGGCATGAGTAATAAACACAATGATTATTTTTCATCAAGGGACTTCGGTCCCTTTTTGTTTGTTTTATTTCTTCAGACCAGTAAAAAATTTAAATAAAGACTCAAGGCCGATGAAATTAATCTATCAGACTATTCCTGAAGGCTAAAGCCTCTTAACGTTATTTTTTCAAACTCTAATTAAAATCTTTAAAAATGGCAGTCAGGAAAAAGAAGAATGTGGGCTTTGACAGGTAAAGCATAAAAAAAAGGCCGCTTTCGCGACCTTTTTGTCCAACTCACTTACTCTTTTGGAGTGGCATTCTCAACCCGGCTTTTCAACTTCTGCCCCGGACGGAAAGTCACCACACGGCGCGCCGTGATAGGAATATCTTCGCCGGTTTTCGGGTTACGTCCCGGACGTTGGTTTTTGTCACGCAGATCGAAATTGCCAAAACCAGACAATTTAACTTGTTCGCCATTCTCCAAAGCGCGACGCACTTCTTCGAAAAACAGTTCGACCAGGTCTTTGGCATCCCGTTTGCTAAGCCCAAGCTTCTCAAACAGGTGTTCTGACATTTCAGCTTTAGTAAGCGCCATAGGTTCAATCCCTCAAGGATGCTTGGAATCGCTGTTTTAGAGCCTCTACGCATTTTGCAACGGTAGCGGCGATCTCCTCTTCTTCCAGTGTACGAGCGGTATCCTGCAATACCAGACTGATGGCCAAGCTTTTATAGCCTTCAGTCACGCCCTTCCCACGGTACACGTCAAATAAGTTTACGCCAACTACCTGATTTGCGCCAACTTTCTTACACTCTGCCAAAATATCGTCTGCGGCAACGTTTTCAGCCACGACAACAGCGATGTCACGACGGTTAGCTGGGAAGCGAGAAACCTCCTTCGCATCAGGCAGCACGCGGTCTGCGACCTTATTCCACAGCATTTCGAACACCACTGTGCGACCGTTCAGATCCAGCTTACGTTCCAGCTCTGGGTGTACTACACCAATAAAACCAATACGTTCGCCGCGTAAATAAATTGCTGCACTCTGTCCTGGATGCAGTGCTGGATTCACTTCAGCTTTAAACTGAACGTCATCCAATTTGCCGGTAAGCTCAAGAATCGCTTCAAGATCACCTTTCAAATCGTAGTAGTCAACCGCCTGACGCGCCAGATCCCAATGCTCTTCATTTTTGTTACCTGCGATCACACCAGACAGCATGACGTCCTGACGGATACCCAAATCAGCTTGTGTATCAGGAACAAAGCGCAGGCCACTTTCAAAAATACGCACGCGGTTCTGCTGGCGATTCTGGTTGTAAACCACTGAAGTCAGCAGGCCAGTCCACAGAGAAAGGCGCATGGCTGACATTTCTACCGAGATTGGGCTTGGCAGAATCAGGGCTTCTTCGCCCGGATGCAGTAAGTTCTGAATTTTAGGGTCAACGAAGCTGTAGGTGATCGCTTCTTGGAAACCGCGATCCACCAGCAGGTTTTTCACCCGCTTCAGGGACAAATCGGCTTCGCGATGCTTGGTCATTTCCAGATTAGCCTTAACCGGCACGTCAGGAATGTTGTTGTAGCCATACACGCGGGCCACTTCCTCGACCAAATCTTCTTCGATTTGCATATCAAAACGCCAGCTTGGCGCAACCGCCGTCCAGCTTGCGCCGTGATGCTCTACTTTGCAGCCAAGACGAGTCAGGATGTCGGTAACCTGTGTGTCTTCAACGTGATGACCAATCAGGCGATCCAGTTTTTCACGACGCAGCTCAATAGTGGCCGCTTTTGGCAGGTCTTTTTCAGAGGTGACATCGATAACCGGTCCAGCCTGACCACCACAAATCTCCAGCAGCAGCGCAGTGGCGCGCGCCATGGCTTTGAATTGCAGCTGTGGATCAACACCACGCTCGTAGCGATGGGATGCATCAGTATGCAGACCCTGACGGCGGGCGCGGCCGGTGATGGACAGCGGGTTGAAGAAGGCGCTTTCGAGCAATACGTCCTGCGTCTCTTCGTTTACACCGGAGTGCTCACCACCGAAAATGCCGCCCATGGCTAAGGCTTTCTCGTGGTCAGCAATCACCAGCGTGTCGTCATTCAGCTTGGCTTCGGTGCCATCAAGCAGTGTCAGCGCTTCATCTTTCTTCGCCAGACGCACAACGATGCCGCCCTGAATGCGATTGAGGTCGAAGGCGTGCATTGGCTGGCCAAGTTCCAGCAGCACGTAGTTGGTGATATCAACCACTGGGTCAATGGAACGAATGCCGCAACGACGCAGCTTTTCACGCATCCACAGTGGCGTATCGGCTTTAACATTGATGCCTTTAACTACGCGGCCAAGATAGCGCGGGCAGGCTTCGGTTGCCTGCACGTCAATTGGCAGCACGTCGCTGATGGTAGCAGCAACAGGCGACATATCCGGCTCGTTCAGAGCGAGCTGGTTAATCACCGCGACGTCGCGCGCCACGCCGATGATGCCCAGACAGTCGGCACGGTTTGGGGTCACGCTGATTTCAATGGTGTTGTCATCCAGTTTGAGGAATTCACGGATGTCAGTACCGATAGGCGCGTCCAATGGCAGCTCAATGATGCCGTCATGGTCGTCGGAAATGCCCAGTTCGGAGAAGGAGCACAGCATGCCCTCTGAAGGCTCACCGCGCAGTTTGGCGGCTTTGATTTTGAAGTCGCCCGGCAATACCGCGCCGACGGTGGCTACAGCAACTTTCAGACCCTGACGGCAGTTCGGGGCGCCACAAACGATGTCGAGCAGGCGATCGCCGCCGACGTTGACTTTTGTCACGCGCAGTTTATCGGCGTTAGGATGCTGGCCGCACTCGACCACTTCACCCACGACAACGCCGTTAAAGGCACCCGCGACAGGCTCAACGCCGTCGACTTCTAGCCCGGCCATGGTGATCTGGTCGGATAATGCTTCGCTGCTGATGGCTGGGTTTACCCATTCACGCAACCAAAGTTCGCTGAATTTCATGTGATATTCCCGCCTTACTTAAACTGTTTGAGGAAACGCAGATCGTTTTCGAAGAAAGCGCGCAAATCGGTTACGCCATAGCGCAGCATGGTCAGACGCTCCATGCCCATACCGAATGCGAAGCCCGAATAGATTTCTGGATCGATACCTACGTTGCGCAGCACGTTTGGATGCACCATCCCGCAACCCAGTACTTCCAGCCATTTGCCGTTTTTGCCCATGACGTCAACTTCAGCGGAAGGCTCGGTGAATGGGAAGTAAGACGGGCGGAAACGAATCTGCAAATCAGCTTCAAAGAAGTTATTCAGGAAGTCGTGCAGCGTCCCTTTCAGGTTGCTGAAGCTAATGTCTTTATCAACGATCAGCCCTTCCATCTGGTGGAACATCGGGGTGTGAGTCTGGTCGTAGTCGTTACGATATACGCGGCCCGGCGCAATAATGCGGATCGGCGGCTGCTGGCCTTTCATGGTACGAATTTGTACGCCAGAAGTTTGGGTGCGCAGCAGACGGGTAGCGTCGAACCAGAAGGTGTCATGGTCGGCACGCGCCGGGTGGTGGCCTGGAATATTCAAGGCGTCGAAGTTGTGATAGTCATCTTCGATTTCAGGGCCGGTGGCGACCGAAAAACCTAACTCGCCGAAGAAAGTTTCAATACGGTCAATGGTGCGGGTCACTGGGTGTAAACCGCCATTTTCGATACGACGGCCCGGCAGTGAAACGTCGATGGTTTCTTCTGCCAGACGGGCGTTCATCGCCGCTGACTCAAGCTCGTTCTTACGCGCATTCAGCGCTTCCTGGACTTCTTGCTTCGCCTGGTTAATGACTGCACCTGCGGCTGGACGTTCTTCAGCAGGTAATTCGCTCAGCGTTTTCATCTGGAGCGTAAAATGGCCCTTCTTACCCAAATATTCGACGCGCACTGTTTCTAATGCGGCAATATCCTGAGCACTCTCTACGGCGGCCTTGGCACTGGCGACCAGTTCTGCGAGATGTGGCATTGCTTTCCTCTTCTTCTGGCTTATATGGCCGGATGTGAAATAACCGGTAATTTATCAGGGGCGCGCGTTAAGCCCTGAACCTTAGTAAATAAAGAACAGATACAAAAAAGCCTCCACGAGGGAGGCTTAGGCGCTACTTTTCGTTTCTTCTCTTACGCGCGAAAGCCTTCCTGAATCAGGCGCTAAAGTAAAAAAAGAAACGGAAAATAGCAGTGTTCATGCTTGCGTTACCTTGTTGATGCTCAGTTTGCTGGCGTTATTGTCACACTGTGAGATGACAACTTGACTGATTATAAACAAAAAAGAGGGAGCAAGCTCCCTCTTTTTAGCTGACTTACGCCAGAGCTGCTTTCGCTTTTTCTACCAGTGCGCTGAACGCGAACTTATCGAAAACTGCGATATCAGCCAAAATCTTACGGTCAATTTCAATAGAAGCTTTTTTCAAGCCGTTAATGAATTTGCTGTAAGACATGTCGTTCTGACGAGCTGCTGCGTTGATACGCGCGATCCACAGCTGACGGAACTGACGTTTCTTTTGACGACGGTCACGGTAAGCGTATTGACCAGCTTTGATAACAGCCTGGAATGCAACACGATATACGCGCGAACGGGCACCGTAGTAACCTTTCGCCTGCTTTAAAATTTTCTTGTGACGTGCACGTGCAATCACACCACGTTTTACGCGAGCCATATGCTCTCCTGAGTATTATTCTTGATTAAAAAAAGTGTATTTATGCGTACGGCAGACATGCAGAGACCAGACCCAAATCGTTCTTGGATACCAGGCCTTTTGGACGCAAGTGACGTTTACGCTTAGTAGCTTTTTTGGTCAGAATATGACGCAGGTTAGCGTGCTTACGCTTAAAACCACCGTTAGCGGTTTTTTTGAAGCGTTTAGCGGCGCCACGTACTGTTTTGATCTTTGGCATTTTAAATTCCACTTCGCATTGTTAATTACATGAATCAGAAAGGCGAACTAAACCCACGCAGCGCAAGCACTGCGCGGGGGAAGTTACTTGGAAGCCTTACTGTTTCTTCTTAGGTGCGAGCACCATGATCATCTGACGGCCTTCGATCTTCGTAGGGAAGGATTCGACAACGGCCAATTCAGAATCTTCACACAGGTCTTTACGGACGCGGTTAAGCACTTCCATACCGATCTGTTGGTGCGCCATCTCACGCCCACGGAACCGCAGGGTGATTTTGGCTTTATCGCCATCTTCCAGAAAGCGAATCAGGTTGCGTAGTTTGACCTGATAGTCGCCATCATCGGTACCAGGCCGGAATTTGATTTCCTTAACCTGAATAACTTTTTGCTTCTTCTTCTGCTCTTTGGTCGACTTGCTCTTCTCGTAGAGGAATTTGCCGTAATCCATGATTCGACAAACTGGCGGTTCGGCATTCGGACTGATTTCTACTAAATCGACGCCCGCTTCCTCAGCTTTTTCAAGAGCTTCATTCAGACTGACAATACCAATCTGCTCGCCATCGACGCCGGTGAGGCGAACTTCTTGCGCGCGAATCTCTTTGTTAATGCGATTAGGACGCGCCGGTTGAACTCGTTTTCCGCCTTTAATACTTTATTCCTCCAGTTGATGAAGACTTCTGCTGCGGATTTCCGCCAGCAGTTTGTCAACGACTTCGCTAACGTCCATGCTTCCCAAGTCTTTTCCGCGGCGGGTACGAACGGCAACTTTGCCTGCTTCGACCTCTTTATCGCCACAAACCAACATATAAGGGACACGGCGTAGCGTGTGTTCGCGAATTTTAAAGCCAATCTTCTCATTTCTCAAGTCGGCTTTAACGCGAATGCCTGCATCTTGCAGTTTTTTAGTTAATTCTTCGACATAGGCAGCTTGTGTATCGGTAATATTCATTACCACAACCTGAACCGGAGCAATCCACGTTGGGAAGAAACCTGCATACTCTTCGGTAAGAATACCGATGAAGCGTTCCATAGAGCCCAAAATTGCTCGGTGAATCATTACTGGCACTTGACGGTCGTTGCTTTCGCCGATGTAAGACGCGTTCAAGCGACCCGGTAATGAAAAGTCGAGTTGCACGGTACCACACTGCCACGCACGATCCAAACAATCATGCAAGGTGAATTCAATTTTCGGACCATAAAACGCGCCTTCGCCCGGTTGATATTCGAATTCAATCTTGTTTTCAGTCAGTGCAGCAGCCAAGTCATCCTCGGCTTTAGTCCACATTTCGTCAGTACCGATGCGCTTCTCAGGACGGGTGGAAAGTTTCACCACAATCTTTTCGAAACCAAAAGTGCTGTACATGTCGTAAACCATGCGAATACAGCTGTTTACTTCGTCACGGACCTGCTCTTCAGTACAGAAGATGTGCGCATCATCCTGAGTAAAGCCACGAACGCGCATCAGGCCGTGCAATGCGCCAGATGGCTCATTACGGTGACAGCTACCGAACTCAGCCATACGCAATGGCAGGTCGCGGTAAGATTTCAAACCTTGGTTGAAGATCTGCACGTGGCCCGGGCAGTTCATCGGTTTGATGCAATACTCACGGTTCTCGGAAGAGGTGGTGAACATCGCGTCTTTATAGTTATCCCAGTGACCTGTTTTTTCCCACAGTACGCGGTCCATCATGAATGGACCTTTGACTTCCTGATAGTCGTAAGACTTCAGTTTCATGCGCACGAAGGCTTCCAGCTCGCGAAAGATAGTCCAACCGTCGTTGTGCCAGAACACCATGCCTGGCGCTTCTTCCTGCATGTGGTACAGGTCAAGCTGCTTACCAATTTTACGGTGGTCGCGTTTGCTTGCTTCTTCAAGGCGTTGCAGATAAGCATTTAACTGCTTCTTCTCAGCCCACGCGGTGCCGTAGATGCGTTGCAGCATTTTGTTTTTGCTGTCGCCACGCCAGTAAGCACCGGAGGTTTTCTGCAGTTTGAAGTGATGGCAGAAACGCATATTTGGCACGTGCGGACCGCGGCACATGTCGACGTATTCTTCATGGTGATACAAGCCTGGCTGATCATCATGACTGATGTTCTCATCCAGAATTGCCACTTTGTATTGCTCGCCACGGCTTGCAAAAGTATCGCGCGCTTCCTGCCAGCTGACTTTCTTTTTAATTACGTCGTAATTCTTTTCAGCCAACTCGTGCATACGCTTTTCAAGCAGATCGAGGTCTTCCTGAGTCAGCGTGCGATCGATATCAACGTCGTAATAGAAACCGTTGTCGATAACTGGACCAATGGCCATTTTGGTGTTCGGCCACAATTGTTTGATTGCGTGACCTAACAAGTGCGCACAGGAGTGACGCAGGATTTCCAAACCGGCTTCGTCTTTGGCAGTGATGATCGCTAACTGTGCGTCCTGAGTAATGAGATCCGTTGCATCAACCAATTCGCCATTTACGCGGCCAGCGATACAGGCTTTCGCCAGACCTGGACCGATATCAAGGGCGACATCAAGGGGAGAAACGGGAGCATCAAACGAACGCTGACTTCCGTCAGGAAGAGTAATAACTGGCATGTTAATTCCTTATCTACAGTGGTGCCCCACACGACAGAGCACATATAGAAAATATTTGGGTTTAAATTCATTTAGTTAGTTACGCTATTCAGCTCTACTTTGCCGAATACATGCACCTGTAAGGCCCCGACTTCATTGCCTCAAGATGCGACGTAAAAAACGCCAGCCAGTGTAACATTCGTAAAGCGCAGTTTTCCAGCAACCTTGGTTGCTTAATGGTGCTATTTTTCGTGTAATTATCTGCACAGCACTCATATTGAAAGGATGTTGAAAATGGATGGAAAATCATGACCGAAATTGCCCAATTATTTAAAGCCGTCGGACTGGGCTTAGTGATTCTGTTGCCGCTGGCTAACCCCCTGACCACTGTCGCGCTGCTGCTAGGTCTGTCGGGCAATATGACCACGCAGGAGCGCAACCAGCAGTCGCTGATGGCCTCCGTTTACGTGTTCGCCATTATGACCGTGGCGTTTTATGCCGGTCAGTTGGTGATGAATACCTTCGGGATTTCCATTCCGGGGCTGCGTATCGCCGGGGGCCTGATTGTCGCCTTTATCGGTTTTCGCATGCTATTTCCTCAGCCACACGCTGAAGAGAAGACCATGGTGGAGAATAAAACCGAGGAGATGAAGAAGCAGGACTCGCCAAACATCGCCTTTGTACCGCTCGCCATGCCAAGCACCGCCGGGCCGGGGACCATTGCGATGATCATCAGCAGCGCCTCTGCCATCAAAGACGGAGTGGATTTCCCTGAGTGGGTGATTGCCGTTGCGCCAGTGCTGACCTTCTTCCTCATCGGCCTGATCCTGTGGCTCTGTTTAAGAAGCTCTGGGGCGATTATGCGTCTGGTGGGGAAAAGCGGGATTGAAGCGATTTCGCGTCTGATGGGGTTCTTGCTGGTGTGTATGGGCGTTCAGTTTGGCATTAACGGCATTCTGGAGATTATTTCACACTACCCGCCAGCAGCCTGATTGCGCTGCTGACGGATAGAATGAACAGTGCTTATCTCATGGCCAGATAAGCGTTGTTCACTTTCCACAGGTAGCGAGGGGCCTGCGGAGCCGGGTGTTTTTGCTGCACGTGTTCATAGAACTGTTGTGGCGTCATCTGATTAATCTTGGCTACAGCGTAAGTTCTGTCGCTGGAGAAGGTTCTCAGTAGTGCCCCTGCACCGTTTACATAAGCCACTGTTGTTGCATAACGCCGCGTTTGTGGGTCGCTGATACCCGCCAACTGTTGCTGCAACATGCTTAGGTAAGCTGTACCTAAATCGATATTCACCGCGGGATCTTTCAACTCATGGGTGCTGGGTTGCCCGTAGCGCCCTTTTATCCGGTAAGCATCACGCCCTGCCGTCGATGCTTTTAACTGCATCAGGCCAATCGCGTTAGACTTACTGACCACCGTCGGATTAAAACCTGACTCAACCTGAATAATCGCCTTTACCAGTGTTTCATCAACACCATAGGTATTTGCCGCCTGGTGTATCACACTGCCGTAGGGTCCTTCATGCATCATGGACGTATCCGGTAATGCGGCCGGCGGATTCAGAAAGTGAGTCCGTTGTACCGGCGTTTCTTTAGCGCAACCCGCTAATAAAAGCGCGGCCATCAAATAAAGAATGTTTGGTTTCACGTTATGCCTCTCGCGACTTTGACGAAAGCCAGCATATACATCTTCTTCGTACACCTGAATATATTTTTAGTCTATGCTGAATAATGTGCTGTTAAACAAAGGTATTAGGAAAGAGTCGATAAGATAATTCTGCTTATATATGCACTATTAGCGTCACTAATTCCTAATTTCATATTCTCTTTGTGACAAACAGATGAAGCAGATCACGCGTATTTACTTCACAACCTGATTTTGCTGTGGGCCAGATCGGGTTTTTCAAGTGAGAAAGACGCTAACTTAATGAATAATCAGGCCAGTCAGAAGGGGTGATTCCATGTGGCAAGCCGTTAATCGTTTGTTAAGTGAACATCTTGGTAGCGCCGAAATCCGTGAACGGGTTGAGCTTCCCGGGGGTGAAATCCACCCAGCGTGGCGACTCAGTTATGGAGACAGGGATATCTTCGTGAAATGTAATTCACGCGAGATGCTGCCCATTTTTGCCGCCGAGGCTGACCAACTCGCCTTACTCGCTCGCAGTAAAACGGTGAAAGTGCCTGAGGTGTATGGCGTGGGCAGCGACCGTGATTACAGCTTCCTCTTACTTGAATATCTCCCTCTTAAACCCCTGGATCAGCACAGTGCTTACCTGCTAGGCCAGCAGCTGTCGGCCCTGCACCAGTGGAGCGAACAACTCCAGTTCGGGCTTGATTTTGATAACGAGCTGGCAACACTGCCCCAGCCCAATAGCTGGCAAAAACGCTGGTCGAGCTTCTTTGCCGAGCAGAGAATTGGCTGGCAGTTACAGCTAGCCGCCGAGAAAGGCATGGTGTTTGGCAATATCGAAGACATCACGGAAAAGGTTCGCGCCCGGCTGCATAACCACCAGCCGCAGCCCTCTTTGCTGCACGGCGACCTGTGGCCGCACAACTGCGCTTTATCCGAGGGTGGTCCGGTAATTTTCGACCCGGCCTGCTACTGGGGAGATCGCGAATGCGATTTCGCCATGCTGCCTTTATATCCCAACGTCCCCAGCTATATTTACGATGGATATCAAAGCCGTACTCCCCTTCCCGACGATTTCACCCTTCGCCAGCCGGTTTACCAATTATATTATCTGCTCAATCGCAGTAATCTTTTTGGCGGTCAACATCTGGTGGTGGCGCAACGGGCAATTGAACGATTAATGCAGAGCGACGGGGCATAATAAAAGAGCCTGAATCTATTACAGATTCAGGCTCATTGTTTGCCGCTTAATACTGACCTTGCGAATTAATTCTCAGGCAATTAAACCTAATAATTTGAGAATGAAATAGGCAATCACTGCCAGAATAATCGGCAGGATATAAAGTGGGAAATATTGCACAAAAATCGTGTGTCGCGGTAAGACGATGCGCTCTTCGATTTGCTGCTTAGTGCGCCCTTCGCCCTCTTTCGCCTGCTCCAAAATCAGCTGATCCTGAATGCCTTCGCGGATATGTTTAACCTGGCGTGACATGCGCGCACCTGAAGCCTGTAGCGCCAGACCGACAAAAATCAGCCAGTAGATAATAAAGAACACGATGTTAGCCGTGGTGAGGCCCTGCCCGAGCACCGGAACCGGCGAGTTGTACCAAAACATATTCAAGAACGAGGTGTTGAAACGCACCATATCGACCATGACATGGACGAAATCCAACATCACCGCGTTAATCCCCTGCTGGGCTTTACTGTGCTCATAGACAAAGTTCAGCAATGAAATGATGGTCGACAGTAATGCGGGAATGAAAACCACCCAACCCAAGATCCGCTTTAGTACGGCAACGCGCCCGGCCTGTTGATACGTCATGAATTCCCCTTGTGAAGACGTCTCAGATATCGACTAAGTCTACCCGCAGATTAGGAATGTCGCCCACTGTTTTAATGGCTTAGACACAAAGTCAGACAATATTTCCGTTTGCCGGGCGCGATGTATCTGACTTCTGCCCTGAGCCAACGAGTGATAGAGTGGCGAAAACCTCAACCATGGAGAGAAAAACAATGGCGTACTCGCGTCCTATTGCTGCGGCAATATTTGATATGGATGGTCTGCTGATCGACTCTGAACCCCTGTGGACACAGGCCGAGCTGGATATTTTTGGCGATTTGGGATTAGACCTATCGCAGCGCCATTTGCTGCCTGACACGCTGGGTTTGCGCATCGATCAGGTAGTGCGGATGTGGTATCAGGCCATGCCTTGGCAGGGGCCGACGCAGGAGGAAGTGACGCAGCGCGTGATTGCTCGCGCCATCGAACTGGTGGAACAGACCCGCCCGCTGCTGCCCGGCGTCACCCACGCCTTAGAGTTGTGCCGCGATCAGGGGCTGAAAATTGGTTTAGCTTCGGCTTCTCCGCTGCACATGCTGGATAAAGTGCTCGAGATGTTTAACCTCACCGGCTACTTCCAAATCCGCGCCTCCGCCGAGCACCTGCCTTACAGCAAGCCTCACCCTGAAGTCTATATTCAGGCAGCCGGCCAGTTGCAGGTTGACCCGCTGAACTGCGTCACGCTGGAAGACTCCTTTAATGGCATGATTGCCACTAAGGCCGCCCGCATGCGATCCATCGTGGTGCCGGACCATGAGTTCAGTGAAGACCCGCGCTGGGCGCTGGCTGACATTAAACTCTCCTCCCTTGAGCAGCTGCGCGTCGAACATATTCGCTAAACATTATAGTTTTACAGAAAGTCCGCGCGCTTGGGTGAAAAGGTGTCAATCAGCACACTGCCTTGCTCAAGCGCCACCACGCCGTGCATCTCGTGCTTCACCGCCCGGTACGCATCCCCGACGCCAAGGATCTTCTTCTCGCCTTCTATCTCCACTTCAAAGCTGCCCGCCGCCACATAAGCAAACTGGTCATGAATATCATGCTTGTGCGCCACGCCAATTGCCCCTTTGTCGAAGTGCACCGCGACCATCATCAGGTCATCGCTCCAGGTCATGATTTTGCGTTTCACGCCGTGCCCAAGCTCTTCCCATGGGGTTTCTTCATCTATAAAGAACGTTTTCATCGCAGCGCCTTTTGGTAGGAATTAAAGAGGGAAAGCGAACCTTAACGGCTCAAACCTGAAAATCATTCTACTCGCCCTTCTCTAAGGCTCGAGGATCAGTTTCGATAATCTTGACCTCCCTCATAAAATAAATAAAACATCATTTCATTTTTATTGAATTCATATGCCAATGACTTTATGCTGCACAGACCAAGGACGAGCCGGCGGTTTGATCTTTGTGGTGATGTCACTGCCACGCGTCACCTCAGTCAGCGCCGACAACTCCTTCCTTCATTGCACTTACCACGCACGAGAGGCACCGACATGCAAGTCCGTCAAAGCATCCATAGCGACCACGCCAAACAGCTCGACACCGCGGGATTACGTCGCGAATTTCTGATTGAGAAAATCTTCGAAAAAAACAACTACACCATGACGTACAGCCATATCGACCGCATTATTGTCGGCGGCGTGATGCCGATTGATGCCAAGGTGTCGGTGGGTGACGAAGTGGGCAAGCAGCTTGGCGTGAGCTATTTCCTTGAGCGCCGCGAATTGGGGGTGATCAATATTGGCGGGCCGGGCCTGATAGCTGTCGATGGCACCACCTATGAGATTGGCAATGAAGAAGCCCTGTATGTCGGCAAAGGGGCGCGAAACGTTGAGTTCAGCAGCCTCGACCCGGCCAAGCCCGCCAAGTTCTATTACAACAGCGCGCCGGCCCACACCACCTTCCCGAACAAGAAAATCACGCTGGCCGAGGCTTCTCCGCAAACCATCGGCGACCCGGCCACCAGCAACCGTCGTACCATCAATAAGTTTATCGTTCCTGACGTGCTGGAAACCTGCCAGCTGACCATGGGCCTGACCAAGCTTGAGCAAGGTAGCCTGTGGAACACCATGCCGTGTCACACCCACGAGCGCCGGATGGAAGTCTATTTCTACTTTGATATGGACGACGAAACCGCCGTATTCCACATGATGGGCCAGCCGCAGGAGACGCGTCATCTGCTGGTGCACAATGAACAGGCCGTGATCTCCCCGAGTTGGTCGATTCACGCCGGGGTAGGCACCAAGCGCTATACCTTTATCTGGGGCATGGTGGGTGAGAATCAGGTGTTTGACGATATGGACCACGTGAAGGTCAGCGAACTGCGCTAATCGGCCAGCAGAGATATCTTTCGGCCGAGCGCCGTTGTTAAAAGAGAAAAGACTATGATCCTTAATGCATTTGATTTGGCAGGAAAAGTCGCGCTAGTGACCGGCTGTAATACCGGGCTTGGACAGGGTATGGCGATAGGTTTGGCGCAGGCGGGCTGTGATATTGTCGGCGTCAATCTGAGTTCACCCGATGAAACCGCCGAAAAAGTGACGGCGCTGGGCCGCCGTTTTCTGGATCTTCGCGCCGATCTGGGCAGCATCGAGGGTATCCCGGAGCTGATTGAAAAAGCCGTCGGCGAGTTCGGGCATCTGGATATTCTGGTCAACAACGCCGGGATTATTCGCCGCGAAGACGCCATTGAGTTCAGCGAGAAAAACTGGGATGACGTGATGAACGTCAACAGTAAGACGCTGTTCTTTATGTCGCAGGCCGTGGCGCGTCAGTTCATCAAACAGGGCCACGGCGGCAAAATCATTAATATCGCCTCCATGCTCTCTTATCAGGGCGGTATTCGCGTGCCGTCCTACACGGCGTCAAAAAGCGCGGTGATGGGGATCACTCGCCTGATGGCTAATGAGTGGGCCAAGCACGGCATCAACGTGAATGCCATTGCGCCGGGCTATATGGCGACCAACAACACCGAGCAGCTGCGCGCCGACGAAGGTCGCAGTAAAGAGATTTTGGAGCGGATTCCGGCGGGCCGCTGGGGCGTGCCCGAGGACGTGATGGGGCCGGTGGTCTTCTTGGCGTCAAAAGCCTCTGACTATGTGAATGGTTACACCGTGGCGGTTGATGGCGGCTGGTTGGCGCGTTAAGCTGTAAAATTAGTCGAAAAAAGACGTCTAAAATGGCGTCTTTTTTATTATATTTCAAATAGTTGACAATTCGTTACAGGGTAACTCTTCCCTGATTGTGACAGTTTCACTTATACTGGATAAAATAACAGTTATTAAGTTCGGAAGCGTCATGACGGCGGAAGGCCATCTCATATTTTCAATCGCCTGTGCGGTATTCGCCAAAAAAGCGCAGCTCTCTCCCGAGCTGGCGCACGGGGACTGGTGGCATATTATCCCAGCCTCGCTGCTGACGTCACTGCTGCCCGACATTGATCACCCAAAATCGCTAATAGGCCAGCGCCTTAAGTGGGTTTCCGCGCCCATTGCCCGCGTCTTTGGGCATCGGGGGTTCACCCATAGCCTGTTAGCGGTGGTCGGCGGCATTTTCCTGATGCGTACCCATTTCCCCCATGATTGGGTGATCCCTATCGACGCTTTCCACGCAATGATTATCGGCTACCTCAGCCATATACTGGCGGACATGCTGACCCCTGCCGGAGTACCTCTGCTGTGGCCCTGCCGCTGGCGTTTTCGCCTGCCGCTGATTAATAGCCAGAAAGGCAACCAGCTGGAGCGCACATTATGTTTACTCTTGGTGGGCTTCACCCTGTTCTGGCCCGACTGGACGCCCATTATTGGTGCAATCAAGCCGGAGTCATTTAGCAAATTATTGAACCTGATCACCTAAAAATGCGCAGAAAACAACCGCAAAAGGCATATTTAAGCCGTTTTAAGCTCATAAAGTTATAAAGCATTCTTTTTGGATATAAATCCCCCTCCAAATGAACTGTTATTCTATGCCCCAACGCTATGGGATGGTGCATTCCCCGCATTGGGGACATCAAAAAGCAAAACATAATTAGAAATTTGGAGATCTGGGTATGAATCTTCCGCTCGTGATTAACGTGGTGGTCTTCGTCGCCCTCCTTCTACTTTTGGCGCAAACCCGCCACAAGCAGTGGAGTCTGGCAAAAAAAGTACTGGTCGGTTTGGTGATCGGCGTGGTGTTTGGTCTGGCATTGCAGCTGATTTACGGCTCTGACAACCCGGTACTGAAAACCTCTATTACCTGGTTCAATATCGTCGGGAACGGTTATGTGCAGTTGCTGCAAATGATCGTTATGCCGCTGGTATTTGTGTCCATTCTGAGTGCGGTTGCCAAGCTGCATAACGCCTCTTCGCTGGGTAAAATCAGCTTCCTGACTATCGGCACGCTGCTGTTCACCACGCTTATCGCAGCCTTGGTGGGTGTGTTTGTCACCGGCCTGTTCGGCCTGACCGCGGACGGTCTGGTGCAGGGTGCTCAAGAAACGGCTCGTCTGTCTGCGCTGCAAAGCAACTATGTGGGTAAAGTCGCTGACTTGACCATGCCGCAGCTGATCCTGTCCTTCATTCCGAAAAACCCGTTTGCCGATTTAACTGGCGCAAGCCCGACGTCGATCATCAGCGTGGTTATCTTCGCTGCCTTCGTTGGCGTTGCTGCCCTGCAACTGGTTAAAGATGACCAAGAGAAAGGCCCGCGCGTGCTGGCGTTCATCGACACTCTGCAAGCCTGGGTGATGAAACTGGTTCGTCTGGTGATGAAGCTGACTCCATACGGCGTGCTGGCCCTGATGACCAAAGTGGTTGCCGGCTCTAACGTGCAGGATATCGTCAAGCTGGGTAGCTTCGTGGTGGCCTCCTACTTGGGTCTGGCCATCATGTTTGTGGTTCACGCGGTGCTGCTCTCTTTCACCGGCATTAACCCAGCGAAATTCTTCCGCAAAGTATGGCCGGTGCTGACGTTTGCCTTCACCAGCCGTTCTAGCGCTGCTTCTATTCCGCTGAGCGTTGAAGCGCAAACGCGTCGTCTGGGTATTCCTGAATCAATCGCCAGCTTCGCGGCGTCCTTTGGTGCCACCATTGGTCAAAACGGCTGTGCGGGTCTGTATCCGACCATGCTCGCGGTGATGGTTGCGCCAACCGTGGGCATTAACCCGTTTGACCCAATGTGGATCGCAACCCTCGTCGGTATCGTGACCCTCAGCTCTGCCGGTGTTGCCGGTGTGGGCGGCGGTGCAACCTTCGCGGCGCTGATCGTGCTGCCTGCGATGGGCCTGCCGGTAACGCTGGTTGCCCTGCTGATTTCAGTCGAACCGTTGATTGATATGGGTCGTACCGCGCTGAACGTCAGCGGTTCAATGACTGCCGGTACCATCACCAGCCAGTTGCTGCGCCAGACTGATAAGTCCGTATTGGACGCCGATGAGAACGCCGAACTGGCTCATCGCTAATTCAGTATTGACCCACTAGCCCCATAAAAAAGGCCGCGACGGATCACGTTGCGGCCTTTTTGTATTTCAGACACTTAGTGCTTAAAACGCGGTTTCCAGCGCATCCGTGACGCAGTAGTTGTCATCCACCAGCGGCAGGTAGCGCCATTTATCAAAGGCGGTGCATGGATGGGAAATGCCGCACCCGACCCAATCTCCCGGCTGGAGCTTCTCATCCTCCGGCAGCAGCAGATAGGCATGCTGGTCGTTCACGTCACTGATAGTCAAATGGCTGGCCGCGCGCGGCTCGCTGCCATCGGCATTGCGGATCCACAGCGGGTTTGGCAAGTCTTGGTCGAAAGGCACGTCACGACGGCCAAAATCCACAAAAGCCAGTCCCGGCTCGGGGCGAGACAGCACCCTGCCCCAGATTTCCAATGACGCTTCGAAATGGTGGGTTGCGCCCGGTTGGGCAAAAGGCGCAATGCGCGAATAAAGGCCGCTGTCGTGTGCCATGTAGGCACCCGAGCGGATCAGCGGCGTGACCGCCAGAGGCAAGCTTGCCGCCGTGAAGCAGGCCGTCACCACGTCAAACCACGCCCCGCCCCCCGCGCTAAGAATAATGTTGTCACTGGCGAACAGCTGCTTGTCGGCCAACCGCGCCGCCGTGGCGATCATCATTTCGCAATAGGCTTTCACTCGCGCAATGCCCGCCGCGTCGCGCCCTGCGCCCAGTGCGCCTTCATACCCCGCCACGCCGACCAGCCGCAGTTGGCTGCTGGCAGCAATGGCTTCGGCGATGCTAACTGCCTCCTCCTGCGACCGACAGCCGGTACGGCCGCCGCTGACCGACATCTCCAGCAGCACGGAGATCTGGCTGTCACCCAGATTCTGCTCCAGCAGCTTCACGCCCTGCAGCGAATCGACATAACAGAGGAAGCCGTGGTCGGGGTGATCTTTCTGCCACTGGCCGATCCAGCGGATCCCCGCCGGGTCCACCAGCTCATTGGCTAGAAACACGTTGCGAATACCGAACTGGCGCAGTGCGCGCACCTGAGCCGGGGTCGCCGCACCCAGTCCCCAAGCCCCACCTTCGCTAATGGCGCGGCGAAGCACGCCCGGCGACATCGAGGTTTTGCCGTGCGCCGCCAGCATCACGCCATTCTCACGGCAGAACGCCGCCAGCTGGCGCAAGTTATTTTCTAACGCCGACTGCTTCATGATCATCAGTGGCGAAAAGACCTTATCGCTACTCAGTACCGCCGTGCCCTGTGGCAGAGGGGCATCACCCGCGCCCGCCACCGATTTAAAACGCGGCGCGGCCTGCTGTGGGTCTAGCAGGCCATCGGCCCGCAATGGAAATTGAACAGACATGCTTCCTCCGATTAGTGCTCAAGCACGCGGGATAAGAATTGCTGGGTACGCTGATTCTGCGGATTAACAAAAATCTGCTCCGGGGTGCCCTGCTCGGCAATCACGCCTTGGTCCATAAACACCACGCGGTCGGCGGTTTTACGCGCAAAGCCCATCTCATGGGTCACCACCACCATGGTCATACCCTCGCGGGCCAGACTGCGCATCACTTCCATGACTTCGCCCACCAGCTCTGGGTCGAGTGCCGACGTGGCTTCATCAAAGAACATGATTTTGGGTTCGACCGCCAGCGCACGGGCGATCGCCACGCGCTGCTGCTGGCCGCCGGAGAGCTGGGCCGGATAATGGTGTGAACGCTCGGACAGGCCGACGCGCGCCAGCGCCGCCATGCCGCGCTTGTTGGCTTCGGCCACGGAGAGCTTTTGCGCCTTAATCAGCGCCAGCGTGACATTGCCCAGCGCGGTTTTGTGTGGGAACAGGTTGAATTGCTGGAACACCATGCCGACGTGGCCGCAGATCTCGCGGGAGCGCTTATTGTCATGCAGCGGCACATTGTTGACCCAGATTTCGCCACCGTCGGCGGTTTCCAGACCACTCATGATGCGCAGCACGGTACTTTTCCCGGAGCCAGAAGCACCAATCAGCACCAGCACCTCGCCCAGTGAGACGTCCAGACTGATCTCTTTCAGCACTTGGGTTGAGCCGAAGGATTTCGTCACATTATTCAGCATAATGGCGGGTTTACTCATGATAACTGACTCCTGGTTTGATGATGTTGAACCCAACGGGAAAGCGGGAAACAAACCGCGAAATAGAGCAAGGAAACAAGGCCGTAAATCACCACCGGCTGGCCGACGCGGTCAACAATCGCCTGACCTTGGTGCATCAACTCGGACATGCCAATCATGCTGACAATCGACGTATCTTTAATCAGAGAAAGATATTGGCCGACGAGCGGCGGCAGCACGATGCCACGGGTTTGTGGCAGAACCACGCTCATAAAGGTTTGGCGTTTTGACAGACCAAGGATCCATGAGACTTCCCACTGGCCTTTCGGCACGGCTTCAATCCCGCCGCGAAACACTTCGGCGATATAAGCCCCTTGGTAAATACTCAGGCCCAGAATGCCCGCCGCAAACAGGTTGATGTCATAGCCGAAGTAGGCCACGCCGAAATAGATAAACATCAGGGTTATCAGCACCGGCGTGCCGCGAAACAGCTCGGTATAGAGCACGGCGATCTGCTTGGCTATCGGCAGATTACTGGTGCGCAATACCGCCGCCAGCAGGCCGAGCAAGGTGCTGCCGATAATGGCCGCCACCGAGAGCATTAAAGTGATCCCCAAGCCTTGCAGCAGAATGGGTAAAGAACTGGTGATTAAATCACTCATGAGGTTTTCCCTCCTTTCGCGGTGTGGGTCAGCCATTTCAATGGCTGCCGCCATATGGCTCTTTTACTCGAGGTCACCAGCGCCGGATGGAATAACTTCCGCCCCGCCACACTCCCCAGCCACGAGAAGATATTGCTAAACAGCAGATAAATAACCGTCACGATGCTGAAGGTCTGGATATAGAGCAACGTGCGGGCGTTAATCACCGTGGCCGTGCCGGTCAGTTCCGGCAGCGCGATGGCCGACAGCAGCGAAGTACCCAGCAGCAGCTGGATCAGGTTGTTAATGATGGCTGGCCATACTGCCCGCGCGGCCTGGGGCAGCACCACGCTGATAAACACCTGACTTTTCGGAATGCCCAGCACCCACGCGGCCTCTAGCTGGCCTTTCGGCACTGACTGAATACCCGCACGAAAGGTTTCTGACAGATACGCCCCGACGTTAATCCCCAGCGCCAATACCCCTGCAGTGAAGGCACTCATGGTGATACCCATGGAAGGCAGGCCGAAGAAAATGATGAATATCTGCAACAATACCGGCGTGTTACGGATAAATTCGACATAGCAGTGGCTTATCCAGCGCACCACCGCCAGACGGGATGACTTCGCCAACGCCGAGATAAGTCCCAGCGCTAAGGCCAGCGCAAAGGCGATAATAGTGACTTGCAGGGTCAGCCACGCGGCGGAAAGAAACGTATCGCCATAGCGCCACAGGGTTAGCCATTGATAACTCATGGTTCTACTCCTTCGAGTGGCGCGGCATCAACTGCCGCGCCCTTTACTATCAATATTGTGGATTCAGCGGGTAGCGAGGTTTGCTGCCAAACCATTTCTGATACAGCGTGGCGTTGTCGCCAGAGGCATTAATCTCGAAGAGGAACTCATTCAAATAGTTAGCCCACACCTGATCGCCCTGTTTCACGGCAAAGGCGTTGTACTCAAGAGGCACCAGCGCCTCATTGGTCACGGCCAATGTAGGGTCGAGCTTGGCCTGATACGCCAGGAAGTTGTTATCTTCAATCATGGCGTCGGCCTGACCCTGTTTCACCGCCAGAATGGCAGCCTGCGAGGAGTCATATTCCTGAATATTGACTTTAATACCCAGATTGCGCACTTCATCGCCGTTGGTTGAGCCTTTCACCGTCGCGATAGTTTTACCCGCCATATCATGGGCAGATTGAATACCGCTATTTTTACGCACCAGCATCGCTTCACTCGCCACCACGTAAGGGTTGGTGAAGGTAATTTCTTTAGCGCGATCAAGATTGCGCGTGAAGTTACAGAACACCACGTCGACTTTATTGGTTTGCAGGTTTGGAATTCGGTTGGCGCTGGTGGTATTGACCATTTCCAGCTTAACGCCCATCTCTTTGGCGAGGGCTTTGGCTAAATCAACGTCATAGCCGTCCGGGTTATTATCTTTATCGTAAAAACCGAATGGCGCGAAACTCAGGCAGTCGCCAACGCGCAGCGTGCCGCGCTGAAGCACGGTTTGCAGGGCAGATTGCGGCGCAGCGCCGGCTGCTTTTTTATCGTCGGTCGGCGTACAGCCTGCCAGAATGAGCAATGCCAAGGTGGTGGCAGCGGCTTTGACACTTACTTTCAGCGATGTTGTATTCATTTTTTCTCTCTTTATGTAAATGGAGACTGATATGAAAAATAATTTCACAGAAAAATGAAAAGCAGGTGAGAATAAATACTGTCCCGGTGCGGTCGTAGTATTAAATAAATCGATAGCCAAATTTAATTGAAATAATTATTTACGATCAGAGCGGAAGCATTTCATATCCACTTCTACTTTACAGTCCACAACTAAATCTTGAACGCTACAAATACGGGCTGGAGGATTACCTTTAAATATCTCACTGAATACTTTATTAAATGAACTGAAATAGCGCGCGTCAGTTAATACCGCCGTGACGTGAACCACATCTTCTACCTGATAACCGGCTTCGCGCATGATGGTTAAGCAGTTGTCGAAGGCCAGTTGGGTCTGTTCAATGATGCCACCCTCGACGACTTCGCCGTCAAGCATCGGCGTCTGGCCGGAGATATATAACCAGCCATCGGCCTCTACGGCCCGTGCGAAGGGGAGTTTCTGGCCGCCCGTGCCTGTTCCACCTTCTACACCGTAACGTTTAATCGCCATGCATTACTGCTCCTGTGTGGGAAAATGCTGTGCCTGCATCGACACATCAATCGTCCGATATACTGGACATCAATCTCTGATACCGGACAACTTCAGATTTGCATATGAAATGAGCTTTTGCAATATGCACTGGATTAATTAGTTTTCGGCGATGTGTTCTGCGTCTCATAAATAAAACTTTCACACTGCGCCTCTGGATGAGAATGTGATCTTTATCTTATTTCTTCTGCCGCCATTAATTGCAGCGCGCTAAAATGGGGCACCAAAATAGAACAGGTTATTTCTCTTTAAATAGATATCAGGATTAATTCTTTAACGCCGGGGATGGGTTAAATTCATCGGGCCGTGTATGATGCGTTGAATATATTCCGTCCGCACCATTACCACAGAGGAGTTGGCTTATGCCAGATGAGAAAGTATCGCGGGCGCGCGGTGTTGACAGGGTTATCGATATTTTTCGCCAATTGCATATTGCCGGCAGGCCCATGGCGATGCGGGATCTGATTGAAGCGACCGGGGCTCCACGCTCGAGCGTCTATGACTTGGTGAGCCTGTTGGGTGACGCTGGCCTGCTGGAGTTAGATGCCGACGGCGCGGTATTTTTCGGCCGCGAGATGCACTATTACGGTGCAGACTACATGGCGCACAATGACCTGATCCGCCGGGCTCATCAGTTGATGGTAGAGATTGTGGCACGCCATGGAGAAACCGTTCAACTCTGTATGTTGGAAGGCAATAAATACACCGTGGTGCTCTCAGAAAGTAACGCGCATCCGTTCAAAATCACCTCAGATATCGGCGTGCGAGTGCCCATTACCTGGACAGCGACCGGGCGCTTGCTGCTGAGCAACTGGTCGGATAGCGATATTCTCAAGCTGATCCCGGAAGAAGACTACCAGCTCGCCAATGGTCAGATCCTGGATAAACAGACGTTTCTCAACGAGATCCACTACGCGGGGCATTTGGGATATTGCATGACGGAAGGCCTATCAGAGAGCTTTACCTGCTGCATGGCCGCGCCGATTCGCTCTCGCGGGGGGCAGGCGGTGGCCGCCATCTGCTTTATGGTCAGTCGCGACACGCCAGAGGAGCGCCGCCAGATGCTGCTGAAAGAGCTGATCGACGCCGGGCGTAAGCTCTCTGACTTAACCTAATTTCCCTAGTGGGTGGCCGTCTCCCCTAACCTGGTTTAACACGAGTTAGGGGAGCCAGCGGATTAGAACGGGTAGTCGTGGTAGCCCATCTGCTGGGAGATGTTGCGCGCCGCGGTGTGCAGCATGCTGACATAATCGTTTTTGCTTTCTTCAGAGAAACGAATGGTCGGGAAGGAGATACTCAAACCGGCAGTCACCACGCCGAAACGGTCAAACACCGGCACGGCGATACAACGCAGCCCCTGCTCCTGCTCTTCAATATCTTCGCCAAAGCCCTGCTCGCGAACCTTCACCAGCGCGTTACGCAGCGCGTCCGCATCAAGCAGCGTGTTTTCGGTACTGCGGGTAAATTCCATTTCTGACAACAATGAATCCACTTCGCTTCGCTCACCCCACGCCAGCAGCACTTTACCAATGGCGGTGCTATGCAGCGGGTTGCGGCGACCAATGCGAGAATGCATCCGCAGGTTGTACATGGAATCGATTTTATGAATATAAACGATGCCAATGCCGTCCTCATCCAGTGCGCCGAGATGAATGGTTTCGCGGGTTAAGCGAGACAGCTCGCGCATTTGAATATCCGCGCTACGAATAAGATCGACGTTCTGCAACGCCTTCGCGCCCAGCTCAAATAACTTCAAGGTGAGAGAATATTTCTCAGACTCGCCTTCCTGAGCCACATAACCTAGCGATTTCATCGTCTGCAAAAAGCGATAGACGGTACTTTTCGACATCATCACGCGTTGCGAAAGTTCAGTAATACCAATCTCTCTTTCTTCTCCCAGCGCCTGCAAAATGCCAAAAACTTTCAGAACTGAGGAGACGGAATCCGGTTGTTTATCAAGATCTGCGTTAGCCATAACTCTCTTACCTGCCCGCTTTAGTTTTGTTTCAAAAAAAATAGAACACAGTTTTCATTATAATGGCAAGCTTTTGAGAACCGCAATCATCCAGAAGAAAAGCTGAGGTTTGGCGCTAAATATTTCATAACTTTTCTTACAATATTACTAAGTATTCATAGTAATCGCGGTTGGCACTCCAGAGTCATTAGCGTGATAATATTTCCTCTTATTATTACCCCTAATGCCGACACTCATTCATGACACTCACGCCAAATGACGGGCTTCCCGTTCCTCAACGCTATGGGGCGATTCTGGCTATCGCTCTCGGCATTACCGTTTCCGTGCTCGATGGCGCGATTGCCAACGTGGCACTGCCGACCATTGCGAAAGATTTGAACGCCAGCCCGGCATCTTCGATTTGGGTGGTCAATGCCTACCAGCTCGCAGTAACGATTTCGCTGCTGTCGTTGGCGTCATTGGGGGATATTTTTGGCTATCGCCGTATTTATCAGACCGGATTGTTAGTTTTCAGCATTACCTCGCTGTTTTGCGCCCTGTCGGACTCGCTGACCACCCTGACTATTGCGCGCATCTTACAGGGGTTTGGCGCTGCGGCGATCATGAGTGTTAATACCGCGCTGATCCGCATCATTTACCCCCAGCGTTTTCTCGGGCGAGGAATGGGGATCAACGCCCTGATTGTCGCCGTCTCATCTGCCGCCGGGCCGACCGTGGCGGCGGGGATTTTGTCGATTGCGTCTTGGCAGTGGCTGTTTGCTATCAACCTGCCGATTGGTATCGCCGCGCTGGCGCTGGGGCTGAAGTTCCTGCCTGCCAACAGCACCAAAAGTCAGGGCCAGCGTTTCGACTTCACCAGTAGCCTGATGAACGCCCTGACCTTCGGTCTGCTGATCACCGCCATCAGCGGCTTCGCTCAGGGGCAAAATCGCCTGTTGGTGCTGGCTGAAGTGGTGGCGATGATGATCATCGGCTGGTTCTTCGTGCGCCGCCAGCTGTCGCGCCCTTTCCCACTGCTGCCGGTCGATTTGCTGCGCATTCCGATTTTCGCTATGTCGCTCGGCACCTCGCTGTGCTCATTCAGCGCGCAGATGCTGGCTTTCGTGTCGCTGCCGTTCTTCTTGCAGAATACGCTGGGGCTGGATTCTGTCTCCACCGGCCTGCTGCTCACCCCGTGGCCTCTCGCTACCATGGTGATGGCACCTATTTCTGGCCGTCTGGTCGAGCGCTTCCATCCGGGAATGCTCGGCGGTATCGGGCTGATTGTGCTCTCCTTCGGCCTTTATTCAATGTCGATGCTGCCTCATGACCCGTCAAATCTGAACATCGTGTGGCGCATGTTTATCTGTGGTGCCGGATTCGGTCTGTTCCAGTCGCCAAACAACCACACCATTATTACCTCCGCGCCGCGTAACCGCAGCGGCGGAGCCAGCGGCCTGCTTGGCACCGCGCGCCTGCTCGGCCAGACCACCGGCGCGGCGCTGGTAGCCCTGATGTTCAACCTGTTCCCGGACCATGGCACTCACGCCTCGCTGATCCTTGCCGGCACATTGGCGGGCGGCGGCGCGCTGGTCAGCTTTATGCGTATGACCCAGCAAACGGCCAGTCAGAAGGAAGCGGCGGAGAAATCTTAACCGTGCAGGTTCAACAATTCGCAGACATAAAAAAACCCGGCCAACTGAGCCGGGTTTTTCTTTAGCGAGTCACCAAGAGTTATTACTTAATGTACTGGCCGCTGCGTAACGCTTCGATACGCTTATCCAATGCCGGGTGCGACATGAACAGCTCGCTGAACGACTTGGATTTACCGTTAATGCAGAACGCCATCATGCTGCCCGCCTCTTGCGGCTCATGGCTGGTTTTCAAACGCTGCAGCGCGGCAATCATCTTCTCGCGGCCAACCAGTTTGGCGGAACCTGCGTCGGCGTAGAACTCACGGTGACGCGAGAACCACATGGTGATGATGCTGGCCAAGATACCGAATACCAGTTCAAGCACGGTGGCGACCGCGAAGTAAATCATCGGGTTACCGCCGTTGCTCTCTTCCCCATCACGGTTGCCGGAAAGGAAACCAGACGCCACCTGAGCAATCAGGCGAGAAATAAAGATAACGAAGGTATTCACGATACCCTGAATCAGCGTCATGGTGACCATGTCGCCGTTGGAAATATGGCTGATCTCGTGGGCGATAACCGCCTCGGCTTCGTCCTGACTCATGCTTTGCAGCAGGCCGGTACTAACGGCAACCAGAGATGAGTCACGGCGTGCGCCGGTAGCAAAGGCGTTGATGTCCGGCGCGTGATAAATCGCCACCTGTGGCATGGCAATGCCCGCCTGCTGAGACTGGCGACGCACGGTTTCAACCAACCAGCGCTCGGTTTCGTTGCGCGGCTGTTCGATGACTTCGCCACCAACCGAACGTAACGCCATCCATTTAGACATCAGTAAGGATACGAAGGAGCCACCGAACCCGAACAGACCGGCCATGATCATCAGACCTTGCACGCTGCTTGACTGAATGCCCGTAAGGCTCAGCACCAGACCGAAAATCAGCATGACCGCCAGGTTAGTTAACAGGAACAACCCTATACGCATCATAAAATGTCACTTCCTCATTGTTGTTTCGTTTTTTATTGTCAGGTGAAAATCGACAAAACTCATCGACCTGCCTAGATCCTATGGGCTTATGGTGCAGATTCAAGAGTCGGACGCCGTTATGCCCCTAAAATCACAATACTTTACAAATTGCAGCGTTTGCTCTCATTTATTTATCCACAATTGTGCATATTCACAGCGCCACGGGTTCGCTGCGGCTCGCCCCGTCGCTGGATCACAGGCAATAAAAAAGCGCACCGGAGTGCGCTTTTCGTGTCGACCGAAGTCAGGACTTATTTGCTGGCAGCGGGGGCTTTGTCGCCCTGCTCTTTCAGTAGCTTAGCCAGTTCAACGGCAATGTTGTCAGCTTCATCAAGGTACGGGTCTGGAGCGACATAATCTTTAGGTAACTCATCCAAAGATTTCAGCGGCTTCTTACCTTCACGTTTGAAACGTTCGTTCAGACGAGCCAGGCGCGTTGCATCATCCTCTTTGTCTTCTTTATCACGCTGGGCGTAGTTTAGAGAGACGGTATCACGCTTATCTTTCAACGCTTTGTAGCGCGCGATATCTTGCTGGATGTACTGGAACTCTGGGTCTTTGGCGATACGTGCATCGTGATCTTTCAGCAGTTCAGGTACGAAAGGTTTCAGATCGCCGGTCTTGGTGTAGGTGGCAGCACTGATGCTATCCCACGGCAAGGCGTTATCTTCAAACTTCTCGCCTGTTTCAATCGCTTCAATCCCGGTAGGCATCAGAATGTCAGGGGTTACGCCCTCACGCTGAGTACTGCCGCCGTTGATGCGATAGAACTTCTGAATGGTGTACTGAACAGAGCCCAGCGCAGGCCACTCAGGGCGCAGCATCTGGTCATAAATACGGTTTAGAGAACGGTATTGCTGCACAGTACCTTTACCGAAGGTCGGTTCACCCACAATCAGAGCACGGCCGTAATCCTGCATTGCAGCGGCAAAAATCTCTGACGCAGAAGCACTGAAGCGGTCAACCAGCACCACCAGCGGGCCTTTGTAGTAAACAACGCCGTCGGTATCGCTATCCTGACGAATGCGGCCATTGTTATCACGCACCTGCACTACCGGGCCGCTTGGAATAAACAGGCCAGATAGGGACACGGCTTCGGTCAATGCACCGCCACCGTTAGTACGCAAATCGATAACCAGGCTGCTGACATCCTGCTTGGCCATTTTTTGCAGCTGCACTTTGACATCATCAGTCAGGCCAACGTAGAAGCCCGGGATATCCATCACGGCGACTTTTTCGTTTCCAACTTTTTTGATGGTCATCTTAACGGCGCGGTCTTCCAGACGGATTTTCTCGCGAGTCAAAATAACAGTACGGGTTTTAGTTCCTTTACCAGCAGGCAGGATTTCGAGGCGAACTTTACTGCCTTTCGCGCCTTTGATCAGAGCGACGACGTCGTCGAGACGCCAGCCAATCACATCAACCACGCCTTTGCTGGTGGCTACCTGTCCAACGCCGACGATACGGTCACCCACTGCGATAGCTTTGCTTTTGGCCGCCGGGCCGCCTGCTACCATCGAGTTGATCACGGTATAATCATCGTCGCCTTGCAACACGGCACCAATACCTTCCAGAGACAGGCTCATTTCGGTATTGAACTGCTCGGTGCTGCGTGGAGACAGATAGTTAGTATGAGGGTCGATTTCATGCGCGAAGGCATTCATCACCAACTGGAAAACATCTTCGCTGTTGCTCTGGGTGAGACGCTTCATCGCAAAACGATAGCGTTTGGTCAGCACATCACGAATTTCCTGATCGGTTTTCCCGGTCAGCTTGAGGTTCAGCTCGTCATATTTGACTTTGGCATCCCACAGACTGTCCAACTCGGCTTTATCTTTCGGCCAAGGGGCTTTTGCGCGATCAAGATTGATGGTGTCGTTGCCCGTGAAATTCATTGGGCGCGCCAGCACTTCCAACGCATAGGTATAGCGTTCGAAACGGCGTTTTTGAGCCAGATTGAACAACGCGTAAGGCGTATTCAGTTGACCCGTTTTGAGTTCCTCACCCAGCGTGCTGCGTTTATCAGCGAACTGAGCTACGTCGGAGGCCATCAAAACGTTATGGCCATAATCGAGCATGTTGAGGTAACGGTCGAAAATCTTAGCGGAGAAATCTGCATTAAGGTCAAATTGACGATAATGCGAACGGGTAAAGCGTGCCGTAACACGCTCGCTTACCGTTGCGTCCTGAGGCTCTTGTGTCAGTTGCTTGAGCTGGTCGATAGTTACCGGGGCACTATCGTTCGCATAACTGGTGTTAACCAGACTGGCTCCTGACAACAAAAGACCTGCAATAACGCTTAATCTGACAAATTTGTTCATGCCTGAGTTGGCCTCCGTATCAGAACTGCAAGTGTTCTGCGCGCACGATCATCGCCAGACCCGTAGAGAGCTGAACTCGAACACCGTCTTTGGCAATTTCCAAAACGGTGGCGTCCATAGCACTCTGACCGGCTCTCACTTTGATCTCTTGGCCAATTTGCAGTTTTGAGATATCTGTGACTGGCACCTGACGCGGTTCACGTTTTTCCTCACGCGGTGGGCGAGGTGCACGTGGTTTGCGATTTTCTTGACCAGCTACAGCAGCAGGCGCGTTTTCACGGCGCGGCGCAGGTTTTTTAGCAGCCGGACGTGGACGACGTGGTTCGGCTTCACCCGCTTCACGACGCTTAGCCTGTTGTTCAGCACGTTGTGCTTGAACACGAGCTTTCGCTTCTTCTAATTGTTTACGGGCATGTTCGACGTGCTGTTCTTCCAGCTCACCACATGCATTACCGTCAAGGTCAACGCGCTGTGCGCCAACTTTAACGCCGTACAAATAACGCCAGCTTGAGGTATATAGACGCAGAGCAGAGCGCAGCTGAGTTTTACTCAGATTCTCTTCGCCTTGCACGCGCTCGACCAAATCCGCAAAAATACCGATCTTTAAAGGACGAGCTTCGCCTTCGGCGCTAAAACAGAGCGGGAAACGCTCGGCCAAAAAGGCAATGACTTCTTTACTACTGTTCAACTTAGGTTGATTTTCCATGAAATTTCCTGATTACAACGGGTTTGCCAACCGGCGCAGGCATGAACAGGCGTCATTATAATGACGCCACCGTTAAATGCCACGTTATCCGTAGATCAACTTGCGATCAGATTGACATATTTTGCTGCATCGCTGTTTTGCAGATGCTGGCAAAGCCCGGCAACTAACTCTGTCAGCCCTTGTTCATCCGCTTCGTCGAAGCGTTGATAGACGGTGCTATCGATGTCCAGGACGCCAATCACTGTGCCATTAACGCTAATCGGTAAGACGATTTCTGCGTTACTTGCTGCGTCACAGGCGATATGCCCGGGGAACGCATGCACGTCACCGACGCGCTGCACGGCGTTTTCAGCCACGGCAGTCCCACAAACGCCCTTTCCCACCGGGATGCGCACGCAGGCAATTTTGCCCTGAAAAGGTCCAAGCACCAGTGTGGAACCATCCATAAGATAGAATCCAGCCCAGTTAACCCCTTCAAGACGCTCATAAAGTAAGGCGCTGGCATTCGACAGAGTAGCAATAAAATTGTTCTCTCCGGCGATAAGCGCGTTCAGATCACGTTTTAATTCCGCGTAGAATTCTTGTTTATTCATGTAATAACCAATAATGACCCAAGGGCAGTCAGCCGATATGTTGTGCTTAACCCCTATAAAATAAGCATTAAATACTCATCTGAACAAGGTTAATCCTATGTCACTTCAAAAAGACTGACCTACAATGACTGTTTGCCGACCGCATAATACGTTATTTTGTTAAAAATACCTGACAGATCTTAACATCCCTGCCCTGTAGAGCATTTCAGGGTAAGTACAATGATAACAACAGGCAAATCTACACTCAGGCTCTATGAAAATACGCACATTGTCAGGACCTTTACCGCAGGCACGCTATCAGCGTTGTAATGAATGCGATTACCTCTTTTCTATTCCTGACCTGAAGAAAACGCAAACTGCGCATTGTCCGCGCTGCAATGCCAAGGTGGAAAAAGGCCGGGTCTGCTCCCTGTCGCGTCTCATTATTATCGCCATTAGCATCTTGGTGCTGATGCCGTTCGCCTTCACCGAGCCATTAATCAGCATCCGTCTGCTGGGGACCCGCATTGATGCCAGCCTGTTCGAAGGTATCTGGCAGATGTCGAGCCAAGGCTCGCCGCTTACCGCCAGCATGGTCGCCTTCTGTACCATTGGCGCGCCGGTCACTTTAGCCGGTTCTATCCTTTATCTGCACTTTGGTAGCCGTTTGGGGATGAACCTCAAGCCGGTGCTGTTGATGCTCGACAGGCTCAAAGACTGGGTGATGCTCGACATCTATCTGGTCGGCATGGCGGTAGCTAGCATCAAAGTGAAAGAGTACGCCGACATCGACGTTGGCCCGGCGCTGTTGGCTTATCTAATGATGACCGTGCTGGTGACGCTGACGCTAATCAACCTGAATATCGAGCAGCTTTGGGAGGAGTTCTATCCGCAGCCGCGCCCGAAAGGTCAGCCCTCCACCTTTAAGCTCTGCCTGTCGTGCAAATTTACCGGCCACGCCGATAACAAAGGCCGCTGCCCGAGGTGCCACGTGCCGATGACGGTGCGTTACAAACATAGCCTGCAGAAGACCTGGGCGGCGCTGATTGCCGCCATGGTGTTCCTGTTGCCGGCGAACCTGATGCCGATTTCGATTATTTATCTCAATGGGCAACGCACCGAAGACACGATATTCTCCGGCGTGGTTTCACTGGCGACCTCCGGCAACGTGCCGATTGCCGCCATCGTCTTTATTGCCAGCGTTCTGGTGCCTTTCACCAAGGTTATTGTGATGCTGACTTTACTGTTAAGTATTCATTTTAAGGCGATTCAAGGATTGAAAACGCGGATACGCTTACTGCGGGTAGTGACCTGGATTGGTCGCTGGTCGATGCTTGATCTGTTTGTCATTTCCTTGATGATGTCGTTGGTTAACCGTGACCAACTGTTGTCATTTACAATGGGACCGGCGGCCTTCTTCTTTGGGACCTCCGTGATCCTTACAATACTTGCCGTAGAATGGCTTGATAGCCGCTTGATTTGGGATGCACATGCAACAGGAAACGCCGAATACACCGACTGAAGCGCGGGTTAAAAACAGACGCCGGATATCGCCTTTCTGGCTTCTGCCTTTTATTGCCTTATTGATAGCGGGCTGGCTTATCTACAGCAACTATCAGGAAAGAGGCACCACCGTTACCATTGATTTCCAGTCTGCCGCCGGGATTGTCGCGGGGCGAACCCCTGTGCGCTATCAGGGGGTGGAAGTCGGCACCGTCGAGTCAATCAGTCTGAGCAAAGACCTGCGCACCATCATGGTCAAGGTCAGCATCAAGAGCGACCTGTCGGACTCCTTGCGCGATGGCACCCAGTTCTGGCTGGTCACGCCTAAGGCCTCACTGGCCGGGGTTTCTGGTCTGGATGCCTTAGTTGGCGGTAACTACATCGGCATGATGCCGGGCAGCGGTAAAGAGAAAGATCACTTCGTCGCGCTGGATACGCAGCCGAAATATCGCCTGAATACCGGCGAGTTGATGATTCATCTCCACGCACGGGATCTTGGCTCCCTGAGCAACGGCTCGCTGGTTTACTACCGTAAAATTCCGGTGGGTAAAGTTTATGATTACGATATTGAAGCCGGAAACGATGGCGTCACTATCGACGTTCTGATTGAGCGCCGTTTCGCCCATTTGGTGAAAGACACCAGCCGCTTCTGGAATGTCTCCGGCTTTAAAGGCGATTTCAGCCTCAGCGGCGCGAAAGTTGAGATGGAAAGCCTCGCCGCGCTGGTCAACGGAGCTATCGCCCTCGACTCGCCGATTGATGGCAATTCGGCCAAACAAGAGCAGTCCTACGAGCTATACCCTGATTTGGCGCAGAGCCAGCGCGGGGTAGAGATCGACCTCGACTTACCCAACGGCGACGGGCTGAAAGAGGACCGCACCCCACTGATGTATCAGGGTTTGCAAGTCGGTACCCTGACCAAAGTGACCCTTCAACCAGACAACAAGGTAACGGGGAAACTCACGGTTGACCCGTCGGTGATTGACATGATGCGCACCGGCACGCGCATTGAGATGAATAGCCCGAAAATCAGCCTGAGCAATGCCAAGCTGAGCCAACTGCTGACCGGCAACACGCTGGAGCTGATCCCGGGCGAAGGCCAGCCGCAGAAGCACTTCACCGTGCTCGACAGCAATCAGCGCCTGCTGCAAGACCCGGGCGTTTTGCAAATTCAGCTTAATGCCCCAGAAACCTTTGGTATTGATGCCGGACAGCCGGTGATACTTCACGGCATCGCCGTCGGCCAAATCCTTGACCGCAAAATGACCGATGAAGGCATTGTGTTTAACATCGCGATAAAGCCTGAATACAAAGGGCTGTTGCACAAAGACAGTAAATTCGTGGTCAACAGCCGCGTTGATGTCAAATTAGGCATCGACGGCATGGAAGTGCTAGGCGCCAGTGCCCAAGAGTGGGTTGACGGCGGCGTGCGCATTATTCCGGGCGGTAAAGGCGAACCGGCGAAAAAATACCCGCTCTTCAGTAACGCTGAAAAAGCCGCCGAAGGCATTCAAGGGGAGCAGCCGGGCGCCACGCTGACGCTCACCGCCAAGAGCCTGCCGGACGTGCAGGCGGGTTCCGTGGTGCTGTATCGCAAATTCCAGGTTGGGCAAATTGTGGATGTCACGCCAAAAGCCAACGACTTTGACATCGACGTCTATATCCGCCCTGAATACCGTAAGTTGCTCACTGACAAGAGTATTTTCTGGGCCGAGGGTGGCGCGAAAGTACAGCTGAATGGCAGCGGATTGACCGTCCAAGCTTCGCCGCTCGACCGCGCGCTGAAAGGTGCGATCAGCTTCGATAACAATGAAGGCGTCACGCTGAGCAAAGGCGCGAAACGCGTATTGTATGAGTCAGAAACCGCCGCGCGCGCCGTAGGCAGCCAAATCACGCTGAATACTTACGATGCCAGCAAGCTCTCTGCCGGAATGCCAATTCGCTACCTAGGTATCAACATTGGTCAGGTTGAGTCGCTGAAGCTCGAGTCGAAACTGAATCAAGTCTCAGCCAAAGCCGTGCTCTACCCTGAGTATGTCGACACCTTCGCCCGCATGGGGACGCGATTCTCTATCGTTTCACCGGAAATTTCCGCCGGCGGGGTTAGCAATCTCGACACCCTATTGCAGCCTTACATCAATGTGGAAGCAGGCAAAGGCCCGGCCTCGCGCACCTTCGACCTGCAAGAATCGACCATCACCGATTCCCGTTACACCGATGGCTTGGGCATCGTGATGGATGCAGCCGAGGTAGGTTCGCTGCAAATCGGCACGCCAGTGCTGTTCCGCGGTATCGAAGTGGGCACCGTGACCGGTTTCTATCTGGGCGCGATGGCTGACCGGGTTAACGTCACGCTGCG
This sequence comes from Ewingella sp. AOP9-I1-14, assembly GCF_052375995.1. Lineage (NCBI taxonomy): Bacteria > Pseudomonadati > Pseudomonadota > Gammaproteobacteria > Enterobacterales > Yersiniaceae > Ewingella > Ewingella sp. AOP9-I1-14. The sequence continues at coordinate 340,125 of NZ_JBQSVA010000001.1, forward strand.
TATCAGCAAGAAGTATCAGTATCTGGTGCGCGACAACAGCGTGTTCTGGCTGGCTTCGGGCTATAACCTGCAGTTTGGGCTGACCGGCGGAATGCTGAAAAGCGGCACCTTCCAGCAGTTCATTCGCGGCGGTATTGCTTTCGCTACACCGCCGTCCACGCCGGTGGCACCAAAAGCCGGAGCGGGCCGCCACTTCCTGCTTAATCCCGAAGAGCCGAAAGATTGGCAGAAATGGGGCACGGCGATCCCGAAAAACTAAGTTTCGCCGCGTGATGTGATAAGGCCGCCTTCGGGTGGCCTTTTTGTTGCTGCACCGCGCCTCGTCGGAACATGGTAAACTTGCGCCAATTTGATTTTCCGTTTCCTCTGCGACGAGACCTTCCTTTGTCCAAACCAACTCAATTTGTGGCGAAATTGCCACCCGCGTTCCTTGATGCAACCCGTGAAATCATGCCAGCCTCTCTGAGCATGGACGACTTTATTGCCGCCTGTAATCAGCCGCTGCGCCCCAGCCTGCGGGTTAACACGCTAAAAATCAGCGTCGACGACTTCCTTGCGCTGGCAGCCAGCTACCAGTGGGAGCTGACGCCGGTGCCCTGGTGCGCCGAAGGCTTTTGGATTGTCCGTCAGGGCGATGATGAAACCCGTCTGGGTAACGCGCTGGCGCACCTCGCCGGGCTGTTTTACATTCAGGAAGCCAGCTCCATGCTGCCGGTGACTGCCCTGTTTGCCAACGACACCCAGCCGACGCTGGTGATGGACGTGGCGTCTGCGCCCGGCTCCAAAACCACGCAAATCGCCGCGTTAATGAATAATCAGGGCGGTATCGTCGCCAACGAATATTCCGCCAGCCGGGTGAAGGTTCTGCATGCCAATATCAGCCGCTGCGGCGTGGCTAACACCGCCCTCACCCATTTCGACGGACGGGTGTTTGGCGCGGCGCTGCCAGAAACCTTCGACGCCATCTTACTCGACGCCCCCTGCTCGGGCGAAGGCGTGGTGCGTAAAGACCCGGATGCCATGAGTAACTGGTCACCAGAGAGCGTGGTCGAGATTGCCGCCACCCAGCGCGAACTGATTAACAGCGCCTTCCACGCCCTGAAGCCGGGCGGCACCTTGGTTTATTCCACCTGCACCTTGAACGCGCAGGAAAATCAGCAGGTCTGCCAATGGCTGTTGGATGAATATCCAGATGCCGTGGAAGTGGAGTCGCTGGCCGACCTGTTCGACGGCGCGCAGAAGGCGCTGACCGCCGAGGGGTATCTGCACGTTTTCCCACAAGTTTATGACAGCGAAGGCTTTTTCGTTGCCCGACTGCGCAAAACGGCGTCGATTGATCGCTTGCCAACGCCGGGCTACAAAGTGGGCAAATTCCCCTTCTTCCCCCTGTCGCGCAAAGAGAGCGCCGAGGTGGTCGCCGCAGCGCAAAAGTCCGGCATTGTTTGGTCCGACCAAGAGATGGCCATTTGGGAGCGAGATAAAGAACTGTGGCTTTTCCCGCGCGTGCTCGAGCCGCTGTTCGGCAAAGTGCGTTTTTCAAGGATTGGCATGAAGTTGGCCGAGCGTTTCTCCAAAGGCTTCCGCTGGCAGCATGAAGCCGTTGTCGCGCTGACCACAGGCTCTGGCGATAGCCAATTTGCCATTGACGATGAGCTGGCACAGGCGTGGTTCCGGGGCGTGGATATTTACCCGCCCGACTCTCCAACCCGCGATGAATGCATCGTGACCTGGCAGAATCAGCCACTTGGGCTGGCAAAACGCATCGGCAGCAGAATAAAAAACAGCTTACCGCGTGAACTGGTGCGCGATGGTGCTATTCGCCCTCATAAGTGAGCATTAGTCCACCATTAATAGCACTCAGCTATTAGCAAAACTTGAGTTATTTTTAATGCGCTCGTCAATTACAATTAACTTATTTGATTGACGGGCTTACGTATATCCTCAATTTTTTGTTGGAATTAGTAGTAGGAATATTCCTAATCAGGCATGTATTATTGCGCTCATGAATGACACTTCTGGAAATATTATTTCCAGATATGAAGCATATAGCCCGTGTCGAGTAAAGTTTTGCCAGTCGGAGAAGTATCATGGCGGATGAAATACAGTTCCAGTCAGCAGAAGGTCATCTTCTGCGAGAAATGGCCAGCCTTCGCGATATCATTGACAACAACTCTGACTGGATCTGGGAAGTCGATACTCAAGGCAGATACGTTTTTTCCTCGAATAAATGCCAAGAGTTCCTCGGCGTGCCGCCTGAACATGTGTTGGGTAAAACGCCTTTTGACTTCATGCCGGCCGACGAGGCCATCCGCGTCAGCGCGCAGTTTGCCGCGATTGCCGCTCGCCGCGCCCCTTTCGGCGGCTTGCTGAATAGAAATATTCGCGCCGACGGCAGTGAAATCATTCTTGAGAGTAGCGGCATACCGCTGTTTGATTCAGCAGGTGAATTCCGCGGCTATCGCGGCATCGACCGCAACCTGACCAATCTCGATCAAGCCCCCGGACAGCGCCTATTCCAGCTGGAAACTATTTATTCCAACGCCCCCGTTGGCCTGTGCTTTATCGATTTGCAGATGCGTTATGTGACGGTCAATGACGCAATGGCTAACATCATTGGCCTGCAGCCTTATGAGGCCATTGGCCGCAAAGTCGGCGTTTTTCTGCCGGGTCTTGCCCCTTTGCTGACCAACGCGCTCGAGTTGGCTCAGCGCAATGAGGCTACGCCCGACCGCGAGTTCTCGCTGCCCGGCAACAATCAGATTTTCTTTGTAAGAATTAAAGCGGCTTATGATGTCCAGAATCAGCTGAGCGGCCTTTCCGTCGCCATGACGGATATCACCAGCCTGAAACGCATGGAGCGCGCGCTGCGTGAGAGCCAAGAGCATTATCGCAACATGGTGGAGCTGAACCCACAGATCCCATGGACCGCCGACCCTTCCGGCCTGCTTAATGACGTCAGTTCGCGCTTCCAGCGCATTACGGGCATGACGCGACAGGATATTCTGGCGGATAAATGGATCCAGAGTATGCACATTGAAGACCGCCGAAGCGCGGTGCAAACCTGGGAACAGTGTCTGAAAACGGGTGCGCCGCTGGACATCGAAGTGCGGTTTTGTCATGTCGATCGCGGCTGGAACTGGATGCGCATCCGCGCGGCGGCAAGCTATGCGCCCGATGGCTCCATTCAACGCTGGTATGGCACGGCAGAAGACGTTCACGAACGCAAGCTGCTGGAGCTGAAACTGGTGAAAGCCAATCGTCGATTGGAAATTCAGGCCCGCACCGATCCTTTAACCAAACTGCCTAATCGCCGCGAATTTAAAAAAGTGCTCAGCCACGAGTACATGCGCGCTAAACGTAACAATAGCCCGCTGACGGTGGTGATGATTGATATCGACTACTTTAAGAATTTCAATGACCACTATGGCCATTTGTCCGGTGACGCCTGTCTGCGACTGGTTGCCCGCACCCTGCGAAAAGCGCTGAAACGCAATACGGATGTGATCACCCGTTTTGGCGGCGAAGAGTTTGCAGCTATCTTGCCGGATACCGATTTAAAAGGCGCATGGATCGTGGCGCGTCAAATCATGGAAGCCATTGAAACACTGGGCATTAAGCATAGCTTCAGTGAATTCAATCGCGTCACCATTAGTCAGGGTATTGCTACGTTTACGCCACGGGAAAATCCGGACATTGACGATCAATCGGATATCGTCAGCGCGGCAGACCAAGCCCTCTATATTTCCAAAAATAATGGCCGCAACCAAATTAACGCCATGCCTATCTCTGCTCGCCATACCCCCCTTTAATTAACAGATAAAAGTGTGACTCTATCAGAGATATATTTTGTCGAATGAGTCACACTTCCGCCTCATTACATTCATCTTGAATTGCCAATATAATAAAAGTAGTGATACCGTCCTCGCGTAGAAAATGGATTGTTACTGCAAACGCAGGCAAAACCTAAACCTCATGAATTATTCATTAAAAGAATAAATTCGTGGTTTAGGTTTTTTTTTGCATTTAACACCACCGTTCTTTCAATTATATATTTTTACATATACATCAGGGATGCAGCATATGAATAAATTATTTATTACCTCAACCTCTATGGCTCTTTTACTATTAGCTTTACCACCCTGTCAGGCTCAAGGATGGGAAAAGGGTAACTTTCATTCTGAGAAAATAGATCTGCCTTATCAGCTTTATACTCCCGAAAAGACCTCCTCTTTATTGCCCTTAGTGATCTATTTACACGGTACCGGGCAGGCAGGCACTGATAATCAAGCGCAACTTTATCAAGGGGAAAATATTGGGCCAGATTATTTCACCAGCCCCGCCAACCAGTCACTGCAGGCCACCTACGTGTTAGCCCCACAAACCCCGATGGCCATCCGCTGGGCCAGCACCACTCTGGCCGAGTATGACTTTATGAAAACGCCGATCACTGCCTCGATGGAAAATTTATTGGCGCTAATTGATAAAACCGTTGCCCAGTATCCCATCGATAAAAACCGGATTTATTTGGCAGGCCTGTCCCGTGGCGGTCAAGGCGTTTGGTATGCGGCACTGCTACGTCCCGAATATTTCGCCGCTATCGTCCCAATTGCCGGAGCAGGCAGCCCGGAGTATGCGCAGAAATTAATTAAATTGCCGGTCTGGGTATTTCACGGCACCGACGATCAAGTTACCGATGTGAATTACAGCCGCAATATGGTTGATAGCATAATTAAACACGGGGGCAGCACGCGCTATATCCGTTACAGCGAAATAGAGGGCGGCGATCACCAATCCTCTTGGTTAACCGCCCATCAAAATAGTGATTTATGGCAGTGGATGTCTAAGCAAAATAAAAGCAATCACACTTCACCCGTTATTACTAAGTAACAGAGTCGACTAATAAGGAGAGCCGTATGTATCTAAGGACGCATAAATTAAATGCTTTTGTACTTTGTATGACCTTCATGAATCCACTTTGTTATGCGGATGATAATGAAATTCCGGCAATTGAAGATAAAGCCGCCAAGCCCTGGGCTTCGAAAACGCTAGGTTTTGAACCTTCTCCACAGGAGGGACTGCTAGGGGATTGGCTGGGGGTGAAACCTGCATTGAAAGACCATGGATTCAAATACACCCTCGGCTACCTGAGTCAAAGCGCCTACAACATTGATGGCGGCTATGACCAAAGCGGCAAGCTGGCGTATATCGACCAGTTCTGGCTGATGTTCAAACAGGATTTAGAAACCTTAACCGGCATTCCCGACGCCACCATTGACGGCAACATAGTTAACCGCAACCACGACTCCAACCTTACCCGCGACCGTACTCAGGACCCGCGCAGCGGCTTTACCGATATTGCTCAGGAAAGCTGGGGCGGCGGTTCGATCACGCGTCTTGGCTGGCTGACCTTCAGCCGAAGCTTTATGGACCGTAAACTCAGTTGGCGGGTTGGCTTAATGAATAAGCAGCTCGATTTCGATCAAATCATTCCCTGCGATTTTCAAACTCTCGGACTATGTGGTGGCAAGTCGGCCAGTGGCGGTATATGGTACAACTGGAATGTTCACTACTGGGGCACCTCGCTTAAGTACAAGTTTGATAGCGGCATTACGCTGAAAACCGGTTTGTATGAACAAAACCCCGAAACCAATAGCCGGGGCCATGCATGGAGTATCTCAACCACCGGCAGCCGTGGGGTGGTAGTCCCACTGGAAGTCGAATGGCGTACGCGGGCCATCAACCAACTCCCCGGTGCCTACAATCTCGGGGTTATTTACACCAATGCCGGCCAGAGAGATCTCTATAAAGGCAAAAATGGCGGCCCCGGCGCTACCGATCCCGATGGCTATGATGAGATCCAGCAGAACTGGTATCTCTATGCAGGCCTTAACCAGCAAGTTACCCAGCACGAAAGTGATGCAGACCGCGGCATGAGTGTCTACGCCAGCCTTGGACTGGCTGATCAACGCGCTTTGCCAATGCACTACAAAACCTCAGTCGGTTTGCGTTATCGCGGGCTATTTGATGCTCGCCCAGAAGATATGATTGGTTTGGGCATTGGCCGCTATGTCCCAGGGGACCATCTGAAAGACAATCGCCGCTACCTTAATCAACTGAGCGACGTCACGGATGTGAACTCGCCACAATATCGTCCAGTACCGGGCGTTTCGCTAACGGGTGAGGTTTTCTATCGCTGGAAACCTATCCAATGGCTTGAGCTGCAACCCGGCGTGCAGTATTGGCACAATCCGGGTGGCGTTAAGCAGACCTCTGACGCGTGGGTCGGTGCCTTAAAAGCCGTGGCCTACTTCTGATCTCCCCTTCCCTCGGGCCAGCAATTAGCCGGCCTGATTTGGTTTAATTTCCCCGAGCTAGAAAATTCTTATGGCACTTTCAAGCCGCTCAGCTATTCTCAATATATGGCCTCAACTGGTCATACCTCCTCTTGCGCATTCTAACCTTCACCAGTTAAGGAGTACCTTATGGGGAAATCAGTAATACGAATCGGTAGTTATGAAATAGATGACGCGCAGTTATCTACGCCTGAAGCCAAAGGCGGGGACAAGGTTTTCATTCCCTGCAAATCGGACCCGGATTTATGTATGCAGCTGGATGCCTGGGATGATCACACCAGCGTCCCAGCCATTCTCGATGGCCGACACTCGGTGCTGTATAAAGAAAAATACGATAAAGAAAAAGATGAATGGATTATGCGTCTTGAATAAAAAACATGGCGAACGGCATTCAGTTCGCCATGTTTCATTGTTAGAAGTCAGCGCTGTTACAGCTGATTATTAGAAGGTTTCCACCAACGCAAATTTCATTAATAACAATGGCATATTTGGTGAAAACAGATCGTACTCCTCAAAGAAACGCTGATGCTCTTTACGCCAGTAAGCCAGCGTTCTATCACCTTCGCCCTCCTCAAAAGCATGCTGCTCAGTGACTAAATCGAATGGCACCTGCTTCACTTCTGTCAACTTTACGGCACAAACCGGATTGTTACGGCCATCGACGACAACGAAGATTTCGCCCGCTTCTGGCTCCGGCTCATCATCAAGATTGGCGCAGGTTGCGGTCTTCACGCCATCGATAACTAGCTTCGCCATTGCGTCTGCCTGAGCCTCGGTATCGCCAAAAGACCAACGCTCTGCGGCTATGTATTTTTGTGGGATTTGAGGGATCATGTTTTATCCTTTTTCATTAAAGGGTGCGCGTTAAACGTACACATTATTTTTTACTTTCGGCTGCTGGAGCAGTGCAGGTATTGGGAAGCTCCGCTGGCCATTGGCGCGTGCTGCCTGCGCCGTACAACACGTGTATGCCACATTCGATATCCACCCGCGCCAAAGGTTTGCCACTGGTGTCTAGCATCATTGATGTATCACCGGTAGAAACAATGGCCACGCCGCTGTCGAAAGCAGAAACCGCGTCAAACACTGGAGGAATAACAAAGTGTCCCGCCGCGTTAATAAAGCCGTAATGGTTGTCCACCTTGGCGAAGGCCAAATCATTTATCGGTAATCCAAGATCGGCATAGCTGACGTCAGGCAACACTTTACCCTGTCCATCAATCCACACCTTTTGTCCGTCGTCACGCGTCAGGACTGCACGACCATTGCTGATGACACTGGCTTTGCCCTGTACCGCCAAAGCTAACTTGCCGGTGTTATCAACATAGCGCGTAGTGGCAACATCATCCTGAGCATCATAAGAAATCGGCATATCGCTGGCTAACGGCCAGTGCCACTGCCCCGCAGGCATCTGCGCCACGCGGATACCCGCGTTATCAATCAGTTCGGTACCCTGCTCGCTGCTACGCAAAGCCCGGTCTTTCACAAAAGCAGAGCTTTCCGTCGCCAACGTGGGTTCTATTTGCCAAGCGCCCTGTGCCGACAGATAGCCCTCTTGCGGCTGGCGAGACAGCTTTATCCAGTCGCCCACGGCGGTGATTTGCGTCTGTTGCTCATGCAGTTCAACATTGCCCTGGCTGCTCAGCAACCAGGACTGCCCGCCCGTCGCCGTCGCCAAAATGCGGCCATCTTTGAATTGCGTGACATCAAGCCCGGTGGTCGGAGCAATACGCTGCTTGATATCGGTCCCTATAATCGAGGCTAAAACCGAGGTTTCAGGTTGGTCAGAGACCACAGGCTCGGTAAGCAACCAGAGCGCGGGATTGATGCGCTCGGCTTTGGCATACTTAGCCTCAACCACCAGCTTACCGCTCTGATCAACTAGCCCCCACAGGCCGTTTGGCAATTGCACAGCGGCCTGCTGACCGGCGTAGGTATCGACATTTTTATAAGCTGGCGAAGAGATAACCTGCTGGCTGAGGACGTCGTAAATCCCCCAAAGAGCACCTTCAGAAGCCGTCTCGCGGAAACGGAACCAGCCGTTACCGATAGACTCAAGCTCAAAGGCATCAGGCAGATTGAAATGCTTGCCGTTGGTATCAATGGCGGTCAGTTTGCCATTCAAATAATCCAACGCGTAACCCTGTACGAATGGCGAGATATTGTCTTCGGTCAGCGGAACACGCACTTTCCCCTGCTCATCGACGATGCCGGTACCCTGCGCGGTTTTCACAATAAATTGCTGGGAAATATCACCTTTCGGGTCAGCAGTGACTTCGGCTGCGGCGGGCTGAATGTCCAGCCACTTGCTATCAATCTGCAATGAACCGTCGGCACGCATAAAGCCTGCGCCGGTTTTTGAAGAGGAGTCAGGGCGAATCAGGGCAATTGGCGCCGTCTTGGACGCGGCGTTACCGCGCAATGGCTCAAGACGGTAACCTTCCAGAGCAGAGTTGTTCTTCTGGCCAATTAGCGCCTTGCCGTTGCTATCCACGATATTGATAACTTTTCCCTGCTCGTTTTTAAGCCACAGGTTGCCGTTAATTACGTCGCTGTCAGCAATTTGCCCAAGCCAGGCCACATTTTGCGCGCCGCCAATCATGCCGCCAGAGGCGGAGATAATGGCATTAACTTTCGGTGAGCCATCTTTGACGGTCAGCAGGAAATCCCCCGTATCTTGAATCAGCGGCACACTTCCCACAGGCAGGCTCAAGATGGCTTTTTTACCCGGCACATAGACGTCAACCGACTCTTTCCCCTGAGCCGACAGAACATAATTGCCCTGATAGATCAGCGAATTCGCTTGCTGTTCATCAAAAGACGCCACCACCGCGCTGCTGTTATCCAACAGTTTTACGTCATCCGCCGTTTGTGCCAGCCAAAACTCTGGCGTCACGGCTTTAACGGAGAGATATTTTTGCGTATCCGTAGTGCCATCGGCGCGAATCAGCGTGATGCCATCATCGCCAGTCGCTAAGGCTAAACGCTGATTATTGGCATCTAACTGAATGTTTTTAAACTGAGGTTTAAGCCGCCATTCGAGGTTTTGATCTGCAATACCAAAGCCCTCAATGCCGCGCGCGATAAACAGCTGGTTTTTACCAAACGGCTGCAAAATTTCCATCTTATCGCTGGCAACGTGGCGCGACTCGTCGGGGGCGAGAAGCACTGTTTTATAGTCCAAACGCAGACGCGCAGGCTCACCATCGCTTAACGCCGCCGTATCCACCAAGTCATCTAGCGGCTGGCCGACTTGGCCACCTTTACGATCGATAATTTGCGCTTTGCCATTGACCTTCACGACGGCCAAACCTGACTGGGTAAAGTTCTCAGCCTGGTCGAAAGTCGGTTTGATTATCCAGTTACCGCTGGTGTCGATGAATCCCCATTTCCCCTCTTGTTCGACTTTCGCCGCACCAAAGTGGAAATCGCCAACACTATCGAACACCGGCTTAATAACCAGCTGGCCTTGAGCATCAAGGAAGCCCCAACGGTTGCCAGTTAGCGCGGCTGGCGAAGGCGAAGCGGCGGGCTGAGGTTCAGAGGCGGCAGGCGGGTTCGCAGCCCCCTCTGGCTGGGCCGGATTTTCGACTAAGAGCTGTTGGGCTGCGGGCAGTTGAACCGCCGCGCGACCTTTACGAACATTGCGAATGCAGAGATTTTGCGTTGCAGGCAAAGCGAGCTCTGCCAGATGCGAGGCATCCGCCGGGTTAGCGTCAGCAAAACAGGCATTACTTGGCTCGGCCATAGCCGGATAAGCAACCCCGACCATAGCCATCATACTGCCAGTATAAAACGCGCCGCGAATCGCCGCGCGCAGGGAAATACGGCCAACTCTGTCGGTCATTGACCACTCCCATTGGCGCAAGTCACCGGCTTCAGCGGCCAGAACTGGTGCCCTTTGGCATCAGTAATGATGCGCTGATTACAGTGCACTTCGAGCTGCGCCAGCACGTTTCCATTAGTATTAAGCAACTGCGCCTGACCTTTCATTCCTGCCCATGCACGCTTTTCACTAAAGTCTTCAGCCCATTCAAACTCAGGCACCACGGCAAAGCGCCCGGCCAGATTGATATAACCAAAGTTCGCACCATAGGTCGCCTGTTTCATGGCTTTCGCCAGGCCATCATTCATGCCGCCAATCTTGTCGAAATAGGAGCCGATCACTTTCTTGCCATTCGAGTCAATCAGGCCGAAAAGACCGTTAGTGTCTTTAAATGGCACCGTCCCTTCGCTGGCGTCGTTGACCTGCACGCTGCTTAGCCCCGGATAACGCTGAACTTCGTGACCTGAGTTATCAAACAGCACCGTTTCGCCGGTGGCATTATCGTTGAGCACCAACCGTGCCATCGAGGAGAGAGGTTCAGCTGTTTCGAAGCCTTCCAGCGGCTCGCCACCCGAAGTATCAATCAGCATGACATGATTATCGCTGACGGCACTGGCCCAATCCTGTGGCTGAACAAAATTCAGCGCGGCGGAATAGAGAGGCTGAACTTGCCATTGACCCTGACTATCAATGGCGCCGAAGCGCGGGCCAAATCCAAGCAGCACCCACTCGTTATCGATATTAACGGATGAAGGGATAATTGCCTTGCTAACCGCAGCGCGCCCATCGTTGTCGATTAAAGCAACACCGCCCTCGGCAGGCTGTACCAGCCAATGTTCTTTGCCCACGTTTAGCGGCTTACCAAGCAAGTTGCTGGCGACCGACTGTCCATTAGCGGCATTAAACAAGCTGAAATGCTGCTGAGTGTTCGCTGCATCATTCGGCTGGTCATCGTCGGAGATGCTAAACATGGCATCGCCAATATATTGTGGCTTGCCTGAGCGTTCTTGGTCAGGAGCAATCGCCCATTGGCCGGCGCGATTAATCACGCCCCAGCCGCCATCGGCTCTTGCCACGGCATAACCCTCTTTAAAGTCATCGACTTCAAAGAACTGCGGCGCGGCTAATACACTTTTGCTTTGAATGTCCCACAGGCCCCAGCGACGATCTTTGCCTTCGCCTTCCGCCGTCAGCAGTACGCCGGAACTGATTCGCTGTCCGCTCTGCAAAATGTTGTCTGGCGCATCAATGACGTTGCCGTGACTATCGATAATGCGTTTGCTTTCAGGCTTATTGTCTTCAGTCGTCGCCCAGCTGTAATCACCGGTGAAAGGGGTAATTTGCGCGAAGGTTGGCTGAATCGCCCATTTGCCATCGGCATCAATGGCGCCCATTTTATGATTCTCGGTTTGCACCAACAGCGGCGCATGGCGAATATCGCCTTCAATGCTGGCCCACTGCGGATCGGAGAACACTTCGCCTTGCGACGTTAAGATCGCGACAGATTTTTTGGCGTCATTCGGTTTGAGCAGTGCCCAAGGTAACCCCTGTGCTTGTGCATTTTGCTCGCCATTACCATTGCCTAACTCATGGGCACCTAAAGGCTGAACCTGATAATCACGCAGTGCATTCAGCACGGAATCCGCCAGAAGACCGACGCCATTACTGTTATAAACCTGCACAACTTGAGGCGTTTTACCCTCATTTTGGCTAACCCACAGGTTGCCATTTTGCAGCAGTAACTGCGGCTTGGTGGCTTTAACATTAACGATTTGACTCTGTGGGCCGATAAGGGTTACCCCTTTGCTGCCTTTAGCGACTAACCAGTCGCCCCAGTCTTGCAAGTCTTCAGCCTGATCGGCGGCAAGATCCTGAACTTTCTCCAGGGTACTGCTGAGCAGTTGATGACCGCCGTTATCAGTGGTGACTAACCAACTGCCTGATTTCAGGGCATGTACGGCTTTGTATTTTTCTTTGCTGACCGCAACGCCTTGTTTATCAAGGAATGCCCAATCAGTTTTATCTTTTACAGCAATAATATCGCCATTGAGCACCGGCGCATTGCGTGTTTTCAATACCATAGGATCAACGACCCATTCGCCATTCTGATCAAGATATCCCCAGTAGCCGCTGTCGGCGGTATCACGCTTCTGAGCTGGAATCAGTCCTGACTGCGGCTCTTGAAGCGCCATCACGTCATCGGGTAATGCGAGGGATTTGCTGGTCTCAGCATTCCACAGCGCAGGAGGAACCTGAGTCTGAACGCTCGCCAGCGCCTGTCCTTTGACAAAACCTTCACTGTCCAGCGATGCACCAAATGGCAGGGTCTGAATCACCGCGCCTTTGCGGTCAATCAGCGCCAGACGATTATCGATGACCACCAACGCAGTACCGGCGGCATTAAAATCCGTCGCGCGGGTAAAGCGAGGTTCAATTACCCAATGGCCTTTCTTATCTATGTAGCCAAAGAGATCGTCTTTCTTCGCCGCGGCAATATCATTAGAGAAGCCGCTGACTTCGCGGAACTGAGGTTCAATGACCATATGGCCGGTGAGATCAACATAACCCCACAGCCCTTGGGCATCGCGCGAGGCGCCCATCAAGACCGGAGATAAACCTTGTTGGAAAGGCAATTGGCACTTTTCAGCGGTTTTGGAATTACTGCACGCCCGCAACCAGGCATCGTCTGCGTGGGCCGGCAAGCTAAAAGTAGCATTCAGAACTATCGCTAAGGCACTGAAGTTTCTGAGATGTTTGAGTGTGTCGGAGCAAATCATCCGATTCCCTTATGACAAGATAATAAGAAAGTTTAGCGCACATAACCCTGATGATTTCGCTAGTGACGCGTTAAACGGTAAAAATCCGTGAATAATCAAGTTCAATGGTACTTACACGCTACGGCGTACAGGGTGTCAGCTTGTGAGATAAAAAGCAGCTATTTTATTGCCTCAACCCGCATGAATACACTTAATAACGGCACTTCTGCCTGAAAACTCAACGTTATTTTAGGATTTATTTTCGCGTTGCTTTTGCACATTTATGGATTGAACACTTCCCAGCTGAAAATGTGGACATAAAAACCTCTATTTACAACTTTCCAGCGTTCGGCGATGTGCAATTTCCTTCTGCACAATCGTAGAAAAAACCGCCACCGGCGTCTATCTCCGATTCACCAGTTTCCAAGAAACCTCGTAAAAAATATTAACCGTTACATCAGTTACATAGCGTTATTAGATTGAACGTTCCAACAATTAAAAAAGAGTCGTAATAGCTCAGTTTACTTATTGCCATCCCCCCAACCAGACTGCATTCTGTATTTCGAGCATCACCGCCGTTCGGCCCCAAGCCGATCTCTTTTTCATCAGACTGAATGACGCCATGAATAATAAAAATTTTTGTACCGTGGCCGACGTGGCCGACCTTGAGACTGGCCTACGTGAGATTCGCCAGCACCTGCATCAGCACCCGGAACTCTCCAACGAAGAGGCCAAAACTGCCGATTTCGTTGCCCAAGAACTCAGCCAACTCGGTTATCACGTCACCATGGGCGTGGGCGGGCACGGCGTCGTTGGCACCATGAAACGTGGCACGGGCAGTCGCAGCATAGGCATTCGTGCGGATATGGACGCCCTGCCTATTAATGAAGAGACCGGCGCGGCCTATGCCAGCCAGACTTCCGGCGTGATGCATGCCTGCGGCCACGACGGCCACACCACCATGCTGTTAGGTGCCGCCAAGCAGTTGGCCCGCAGCAAAAACTTCTCTGGCACGGTGCACCTTATCTTCCAGCCAGCCGAAGAGATTGGTTTCAACAGTGGCGCGCAACGCATGCTTGAGGAGGGCCTGTTCGAGCGCTTCCCTTGCGATGCGGTCTACGGGCTGCACAACCATCCGGGCTATCCGGCAGATAAAATGATGTTCCGCGCCGGGCCATTTATGGCGGCGTGTGACACGGTGAATATCACCATTCGCGGCAAAGGCGGCCATGCCGCGCGCCCACACATGACCGTAGACCCTATTCTGGTCGCCAGCAGCTTGGTGGTGGCGCTGCAAACCGTGGTTTCGCGCAATATCGATCCGAACGAAACCGCCGTCGTCACCATTGGTTCGCTGCACGCCGGGCACGCTTCCAATGTCATTCCAGAAACTGCTCGCATTGAAATGAGCGTGCGCTCTTTCGACGCCGGAGTGCGCAAAATTCTTGAAGAGCGCATCCGTTCATTAGCCGAGCTGCACAGCGCAGGCTATGGCGCGGTGGCGGAGATTGAGTATGTGCCGGGCTATCCGGTGCTGGTCAACCACGTGCAGGAAACTGCCTTCGCCTTAGAGGTGGCTAAAGAGCTGCTTGGGGAAGAGAACGTGGTGGATAACTTACCGCCGATTTCCGGCAGCGAAGATTTTGCTTACTTCTTGCAGAACAAGCCGGGCTGCTTCTTGCGTCTGGGTAATGGCAATAGCGCGGTGCTGCACAACCCGGCCTATGATTTTAACGACGACAGCCTGACCATCGGCGCGGCTTACTGGACGCGTTTAGTGGAGCGCTACCTAACTGAGAACCTTGACTAAACCAGAAGGTTAGCGGCAAAAACCAAACCAGCGCATGCCTAAGTGGAAGTGATTGGCGTGCGCTGCGTTATAGTCAGGCCCAATGGAGTTACCAAAGTAAGGGCAGCTGCGATTGAACATATCACGGATAAAACTGCCGCTGGCGTCATCCTGCTTCCAAGCTTTCAACACCGTGATGTTTCTGCCATCGGCAAGCCGGAATCCCGCAACATCCAAAGCTTCCGCCGTGGCGTGCTCGCTTAGCCGCCCTTCTGCACGATGATAAACATTGCGACAGGCATAGCTGCCGAGATGGTCAATGCGAGTCAGCCCTGCTCCCAGTTGTGCTTCAGCCTGAGGTTTCGCGACCTGCGAAACAAACATCGCACTGCTCAGCGCCAATCGACAACTCGCCAAAAAGCTTGAGCTTAAAGAGACAGAACCCAATTTCTGCACCCTCACCGGAGACTCTAACGGGCAGTTGCCCTGCGTGCTGGCAACCCGGGTAAAGGTGATCGCTCCCTCTTGTTCCGCGCTATCAAGCACCGCTAAACATGCCTCAGGATCATTGTCCAACCGACGGAGTTTGTACTTGGTAATAACATTCGGCGGATCGTTAACAGACAGCGGCGTAAAAGGGTTATAGCGCGAAGGCACCCTCTCCGTGATCCAAGGCGCCGCATACAGCAGAGCGACCAAGACAATGATCAGAACAACCACATACTTCATCAGCAGGATCCTTATGGTTGTGGGTTTGGTGTACAGCTAGAAGGGTGAGTTTTGGGGTAATTTTAGTGTATGGGTGGGGTTTGTGGGGAAATGAATAGCCCGGACTTTTTTTTAACTCCTGATGGTTTGACCAAAAATTTGTTACGGCGATAAATGCCACTGGAATTAAGTTTAAAGATAGCCCACCTACTTTTCATGAAATTAGGAGTCTAGACGGCAGGTTGTACGAGATGGAGAAAGGGAAGGAATTTGCGATGAAATTGCTGGGCATAAATCTGAAAAAGTGACAGCCAAGTGATTCGATACCAGAGGGAAAGAATACGCAATTCTGTAAAAGACCGAATACAGAATTTCGTGTGATTTTCGTTTTTCCTGAAAATAACTCTTTAAAATCAAAACCAAAAAAAAGACCGAATACGATTCCTATATTCGGTCTAGGGAAATGGCTCTTGGGAGAGAGCCGTGCGCTAAAAGTTGGCATTAATGCAGGCGGTTAAGCCGTACAACTTAAAGCGTAGTTGAGAGTTGCTCGTTTTCCAATCAACTTGTAACCAAGTGATAATAACTTCGCTAAATTAGTTGCTCTTTGTGATAACAATCTCAAAACAGAGGTGAAATTGCTGGCATAGAGCAGGGCTTTAAGACTTAGCAAAGGGTCTCGGCTTTGGCAATGAATGGAGCGAGGCTCATTTTCTGGCCTGGGTTTTTCGGGTCGTCGAGCAGGATCTTATCCAGCGGCACGGCCTGTACTTTGTGGCTCTTCACCTGCTCGCGCGCGACATCGTTCAGGGGATACTGGGCCAGCGTGCTGTCGTTAATCACATACAGCGCCTTGCCTGCACGGCATTGCAGCATGACTTCTTCGCGGGTGAATGCCCAATCTTTGCCATACTGGAGACGTGAAACCGTCACTAGCTCAGGCGCGGCGAAGCTGCTGGCTGACACAGCGAGCAGCAGAGTGGCAAGGAGTGTTTTCCTCATGGCTTTTTCCTTTATAACTAACTTTAAAACGTGATCACGCCGAAGCGAGTCGCCCTTCCCCGCTATCTAATTTAGAACGGTGACAGCGTGGCAAACCAGCTGACCAGCAGCATCACCACTAGCGATAGCACTAACTCAAGCTTGGTGGCGGAAGCCAGTCGCTGATAGGCCAACTGCGGCTGGGTCGGGATCAGCGGAACTAACCGATAGCGATTAAATATCGCCACGCCGGTCATCACCATCACCAGCGCGATTTTCACCAGCAACAGCTGGATATAGCGCGACGACAGGTCGGTAGGCAGGCGTTGCAAAATAATGGCGCTGTTGAGTATCCCGGTGAGGATCACCAGCGCGACCGCCACGTGCCCGCAGGTTGAGAAGCGAATGAGCGTCGCTATGGCGTAAGGCCGCGTCTCGTCCCGTTCGGTGTAAAGCAGGCAACCTAACAGTGGCAGTAAGCTACCGAACCAGTAGGCGGCGCTTAGCAGGTGCAAGGTGTGATTGCCGCGCTGCAACAGGCCCAGCGCGCCTTCGTTCATGGCCGCGTGACCAATCAATGCCTGGCTGAACAGCAGGCCGGTGCTGGTTAAGAACATCAGCATCACCCGCCCCGGCAGCCAGTCCATCAGCCACACCATCAGCGCAATCGCGGTGAGTAACAGGTGCCAGCGCCAGACCTCACCAAAGGTGGTGGTCAGCACCAATAACCAGACATTGAGGTTTAAACAATCCTCGAGGCCGTTGCCCATCAATCCAGCTTGAATCGCCAGCATGCCAACCGCCGTTAGCGCGGCGACCGCGACCGAAAGGGTCATCAAGCGATGATTCTGATTAAGCAACCCTGTTGCGAATCCTTTCGGTGCCAGCAGTCCCGTCATCACGCTGATGCCAAATATCTGCATCACCGCGGCAAAATGGAAGAACCGGCACAGAACAAACAAAGTGGCCAGAGTCATGGCTTATTGCACCGTGAAACTGTACTGCCCTTCAGTTTTGTGACCATCCACTGAAACGACGTGCCATGAAACGGTGTATTTGCCCGCCTTCAGAGGCGCATTCAGAGGCACGATGGCCTGAGTCTTGTCGTTGGCCGCCAGAGCCAGTTTGCCCGTCTCGATAGCTTTGTTATCAGGACCGCTCAGCGCGACCTTGCTGAAATTAGGTTCAATCCCTTCGCTGAAGCCCAGAGTCAGCTCGGTGGGTGCAGATTTAAGGGTGGTATCGGCAGCCGGGGTTTCAGTTTTCAAGTGAGCATGCGCCAGAGCCTGTTGTGACATAAGACCTAAAGCAAGCACCGCGGAAGTAGCCAAAATACGGCAGAGAGAAGAGGATTTTTGCGACACAATTTTTCCTTAGCTTTCTGGTTGAGGGATTTTAACGCCGCAACTTTAGCGCAAAGTCGCCCTGCAAGTCTGTCAAATTTAAGGGATGGTTTAGGGAATCGTTAAGCAGAGCCGAAGTTTGGCACTTTTTGCCCCAAGGAAAAAACAAAAAAACCGCAGCGCTATCAGGTTGCCCTGAAGCTTACTGCGGTTTATTACCAGACGTTTTTGACGACGAAGTAATTAGGCTGATGGACCTTGGTTGACCATGCCTTTCAGATCTTTGTCGACGAAGAACAGACCATTGCCGGTGTTGCTAACCAGTCCCAGTTTATCCAGAACAGATTTGAACAATGTTTCTTCTTCATGCTGCTCTGCCACGTACCACTGCAGGAAGTTGAAGGAAGAGTAATCTTTCAGCGTCATAGCCAGATCAGCAAGTTCATTGATTTTGGTGGTGATGTGCTGCTCATGCTCGTAAGTCTGCTGGAAGACGTCGGACAGTGACTCAAACTCCACCGGCGGCGCGGCAATCGCACCCAGCAGTGGCAGAGCGCCGGTGTCGCTGACGTATTTGAACAGGCGGTGCATGTGTTCCATCTCTTCCTGCGAATGTTGCATCAGGAAAGCGGCGGCACCTTCAAAACCTTTATCGCTGCACCATGCGCTCATTTGCAGATATAAATTGGCAGAATAGAACTCAAGATTCAGTTGTTCATTCAACTGATCGATCATTTCTTTTTTAAGCATAATAGCTCCACATAAATTGGCGAATAGCAGGATGAATTCATTATTTTCACGCATTATGCCGATCGTAGAACAAAATAAAAACACCTTATTTACAATAATAATGATATAAATAAAGAAAATACATAATCCATTGATAAATAACGAATTATAAATTTCCTTCAAATCTTATTGAGAATTATTCACAGGGAATATAAATATTAAAAGAGAATCATTCTTATTCTTTATTTATTTCTTTTTAAGCTATTTCCCGCCTTATTTTCGAAAATAATTAAGAATGATTCTTATTACCTGAATTTAATTAGCAGATTAAAAATGGGCTGTGAACATTCACCCAACGCGCTGGGTCGAGTACAATGCGCGCCAAGGCTCGCTTTGGGGAAAATCAATGAACAAGAATTTGGCTGATCTGAGTAAAGAAGAGATGGATAAGGTGAACGTTGATTTAGCCGCGTCTGCCGTGGCGTTCAAAGAGCGCTACAACATGCCGGTGGTGGCGGAAATGGCCGAGCGCGAGCAGCCAGCACACCTGCGGGATTACTTCCGCGAGCGCGTGGCGCACTATCGCGCAGAGTCGCACAAATACTCACGCCTGCCGTACGAACCTAAGCAAAAGTAGCCTTAAGCTCGGCCAGCAGGCGCGGGTTGAAGCCTTAAGCGCGGGCGAAACGCTCGTTGGCGCGAATCAGCTGGTCGAGAATGCCCGGCTCGTCAAACGAGTGCCCCGCCCCTTCAATGATATGCAGGTCAGCTTCCGGCCAGGCCTGCGCCAGATCCCACGCATTCTGCACCTGACAGGCCATATCATAGCGCCCGTGAATGATAACCCCCGGAATATGCCGAATACGCTCGACGTTCTTCAGCAGCTGATCGTCACTGTCTAAAAAGCCCATATGGGTGAAGTAGTGATTCTCAATGCGCGCGAAGGCCAGAGCAAAATCATCTTCGCCAAAGGATGCCGCGTCTTCTGTTGGTAGCAGCGTGACCGTCTCCCCTTCCCACAGGCTCCAGATTTTTGCTGCTTCGAGCTGCACGGCCCGGTCGTCGGAGGTGAGGCGTTTACGGTAAGCCGCCATGACGTCCCCCCGCTCTTCTGGCGATAAAATCGATAACATGCGCTGCCATTTGTCAGGGAAGAAGCGCGACGCGCCTTCCTGATAGTACCAATGCAGCTCCTGCTTTCTCAGGGTGAAGATGCCGCGCAGGACGATTTCACTGACGTGCTCGGGATGGGTCTGGGCGTAGGCCAGCGCCAGCGTCGCGCCCCAAGAACCACCAAACACCAGCCACTTATCCACGCCCGCCATTTTGCGCAGACGCTCAATATCTTCGACCAAATGCCAGGTAGTGTTGTTGTCCAGACTGGCGTGAGGTTTGGATCGCCCGCAGCCGCGCTGGTCAAACAGCATGACGTCGTAATCGTTGGGATTAAACAACTGGCGATGAACAGAGGAACAGCCGCCGCCCGGCCCGCCGTGAATAAACACCGCCGGTTTGCCCTGCGGATTACCGCTGCGCTCCCAATAAATCTGGTGACCGTCGCCGGTGTCCAGCATCCCGCTGGCATACGCCTCTCTTGGCGGATATAAACCTTTCAATTTCGGCATGGCGTTTCCTGTTTTTTGAGGTCCAGAATATCAATTTCTCATTTACGCTTTCTCATAACAGCGCATCAGGCTAACCCGGTCAATCAACAACATGTTGTTAACAATAAAAAAATGCATTTTTTCAATCAGTCGCACAGTAAATCAGCGCCGTTGTATAAAGAAACGGCATAACGCTGCAAAAAATTCCTCATAAGAGCAGGTCAAAAAACAATAACTCGCATAGAAACATGCCGTTGAGCGAAACCTCGCCGCCCGCTATTGCAAGTTGAGCGAATTAAGCAGTAAATAGGTGAGCAACCCAATCCACTAGCTTTAGAGAGGCAAGCCACCATGAGTAAAGGAATGGATAGCAAAAAGAATGCGAAGAAGAAGCCGCTGAAAACGCCAGCTGAGAAAAAAGCTGATAAGAAAGCCAAAAAGGCAGCCGCTTAACGGTTTCTTGAGTCATTTAAGTCACACCGTTTCGTATTGATACAAACCCGCTGATAGCGGGTTTTTTTGTTTATTTACCCTCTGCGTCAGCGCCATCACCGCTATCTGCTGGCATGTTGTTCTCCGCACAGGGCCATCCGCAGAAAAGTGCGGAGGGTTGGTCAGGGGCCACCTATCCTTTACACTTTGATCATTGAGAAGCTTGCTCATTAATAAGAACCAAACAGGAGAATCGGTATGACATTCCGGGTAATTGATACGGAAACCTGTGGCCTGGACGGCGGCATTGTTGAAATCGCCACCGTTGACCTGATCGACGGCGAGATCGTGCAGCCGATGAGCGACCTGATAAGCCCCGATCGGCCGATTAGCCATGAGGCCATGGCCATCCACCACATCACCGAAGAGATGGTCGACGGCAAACCGCGCATCGCGGCGGTCATCGGCAAGTATCACGGCAGCCAGTATTACGTGGCGCACAATGCGGCTTTCGATCGCGGCGTGCTGCCGGAGATGCACGGGCAGTGGATTTGCACCCTGAAGCTGGCACAGGCGCTCTATCCGAATATTCGCTACAGCAATCAGTATCTGCGCTACGCCCTGAAGCTCGACGTCACCGTCCCCGAAGGCCTGTACCCGCACCGCGCGCTGTATGATTGCTATGTCACCGCCGCGCTGCTCAAGCGAATTATTGCCGATTCAGGCTGGAGCGCGGAGAAAATGGTCGAGATAAGCAACCGCCCGACCCTGCTGCGGACGCTGAAATTTGGTAAGTATCGCGGGCAGAAGATTGAAGATATCGCGCTGCAAGACCCGGATTATCTGCGCTGGATGTTGAAGTCGATTAAAGATTTAAGCGGCGATATGCGCTTTAGCATTGAGCATTTTCTGGAGAAGTAATAAGAACTTGCTGACGTCACGCGGCCCTTTCATTGCGAAAAGGCCGCGCTATTAACTCATAGAATTACGACTTTCCCGCCAGTGCCAGAACAAAAGCATATTCCAGCGCAATGTCTTCGTAAGCCTTGAAGCGCCCCGACTTGCCGCCGTGGCCGGAATCCATATCGGTATACATCAGCAGCTGGTTATCGTCAGTTTTCAACTCACGCAGCTTCGCCACCCACTTGGCCGGTTCCCAGTATTGCACCTGAGAATCATGCAGGCCGGTGGTCACCAGCATATTCGGGTAATCCTGCGCCTTCACCTGATCGTACGGGCTATATTGCAGAATATAGTCGTAGTAGGTTTTGTCATTCGGATTGCCCCACTCGTCATACTCGCCGGTGGTCAGGGGGATAGACTCGTCGAGCATGGTGGTCACCACGTCAACAAAGGGTACCTGCGCGACTATGCCGCGATACAGCTCCGGCGCCTGGTTAATCACCGCGCCCATCAGCAAGCCGCCGGCGCTGCCGCCCATGGCATAAACCTGACTGGCTTCGCCATAGCCCTCGGCCACTAGTTCTTTGGTGACGTCGATGAAGTCGTGGAAGGTGTTCATTTTGTTGAGCAGCTTGCCGTTGTCATACCACTGCTGGCCCAGCTCTGCGCCGCCGCGAATGTGTGCCAGAGCGAAGACAAAGCCGCGATCCAACAGACTCAGGCGGCTGCCGCTAAATGCCGGGTCCATACTGCTGCCGTAAGAGCCGTAGCCATAAACCAGCAGCGGGTTGCTGTTGGGTTTGAAGGTATCACGGCGGTATACCAGCGAAACCGGCACTTTCACGCCGTCGCGCGCGGTTACCCAAACGCGCTCGCTGCGGTAGTTGGCCGCGTCGAAATCTTTCACTTCCTGCTGCTTCAATAGCCTGCGCTCGCCGGTGTCCAGATTCAGCTCAAACAGCGAGCTTGGCGTGGTCATTGAGGAGTAGCCATAGCGCAGCAGCGAGGTGTCCGGCTCTGGGTTGTAGGCCAGCCAGGTCACATAGGTCGGGTCATCAAAGCTTAGGGACTTCTCTTCACCCGTCGCCCAGTGGATCTGGCGCAGGTTGGTCAGCCCCTGCTCGCGCTCTTCCACCACCAGCCAGTCGCGGAACAGGCTAAAGCCCTCCAGCATCACCGCCTCGCGCGGGGCGATCAGCGTCTGCCAGCTGGCTTCGTTGTTATCGGCGCTTTTGTATAAACCGAAGTTTTTACCGTCTTTTGGCGCAGCGATGTCGCGGTTCGAGCGAATGTAGAAATGGCCCTGATAGTGATCCAGCCCGTATTCATGGTCTTTACGGCGCGGCACGAATACCTGCGGCTTGGCCTGCGGGTCGTTGGCGTCTAGCAGCAGCACTTCGGAGGTGGTGGTGCTGTCGAGATGAATAATCACATACTGGTCGGAGGTGGTTTTATCCAGACCGACGTAGAAAGTGTCATCCTTCTCTTCATATACCAGTTGATCGTTTTTCGGATCGGTGCCGACGGTGTGGCGGTAAACCTGATATGGCAACAGCGTCTTTTTATGTTTACGCACGTAATACAGGGTCTGGGAGTCGTTGGCCCACTCGCTGCCTGCGGTGTTCTTCAGCAGGTCATCGTTCCAGCTCTCATCCTGCAAATTCTTGATGCGAATGTCATATTGGCGACGAGAGAGGAAATCTTCCGAGACGGCCATCAGCTTGTTGTCCGGGCTGATATCCAGACCGCCCAGCGTGTAGAACTCGCTGTCGCTGGCGCGCTCATTGCCGTCAATCAGCGTCTGCCACTGCTCGCTCTCGGCGGCTGGCTGGCGCAGATAGATCGCGTATTCATTGCCCGGCTCGTAGCGGGTCTGATAGCGATAGCCGTGTTTGACATAAGGTACCGAGTGGTCCTGCTGCGCGATGCGCGCCACCATCTCTTGATACAGGGTTTCGCGCAGCGCCTGATGGGGTAACAGCGCCTGTTCGGTATAGGCGTTTTCCGCCTGCAAATAGCTCAGCACGTCGCTGTTGGCGCGGTCATCGTCACGCAGCCAATAGTAATTATCGACACGGTCTTCACCGTGGATGGATAGCGTTTTAGGGCGTTTTTCAGCCTTTGGAGGTGTGATCATCAGGCTTTCTCTCAATATTCTTGAAGGTTTATGCAGAGTGACAGGTTTATTTTGCGAAACCAAGCATTAAGCGGGCAAGCGAGGTGGGGAGCAGGAAACAGCAAGAGTAAGCGCCGTCGAGCAAGGTGCCGAGGCGCTTTAAGCAGAATTAGTGCGGCGTGCCGTAGGTGATCTGGCCAATCTGGCAGTTAAGCGTTACCGGATAGGTTTTCTCAGCGCGATTACCGCGCGCTTTCACCGGAACGCTCCAGTTGGCGCTATCGCCCGTAATATTGTCGGGGGAGATCCACACCACCGGCGTTGAGGTGCCGAGCAGTTTTTTATCTTCGTCCCAACGGGTAATACGGTTTTGCAGAAAATCACGTTTTACCAGAGCGGCCACTTCATCCTTGCTGGCATTGTTGCAAGGCGCGATGGTTATGGTCCGACTTTGCTGCTCCGAGGTCTGCGCGGCCTGCGCTGCGCCACTCAATCCTGCTACTGCCACCACTGCGCTAAGAATTAATTTGTTCACGTTTCGCCTCCCGAATGCGGATTCTGTCCCTGACCGAACGCTGCATTAAGCGATATCCTTGCTTAATGCAGGGTCATATTTAACAGGCACATGTTAATCCATGACAAGATCATAACACAACGTTAACATGGCGGCGGCGCGAACTTATTTCTCGGCTGCTGGCTTATCGCAGGATAATGGCTTTGCAGCTTTTGCCTTTGATTTTGCCTTCCTGCAAGCGTTGCAGGGCTTTCTTGGCGCTTTTCTGGCGAATCGCTACATAGGCGTGAACCGGGAACATATCGATTTTCCCCACTTCTGCCGCCGTCAGCCCGGCATCACCCGTCAAGGCACCGAGAATATCGCCGGGACGGATCTTGGCTTTGCGGCCGCCGTCAATGCACAGGGTGGCCATTTCTGGGTCCAGCGCCACTGGCGTTGCCGACATGACCTGCGCGGCAGGCTGCCAAACCACGGCCTGACGGGTGTAATCTTCCAGCGCGTGAACGCGCACCATTTCCTGCGGCGTGACCAGACTCACCGCCAAGCCGCTGGTGCCTGCACGGCCCGTACGGCCTACGCGGTGGACGTGGACTTCCGGATCAAACGACAGCTCGTAGTTGATCACCAGACTCAGCTGTTTGATGTCCAAACCGCGCGCGGCGACGTCGGTTGCCACCAGCACGCGGCAACTGCCGTTGGAGAAACGCACCAACACACGATCGCGGTCGCGCTGTTCCAAATCGCCATTTAGCGCCAGCGCGCTAATGCCCTTGCCTGCCAGTGCTTCGTAAATCTCCTGGCAGTCGCGCTTGGTGTTACAGAACACCACGCAGGAAGCTGGCTGGTGCTGATACAGTACCGCCGTGAGCAGCGCCAGACGCTGGTTGCGGTCGGTTTCAATGAACACTTGTTTGATGTCGGCAATGTCATCTTCGCCTTCAATTTCAACTTTCACTGGCTGACGCTGGAATTTGTTGCTGATGCGCTCGATGCCTTCCGGATAAGTGGCGGAGAACAGCAGGGTTTGGCGATCTTGCGGCGCGTAGCTCACTACGTCTTCGATATCTTCGCTAAAGCCCATATCCAACATGCGATCCGCTTCGTCCAGCACCAGCACCTTCAGCTGATCCAGCTTAAGCGTGCCTTTACGCAGGTGCTCCTGAATACGGCCCGGCGTGCCGACGATGATATGCGCGGGATGCACCAGAGACTCAAGCTGAGGTCCGATGGCCTGGCCGCCGCACAGGGTCAAAATTTTAATGTTCTGGGTGAAGCGTGCCAGACGGCGTAGCTCTTTGCTGACCTGATCGGCCAGTTCACGGGTTGGACAGAGCACCAGCGACTGGGTCACGAATTGCCCAACGGTGATTTTATCCAGCAGCCCGATGCCAAACGCGGCCGTTTTACCGCTGCCCGTTTTGGCTTTGGCGCGGACGTCCTGCCCTTGCAGGATAGCCGGTAAAGACGCGGCCTGAATGGGGGTCATTTCGGCATAACCCAGCTCGGACAAGTTAGATAGCTGCTCGGCGGGCAGTGGCAGGACGGAGAATGAATGCGTGCTCAAGGCGATAACTCTTTATATAAGGCAGAAAATTCGGGGCAGCGACGGAAAAAACGGCGCCATGATTTGGGCTAAATGATAACAGAGAGACGGCCTGCCCGCCTTACTCAGCGAACGTCATGCACAAAAAAACCCGCACTAGGCGGGTTTTTCATGCTGTGCAGCGACAGATTGTCTGTCACTGCCCCGAGGTCAAGACGCTCAGGCGTTTTTGCTGTAAGACTTACAGTGCAACAACGTTAGCAGCGGACGGGCCACGTGGGCTGTCCTGAATGGTGAACTCAACGTTCTGACCTTCGGCCAGCGTTTTGAAACCATCGCTGTTAATTGCGGAGAAATGCACGAAAACGTCTTTAGAACCGTCGGCCGGAGTGATGAAACCGAAACCTTTGCTTTCGTTGAACCACTTGACCTGACCAGTTAACTTACTCATTTTTATATCCTTTACTATTTTAAAAGCATCCGCCTCGATCGCGAGTGCAGTGATATTAACGCATATTCAGCCGCCTCACGCAAATCGCACTCTTTGCCGCGCAATCGTTTTCGTCGCCTTTTTTTTCCGTTATAATGCGCCCGAACTGCTCACAGGGCGGCGAATTTGGCCTATGAATGCGCCATCAGCACACCTTTTCAACCACCACAGATCTGGGTACGAAGCTATGTTAACCATTGGTACTGCACTGCGCACCGGCGCGACTCGCGTCATGTTATTGGGTTCCGGCGAGTTGGGTAAAGAAGTCGCCCTTGAATGCCAGCGTCTTGGTCTGGAAGTGATTGCCGTTGACCGCTATGCCGATGCTCCCGCCATGCAGGTTGCCCATCGTAGCCACGTGATCAACATGCTCGACGGCGAGGCGCTGAAGCAGCTTATTGAGAGCGAACGCCCTGATTTCATCGTGCCTGAGATTGAAGCTATCGCCACCAGCATGCTGGTTGAGCTTGAGAAACAGGGCCACAACGTGGTGCCGACCGCCGAAGCCACGCGCCTGACTATGAACCGCGAAGGCATTCGCCGCCTGGCCGCTGAAACCCTGAAGCTGCCAACTTCTACTTATAAATTTGCCGACGATGAAGCCGCTTTCCGCGCCGCCGTCGATGAAATTGGCTATCCGTGCATCATCAAGCCGGTAATGAGTTCCTCCGGCAAAGGCCAGAGCCTGATCCGCAGCGAAGCGGCATTACAGCAGGCGTGGGACTACGCCCAACAGGGTGGTCGCGCCGGTGGCGGTCGCGTGATTGTGGAAGGTCTGGTGAAGTTTGATTTCGAAATTACCCTGCTGACCATCAGCGCGGTGGACGGCATTCACTTCTGCGCGCCAATCGGCCATCGTCAGGAAGATGGCGACTACCGCGAATCCTGGCAGCCGCAGCAAATGAGCGAGCTGGCGCTGCAACGCGCCAAAGATATCGCCGAAAGCGTGGTGAAAGCCTTAGGTGGCAAGGGTTTGTTCGGGGTTGAGCTGTTTATCTGCGGCGATGACGTGGTGTTCAGCGAAGTCTCCCCGCGCCCTCACGATACCGGCATGGTGACTCTGATTTCTCAGGACTTGTCAGAATTCGCCCTGCACGTGCGCGCCTTCCTCGGCCTGCCAATCAGCCAGATTCGCCAGTTCGGCCCGTCGGCTTCTGCGGTGATTTTGCCAGAGCTGACCAGCAACAACGTCACCTTCAGCGGGCTGGAAAATGCCTTGGTTGGCTCGAATCAGGTTCGCCTGTTCGGTAAGCCAGAAATCAGCGGCAAACGCCGTCTGGGCGTGGCGCTGTCCATTGGCGACAGCGTGGAAGAAGCCGTCGAAACCGCCAAGAAAGCCGCGGCGGCGGTGGTGGTTAAGGGCTAAGCCTTTCTCTGTTGAAGTTGAATGCAAAAAAACCGGGCCTGCGAAGGACCCGGTTTTTTTATCTCTTGCGCCCGGCTTCTCAGCCCGGCTCGGCATTATTCGTCTTCGTCATCAAAAATGACGGTGACGCGGTCGCCCTGATGCTTGGTGCGAATTTCATCCGCCACCGTGGCAATGGCTTCGCCGCTGCTCATGCCGTCGGCCATCAATTGGCGGATACGGTCGGCGGCCTGTTCCTGTTCGCTATGTGAAAGTGAAGGCATACCTGTCAGCATGGGAGTGTCCTGTTTCTGGGTCATGAGGGAAATACGGTCAGCAATGTCGCCATTCAAGCGCCACTACAACGTGAAGGACCGCCAGTATACTCCTTCTTGCTGCATTGGCCTATGCAGCTTTCAGGGGCGTAAATCTATGTTAGGATCGCCCCCTGTTCCAGCCCATTCGTCAGACATCGTGAAGCCATCCATGCAGCCTGCCCAGACTTACCGTTTACATACGCTCCCTTACCATCCTGACGCCCTGCTGGCGCGGTTCGCCCCGCTCTCTGCTCAGCCGTGGGCCATGCTGCTGCACTCCGGCGCGGCGGAGCACGCCCATAATCGCTTTGATATTTTGGTCGCCGATCCGTTGATTCGGCTGACCACCCGTGGCGACAGCACGGAGATTGCCAGCGCGGCAGGCACTCAGGTGAGCGACGCGGATCCTTTTCTGCTTATAGAGCAGCAGTTGCAGCACTCAGGGCTGCGGGCCGAGTCGCGCGAAGATCTGCCGTTTCTCGGCGGCGCGCTGGGGCTGTTCGGCTATGATTTGGGCCGTCGCGTGGAAAGCCTGCCGAACCTTGCCGAGCAGGACATTCAGCTGCCCGACATGGCGGTAGGCATTTATGACTGGGCGCTGATTGCCGACCACCAGTTGCAGCGCCTGACGCTGGTGTGCCACGGCGACATTCAGCAGCGTCTGGCTTGGCTTGAATCTCAGACCCCGGCGGCGGAAAGCAGCGAATTTACGCTGCACGGCAACTGGCAGGCCAACATGAGCCGCGAGCAGTATGGCGCGAAGTTCCGCCAGATTCAGGAGTACCTGCACAGCGGCGACTGCTACCAAATCAATCTGGCGCAACGTTTTTCCACCCGCTATTCCGGGGACGAGTGGCAAGCCTTCCTGACGCTGAACGCCGCTAACCGTGCCCCCTTCTCAGCCTTTATTCGTCTGCCGGACAACGCTGTGCTGAGCCTCTCGCCGGAGCGTTTCCTGTGGCTGGAGAACCAGCGCGTGCAGACGCGCCCGATCAAAGGCACCCTGCCGCGCTTAGCCGATCCGCAGGCCGATGCCCAACAGGCGCTGCGCCTCGCGGCGTCAGAGAAGGATCGCGCGGAGAATCTGATGATTGTGGATCTGCTGCGTAACGACATTGGCCGCGTCGCCACCCCCGGCAGCGTGCGAGTGCCGGAGCTGTTCGTGGTCGAGCCATTTCCGGCGGTACATCACTTAGTCAGCACCATCACCGCCGACCTCCCGGCGGCATGCCACGGCAGTGATTTATTACGCGCCTGCTTCCCCGGCGGCTCTATTACCGGCGCGCCAAAAGTCCGCGCCATGCAGATTATTGAGGAGCTGGAGCCGCATCGCCGTAACGCCTATTGCGGCAGCATCGCCTATATTAGTTGTTGTGGCACGATGGACAGCAACATAACTATTCGCACGCTATTGACCGAGGGCGATCACATTTATTGCTGGGCGGGCGGTGGTATTGTGGCGGACAGCGTAGAACAGGCGGAATATCAGGAGACTTTCGACAAAGTGGCCCGAATTCTGCCTCAACTGGGAGAACCTAAGCATTGATGAGCCTTGAAAAAGCGACCGAGATGCCGCGTTATTCACCTGCGGTAGAAGAGTTCGTGCGCCGTTTCCAACTACAACTCCCGGCCTCTGCGCCAGCCAAGGTGACGGGGAAACGTCAGGCGGCGGTGCTGATCCCGATCATCTGCCGCGAGCAGCCGACGCTGCTGCTCACCCGCCGCTCTGACCGCCTGCGCAAGCACGCCGGGCAGGTCGCCTTCCCCGGCGGCGCGGTAGACGCCTCTGACTCTTCTATTATCTTCACCGCGCTGCGTGAAGCTCAGGAGGAGGTGGCCATCCCCTACGGCGACGTCAACGTGCTCGGCACGCTGGCCCCGCTCGACAGCAGCACGGGTTTTCAGGTCACGCCGGTGGTCGGGCTGCTGCCGGTAGATGTGCCGCTGCACCCCTGCGAAGACGAAGTGGCCGAGCTGTTCGAGATGCCGCTGGAAGAGGCGTTTAACCTGTCGCGCTATCACCCGCTGGATATCCATCGCGCCGGCACTCACCATCGCGTTTACCTTTCCTGGTATCAGCAGCAGTTCGTTTGGGGGCTGACCGCCGCCATTATTCGCCGTCTGGCGGAGCAAATTCGCGCCTAATCCCCTCTTTTGATGTGGCCATAATTTACACATTGGTCACATTTCGGCATCAAATTACTTTATTTCATGCGAAAAAAGCCACTTTAGGTCACAGGGCCTTTTACACTGTGTGTTAAGTCCGGAATAAAACTGCGATAATCCACTGCTAAAGATTAATTAAACAGTAAATCTATCCGGGCATGATGCACATGACAGTGCCATCGGCCAAAACAGGAGTATTCAACGTGATTAGCGTTTTCGACATGTTCAAAGTCGGTATTGGTCCTTCCAGCTCCCACACGCTGGGGCCGATGAAAGCGGGTAAACAGTTTGTTGATGACCTGCTCGAAAAAGGCATGATGGCCGACGTCACTCGCGTTGCGGTAGATGTCTATGGCTCGCTGTCGCTGACGGGTAAAGGACACCATACTGATATCGCCATTATCCTCGGGTTAGCGGGCAACAAGCCTGACACCGTGGACATTGATGGCATTCCGCACTTCATTCGCGATGTCGAGCAGCGCCGCCGTTTGCCGCTGGGCGACACCCACCACGAAGTCGATTTCCCGCAGGACACCGGCATGGTGTTCCGCAATGAAAATCTGTCTAAACATGAAAACGGCATGCAGATCCACGCTTTTGCGGGCGACAAGCTGCTGTACAGCAAAACCTACTACTCGGTCGGCGGTGGTTTTATCGTCGATGATGAGCATTTCGGCCAGCCGGTACTGGATCAGGTCACCGTGCCTTACGCCTTTAACTCGGCGAGCGAAATGCTGGCGAAGTGCAAAGAGACAGGCCTGTCGCTGTCTGCGCTGATGATGAAGAACGAGCTGGCGCAGCACAGCAAGCAGGATATTGAGCTGTATTTCGAAAATATCTGGCAGACCATGAAGGCCTGTATCGATCGCGGGTTGAACACCGAAGGCGTGCTGCCGGGGCCGCTGCGCGTGCCGCGTCGCGCTCCTGCCCTGCGCCGGATGCTGGTGTCCAACGATAAGCTCTCCAATGACCCGATGAACGTCATTGACTGGGTGAATATGTTCGCGCTGGCGGTCAATGAAGAAAACGCCGCCGGTGGCCGCGTGGTGACGGCGCCGACCAACGGCGCCTGCGGAATCGTGCCGGCGGTTTTGGCCTATTATGACCAGTTCATCGAATCCGTTAGCCCAGACATCTATTTGCGCTACTTCCTCACCTCCGGCGCTATCGGTATTCTGTACAAGATGAATGCCTCTATCTCCGGTGCGGAAGTGGGCTGTCAGGGTGAAGTGGGCGTGGCCTGCTCAATGGCGGCTGCCGGTCTGGCGGAACTGCTCGGCGGTAGCCCGGAGCAGGTATGCGTGGCGGCGGAAATCGGCATGGAACACAACCTCGGCCTGACCTGTGACCCGGTAGCCGGGCAAGTGCAGGTGCCTTGTATCGAGCGTAATGCGATTGCATCGGTGAAAGCGATTAACTCGGCGCGTATGGCCCTGCGCCGCACCAGCGAGCCTCGCGTTTCTCTGGATAAAGTGATCGAAACCATGTACGAAACCGGCAAAGACATGAATGCCAAATACCGCGAAACCTCGCGGGGTGGTTTGGCCATCAAAGTACAGTGTGATTAACCTGCCTCAACGCTGATAGTTACCCCGGCCGCCCTCGGTTTTATGCAGTAATACCGAGAGGCGGCCGCATGAAATCTGCCCTTCAGTAAACTCCACAGCCATTTGTTCTCTATTAACAGAAACCCCCTGTAATATCAGGAAAAACTCATTTCACCCTCTTGCATTCTCCGCGGCTGCTACGGCATTCTGCGTTATTACTGAAACACGTGTTACGTCAGCTATTCTGGTTCACCAACCCATAAAACGAATAAGCCGCTATCTTCGATGGTGGACATGATAAGGGCATTCATCCGTGACAACGTCACTTTCGCGCATTTTGTCGGAATTTGAGGAGCAGTAGTATGCCTTTTTCACCGATAGCGCTCGCAAAATATCGCTCCTACCGCGTGGCCTTCGCCGCCGCGATTGGCCTTTTCGCCCTGATCATGACGCTAGGTATTCGCATTTGCGAACAGAGCCGGGCCATCAGTTTGAATCAGCAGCGGCTGGCAAATCACACAGTGCAAAAACTGGAGAACCTTCTACAGCCTGCAACAAAAGTTTCGTTTGGCGACTTTATCGTGGCGGGTACCGGCTGCGCTCAGCAGCAAATCGGTTTGCAGCGCGCCGTGGCGAGAATTCAAACCCTGCGCGCCATTGCCTTGGTGGTAAATGGCAAAATCGTCTGTTCGAGCCTCGCGGGTGCGCTACAGGTGGACTTCAACCAGCTACTGCCCGAACTGGCGTTAGGCAACAAGCGGGTGCAGCTGCGCTACTCGATCATGACGCCAGAAAGCATCCCGACGCTGGTGCAGTGGCAGCCGTTAGAAAACGATAATCGCAACGGCGTGCTGTTTGTCTATAACATCGGCATTCTGGGGAATTTCCTGCTAGAGCCGCAGCCGCCTTACGCCAATCGCATCGTGCTTAACGTGCTCAATCAGAGCCTGGAATACGACAAAAACCACATTGTGCCGCGCAGCAAGCTCGGCGGTGATGAAGTGGTGCAGGCCTATTCCACCCATAATGATTTCTCCATTTCGCTGTATGGCGATACCGCCACCACCATTGCCTGGGGCGACCTCCCTTCTCACCTGCCCCTATCACTGCTTATCAGCCTGCTGGTCGCCATCGCCACCTATTTGCTGTCCGCCAGCCGCCTCAGCCTGGGTTATCCGATTAGCCATGCTATCTCCCACCGCGAGTTTCAGGTCTATTGCCAGCCAATCATAAATAGCGCCAATGGCACCTGCGTCGGGGTTGAAACCCTGATGCGCTGGAAGAACCGCCGCCAGGAGTGGGTGTCGCCCGAGCTGTTCATCCCGCTGGCCGAGCAGCATGGGTTAATTATTCCGCTGACGCGCTACCTGCTGCGACAGGTGAGTGAGAACCTGCACCTTTTTCCGCCACGCGAAGACTTCTACATCAGCGTCAATGTCGCTGCGCAGCACTTCCACAATATGGAAATCATTGATGACGTCCGCGATCTCTGGCTTTCCGCCAAGCCCGACGTCTCGCTGATGCTGGAGCTGACCGAGCGCACCCGACTGCAGGAGCTGAGCGCGCAGCATATAGCCAAGCTAAAAGCCATGGGAGTGATGCTGGCGATTGACGATTTCGGCACCGGACACAGCTCGCTGAGCTACCTCAAGGCACTGAATCCTGACGTGTTGAAGATTGACCGCGCCTTTACCGCTTCCATTGGCACTGACGCCATTAACGCCACGGTGACTGACACCATCATTACGTTGGCCCATCGCCTGAAGCTGAAACTGATTGCCGAAGGGGTGGAGACGCTGGAGCAGGCCAACTACCTGCGCGAGCGCCAGGTGGATGCGCTACAGGGTTTTTACTTCGCCCGTCCGATGCCGATAGATATCTTCCCGCAGTGGCTTGAACGCTATGAGCAGAACAATCAACTGGCCGCGCCATTTTCCTTCTAAGGAGGATTTTGGGCTGGGCAGAATAGAAAACGGCGACCGAAGTCGCCGTTTTTATTGCTGAATCACCCTGACAGGTTATTCGGCCTCGTGCCAATCATGCTCAGATTTAATCTTGGTTATCTTCACGCGCTCAATACGATACTCGGCGAGTTCGATAATTTCGAATTTCAGCGGCGGGATCTCAATGATTTCCCCCACTTCAGGCATCTGTCCCGACTGGGCTAACAGCAGACCGGCCAACGAGGCGTAGTCGTCAGTTGGGCTGACCAGCTCGTAGGTGTCGAGGATCTGCTGCAAGAGGTGCAAATCGGTGCCACCCTTGGCAATCCAGCCGTCGCCATCGACGACCACGTCTGGGGTTTCATCCTCGTCCGGGAACTCACCGGCAATGGCTTCCAGCACGTCCAAAGGCGTGACCAGCCCTTGCACCACGCCAAATTCATTGCTGACAATCACCAAACGGCCTCTCGCACGGCGCAGAACCGACAACAGGTTGATGACGTCGATAGTTTCCGGCACCACGATTGGCGCAGTCTTTTCGGCAAAGGCGACAATGTTTTCGCCGTTTTCCAACGCCACCAGCAGGTCTTTAGCGCGCACCACGCCAATCACGTCATCCAGCGAGTGGCGACAGATTGGGAACAGGCTGTGCGGCGTGTCCAGCAGCTGCATGCGGATTTCCGCCGGAGAGCGTTCGCAGTCGACCCACGAGATATCCGCGCGCGGCGTCATGATGCTGCGCAGAGAGCGCGAAGCCAGCGTCAGCACGCCGCTAATCATGTGGCGCTCTTCTTCGGCGAAGGTTTCTTGGTTCGGCAGCGTCTGACGTTGATCGTCTTCTTCTTCATGACGGTGGCTTTTGCCCCCCATCAGGCGATGGATCGCCTCGGCCGTGCGTTCACGCATTGGACGATTCGACTGGCTCTTGAGGAAGTTGCGACGCGCGATTTGGTTGAACAATTCGATAAGAATCGAGAAACCAATGGCGGCGTACAGGTAACCTTTCGGAATATGGAAACCAAAGCCTTCCGCTATCAGGCTAAGACCAATCATCAGCAGGAAGCTCAGACAGAGCACCACTACCGTCGGGTGATTGTTCACAAAGCGCGTCAGCGACTTGGAGGCCAGCAGCATCACGCCCATGGCGATCACCACCGCGGTCATCATCACTGCAAGGTTATTCACCATACCGACGGCGGTGATCACCGCGTCGAGGGAGAATACCGCGTCGAGCACCACTATTTGCGCCACCACCGACCAGAAACTGGCGTAACCGCGGTTATTACCGCCGTGGCTTTGCTGCCCTTCCAACCGCTCATGCAGTTCAGTCGTGGCTTTAAATAGCAGGAATATCCCCCCCAGCAGCAGGATCAGGTCGCGCCCGGAGAAACTAAATTGCGCGATGCTGAACAGCGGCGTGGTGAGTTTCACCATCCATGAAATCAGTGACAGCAGGCCGAGGCGCATAATTAGCGCCAGTGACAGGCCGATAATACGGGCCTTGTCGCGCTGCTTTGGCGGCAGCTTGTCAGCCAGGATGGCGATGAAAACCAGGTTGTCGATGCCGAGAACAATTTCCAGCACGACCAGTGTCAGTAGACCGACCCAAATCGATGGGTCCATTAAAAATTCCATATTAGGCCCCGTGATTCACAGAATGAGAAAAAAGACGCAAGACGTTCCCGCCAGAACTGGTCCGGTGGTTGAGATCAGTGGTGATCTGAGTAAACGATTTCAATGCGGCATTAATCCGACCTGAATAGGCGAAATTGCCGGAATACTGAGAAAAGAAGGAAAAAGAGGATAAGTGACGTCGGTGACAGTCCATAGGGAGGGCTGAGGCCCGATACTCCTGTGCAATTATTGGGAAAGCAACTCTATCAGGAATCATTTATTCGGAAAAGAATGTTTTTGGCTCCAGAGTATTCCACTTCCACTATGCTGTTTTTGTATGCAATGACATAACTCATTCATCATACGTCGTTCAATAGCAGACAGTCGTCACATAATTTATTTTTTCACACACTAAAATAAATCCGGTCGCACAACCTGTTGAGGTTCTGCAATGCACGCTTCTTGTTGTTTATCAGAAATTAAAGACTGAAAAGCACGAAGGTTCTGAGTCGTCTCTCAATGGACCGCGCGCAAGAACAGCAACATTCGTCACGGGTAACAAAAGTGTCGAATTTAATGAGCACCCACACTTATGTGCATAACCTTAAGGGTTAACAGAGGAGGTAGCGAGTGAGTATTGCTATTATCATCGGCACGCATGGGTCAGCAGCCGAACAGCTGCTGAAAACGGCGGAAATGATTTTAGGCGAACAGGATAACGTCGCCTTTATTGATTTCGTTCCCGGCGAAAATGCTGAAACATTAATTGAGAAATACACGGCAAAACTGGGTGGACTTGATACCAGCAGCGGCGTGCTCTTCTTAGTAGATACCTGGGGTGGCAGTCCGTTTAATGCCGCCAGCCGAATTGTCGTCGACAAAGAGAATTATGAAGTGGTCACTGGGGTGAATATCCCTATGCTGGCGGAAACCTTCATGGCGCGTGACGACAACCCTTCGTTTGCTGAACTGGTCGCCATTGCGGTGGAAACCGGGCGTGTTGGCGTGAAAGCGCTGAAAACTCCTGAACCAGAAACAGAAACAGCCGCTGTTCAACCTGTGGCTTCGGCACCTAAAGCGGCCGCGCCAGCGCGTCCAACAGGCCCGAATGATCACATGAAAATTGGCCTGGCTCGCATCGATGACCGTTTAATTCACGGTCAGGTTGCGACACGCTGGACCAAAGAAACCAACGTTAACCGCATCATCGTCGTCAGTGACGAAGTAGCCGCCGACCATGTCCGTAAGACATTGTTGACGCAGGTTGCTCCTCCTGGCGTGACGGCGCACGTCGTCGATGTGGCTAAAGCCATTCGCGTTTACGACAACCCAAAATATGCCGGCGACCGCGTTATGCTCTTATTTACCAACCCGACAGATGTTCTGCGCGTTGTTGAAGGTGGGGTAAATATTACGTCGGTTAACATTGGTGGTATGGCATTCCGTCAAGGTAAAACTCAGGTTAATAACGCCGTTTCCGTCGATGAAAAAGATATTGAAGCTTTCAAGCAATTGAACGCCAAGGGTATCGAGCTTGAGGTGCGTAAAGTCTCTTCTGACAGTCGCCTGAAGATGATGGATCTCATTAATAAAATGAATTAATAAACTCAGCGAATTAAAGCGACAGATTTTTAACAAATAATCTGTTTCTGATGAGCTTATTTTACTCAGAGTCCTTTTGTCATAGGAGAAGTGCAATGGAGATCACCACACTACAGATTGTGCTGATATTTATTGTTGCATGTATTGCGGGGATGGGTTCCATCCTTGATGAATTCCAGTTCCACCGTCCTTTAGTGGCTTGTACCTTAATCGGTTTTGTTCTTGGTGATGTTAAAACCGGGATCATCATCGGTGGTACGCTGGAAATGATTGCCCTTGGCTGGATGAATATCGGTGCGGCAGTAGCGCCCGATGCCGCCCTCGCCTCCATCATTTCAACCATCCTGGTTATTGCCGGTGGTCAGTCGGTTGGCGCGGGTATTGCCCTTGCTATCCCACTGGCAGCGGCGGGTCAGGTTCTTACCATCATCGTTCGTACCATCACCGTTGCCTTCCAGCACGCGGCTGACAGTGCGGCAGAACGCGGCAACCTGCGCGCTATCTCCTGGATCCACGTTTCGGCGTTGGTACTCCAAGCGATGCGTATCGCCATCCCTGCCGTGATCGTTGCCGTGTCTGTTGGTACCGAAGTGGTTCAGGAAATGCTGGCATCTATCCCTGCTGTTGTGACCAACGGTCTGAACATTGCGGGCGGTATGATTGTGGTCGTCGGTTATGCGATGGTCATCAACATGATGCGCGCCGGTTACCTGATGCCGTTCTTCTACCTCGGTTTCGTCACCGCTGCTTTCACCAACTTCAACCTGGTTGCCCTGGGTGTGATTGGTGTGGTTATGGCAGTGCTGTACATCCAGTTGAGCCCGAAATACAACAAGTCTGCGCAAGCGGCTGGGCCAGCACAGGGTGTTAACGATCTCGATAACGAATTAGATTAAGGGTGAGAGAAATGGTTGATCAAACTGCAGTTAGCCAAACTCCTGAAAAGAAACTAACGCCAGGCGACATTCGCGGTGTGTTCATGCGTTCGAACCTGTTCCAGGGTTCATGGAACTTTGAACGTATGCAGGCACTGGGTTTCTGTTATTGCATGGTTCCGGCCATTCGTCGTCTCTACCCAGAGAACAACGATGATCGTAAAGCGGCCATCAAACGCCACTTAGAGTTCTTTAACACCCATCCTTACGTTGCGGCACCTGTTCTGGGCGTAACGTTGGCGATGGAAGAGCAGCGTGCCAACGGCGCACCTATCGACGACGCGGCCATCAACGGCCTGAAAGTCGGTCTGATGGGTCCATTGGCTGGCGTGGGTGACCCAATCTTCTGGGGTACTGTTCGCCCGGTATTCGCCGCCCTTGGC
The DNA here is from genome assembly GCF_052375995.1 of Ewingella sp. AOP9-I1-14. NCBI lineage: Bacteria > Pseudomonadati > Pseudomonadota > Gammaproteobacteria > Enterobacterales > Yersiniaceae > Ewingella > Ewingella sp. AOP9-I1-14. The sequence continues at coordinate 378,067 of NZ_JBQSVA010000001.1, forward strand.
GCGGGTATCGCGATGAGCGGCAGCCTGCTGGGTCCACTGCTGTTCTTCGTCCTGTTTAACCTTGTACGCCTGCTGACTCGCTACTACGGCGTGGCATATGGCTACAAAAAAGGTGTCGATATCGTTAACGATATGGGCGGCGGCTTCCTGCAAAAACTGACCGAGGGGGCGTCAATTCTCGGCCTGTTTGTCATGGGGGCCTTGGTTAACAAGTGGACGCACGTCAACATACCGCTGGTGGTGTCGACCATTACCGACCAAACCGGTAAAACCACGGTGACTACCGTTCAGACCATTCTCGACCAGCTGATGCCGGGTCTGGTTCCACTGCTGCTGACCTTCGGCTGTATGTGGCTGTTACGCCGTAAAGTTAACGCCTTGTGGATCATCATTGGCTTCTTCGCCATTGGTATCTTCGGTTACTGGATTGGCCTGTTAGGCCTTTAAGTAATCACTAAGCCGGGGGAGCCTATCCCCCGGCTTTTTTATGCTTTCACGCTGGAGAAGTTTGCATGTCCCTCACTGATATCGTCCTCGCCGTCTTCGCCCTTCTGCTTCTGGCCTACGCCATTTACGACGAATTCCTGATGGGATCTAACAAAGGGAAAACGCTGCTGCGCGTCAACCTGCGCCGCCGTAACAAGATTGATTGCATTATCTTTATTGGCTTGCTGGCCATCCTGCTTTATAACAATGTGAATGCTCAGGGCACACCGATCACCAACTACTTATTAATAGGTCTGGCGCTGATTGCTTTCTATATCTCGTTTATCCGCTGGCCAAAAATGTTGTTTAAATCGACAGGCTTTTACTACGCCAATGCATTTATCACCTATGACCGAATCAAATCCATGAATCTCTCAGAGGATGGCGTTTTAGTGATCGAACTGGAACAACGCAAGCTGTTAATAAGGGTGAGCCAGTTAGACGACTTGCAGAACATCTATAATTTAATGATTGAACATCAATAAGTTACGTAATTTATGCTATTGGCTATATTTAATAGCATTATATTTAAATAACGCCAATTACCCGTAGAGTTGTTATTGATGTTTAATTCCACAATTTGTGAGTTTATTATCCAATCAATATGATCAGTGCGGGTACTTAATGAAAATCATTATCTTTGAGAATGCTAAACCCTAAATTATTTGTTGTTGTTATCAATTAAAATATTATGTTAAGGTTGCGCCGTCATTTGGGGAGTAGCCGGTTTTTGCATCCATTGTCTTGCACAATAGATGTGAAAACGCTCGTATCAACATACTCGTTTTGAAATAAAACGTGGTGCGAGCAGCCGTGAGGTTGGCGAGACCATAGACGCGTAGCTCCGTCGTAAGGTTGGGGGTGGGTTACGTGTATATGGAAACACCCGGCCGAGGTAACACTCGTGAACTTATCCGCAACACTGATTCTGGCTTTCGGTATGTCGATGGACGCCTTTGCGGCGTCGATAGGCAAAGGCGCCAGCCTGCACCGCCCTCACTTTCGTGAAGCACTGCGCACCGGTTTAATCTTTGGCATCATCGAAGCTATCACCCCGCTGATTGGTTGGGGCATTGGCTTGGTCGCCAGCAAATATATTATGGCGTGGGACCACTGGGTCGCCTTCACCCTGCTGTTCATTCTGGGCGCGCGCATGATTCTGGAAGGTTTGAAGAATAAACCGCAGGAAGAAGCCACCGCGCAAAGCCGCCACGGCTTTTGGATTTTGGCCGCCACCGCCATTGGCACCAGCCTAGATGCTATGGCCATCGGCGTCGGCTTGGCTTTCCTGCAGGTGAATATTATCCATACCGCGCTGGCTATCGGGCTGGCCACCACCCTCATGGCGACCATCGGCATTCTCTTAGGACGCTTTATCGGCCCGCTGTTAGGGCGCTGGGCCGAAGTGCTGGGTGGCGTGGTGCTGATTGGTATTGGCTGCAACATCCTGCTGGAGCACTTAGGCTATCTGAGCTGAGAAGCGTGTTAGGCGCGGCGATGCACTCTAATGAGGAAGTCGGTTTCACAGGAGAACGACGTCTCAGCCAGCAACGCCGCTTTAACTTCTTCGGTGGCCCGCCACGCAAAGGGCGTCATCTGCAATAGATCAAAAGCTTCGGCACCCTTCAACTTCATTGAATACGCCAGCGTCTCCTGACTCACCCGCTCAAAGCCTTCCAGCCGTTCATCCAACTCGGCGTGCAGTTGCACTTGCGAATAGATAAGCCCTTTCAGCTGGTATAAATGACGCGGCCCCGGCGCGACGGTCAGTACCAGTCCGCCGGGCTTAACGGCGCGATATAGCTCTTCTGCCTTGCACGGCGCATAAATACGCAGCACGGCGTCAAGCGACTGGTCGGCAAACGGCAGGCGGTGGCTCGACGCCACGCAAAAATTCACCTCACGATAGCGTTTGGCGGCGTTGCGAATGGCCACTTTGGCGACGTCCAAACCATACACCTCGATCCTGCGCTGCTCGCTCAAACGACGTGCCACCTCGGCGGTGTAATAGCCTTCACCACAGCCGATGTCCAACAGCGTCGAGGCCTCTGCCGGCAGCGCCTCGTTCAGCCGCTGCGCCACAAGATCGCGCAAAGGCTGGTAATGTCCAGCGTCGAGGAACCGGCGGCGCGACTCCATCATCTCCGGGCTGTCCCCCGGCTGCTTCGAACGCTTATGCTGTACGGGCATCAAATTGACATAGCCTTCTTTGGCATGATCAAACTGATGATTTTGCGGGCAGCGCCACTGGCGATCGTTAAGCGTAAGTAGCTGATGGCAAAGAGGACATTGATAACTCATGAAGATCCTAAAGGGAATTCGCGGTGCCCGCAGGCAGAATGCCGCCAAGTCTAAAGAACGCACCCGAGAGTTGCAACCGCTGGCATGGAAAGGAAAAACCCAGCTACACTGAGCCTTCGACGTTTTACTTATTTGACGTGGTTTATATGACTGACATTTCGGCGTTACTCAGCCAGATACCTGGGATCCGCCACGGCTTCGGCAGCAAGCGCGCTCTAATCCCCGAGGTTTTAGCCGAGTTTGAACCGACCCGGCCGCAGAAAAAGCAGGTCCACGGTACCCGCATCGTGGATATCATCCAGCCCGCCCAACCCTGTGGCGAAGCTGACGGCTTCTATACTTCCCATCCCGGCATTCTATTAACCGTGTTTAGCGCCGACTGCCTGCCGCTAATTTTCAGCCGTCGGGACGGTCGCCGCGTGGGCGTGGTGCATGCCGGTTGGCGTGGGCTAAAGGCGGGCATTATTAAGAAAATGGCCGAACGCATTAATCAAGACGGCAGCGTGGAGGATTGGGTGGTATCAATCGGCCCGGCGGCGCGCGCCTGCTGTTATGAAGTCAGCCAAGAGCTGGTGGATGAGTTTTTGCGCGACCTGGACCTGCCGCCCGCGCTGATCTCCCCTTCCCCGCGCCATCTCGACTTAGCGGCCATTGCTCTGGCCAAGCTTGAGTATTTAGGCTTTGGCGCCATTGACCATTCCGGCGGCTGCACCATCTGTAGTACCGAGCTGGACGGTAGCTATACCTACACCAGTTTTCGCCGCAACACCCACCAGCGGGCCAAAGACCCAACGCATCCGGGGATCAGTGGTCGCAATCAGCAATCGGGCATTATGATTTTGCCTGAGTGACGCGGCCTCAGATCGCAGATACAAAAAAACCCGCACATGGCGGGTTTTTTTCACAGCTGATGCTGCTTAGACTGGAGTTACATCAACAGCAGATGGGCCTTTCTGGCCATCTTGAATTGAGAACTCAACGTTCTGGCCTTCAGCCAGAGTTTTGAAGCCGTTGCCCTGAATGGCAGAGAAGTGTACGAATACGTCTTTGCTGCCGTCAGCAGGAGTGATGAAACCGAAGCCTTTAGACTCGTTGAACCACTTAACCTGACCTTTAATCTTTGCCATCTTGAGTATTTCCTTTGGATTGTTTAAAGCCGCCTATTGGCGTTACATAGACAAACTAGAGTCGTTACTGCTTGAGGCACTAAGATATAAATCGGCAGAGAAGCAGCGTTCAACGATAACGTTTTTACTCAAGTCTTCTTTACTGAAAATGCCACACATATACAGAACCGTACCTCGTTTTACCCATATGCGTTATCACATAAACTGATTTCGATGGCAAGCCATTTTTAATCAGTGATGGACGTGTCGCACATATTTGAGCCGGTTAAAGCCGGTAGCCGTTTGGCTAAGCTGAAATATGTTGATAGACATGCTTTTTTCTGCTTAACAGGGAAGCCTGTCTTTGATTCAAAACAATAACGACTAGCCCTGATTATTGCTCATTTAATGGCGAACGGTAAGCGTAAAAGACAACTTTATTTGAATTTTTATCTTTTAAGATATGCCATGAAGTACTGAGAGGACTGCGCCGCAACGCTCGCTACTGATTGGTTATGCATTCACCAAAATGGGCGCACTTGAAGACCGTGGTGCATTTCATTGGTTCGTCCGTAATCTATTGCACCGCAAGCGAGCAAACAATTTTATTTCAACTAATAACGCTGCCTTATTAGTTGGAATAATTTCAGCCGCCCATAGCGCCATGGTCAATATGGCAATAGCGCCTGTTTCTAGTATTTAACATTATGATGAAATAATAATGACCGGATGGTTAAATTACTGTTGATTATATAACCACAGTTAATTTAAGTATGTTTAAACTCGAAACTGGATTTCTATTTTAATAAACCCTTTACAGTGATCGTCATCACGATTCCATTTTCTATTTGGGTAGAAAACGAGAGCTAAGAGACATTTTCAGCGTTTCACCGGTTTTAGCCTCTGCCCGGTAGGCGGCTCGGCAGCAAGCCGCGGGGCCTATGGCGATGTTATCGGGCGGGGGAAATGACCATCAGCCATGACGGGAGGATAGCCTCCCGTCAATAAGCGTTAATACTGTACCTATTTCACTCAGGCAGAATGCTCTGCCCAATTTTCAAGGGATAAAAACGCGCGGCGATTTCTGCATTGTTTTGCGTGGCCTGGGCTAATTCCTGCAAAGGCTCATCCAAAGATTCATCCGCTAATTCAAACACCCCCCAGTGAATTGGCACGGCTTTGCGGCATTTTATTTCTGCGAACACCTCTACCGCCTGCTGCGGGTCCATATGCTGCGCACTCATGAACCATCGTGGTGCATAGGCGCCAACTGGGATCGCCGCCAGATCGAAAGGCCCCAGCTTATCGCCAATAACTTTGAATTGATTGCTATAACCACTGTCGCCGGAGAAGTAGAAACGCAGGTCGGCGCTAGTGACCACCCAGCCACACCAGAGCGAGCGATTTCGGTCCCACAGGGTTCTCATACTCCAGTGGCGGGCGGGCACCGCGTGGAAAGTCAACCCGCCAAAGCTGTGCTCCTGCCACCAGTCCAGCTCGGTGACGTGGCGCGCGCCCTGGCGTATCAGCCAACGCTTCATGCCCAGCGGCACAATAAACTCCAGCTCGGGGAAGCGGCGCAGCAGCCGTTTAATGGTCGGCTTATCCAGATGATCGTAGTGGTTGTGCGACAGCAGCACATAATCGATGTGCGGCAAATCCGCGACGTCGGCGCTCACCGGCGTCTTACGTTTTGGGCCGTAGAATTTCAACGGCGAGGCACGAGCAGAGAGCACCGGGTCCATCAGCACGGTTTTCCCCGCAATCCGTAACAGCAGGCAGGCATGGCCGAGGAACCACAGGCGATCTTCGTGGCCGCTAAACTCGGCCTTCTGCCACCACTGGGAAATAAAATGCTCATAGCCACGGCGCGGCGGCTTGGGTAACTGCTGCTCTTTGCGCTCGCGCTGCCAGCGCTTGAGATCGCCGTCCTGTCGATTATGAGGTTCAGGATTGGTAAACCCTTCCGGCGTATGGTGCGGCTTAGACGCATCATAATAGGGATTTTTAATAGCCATAACGTTCCTTCAAATTACGCAGACAGCTTACTTATGGGAAGTAAAAACCGCGATGAAGGCTAGCCTCATCGCGGTTTGGGTGTGAATAAACAGTAGTATGTACAAAGTTTTACTGCAACATCCGTGACAGGACTTTACTCAGGCAGCTTCTGCACAAAGTTTGGTGAGATTTCTGGCTCCAATCATAAGGGTAGCAACGTAAGATTGCCGGCGGGTAACCACTTCTACCGCCACACGAGAGTCTTTGTATTTGATGAGGTACGTTGAGGGCCAGCCCTGGCGTCGCGTGCCGTAGGCTTTTTCATGACTATCGATGGCTGCATGGGCAACCACCAGATGGGAGAGATTTTTATCACCTTTAATGATGCGCTTCATAATGGACTCCGCCTTAGACACAACTGTCAAAATGAGGAAACATTAATCACTTGATACGCATCGCTTCGCGCGATGCTTATTCGAATCACTTCTTTGCAACTTTGTTACAGAATGAGTATCTCTGCGCTTTTTATTGCGCGCAAGTTTTACTTAACAAGAAACAAACCATCGCAGCACGCAGTGGTCGGTGACTATCGGCATGCCAATGCCCCTGCTCGCTTTGGATTTGCGCGGACCAGCGGGTATCCCCCGGCCGTTCAGTGGCATTAAGGCTAATTTTATTGGCACAAATAATCGGCCAGGCATCGGAAGGGTTGTTGCAGTAGTCTTTACCTTTGACGCCGCCGTAGGGATACCATTTGTCAGGCTCTTCGCCCGTCAGTAAGGCAATATTGTGGTTCAGCTCGCTGTCGTTCTCTTCAGACCATTTAATCATCGTCATTCCATCGGGTATCGTTGTTGCCCTGAGACTACGACAGAAATAAGACAGTTTTATGAAAGCCAAATCGGAAACAAAGAAAAGCCCGCAGGTAGTAACACCGGCGGGCTTGGGTTAGATCAAAAGCATCAATCCAAACGCTTATCTTTCGGGGATAAAGCCCCGCAGGCTGAGCACGGAATCCTCTTCCTCAGGCTCTTGAGGGGTTGGCCCCTTAACCTGCGCAGCAAGAATTTTTAACAGCTCCGTTTGTTGGCGCTGCTGTTCAGCGATTTCCTGTAAAAGCTGAATTTGCTGATTAGCTCTGACGCTGGCGCGGTTAACCACAAACCACAGCAGCAAAAATAGCAAAATAAACAAAACACACAGCACCAATGAGGCCAGGCTGGTTTGGCCCATTGCGAGATCGAACATTGACAACCCTACAGCTAAATTTTAACGAGCACGTATCTTACCATTCCGCTGAAAGCTGGGAAGAGCCCATCCCAAAAACTCGCCATTTTTAGCGGTCTGGGCGGGAAAACTACCAGGGGATGAAGGATGTCACCGCGCAGACACCGAGTTCAAAGTTTCCACCTTGATCGCAGTAGCTGTTCAATGCCAGAAGATAGAGCGCGATGCAGATAACCAAGAGAACTAAAATCAGGCTAAGTTTCTTCAGGTTAAAGAAAGATCGTTTCGGTTTTATGGTCGGTTTCTTCCGGTTGGTATCGGGTTTATCAGAGCTCAACGTCAGCATCCAACACTTAATGATTCATAAAGTGATGCTACGCCACGAACCTTAAACAAAATATTAACAACCCCGCCCCTATCCACATAAGCAGCACATATTACTAAGTCAGAAGTATTGATTCTAGGAATACACTGTATTTTTACACTGCCCATAGCGACGAGATCCTTCTTACATCTATACTTATCAACACCCTGAGACTCCTCAGGGAGTACAAAAAGGAAGGCAGCAAATGGGTGCGATTAAAGCCATTATTGTTTTGGTGATTATTTATGCAATTTTTCTCTTCTCAGGTTATGGCGTTACCGTGGGAAGCAGCGAAAATGCGGCAGGATTGGGCCTGAAGTGTCAGTATTTAACGGCGCGAGGTATTGTTGATTCACAGTATCTGCATACCGATAGCGGCATCGTTGGCGTGGCCAAGTGCCCGATATTCAAGCAAATAGATGAAGTGGTCGACAAAAAATAGTCGCGCCGTACAGCGAAATAGCGTTAATAGAATGCCCACCAAGGTGGGCATTTTTTTGCCTGACGCCCATCAACAGCCTGACGACTAGCTGTCGTGCTTGGTGAATTTCAGGTCAATCAGCGCGATAGCTTTTTCGATGGCGCGCTTGGTGACGGGATCCGCGCCCGCCGGATGACGTGAAAAATCGATGCTTTTCAGCTGGTGCGACATCTTGTCGCGCACTTCGGTCGGCGCAATAACGTCAATCACATCCAAAATCTGCTTAATGACCAGCTGACAGGCGACTAAGTCAGACGCGTACTCTTGTTCTTGGGTTAAAAGCTCGGACATGGGAATTCCTCTTGGCATGCACGCAATGTAGGCGCACTTGGCTAAAAAATTTGGCCGCCAGAATAGCATGTCGCGTCACTTATTTTATCCCGACGGTGCTCATCTGCGTTGAGAATGAGCGGAATGTTTAAATTCTCAGCAATCAGGTCAGCCCGGCTGTGGTTATCGCTGCATATCTTCTATGCTTGATGAAGCGGAGCAAAAAGGAGAGGTTATGTTCGCGCTTGTATTGACCATTTGCTATCTCGGTGGTGGCTGTGATGATCTGGCTATCGATGCCTTTGATACCAAACAACAATGCATGGCCGCTATGCGCCAGGAGGGTTTGCGCCACGCCGGATGCTACCCATTGGAAGATTTTATCGACGGCTACTATCTGCCCGCCCGAGAGAATGCTGACTTTTAGAGGGTGATCACACTATATTGTCCTGTTCTTGTAACAGCTCTAACATAAATCTGACATATGTATTGCCAAACGTATCAGCCAAAGGTATGACTATCCTGTTACTTATTGATATTTAACTATATTAACAGGACAGGAGATGGCAATGATGCAGCAAAAACGTAACGCGATTTTCAAGCAGATCCCTCTGGCACTCTTAATTTCCAGTACCTTCCTTTCCTCAATTCCCGCTCAGGCAGCACAAGTGCCCGCAGGCGTGGAATTGGCCGCTAAACAAGAAATTGTGCGTAACAACGGCAGTGAACCGGCTTCTCTTGATGCCCACAAAGTCTCCAGCGACGTTGAATTCAACATCATCGCCGACCTGTTCGCCGGGCTGGTAAGTATTGATGATCAAGGTAATCCTCACCCCTCTCTGGCGGCTAGCTGGGATAATAAAGACAATAAAGTGTGGACCTTCCATCTGCGCCCTGACCTGAAATGGTCCGACGGTTCGCCAATCACCGCCGAAGATGTGGTATTCAGCTGGCGCCGTTTAGTAGATCCCACCATCGCCTCGCCGTATGCCACTTACCCAAGCAGCATGCATATTCTCAATGCCGCGGACATTACCGACGGTAAAAAGAAACCTGACACTTTGGGCGTGAAAGCCCTCGACGCGCACACCATTGAAGTGACGCTGGACCAGCCGATCTCCTACTTCCTCGGCATGGCCGCGCACCCAACGCTGTTCCCACTGCCGGAAGCCGCAATCAAAAAATTTGGCGATAAGTGGACCCAGCCGGGCAATTTAGTCAGCAGCGGCGCCTTCAAGCTCGATAGCTGGACCGTTAATGAACGCGTCGTTTCCGTGCGCAACCCGAATTACTGGGACAACGAACATACTGTTGTTAACAAAGTCACCTACCTACCGATTGTTTCCGGCACCGCCGACGTCAACCGCTATAAGGCCGGTGAAATCGATATCACGAGTACCGTGCCTGAAATCCAATTCACCGCGCTGAAAAAACAGCTCGGCTCACAGGTGCATGTCGGCCCTAAACTGGGCGTGTATTACTACTCCCTCAATACCACCCGCCCGCCTTTCAACGATGTACGCGTTCGTCAGGCGCTCAATCTGGCATTGGATAAGGACATTATCGCCAATAAGGTGTTGGGACAGGGGCAAAAACCCGCATGGGCCGTGGTGCCGGATAACACGGGCGGCTTCGAGTTTAAGAAAAATAAATATCAGCAGATGACCCAGGAGCAGCGCGTCGCCGAGGCGAAAAAACTGCTCAGCGAAGCAGGCTATGGCCCTTCCAAACCTCTAAAATTCAATCTGTTGTACAACACGTCGGAATCTCACCAGCGTATTGCTATCGCCGCCAGTTCGATGTGGAAGAAGAATCTGGGCGTGGATGCCACCCTGCAAAACCAAGAGTGGAAAACCATGCTCGACACCAAGCGTCAGGGTAACTATGACGCAATACGCTATGCCTGGATCGCCGACTACAATGAGCCATCCACGTTCTTGAATACCCTGCGCACCGGCGACAGCGAGAACTCCTCGAAATTCAGCGACGCCGCCTATGATAAAGCGCTGGACGACGCCTTGACGGCGAAAGACAAAGCCCAGGCCGGCGAGTTCTACCAGCAGGCTGAAGACGTGCTGTCGGAGCAGGTTCCGGTTATCCCGCTGTACCAATATGTCAGCGCCAAACTGGTGAAACCTTTCATTGGCGGTTACGACAATAAGAGCCCGCTGGGTTACATTTACACCAAAGATTTGTACGTGATTAAGCACTAATTTTTCACTGCCGTTATCCGGCGGCGCAGTGGCTTTAAGGCTGCTGCACCGCCGGACTTCACTTCTCCCTCCTGCTTATGCCCATCGCGAAAAGTTCATATTTCTCCCTACATCGGGGCTTGCCTCATCGCGTCCAGATGTTAGATTGGAGAAAAATCACACAGCGGGAGGAGAGATGAAATTATCGGAAAGTGAAATCCAACCCCTTTGGGATGAGGTTTCACGAATTATTGGCGATGCGGTGATCCATTTGCATCATCGGGGAGAGTATTTGAGCAATGACGCGCTGGTCGGCTATCTCGACGGTCAACTGGGCAGCACGCAAAATGTAAAAAGCCGCATCCTGTTGGGCGCGGCTATTAATATGTTAAAGGCCAATCGGGTGAGAAATTAACTCAGGCAGACTGCACGATCTCGGGGGTTAAGGTGCGCAGGCACTTGTCTAAGACCACATAACTGCCTTTCTCGCCGTACAGATAGCCATTCATCACCATCCAATTCAGCGTGGCTTCAAAGTCGATAATCAGTTCGCGGCCGTCAAGGCCCGGCTCTTCGACCCTTTCGCCCTGCTCATCGACAAAGAAATAGTCATAGTTCGGCACGGCGGCAAACATGCTGCTCGGCGGTTCTTCGTTGGCTTCTTTATCCAGCGTCCAGCCGGTTCTGCTTGCGCCAAACTCACCGTTTCGCAAAGCCTGATTCACGACTTCAAGAGAGTCAAACTCAACCGCCCTGGGTAAGGCGTTAATTAGCGCCGCCCTGCTTAACTTATAAAACAGAATGAAATTTTGCATTTTGCCTCTACTCCACACACAAAACGCCCGACCACGCACGTGGACAGGCACTGAAATGAGAAGATCACTATTGAAGGGGCGCAGTTTATCTATTCCCTCTCATTACCGCGAGAGAAGGAAGGAATAAACTGCGCAATAACGTGGCATCCGGCCCTATTTAGACTGTGCAGCACGTCCTTGCGCAAACAGGAAAATCCGCTGAGTGATGTCATCAGCCCCCAAAATATTGCCTTTCTGCTCCAGATTGGCGCGGGCGTAAGCAATATCATGGGCCTGATCCACCATCATAATCACTTTATCGCGGGTCTCTTTATCCAGATTTCCCAGCAATGTGGTCAGGATGGCTTGATAGGCGTTGGAGGCATAAGTCAGCTGCTTTTCGCGCTGTTCGAGTGCCTCAATGCGGGCTACCAGAGACTGCAAAAGGTCATGTTCAGACATAGTGATATCCTTCTGTTCTGGTGAAGGCGACCCAGCGAAATATGGAACAAGCAGGTCATTGCACTGAGCCTACTAATAAGTTTAGCAGAGCGTGCAAAAGTGCTGATAAAACTGTTTACATTCCCGCGCTAGCCCGTCCGATGATTAAACCAATATTCAACCGTTTAGCATCTCATTTCGCGGCGTTGACAAGCTGTAACTACGTCCCCGCCCGGCCAAATTCCTACAACGCTCGGGCCGTGCGGCTTGCAGAGGCGCTTCGCGAGTGACTCCGCCAAACAGGTAACAAATGCAGCAACTGGTTACAGATGCCCCCATAGAATATCGGGGCGCGATGTGACATTTTCAGCGCAGGTTTTGCCTTCATTGTTGACGTGGTGAGATGAATTTATGACAAGAAAAACGATTTACACTCTGGCACTGACCATGATGTTGTCGGTCAGTACACTGGCTCATGCAGAAGGCTGTCTGAAAGGGGCAGCGGTGGGCGCAGCGGCCGGGCACCTTAAGCACCATGCCGTATTGGGTGCCGTGGCGGGCTGTGCTGTCGGGCATCACTTAGCCGCCAAGGCGAAGGAAGAGAAGGCGCAGACGGCGGCCAATAAATCTTAAAATTCAGGGAGCTTCGGCTCCCTGATTATTTTCCACAGTCGCGTTCTGCTACAGCTGAATGGTCTCGAAACGGCCATCCAGCAGCGGCTTGCAGAGGATCTTGTAGCCGTCGCTGTCAAAGTAAGTGGAAACTTTTTGCAGACTCTCCTCATCTTGCAGCGAATCCACGGTGCCGAGATAGAACCAATCCTGAATAATATGGTATTGGGTGAAGTTCGCCCCTTTCTCAACAATGGCAATGCGCCCCGGCCAGTTCCAGCAGTGCAGCCGCAACGACGCCAGCGACGCTTCCAGACGCTGTTGATGCGCGTCCAGTGATTCCGCGCCACAGCATGCCCCGGCGCAGCGCTTCAGGCTGTAACGAAAACAGGCGCGATTTTTAGCCAGCTTCTCAATGCCCAAAATGCCATAACAGAGCTTCTGCTCATCCGCCAACTGCCGCAGCTTTTCTAACGCCACGGTGCGATTGGCAAACAGCCCATACAGCCCCGGCGTGCTGGAGAAGTCGATCTCTTTGGCATAAGCCACCGCCACCTTGCCCTCTTGAATATGCAACGAGCATAGCTGTTTGGAACGCCGCAGCCTTTTATTAAATAGCGGCTGCTGCTCCTTAATCATCCGCGCCTCGGTCAGCAGCGCGCCCAGCTCCCCTGCCGTTTCGACAAAGGAGATATGGGTGGTCTGGCGCAACATGCGGGCTTCGTCTTTCGCGCGAAAATGGGACATCACGCGAGTACGAATATTGACGCTTTTGCCGATGTAGAGCGGCATCTGCTCGCTCACACCGTGAAAAATATAAACGCCGGGAGAAGAAGGCAACTGCGCCAAATTATCTCGCAGATGCTCAGGATATTGGTAAATTTCAGCGGCAAACTCGCTGCGGGACAAATTCCTCAAACGTTCTCACTTATCTCTGTATTGCCATTAGGACGACACAATCACACGGTTTCGCCCTTCCTGCTTGGCAAGATACAGGGCTTCGTCGGCCTTTTTCAATACTTTCTCTGCGTGATTTTTGCTCGACACCCCCGCGGCCACCCCGAGAGAGATAGTGATTTTATCGATATCCACCACGTCCATTTCAGCCACCATACCGCGCAAACGCTCGGCGATTTGCGCCGCTACGTCCAGCCCGGTGCCCGGCAGTACCATCAAAAACTCCTCGCCGCCGTTGCGACAAAGAATATCGCTCTCACGCGAACTGGCGCGGATCTGCTGGGCAAGCTGCTTAATCACCTCATCGCCCACATCGTGACCATAGGTGTCGTTAACCTTTTTGAAGTGGTCGATATCTAGCGCGATCACCGAGAAGCTCAGCTTCATCTGCTGAATATATTCCAGCGCCGTCGCCAGCCCGCGCCGGTTAAACAGCCCGGTCAGTGGATCGGTTTGTACCTCAAACTTCAGCTTGCCGATTTTCTTTTGCAGCAGGCTGATGCCCACCAGCAGGGCGCGTTTCAACTGCGTCACTTCGAAATACCAGTCCGGGATCATGCGAATATTATTGGAAACGTCTGGCTTATCCATCTCATTGGCGCTACGAGCCAGCTGGCGCAGAGGCCGGGCAATCAGCCGCGAAAGCAGCCACACGCAGAGCAGCGTCACCAGCGCCAACGGCGTCAGATGGCGCAACACTTTAAACATCAACCCCTGCAACGGCTTGAGGGTGGAGTCAGTCGGGCGCAGCGTCACGATTTCCCAGCCGGTCGAGGGGACCTGCGCATAGCCCGCTAACACGGCTTCGCCGGTGTAATTCTCCATCACCAGACTGCCGTTACCGGCTTTTTTCACCGCATCGGTGATGGGCCGTGGCGGTAACACTTTGCCCACGTTGTCCATATTGGGGTGGTAGAGCACGCGCCGGTCGCTGTCGATCACCGCGATATAAGAGCCATCGCGATAATAGTGTTCGCCCAGCAGCTCGTTAAGAATGCTCTTCTGCTTGAGATAAATGGTGCCGCCGATATAACCACGATAGCGGCCATCGGCGGTGACAATCGGCGTAGAGATATTGATAACCAAATTATTGGCAGCGGAAATATAGGGCTTGCTGACCAGAGGCCGCCTCTTCTTCAGCGCCTCGACCGAGCCTGGGGTGGAGATGGTGCGCCCCATCAGCTGCAAACTGTCTGGCGACGTAGCGCGGATCAGCCCGTGGGCATCGGTGATCACCACCGAGTTAAAGCTGTCGCTCTGGTATTTGAGACGGGCAGTTTCAGCCTGCAAAATCGCCGGATCGTCAAAATGCTCGGCGGCAATACGGCTGCTGTAAAACAGCTGTTTTTGCATGCTGCGGATAAACAGTTCCGTGCTCGCGGCAAGCTTGGTGGCGTATACCCGATTGGCTTCCAGCGTGTTATCAATCAGCAGTTGGCGCTGCACGCTATAGCTGGCGTAGAAACTGTTAGCCAGCGTCACGAAGGCACTTGTCACGGCCAAAATCAGGATCAGACGGCGAAGATCGAGACGGAAAAAGGCGCTGAAAAAGGATGAGAGTGACAAGAAAATAGCCCTTGTGGAAAAAGTGGCTCATGTTTACCACTGCCCGTTACGCGGCACAAGGAGGACGCTGGAAAAATCCTTGAAATTAGCAGATAGGAGCAGGAAATAGACTTAGCGCAGGCGATAAAAAAGGAGCCTTAAGGCTCCTTTCTCATTCATTCCAGCAAATTACATGTTGGAAATGATGTCGTCGCCGAACTCGCTGCATTTACGCAGTTTCGCGCCGTCCATCAGACGCTCGAAATCGTAAGTCACAGTTTTGTTAGCGATAGCGCCTTCCATACCTTTAACGATCAGGTCTGCGGCTTCGAACCACTCCATGTGGCGCAGCATCATTTCTGCGGACAGGATGATGGAACCTGGGTTCACTTTATCCTGACCTGCGTACTTAGGTGCAGTACCGTGGGTTGCTTCGAACAGTGCGCAATCGGAACCGATGTTAGCACCCGGTGCGATACCGATACCGCCAACCTGCGCCGCCAGGGCGTCGGAGATGTAGTCACCGTTCAGGTTCATACAGGCGATAACGTCGTATTCAGCCGGACGCAGCAGGATCTGTTGCAGGAATGCATCAGCAATAACGTCTTTAATGATGATGTCTTTGCCGTTGTTTGGGTTCTTGATTTTCACCCATGGGCCGCCGTCAATCAGCTCACCGCCGAATTCTTCACGTGCCAACTGGTAACCCCAGTCTTTGAACGCGCCTTCGGTGAACTTCATGATGTTGCCTTTGTGAACCAAAGTCAGAGAATCACGATCGTTGGTGATGGTGTATTCGATAGCCGCGCGAACCAGACGCTTGGTGCCTTCTTCAGAACAAGGCTTGATGCCGATACCGCATTCTTGTGGGAAGCGAATTTTCTTCACGCCCATTTCGTCTTGCAGGAACTTGATCACTTTGTCTGCTTCAGCAGAACCGGCTTTCCACTCGATACCCGCGTAGATGTCTTCGGAGTTCTCACGGAAGATAACCATGTCGGTGTCTTCTGGACGTTTAACCGGGCTTGGAGTACCGGTGTAGTAACGAACCGGACGCAGGCAGATGTACAGGTCAAGCTGCTGGCGCAGGGCAACGTTCAGGGAGCGAATACCGCCGCCGACTGGGGTAGTCAGTGGGCCTTTGATAGCCACGCGGTAATCACGAATCAGGTCCAGAGTCTCTTCTGGCAGCCATACGTCTTTACCGTACAGTTCAACCGATTTCTCACCGGTGTAGATTTCCATCCAGGAAATTTTGCGTTCGCCGTTGTAGGCTTTTTTAACCGCCGCATCCACAACCTTGATCATGGCTGGGGTCACGTCAACGCCAATACCGTCGCCTTCAATGAACGGGATAATAGGATTATTAGGAACGTTCAGTTTACCCTGGGCGTCAACTGTGATCTTCTTACCTTCAGCCGGAACAACTACTTTGCTTTCCATTAACCTCTCCTTCGAGCGCATTTTTGTTAAAAATTTGTAAGATGCGGGTCGATATTACTTCAATAATCGCCCCGCGCCAATCCGAAACGGTTTTCACGTATAATGCGCCAATTATCTTTTATCTCAATGTCTGTGAGAACAATGTCTGTTAAAAATCACCACGTTAAACGTTTCAGCAAGCGGCCTGACAGGGTTCGTCCCGAACAAAACGCGCCACGAAAAGTGCTATTGTTCAATAAACCTTACGATGTGCTACCGCAGTTTACTGACGAAGCCGGACGCGCCACGCTAAAAGACTACATCTCATTAACAGGTGTCTACGCCGCAGGCAGGCTGGACCGCGATAGCGAAGGTTTACTGGTGCTGACCAACGACGGCAAACTGCAAGCCGCGTTAACTCAGCCGGGCAAACGCACCGGCAAAGTCTATTATGTGCAGGTGGAGGGTGAACCCGACGATGGGGCGATTACTGCCCTGCGTTCAGGCGTGGAGCTAAAAGATGGCAAAACCCTGCCAGCGGGCGTGGAGCTGGTGGCCGAGCCTGAGTGGCTGTGGCCGCGCAACCCGCCAATTCGCGAACGCAAAGCGATCCCAACCCGCTGGCTGAAAATCACCTTATATGAAGGTCGCAACCGACAGGTGCGCCGCATGACGGCCCACGTCGGCTTTCCCACTTTACGTCTGATTCGTTTTAGCATGGGCGAGTACCAGCTTAGCGACTTACAGCCCGGCCAATGGAAGGAGATTACTGATGTTTAAACCCCACGTTACCGTGGCCTGCGTGGTGCAATCGCAGGGGCAGTTTTTGATTGTCGAAGAGACAGTCAATGGCAAAGTGACCTGGAACCAGCCCGCCGGACACCTTGAGGCAGACGAAACGCTCTTTAGCGCGGCGAAACGCGAACTCTACGAAGAGACGGGGATCCACGCCGAGCCGCAATCCTTGTTGAAATTGCACCAGTGGCAAGCGCCCGACGGCACGCCATTCCTGCGTTTTGCCTTTGTGATTGATTTGGACCAGCAGCCTGCCACCGCGCCGCAGGATAGCGATATCGACCGCTGCGTGTGGGCCAGCGCGGAAGATATCCTCAGCTCGAAACAGCTGCGTTCGCCGCTGGTGGCCGAGAGCATTCGCTGTTACCAGCAGAGCGCGCGCTACCCACTCGACCTGCTGGCCAATTTTAATCTGCCGAACTGACTCAAACATCCATCCACGGCTGATGGCCTGAGGCACCAAACGACGGTGCAGCAGGCCGCCTGACGTGCTAAAATCCCGCGCTTAGTTTTTAGGTAGTACCCTCTGTCCGGTCCGGAGTGACTTTTTGTTGCGCGCGGCCTTCATCCTCGTGTGACCTTCTGGCAGTGAAATGTCAGTCAAAAGCGCCACCCGTCGGGCAATTTATTTATGCAATTCGGTAAAATCATTCGGAATGACAATGTCTGAAGACAACAGCCAGAAAAAAGTGATCGTCGGGATGTCCGGCGGTGTCGACTCCTCCGTCTCGGCCTATTTGCTGCAACAGCAAGGCTATCAGGTGGAGGGCCTCTTCATGAAAAATTGGGAAGAGGACGACAATGAAGAGTATTGCACCGCAGCCACTGACCTCGCCGATGCGCAGGCAGTCTGTGACAAGCTGGGTATCAAGCTGCACACCGTCAACTTTGCGGCGGAATATTGGGACAACGTGTTCGAATTATTCCTCGAAGAGTACAAAGCGGGACGCACGCCAAACCCGGATATCCTGTGCAATAAAGAGATTAAATTCAAAGCTTTCTTGGAATTTGCCGCCGAAGATTTAGGGGCTGATTTCATCGCTACCGGCCACTATGTGCGCCGCAAGGACTTTGACGGCATCAGCCACCTGCTGCGCGGCACCGACGGCAATAAAGACCAGAGCTACTTCCTCTACACCTTAGGCACGGACCAAATCGCCCAGAGCCTGTTCCCGGTGGGTGAGCTGGAAAAGCCTGAAGTGCGCCGCATTGCTGAAGAGCTGGACCTGATCACCGCTAAGAAGAAGGATTCCACCGGGATCTGCTTCATCGGTGAGCGCAAGTTCAAAGACTTCCTGGGCCGCTATTTGCCTGCTCAGCCTGGCCCAATCAAGAGTGTTGATGGTCAGGATATGGGACAGCATCAAGGCCTGATGTATCACACCCTCGGCCAACGTAAAGGTCTGGGCATTGGCGGCCAGAAAGACGGCGGCGAAGATCCGTGGTACGTGGTGGATAAAGACGTGGCGAACAACATTTTGTACGTCGCGCAGGGCGGTGAACACCCGCGCCTGATGTCAGTGGGCCTGATTGCTCAACAGCTCCACTGGGTGGATCGCAAAACCCTGACCGACCCGCTGCGCTGCGTGGTGAAAACCCGCTATCGCCAGCAGGACATCCCTTGCACCGTCACGCCGCTGGGCGAAGATCGCATCGACGTGCGCTTCGACGCGCCGGTGGCGGCAGTGACGCCAGGGCAATCGGCGGTGTTCTACATCGATGAGATCTGCCTCGGTGGCGGTATCATCGAGCAGCGCCACCCGCTGTAACGCAGTAAATATCAATTCGGGACGCCAATGCGTCCCGAATTTTTGACCAGAATATGCCCGTAAATCTGCACTTATTCCGAACTGGGTTTAAAAAGGATTTTATGGCATGATCTGCGGCTCAGATTCGGCCAGCCGGTTGGTGTCCGAACAACGCTTACAGGAGTAGACGTGGCTAAAAATTATTATGACATTACGTTGGCATTGGCCGGAATGTGCCAGTCAGCACGTCTGGTGCAGCAATTAGCCCATGAAGGGAATTGCGCGCAGCATGAAATGTCAGTGTCGTTGCGCAGCCTGCTGGAGATGAATCCGGCCTCAACGCTCGCGGTCTACGGCAATAATGAAGCCAATTTGAAAATGGGTTTAGAAACGCTGCTTGGCGTGCTCAACGCTAACCGTCAGGGGCCGGGCGCGGAATTAACCCGCTATGCGCTAAGCCTGATGGTGTTAGAGCGCAAACTGAATGCCAATAAAGCGGCGATGAACAAGCTTGGCGAACGCCTCGATCAGCTCGACCGTCAACTAGCCCATTTCGAACTTGAATCTGAGACGATCATCAGCTCACTGGCGGCGATTTATGTCGATATCGTCAGCCCGGTCGGCCCGCGCATTCAGGTCACGGGTTCACCTACCATTTTGCAAAACCCTCAGGTTCAGGCCAAAGTCCGGGCCGTGCTGCTGGCGGGTATCCGCTCAGCCGTGCTGTGGCAGCAAGTAGGCGGTGGACGCCTGCAACTGATGTTTTCCCGTAATCGCTTGTTTGAACAGGCGAAAAATATTTTAGCTCATTGTTAAGACCAGGAGTTGCTACCGATGGAATTATCCTCACTGACCGCCGTTTCCCCCGTTGATGGACGCTACGGTGATAAAGTCAGCGCGCTGCGCGCAATCTTCAGCGAATTTGGCCTGCTGAAATTCCGCGTGCAGGTTGAAGTACGTTGGCTGCAAAAACTGGCAGCGTGCGCAGAAATCAAAGAAGTTCCTGCTTTTGATGCTGACGCAAACGCTTTCCTTGACCAGTTGTTGGCAAATTTTGATGAAAAGGATGCTCAACGCATCAAAGACATCGAAAAAACCACTAACCATGACGTTAAAGCCGTTGAGTATTTCCTGAAGGAAAAAGTCGAAGCGATCCCTGCCCTGCACGCGGTGTCTGAGTTCATCCACTTCGCCTGTACTTCTGAGGACATCAACAACCTGTCCCACGCGCTGATGCTGAAAACCGCTCGCGAAGAGGTGATTGCTCCTTACTGGCTGAAAATCATTGATGCCATTAAAGGCCTGGCGCACCAGTTCCGCGACATCCCGCTGCTCTCCCGTACTCACGGCCAGCCTGCTACGCCATCCACCATCGGTAAAGAGCTGGCTAACGTCGCCTACCGTATGGACCGCCAGTACAAACAGCTGCAACAGGTTGAAGTGCTGGGCAAAATTAACGGCGCGGTCGGCAACTACAATGCCCACATCGTGGCTTACCCGGAAGTGGACTGGCATAAATTCAGCGAAGAGTTCGTCACCTCGCTGGGCGTGACCTGGAATCCGTACACCACCCAAATCGAGCCGCACGACTACATCGCCGAGCTGTTTGACTGCGTGGCGCGCTTCAACACTATCCTGATCGACTTCGACCGCGACATCTGGGGCTACATCGCTCTGAACCACTTCAAACAGCGCACTATCGCTGGCGAAATCGGTTCATCCACCATGCCGCACAAAGTGAACCCGATCGATTTCGAAAACTCCGAAGGTAACCTCGGCCTGTCTAACGCCGTGCTGCAACACTTGGCGAGCAAACTGCCGGTTTCCCGCTGGCAGCGCGACCTGACTGACTCCACCGTGCTGCGTAACCTCGGCGTGGGCCTGGGCTACGCGCTGATTGCCTATCAGGCCACCATGAAAGGCGTGAGCAAGCTGGAAGTGAACGAAGCCAATCTGGCCTTCGAGCTGGATCACAACTGGGAAGTGCTGGCTGAGCCGATCCAGACTGTGATGCGCCGCTACGGCATCGAAAAGCCTTATGAGAAGCTGAAAGAGCTGACTCGCGGTAAGCGCGTTGACGAAGCCGGAATGCACAGTTTCATCGACGGCCTGCCACTGCCTGAAGAAGAGAAAGTGCGCCTGAAAGCCATGACGCCGGGCAACTACATTGGCCGCGCGGCGAAGATGGTTGACGAGCTGAAATAGCTTTTTGCCTTAACATAGCGCAAATCAGTGATATCAGGCGACCTGCGGGTCGCCTTTTTTGTTATAGAATAGAAACCATTACTAGAATCACGCTGGCTACAGGAAAACTGCGGTTTATGAGCACGGACACCAACCAACGCCTACTCGAGCTTCTCAAACAAAATCTGGCCGCCGCCGGGACGCAGCCGCTTTATCTCTGTTTTAGCGATGTTGTCGCGCAGGCGATCAAAGAGGGAGTTCTGGCTGAAGGGGATTTTCTACCCAGTGAGCGCCAGTTCACCGAAGAGCTGGGGATCTCGCGCATCACGGTCCGCAAGGCACTGGCGAGGCTGGAAGAAGCAGGCAATATTGGGCGTTCGCGCGGTTACGGCACCTTTATTAAAAAGGCCGGCGAGGCCAAACTCTCTTACTCGCTGGCCGATGTGAAAGGCTTCTCGCGCGAAGTGATGCTGCAGGGCCGCAAGCCCGACACTCTGTGGATCAGCCGCGAAAAGGTGCCCGCCGACGCGCTGGTCGCCAGCAAATTAGCCATCACCGAGCGCACGCCGGTCTATCGCCTCAAGCGTATTCACTATATTGATACGCGCCCGATGTCCGTCGCCCTCTCCTACGTGGTGGTGGACGCCATTGCCGACGTGCAGGATATCGGCGTTTCGCTCTACGACTATTTCCACCGCAATAACATCGAGTTAGGCGCGCTGCAAAGCCGCGTCAGTGCCGCCATGTCTGACGACGAACTGATGCAATCGCTCCAGTTGAAAACCCCGATGCCGATCTTAATCATTCGCCAAACCCTGTTCGATGGGCAAAACCGCCCCATCGAGTACAGTGAAAGCTTCTGTCGCAGCGACATGTACGAATTTATCAGCGAGGATTAATCCTCGCGGCTCATCTCATTGGCGAGCTGGGCCAGCGTCGGCGCACAGTCGCCACCCGGCTTAGACACCACGTAGGCCGCCACGCAGTTCGCCAGCATCATGCTCTGCCAGTGGCTTAATCCCAGGGATAGCCCCGCCAGCAGCCCGGCGCAGTGGCTGTCGCCCGCGCCAATGCTGTCCACCATGGTCACTTTGCGCGGCGCAATCCAGCCGTGGTCGCTTTCCCCGCCAAAGTAGTAACTCCCCTTCGCGCCGCAGCGCAGCACTACCAGTTCGCCGGTTTTGCCGTGCAGCTGGCGGCAGAAATGCTCTTCGTCGTCGCGATAGCCGAGCAGGCCCGCTTCGCGCTGATTGAGGGTCATGATCACCCCCGGACGCAGCAGCCCGTCGATGAACTCTGGCGACATGGTGTCGAGACGCGGGCCTAGGTCCAGCACCACGCGCACCTCGGCGGGCAGCGCCTGCATCCACGCCACCAGCACCCCGCCCTGTTTGGCGCCTAGCTGATAGCCGGAGAGATACACCAGCCCGCTGGTCGGCGTGCGGTTCTCCAGCCACGCGGTCTGCCACTGGTTCTCGACGCCGTCGATGGAGATAAAAGTGCGTTCACCGTCGGGTTCCACCAGCGCCAGGCACCAGCCGTTATCCGCGACGCCGACCTGCAAGTCAGACTGAATGCCGCGCTGGGCCATTTCATCACGCAGGCGTGTGGCCCACATGCCCTCTCCCAGCGGCAGCAGGTTGTGGCTGTTGATCCCCAGCTGTTTCAGGCCGAGGGCGATATTGAGCGCGCAGCCGCCGAGGTGAAACCCCGACACGCTGGCAGCGGTGTCGCCACCGCGCTCCGGCAGGGCATCGGCGTGCGCCACCATGTCCATTACCGCCGCGCCGACCACCGTCACCGGGCACTGCTGGTGCCAGTTCCCCTGCATCAGTGTGTGAAGCAGTTCGCCGTGCTGGTTGCTCATGCCGCCTCCTCAGCGCGCTGGCGGAAGCGCAGGAAGGCGCTGCTGTAGGTGGTCATATCCAGCGGATTGACGCGTTTTAGTTCGGCAAGGTACTGCGCGTCGAAGGCGTCAATGCCCTGCAAGGCGCCGCAGATCGCCGTCGCCATTGCGCCGATGGTGTCGGTATCTCCACCCAAGTTGGCGCACAGCACGGCGCAGCGGTTCGGGCAGCCTTCGGCCAGTTCAACCATGGCGATAGCCGCCGGAACCGACTCAATGGTGCTCACTCCCGCGCCCACCAACTGGTAAACCTGCTCGGAAGCCTGCTCGCTGCCGGTGGATTTCGCCACTACCTCCAGCGCCAACTCGATGCGAGCGGCCAAAGAGGCGCTGAAGGTGGTGCTCTGGCGGGTCTGGGCGTATTTGGCAATGTCCGGCAACGCCAGTTTAATCTCCGCCCAGCTCGCTCCTTCAATTGCTTTGGACACCGCCCAGGCAATCACTACGGCACCGGCCACCGCGATATCAGACTTATGCGTCGGGCTGGAAGCCAGCCACACCTGTTGGCAGAAGTGCTCCAGCGGCGCAGAAGGCAGCACGCAGCCCAGTGGCGAAACGCGCATCGCCGCGCCGTTGGTCACGCCGTTGTTCTCCAGCTCACTGATCGCCACGCCCTTCTTCTGCTCGGCCAACGCCAGCTTCGAGCTTGGTCCCAGAATGTTTTTGTTAAAAGCGTCAAAGCCGTCCACCCAGCGAATGACGTTGCGGGCAATCAGCTCCGGCACCACTTCGCCATCGGCTTCAATCAGGGCATCGGCCAGCGCCAGCGCCATGGAAGTGTCGTCGGTAAACTGCGCGGCGGTGAAGTAGCAGGCAGCGTTGTTTTCAGCCGGGCCATCAAGAAAACGGTCAATCCAGCCAAAATGCTTTTTCACCCGTTCACGCGGCCAAAGCTCTGACGGCATACCCAAGGCGTCGCCCAGCATTTGCCCATAGAGCGCGCCAAGAATGCGGTTTTCGCGGGTTATCTGTTGCATCTGTTATCTCCATAAATAGGACCACTGGCGAGCAGCGCGCCCGCCAGAGAAATCATTAAAATCAAGAACGTGCCAGTGTTACCGGTTCAATCGTTTTGCTGCGCTCGCGGAAGAACAGCAGGAATAACAGCATCACCGCGACCACCATCGCCGCGCCAACGCCCCACACGGCGAACCAGTCGAAGGTCATGCCGTTGCGCGGCGTAGTCAGGGCGAAAGTGGTCATCGCGCGGCCCCCCAGCCAGTTGCCGATAAAGCTGCCCAGCCCCTGGCAAATCAGGGTGATCAGCCCCTGTGCCGCGGTGCGCATGTGCGCCGGGGCTTTTTTATCGACATAGATATAGCCGGTGACGAAATAGAAGTCGTAGCTCACGCCGTGCAACAGGATGCCGAGGAACAGCATGCTGTAGCCCCACACGTCCTCGGTGCCGCCGTAGATAAAGAAGATGTAGCGAATGGCCGCCGTGATGAAGCCGAGCATCAGCACCTTCTTGATGCCGAAGCGTTTGAGCAGCAGCGGCAAGGCAAGCAGTGCAAAAATCTCCGAAACCTGACCCAGCGTCATCCAGCCGGTGGCTTCATTCAGCCCGACCTGCGTCAGATAGCCGTTGGCGAACTGGTAGTAAAACGCCAGCGGCATGCAGAACAGGAAGGAGCAAAGCGCGAAAATCGCGAAAGAACGGTCTTTCAGCATCGCCAGCGCATTCAGGCCAAACAGCGCCTTGATATCCACCGGGCCACTGCCCTTGGCAGGCGTATCCGGCAGCCAGAAGCTATAAAGCCCCAGCGCGATAGAGGCCGCGGCGGTCAGCCACAGCGGCAGGTTTGTATCAGAGATATTGCCCATGCCGAGCATAGGCGGCAGGACAAAACCGATGAACAGGCCCGAGGCAATCCAGCCCAAGGTGCCCAGCACGCGGATGCGCGGGAACTCTTTTTCGGGGTCGCCAATATTGGCGAACGCGATGCTATTAGTCAGCGCCACGGTAGGCATGTAGGTGATGGCATAGACCACCAGCAGCGGGAAGAAAGAGGAGAATTGGGTTTGCAGCGCGATGAAACACATCAACGCGCCCCCTGCCAATAAGAGCCAGGCGAGAACCTTTTGCGCGGCAAAATAGCGGTCAGCGATAACCCCTACCAATACCGGCGAGAGAATAGCGGCGATGGCGGTGCTGCTATAAGACCAGGCGATTTCAGATGGGCTAAAGCCCAGTTTATTGAGGTATTGCCAGAGAGGCACAAACCACGCCCCCCAGATAAACCATTCAATAAACATCATGACGGACAGCTTCAGATGGGTACGTTTCATTATTATATCCTTGCTGAATGAGACACCTTTAGCACGAATCTCAGGTCGGCTACAGGCAGATAAAGGCATCTATCAGATACCTTTATAATACCTTAATAATACATTTAAAATCTTACCGCGATCTTTCTCACATTTCCTGTCATCACTCCTGAGGGGCGTTTATAATTGGTTTAGCTTTCATTTAAGTTACCCCCCGTCGTGTTTATCTGGCGTTGAAGCAAATGTTTCTGGATACGTTAGAGTTGTGTCACGATTTATCCTCGAGATTTCAGCCAAATGGGCGTAACAATGCCTCTTACTCGCGCTAACAACCTCGGGATCACTATGCAAATATTGGCCGGGGTTCGTTGTACCCTGCATTAAAAAGGAGTTGTTATGCGAATTCTGGTTGTCGAAGATAATGCGCTGCTGCGCCATCACCTCTCGGTGCAAATGCGCGAAATGGGCCATCAGGTTGATGCTGCTGAAGACGCCAAGGAAGCCGACTACTTTTTACAGGAACACGCGCCGGATATTGCCATCGTTGACCTCGGCCTGCCCGGTGAAGATGGCCTGAGCCTGATCCAACGCTGGCGTAGTCATCAGGCAAAATTGCCGATTCTGGTGCTGACCGCCCGCGAAAGCTGGCAGGACAAAGTGGCCGTGCTGGAAGCGGGTGCTGACGATTACGTCACCAAACCTTTCCATTTGGAAGAGGTTATCGCCCGCATGCAGGCACTGATGCGCCGCAACAGCGGCCTGGCGTCACAGGTGATCACCCTCGCACCTTTCCAGATTGACCTGTCGCGCCGCGAACTCACCGTCAGCGAACAGCCGGTCAAGCTGACCGCCTTTGAGTACACCATCATTGAAACCCTGATCCGCAATGCCGGTAAAGTGGTCAGCAAGGACTCCCTGATGCTGCAATTGTATCCTGATGCCGAGCTGCGCGAGAGCCACACCGTTGACGTATTGATGGGCCGTTTACGCAAAAAATTGCAGGCTGAATATCCTACCGACGTGATAACCACCGTGCGCGGTCAGGGTTATCGTTTCGACATTCGTCCGTAACGCCGTCGAGCACACTTTTATGAGATTTCGCAAAGGAAAGCCCTTCTCACTGCGCTCGCGTTTTATGGTCGCCACCGCTGGCGTGGTGCTGGCGCTGTCACTGGCTTACGGGCTGGTGGCGGTGGTCGGCTATATGGTCAGCTTCGACAAAACCGCCTACCGCCTGCTGCGCGGTGAAAGTAATCTGTTCTTCAGCCTTGCCCAGTGGCGCGATAACAAGCTGACAATCAATGTGCCGCCAGATTTGGATCTCAACTCGCCAACCTTAGTCTTTATCTATGACGACAAAGGCAACCTGCTGTGGGCCCAGCGCCGCGTGCCGGAGCTTGAGACGCATATCGACAAAGAGTGGATGAACAAGCCCGGTTTCTACGAAATCGACACGGACACCCAGGTCAGTAGCGAGGTCATTGGCGATAATCAGCAAGCCAAAGACAAGCTGAAAAATTATGACGACACTGACGCCAACGCCCTCACCCACTCCATTGCGGTAAATACTTACTCGGCCACCTCGCGCCTGCCCGCGCTGAATATCGTGGTGGTAGATACCATCCCGCAAGAGCTACAGCGTTCCGATTTGGTGTGGGAGTGGTTCAGCTATGTGCTGATCGCCAACTTGCTGCTGGTTATCCCGCTGCTGTGGCTGGCGGCCTACTGGAGCCTGCGGCCCATTAAGGCGCTGATCCGGCAAGTGGCTGAGCTGGAAACCCACGAGCGCGAAGCCTTGGATGAAAACCCGCCGAGCGAGTTGAAAGGCTTGGTGCGCAATCTTAATACTCTGCTGCACGGCGAGCGCGAACGCTATGACCGCTATCGCACTACGCTGGCGGATTTGACCCACAGCCTGAAGACGCCGCTGGCAGTGTTGCAGTCCACGCTGCGCTCTCTGCGTAACGGCAAGCAGATGACCATCGAACAGGCAGAACCCGTGATGCTGGAGCAAATTAGCCGCATTTCGCAGCAAATTGGCTACTATTTGCATCGCGCCACTTTGCGTTCAGAACACAATATTTTGGTGCGCGAAGTACATTCGGTACCCGGCCTGCTCGACAGCTTGTGTTCAGCACTGAATAAGGTTTATCAGCGTAAAGGCGTGGCGCTGACGCTGGATATCTCGCCAGAAATCACCTTTATTGGCGAGAAAAATGACTTTATCGAAGTGATGGGTAATGTCATCGATAACGCCTGCAAATACTGTCTGGAATTTGTAGAAATCAGCGCCGTATATGCCGAAAAACAGCTGGTGATCCTGATTGAAGATGACGGTCCCGGC
Organism: Ewingella sp. AOP9-I1-14; assembly: GCF_052375995.1. Lineage (NCBI taxonomy): Bacteria > Pseudomonadati > Pseudomonadota > Gammaproteobacteria > Enterobacterales > Yersiniaceae > Ewingella > Ewingella sp. AOP9-I1-14. The sequence goes on from NZ_JBQSVA010000001.1 coordinate 405,508, forward strand.
ATTCCGGAAAGCAAACGCGAAGTGATTTTCCAGCGCGGCCAGCGCGCTGATACGCTGCGCCCAGGCCAAGGTTTAGGCTTATCCCTGGCCAGTGAAATTATTGAGCAATATGACGGCCAGATTATTATTGGCGACAGCCCACTCGGCGGTGCCAGCATGCGGGTTTGCTTCGGTAAGCAGCACGACGTGGACAACGATTAAGCTTTCTCCCGGCAATTCGTCCGAGTTGCCGGTTATTAATGAAATTTGCAGGCGATTGCCCAATGCAGCCGCCTCGCCTTCCGTTATAATCCTCTCAGTGACTCTCATTTACGCCATGGAAAACATTTATGGATTATCAACTCGACTTGGACTGGAATGACTTTTTGCAGCGTTATTGGCAAAAACGTCCGGTGGTTCTTAAACGTGGCTTCAAAAACTTCATCGACCCTATCTCTCCAGACGAACTGGCCGGACTGGCGATGGAGAACGAAGTCGACAGCCGTCTGGTCAGTCATGAAGACGGTCGCTGGCAGGTCAGCCACGGGCCTTTCGAAAGCTATGATCACCTGGGTGAAAATAACTGGTCGATTCTGGTTCAGGCGGTTGATCATTGGCATGAGCCCTCTTCCCACCTGATGCGTCCTTTCCGCCATATTCCTGACTGGCGTATGGATGACCTGATGATCTCCTATTCAGTGCCGGGCGGCGGCGTTGGCCCGCATCTGGACCAGTATGACGTGTTTATCATTCAGGGTACCGGCCGCCGTCGCTGGCGCGTTGGGGAGAAAATTCCCATGAAACAGCACTGCCCGCACCCGGATTTGCTTCAGGTTGAGCCGTTCGAAGCCATTATTGATGAAGAGCTGGAGCCGGGCGATATCGTCTATATTCCGCCGGGCTTCCCGCACGAAGGCTACTCGCTGGAACATGCCCTGAACTACTCGGTCGGTTTCCGCGCGCCGAACGCCCGCGAAATGCTCAGCGGCTTTGCCGACTATGTGCTCTCCCGCGAGCTTGGTAGTAAGCGTTATGGCGATCCGGAGCTGGTTGAGCGCGAGCACCCGGCGCAAATCCTGCCAAACGAGCTAGACGGTCTGCGCAATATGATGCTGGAGCTGGCGGGCGACCCCGAGCACTTCAACAGCTGGTTTGGCGAGTTTATCTCCCAGTCGCGCCACGAGCTTGACTTAGCGCCGCCGGAGCCGCCTTATCAGGCCGGTGAAATTTATGAGCTGCTGGAATCGGGCGAAACCTTGCAGCGCCTCGGCGGCCTGCGCGTGTTGCGCATCGGCGACGTGTGCTACGTCAATGGCGAAGCTATCACCACGGAGCAAGTTGCCGCCGCTGACGCCTTAACGCGTCACCTGACGGTAACTCGCGAGATGCTAGGCGACGCGCTGGATGACCCGTCATTCCTCGCATTGATCTCTGCTTTGGTTAACAGCGGCTACTGGTACTTCAATGATTAATCGTTGAAGTTAGCCATATAAAAAAGGGTGCGTATCCTCGCGGAGCGCACCCTTTTTGTTTCGCCCTGCTGAAAAGCAGAGTTAGCTTTTGGCGTTCTTGGCCGTCAGTTCGGCAATACGCATCACCACGCTGACCGCCTTCTCCATCCCCTCCAGCGTGACAAACTCATGCTTGCCGTGGAAGTTGTAGCCGCCGGTGAAAATGTTCGGGCAAGGCAGGCCGCGGAAGGAGAGCTGCGCGCCGTCGGTGCCGCCGCGAATTGGCTTCATCAGCGGTTCGATTTCACAATCAATCATCGCCTGTTTGGCAATTTCAATGATGTGTGGATGCTGCGCCACTTTGTCGCGCATATTGTAATAATGGTCATCAAGAGTCACCTCGATATAGCAGTCGCGGTGCAGCCCTTCGCCCACCAGATGAGCGATATCGATGATTTTCTGCTTACGCGCTTCAAAGTTCGCCTGATCGAAATCGCGAATAATGTAGTGCATTTCGGCGCGTTCGACCGAGCCTTTCATCGACGTCAGATGGTAGAAACCTTCGTAACCTTCGGTTTTTTCAGGTGTTTCATCAGCTGGCAGTTCGGCATGAATTCGTACCGCCAGCGACAAGGCGTTGACCATCACCCCTTTGGCGCTGCCGGGATGGACATTATTACCGACAATTTTGATGGTCGCCGAGGCGGCGTTGAAATTCTCAAACTCCAGCTCCCCGACGCCACCGCCGTCCACGGTGTATGCCCATTGGGCGGCAAAAGCCGGGACGTCGAAAGACTGCGCGCCCTTGCCGATCTCTTCGTCTGGGGTAAAAGCAATGCGCAGCGGCCCGTGCGGGATCGCGCTATTTTTCAGACGCGCCATGGCGGTAACGATAGTGGCGATGCCTGCTTTATCATCCGAGCCGAGCAGGGTTTTGCCGTCGGTGGTGATCAGCGTCTGGCCCAGCAGCTGGTGTAGCATCGGGAACATCACCGGCGAAAGCACTTCGTCGCCGTTACCCAGCGCAATATCACCACCGCGATAATTTTCAACAATTTGAGGATTGACGTGCTTCGCCGTGAAATCCGGCGCCGTGTCTAAATGAGAGATAAAGCCGATAGTCGGCACAGGCCAGTCGACATTGCCAGGCAAGGTTGCCATCACGCAGCCTTTGTCACTGAGCGTGACCTGATCAAGGCCGAGTGCAATCAATTCTTTCTGAAGTTCACGCGCCAGCTTCAGCTGCCCTTCCGTGCTAGGCGTGTGTCGAACGTTGACCTTCGATTGGGTATCAAACGAAACGTAGTGTAAGAAACGATCAAGCAACTTATCCATAATTAGGTATCCTCTAGCGACCGAGTTTTATTATGCGCAGCATGAATACCTCGGATATTGCGTCAGGTCAGTTTTCACCGAGTTTAGCCAATGAAGTCTTCTGCTCAGACGCAATTTTAGCAAAATGGAATGACAGACGAAAAAAAGCCCGGCTAGCGCCAGGCGTTTTCTTGTTTGGTCAGGAAGGCATGAATAAACTCAGGCACCACCTGACTGGCAAGGCCATACTTGCGTTCATCAAACTGGCTCTCCACCTGACTTGGCTCGAGATTCAGCTCAATGGTGTAAGCCCCGCCCATCTTGGCTTCGTGGACAAATCCCGCCGCCGGATAGACATGGCCCGAAGTGCCAATAGCGATAAAGAAATCCGCTTTCGCCAGCGCCTGATAAATCTCATCCATACCAATAGGCATTTCGCCGAACCACACCACGTGCGGGCGCAGCGGCGCGGGGAACTGGCAACAGTGGCATTTGTCATTCACCGACAGGTCGCCCGGCCAGTCGAACACTTGACCGGAGTGGGTACAGCGCACTTTGAGCAATTCACCGTGCATATGCATTACGCGCTTGTTTCCGGCGCGCTCGTGCAGGTTATCGATGTTCTGCGTCACCAGCATAAAGTTATCGCCCAGCGCGTCTTCGAGCGTGGCTAAGGCGTGGTGCGCCGCGTTTGGCTCAATCTCGGCGTTTTGCAACTGCTGGCGGCGAGCGTTGTAGAACGCCTGCACCAGTTCAGGATCGTTGCGATAGCCTTCCGGCGTCGCCACGTCCTCGACCTTGTGCTCTTCCCACAGGCCGTCGGCGGCGCGAAAGGTGCGGATGCCAGACTCAGCGGAGATCCCCGCCCCGGTCAGCACCACAACAAAAGGCCGCTTCAGCGATGCGGCGGCCATATTGTCTCGATGGAAAATATTTGAGCGAAAACGTTGGTGCCGTATGCGCTTGTTTTTGCGAAATCGACACAGACGATGGCGTGTGCGCATATGTGCTCCTGCTCTTGGAAACTTAGGTAAATCTTCTAACGCCTACTTTTAACAGTAGACGTCTTGGTATTACTGTCCGCCACTCAACACGCGCGCAGGATCTATCCGGCTGGCTCGTCTCGCTGGATACCAACTGGCCAGCAGGCTCAGTACCAGTGCGGTAAACAGTACGCCCGCTACGTCAATCCAGTGTAGCTCCGACGGTAAAAAGTCGATGAAATAGATATCGCCTGACAGGAACTTATGCCCGGTGAAGCTCTGCAATGCATTAATGATGTTGGTCAGTTGGAAGGAGGCGATAACCCCCACCACCACGCCAACGATGCTGCCCACCAGCCCGGAAAGTAAACCGTACCAGATGAACACCGCGCGAATAAGCCCGTCTTTGGCACCCAGCGTGCGCAAAATCGCAATATCGCTACTTTTATCTTTTACCGCCATCACCAGCGTAGACACGATATTGAAACATGCCACTCCGATGACTAACACCATCGCCATATACATAATGGCGCGAACCATCTGAATATCGCGATACATGTAGCCGTAAGTGCCGATCCAGCTGCTGATGTAGACATAAGCGTGGGTCACTTCGCCCGCATCTCGCACCAGCTTTTGCGCGGCAAATACGTCATTAACTTTGATATCAATCCCGGTGACGCTGCTGCCCATTTCCTGATACTGCTGGGCATCCGCCAGCGGCACCATGGCAAAGCTGTGGTCCAGCTGGCCGCTGAGTTGCAAGATACCGGTGACGTGCAGGCGAATGCGCTTGGGCTGCAACAGCTTCATCTCAGGATCGCTGTTCGGCACCATCACGGTCACCCAGTCATCCTGTTTGACGCCAATGGCATCCGCCACGCCTTTACCCAAGATCAACTGCTGTTCACCGGCTTTGAAGTTTTTCCAGGCATCGCCCTGCACGAAGTTTGGCGCAGCGCTGACGCGTGATTCCTGCTGCGGATCCACCCCTTTCAGCTTGATGGCGCGCAGCTTAGCGCCGTGCTCAATCAGACCGTTAAATTCAATATAAGGGGCGGCGGCGGCAATGCCGGGCACTTTTTCTACGCGCTCCAGCACGCCCTGCCAGCCATTGAAAGGCTGATTAACCGGGCGAATTTCACCATGCGGCACCACGGCAAGAACGCGCTCTTTTAGCTCACGTTCAAAGCCGTTCATCGCACTTAGACCGACGATCAGCACTGCCACGCCAAGGGCGATACCCAGCGTGGAAATAACCGAAATCAGCGACACCATGCCGCTACGGCGACGCCCGCGACTAAAACGCAGGCCAATTAATAGAGAAAAGGGAATAGCTGACATTACTTCGCTCCCAGCAGGGTCGAGTCCTGTTGCAGCTTGCCGTCACGCATCTCCAGCTGGCGATTCATCCGTTTCGCCAGTTGCAGGTCATGGGTGACCACCAGAAACGCCGTGCCCTGACGGACATTCAGCTCGCCGAGCAGGTCGAAGATACTATCAGCGTTTTTCTGGTCGAGGTTACCGGTTGGCTCATCGGCCAGCACCAGCGACGGGCTGTTAACCAGCGCGCGGGCAATGGCGACGCGCTGACGCTCACCGCCGGACAGCTCGGACGGGCGGTGTTTGCTGCGGTGCTGTAAGCCCACTGCCGCCAGCATCGCCATGGCTTTCTCTTCCACTTCGGCCTTCTTGCCTTTGCCAATCAGCAGCGGCATGGCCACGTTTTCCAGCGCGGTGAAGTCCGGCAGCAGGTGGTGGAACTGATAGATAAAGCCCAGCTCGCGGTTACGCAGCTCGGCCTTGGCGGCAGAAGACATGGTGTTGAGCGAGGTGTTTTTGAATACCACGTCACCCGAGGTTGGAGAGTCTAGCCCGCCCAGCAGGTGCAGCAAGGTACTTTTACCCGATCCCGAACTGCCGACGATGGCCATCATTTCGCCCTGTTGAATGGCGAAAGAGACATCGCGCAGCACGTCGGTGTGCATTTTGCCTTCCTGATAGGTCTTACAGAGGTTTTCGCACTGCAATAAGATTCCGCCCTGCGACGATAAAATGTTACTCATAACGTAAAGCCTCTGCGGGTTGGGCGGCAGCTGCGCGCCACGAAGGGTAAAGCGTAGACAGTAGAGCGATGACCATGGCGACCAGCGCGATGACCACGACTTGCATAGGTTCGATATCGACCGGCAGTGAGCCGCCGTCCAGCATCAGGCCAAGAGCTGGCATAATGGTGTTGAGCTGGGTCGCCAGCACCACGCCAAGCACGGCACCGAGCAGCGCGCCGATGATCCCGGCACTCGCGCCCTGCACCATAAATAGCGCCATAATCTGGCGACGGGTCAGACCCTGAGTTTTCAGAATCGCCACTTCGCCCTGCTTCTCCATCACCAGCAGGCCGAGAGAAGTAATGATGTTAAACGCGGCGACTGCCACAATCAGGCTGAGCAGCAGGCCCATCATGTTCTTCTCCATGCGCACGGCCTGGAACAGCTCGCCGCGACGCTCGCGCCAATCTTTCCACTCGGTGCCCTGCGGCAAGGTTTGGGTGCTCAGGTTATCCACATCCAACGGCTGGTTGAGGTAAAGACGCCAGCCGGTCACGTTGCCTTTCGGATAGAGCATCAGGCGCGAGGCATCCTGCTGGTTAACCAGCATCTGGTAGCCATCTACTTCACTGTTCGCAGCAAAAGTGCCCGCCACGGTAAACAGGCGCTGGCTTGGAATGCGACCCATCGGCGTGAACTGGCTGACGCTGGTGACCATCAGGCGCAGCTGGTCGCCGCGTTTCACTTTCAACTGTTGTGCCAGCTGATCGCCAAGAATGATGTTGTACTGACCGGGTTGCAGCACCTGTTGATTGACCGCCACCATGTAGTTCGACAGCGGATCTTTTTCCTCAGGATTGACTCCGAGCATCACGCCAACGGCGACGCTACCCGGGCTTTGCAGCACCACATCGCCAGTGGTGAAAGGCACGGCGCGGTTGACGCCTTTCAGTCCGGCGACGGCGTCATGGTTGATTTTCTGCGGATCCAGCGAACCCTGTGCTGTGGTGACTAACGCCTGAGGCATCAGACCCAGAATGTTGTTTTCCAGATCCTTCTCAAAACCGTTCATGACCGACAAGACAGTGACCAGTGCCATCACCCCGAGGGTGATACCAATAGTAGAAAGCCAGGAGACAAACCGCCCAAAGCGGTCTGAAGCACGTCCGCGCATATAGCGCAGACCTATGAATAACGCGACAGGTTGATACATGACATCCGTATTAAGTGCGTGGCGAAGACAAAAGTTGTCAAGGATAATAAAGGCTCGCTTGGCTTTATGGAACCATAATACCTAAAGTAATCGGTTAAACCTTTAAGCTTTCTGCCCAAAATAATTCGGGTTGACCCCGATTAGGAGCACGTCGCAAGATACGCTCTGTAAATCAGGTCCCTATGGCCGCCGACAACGAGATAACAACACTGCCTATGCCTCAAGATCATCGTTATTCTTTGCCTGAACGCGCTGGTGACACCCGAGTTCTGGGCCAACTGACTGGCTCAGCCTGCGCGCTGGAATGTGCCGACATCAGCGAGCGCCATGCAGGTCCGGTGATGCTTATTGCGCCCGACATGCAAAATGCCCTGCGCCTGCGCGATGAAATTCAGCAGTTCACCGACCTGAAAGTGATCAATATTTCCGACTGGGAAACGCTGCCATACGACAGCTTCTCGCCGCATCAGGAGATAATCTCCTCGCGCCTTTCCAGCCTGTACCAGCTGCCGACCCTCGAACGCGGCATCATTATTCTGCCGGTCAACACGCTGATGCAGCGGGTTTGCCCGCACGAATTCTTGCACGGCCACGCACTGGTGATGAAGAAAGGCCAGCAGCTCTCCCGCGACAAACTGCGCGCCCAGCTCGAACAGGCGGGGTATCGCAGCGTCGATCAGGTGATGGAGCACGGCGAATTCGCCACCCGCGGCGCCCTGCTCGACCTCTACCCGATGGGCAGCGACGAGCCTTATCGCATCGACTTCTTTGATGATGAAATCGACAGTCTGCGCGTGTTCGACGTCGATACCCAGCGCACGCTAAGCGAAGTGGAGCAGATTAACCTGCTGCCGGCGCACGAATTCCCGACCGACAAAAACGCCATCGAGCTGTTCCGCAGCCAGTGGCGCGAAAAGTTCGAAGTGCGCCGCGACGCTGAGCACGTTTATCAGCAAGTCAGCAAAGGCACCTTCCCGGCGGGGATCGAGTACTGGCAGCCGCTGTTCTTCAGCCAGCCTTTAAGCACGCTGTTTAGCTATCTGCCAAAAAACACCCTGCTGCTGAATACCGGCGATTTAGAAGGCGCAGCCGAGCGTTTCTGGCTCGACGCCAACCAGCGCTACGAGAGCCGCCGCGTTGACCCAATGCGCCCGCTGCTCGAGCCTGAAGCCCTGTGGCTGCGGGTGGATTCCCTGTTTAGCGAGCTGAAAGCGTGGCCGCGCATTCAGTTAAAAACGGAAGAGTTGCCGAAGAAAGCCGCCAATACCAACCTGAGCTATCAGGCCCTGCCGGACTTGTCGGTTCAGCCGCAAAACAAAGCGCCGCTGGACAATTTGCGCCGCTTTAATGAGTCGTTCAGCGGCAGTCTGGTGTTCTCGGTTGAAAGCGAGGGACGCCGCGAAACACTGCAAGACCTGCTGGCCCGTATCAAGCTTAACCCGACGCTGATCACCCGCATTGAGCAGGCCGCCACGGCGGGCCGCTACATTATGATTGGCGCCTGCGAACGCGGTTTCCTCGACAGCGACAAACAGCTGGCGCTGATTTGCGAAAGCGATCTGCTGGGCGAACGCGTCGCCCGCCGCCGTCAGGACAGCCGCCGCGCCATCAACACCGACACGCTGATCCGCAACCTCGCCGAGCTGCGCCCCGGCCAGCCGGTGGTGCATATGGAGCACGGCGTCGGTCGCTATCAGGGCCTAACTACGCTGGAAACTGGCGGTTTCACCGCCGAATACCTGATCCTGACCTATTCGGGCGAAGACAAGCTGTACGTGCCGGTTTCCTCCCTGCACATGATCAGCCGCTACGCCGGTGGCGCGGATGAAAGCGCCCCGCTGCACAAACTGGGTGGCGAAGCCTGGTCGAAAGCACGACAAAAAGCCGCCGAGAAAGTGCGCGACGTCGCCGCAGAGCTGTTGGATATCTACGCCCAGCGCGAAGCCAAAAGCGGTTTTGCCTTCAAGCATGACAAGGAGCAATACCAGCTGTTCTGCCAGAGCTTCCCGTTCGAAACCACGCCAGATCAGGCGCAGGCTATCAACGCCGTGCTCACCGACATGACCCAGCCGCTGGCGATGGACCGTCTGGTGTGTGGCGACGTCGGCTTCGGCAAGACTGAAGTGGCGATGCGCGCCGCGTTTCTGGCGGTATCGAATAACAAGCAGGTGGCGGTGCTGGTGCCAACTACCCTGCTGGCGCAGCAGCACTTCGACAACTTCCGCGACCGCTTTGCCAATTGGCCGATTCGCATTGAGATGATGTCGCGATTTCGCAGCGCCAAAGAGCAAAACGCGGTGCTGGAGCAGGCGGTGGACGGCAAGGTGGATATCATCATCGGCACCCACAAGCTGTTGCAGAGCGATTTGCACTGGAAAGACCTCGGCCTGCTGATTGTCGACGAAGAGCACCGTTTCGGCGTGCGCCACAAAGAGCGAATTAAGGCGATGCGCGCCGATGTGGACATCCTGACGCTGACCGCCACCCCTATCCCACGTACGCTGAATATGGCGATGAGCGGCATGCGCGACCTGTCGATTATCGCCACGCCACCGGCGCGCCGTCTAGCGGTGAAAACCTTCGTGCGCGAGTACGATAGTCTGGTGGTTCGCGAGGCGATTCTGCGCGAAGTGCTGCGTGGCGGGCAGGTTTACTACCTGTACAACGATGTTGAAAACATTGAAAAAGCCGCCGACCGGCTGGCCGAGCTAGTGCCGGAAGCGCGCATTGCTATTGGCCACGGCCAGATGCGCGAACGCGACCTTGAACGGGTGATGAACGACTTCCACCACCAGCGTTTTAACGTGCTGGTCTGTACCACCATCATCGAAACCGGTATCGATATTCCGAGCGCCAACACCATTATCATTGAGCGCGCCGACCATCTCGGCCTGGCGCAGCTGCACCAGCTGCGCGGTCGCGTCGGCCGTTCGCACCATCAGGCCTATGCCTACCTGCTGACGCCGCCGCCAAAAGCCATGTCTACCGACGCGCACAAGCGTCTGGAAGCCATTGCGTCACTGGAAGATCTTGGTGCAGGCTTCGCGCTGGCGACCCATGATTTGGAAATTCGCGGGGCCGGTGAGCTGCTGGGTGAAGGCCAAAGCGGCCAGATGACCAGCATCGGCTTCACGCTGTACATGGAGTTGTTGGAGAACGCCGTCGAGGCGCTGAAAGAGGGCCGCGAGCCGTCGCTGGAAGATTTAACCACCAGCCAAACCGATGTCGAAATGCGCATGCCGGCCCTGCTGCCGGAGGATTTCATCCCTGACGTCAACACTCGCCTGTCGCTGTACAAACGCATCGCCAGCGCCCGTAGCGAAGGGGAAGTGGACGAGCTGCGCGTTGAGCTGATTGACCGTTTTGGCACCCTGCCGGACGGCGCGCGCAACCTGCTACACATCGCCGTGCTGCGCCTGAAGGCCAAAGAGCTGGGCATCAAGCGTATTGAGGGCAATGAGCGCGGCGGCTTTGTGGAGTTCAGCGAGAAGAACCGCGTCGATCCGGGCTATCTGATTGGCCTGTTGCAGAAACAGCCGCAGGTATATCGCCTCGACGGGCCGACCAAGCTGAAGTTCATGATTGACCTGACGGACCGGCCAAAGCGTTTGAAATTTGTTGATGATCTACTGGAAGCCTTTAGCGAGCATCTGGTTTAACCGCTAAAAGCTTCACCCAAAGCCTGTGTCAGCCAATGCTGCCACAGGCTTTTTTATGCCTTTCTCGGTGAACAACATCATCGGTCAAAACCCTTTTTTAAGAATTCATTTACACTAACCGTGTATTTTAGACTCCAGCCAGCAAACCAAGGGATTAGCAGTGATAGGGATAATTTTACTGGCTGCCGGTAGCGCCAGCCGCTTCCGCGCCGCCGGAGGCCAAGGTAATAAGCTCAACGCCAGCCTGCCGGGCAACACATCAAGCCTCTTCGCCACGACCTTACAGCAGGCGCTGACCAGCGGATTGCCGGTGCATGTCGTCACTCGCCCTGACAACCAACAGGTGCAGGCCGAATGCGCCAAGGCTGGCGTGACCACCACCCTGCTCGACAGCGCCGGAAGTGGCGACTCCATTGCCGCCGGGGTAAAGGCTACCCAGCACTGGTCCGGTTGGCTGGTGCATCTCGCCGACATGCCTTTCGTCCCCGCCGCCCTCTTCCTACGCGTCTCTCAGGCGTTGCAAAAGACTTGCACCGCGCGCCCTTACTGGCAAGAGCAGCCGGGCCATCCGGTCGGCTTTAGCAGCATGCTGCGTGACGAGCTGATGGCCCTGCGCGGCGACGCGGGCGCTCGCGAACTGCTGAAGAGATACCCCGCGTTGGCCATCGCCGCCGACGGCCCTACGACCTTCATCGATATCGATCTTCCCGCCCAGCTTGGTAACGCGCTTTAGACAGGAATTCTCATGCAACACCTTGATATTCAGGTTATTGAACGGGCAGGAGAATGGCTCCAGCAGCAGCCTGTGTGGCTGTGTACCGTGCTTACCACTTATGGATCTTCCCCGCGTGCACCCGGCGCGCTGATGGCAGCGACTCGCGATGGCTCCTACTGCGGCTCGCTCTCCGGTGGCTGCGTGGAAGATGATTTTTTACAGCGCATTGCCGAGGGCGAGTATCTGGCGGCCAGTCAGGTAATTCGCTATGGCGAAGGGGGCATGACGCCCAATGTCGCCCTGCCCTGCGGCGGCTCGCTCGACGTGCTGGTAGAGTATCTTCCCGCCTCGGATTCAAGCCGAGAGTACCTGTCGCGCATGGCGCAGGCCCTGCGCGGGCACTACGCGCTGAATAAAACCCTGACGCTGCCGCAGGCTTGCGACCATCTGGCGCTGACCGGCTACCACAGCCACACCAAGGTCAGCCGACAGGGCAATAATATTCAGCTACATATTGCCGCCGCGCCGCGCCTGCTGATCGCCGGATTATCCAGCGTGGCCCTTTACTGCGCCGATTTCGCCTGCGCCTTGGGGTTCGAAGTGGTGGTGTGCGAATGCCGTGAAGAGGTGCTGGAGAACTTCGCCTCAATGCTGAAAGCCGATGTGAAGTTCGAACACAGCTTCCCGGCGAAATACCTTGAGGACCATGGCTGCCACGCCAATACCGCCATTGTGGCGCTGACCCATGACCCGCGAATGGACGATTTAACCCTGATGGAAGCCGTGAACACGCCAGCCTTTTATATTGGCGCCATGGGTTCACAGCTTAACAGCGCCCGCCGTCGGGAAAGGCTACGCAATATTGCACAATTCGCTCCTGAAGATTTCGAGCGGCTGCACGCCCCCGTCGGGTTAAATATCGGCAGTAAGACCCCGGCGGAGATAGCGCTGGCAGTGATGGCCGATATTGTGAAACACAAAAACGGCACGGCCTGAAAACAAAAAAGCCTGAAGCATTTGCCCCAGGCTTTTTTCTGCGTCGAACGGCGTGCTATTAGCTGCGGGTAAGCTGCAACTGGCCGCTTTTGTCCAACGGGATTTGCGTGCCTGGATCATGGTCCATACGCACTTTGCCTTGCTGGTTGCCGATTTTATAGGTCACGTCATAACCCAGCATTTTTTCTGACTTGTCGTAAACGGTGTTACAACGCTGCTGCTGAGTGGTGTAAGTGTCACCTTCCTGCATGCTGCTTTGGACTCGGTTACCGGCGTATCCGCCGCCCAGTGCGCCCGCGATGGTCGCAACATCACGACCGCGACCGCCACCAAACTGGTGACCCAGTACGCCACCGGCGACCGCACCCAGTACGGAACCGGCAATCTGATGCTCATCCTGCACAGGGCGTCTGTGGGTAACAGTCACGTTACGGCACTCCTGGCGTGGAGTTTTCAGCGTTTCTTTAATCGGCGTCGCGCTGAGCACTTGTGCATACTCTGGGCCAGATGAAAAAACATTCATACTTGCGACAGCTGCAATACCGAGCGCAGCCGCTACACCAATACCTACGCCAGCTAACATTGACTTGTTCACAGGACATCCTCCTGAAATGTTACCACGCATTTTGTCTCCCGCTGCCGGAGTGGCTGACGCTGTACGCCAGCGTCAAGAGACAGAACCTCAAAGGGCTAAGCCGCTAGGTTGAGGGATCGGCGTGCGTGAATCGCCGTCTGTAAACAATGCAAAGTCTGCACAATGTTTCCTATTCCGACAATAAGACTCAGGGATGAAAAGGGCGGGTTTATAAGGCAGAAATGCTTGTTTAGGAGAATTCTTAGCTAGCGAAGGGATTTATATAACATCTTATGCTGAATTGAACCGACTGGCTGGCAAAAAGAAAAAAGCCTGTTAATACAGGCTTTTTGATTCATCAGTGCTTAAGGCCGTGCCCTACAGCATTAATGCAATTTCAGGCGCGGGCGAATCACTTTGTTTATGCCGCCCACCAGCATCATTAGGCCGGTTTTGGTGTAGCCGTGCAACGCTATCTGGTGCATACGATACAGAGAAACATACACGATACGCGCCAGACGCCCTTCGACCATCATCGAGCCTTTCATTAGGTTGCCCATCAGGCTGCCGACGGTGCTAAAGCGCGACAGGGAGACCAACGAGCCGTGGTCTTTATAGACATAGTCTTTCAGGCTATGGCCGTTGCGCTGCGCCATGATGTTGTCGAAGCAGCGCGACGCCATCTGGTGAGCAGACTGCGCGCGAGGAGGCACGAAGCCGCCGCTCTTTTGCGGGCATGACGCGCAGTCGCCGATGGCGAAGATGTTCGGGTCGCGAGTGGTTTGCAGCGTTGGCTCAACCACCAGCTGGTTGATACGGTTGGTTTCCAGCCCGGCGATATCTTTCATAAAGTCCGGTGCTTTGATCCCCGCCGCCCATACCATCAGGTCAGCGTCGATAAACTCGCCGTCTTTAGTGTTCAAGCCATTGGCATCGGCACTGGTGACCATGGTTTTGGTCAGCACGCGCACGCCAATCTTGGTGAGTTCCTGATGCGCCGCCGCAGAAATGCGCGGTGGCAGTGCAGGAAGAATACGCTCGCCCGCTTCCACCAGCGTGACGTTAAGCGCCTGATTATCCAGACCTTCAAAGCCATAGCTGTGCAGCTGTTTCACCGCGTTATGCAGCTCGGCGGACAGCTCAACGCCGGTCGCCCCGCCGCCGACAATGGCGATATTCACCTTCTTCTGCTTGTCAGGGTTTGCAGAGAATTTGAGGAACAAATTGAGCATTTCGTTGTGGAAACGGTGTGCCTGATGCGGGTTGTCCAAGAAGATGCAGTTCTCTTTGACGCCCGGCGTGCCGAAGTCGTTTGAGGTACTGCCCAGCGCCATGACCAAAGTGTCATAGGCGATATCACGCGCTGGCACCAGCACTTCGCCGTTCTTCTCGTCGCGGATCTCAGCCAGCTGTAGGGTCTGAGCCTCGCGATCGATATTGATCAGAGAACCAATCTGGAAGTTAAAACCGTGATTCCGCGCATGGGCCAGATAGCTCAGGGCATCCACGCCGTCATCCAGACTGCCGGTTGCTACTTCATGCAGCAAAGGTTTCCATAAATGGCTGTGGTTGCGATCCACTAAGATGATTTCGGCTTTCTTCTTACGGCCCAGTTTATGGCCTAGGCTTGTCGCCAGCTCCAATCCACCCGCTCCGCCGCCAATAATGACAATTTTCTTCATAGTAGCAGTCAAATGACCCCCTCAAATGTGAACCAATTGTTATCTAAGAGTAAAATTAATATCCTTAGATTACATAGGGTTGGCTTAAGTTAATTCGGTATCTTTCCCGAGAATAACACGCGTGGTGATTTGGTCATACCAAAATTGACCTACATCAATTTAAATTCATTTGGCTAATTTTAGTTACGAAAATGGCACGGCTTTTGACCGTTTTTAATCAGGGAGTTAGCGCGCAGAAAGGCGAGAAAAAAGTCCTGCCTCAGTGGCAAGTTTAGGGGAGTTTGGTCAGGCAAAAAGTAAAAAAACGGCCGCAAATGTTATTCGCTGGCCGTTTTTTTGTTACTCGTCGAAAACTCAGGCGAGGTTTTTGAAGGCTTTGATGCGTTGCAGGTGTGGCGAGATGTCTTTGAATTTGTGGCCCTGCTTGTCGTCCCAGACAATCTCATAGTAATGGTGCAGCGCGCTGGCGCTTTCATTGCTATCGAGCACGCCATCCTCGCGGGATAAAATCACCAGACAGCGATCGCGGTTTTTCTCGCGAAAATCGCTGACGCACTTGGTGGCGATGTCCAGATACTCTTCCGGGCGGTCGATTTTGCCGGTCATATTATCCTGCGGCGCAAGGTTCGGGTTGAACATCACCTGACGAATCCCGCACAGGAAGCCGATACGCTCGGCCCAGAAACCGCCCAGACCTACGCCGCAAATCAGCGCCCGCTGGTCTTCCGATTGCTGAATGGCTTTATCCACTTCTTTTAACAAATGCTGCATGTCGTGACGCGGATGCAGCGTGCTGTAGCTGATGAACCGAACGTCCGGGTCGATAAACTGGAGTTGCAGCACCTTTTCATGGTTGCCGGGGCTGGTTGAGTCAAAGCCATGCAAATAAATGATCATCGTTTTCCTCGTCCTGACTGTGCGTTGATTAGATTAGCGAGCCGACTGCTTATGCTCCTGCCAGCGGGCATCCAGCGCGGTGAGCTCGCGATTGGACTGCTGCCAGCGGCTGGAATTTAGCAGGTCGCGGCGTGCATCTTTCCCACTGTACTTGCCCCGATGGTACAGGCCAGCCACCTTGTCTGCTTTGACCGGAGACAGGTTATCTAACACGCTCACGGCTCCCTGACGGTTGTTGCAAACCAAAATCATGTCGCACCCGGCATCCAGCGACGCCTGTCCGCGCTCGGCATAGCTGCCCATGATCGCCGCCCCTTCCATCGACAGGTCGTCGGAGAAGATAACGCCGTTGAAGCCCAGCTCCTGACGCAAAATCTGCTGCAACCAGTAAGGCGAACCACTCGCCGGACGCGGGTCAGCTTGAGTATAGATAACGTGAGCGGGCATCACCGCATCGAGCAGCTTTTTCTCGTTGAGCTGGCGGAAAATCGCCATGTCGTGTTCGCGGATGACTGACAGCGGGCGGTCGTCGCGCGGCGTCTCTTTGTGCGAGTCAGCACTCACCGCGCCATGGCCGGGGAAGTGTTTGCCGGTGACTTTCATCCCCGCGCTGTGCATGCCGAGAATGAACTGTTCAGCCATCTCCAGCGCTTTTTGCGGTTCGGCGTGGAATGAGCGCTCGCCGATTGCCGCGCTGATGTGACCGATATCCAGCACCGGCGCGAAGCTGATATCAATGTCCATGGCAATCATCTCCGACGCCATCAGCCAGCCCGCTTCCTGCGCCAGACGTTTGCCTTCTTGCAGCTCGTTGATTTCAGCAAAAGACTGCGCGGCGGGAATGCGCGTAAAGCCTTCGCGGAAACGCTGCACTCGGCCACCCTCTTGGTCGACCGCCAGCACCAGACGCTCTCTGGATGCTTCACGTATTTGGCGGATCAGCTCGTGCAGCTGGTCCACGTCATGGTAGTTACGGCTAAACAGAATCAGGCCGCCAACCAGCGGATGTTGCAAAATCTCGCGCTCTTCAGCATCCAGCTCATAGCCGGCAACGTCTAACATTACTGGGCCCACGTCGTTTCTCCTTTATTTATTATGCTTGCTACCGGGCATGGCGCTGGTGAATAGGCTCTCACGCAGCGGCTGCGCCCAGTCTGTAAATAGCCGATCGCCGGTCTGCTGCCAGCGAACTTCAAACCACATCAACATTAAGTACTCTACCCACGGCGTCCAGCGGCGAATTTGCTGCTGTAGACGCCGGGTAGCTTTATTGCCGCCATAGCCGCCAGCGGCAGCATAAGCTTGTAGAAAATATTGCTGCTGCTCGCCGCTCCAGCCGTTGCCGCGAAACAGCGCCGCCAGCTCTAAGGCGACGTCGCCGTCGGCGGCGTACTCCCAGTCAATCAGCCGTAGCCCCTGCTCACCGTCCACCAAATTGCCGGGGTGAATGTCCATATGCATCACCGCCAGCTTCAATGGCTGTGGCTCGGGCTGGCGCATAAAGCGCTGGTGCAGGCGCAGCCATTCGGGAGTCAGGCGCGAACGGTCAATTTGTTGCCAATAGCGGGAAAATTGCTGGTGCAGTTGCAGCCGATGCCCACTGGGCGGCAGCCGCTGTAGCTCGACCACGCGCTGACTTAGCCTGTCCAGATTATGCCGGTGAGAGAAGAAGTCTGGCTCGCAGGGTTGGCCGCTGAGCCATGTCACCACCAGCCACGGCGGGGAAATTAGCCGAGTTTGCGGCGCAATATTCAGTGCCGCAACATGGCGCAGCAGAGCCTGCTCGCGGCGGCGATTCACTCCCAGCGCGGCCTTGTCAGCCGACTGCATGCGCGCCAACAGCGTTTGGCCCACCGTCTCGATTTTCCAGCTTTCGCCCGTCAGCCCCGTCACCGGACTTAAATGACAACCGGCGGAAAAGACCGCCGGAAGTTGTTGTGCTAAGCGCTGCTCGAGTGAGGCCTTAATGCTGGACGGCACCGTTGCCCGACCACACAATTTCGCCACTCGGCACGGTCATCATCTGCATTTTCAGCGTCGGTGACTTCACGTCGCCAGTCACCGTGCTGTAGAGCACGTACTGGGCGTTGACATAGCGCGCCAGGCCAATGGCCTTGCTGCGCGACCCCAGACTGTCGTCAACCGACAGGCCTAACGCCTGCTTGGCGCTGGCTAACTGGGTATCAGGAACCACCTGGAATTTGTTATTGGTGGCCAGCGCATTGTGTAGCGCCGCCGTGGCGTTGGCTACCTGCAGAGATCCGTTAGTGCTGTTTTTCACGCTGTCGAGCAGCAGCACGCTACCCGCCTGAACGCCATCGGCCTGCAGCATTTTCGCTACCATCGGTTGAACGCTGGCATTCCAATTAATGGTCTGCTCTTTCGGCGGCTGCGGCACGGTTTCTGGCGGCGGCGGCACTTCAGTTTGCGGTTTCTCTGGCTCAACCGGGGTGACTGGCGCGGTTGGCTGCTCAGGCTGCTGCTGCTGTTTGTTTGGCAAGGTACAACCACCGAGGATCAGGGCGGCAAAGGCCACCATGAGGAAATACTTTTTCATCAACCTACTCCGTAGAGGAAATTAAAGGTAGAGGTGAACACGCACCCTGTAGGCATCAAGATTGCCATTCAGGGAGGAGATGGTGAGATCGCTATTGGCCGGAACGGTAATGGTTCTGGCTTCGGCAATAGGGAGTAAATCCAGCCCCTGCTTGTCATACCAATAGAAACGATAGTGCAAGGTCACGGCGTGAGGCTGGCTGTTGCTCAGCACGCTGCTGGCTTGTTTACGCCCACCGACTTCGGAAATAGACGGCGAGCTTGGGATGATCCCCGCCGTCAGCACCGGCGATTCCATGATGACGGTCTGCTGATTGTTTAGTGCAATATGCGGGTCACTGCTACAACCCATCAGTAATACAACGGGTAACAACGCCATCAAAAAACGCATGGTACTTCCTTTTGACAAAGGGCTTTATGAAAACAAAGCGTTATGGACGCACCAACATCGGGCCAAGCTTACGGCCGCCAACCAGGTGCATATGAATGTGATAAACCTCCTGACCACCATCGCGATTGCAGTTCACAATCAGGCGATAACCGTTTTCAGCGATGCCCTCCTGCTCGGCAATTTTAGCCGCGACGGTCATCATGCGGCCCAGCGCGGCTTCATGCTCGGTCGTCACGTCATTCATGGTCGGGATTAACACGTTAGGAATGATCAGGATATGGTTGGGTGCCTGAGGAGCGATGTCGCGAAACGCGGTGACTAACTCATCTTGATAAACCACGTCCGCAGGGATCTCACGGCGGATAATTTTGCTGAAAATTGTCTCTTCGGCCATCTTGCCACTCCTTATCTTAGTCAAAAGCAATGCCACCAGTATGAGTGACAATTTCTATTCCTTTCAACCTGATTACGCTTTTTAAACCTCAATTGGCTTAGAAAGCGCCATCCCTAGCCCGAAATGCCGTTTTGCCCGATAACAGACATGAAAAAAGGAGGCCGAGGCCTCCTTTTCTACTCCTGCTCACCGCTAATCCGTGGATTAGTTGTTGCGCATGTATTCGTCCATATCCGTTTTCAGGTTATCAGACTTAGTACCGAAGATTGCCTGAACGCCCGAACCCGCGACGACCACGCCTGCTGCACCCAGTTTCTTCAGGCCAGCCTGATCCACTTTGGAGACATCAGCCACGCTAACGCGCAGACGGGTGATGCAAGCATCAAGGTTAGTGATGTTCTCTTTACCACCGAACGCCTGAACCAGAGAAGCGGACATTTCTGAGCCACCCTGAGCAGATTGTTCGCTGCTGCTCTCTTCGCGACCTGGTGTTTTCAGGTTCAGTTTCACAATCAGGAAACGGAAGATGCTGTAGTAAACGATGGCATAGATGATACCCACCACTGGGAACAGCCAGATACGGCTGCTGTTGCCGCTCAGCACGATGAAGTCAATCAGACCGTGTGAGAAGCTGGTACCGTCACGCATACCCAACAGGATACAGATTGGGAAGGCCAGACCTGCCAGAATCGCGTGGATTGCGTACAGGATTGGTGCCACGAACATGAAGGAGAATTCGATTGGCTCGGTGATACCGGTCAAGAATGAAGTCAGCGCAGCGGAGATCATGATGCCGCCAACTTTAGCGCGGTTTTCAGGTTTCGCTGAGTGCCAGATAGCGATCGCAGCCGCTGGCAGACCATACATTTTGAACAGGAAGCCACCAGACAGTTTGCCCGCAGTTGGGTCACCCGCCATGTAGCGAGGGATGTCACCGTGGAACACCTGACCGGCTGAGTTCACGTATTCACCGATTTGCATCTGGAATGGAACGTTCCAGATATGGTGCAGACCGAACGGAACCAGAGCACGCTCAACCACGCCGTAGATGCCGAAAGCAACCACTGGGTTCTGGTAAGCCGCCCATTGGGAGAAGGTCTGGATAGCCGTACCCACTGGTGGCCAGATGAAGGACAGCACCACGCCCAGGAAGATAGCAGCCAGGCCGGAGATGATTGGGACAAAGCGTTTGCCCGCGAAGAAGCCCAGGTACTCAGGCAATTTGATGCGGTAGAAACGGTTGAACATGTAGGCTGCAATCGCACCTGCAATAATACCGCCGAGAACGCCGGTGTCTGCTAAGTGTTTAGCGGCAATTTCTTCCGCCGGTAAGTGCAGTACCAGTGGCGCAACCACTGCCATGGTTTTCACCATGATGCCATAGGCTACTACCGCCGCCAGTGCAGAAACACCGTCATTGTTAGTAAAGCCCAGTGCTACACCGATGGCGAAAATCAGCGGCATGTTGGCGAAGACTGAACCACCAGCTTCGGCCATAACGTGGGAAACGATCATTGGCAGCCAGCTGAAGTTTGCCGACCCGACGCCAAGCAGAATACCTGCGATTGGCAGTACGGATACTGGCAACATCAGCGATTTACCCACCTTTTGAAGGTTTGCAAACGCGTTCTTAAACATAATTGAGTGTGCTCCTGAGTAATGATGCTTTAGATACTTCTCACGGCGTCCGCTTATGTGAGTCCGCAAACTGCCGCGTTGCAAGGTTATGAAAACCCTTGACGTTCAGGGTGTCTAAGCACCCCTTTGAATTTTTACGAAGGGTAAAATAATTCCCTTTTTTAATGTTTGATGGCAGTCACGTTTTATTGAAAAAAGACGGCAAGCGCGTTTAAAAATGAGACATTCGTTAAAGAAAATCTCAAATTAGTCGCGTTAAGCAGCCTAAAACGGATGTGCACATTACCCGTTCAGGCCATTAATTACGAGCCGTAAAATAATTCCAGTGAATGTGACTGCTTTTTAAGGCTAGCTCAGGGAGGAAGTGTTGAGGTGAAAAAGGCGTGAAAAGTTGGCGGTTGTGGCTTCGGCCAGAGCGTCCAGACTCACCCCTTTCAATACGGCCATATACTCAGCCACGTCGCGAACATAGGCTGGCTGGTTCTCTTTACCACGGTGCGGAACCGGCGCCAGATAAGGCGAGTCGGTTTCAATCAGCAGGCGATCCAGCGGCACATAGCGAGCCACTTCGCGCAGCTGCTCGGCATTACGGAAAGTAACTATTCCTGAGAAGGAGATGTAAAAGCCCAGATCCAGTAAGAACTCCGCCGTCGGCAGGTCTTCCGTGAAGCAGTGCAGCACGCCGCCGCACTCACCGGCTTTCTCATCGCGCAGGATATCCAGCGTGTCCTGTCGTGCGTCGCGCGTATGCACAATCACCGGCTTGTTCAGCTCGCGGCCCACGCGGATGTGATGGCGGAAAGACTCTTGCTGCAAGGCAATCTGCTGCTCTTCTTTCTGGTAGAAGTAGTCGAGGCCCGTCTCACCCATGGCAACCACTTTCGGGTCCGCCGCCAGCTGGCTCAGCTCGTCGAAATCATAACCACCATCAATGTTCAATGGGTGTACGCCGCAGGAAAACGCCACTTCCGGGCGATCGCCAATCAGCTGGGTCATGGCACGGTAGCCCGGCAAAGTGGTCGCCACCGCCAGCATAAACTTCACGTCACGCTCACGGGCTTTTTCTACTACTGCATCCACGCCGCTGTGCAGCTCGTTGTAATCCAGACTGTCGAGATGACAATGGGAGTCGACTAAAAACATAATATTTAACTCTTTACGATGGTTTTGGCAGGTCAGCGCGCCACCGAAATGACACGCTGCTGAATAATCTTTCGGACTTAATTAGCCCAGCAGCTGTTCCCACTCGAGCAATTGCTCGGTGAGGATAAGCTCCCGGTTGACGCCAGTAATAGTTAGCAACTGCTGGCGGCAGTGCATCCAACCCTGCACGCTTTTCTGCAATGAATCATTGGTTTGCAAATGGGCAATCTGGCTAATCAAATTCTGTTGGTCGTGATTGATGATGAACTGCCCGGCGTTTTGCTGCCATTTAATGGCGTCGAGCAGCAGTGAGCATAGCCACTGCACGCGCTCGCCGACGTCATCATGATTGAGCTGCGGCAGCAATGAGAGCATATCCCGCTGCTGGCAGCTTTCGGCCAACTGCTGGCACAGCACCACTCGCTGCTTCCAGCGCTCGGGCTGCAACAGCGCCTGCGCCGATAGCGGCGTACCGTTGCCAAGCCTGAGAGCAGTTTTAATAGCTACCGGATCGGCGCTCAGTTGGCGATTGAGCCACTGCGCCGCCAGATTTTCGTCTGGCGTCGCCAAATGCCAATACTGGCAGCGGCTGCGCAAAGTCGCCAGCAGGCTGGCCGGTTCGGTACAACCCATCACGAAATAGGTTTTCACCGGCGGCTCTTCCAGCGTTTTCAACAGCGCGTTGGCCGCCGCCTCGGTCAGCAACTCGGCGTCGGGCAGCCAGACCACTTTCGCCCCACCCTGCTGAGAATAGTTGTAGAGCGTTTCAATCAGTTGACGGACGGGATCAATACCGAGCGAATTCTTGCCTTTTTCTGGCGTTAACACGTGCCAGTCAGGATGGTTTCCGGCAATCATCAGTTGGCAGCTGTGGCAGGTACCGCAGCTTTTCTCGCCGTCTTGATGCTGGCACAGCAACCAGCGGCTCAGTCCGTAAACCAGAGCGTCCTCGCCCATACCGCGCGCCGCGTGCATCAGCAAGGCATGGTGGCCCCGGCCAGATTGGTATTGGCTCACCAGTTGACGATAAGGGGCGCTCAGCCACGGATACCATGTCATTGCGCTTCGCCCTGCTGCTCGGCAAACCACTGTTGCAAAGTCTGCTGAATAGAGGCCGTGACCTGCTCCAGAGGCTGCGAAGCGTCAATGGTTTTGATCCGCGAGTCTTGCGCTACCAGACTAAGGTAGCGCGCGCGCGTCCGCTCAAAGAACGGCAGAGCCTCTTTCTCAATGCGATCCAGCTCGCCGCGCGCGCTGGCGCGTTGCAAACCAATTTCAGGCGGCAAGTCGAGATACAGCGTCAGATCAGGACGGAAGTCCCCCAGCGAGATATCACGCAGCGAGCGCATCAGCTCAGGGTCGATGCCACGACCGCCGCCCTGATAAGCTTGCGAAGAGAGGTCATGACGATCGCCCACCACCCAGGCTCCACGCGCTAAGGCGGGCATAATAACGGTTTCCACCAACTGCACGCGGGCGGCATAGAGCATCAACGCCTCAGCTTTCACCGTCGGCTTGTCGTCGTCAACGCCGCGTTTAAACAGGTCACGCAGCTTTTCAGCCAAAGGCGTCCCGCCCGGCTCGCGGGTAAAGACAATCTCCTCGACGCCGAGTTGGCGAAGTTGGTTTACCACGACGTCGCGCGCCGTGGTTTTACCGGCCCCTTCCAGACCTTCAATAACAATAAACTTACTTTTCATTCTTATTTTTCAATGCCTCGCGATACACAAGCACCGCTTTATTGTGATTTTCGAGGTTAGTCGTAAAGGTGTGGCCGCCTTTGCCGTCAGCCACAAAATAGAGGTAATTGGTCGTTGCCGGATGAGCCGCGGCTTCAATAGAGGCTTCGCTCGGCATCGCGATTGGCGATGGCGGCAAACCAGAAATCACATAGGTGTTGTAAGGCGTCGGCGTCTCCAGATCTTTACGGCTGATGTTACCTTTGTAGCTCTCACCCATGCCGTAAATCACCGTGGGGTCAGTCTGCAAGCGCATGCCAATGCGCAAACGGTTGATAAACACCGAAGCCACTTCCGCGCGCTCCTCTTTGACCGCCGTCTCTTTTTCAATAATAGACGCCATGGTCAGCATGTCGGTTGGCGTTTTATAAGGCAGCGAGTCCGCCCGGCCTTTCCAAATGCTGTCTACGGTCTTCTCCATATGCTGGTGAGCGCGCTTGAGCAGTGACAGGTCGGTCATGCCCGCGGTATAGAGATAGGTATCCGGATAGAGCCAGCCTTCGGCATTTTTGGTGTCGGTCATGCCCAGCGCGGCGGCAATCTCTTCGCCGGTTTTGCCACTCAACTCGTGTTTGAGGTAGGCCGAGCCATCCAGCACCTTCATCCAGTCGCTGAGTTTAAAACCTTCCACCAGACGCACGCTAAACTGCGCCTCTTTGCCACTTCTCAGCAATTCGAGCATTTGGCGCACCGTCATGCCTTTTTCAAAGCGATAGGTCCCAGCTTTGAAATTACTCAGCTCCGGCTCAATGCGCAGCAGCCAAGAGAAGTAGGGATTTTTTTGCATTATCTGGTGCTTCACCAGGAGGGTTTCCAGCACCACGCGGCCCGTACCGGCAGGCAGAGTAAAGATAGTCTCACTACTGACATTGATCGGGCGATCGCCAAAAGTTTTCACTTTATGGTAACCAAAAGCCAGCGCAGCAAGCAGAATGACGATAATAAGAGCAGGGATTTTGAGTTTTTTATTCTTCATAAATGTTCACTTCTGATGCGCTGGTTTAACAAACCTGATGTAAAAAGTCGTTCAAGGTTGACGACGTAAAATGCCAATCTTCTACCTGACGCACCGGCATAAAGGGCATCAGGGCATTACAAATAATCACTTCGTCTGCATCGCTCAGGGTCTGTGGCGGCTCTGAAACCACGGAAACGCTAAACCGGCCACTTTGCTCAAGCAACGCAATAATATGGTTACGCATCACGCCAGACACCCCTGACAGTGACAGAACGGGGGTAAAAACCTTCTCCCCTTTGCGCCAGAAAAGATTGGCGGCACAGCATTCTACCAGCATCCCGGCGGTATCAACCACTAGCGCCTCTTGGGCATCTGTTTGGTCAAGGTGAAGACGTACCATCACCTGCTCGAGGCGGTTAAGATGCTTAACACCGGCTAACAGCGGGTTTTGGCTGAGTTTCACTGGGCTAAGTGCCAGTTTAATGCCCTGTTCGCGCCACGCGTGATAGTGCGCCGGATAATCAAAGGTGGAGATAATTCGCGTCGGCGAATCGCAGCCTTGCGGGCTATAGCCGCGGCCGCCTACTCCGCGCGTGACCATCACCTTGAGCACAGCTTCGTCGCGCAGGCTGGCGGCGTGGACCATTTCGGCCTCGAGCAATGCCCAATCCACGCCCGTAATAATCAAACGCTCGGTCGCGGCTTTTAGCCGGTCGAGGTGCGCTGACAGCAGCTTTACCTTCCCCTCTGAGATATGGGCCGTTGTAAAGCTGCCGTCGCCAAATTGCGCAGAACGGTCGCCTGCTGGCAGTAAATTGGTCGAGACACCGTTAATCCACATTACTTACTCCCGCTGTGACGCTTGTGAGCCAGTCCCCTGCGAAGCCTGAGGCAGTTCGCTTAGCCTATCAAGTAGAGCATTCCGACTTTATACCGCGAGTATCAGATAACAAAAAGGCCCGAATATCGGGCCTTTCAGACATCTTCAACAGGCTGGGAATATCCCGTCAGACTTTACGGAAGACCAATGAACCATTGGTGCCGCCAAAGCCAAACGAGTTACACAGCGTGTATTCCATATTGCTTACCTGACGAGCTTCGTGCGCCACAAAGTCTAAATCACAACCTTCATCTGGATTATCCAGGTTAATGGTTGGAGGCACAGCCTGATCGCGCAGCGCCAGCAGGGTAAAGATGGACTCTACCGCCCCAGCCGCGCCCAGCAGGTGGCCGGTCATAGACTTAGTTGAACTCACTAGCACGCGCTGTGCATCAGCACCAAACACCGATTTAACGGCCTGTGCTTCGGCTTTGTCCCCGGCGGCGGTAGAGGTACCGTGCGCGTTGATATAGCCAATTTTAGAGGCGGCAATGCCAGCATCGCGCAACGCATTTTCCATCGCGAGAGCGGCGCCAGCGCCATCCTCAGGAGGAGAGGTCATATGGAATGCGTCGCTGCTCATACCAAAACCAACGATTTCAGCATAAATTTTCGCACCGCGCTTTTTCGCGTGTTCGTACTCTTCCAGCACCATAATGCCAGCGCCATCGCCAAGTACGAAACCATCTCGTTCTTTATCCCACGGACGGCTTGCCGCCTGCGGATTGTCATTACGCGTGGATAAAGCGCGTGCTGCACCAAAACCACCAACGCCCAATGGGGTACTGGCCTTTTCGGCACCGCCGGCTAGCATGACGTCGGCATCATCATAAGCAATGATTCGCGCGGCATGACCAATATTGTGAACACCAGAAGTACAAGCTGTGGCAATTGAAATGCTCGGTCCACGCAGGCCAAACATAATGCTCAGATGACCGGCAATCATGTTTACGATGGTGGAAGGAACGAAAAATGGGCTGATCTTGCGGGGTCCGCCGTTAACCAATGAAGTATGGTTTTCTTCGATTAGACCGAGACCGCCAATACCTGAACCTATCGCCGCACCAATTCGCGGGGCGTTTTCGGCAGTGACTTCAAGCCCAGAGTCTTGCATCGCTTGGATGCCGGCAGCAATGCCGTACTGGATGAAGGCGTCCATTTTGCGGGCATCTTTGCGCGAAATGTACTCTTCACAGTTAAAATCTTTTACTAAGCCAGCAAAACGCGTTGCAAAGGCACTAGTATCAAAATGGTCGATTAGGCTAATGCCACTCTGACCGGCAAGGAGAGCGTTCCAAGTGGACTCTACAGTATTGCCGACAGGAGACAGCATGCCAAGTCCAGTCACTACAACTCGACGCTTAGACACGTTGTGTCCTCCAGGGAGGGAAAATTGATACGGTGGGTCAGAAAAAACTTAGGCGGTCGAATGACCGCCTAACTATCTAAACTAAAAGCAGATTAGCTTACTGCTGGCTAGCGTTGATAAAATCAATAGCTGCCTGAACAGTGGTGATCTTTTCAGCTTCTTCGTCAGGGATCTCGGTATCAAACTCTTCTTCCAGAGCCATAACCAGCTCAACGGTGTCGAGAGAATCAGCGCCAAGGTCGTCTACGAAAGACGCAGCATTAACTACTTCTTCCTGTTTAACACCCAGCTGTTCAACGATGATTTTCTTAACGCGTTCTTCGATAGTGCTCATACTCTTAAATTTCCTATCAAAACTCGCTTTCGCGATGGTTTTCGTAGTGTATAAAATGTTGAAAAAGATGCAACTAAATCCCGGCTGGTCAAACCACGAATTTGCTCTATTTTGCGGTTTTTACCGCAAATAACGCAAATAGTTTCGTAATTTTTAAATCATGTACATGCCGCCATTGACATGTAATGTTTCACCAGTGATGTAGCTGGCCTCATCAGAGGCTAAAAAAGCAACTGCGCTAGCAATTTCTTTGGCATCACCCAACCGGTTGGCTGGAACTGATGACAAAATGCCTGCGCGTTGATCATCTGTCAACGCCCTTGTCATGTCCGTCTCAATAAAGCCGGGAGCAACGACGTTGACAGTAATGCCGCGTGAAGCCACTTCACGCGCCAAAGACTTGCTAAAACCGATTAACCCGGCTTTAGCTGCCGCGTAGTTCGCCTGCCCTGCGTTACCCATAGTCCCAACAACAGAACCAATTGTAATGATCCGGCCAAAACGCTTTTTCATCATAGCCCGCATTACTGCTTTTGACAGCCGAAATACTGAAGTCAGATTCGTATCAAGAATATCCTGCCACTCGTCATCTTTCATTCGCATGAGAAGGTTATCACGTGTGATACCGGCATTATTAACTAAAATGTCAATTTCGCCAAATTCAGCTCGAATCGTAGCCAATGTTTGTTCGATCGATGCAGAATCAACCACATTCAGGGCGATGCCCTTGCCGTTTTCACCTAAATATTCGCTAATTGCAGCCGCGCCGCTTTCGCTTGTTGCAGTACCAATGACTTTCGCGCCACCGGCAACCAACTTTTCTGCGATAGCACGACCAATGCCACGGCTTGCGCCTGTGACGAGGGCAATTTTACCTTCGAAGCTCATGATGTTCCTCTTATTCTTGTTCAAGCGCAGCAGTCAGGCTGGCAGTATCATTTACGGCCGCTGCTGTTAAAGTATCAACAATACGTTTAGTCAGGCCGGTAAGAACTTTACCTGGTCCAACTTCAACTAAATGTTCAACGCCCTGCGCTGCCATGAATTCGACAGATTCAGTCCAGCGAACCGGGTTGTAAAGCTGACGAACCAGCGCGCTGCGGATAGCTTCAGGCGACGTTTCAACTTTGACATCCACATTGTTCACAACCGGATATTGCGGCTCGCTAAAAGTGACGTTCTCAAGCGCAACGGCCATTTTATCGGCAGCAGGCTTCATCAGCGCACAGTGAGACGGCACGCTAACAGGCAGAGGCAGTGCGCGTTTTGCACCGGCGGCTTTACAAGCAGCACCCGCGCGCTCAACGGCTTCTTTATGCCCGGCGATAACCACTTGGCCCGGAGAGTTGAAGTTAACTGGCGAGACTACCTGCCCCTGTGTCGACTCTTCACAAGCTTTGGCAATAGCGTCGTTGTCCAGGCCAATAATGGCGGACATCGCGCCAGTGCCTTCTGGCACGGCTTCTTGCATCAGTTTCCCGCGCAGTTCAACCAGCGAAATAGCCTGTTTGAAGTCCAGCACGCCAGCACAAACCAGAGCGGAATACTCGCCCAGACTGTGACCGGCGAGATAAGCAGGCTTCGCGCCATTGCTTTGCTGCCATACGCGCCAGATAGCGACAGACGCCGCCAGCAACGCAGGCTGGGTCTGCCAGGTTTTATTCAGTTCTTCTGCAGGCCCCTGTTGTACCAGTTCCCACAAATTGTACCCTAGCGCAGATGAAGCCTCTGCAAAGGTTTCCTCAACAATCGGATGCGCAGCCGCTAAATCAGCCAACATCCCCAAGGCTTGAGAGCCCTGCCCAGGAAAAACAACTGCTATTTTTGTCATTTTGATTATCCTGTTAAATCAGAAACGTACCAGCGCCGAGCCCCAGGTAAAGCCACCGCCAAATGCTTCGAGAAGAACCAGTTGCCCGCGCTTGATACGGCCATCGCGAACGGCTTCATCGAATGCTGCAGGAACAGACGCTGCAGAGGTATTACCATGGCGATCGAGGGTCACGACGACTTTGTCCATGCCCATACCCAGTTTCTTAGCCGTTGCGCTGATGATGCGCAGGTTCGCCTGATGCGGAACCAGCCAATCAAGCTCTGAACGGTCAAGATTATTGGCCTCGAGAGTTTCTTCAACGATATGAGCCAATTCGGTCACGGCGACTTTAAAGACTTCATTGCCAGCCATCGTGACATAAGCTGGTTTTTCTGGCGCGGATTGATCTGGATAAGCCAGCGTCAACAAGTTGCCATAGTGGCCATCGGCGTGCATGTGAGTGGAGATAATCCCCTGCTCTTCTGACGCGCCAAGCAGTACAGCACCCGCGCCGTCACCGAACAGAATCACGGTGCCGCGATCTTCCGGATCGAGCTTGCGCGACAAGGTGTCAGAGCCAATCACTAATGCATAGCGAACAGCACCGTTCTTGACGTACTGATCTGCAACGCTCAGCGCATAGGTGAAGCCTGCGCAAGCTGCTGCTAAGTCAAATGCCGCGGTATCTTTGATACCCAACATGTTTTGAATCTGACATGCCGAGCTTGGGAATGCGTGGGTAGATGAGGTTGTCGCAACAATGATCAGACCGACTTCGCTTGCGCTAACGCCTGCCATTTCAAGTGCCTTCTCTGCTGCATGCAGGCCCATTGTGGCCACAGACTCATCCGGTGCAGCGATACGACGTTCACGAATACCTGTACGGGTGACAATCCACTCGTCGGAGGTATCCACCATTTTTTCTAAGTCGGCATTAGTCCGAACTTGCACGGGTAAATAGCTCCCCGTACCGAGAATTTTTGTATACATGTACGATCAGTCACTCTTGGGTAATACAGCCTCAAGGCGCGCGGCTATCCGATGTGGAACTTGCCGCTGCACCGCCTGCACAGCCTGTTCGATAGCAACAGCGAACGCTCGCTGATTTGCCCCGCCGTGGCTTTTAATAACGATGCCCCGTAATCCTACTAAACATGCGCCATTATACTGGTCTGGATTAAGATGGCCGAAGCGCTTTGCTAATTTCTTCTGCAAAATACGGCCTAACCATTTCAGCCACCAAGCCTTTTTGCCACCCTCCCCAGAGGATTTTAACAGTGACAAAAACATCCTTATTACACCTTCCATGGTCTTGAGTGTGACATTCCCGACAAAGCCATCACACACCATCACATCAGTTTTACCGGTTAACAGCTCATTGCCTTCAAGATAGCCGATATAGTTGATAGCTGGCGTATTTTTTAAAATGGCTGCCGCGTCACGAATGTTATCCAGCCCTTTCGACTCTTCCTCGCCGATATTCAGCAAGGCTACGCGCGGGTTCTCAATGCCGATGACTTCTTCAGCCATCACCGAACCCATCACGGCAAACTGGACTAGCATCGTGCTGTCACATTCAACATTCGCCCCAAGATCCAACACCACCGTTTTACTACGCAGCTGATTCGGTAACACCGTCATCAGCGCCGGGCGTTCAATACCTTCCAGGGGCTTTATAACCATTTTTGCGAGTCCCATCAGTGCACCAGTATTACCAGCACTGACACAGGCCTGCGCGTCTCCACTCTTAATCAGCTCTAAGGCCACCCGCATTGAACTTCCTTTGCTGGCCCGGATAGCTTGCGATGCGCGAGCGTCGCTGGCTATAACTGATTCAGCAGGAATAATCCGAATTCGTTCTCTCAGAGAAGGATCGGCTTTAGCAAGGAAAGGCGTGATAGCGTCGGGATCGCCGACCAGAAGAAGATGGAGTTCAGAATTAGAGATCAGTGCCTGCAATGAAGCAGGCACTGTGACGGAAGGACCGAAGTCCCCGCCCATTACATCTAACGCAAGGGTTAGACGAGTCAAGGTATCGCCTTGCTAGTACTTATCATGAGTGAGTTATCACGCAAATAAGTAGCAAGCAAATCTCAGCCGATTACCTTGCGACCGCGGTAGAAACCGTCGGCAGTGATATGGTGACGCAGGTGAGTTTCACCAGAAGTTTTGTCCACAGACAGAGTGGAAGTGGTCAGAGCATCGTGAGAGCGACGCATGCCACGTTTAGAACGGGTTGGTTTATTCTGTTGTACGGCCATGGACCTTACTCCTTAAGTACTTTTCTTTAAACTCGCTAATACGGCAAATGGATTTGGTTTCTCCGCCTCTTCAGGCAGTTTACCGAATACCATGTCCGCGTCGGACACTTCACAGTGTTCAGATTCATGTACCGGAACGACAGGCAAAGAAAGAATGATTTCATCTTCAATCATTGCCAGCAGATCAACTTCGCCAAAGTCGTCGACTTCGATCGGCTCGTACGCTTCCGGTAATGCCTCAGCCTGTTCATCATTGCGAACAGGGCTAAAACAATATGTTGTGTGAACCTGATGCTCAAACGTCTTACCACATCGCTGACATTCCAGAGTTACGAGAACTGCTGATTTGCCTTCGATAACGGCCAGCCGTTGATTGTCGATATTAAACGACAAAGATGTTTCCACATCAGAATCAACACTAACCACTGATGCCGCAACTCGTGTTACCTGATCAGGCGTGTAGACACCGGAGTAATCTAAACGCTTTTGGGCTGTACGAACCGCATCAACGGCCAAGGGTAATTTTACTTTTTGCATAGGGCGCGCATATTAACTTTGTAACGACATAGAGTCAAAGAAAAAGGCCTCAAAACCGCACCTTTCACCAATATTCGCTTCCACAGCGGCCAACAGTTTAAGATGTGCAAATAAATAACGCTACGCTTTGTGAAAAAATAATAATGCCAACTTTACCCCCTATTCTGCTCGCGTCGACATCAACCTACCGCCGCGCACTGCTGGAAAAGCTGAACCTTGAGTTTAGCTGTGCCGCGCCGAATATCGACGAGTCGCCCTATGCTAATGAATCGCCTGAAACTTTAGTCAAACGATTGGCCGAAGCCAAGGCGCGGGCTTTGATGCACTCGCATCCCAATTATTTGATCATCGGTTCAGACCAGGTCTGTGCAATCGAGGGAAAAATCACCGGCAAGCCTCACAACTTTGAGAATGCGAAACGACAATTGCGCGCGGCAAGTAGCAAGGTGGTGACCTTCTACACTGGCCTGTCACTGCTCGATAGCCGCACTCAGCAAGCCGTTACCTTATGCGAACCCTTTGAGGTTTCCTTCCGGGCGTTAAGCGATGAAGAGATAAGCAACTATTTAGAGATGGAACAGCCTTACGATTGCGCGGGGAGTTTTAAGTGCGAGGGGTTGGGGATCAGTTTATTTAGCCAACTCAACGGCAGAGATCCCAATACGCTGATTGGTCTGCCGTTGATTGCACTGCTGGAACTGTTGCGCGCCAAGGGCGTGAACCCCCTGCTGCGCCAACAGTCAGTATAAAAGCATTAGCCTTTGGCGGGTTTGAGACGCAGCTTCTTTAAGCAGTTGCGCAGTTTGGCATCCATTGGAGCCTCAATGCGCAACGTCTCGCCAGTTCCAGGGTGCTCAAAACGCAAAGCAGCGGCATGCAGGAATAGGCGATTCAAACCCGTTCCGGCTAATTGTCCGTCAAAATCGCGATCGCCATATCTGTCGTCAAAAGCAATCGGGTGCCCCGCATACTGGGCGTGCACACGGATCTGGTGCGTTCTTCCAGTTACCGGGCTGGCTTTAATCAGCGTGGCGAACTCGTAGCGCTCTTCAATTTTAAAGCGGGTTTCAGAAGGCTTGCCTTCCGCACTCACCCTGACGATACGCTCACCGCTCTGCAAAATGTTTTTCAGCAAGGGGGCCTGTACCACTTTGCAGTGGGATTGCCATTCGCCCTGAACCAGCGCGAGGTAATCTTTCTGCATGCTTTTTAAACGCAGTTGCTCATGCAGCGAACGCAATGCCGAACGCTTTTTGGCCACCAGCAGAACGCCTGAGGTGTCTCTGTCCAAACGATGCACTAACTCAAGGAAACGCGCGTCGGGGCGCAAAGCTCTTAAGCCTTCGATAACGCCAAAGCTCAACCCACTCCCGCCATGCACCGCGGTGCCGGAAGGTTTGTTGAGGATCAGCAGATGATCGTCTTCATAAAGGATGCAGTCAGCTAACGCGGCAACTTTATCGAGTTTGGCAGAGACCGGCGCTTCATCTCGCTCGGCAATGCGAACCGGAGGTACGCGCACTTCGTCGCCAGCCAACAGCTTGTATTCAGGTTTAATACGCTTTTTGTTTACCCGCACTTCACCCTTGCGCACGATGCGATAAATCATGCTCTTAGGTACGCCTTTAAGGATGTTGCGCAGGAAGTTATCTATGCGCTGTCCGGCTTCGTCTTCGGAAATGGGGATTAATTGTACAGATGGATTCTCAGTTTTCATGGATCGCGATTCTAAATATCCGGCACGGTTCGCGCCACTGGTTTTTATGAGCTTAGCGTTTAGTTTATCAGCAACTGGGCTGGAAAACCCGACGAGCAGTAAGAATGAAGGGATAATCAATGCGGGTTACATCGCATAAGGATAAGAATCTTTACTGCAACTACTAAAGTCACCTTGCTATCACTGTGCATGCAATGGAATAATGAGGTCACTTTCCGCGTTCTTTTCCTTAAGTTAGGGAAAACGCAGGAATTATAGATTTGTCTGATCGAACAAAAGCGCAGCAATGGCGTAAGACGTAATGTGAAATCAAGCAATTAGCGGGCTGCGGATTGCAGCTTGGCCGGCAAATGGAATGAGATCTGTTAACCTAAATTCAGAAGCTATTCCCCTACTAAAAGTACTGCTTTCATAACGCTGGTATGGTTAATACGGCAAAAGCAGGCTTACCGAAATAATGCGCCCCTATGCAAGCGACAACCGTGAGGTTGACGACTTTGCGAGAAGACTCGGGGCCAACGGTTTATCCGGCCATGAGGTTATTTTGCCCGCAGCTCTGTCAATAATGCAAAAATAACGAGTAAGTTAAGATGAAAAGAATGTTGATAAACGCAACTCAGCAAGAAGAGTTGCGCGTTGCCCTTGTGGATGGACAGCGGCTCTATGATTTGGATATCGAAAGTCCGGGTCATGAACAGAAAAAAGCCAATATTTACAAGGGTAAAATCACCCGCATTGAACCAAGTCTGGAAGCGGCATTCGTTGATTATGGCGCTGAGCGACATGGTTTCCTCCCCCTCAAAGAAATTTCTCGCGAATACTTCCCTAGCAATTACTCCTCACATGGCCGCCCAAACATCAAAGATGTTCTGCGCGAAGGTCAGGAAGTTATTGTTCAGGTAGATAAAGAAGAGCGTGGTAATAAAGGTGCAGCACTGACGACCTTCATCAGTCTGGCCGGTAGCTATTTAGTGTTAATGCCTAACAATCCACGCGCTGGGGGTATTTCCCGCCGGATTGAAGGTGATGACCGAACTGAACTGAAAGAAGCGTTATCTTCGCTGCAACTGCCAGACGGCATGGGCCTCATCGTGCGTACCGCCGGTGTAGGTAAATCCGCTGAAGCACTCCAGTGGGATTTGACCTTCCGTCTGAAGCACTGGGACGCCATCAAAAAAGCCGCCGAAGGCCGCCCTGCTCCCTTCCTGATCCATCAGGAAAGCAACGTCATCGTGCGCGCATTCCGCGATTACCTGCGCCCAGACATTGGCGAAATCCTGATCGACAACCCTAAAATTCTCGATTTGGCTAAAGAGCATATCGCAGCCTTGGGTCGTCCAGATTTCAGCAGCAAAATTAAGCCTTACATCGGTGAAATCCCGCTGTTTAGCCATTACCAGATTGAATCTCAGATTGAATCTGCGTTCCAGCGTGAAGTGCGTCTCCCTTCCGGTGGTTCCATTGTTATCGACAGCACCGAAGCCCTAACCGCTATCGACATCAACTCCGCACGTGCAACGCGCGGCGGCGATATCGAAGAAACCGCATTCAACACCAACCTTGAAGCAGCAGACGAAATTGCTCGCCAATTGCGCCTGCGCGACTTGGGTGGCCTGATTGTTATCGACTTCATCGACATGACGCCAGTGCGCCATCAGCGTGAAGTTGAAAACCGTCTGCGTGATGCCGTTCGTCAAGACCGTGCTCGCATTCAGATTGGCCGTATCTCTCGCTTTGGTTTGCTGGAGATGTCGCGTCAGCGTCTCAGCCCTTCTCTGGGTGAGTCTACGCACCACATCTGCCCGCGCTGTGCCGGTACCGGGACCATTCGTGATAACGAATCCCTGTCCCTGTCGATTCTTCGTTTAATCGAAGAAGAAGCGTTGAAAGAAAATACCAAAGAAGTTCACGCCATTGTTCCAGTGCCGATTGCTTCGTATCTGTTGAACGAAAAACGTGAATCAGTCAATGCGATTGAAAAACGTCAAGGCGGCGTGCGCGCGGTGATCGTGCCTAACGATCAGATGCAAACACCTCACTATTCCGTACTTCGCGTACGTAAAGGTGAAGAGTCTTCGGTACTGAGCTACTTGCTGCCGCAGATTCATGAAGCAGAGATGCTGCAACCTTCTGAAGATATGCCTGCTGAGCGTAAACGCCCAGAGCAGCCTGCACTTGCCGCATTTGCTCTGCAAAGCGAAGCGCCGCCAAGCTCTTTCGACCGTCCTGAAGCCGTTGAGCAGCCAGTAGCACCGACTCTCCCAGCCGCTGTAGCAGCACCTGCTGCCGCTAAGCCGGGTCTGGTCAGCCGCTTCTTTAGCGGGTTGAAAGGTCTGTTCGGCTCTGAGCCGCAGGCTGAAGCTAAGCCAGTTGAAGTAGCGAAAGTTGAACCTGAAACCACTGAGAACGAAAATCGCCGTAACGGTGATCGTCGTAACCAGCGTCGTCAAGGCAATGGTCGTCGCGATCGCAACGGTGAGCGCGGTGAGCGTGGCAACCGTGATAATCGCAGCGAAGGTCGCGAAAACAATCGTGATAACCGTGGCGAAGGCCGTGATAACCGCGAGAACAATCGCGAGCCGCGTGAAGATCAGCGTCGTAACCGTCGCAATCAAGAACCTGTCGTCGCCGCTGAAACACGTAACGAAGAAGAAAACACCTCTTCTCGCGACGAGCAGCAGCAAGCTCCGCGCCGTGAGCGTGGCGATCGTTCACGTCGTCGTTCCGATGACAAACGCAAAAATACCCCAGAAGATAAAGTCCAAGAAGTTGTTGCTCAGGAAGTTGTCGCTAACGTTGTTGAAGAAACGGCTCAGGAAGATCGTCAGCCAACTCAACGTCGTCAGCGTCGTCAGCTTTCCCAGAAAGTACGCTTCGAGTCTGAAATCGATCATGAAGCTGAAGCAGCTGCCCAGCAGTTGATCACCGGCGTCATGCCAACGGTAACGCCAGCCGCGCAAGAAACACGCGCTGAGCCAGAAGTTGAGCAAACTGCCGCAGTCGAGACAGATGACAGTCAGAACGAAGGCGGCCGCGAAGGTGGTATGCCACGTCGCTCGCGTCGTTCACCTCGCCACCTGCGCGTCAGCGGTCAGCGTCGTCGCCGTTACCGTGATGAGCGTTACCCATCACAGTCACCGATGCCATTAGTGGGTGCGTTCGCTTCGCCAGAAATGGCATCTGGCAAAGTGTGGATCAGCTACCCAGTGGCTCAGGCCGCTGAACAGCAAGATGAACATGCAGCCGTGGTTGAGAAGGCCGAGACACTGACTAATCAGGTTGAAATTGCTCAGGAAAATACCCCTGCACCTGTCGTCACTGAAGTGGTTGAAGCGCAGAAACAACCTGCTGTTGAAACGCCAGTAGCAGAAGCACCAGCAGAAACTCAAGCTCCGGCAGTTGAAGAACCCGCGCCAGCAGTGGCTCCGGTTGAAGAAGTTGCTAAGCCTGAAGTCACAGAATCAGTGAATGCAGAACCAGAGGTTGTAGAGCAGCCTGTTGCTGACGAGCCAGTATTGGTTGAAGCAGAAACTGCTGAGCCAGTCGAGCCGACGCCAGTGGTTGAAGTTAAACCTGAAGCTCAGCAGCCTGTTGTTGTTGAACCAGTGGCTGTAGCGAGTGAGCCAAAAGTTGAAGCCGTCCAGCCAGCAGAAGTTAAAGCTCCAGCTCCGGCTGAGGCAGTCACTGCCGATGTGGTTGCTCCGCGCTTCAAACATCACGCTACCGCGCCAATGACCAAAGCGCCTGCTCCGGCTTATGTTCCAGAGCCTGCTCGTCAGAGTGACTGGGTGCGTCCAGAGTTCAACTTTGATGGTAAAGGTTCAGCGGGTGGCCATGCTGCAGCGACTACTGCAACAGCTCCGGCAACCAAGCCAGCAATGCCAACTGAGTAATAGGGCATTCTGGTCATGAAAAAACCCGCTTCGGCGGGTTTTTTATTGGTCAAGATTCACGAGCTAAGAAGTGAATTAGCCGATTTTTTTCAGACGCTTGATGTCCAAACGAGAAACCTTTTTCTCAATAAAACGCGCGAAACCTACCAAGTGTTCAGTTTCATTGTGCTGTGACAGAGCTTCTTGCGTGGCCCAGCGTTCATAGAAAATAAAAGTCTCGGGATGGTCGATATCCTGGTGTAAATCATACTGAAGGCAGCCTAACTCTTGGCGGCTATGCTCGATCAACTGGTGCATAGCGTCCGTGACTTCTTTCAGAAATTCAGGCTTAGCGACGACGGTAGCAACGACTCTGACTTCCATAACTTCTCCTTTGGCAGTAGCCTTTAAATATGGATGAAGATGAGGATTAGTGAAACCCTGCCCCTACTATGGCCCTCTGTTTGCCTCAATTTCAATGTTAACTTTATTAAACAGATGCAACTGAACAGTTTTCAGCTTATCCTTGTTCCCCGCCGTTAATGCATCTGAAATTCACGTATTGCTTTTCAACGCCGGAGCCCTGCCTGATGACCGCAACACCGCAAGTTTTGAAAATTCGCCGCCCAGACGATTGGCATATTCATCTGCGCGATGATGAAATGCTCGCTACCGTTTTGCCTTATACCAGTGAAGTTTTTGCCCGCGCCATCGTCATGCCTAATCTGACACCGCCGGTCACCAGCGTTGCAGCCGCAGTGGCTTATCGCGATCGCATCAACGCGGCTATCCCTGCTGGTCACAACTTCACCCCCCTGATGACCTGCTATTTGACGGACTCTCTCGACCCGGAAGAAGTTGCTCGTGGTTTTCTGGAAGGCGTGTTTACCGCCGCCAAACTTTACCCGGCAAATGCGACCACCAACTCACAACACGGCGTGTCCAACGTTAAAGCGATTTACCCTATTTTCGAGCGTATGCAATCGATTGGCATGCCGCTGCTGATCCACGGTGAAGTAACGCATAGCGACGTAGACATTTTCGACCGCGAAGCGCGCTTTATCGATGAAGTGATGGACCCTATCCGCACCCACTTCCCTGAACTGAAGATTGTTTTTGAACACATCACCACTAAAGAAGCGGCTCAGTACGTGCTCAGTGGCAATGAGTATATTGGCGCGACTATCACCCCACAGCATCTAATGTTTAACCGCAATCACATGCTGGTTGGCGGCATCCGCCCTCACCTGTTCTGCTTGCCGATTTTGAAGCGTAACGTGCATCAGCAGGTCCTGCGCGACGTTATCGCCAGCGGCTCTAATCGCTTCTTCCTCGGCACCGACTCAGCACCTCATACCAAAGGCCGCAAAGAGTCGAGCTGTGGTTGCGCGGGCTGCTTTAACGCCCCTCTGGCAATCCCTGCCTATGCCACCGTGTTTGAAGAGATGAATGCCCTGCAGCATTTGGAAGCTTTCTGCTCTTTGAACGGCCCGCGTTTCTATGGCCTGCCAGTGAATGAAGATTTCATCGAAATCACAAAAGTCGCCGTGACCCAGCCGGAAGAAATTGCCTTGGGTGATGAGACGGTGGTTCCTTTCCTCGCCGGGCAGACCTTGCAGTGGAAAGTCACTTCTTATTAAGTGAAAGTGCCGCCAGATGGCAGTTTCTCGTCTGGCGGTGACATAAATCCATGTACCCCTTGCTTACTGCATAATATGACTGTATAAATATACAGTCATATCAATTCAGGGGGTCATATGCGTGTTGAAGTCACAATCGATAAAACCAAACCTCTTCCAGCCGGTGCTCTAGAAGCGCTGTCAGGTGAATTTAGTAAACGAATAAACCAACAATTTTCTGACACTGACAACAAAGTTCAGGTTCGCTACGCCGGCTCTAATAACCTCTCCGTTATGGGTGCGCCGAAGACAGACCGCGATCGTATTGAAGAAATTCTGCAAGAAACCTGGGAAAGCGCCGACGAGTGGTTTTCCACGGATGAATAACATCAGTGTCGCGATCCTGATTGGTCGCTAAATCTTAATTGCGGCATTAAAGGATTAATAATAATTAGGTTGATATATAACCAGGCTCTCTAGAGCAGTTTTCACCGGGCGTCGCTGTCCGGTTTTTTTCATTTGCCTTATTTCTAAGATTATTCCCTGTTTTAATTGTTTTCGTCCGCTTTATTCATCTTTCATCACACTTTTTTTACTGTTAAAAACATTAATAGCCCCCAAAAGCCTCCTTAAGTGTTTATACTGGAATTGCTCACCAGATAATGAGCCGCATTGATCCTCGTTAGTTACTCATGCTAGTCACTACAAATTAAGGGGTCTATATGGACAGAAATGATGAAGTTATTCAAACACACCCACTTGTGGGCTGGGATATCAGTACCGTCGACTCTTACGATGCAATGATGATACGTCTTCATTACCTGTCTTCAAAAGACCAACCGGCAGAAGATGCCAAAGTAGACAGAACATTGTGGTTAACGACAGACGTAGCGCGACAACTGATTAACATTCTCGAAGCTGGTATAGAAAAGATTGAATCGAACGAGTACGAGTACATTGACCATCGCAAACACTAGTTTTCACCTACCACTCTAAAAGCACCCTCACATTGATGTCAGGGTGCTTTTTTTATGGCTCTCACCGTAACATCCGCACACTTAACCACACTGCCTGGCCGGAGTTAACTTGCCTTTCGGTGAGCTATCTCTCTATTATGCCCAACAATATTTTCTTAAAAATCATCAGAGGAAGCTGAAATGCAATACGACCTCATTATTGTCGGCAGCGGTTCTGTCGGTTCAGCGGCAGGGTACTATGCAACGCGCGCCGGTCTAAAAGTATTGATGATAGACAGCGCCATGCCGCCCCATCAGGAAGGCAGCCACCACGGCGAGACGCGAATTATCCGTCACGCCTATGGCGAAGGTGCGCGCTACGTGCCGATGGTGCTGCGCGCCCAGCAGCTGTGGGATGAGCTGGCAACGCTAAGTGGCGAGAAGATTTTTCATCGCAGCGGCGTAATTAACATAGGGCCGCTGGACTCAGAATTCATCAACAATGTAAAAAGCACCGCCGTTGATTATCAACTGAATACCCAGTCGATGAGCGCCGAGGAGATCAGGGCTAAATGGCCTCTGATTGCTATCTCCGACGAATACTGCGGTGTGTTTGAAAAGGATTCGGGCTATCTGCAAAGCGAGCTGGCCGTTGCCGCCTATATTCGCCTGGCGCGCGAGGCAGGCTGTGCACAACTGTTTAAATGCCCGGTGGAATCGATAAGCTACAAAGAGGATGGCGGCGTTACGGTCACCACGCATGAAGGCAGCTATCGCGCGCCGCGCATTGCTTTAACGGCAGGCACCTGGATTAAAACCCTGCTGCCAGAGCTGCCTGTTAGCCCGGTGCGCAAGGTGTTTGCGTGGCACCACGCCGATGGCCGCTACAGCGAAGAGAATCACTTCCCGGCGTTTACTTTCCAGACCCTCAACGGTGACCAATACTATGGTTTCCCGGCGGTAAAAGATGCCCTGAAGCTGGGCAAACACAATGGCGGTCAGCCGATCGCTGGCCCTGAAGGGCGTAAACCCTTCGGCAGCATCGCCGCAGACGGCACAGAAGTGTTCAATTTCCTGCGCCACTACCTGCCAGGCGTCGGCGTTTGCCTTCACGGCGCTGCTTGCACCTATGACGTGACTGCCGATGAAGATTTCATTATTGATACCCTGCCTGAGCATGACAATACGCTTATCATCACCGGTTTGAGTGGCCATGGTTTTAAATTCGCCAGCGTATTAGGTGAAATCGTTGCCCAATTTGGTGCAAACCAAAAAACCGAGTTTGACTTTACGCCTTTCTCGCTTTCGCGTTTTAACTAAAATCACTCAACTATTTTTCGGTTTTAATAACCAGAAAATATCGTCAAAAGGCCATTCAGCTAGCAAGAATGGCCGTTAATCTTATTCCCAAGCGTTTTCGAATTGACACATTTGCCATTATGAATCT
Organism: Ewingella sp. AOP9-I1-14; assembly: GCF_052375995.1. NCBI lineage: Bacteria > Pseudomonadati > Pseudomonadota > Gammaproteobacteria > Enterobacterales > Yersiniaceae > Ewingella > Ewingella sp. AOP9-I1-14. The sequence continues at coordinate 446,640 of NZ_JBQSVA010000001.1, forward strand.
ATCCTTCCAATAGCTATCACAGGAGTGGTGGTTGTCGCGCAACGATTGCGCATGGACAAGGACGTTTTATGAAAATATTAATTATTGAACCCTGCGGCTTTACCCGTCTCGGAATACACTCTTTCTTATTCAATAACAATCAGATAGAAATTCTCGACTTTGTGAGCATAGCCGATGCTATTCCTCACATGACGCAATTTAGCCCTGAGCTGGTGCTGATTAATATCACCCAGCTTTGCCAAAACTCGAAATTCTCGACAGAAATAAAAACCTTCCTCGATCTTCTGCAAGATACGGCAATGTTTTGTTATCTGGATTCGCAATATCCTGTCACTAACCATCCGGTACACATCACTAACGATGTTTATATTCTTAATAAACAGCTTGTGACGACCTTGTTGAAAACCATCGCTGAAGGTAGCACCTATTATCCGCCTTATAACACTCGCTGTATCTTTAGCGAGCAAGAAATACTGGTGATGAATTACTGGATGTCGGAAATGCCCAATCACAAGATTGCGCGCAAGCTTGAGATCAGTAATAGAACGGTATATGTGCATAAACGCCATCTGGCGCAGAAAATTAAAGTGAGAAACAGGCTCGAGTTCTGTTTTGTGTATAACTTTATCAAATACCTTTTTTGGCCGATCAACGAATCAGCTCGCGCGCCTATCAGTCGGCAGATAAAAGACGAAATCCTGACGCTCTACAAACAATAAAACACCATAAAAAACAGAGAGAAAGGCCTCTCTTTCTCTTTGTTTAGATCTCTTCTATTTACTTGGCCGGCTTGCCATCCCCGAGCAGTACAGCAATCTTATGCCCCGCTACCGTAGGTTCAAATGCTATCTTGAGCACAATGGTTAGCGGCACTGAGAGCAGCATTCCTACCGGTCCCATCAGCCATCCCCAGAATATTAATGAAATGAATACAACTAAAGTGGATAACCCCAATCCTTTTCCTAATATTCTCGGCTCAACAATATTGCCAATAATAAGATTTATCGCTAAATAACCGGCAATTAAGGTTATCCCCTCACTGACACCATTAAATAGAAAAGCCTGAATGATCGGCGGAATGGCGGCAATTATCGAACCAATGTTAGGGATATAATTTAATGCAAAGGCTAATAAGCCCCAGAGAAAAGCAAAACGTACGCCGAGCAAAGCCAGCAATGCCCAAATCGTTAACCCGGTGGCTATGCTAATTAACGTTTTGATCACCAGATAGCGCGTCACGCTGTCTAAAGCGCGTTGAATACTTCCCGCTCCCTGTGCTCTGTTTTCGGATAACTGATTTAACTTGTAGGGCAACTGCGGCACTTCAAGCAGCATAAATACGACGGTCATGACCAACAGGAAAACGCCCGCCATGGCATTGGAAAGATGAGTGATAAGGCGACTAATCAGGTTGATGGCATAGCCAGGATCAAAATACCCGGCCAGCGTTTCAAAGGAAAACCCCAGCCCATTAATCTGTAAAAGGCTCTGCAAATCTTCGAACTTCTGCGAAATCAGGCCGCGGTATTGTGGCAGCGTGCGGCCAAAGTCATTGAGCGTCACAATCAGCATACTGGTAAGGAAAACCATCAGCATGACGACAATGGCCGCGACTAACAGAACGGCCAGAGGGCGTGGAAAGCGAATTCGCTCCAGGCGAACAATCAGCGGGTTGAATACGAAAGCCAAAAACAGTGCCAGAATAAAAGGCACGATAATATCCGCCGCCGATTTGATCCCTGCGAAGATGATCACCAGCATGCCCATCATAATGGCGATCTTCAAACCCTTTACCGTCACCACGGACTTGGCCATTCATCTCTCCCTTTATTGCTTATATTGAGTCTCGTCACGTGATTAGCTGCTGATTTAATTAGTATGACTTATCTTCTTATGCCACTCCGGAATTTACCTTTCAAAGAGTAGCATATCGCCAAATTAGCTATGCAAAACTAAAAAAAGGGAAAAATCAGCGGCAAGTGTGCTTTTTATATCAAATATATTGATATATAAATATCTTTACCAAGCCTTGCAAAACCTGACAAAAAGCCAATCTTATCTGAATACCTATATTTAACACTGCACCATTGAATAAAAACCATGAATCTTATTCAAATATAAAGAACAAGTTTAAATAAGTTAAATAGATTGGGATTTATTATTGCTTAAATGTTTCCACATGTTTATTTTCATTTAAAGGATGCTGCTTAATTAAGGAATTGCCGTGCAGTGGAAAAACACACCCGTTCAATTTGGCCATCTTTCCGTGCTGATGCATTGGCTGGTTGCTGTGGCTTTTTACGCCATGTTTGCCTTGGGGCTATGGATGGTCGGGCTGGGGTATTACGATGGTTGGTATCACCGTGCGCCCGAGCTGCATAAAAGCATCGGCGTCTGCGTTTTCGCGGTGATGGTCTTGCGTCTGGTTTGGCGTTTTCTCTCTCCGCCCCCTTCCCCGTTAAAAAGCTACAGCAAGGCAACACGCCTTGGTGCCTGGCTGGCCCACGTGGTGCTGTTTATTGGCTTGTTCACCATTTTGATCAGTGGCTATCTCATTTCCACTGCCGAAGGTCAGCCCATTAGCGTCTTTGGCTGGTTTGAGATCCCCGCCACCCTGTTTGGTTTGAACCAGCAGGCAGACATCGCGGGCGTGATTCATCTCTGGGTGGCTTGGGGCATCGTCATTGTTTCTGTACTTCACGGCCTTGCGGCGCTTAAACATCATTTTATTGACCGGGACATCACCCTAACCCGCATGCTGGGGCAACGGCCGCGTTCCGATTAACTTGTTGGATAATGGAGGATCATCATGTTCAAAAAAACCACTCTGGGCTTAACGCTGGCGTCTTTGTTACTCGCTGCTGGTAGCGCAACGGCGGCTAACTATAAGATTGATAAAGAGGGGCAGCACGCCTTTATCGAGTTTCGTATCAAGCACTTGGGTTACAGCTGGCTGTACGGCAGCTTTAATGATTTCGACGGCGGTTTTACCTTCGATGAGAAAGACCCATCGGCTGACAAGGTGAATGTCACCATTAATACCACCAGCGTCTTCACCAACCATGCCGAGCGCGACAAGCATTTGCGCAGTGCCGAATTCCTTAATGTCACCAAGCACCCGCAGGCGACCTTCACCTCAACGTCGGTGACAAAAGAGGGTGATGGTCTTGCTGTCACTGGCGATTTAACGCTAAACGGCGTCACCAAGCCTGTAATTCTGCAAGCTAAGTTGCTCGGCCAAGGTAAAGATCCGTGGGGCGGCTACCGTGCAGGCTTTGAAGCGGCAGGGAACATCAAGCTGAAAGATTACGGCATCACGACCGATTTGGGACCGGCCTCGCAAGAAGTGGAGCTGATCATCTCGGTGGAAGGGGTTCAGGAGAAGTAATTTCGCCTGACAATCTCGCTAAAAAAAAGGGCCTGTATCTGATACAGGCCCTTTTCACTTCATACTGGCAAATTACTGTTTTTCAGGTGCCGGAATGTGCATGGTGGTCTGCAACAGTCCTTTGGACTTATTGAAGACTTTGATGCCATTTTCCCGCCCGGCTCGCAGTGCACGCTGCTCTTCTAGCGGCAATTTCAGCTCGGTCTGGCACATTTCGCTACAGCATCCCTCAAACTTGGCCGCGCAGCTCGAGCACTGGATGAACAGTAGATGGCAGCCGTCGTTAAGGCAGTTGGTGTGGCTGTCGCACTCGGCGCCGCACTGGTGGCAGTGGGCAATGACGTCGTCTGAAATGCGCTCGCCCATGCGTTCGTCAAACACAAAGTTCTTACCTTTGAATTTGACCGGCAGGCCCTGCTCTTTGGCACGACGGGCGTACTCAATGATGCCACCTTCAACGTGATAAACATTTTTAAAACCGTTATGCATCATATAAGCACTGGCTTTTTCGCAGCGAATGCCGCCGGTGCAGTACATGACGATTTTCTTCTCTTTATCTTCTTTCAGCATGTCCACCGCCATCGGCAGTTGGTCGCGGAAAGTGTCTGAAGGTACTTCAATCGCCTTGTCAAAATGGCCCACTTCATACTCGTAGTGGTTACGCATGTCGACAAACAGCGCGTCGGGGTCGTCAATCATCGCGTTGACTTCTTCGGCTTTGAGATATTGCCCGACGTTCGACGGGTCAAAGGTATCGTCATCAATGCCGTCAGCCACGATGCGATCGCGCACTTTAAGACGCAGAACCCAGAAGGATTTGCCATCGTCTTCCAAAGCGATATTCAAACGAATCTGGTCCAATGCGGGATGGCTAGCGAAAAGCGCGGTTTTGAACGCTTCGAACTGATTGTTTGGCACGCTGATTTGCGCGTTGATCCCTTCGTGTGCCACATAGATTCGACCAAATACATTCAGTTTGGTCAGGCAGACGTAGAGCATGTCGCGGAAGGCTTTTGGGTCTTCGAGATGGAAGTATTTATAAAAAGAAACCGTGGTACGCGGCTCAGTTTCAGCCAACATGCGCGCCTTCAGTTCCTCGTTAGAAATTCGGTTATGTAACACTGGCATGGTGTACTTTCCTGTCTTTCGAGGTTAATGCTTAGTTAATCAGCGGGGCTGGTAATGGACCACAGCACCACTTTTCGAGCGGCAACATCATACATTAAACCAACATTTTCGACATCTTCCGTTGCAAAATTTCGGTTAAAAGATTGAGGAAAGGCGGCAAGTGCTAAGGCAAAGCGCGGGAAATGGGATAACCTCAAATGAGTTAGGGTGAATTCTCAGCCATTAAACCAAGATAATGAGGAAACTATGAGTAAGCTTTTCCAACCCATCTCGCTAGGTAATCTGACATTAGCTAACCGCATTATCATTGCCCCGATGTGCCAATACTCTTCTGATAACGGCAAGGCAACAACCTGGCATCATGCTCATCTTGGGCAGCTCTCTTTCTCCGGCGCGGGGTTGCTTATCCTCGAAGCCACCGCGGTAGAAGCCATTGGCGGCATCTCGCCCCAAGATTTAGGTTTGTGGGATGACGAAACCGAAGCCGCCATGAAAGATCTGGTCGCTTCCCTTCGCGATAACAGCGACATTCCTCTCGGCTTACAGCTGGGCCACGCCGGACGCAAGGCCTCCTGCCACGTGCCGTGGAAAGGTGGCAAGCAGCTGACGAGGGAAGAAGGCGGCTGGCAGACCATCGCTCCTTCTGCCATACCCTTCGCAGATACCGATGCCACGCCAGAAGCCATTTCGTTAGAACGCATTGCCCAGCTGAAAGCGGCTTATGTGGAATCCGCTAAAAGAGCTGACCGCCTGGGCTTTGACCTGCTGGAGCTGCACGGCGCGCATGGCTATCTGCTGCACCAGTTCCTGTCGCCACTCTCCAACCAGCGCACCGATAACTACGGCGGCTCGCTGGAAAACCGTATGCGCCTGCTGCTTGAAATCTATCAGGAAATTCGTCAGGCCTTTTCTGCCGACAAGCCTATCGGCGTGCGTATTTCCGCCACGGACTGGGTTGAAGGTGGCTGGGACTTAGAGCAGTCGGTGGTGCTGGCGAAAGAGCTAGAAAAGCTGGGTTGCAGCTATATTCACGTCTCCAGCGGCGGCCTGAGCCCGCAGCAGAAAATCACCATTGGCCCGAATTACCAAGTGCCCTTTGCCGAACGCATCAAGCAGGAAGTCAGCATGCCGGTGATCGCCGTAGGGCTGATAACGGAGCCAGATCAGGCCGAAGCTATTGTTGGCACAGGTCAGGCGGATATGGTGGCTCTGGCACGCGGAATTCTCTATAACCCGCGCTGGCCGTGGCACGCCGCGGCTAAACTTGGCGCAAAAGTTTCAGCACCGAAGCAATATTGGCGCAGCGAGCCGCACAATGTTAAAGGGTTATTCTGGTCAGAATAATCAGAGTTTAAGCGCATTATTATTAATAAGAGGGGCAACGCAAGTTGCCCTTTTTTATTGTAAAAACCAGCACACCTTCAATTTGTGTTAATTCAGCCTTTTTTAAATCAAATTTTATGACGTGGAAAATTGACAAAATAGCGATGTCTGCCGATATTCAAACGATCTTAACCGCACGATGATTCTGGCTTTGCTCACAAAAGCGGCACCCTTTGCGCTATTGATAGGCAGATAGCTAACAAATGAACTATTCATGCCGTTAATTTTCACCTGAAACCTAAAAAATGCCACAATACGTCACTTCGCTTAAGGGAATGACTCGCAGCGGCTATGAAAGCCGGGTTGTGGTGTGTTTTCTGTGGCTGGCTACTGCATATAGACAGAGCTTATATCTTCTTACTTCGACACATTGACGCAGAGATTTTATGACTCAGGTACCGACCTTTACACGTTCACTACTGCATCCACGTTATTGGATAACATGGCTAGGATTAGGCCTGCTTTATCTGCTGGTGCTTCTGCCGTACCCGGTTATTTATCGTCTGGGTACCGGGCTAGGCCGTTTTTCTATGCGTTTTTTAAGACGCCGCTTTAATATTGCTCAACGCAATCTCGAACTCTGCTTCCCAGAAATGAGCCCTGAACAGCGCGACCATATGGTGCTGAAGAATTTTGAATCCGTGGGGATGGGGCTGTTTGAAACGGGCATGGCGTGGTTCTGGCCAGACCGGCGTATTGAACGCTGGTTCAAAGTCAGCGGGCTTGAGCACATCCAGAAAGCGCGAGACAACCAGCAAGGCGTATTGCTGATCGGCGTCCACTTCCTGACGCTGGAACTCGGCGCGCGCATCTTCGGCATCCATAATCCGGGGGTTGGGGTCTATCGCCCGCACGATAACAAACTGATGGATTGGATCCAGACTAAAGGCCGCATGCGCTCCAATAAAGCGATGATCGACCGCAAAGACCTGAAAGGCATGATCCGCAGCCTGAAACAGGGTGACATCATCTGGTACGCGCCGGACCACGACTACGGCCCGCGCAGCAGCGTCTTCGTGCCCTTCTTCGCCGTGGACAAAGCCGCGACCACCACCGGGACTTACCTGCTGGCTCGCATGGGTAAACCGGCGATCATTCCGTTCACGCCGCGCCGTTTGGAAAACGGTAAGGGCTATGAGTTACTTCTTCATCCGGCAGTTGAAAACTTCCCGCTGGAAGATGAAGTGGTCGCTGCGGCTTATATGAATAAAGTGGTTGAGGATGAGATTCGCCTCGCGCCTGAGCAGTACATGTGGCTGCACCGTCGCTTTAAAACCCGTCCAGAGGGTGAACCGTCTTTATATCAAGCTCTCGAATAATGTCTGCGTTTTGCCGCCCAAGGTGCACTGCCTTGGGCTTTCCCAGCCCCGCCTCCTGCCCTCTGCGTAATACTTATCTCGCTAATCATTGATCTTTTGCAATGCAGCAAAATTCTTAAACCGGTATTTTATTTTCTGCGTTAACTTTTCCGTAACATCATTGATGTGACTGATTAATAGGCGCATAATTATCACACTAACGCATGATAGTTAATCCGCTCTGGCACTCGCCCGACAGCTCAGAGCCAATGGACCTTTCATATCGGTAATTTATGACATCGGAACCCGCAGCAGAAACGGCACCAGACCCTATAAATTGGAAGCGAAATCTCTTCGTTGCTTGGATAGGATGTTTCCTGACTGGCGCAGCATTCAGTCTGATCATGCCCTTCCTGCCCCTGTACGTTGAAACCCTCGGTGTAACCGGCCATGAATCCCTGAACATGTGGTCCGGCCTGGTGTTCAGCATTACGTTCCTGTTCTCCGCCATCGCCTCACCCTTCTGGGGCAGCCTGGCTGACCGTAAAGGTCGTAAAATCATGCTGTTGCGCTCTGCCCTCGGCATGGCGATTGTGATGGCCTTGATGGGTCTGGCAACCAATATTTGGCAGTTTCTGGTGTTACGTGCTCTGCTCGGCCTGCTCGGCGGCTTTGTGCCCAACGCCAACGCGCTGATTGCTACTCAAATCCCCCGCAATAAAAGTGGCTGGGCGCTAGGGACTTTATCCACGGGCGCGGTTAGCGGCGCTTTGATTGGCCCACTGGTCGGCGGGCTGCTGGCCGACAGCTACGGGCTTCGCCCGGTGTTCTTCATCACCGCCTTCGTGCTTTTCCTGTGCTTTATCATGACGTTATACTTCATTCGCGAACAGTTTATGCCGGTTAACAAGAAGGATATGCTGAATCGCAAACAGGTTTTCGCCTCGCTGAAAAATCCCAAGTTAGTGCTGTGCCTATTCATTACCACCATGATTATTCAGGTGGCGACGGGGTCGATTGCGCCAATCTTGACGCTGTACGTCCGCGAACTGGCGGGGAACACGCAGAACCTGGCCTTTATCAGCGGCATGATCGCCTCGGTGCCGGGCGTGGCGGCGCTGATGAGTGCGCCAAGGCTGGGTAAGCTGGGTGACAGGATTGGCCCGGAGAAGATTCTGGTGGCGATGCTCGGGGTGTCGGTGCTGCTGCTGATCCCGATGGCCTTTGTACAAAACCCGCTACAACTGGGGATTCTGCGCTTTATGCTCGGCGCGGCTGACGGCGCGCTGCTGCCTGCGGTGCAAACGTTGCTTATCTATAACTGCACCAATCAGGTGGCCGGGCGAGTGTTCAGCTATAACCAGTCATTCCGCGACGTGGGTAACGTGACCGGCCCGCTGCTGGGTGCCGCCGTCTCGGCAAGTTACGGCTTCCGCACGGTATTCTGCGTCACCGCGCTGGTGGTGCTGTTCAACGCCGTCTACTCCTACTGGAGCCTGCAACGCCGCCAGCGCGAAGTCACCGTCGAGTAATTCAGGCCGCCCAGTCGCGTTTTGCGAGAACCACCCGATAGCCGTCAGCATCTTCAAAGGTGCTGCCGGTTTGATCCCAATAAGGGTTATAAGACGCGACTTTCACAAACCCCGCCTGCTCCATCTGCTCACACTGCCGCTGCCACTCTTCGGCATTCGGGATGTAAAACACCAACAGATTGTCCTGCGTCGGCGCCCTGCCCACCCGCGTACCGCGATGGTGAGTGAACTCAAGATGATAATGGTGAGTGGGATGCCCGATGATCATGCCGTCAAAGCCTTGGTGATCCTCAAACTGCCCTAACAGTTCAAACCCCAAACCCTGCTGATACATCTGCGCAATCTGCCGAATATTGTCGGTTGGACGAGCAATGCGCAAAACCGCCTGACGTGAAACCATGAGCGCCAATCTCCCTGTGGGTGAAGTGTTCTGAAAAAAACAAAAAACCGGTTAATTTCTGCGTTATTAGCGGGTGAAAACTTGCAACCTCAGCCACAGCGTCAACAATTAGTGAGTTAGAAAAACAACACACAGAACTTTTATAACTCAGCCGTTAGCGCCTAATAACTAACGCATTAAACATTATCCACAATCCTCGTGAAAGCAACTCAGGAGAAAAAGATGAGCATGTATGCAACCTTAGAAGCAGGGTAAAACAAAATACATAATTCATCAGTACTCAAGCGTAACTACCTCACATACTACATTTGTCCCATTCCATTTGTCATTGTAAATCAAAGTATCCATTCCCCCACTGCTTCTAACGGACACCCTGCACAATAAACACTATATGTATTGCATTAATATAAACAAAACACTACATAGTGTTAGATCGGCAGCAAAACATACACTTAAGGTATTGCAAAAGGACGTCCAGGGCTGTACATTTAACCATGCTGTTTATCTAACCAGATATAATTGTGAGGGGAAAATTCTATGAGCAATAATTCGGAATCTTTTGCAAGTGTTGAACAGATTACTTCACGCCCAAATTATTCTTCAAATGTGAATATTACCGTTGAAAATTTTCATACTCTAATAGGTCGATACCGCCTAAGTGAAAGTGTTCAGTGCCAAGTGAGAAGCGATCATGGTATCTGTGGAAATAAACACCAAATTGGCTATGTTGGAGTTACTCAAAATGGCATGGAAGGATTAATTGGAGGATACTGCGGCGATAAGTATTTCGGAGAAAGCACAATTTTTGTTCAGGAAAAAAATCGTATAGATGCCGAGTTAGACAGAAGAGAGAATTTAGAAAAACTGCTCAATTATAAAGAAAATTTTTTTTCATTAACTTCTCAACATAATGAGTTAAAAAATAGTATCGAATTAATTAAGAAAAGAGCAGACCATTTATATAAAGGGTTCCCTGATATAGTTTTGATATACATAAATCAAGCTCAAAAAACAAAAAATTGGGATCTATATATAGATGTTTTACGACATTCTAGGGGTGAAAAAGGTATGACAAGCAACTGGTATGTTGAGAAGCTATGCACATTCTCCCCATTACCATCATCACAAGATTATGAAAGTTTATTAGGGAGAATTACAAATATAATAGTTGTGTTTAATGAAGCATGTTCTACAAATATAGAATCGTTATCAACTCCAAAACTAAAAGGTTACGTTAGGACCCTATCGGAATTTACGGACATAGAAAACCTTTATGCTAAGTATAAGAAGGACACCGCTGACTTCACTCAAGAGAGCAGCTTGAATAACCTATATTATGTCTGTGCAAATACTAAGGATAAACTAACCACTGTCAAAACCATAATGACACTTAATAAAAATGTTGCAATTAAAGATGATAAGATAAAGTTGAAATGCACCAAAATAGAGGAAGATACTAAAACTAAATTTGACAAGTGCACGGTCAGATTTAACAAAATTGTTATGAAGTTTAAGAAAAACAAAATTCATTAAGTTTTAGAAAGCCCCAAAAGGGGCTTCTCCATTTAATCATCTTCATCAAGATAGATTTCTACACTTTGAATATTGAATCAGTTATTCTTAGAAGCTAAATTAGTAATATTCTTAGATGGCTTGAATAAAATGTTTTTTGTACCAGTTTTAGTAGGTGTAATGGATTTTACTAAATATCGCATTGCAGTTTCAGGAACAAGAGAATATTTCTTTACTAGATAACCTCCCCTAACTTTTTCTACAACCCCCTCCGATTCTAACTTATCAAAATCAACAGTTACCATAATTTTTGCTTTAGAGACTAAATCTTGAATGATTTCATCAATAGAACGTATCTTCTCATCATCTGGCATGAATACCTCTTCATATTAATAACGTACAAAAAACATTATCAACTTCCACCAATCAAGATTATAAGTAATTTCCACACTTCATCAAGTGGTATAGTTGGTAGTAACACTCCGCATAGAGTTACCAACGGTCTCACTACATAATTCCATAATACTAAGAATGTAGTGGTCAACAAAAACTGGCCACCGCGTTAGAGTTTTTCCAGTATCGATTTTCTGATTCGTTTGGTGGCAACCCACCGTTATATTCGTGCGGCCTGAGCGCGCTGTAATATCCAACGATATAGTCCGTTATGGCGTGAGTCGCATTGCTGAAGCTTACGTAACCTGTCACTGGCACCCATTCGTTTTTCAGACTCCGGAACAAGCGTTCCATTGGGCTATTATCCCAACAGTTTCTACGCCGGCTCATACTCTGTCTGATCCGGTAGCGCCACAGTAACTGCCGGAACTGCCTGCTCGTATAATGACTGCCCTGATCGCTGTGGAGCATCACTCCTGCGGGCTTACCCCGAGTTTCCCATGCCATTTCCAGTGCTTTCATGGTGAGTCTACTGTCCGGCGAGAACGACATTGCCCAGCCCACTGGCTTTCTTGCAAACAGATCGAGTACAGCAGCGAGGTATGTCCAGCGTTTGCCTGTCCAGATATAGGTCACATCACCGCAACACCAGGTTTGGCTCTGTTACGGCGAACTGTCGCTCAAGGTGATTCGGGATAGCAACGTGTTCATGACCGCCACGCTTATACCGGTGAATCGCCTGCTGGCAACTGACCAGCCTCAGTTCTTTCATGAGCCTGCCAGCAAGCCAGCCCCCATCTGGTAGCCTCTCTGCGTTGCCATTGTGGCGATGCTTCTTGCTCCGGCCGATCCGTGGCTGATGCCATGCAGCTCAAGTACCTGACTTCGTAACGCAGTCCGTCTGCCGTCTGGTTTTTCAGGGCGATTTTTCCAGTATTTATAGCTGCTGCGATGAACACCAAACACATAGCAGAGAGTGGCCACAGGATAACGCGCTCTGAGTTTCACGATTATCGAGAACTGTTCAGGGAGTCTGACATCAAGAGCGCGGTAGCCTTTTTTAATATTTCGTTCTCCATTTCAATACGTTGTAGTTTTTCTTCAGCTCACGTATTTCGATTTGTTCCGGTGTTATCGGAGAGGATTTTGGTGTTTTGCCCTGACGCTCTTCACACAGTTGCTTGACCCATTTCGTCAACGTGGAAAGACCGACATCCATAGCCTTAGCGGCATCAGAGACGGTGTAGTTTTGATCGACAACCAACTGAGCGGATTCGCGTTTGAATTCAGGACTAAAATTTCTTCTTTTCATTGGAGCACCTGTGTTGTTCTGAGGTGAGCATATCGCCTCTGTTTAGGTGGCCAAATTCAGCAAACCACTACACCACTACAGTACTCAACAGAAATTAATGACCCGGCAAGCACAGCCGCCTCTAATTCTGCCTGGTCAGCTTTTACTTTCGTGAGTCGTAGATTTTCTTTGGCCTGCTGCTCTTTCAGGTAGGTATTGTCCCCCAGAGGCTTGAGCACGTTCTCGTTAACACAAAGAAAAATTTCCTCTGGTTCTTGTGATATGTCGTGTCCCTTTGCTTTCCACTCTCGGCTTACCGTTGCAGCGTCAAAGCCATAGATTTGTGCAAGGTGTTTGTAGGTTAATTTGTCTGTCATGTTTTGTCCTGTGGCTGGCGTGGAAAATGAATGAATGGGGTTTGAAACTTCATATATAAAAAATAGCTTTCAGCTCGAAACTACGAAGTATTTCAAAGCCTCTGGGAGAACCTTTAGCTTGATTTCGGATTTATCTTATGGTAATAATTTGTTACATCTAATTTGGAGGGTTTTAACATGGAAAAGACCTTTGTTTGCTTAAGTAAATCAAAAAAGAACAATGACTATTGTGTAGCTGGGAAAGTAATAAATCCTGATGGCACTATTGGGGATTGGATAAGGCCACTTAACCAATTTGGTGCCATTTCCGATCAGAATTGTCTTTATGAAGATCAAACATATGCCAACCCTCTAGATATTATTAAAATTAAAGTTTCTGAGTATAAACCTCAGAAATTCCAAAGTGAAAATTATAAAATTGACACAGCCGCAACTTGGATAAAAATAGATACTTACAGCTCAAGCCATGATCAGTTAAATCTTCTATGTGATGAGCCAACCACTTTATGGCATAACAACCATTCCACTGCTAGTGGTCATTATGACCAAATTTCTCCTGACGAAGCGGCGACTATTCATAATAGCTTGTACTTTATTTATGTTGAACAAATAATCTTTATCACCAGTCGTTGGAACAATGACCCTATAAAAGTTCGTGCTCAGTTTACTTATGAAAATATAACTTATAATTTAAGAGTCACAGACCATAAATGGATTAATTACTTTCAAGATAAACCAATAGGAAATCATCCAAAAAATAAAAACTTCTTAACTATTAGCTTGGCATTGGATGTGTATGCTAATATAGCAGGGAGTTATCATTATAAAGTTTTGGCTGAGGTTATGTAGATGAACATATATTCTATAGGTTTTACTGAAAAAAGTGCTGAGAAATTCTTTAACTTAATTAAGTCGCAATCTATTAAAACTTTGGTTGATGTACGGCTCAACAACGTATCTCAGCTTGCTGGATTCGCTAAGAAGAAAGATTTGCAGTACTTTCTTCGTGAACTTTGTGATGTTGATTATGTTCATGTACCAGATCTAGCTCCTACAAAAGAAATGTTAGATCCATATAAAAAAGGTAATGTGCCATGGGAAGAATATGAAGATAACTTCTTGAATCTTATGGCGAAACGTAACATGGAGCGAATTGATAAAGAATTAATTTCAGATAGCTGCTTACTTTGCAGTGAGCACAAACCTCATCATTGCCACCGACGTCTTGTGATAGAATATTTAAACAAACACTGGAACACAGATTTTGAGGTTAAGCACTTGATATGATTAAAATACTTATCATGTATCATCCGGATTTTGCTTCTAAAGGTAAATTTGAACGAAAACTTACCCGTATTTTGGCGAACACTGATGAATACAAGATCCTGTATTTTGAAGATCCTAAAGGGCTAATTGCTTCTATGTTTAATTATGATTCATTAGCCCAAATTGACCATATGTTATTGAATAATATTAGTTCGATTGATGCTACCCATGCTGTTATATTCGATTCAGAGCTTAATCCCCGCCTTTCGATAGAACATCAAACCTTAGAGAAGACAATCCCAGTACGTTATATTAAAGACAAAATTACCGCTGTTTCGAACAAAGACAGGGGGGAGGCGTTTGATACGTACATAGGACGTGGCACACTTTGGGGCAATCCATATGCTATCGGCACGGATGGTGATAGAGATGAAGTTATACGTAAGTTTGCATATGACTTTGAACGCGGCTTTCTACGTGGGGGGGATGAGTTCAATGAAAAGCTTAAATTACTTCGTGGTCACACATTAGGTTGCCATTGTAAGCCCTACGCTTGCCATGGCGACGTACTTGCTGAATATCTGAATCAAATAGATGATGGTGAGTAATCAACATTCTTATTTTTTTATTCTGCAAGAATAGATCTTAGCTTGGCTGCTGCTTCTACTACAAACTCATACCAATGCTCGGTTGTTGCGTTTGTTAAGTACTCAAACAATGGCTTAGCTAAGTTGTATTGATTAAAGTTTCGGTCTTCTATGATGAAGTCATCAGCATATAATTTATCCTCTGATTCTAATAAGTACGGGTTGTAGATTCGGTATTGTGTATTTGAATAGGTGAATAGATATCCTTCGTCGTATTGTGTAATCATCTTTCTTGTACTCCATTTTTTTAGTGCTGGAGTACTGAATACACGTCTAAACGGATACGCTCTATTCAGGCACAAAAAAAGCCACTCAAATGAGTGGCTTTTTCTTTATAAAATATTACATATACGGACTATCATCAAAGACATCATTCCTTTCATCATAGATGATAAACGTCACCACTCCCTCTATCATCACCTCGTCATACATGAACTCATTCCCGAAAAGGAGAAACGTTCCCGTATCTGCAAGTGACTCCAGGCCATAACGAGCGATTGTGTATAACCGCCATACATCAACGTCACCATTAATCGTGGCAAGTACTATATTCCTGTGTACTGGTTTGATAGCTCCATCAACAAGTAACATAGTTCCTGAAACAATACCCATGCCATGTGACCGCTCTGCAACAAACAAGCATACTGATGGATCTGTGCACCTACAAACTTGATTCAAGTCTATGCGGCTATGAATATAGTCAGCAGCTGGCGATGGGAAGCCCATTAGCGTATGTACCCCATGTTCATGAAGAACTAGGCTTTATTCTCACCCTCGTGATCCGTGTAGTCCCGGAAGAAGCTTTGATGATGGGATATCCAGCGATTAGCTTCTTCTAACGACCAATGGTGATTCAGTTGAACCAGCTCATTAACAAAGGACTGAGTAGTAACCACGATGCTTTTTTAGGGGCTTGGGTAACACTCAACACGAACGCACTTTTGATATCTGAATACTTTGCCATTTTCACCTCAAAATATCTGTTTATACATACAGCATAATCACGTATTTTCTATTCTGTAAAGAGCAAAATTGCGTATTCTGGATATCGTGTTATTTTGGAAGGAAATAAAATTTTGGACAGCATTAGTACCTTAATGGCCTGATAAACCGTGCTAACACTTTAGAATCTGGCTCATTTGCTTTAAGATTAAGTACTTCTACCAGCTATCGATACCTCATGAGAACGGGACGTTCAAAATGTTGCTGTCTCTGGTTGGTAGAACCCCTAATATTGAAGATCACAATAATGAGAAAAATAGACATATTACTTATATCAATCGTTGCTATCTATCTGTGTTTAGTACTTCCAATTTTTAACAAGGTTCATGTCATGGAGTTTGGTAATTTTTCTGATTTACTTAGTGCAGCCTGCAATATTGCGATGGCAAGTGCTGCTGTTTATGCTGCTTTTAATGCTAATAAATGGTTAGCTCAAAAAAAATACGAGTCAGCTTTAAATCATATATCCAATTTATTAGAAGAGAGAGATAAAATAATAGGTGTAATTTCAATGTTCTCTATAGAAATCAGAAAGCTACGGGGGAACAAAGATAAAAAAACTGAGTTTCAAAATAACGCTCAACAGTTGATTGTTAGGATATTTCTTCTTAAAAAATCATTAGATGCATGCAAACGCTGGGATGTAGGTGTTCCCGATATATTGTATGACGATATTTCTTTGCTTTTTAAGTATTGTGACACCTGCTTATCTTTATCAGAATATTTTTCCCCTTGCGAACATCAAGATTATCCAAAATTAGGTGAGTTGCGAGATGCAATTAATGAAATGTCAGAATTTTGTATGAAACGCATTGAAGAAATATTTGAGTTTCCGACAAAAATACCTATCAACTATTAACTCACTTATAGCAGTTCTGCATAAAAATTAACCAGTAAATACAAAAAACCAACTCTATATGGGTTTGTTTGGTGTAGGTGCGATAGCAATGCCGCAAAGAAATTAAGTACTCAGTGAAAGCCAATCGGGCGTGCTGTTGGCCAGCGCAACGCTAGTCTCTAGCGATTTTTCTTTACGACGATCAAACTTTTTTAAAAAAATGCTTTTCGTTTTGACTTTTGGTTAGCACGTTCGATACACATTGATAGCGTCGTAACCTTGTTTAAGCGTGAAAAAGCCAACAGACTCGATCAGCATGCAGCCTTCTTTAATCTCACCTGCTGATACATCTGCGCAATCTGCCGAATATTGTCGGATGGACGAGCAATGCGCAAAACCGCCTGACGTGAAACCATGAGCGCCAATCTCCCTGTGGGTGAAGTGTTCTGAAAAAAACAAAAAACCGGTTAATTTCTGCGTTATTAGCGGGTGAAAACTTGCAACCTCAGCCACAGCGTCAACAATTAGTGAGTTAGAAAAACAACACACAGAAATTTTATAACTCAGCCGTTAGCGCCTAATAACTAACGCATTAAACATTATCCACAACCCTCGTGAAAGCAACTCAGGAGAAAAAGATGAGCATGTATGCAACCTTAGAAGAAGCCGTTGATGCCGCCCGGGAAGTGTTTCTTGAGGCTGCGCGAGACGCCACCGATAACGATGAAGAGGCGATCCCTGAACAGTTCAACCTGCAAAAGTATGTGATGCAGGACGGCGATATCATGTGGGAAGCTGAGTTCTTTACCCGCGATGGCGATGCCGTTGAGAGCACCAATTTCCGCAGCGGCGAGGCGGCTCAGGCTATTTTTGATGGCGACTACGACGCGCAAGAGCTGGAGGAGGAGTGGCTGGACGAAGGTACGCTCTACGAATGGGACGAAGGTGAATATCAGTATGAGCCGCCCTTAGATACCGAAGAGGGCAAAGCCGCGGCCGATGAGTGGGATGATGAGGATGATTACCCGGGCAAGGATATAGACTAACGCCCGAAGCAATCCCTCACTCATAGGGCCCGTGGCGGGCGTCAATCGGCAGCATGAAGGTGTCGACAATCATCGACAGCGGAACGTCGATAATAGTGACATAGCGCCACGGGCCGTCTCGCACGTCCCACTGCACGCCCGGGTAGTATTGATTACCGTGCCCCTGCCCCGGAACGGTTCGGCTGATAATGCTGCCGCAGCCTGTCAGGGTAATGACCAGCGCCCCGAGGGCGACAGCGCGTAGCATTGAATGTCTTGTCACACCCTTCCCCGCTGATAAAAAACCACTCATAAAAAAGGCAGGATGCTGATGCATCCTGCCTTTTATCTCTCTCACCGTTGTGCTTTACAACAGCGTTAACTCAAGGCATTTAGACCGGCTTGGCTTCCAGAGTCTGTGTCTCAGGGAAAGCCTGAACGTTACGCGGCAGCTCGCTGTAGTAGGCGCTCCACGCGTGTTGATCAGGTTGAGTCCAGACCGCAGAGTGCAGACGTGCCATGATCACCGGGTCACTCAGCAGGACCAGGCGGTCTGCTTTGCTCAAGGCTTTCGGCCCGGTATTGAATGCCTGCTCCAGACGATACTGACGGCCATTCTCAATGCTTGGGCGCAGCAGGTGACGCGAGGTCGCCATGGCCGTTGCCAGTGCATTGAAGCTTGGGTCAAATACCGCGTGCATGAAGCCGTTTTTCAGTGAACGAGAACGGTTCAGCATCAGGTATTCGTCAGTAGCCACCAGCTCGCGTGGCGGATTGTACTCTTCAGGGATCAAGAACAGTTTGGCTTTCTTGCTCTTAATACCCAGCGTTGCACGGCTCGACAGCACGGAAACGAAAGGCGACAGAATCAGTGAGAAGACGATTGGCGCCAGCCACCACAGGAAGCGCAGGTCCAGCCACGCCATCCCGCCAGCCCACACGGCACCCAACAGCAGCTGTGAACCGTGGCGCTTGAAGGCTTCGCCCCAAGGGGTGTCGTCATCATCACGCTGTGGAGAGTTCCACACCACTTCCCAACCCAAGAACGCGCTCACCACGAAGACAGTGTGGAACAGCATGCGCACTGGAGCCAGCAAGACGGAGAACAGCATCTCAAGCAGCATAGAGAAGAACAGACGAATGCCGCCGCCATACTCTTTCGCGCCCTTGGCCCAAATCAGCACAATACTCAGCAATTTAGGTAAGAACAGCAGCACCAACGTGGTGGAGAACAGGGCTATCGCCAGCTCAGGACGCCATTGCGGCCAGACCGGGAACAACTGCCTTGGCTGCAGGAAGTATTGCGGCTCCATCAGTGTATGCACCACTTGCAGCGCGGTAGACAGCGCCAGGAACATAAACCACAGCGGAGCAGACAGGTAGGACATCACGCCCGTCAGGAACACCGCGCGGTGCACCGGGTGCATGCCTTTAACTAAGAACAGACGGAAGTTCATCAGGTTACCGTGACACCAGCGGCGGTCGCGTTTCAGCTCGTCCAGCAGGTTCGGTGGCAACTCTTCATAACTGCCCGGCAGGTCATAAGCAATCCACACGCCCCAACCCGCGCGACGCATCAAGGCAGCTTCGACGAAGTCATGGGACATGATAGAACCCGCGAAGGAACCTTCACCCGGCAGCGGCGCAAGGGCGCAGTGCTCAATGAAAGGTTTCACGCGGATAATAGCGTTGTGGCCCCAGTAGTGAGACTCTCCCAACTGCCAGAAATGCAGGCCGGCGGTGAACAGCGGGCCGTAAACGCGCGTCGCAAACTGCTGACAGCGCGCGTACAGCGTATCCATGCCAGACGCCTTAGGCGCAGACTGGATAATACCGGCGTTCGGGTTGGCGTCCATCAGACGTGCCAGGCCCGTCAGACATTCACCACTCATGACGCTGTCGGCATCGAGAATAACCATGTAGGCATATTCCCCGCCCCAGCGGCGGCACCAGTCATCAATGTTGCCGCTTTTACGTTTTACACGGCGGCGACGGCGACGATAGAAGATGCGGCCATGGCCATCAACGTCGCGACACACTTCCATCCACGCCTTTTGCTCGGCCACGCAGATATCCGGGTCGTAGCTGTCACTCAGGACGTAGATGTCGAACTGGTCGAGATCGCCGGTGGCTTTCACGGATTCATAAGTCGTACGTAAGCCCGCGAATACGCGTTCTACGTCTTCATTACAAATCGGCATGATAAGCGCGGTGCGATTGTTCGGGTTTAGCGGCTCATTACCGGTCGTCGAGGCGGTAATACTGTATTTATCGCGCCCGATCAGCAGCTGTAAGAAGCCCATCAGCGCGGTCCAGAAGCCCGCCGAAACCCAACAGAACAGGATGGCGAACAGCACCAGAATCCCGGTCTGCAAGACATAAGGCAGTAACTGCAAGACGGATTGCAACCAGTCTTGATTCAACATATCTGCGGGGTCGATGAGCGCCCAGCCCTGATATGGCAAGATGGTTTTCATGTACCAGGTGGCGATGGCGGTTTGCACCAGCATCAACACCAGCAGAATGTAGCGACGCACTGAACCGGCGTGACGCCATCTTTTTTCCGACTCTGGCATTTCAGATGAGCCGTCGCGACGGGAAACGGTGCTGCGCCCCCGCAGACTGTCCCAAAAACGCCCTACTGGGTTGGTACGCCAAACATCAGGGAACATGCTGGAACGCTTCACCGGCGGCATGGCATTCAAAATGGTGCGGCCTTCGTTGTCTACTTCAGACAAGCTGCCGTTTTCCATGGCGTCTGGCCAGCTTCCTGCCACACGCGTCTTAACGGAAAGCAGAGGGGCATCAGCGTCGGAAACGTCAGTAGTCATCGTTGATTCACCGCCGATTTGGCGGTGAACGGTCGCAAAGGCTTCTCCCTCGGACTGAGGGAGTTGCTGAATTAGCGCCGCTTTCTGCTCTTCAGAGAGCGGCAAAGCCTTTACGTAATCTTGAGTAGAATGCGTTGACTTATTCATTGGCAGGCAGCTGATAGCTCCAAGTTTCACTCAGTGTTTTCTCGCCATTAACCAGAGAAGCGCGCATTTCGATTGGCTTCTTAGGATCTTTCACTTTCAGGCGCAGCGTTAAACGCCAGCCTTTAGTTACTGGATTATAGCGGACATTATTTTCTACCAGATCACCGTTGTCACCGACACTCACCTGCGAAGCGACCGGGGTGTCATCTTTCAGCGCTTTCAGGTTAGGGCCGACGAAGTCCACCAGGAACGCCACGCTACCGTCTGCATCACGCGTCAGGTTGGACTGCTTAACGTCCCCCGTTGAGCGCATGGTGCGCTGTACCCACGCCAGATCAGGAGAGTGCAATTTCTCTTCTTCACGGCTGAAGTGCAGGCGATAGTTCAGATCTAAAGGTTTACCCACTTCTGGCAACTGATCCGGAGTCCAGAAAGCCACGATGTTGTCATTGGTTTCATCAGCAGTTGGAATTTCCACCAGCTCGACTTTGCCTTTGCCCCAATCGCCTTTAGTTTCAACCCAGCCACTTGGACGCAGATCGTAACGATCGTCTAAATCCTCGAAGTTGGAGAAGTCACGGCCGCGTTGCAGCAGACCAAAGCCTTTTGGATTTTCCATGGTGAACTGACTCACGGACAGGTGTTTTGGATTATTCAGCGGACGCCAAATCCATTCACCATTGCCAGCCTGAATAGAAAGACCGTTGGAATCGTGCAGTGCCGGACGGTAATTCATCACCGGCGAAGGCTGGTTAGCACCAAACAAGTACATGCTGGTCAGCGGAGCAATACCCAGTTTGCCGACTTTGTCGCGCAGGTAAACTTTGGATTGCACGTCAACGGTCGCTTCTTTACCCGGGTAAACGTCGAGGCGATAAGCACCGGTTGCACGAGGAGAGTCGAGCAAGGCGTAAATGACTAAGTGCTTTTCATCTGGATTTGGGCGCTCAATCCAGAACTCACGGAAGCGAGGGAATTCTTCACCAGAGGCCAGCGCGGTGTCGATAGCCAAGCCGCGGGCAGACAGGCCATACACCTGACCTTTACCAATAACGCGGAAATAGCTGGCACCCAGCACGCTCATGATTTCATCATCTTTATCCGCTTTATTAATTGGATAGAGTACTTTGAAACCGGCAAAGCCGAGGTTTTTGACCGTGTCAGCATCATGCTTCACATTGCCAAAATTGAAATAGTCGGGATTGTATTTAATCTCTTTAACGGTATTGGCCGTCACTTCATTGATTTTCACCGGAGTGTCGAAGTACATCCCCTGATGATAGAACTCAAGCTTGAAAGGCGTGTTCTGGTTTTTCCAGTACGCTTTATCATGATTGAATTGAATTTGTTGATAATCCGCAAATTTCAAATCACGGAATTGAGACGGCAGGTTGCTTTTGGGAGCTTCATAGCCCTTGTCAGCTAACGCTTTTGCTTGTTTAGCTACATCATCAATAGAAAAAGCCCATGCAGATGAAGAAATCATGGACATCAACACTGCGGCACTCAGCAAACGGACTTTAGTCATACGTGGCCCTTTGGAAAAATTTTTACCCGGCACATCCCCTCCTTTACGTGCGCTTAACTCATTCAGTCTATTTTAATTGAACTGTCAGGTTTCCGACAACATGAGAGATTGATGGTTCATCCCATTGATGAACCGTTTAAGCACACAACGGCACAAGGATATCAATTCGTTGAAACTCCGGCTATGGAAACTTGTCCGATAACATAGTAGGTTCTTCCTTTGACGAATATTAAGCTAATGTAAGGATCGAAAACTTTTTCTTACCAGTCTCTAATTACCTGTTCGCGATTTAAGCACTAAAATCAGGATAAGCTTCATACAACGGATACGTAATGAAACCACAAACTCAACAGCGCGAGTTCTTTTTGGACTCTATCCGAGCCTATTTGATGCTGCTCGGCATTCCATTCCATATATCATTGATTTACTCCAGCCACATCTGGGCAGTAAACAGTGCTGTGCCGTCGGATGGACTGACCATATTTAATGACTTTATTCACGCCTTCAGAATGCAGGTGTTCTTTGTCATTTCGGGCTATTTCTCCTACATGCTCTACGAGCGCTATGACTCGCAGAAGTGGCTGAAGGTCCGCCTTGAGCGCGTGGCAATCCCGCTGGCCGCGGCTTTCCCGCTGATCACCCTGCCGCAGCTCTACTTCCTGATGAAGTTTACCGACAAGTTCTCGAACTGGGATCAGTTGGGCCTGTATCAGAAAATCAATATCACCGTGTGGGAAATGGTCTCACATTTGTGGTTCTTATTGACCTTGGTAATACTGACCAGCATCTGCTTTTACTTATTTAAATCGATTAAACAAATTAAGAATAATCGTATTTCCGCTATTAAGAATAAAACAAATAGCCTAGGAAAACTCTCAATTATATTTTTAATTATTGGGTTTATTTACGCAGCCTTTAATCGCGCGATTTATATTTTCGCCCCGGATTTACTCTCCAATGGCGCATTTAATTTCATCGTAATGCAGACGCTGTTTTACCTGCCATTTTTCGTGATCGGCGCCTTTGCCTACAAGTTTACCTGGCTAAAAGAGCTGTTCATCAAGCCGTCGGCATGGGCCGGCGTGGTCAGTTTGTTCCTGTTTGTGGCCTACATGTTCAACCAGCACGTCAACACGCCGCAGCTTTACTCGATGGAGCTTGATGCCATCATCACCTCGCTGCTGGGCATTTTGATGGTCAACGTGGTGTTCTCCTTCAGCCACTACGTGCTGAACTTCCAGTCGCCGTGGATAACCTATTTGGTGAACTCTTCCCTGTTCATCTATCTGGTTCACCACCCGCTGACGCTGATTTATGGCGCATTTATCACGCCGAAAATCAATAACGACTGGGTAGGCTTCCTGCTGGGGCTGGTGTTTGTCTTCGGTATCGCCTTTATGCTGTATGAGATCCACAAACGCATTCCGATCCTGCGTTTCTTGTTCTCCGGCAAGCCGCAGACCATGCATGATAAAGGTGGCCATGGCCCCACCCCGCCGCAGAAACAGCATTCGTAAACACTCAGTTGACTGAGTGACGCCACAAAAAAGGCGGCAGTGAAATGAATTCGCTGCCGCCTTTTTCTGAGGGATCCTTAAGATAAAACCTGTTAGCCCTTTGCCGCCGTATTGATGGTTGGTATCACTGACATACCGACTTTAAGCCGCTCTAAATCCTTTTGGCCCTGATCTAACAGGATTTTCACCGCCACTCGCTGAACCACTTTGGTGTAATTTCCCGTGGCGTTATCTGGCGCTATCGGCGAGAAAGTCACGCCGGTGGCCGGAGATATGCTATCAACCTTGCCGGAAAACACCACGCCCGGCAGTGCATCCACCTTGATGCTGACCCTCTGATTTGGCGTGACGTCCGCTAACTGCGTTTCAAGGTAGTTGGCAATAACAAAGGCCTGATGCAGCGGGACCACCGCCAGCACGCGCGTCCCGGCACTGACATAGCCACCCACCCGCACTGAACGCTGGCCGACGGTGCCGTCTATCGGCGCTTTAATTTGGGTATAGCTTAGATTCAACTTGGCCTGCGCCAGCTGGCTTTTGGCGGAATCAATCGCGGCCTGAGCCTGCGCCTGTCCGGCCTTTAATACGTCAATCTGCTTTTCCGCCGCCTGAGACGCCGCTACGTCGCTCTGCTGCTGGGCGACTTTAGCGCGATAATTGGCATCCGACTGGTCACGCTGATCGGCCGTGCCTGAGCCATTTTGCAGCAATCGCTGGTAGCGCTCAGCGCTTTGGCGGGCATAAACCAGATTGGCGTTATCCGCATTCACCTGCGCCTTGGTTTGCAGGATGGTTTGCTGCTGCTGGGCCAGTTGCGCGGTAAAACTCAGCAACTGGGCGCTGGCCGTTTCTAGATTAGCCTGAGCACTGAGCACAGCATTGCGATAGTCGCCGTCGTCAATCACCGCCAGCACCTGTCCGGCTTTCACCTGCTGGTTATCCGCCACCAGCACCTGCGAAATGGTGCCAGAGATGCGCGGCGCGACCAGCGTGGAGTCTGCCGAGACAAAGGCGTCATCGGTTTCTGGCTCGCCCTGACGGCTCAATACCCAGAATGCGGCGATCACCACCAGCACGATGATGGCGAAGGCCAGCAGCCAAACGGGGCGAATTGCAGATTTCTTGATCATTTTAATTTCTCTCGCGCATAATTTTTTGCAATAAATCAGTCATTTAATAATTTCTTCGGCCTTACGTCTGCTTCATCACTGACTGTGGCGGATAAGTTCGCTTAGCAACCACAAACGTCAGCAGTGCTAGCCCTACGGCAACCGCAATAAAGGCCAGATAGGTATCAGACAAGGCCAGCACTTGGGTTTGGTGCCTGACCTGCACGGCAAACTGCTGCATGAGTTCAGGTGACACCGCCGAACCGTCTTGATTCAGCGGCGCGAGGTGGCTGCCCGCCCCGTCATAAGGCTGGGAGAGTAAATAGCTATTGCTGCCGACGTGGTTGAGCAAAATATTGGAGTGCAGTTGTTGGCGATGGCTGAGGAAGGTTTCCATCATGGCGCCGGCAAAAATACTGCCCATGGCGCGGGTGACGTTGAACATCGCCGAGGCAAATGGCCCTTCCATCGGCTGCACCACGCTGGTCGCCCCCATCAGGATCGGCATGACCGCCATCGGCTGACCAAAGGCCTGCATCGCCTGAATGAGATAGAAGTTGTCGCGCGACCAGTCCGACGTCAGTTGGCTTCCCCAGTAGCAAGAAACCGCGAGCAGCGTAAGGCCGGCGGCCAAAATCCAGCGGCTATCAACCCAGCGCATGTTCAAAACGGCGGCGACAAGAGGGGCAAGTAACAGCTGGGGCAGGCCCACGCTGAGAGCCAAAGGCCCAAACTGCACTGCGCGGAAACCCTCAACCTGCGCCATATAGCCAGACGGAATAGCCGAGCCGGACAAAAACAGCAGCATCAGGCCAAACAGCGTCAGCAGACCGTGGGAAAGATTGTGGCGACGCAGCATCTGCAGTTTGAATAGTGGCAGCGGGTGATACCACTCGTTAGCCGCGAACAGAGTCAACAGGACCACTGCTGAGAAAAACATCAGGGTAATCAAGGGGGAATTGAACCAGTCCAGCCGCTCTCCCTGTTGCAGAGTTAGTACTAGCAAGGCCAGCCCGCTGCATCCGGTTAGCATGCCGATGGCATCAATCTGCTTGAATCTTTCCAGACGGATCGGGTCCTGCGGCAGTCCATAGCCAATCATAAAAATACCCACCACGCAGGGTGGAACGATCTGCCAGAAAACAAATTGCCAACCCACGGAGTCCATCCACAGCGCCGCTAACGACGTGGCGACATTCGGCCCGAAGGTGGCGGTCAGGGCATAGGCGCTCAGGCCATATAATTTAAAGTGTGGCGGCAGAAAACGCAGTGCGACGGTCATCAGCAAAGGCGGCAAAGCCCCGCCAAAGGCGCCTTGGACCACGCGCAGTGCAATGAAAATCGGCAAATTCGGGGCAAAAGGGATGATAATCGCGATCAGCACAAAGCCCGCGGTGGTCGCCATTGCAAAGCGGCGAATGGAAAAGGTCATCGCCAGCCAGGGGGCTACCAGCATGGCCGCGACCTCGGCCGCCTGATAGCTGCCAATCAGCCACGAGCCCTGATCGCTGCTGATGCTCAATGCGCCGCGCACGTCTGCCAGCGCGATATCCGTCACGCGATCGTTCAATCCTGAACATAGTGACGCAATCAGCACGCCTACCATTCCAATGATCAGACGCAGGGTAAAAGGTTGGGCAACGGGAGGCGCAGGTGGCGGCGACACGCCGGGCGCAGGCCCGTTCATTAACATCGTCTGACTCATGTTTACGCGTTTACTCCGCGATGTGATCCATCGGTAAGGGATTAATTTTTCTGTAAAATACCCTGACTGATGGGAAGCGTTGGCAGGTGAAAAGTTATATTTACCACAGCGCGTTATAGGTGCTGCGCTTTTTAATGATGCACTGCATCGCAATGTGATACAGCGAGAAAATACTATAATACGGGACACTGTATTGCAATGTGATTAACGTTGTTTTCTCCGCGCCCAGCCATTACATTGGCAAAACTCGGCACGGCAAAAATTCGCCATGGATGAAAAGGACAAGTTATGAGTGATGACCATTCGGTCGATGAAGAGCGCAGTGGCGGTATTCAGGTCATTTCGCGCGCAGCAAAAATCCTTAATGCCTTAGGCAAGAACCCGCAGGGAATGAGCCTCGGCACCATCGCCAACGAAGTGCAGCTCCCCCGCTCGACGGTGCAACGCATTGTAGCGGCGCTGGCCGAAGAAGGTCTGGTGCGCTCGGAGGGCATGGCCGGTGTACGATTAGGCCCGACCCTGTTGCGGCTGGTGTCCACCGTGCATACGGATGTCATAGCTATCGCCTCCCCTTACCTCAAGCAGCTTAGCGACGATATTAATGAAACCGTCGCCCTGAGCCGCACCAGCGGCACCAAAATTGCCAATATTTACAACGTGGTGGCAGAGCGAGAACTGCGCGTGTCGCCGCGCGTAGGGCTGAACTTGCCTATCTACGGCACCTCGGCGGGCCGCGCCCTGCTGGCTTTGAAGACCGATGAGGAAATTCATAGCCTGCTCGGCGACACCTTTGAACCCGCCACTGAAAATACCGTACGCGATATTAAAAGCTTGTTAGCCAAGGTGGCCCGAGTGCGGGAAACCGGCGTTTCGACCGAAACCGGCGAAACGGTCGAGGGGATTTCCACCATGGCGGTTTCACTCGACACCATCCTTGGCCGCTACGCGGTATCCGTTATCTTGCCCACCGCGCGGTTGAGCAGCAAAGAAGACGAAATGCGCCAAGCCCTGCTGAATTGCAAAGCCGCGCTGCTCTGTGAAATCGGCAAGTAATTAGGCTATTTGGAAGGCAGTAGCAGAAGGAGAAATCAAATGTTTGACACCATTTTGCTGGCCATAGATGGCTCGAGGCAGACGGAGTATCTGGTGGAATTAGCCTGCACATTGGCGACGGGCACGGCGTCCACGGTGTATGTCACCTGCTGTGTTGATGAGGCCTACGCGCTAAATAATCATCCAGTGGCTGACCAACTGGCCGCCGACTACGCCCCGGCGAACTATGAAGAAGGCAGCGCGCAGGCGTTGGTCCAACACACCTTAGCCAAACTTCGGGCGCGGTCGATCGACGCGGTGAGTAATATCATTGTCGGCACGCCGGAGGTGGCTCTGGTGGAAGAAGCGCGGATTAAAAATGCCTCAGTTATCTTGATGGGCCATCGCCATCAGTCGCTGTTTGGTCGATTACTCACGGGTTCGGTGAGTGCCGAAGTGATAGCCCATTCCCCCTGTCCGGTATTGGTGGAAGTTCGCGGCAATAAAGACTAACGCCAAAACTAAAAAAGCGCTCGGATGAGCGCTTTAGCTTGGTAATCAATAGGTTAATCTGTTCTCAACACTTCAACACGCCCATCTCTCTGGCCCATAGGCTGATCTGCTCCCGGTAGATATAGGAAATTTCATTCTCTAATAGCTGAGTGCTAGAAGGAGTGATCATCGCCAGACACGGGTAGGCTACCGGTTTGCTCTCAAACAAGAAATCTTCCAGTTCTTCATCGGTCAACAGGCTTTCGCCATGTATGCCATCAAGACGGAAATAGGTTTTCATCATCCAGTTGCGGTATTCAAAATCGCTTTTAATCATAAACATGAGGATGTTCTCAATGTTGGGAATATCACCTACATGCCTCTTTCATTAGAGCAAATCATGAGGTGAGAAATAATCGAGCCATCCGTTGCTGATCTGTGCAACAGAAAATTAACAATATAGCGACCAACTAGCAAGCAACATTTACGCCCGAAATGAAAAATAAATTCTTTATATAACAAAGAATTATGCACACACATCAATTAATAAACAGCATGAATTATTGAAAGAGAAACATATCGATTATGTTGCAAAGTAGATCTAAAGCGCCAAAAGAAGAAGAACAGAATTGACGTTACAAATGCCGCAGCATTCCCACCGCCAACCCTGTTCTCAAATTCTTGAATGACAAAGAGATAATATTACCAGCGTCCCGGAGGCGGCCCTTCACGCCAGTAACCCGGAGGAGGCCCACGGTGCCAATAACCAGGAGGAGGCCCCTCACGCCAATAGTGATCGTGATGCCAATAACGCGGCGGCGGCGGCGCTGGCTCGTAGTACACCCAGTGACCATAGCCATTGTCGCGATAGTGGTGGTCCCACCAGCCTGGATCACGCCAGCCACCGCCGTCCCAGTAATAACCCCGGTTATCACGATCGCCAATGTGCAAAGAGACGCCTGGAACATTTATGCCTATCTCAACGTTGGCATGAGCGA
The DNA here is from genome assembly GCF_052375995.1 of Ewingella sp. AOP9-I1-14. Taxonomy (NCBI): domain Bacteria; kingdom Pseudomonadati; phylum Pseudomonadota; class Gammaproteobacteria; order Enterobacterales; family Yersiniaceae; genus Ewingella; species Ewingella sp. AOP9-I1-14. Next base: position 475,479 of record NZ_JBQSVA010000001.1, read on the forward strand.
GAGCCGGTAAACTCAGCATGACAGCGAGAACTAACACTATTTTTTTCATTCGAAACCTCACGACCTGCTTATCAGGTAGGTTCAAATTACTGCCAGCTATCTTACTGTTCTATAGGAATTTATCCCATTTACTCAGCCCTCACACTCTCCTTACATTTGCATCAAAAACGACATAAAAAGCCTTTTCGCAAGGCTATAACACGCAAGGGATATTTCACTTTATGCTGTAAATTTCAGCCATAAAAAAAACCGCCGAGGCGGTTCTTTTATTGATATGTAAAGCAGATGTTTTGCGGCTTGGGGCTGAAATTAAATCTTGCAGCCTTCGCAGTCACTTTCATCCTGAACCACTTCAGGCACGGCAGAGGCCTTTTCGGCTGCTTTCTCTTCCGCTTTTTCTAATGCTGCATCAATGTCAAAATCAAAAATATCGTCGCTCATTCTCTTCACCTTAAATTATCAAAAGCCCGTTGAGTATAAACCACGGCCATAAATGACGCTCCTCTTTCTCAGCTCGCGGGCACATTTTGTCACCACATATAGTGCCTACCGACGGCAAAAACACCATGATGGACGTTTTGTGAGCGAACAGGTTTGCTTACCCCGCCATCGCCTACCATAGTTAAAGGGAGAGCTATTTTTAGTTTAAGCAAACCACGGGAGTGACAAATGACCACATCAAATATCAAAGCCTGGGCCAACACGCGTGAAACGTCACATGAGATTGCTGAAGCCATTTTCGAGCTAGCGGACAACGATGAAGTGCTGGCACAGAAGATTTGGGAAGAAGGTAATGATGAAGTTCTGCCAATCGCTTTCGCAAAAACTAAGGAAGATCACTTGTTCTGGGGAGAGGAGAAGATTGATCGTAAAAACGTCTAACTGGCGTTGAAAAGCTGGAGACATCACCCTGAGCTTCGCGCTCAGGGTTGAAAGCATTGCTTAGCTGTCGAAGCCAAACCCCATCTGGTGCGCCCACTCAAACACCTGCTCCTTATAGACGAAGCGAGGCTCGCAAACGCCCGGCTGGCCCGGCGTTTGGATCATGACGGCGATACAGGGATAAGCCACCGGGCGCGCGTCGAAGATAAAATCATCAACTTCTTGATCAGCGAATTCAGAGGCTTCGCTCACCGCACTGACCTGAAAGATTTCTTCGATGATCCAGTTACGATATTCAAATTCATTGTTGATAAACGTCATCATACGCCCCCTTAAATGTCGATCTCTGCTTATTCTACCCGTGATCTCGCCATAACTCACCCCGGTGAGGCGATCAGGGCACATTTGGACACGCCATTCGGACGTAAAAAGCAGCGCGCCAGACAGCAAAAAGCTGAGCTAACCTGCCTGAAAACCCAGAGGGTAATTATCTAAGACAGGTAAAACTCAGCTTATCAGAACCGCAGCAATGAGGTCAGAAGCAGTAAAAATTTAATGTGCGGCCTGCGCCGTGGTCGTGCCAGCCAACTGTAACTTGTCCTGACGCGCCAGGTCGTAAACGTCGTAGAAATCTATTGCCCCTTTATTACGCACGATAGCTTCGATCCGGTTTTTAATTCGCGCACTCACCTCGTTAGACGCCAGCAGTTGCTGAACCGCATCCTCTGAAATTTCGCGGCTGAAATACCATTCACCGTTATAGCAAACCCGCAGGTCAAGCACGCCGATATCTTCGTAACGATAAGTGGGTTTGATTTCCATCAGCAGCATTGCTGACATAAAGAGTAAAAATGCAGTGAAACCGATAAACCAACCGAGGCCCATATAGGGTGAAACGTACATCACCACCCCTACCAGAATATAACCAGCGAGCATAGCAAGGCACAGCCACGGGTGGTTGACGAAGAACTCGCTGTTGATTCTCGGCTTGCCGTCGCGACCTTCCAGACGGTTGATGCGCTCGATTTCACTATTTAATACATTTTTGATCACGTCCATCTCATAACCTCACGACAGGTACGACTATAATGCAAACTGATGACCTGATTTTATCATGGTCACTGTTATAGCACGTAGAGCAGTTATCTTCTGTTCCGGTTGAAACTGTTATACCCCAACCCCCTTCTAAAAGGACTCAACTCACTGGCATGTAACACAAGGAGTCAATCATGGCATTTATGATAGTCGAAAGACCGGCTAAAAAATTGGTTAGTTATCGGGTTATTGGCCCGTACGAAAAGTCTATTAAGGAAGGGTTTCGCCACTTAATGGACTGGACGGAACGCCATCATCAGAAGCATCTTGAGTGGTTAACCCTGTTCCATGACGACCCGGAGAAGACGCCGGCAGAGCAGCTTCGCGCAGACCCTTCCGTCTGCGTGGCGGATAATTTTATTCTTGATGATGCCGAAGGGCTTTGCCTGCAAACCTTGCCGGGCGGCACTTACGCGGCTTATCACACCACCATTGTGGACGGCAATTTCGCCAAAGCGTGGCAGGACTTCTATTACCACCACATTGCCGAAAGCGGCTACCGCGCCGATGGTAAAGCCTGTTTTGAGCACTACTTAAACGACGGCACGGCAAACGGAATTTGGGAGGTGGTATTTTACCAGCACGTCGAGAAGATCCCGACCATTCGCTGATACCCCTTAAACCACCAGCTCAACGTCTGCGTCATGGCAAAAATCGATGAAAGCCTGGGAAGGCAGAGCATCGGTAATTAACATATTGAATCGAGCTAAAGGTGCGATCGCCGCAGGTCGCACCCGATCAAACTTACTGCTATCCGCTACCAGAATGTTCTGTTCGGACTTCTCCATCGCCTGATGTTTCATCAGCAACTCATCGAAGTTAAAACAGCTCACGCCATGTTGAATGCTGACCCCTGCCGCCGAGATAAAGGCCTTGTTCGGGCGAATATAGTCCAGCTCGTTGCTGCGGCCAATAGGCGTATAAATGCTGTTGCTGGCTTTAAACACTCCGCCGCATAAAATCACTTCGCAATGGGGCTTCTCCTGCAATGCCAAAAAGGTATTGAGAGAGTAACAAACGGCGGTAAAAACGCGCTCTTCGGGAATACTTTCAATGATATAGGGCGTGGTGGTGCCACAATCAAAAAACACCGTATCGTCGTTCTCCACCAAGGCCGCCGCCAACGCGCCCAAACGACGCTTCTCCTCAACCTGACGCATCTTTTGTTCACTAACGAAGTAGTGCGTCGCTGGGCTATTCTTCGGATCAATCACGATATAGCCGCCCAACAGGATGACTGGCGAAGGCGCGGAGTTCAGGTCGCGGCGGATAGTCATTTCTGACACATCCAGCAACCGTGCGGCCTCTTTCAGATGAATTTTGTCGGCTTTTTTTAACGCCAGCAATAGGCGGTGGATACGGTCTTCGCGCTTATTTTCCATGATGTTATTTTATTTTTTCCCCTGCTCAGGCTGGCGCCACTATACCGTTGCCCCATGTTCACGGCAAACCACCGCCCCGCGCGGCGCCTGATTGCTATTGGATTTGTTGCAGCGTGAGGTATCCGCCGAAGACCGCGCCCGTATCGATATAATGCTGGTTGGCATATACCATAGGGTGCTCCACCGGCGTGTGGCCGAAATAGAACGCCTTGGCGCCCGTGATTTCAGTAAAACGCCCGGCAAGGGCGTGGTTTATGCGATCGCGATTCCAGATAACCTCGTAACCATCCATCGGCTTGCCAAATTCATAGCGATCGGAAAGATAATCCGCGTGGGCCACAACGATATTGCCTGACTCCGTATTCACTTCCAGCACGTGAGGCAGCTCATCGGTCAGCTTGATGAGACGCCGCGCCTCCTGCTCTTGCGCACCTTCCAGCGCGTAAAACCACTCACCGCCGTTTCTCAACCAGCGCTCTATATTGGTTTCATTCAGAGCATCAATGGCCATTTGCTCATGATTGCCGCGCACGCAGGCAAACCAAGGCTCTTCAATCAGTTTTAAGCACCCCATAATGTCAGGACCGCGATCCACCAGATCCCCCACGGAAAGCAGCAGATCGCTGGCAGCGTCAAAGCGCACGCGGGCAAGCTGATCCTCCAACATTGAGAGACAGCCATGCAGATCGCCCACCACATAAATGTGGCGATACTCGGCACCTTCAATGCGTTGATAAATAATCGGGGTCATAGTTTTCAAGGCCAATCCATTATTATGGGTAATCTTTGAGTGTAACTGATCGGCATGTAACTGATGAATAGCCCAGCGATAGGAAATATTTTCACGCGTTTATTGGCCTTTTTTAACAACGCTGGAAACAGCCAAATGGCGCTGTATCAAGGCATACGGCTGAAACTCAGAATTGCCCTACACGTTGTCGCGCCGAAAATCCACTAATAAAAAAATTTCCGTGAAGTAATTGACGCCTTTTCGCGCTATACTGTGGCCCGCTCGGAGTAAAACCGGAGGTTTTATGAGTTCCACAGAAGCAAACACTCGTGATGAGTGCCCTTTGTGCCAAAGCACCAATAAGACGTCGGTTAACCTGTCGGCGAAAATCGTTACCGTGACCTGCACCTCTTGTGGCCGCTACAGTATTTTCCGCAAGACCATGGAAGAGATCTCGATAGACCGTAAGAAACGCGTAGCGTTACAGGCTTTCTTTACCAGCCAGCCTAACTACCATCTGCCTTTGTCCATCAGAGCGCTGAGCAATACTGATACATCGGGTGAAATCTAACCCTAAAAACGCCCCTCGGGGCTGTTTTGACCCTCTTCTGCTGCCCTTCCCCTGCAATACTTAACTCAAATTCATTTTGTGCTGCGACTGTTCACAAAATAGTCGCTCTTTGCACAAGCTTACAAAAGCGTCCTATAATGATTTGAAAAATCTAAAAAGTAGTTAGCAGCTCAATATCTCACGCTTTGCACCGTGGAGTTATTTGAACAAAGGACGTAATAAATGAGATTAAGAAAAAAACGCGTTAAACCGATGCAAATCAATGATATTACTATCATTGACGATACAAAATTGAAAAAAGCCATCACCGCCGCTGCGTTGGGTAACGCGATGGAATGGTTCGATTTCGGTGTTTATGGCTTTGTTGCTTTCGCATTAGGACAGGTGTTCTTCCCTGGTGCAGATCCCGGCATTCAGATGATCGCGGCATTGGCCACGTTCTCGGTTCCTTTCCTTGTTAGACCTCTGGGCGGCCTTTTCTTTGGGGCTTTAGGTGATAAGTTTGGTCGCCAGAAAGTCCTGTCGATCACCATTATCATCATGTCGGTCAGTACCTTCTGTATCGGCTTAATACCGGGCTACGCCACTATTGGTATCTGGGCGCCGATTCTGCTGCTATTAGCAAAACTGGCACAGGGCTTCTCGGTGGGTGGTGAATACACCGGCGCAGCTATCTTTGTTTCCGAATACTCTCCAGACAGAAAGCGTGGCTTCCTGGGCAGCTGGCTGGACTTCGGTTCCATCGCCGGTTTCGTCTTAGGTGCCGGTGTCGTTATCCTGATTTCCAGCATCGTCGGCGAGCAGAACTTCCTCGACTGGGGCTGGCGTATTCCGTTCTTCATCGCCGCGCCGCTGGGCCTGATTGGTATCTACTTGCGCCACGCTTTGGAAGAAACCCCAACCTTCCAGCAGCACGTTGATAAGATGGATACCGACTCGCGCAACAACATTGCCGAGCCGCCGAAGGTCTCTTTCCGTGAAATCTTCACCAAGCAGTGGAAAAGCCTGATTGTCTGCGTAGGTATCGTTATTACCACCAACGTCACCTACTACATGCTGTTGACCTACATGCCGAGCTATCTGTCACACAGCCTGCACTACTCTGAAGATCACGGCGTGTTGATCATCATCGCTATCATGGTCGGGATGCTGTTTGTGCAGCCGTTCATCGGTATGCTGAGTGATAAAATTGGTCGTAAACCCTTTATCATCACCGGCAGTATTGGCCTGTTCATTCTGGCGATCCCAAGCTTCATTTTGATTAACAGTGGCGTGATTGGCCTGATTTTCTGTGGTTTGCTGATGTTGGCGGTGCTGCTGAACTGTTTCATCGGCGTCATGGCGTCCACGCTGCCAGCGATGTTCCCAACCAATATTCGCTATAGCGCACTGGCCATCGCCTTTAATATTTCCATTATGGTAGCGGGTATCACTCCAACCTTCGCAGCATGGCTGGTTGAGTCCACTCAGAATCTCTATATGCCTGCCTACTACCTGATGACGGTGTCGGTGATTGGTCTGGTTACGGGCGTGTTCATGAAGGAAACGGCTAACCGCCCACTAAAAGGGGCAACGCCTGCGGCGTCTGACAAAGCAGAGGCTAAAGAGATCCTACAAGAACACCACGACAATATTGAGCAGAAAATCGAAGATATTGATGCTCAGATTGCCGAACTCGAGACTAAGCGTAAAAATCTTATCGCCCAGCACCCTGAGATTAATTAATCCCACGACGGGTTGATGTGTACTCCAAGCCGGTCAGTGCAAGCTGACCGGCTTTTCTATGGCTGCTCCCCTTCACCACTTCATCTCACTTAAAGATTCAGTGCTGGTAGGCATGGATTGTCCTATGATAAATCCTGATATTGTGAAGAGTTAAAACCAAGGAGACACCATGTTTAAGCCACAAGACGTTGTGCAATCAAAGACCGGCGGGCCAAAAATGATCGTGACCGCGGTAGAGGGAAATACGCTGCTTTGCGTGCGGGCAGACGACAGCGCCAAGAAAGAGATCAGCGTGCAGGCTGACTCCGTCAACCTGTACCACGAAGACGGCGATTTTGGCGTGTGCTGATTGCCCATGAAGAAGCGCATTGGATCTCTTGTCGATTCAATGCGTTATTTGCAGATGATTAGGTGAATTTTAGGCATAAAAAAACCACCCGAAGGTGGCTATAACGACATTACTACATATTGCTTTTGATTATTCAGCTAATTTTCCCATGGTACCCGGGACGAGACTTGAACTCGTACAGCCTAAGGCCGAGGGATTTTAAATCCCTTGTGTCTACCGATTCCACCACCCGGGCTCCGGGAAAATTGGAGGCGCGTTCCGGAGTCGAACCGGACTAGACGGATTTGCAATCCGCTACATAACCGCTTTGTTAACGCGCCTTTAATTCTTACTACTAATCTTGCACTTAAACAGATATCTGAACCTGTTTAATAAATTTGGAGCGGGAAACGAGACTCGAACTCGCGACCCCGACCTTGGCAAGGTCGTGCTCTACCAACTGAGCTATTCCCGCAATAATCAGAACTTGCTGATTTTTTTAACTATCTTCAGGCTTGCGCTTGGCTGCCGTCTGATGCGATGCATTCTACTTACCTGACGCAATGAGTCAATAAAATTATCCACACATAACGATCGTTTGACGGTTTTTAACTCAGTTTGATCAGGGTTCCAGCAAATCGTGACGCGCAGCGTTCAAATATTGGAACATTGACCAGAAAGTCAGCACCGCGGCAATGTATAAAGCACCTACGCCAACCCAAATAACGATGGCATCAGGACGCCAAAGCAGCGCCACCAGCGATAACATCTGCGCAGTAGTTTTCACTTTGCCAATCCAAGAAACCGCCACGCTGCTGCGTTTACCAATTTCAGCCATCCACTCGCGCAGGGCTGAAATAATGATCTCACGAGCAATCATGGTTGCCGCAGGCAGGGTTATCCACCAGGCGTGGAAGTATTCGGCCACCAGCACCAGCGCCATCGCCACCATGACTTTATCAGCCACAGGGTCGAGGAAGGCGCCAAAACGCGTGGTTTGCTTCCAGCGGCGAGCCAGATAACCATCAAACCAGTCGGTGATGGCCGCAAAAACGAAGATCAGCGCGCAGGCCATAGGTGCCCAAACATAGGGCAAATAGAACGCCAGCACGAAAAACGGGATAAGTACAACGCGAAACAGGGTGAGGCACGTCGGTATATTAAATTGCATGGCGTAGGTAACTGTCTGTCTTGTGTGGTTATTATGAGTATGTTGCTACATCGCTCTTAGGGTTTCAACGCATTATGGATCTTTTCTGCCAATGCGTGAGAAATACCCGGCACCTGTGCAATTTCCTCAATACTGGCATTCAACAATGGCTGAATGCCCCCCATGTATTTCAGTAAAACTTGCCGACGTTTCGGGCCGACGCCTTCTATCTCTTCTAATGCACTGGTATTGCGGACTTTAGCCCGTTTCTGCCGGTGGCCGGTAATCGCATGATTATGAGAATCATCGCGAATATGTTGAATAAGGTGCAGCGCCGGTGAGTCAGAAGGCAGTGAAATCCCCTCGCCTTCTGGCACAAAGAACAGCGTCTCTAGGCCCGCTTTACGGTCAGCGCCTTTAGCAATACCAATCAGCAGCGGCTTGGATTTATCCCAGTCCACGTCGAGAGAAGCAAAAACGTCTTTTGCCATGCCCAACTGGCCTTTACCGCCATCGATAAAGATCACGTCAGGAATTTTTTTCTCTTCGAGCGATTTGCCATAACGTCGGCTCAGTACCTGCGCCATCGCCGCGTAATCATCGCCCGGCGTGATGCCGGTAATGTTATAGCGGCGATATTCGGAGCGTAATGGGCCATTAGCATCGAAAACAACGCAAGACGCCACGGTCTGCTCGCCCATAGTATGGCTGATATCGAAGCATTCCATACGGTTAATTTCCGACAAATGCAGCGTTTTGGCCAATTCAGCCATGCGCTGATGGATAGTCGACTGTTGGGCTAATTTGGTGGTGAGCGCGGTCGAAGCGTTGGTACGGGCCAATTTCAAATAGCGCGCGCGGTCGCCGCGCGGTTTGCTCTGAATCTGCACCTTGCGGCCAGCAAGCTCGCTGAGCGACTCCGCCAACAAATCTTTTTCCGGCAGAGTGAAGTCGAGCAGGATTTCCCCCGGCAGAGTGCGCGACTGGCTGCCCTGCAGATAGAACTGGCCGACGAAGGTTTGCACCACTTCGGCTAAATCGGTGCCGCCCGGCACTTTCGGGTAGTAACTGCGGCTACCCAATACTTTGCCTTGGCGAATAAACAGCACGTGCAGACAGGCCATGCCGGACTCGAAGGAGACGCCGATGACGTCCAAATCTTCGCTGTTACCCGACACAAATTGCCGTTCGGTGACGCGACGCACTGCCTGAATCTGGTCGCGAATGCGCCCAGCTTCTTCAAAATGTAATGCCTTGCTGGCCTCTTCCATTCTGGCAATCAGCTGAGTTAACACTTGCTGATCTTTGCCGGCCAAGAATAAACGCACGTATTCGACCTGTGCTTTGTACTCTTCCTCGCTGACCAAGCCTTTGACGCAAGGGCCAAGGCAGCGGCCAATTTGATATTGCAAACAGGGGCGCGAACGGTTGCGATAAACGCTGTTTTCACATTGGCGAATTGGGAAAAGTTTTTGTAGCAGTGCCAGAGACTCGCGCACGGCGTAGGAGTTGGGGAAAGGACCAAAATACTCGCCCTTGGCGTGCTTAGCTCCGCGATGAATGGAGAGGCGCGGATGATCATCAGCACTTAAGAAAATTAGCGGATAAGATTTATCATCGCGCAGCAGCACGTTGTAGCGAGGCTGATAGAGCTTGATGTAGTTATGCTCGAGCAGCAGCGCTTCGGTTTCGGTATGGGTGACGGTGACGTCAATTTGGGCGATATTTTTGACCAGAGTTTCGGTTTTGCGACTGGAAACCTGGACGCGGAAGTAGCTGGAAAGACGTTTTTTCAGGTCTTTTGCTTTGCCGACATAAATAACGGTGCCGCTGGCGTCGTACATCCTGTAGACGCCCGGTTGGCTGGTGACCGTTTTTAGAAAGGCTTTTGGGTCGAATCGCTCATCACTCACTGCCAGACAAAGTCTCCGCGTTAAACAAACCGTGCCGGATAGCAAGGTGGGTCAATTCAACATCACCGCTGATATTCAATTTACTAAACATCCGATAACGATAACTGTTAACGGTCTTCGGACTCAAGCTAAGTTGTTCCGAAATCTCATTCACCTTCTGACCCTTGGTGATCATCAACATAATCTGCAACTCACGCTCGGAAAGGCTGTCGAACGGCGTTTCTGACTGAGGTTCAATCTGGCTAAGGGCCATCTGCTGGGCGATATCAGAGGCGATGTAACGTTGGCCGGAATCAACTAAGCGAATCGCATTCACCACTTCTTGTGGCGCAGCGCCCTTGCTCAGATAGCCAGAAGCCCCCGCCTGCATCACTTTGGCTGGCAGTGGATTCTCAGTGTAGATAGTCAACATGATTATCTTAATATCTGGAGAAAAGCGGACGATTTTTTTGGTCGCTTCCAACCCGCCGATCCCCGGCATATTCATATCCATCAAAACAATATCAACATCATTGCTGCGACACCACTTCACGGCGTCCTCGCCACACTGGGCTTCACCCACAACTTTGATGCCTTTGATGTCTTCCAGAATGCGTCGAATCCCTGCGCGCACCAATTCGTGGTCATCAACAAGAAGAACGCTAATCAAAGAGAATTCTCCAAAAATAAAGGCGACACACAGTCATGTTTCATGGCTTGTCGGCAGGCGATATTACGTTATGCACGTCAATAAAGAACTTTGGACAGCTTGTAAACCAAGAGAGTGCAGCATTAACAGGTCTAATATGGAGCTGCTGACCTGGCTGTCAGACATTGACAGCGAATATAAATAAAACCTCAGAAATGTATGCTAATTTAATTAACAGCGACATTTTACTCCATACACCTGCGCTTGACCACGGAATGTCTGTAAAAAAATGCGAGATAGCATGTAAAAACAAGATGCCATCTTCGCCAGCAACATTTCAACAAAAAATCCATAAAAATCAATAAGAAAAAACCCACCCTCACCATTAAAACAATAAGGTGTAAAACATTAACCAGCCATAGGCAGTTAATCTAAGTGCGGTAAAAATTAACGCTCAATTAAACAACGTGGCTTACTGCTTCTATAACTATCATATGAAGATTTATTATTATTTTCCTCAGTAAATTCTTATGAATGCTAAATGAATAAAAATCCGTTTAGACATGAAAAATACTCAATCTCAAAATCAGGTTGAGTCTCTTTACCATCCTCACTCACTCTTGCCTGCCTGTTTCTGCTGTCCTGCTCCAAAACACGCCCGTAACGAGCAGGGAATGAATGTGGTAGAATGGCCGCACTTTCTTTCAGGCTGCTGAAAACTGTCTGAAATATCATTATCTGATTGAGCTGGAAACAGCTTTGGAGCCCAAATGAGTCAATGTGATTTTACCACTGAAGCCAACGTCGAAACTCTGGCCACGGAAGTTGCCTGTTTAAAAGCCACTTTAACGTTGATCCTCAAAGCCATTGGCCAGGCGGACGCGGGCAAAGTGATGCTTAACATGGAAAGATTTGCCGCTCAAATGGAAGATGAAAAGCAGGCTGAGATCTTCAGAAACTCCCTGCAACAGATTAAGTTCGCTTACCGCCAGTAAGCCGTCACTGTCAGGCCCGCTGCGCTGCGGGCCTTAGCCTTCGCGGCTTCTAGCACACTTCCCTCCCTCACCTTCCCCCGCTTTCTGCTAAAATCTAACTTCAACTTTCTCTACCAGACCGTTTCTCCCGAGAGATGTCTTACAAATAGGATAAAAACGATGAGCGAGAATAAGAGCGAAAATAAAACCAAGGCTGATGAAGTTCATATCAGCGACGGATTGGCGAAATTGCACGAAGTTGCCGAGCAAATGACCGAAGAAGAGCTTCAGCAAAAAGCCGAAGAGGCCAAACAAGCTGTTGAAGAAGCGAAGAAAAACCGCCATAAATAAGTCCTTCAGTCACGGATAAAGCGCGATGCTATCGTTGGGCAGGGAGAGCGTCCCTGCCATTTCAGCCTGTTTAGCCCCAACGCGCTTTATTTTTAGCCCGGATAATCGACCGATGCAGCACACTTCCCCACTTTCACCTTTTCAATCCCTTGCTTCACGCGCGGTAGAATATCAACACGGCGAGTGCGAAGCCCCTCATAGCCACAGCTGCTCGCAGCTCATTCACACTTTGAACGGCGTGGTGGAAGTCAGTACCGAAATGGGGATTTGGATGGTACCGCCGGGGCGCGGGGTGTGGCTTCCGGCCCATGTCCGCCACGGGTTGCGCTTTATCGGCGGCGTCAAAGCCAGAACGGTGTTTGTTGACTCTCTGGCCCGCGCGGACCTTCCTTCGCAATGTCAGGTAGTTCAAATATCGCCTTTGCTGCGCGAGCTGATCTCCTCTTCTTTGGCAATTCCCGCAGACTACCTGATTGGCGGGCGCGAGGAGCGTGTGATGGAGTTGCTGCTCGATGAGCTGCGGCTGCTGCCGGTGCTGCCTTTACACCTGCCGGAGCCAAGAGATGCCGCACTGTTGGCGATTTGCCGTGAAATTCAGCAGGCTCTCTCTTACCCGTGGGAGTTAGAAGATGTGGCTGCACAACTGCAAATCAGCGGGCGCACCCTGTCGCGCCGATTTCAGCGTGAAACCGGCCTGCGGTTTAGTGATTGGGTTAGGCGAGCAAGGCTACTGGCGGGAATTAACGCCTTGGCGGCGGGAACCTCAGTCTTGGACGTGGCGCTAGAGCTGGGCTATGACAGCCCCAGCGCCTTTAGTGCGATGTTTAAACGCGCGCTGGGCGTATCGCCCAGCGACTATTTCTCTCTCGATTTCCCTCTGCCCGTCGCTTAATTCAAAAATTGAGCGACGGCGTTAAACAGGGCCTGCAACGAGGCGCTGGACACATCGCTATCAATCCCTACGCCGTAGAAGGTTTCCCCCTGCTTGCGCTGGCAACTGACGTACGCCACCGCGCGGCTGTGGCTCTGATGCCCCAGCGTGTGCTCGTGGTAATCGCCGATGTCGAGCTGCAAGTCAAAGTGCCCGCTCAGAGCATCCACCGCGCCGGACAACAGGCCGTTGCCGCTGCCTGACAATGTCAGATCCTGCCCCTGATATTTCACTCGGGCGCTGAAGTGGTACTGGTTTCGCTCATCGCTGCGGATGTCATAACCCAGCAGTTGCAGCACCGGCTGATCCACCAAGCCATAGCGCTGGCGGAACAGACGCCATATATCGCTGGTGCTCATCTCTTTGCCGGTGGTATCGGTTTCGCGCTGGACGGCTTTACTGAAGGCTATCTGCAAGCCGCGTGGCAATTTCAGACCATGATTTTGCTCGAGCAGCCATGCCGCGCCGCTTTTCCCTGACTGGCTGTTGACGCGGATCACCGCCTCATAGCTGCAGCCCACGTCGGCAGGGTCCAGCGGCAAGTAAGGGACTTGCCAGTAAGCATCGCCACGGCTGGCCTGAGCTGCGAAGCCTTTTTTGATTGCATCTTGATGAGAACCGGAGAAAGCGGTAAACACCAGCTCACCCGCATACGGGTGGCGCGGATGTACCGGCAGCTGGTTGCACTGCTCGACAATCTCCACCAGGCTCTGCAAGTTGCTGAAATCTAAGCCAGGCGAAATACCCTGCGTGTAGAAATTCAGCGCCAGGGTGACCAAATCCACATTGCCCGTGCGCTCGCCGTTGCCAAACAGGCAACCTTCTACCCGGTCGGCCCCTGCCAGCATTGCCAGTTCGGCACAGGCTACGCCAGTTCCACGGTCATTGTGCGGATGCACACTGATCGACACCCGATCGCGACGGCTAAAGTGACGACAGAACCACTCAATCTGATCGGCATAGATGTTCGGCGTGCTGACCTCGACGGTGGCGGGCAAGTTGATGATCATCGGGCGCTGGGCGTTGGGTTGCCACACTTCAGCCACGGCTTCGCAAATCTCTAAAGAGAATTCCAGCTCGGTAAAACAGAAGGTTTCCGGCGAATATTCGAAGGTCCACTGGGTTTGCGGATACTGTTCGCACAGTTGGCGAATCTGCTTAGCGCCGCGCACCGCCAGTTCGCGCGTTGCCGCTTTATCCTGATTGAAAACCACGTCGCGGAAAATCGGCGCCGTGGCGTTATAAAGGTGGACGATAGCGCGCGGCACGTCCTTTAACGCTTCAAAAGTACGCTCGATCAGGTCCGGGCGTGATGGCGTAAGCACCTGAATATAGACATCTTCCGGGATCGCGTTGTCTTCAATCAGCCCACGCACGAAATCAAAATCGGTTTGCGACGCCGAGGGAAAAGCCACTTCTATCTGCTTGAAACCACAGCGCACCAACACATCAAAGAACTGGCGTTTACGCTCGTTATCCATCGGTTCGGCGAGTGACTGGTTGCCATCGCGTAGATCGCTTGAACACCACTGCGGCACCTTATTCAGCACTTTTCCCGGCCATTGACGATCGGCCAGATTGACTGGCGGAAAGGAACGATATTTCTGAGAAGGGTCGACTAACATGGTAATTCTCCATTCAACACTGCTGGCCTCATGCCGCAGCCTGAAAAGAGTATGCCGCAAGCCGCCAGACGGCGCGCCTCGCTAACTGACAGTGACCCGTGAGAAACGGACAACCGGAAAAAGGGAGAGATGGGAGGGGTTGGGCAAACGAAATGGGCTACAGAATTCTGTAGCCCAAAGCGATTTACTCTTCTGCGTTTTCAGCCACAAAGCGTGTGACTTTTAATAAGCGATCAAAGTGGGAAAGAATGAGTTCCACGTCTGATTGTAGAATCTCATCCGACGATTTCGCCGCCGCTAAAACCGCATTGTGGATATTGGTTGAAATATCGTCCTTTGATTCTTTACTCACCGAAAGAACCAGAGCAGCAATAAGCAAGGATTGCGCTTCAACCTGAGCCACCAGCTCTTTAGCCTCTACTTCGACTTTGGACAGTTTGATCAGCACATCGATCATTAAATTTTTCATTTGGGCACCCTTGGTTAATTCTGCACAATCGAAATTAGCACCGAATCTTGCGCAGCGGAAGTTAGCACTATCACACCATGATGATATAACTTTTTCCTGCGCTATTTATGCCAGAAGCCTTCTAAATTCGCCACATTCTCCCCCGCTCACTTTGCGCTATGCTAAGTTGGAATTATGCTGGCATGAAACATCGCGGTCGTGCTAAGGGAGGCGGTATGATTTTCCAGAAAGGCAGCATCGTTAAGCATCAATCCGGCGAAATTAAGGGTGTTGTCACCAACATCTTTGAACCGCTATCGGGGGATGTTTCTTACTACATTGCGTGGGGCGATGGCACCATCAGCCTGCACCCTGAGAGTGAAATACGCTGGGCCAGCGTGGACACGCCAAAGGCCTTCAGAAATTTCTACGAGAAATAAGAGCCAATATTAAGTAATATTGTCTTCCTTTTATAAGCAACCAAGATAAACCATTCATGATAATCAAACCTAAAATTCGCGGCTTTATCTGTACGACCACTCATCCGGTAGGCTGTGAAGCCAACGTGCGTGAGCAAATTGCCTACGTGAAAGCGCAAGGCAAACTGAAAGACGGACCAAAACGCGTCCTGGTCATCGGTGCCTCTACGGGTTATGGGCTTGCCTCAAGAATTAATGCTGCTTTCGGTTCAGACGCAGCCACCATCGGCGTGTTCTTCGAAAAACCGGGTAGCGAAGCGAAAACCGGTTCTGCTGGCTGGTACAACGCCGCGGCCTTTGATAAAGCAGCCAAAGAAGAAGGTCTGTACTCTAAAAGCGTCAACGGCGATGCATTCTCTAACGAATGCCGTGACACCGTGATCAAGCTGATTAAAGAAGATCTCGGCCAAATCGATCTGGTGGTTTACTCACTGGCTTCTCCAGTGCGCAAAATGCCAGATAGCGGCGAGCTGGTGCGTTCAGCCCTGAAACCTATCGGTGAACCGTATCAATCTACCGCGCTGGACACCAACAAAGACAAGCTGGTTTCTGCCGTAGTTGAGCCTGCAAACGAGCAAGAAATCGCTGATACCATCAAAGTGATGGGCGGCCAGGACTGGGAGCTGTGGATCAACGCTCTGGCAGACGCTGGCGTGTTGGCGGACAACGCCAAGTCCGTGGCTTACTCCTACATCGGTACTGAGCTGACCTGGCCAATCTACTGGCACGGTACATTGGGCAAGGCGAAAGAAGACTTGGATCGCGCAGCCCAGGCTATCGATACCAAACTGAAAGCCAAAGGCGGCTCGGCTAACGTTGCAGTACTGAAATCTGTCGTGACTCAGGCTTCTGCTGCGATTCCGGTTATGCCTCTGTACATCTCTATCGTGTTCAAAATCATGAAAGAGCAAGGTATCCACGAAGGCTGTATCGAGCAGATCCAACGCCTGTTTGCGACCAAAATGTACAATGACCAGACTCCATCCACCGACGACAAAAACCGTCTGCGCCTGGATGACTGGGAACTGCGTGACGAAGTGCAGAAAACCTGTGGCGAAATCTGGAAGCAACTGAACGATGACAATATCTATCAGCTGACTGATTACCAGAGCTACAAAGAAGAGTTCCTGCGCCTGTTCGGCTTCGGCCTGAAAGGCGTGGATTACGACGCTGACGTCAGCGCCGAAGTGAACTTCGACGTCATCGAATTAGTTTAAATCTTAATCGTTCAAACGCTGAAAACAAAAAGCCTGCTTAATTGCAGGCTTTTTTTGGGGTGTTACAAAACAAAAAAACCTCGCAATGGCGAGGCTTATTTTTCACTTTAATTCTATTTATATATCAAAAACGTTAAATCTTATGTTCTTTTTTATCAACGTCGATCATTAAATAGCTTAAAAGACCTCTGTCGGCATTTTTTCTAGCCATATCGTTATTGGCGATTAGATAAAATGACGTTGCGACATCATAAGGCGATTTTTCTGCTGGGTAGACGACAAACTGAAGAGGCTCCCCACCCTTAATTGGCGAGCATTGAATTTGCCATGAACCGTCTTTTTCAGCAGCAGGCAGGCATTTACTCATTCCAAAGCTATATGACATTTTAGAACTTACAGAGGCAACTGCGTCCTTTACATAAATTGGGGTTTTAGCACTTCCATAATTCCCGTATGCAAATGAAGCAACTAGTGCAAGTGGAATCACGCACAAAAACAATGGCTTAATTTTCATCATCCTGATACCTGTAGAAAACACAAATAAGTGAGAGCGCGTACAGAATAATCCTAAATTTTTATGATTTCCACCACTATCATACAAAAAAGTTCAAGATTTATAACCATTGGGTGAAAGTGGAAATTTTAGAAGCTACTTAGGTTACAAAGCTGTCTATTGATAGTTTTTCTTACTAAATCTTTTTATGAAAGGGTTAACTTGAAGCGTAATCATCTAATAAATATTATAAAAATGATAACTTACATTTGCTTACAGGCACTCAACCCATAGACTCATCTCAACCTAGACCTGGCTTCACTGGTGATTTTTTCGTCACACAAAGTTCACATACATTCAAATCACTTCACATTGCAACTCCTGTGGGGTTGATCTCTGCGAAACACCGATCACAAGACTTTCACCACTAACCTGATATATGATTTTTTTGATTCAGCTTCGTTAATATTGGTATTCTTCGGTATAATGATGAATAATAAATATAGCCACTCAACTCAACTATTTAAATATAAATTAAATAAACATTTATCTGAAAAACCCAACAAATGAAATAAATCTCATACATCATGGAAATAACAAATCCTTAATATAATAAACGTTCACACTAGCTTTTTATTGCTTAATATTTACCCATTAAAGTTTCTTATAAAATAAGAATAAACCAGCCCCTAACCTTCCCTTTAAGTAGTGCTTTTCTTCATAGTGTTATCTACCAAGCTCATTTCTTATGCCCCTGTTACAAGCTCAAAAATATCAAAAATTTTATGCAATTGGCCTGTATCTATCCGGCATTCGAACAAATTTTTATAGAAAAATCTGTCGTCACACCTGTCGCACCAGCATCATCGTGATGAATAATTACTCTGCCTCTAGGCCTACCTCGCGTTTTTCAATTATCTTGCAGTCATTCTCATAAACATTTGTGATTCCCATCACGTGTAAAACGCGTATTATTCGCGCCTGATGGATCTTGGGTTGTTTAATTAACAGACACTCATCATTTATGTAAAAAATACTATACGTTAATTTCATTCTTAATTTTCATGTTGGTTATAATAAGCTACGTTTTAACATTAGTATTACAGCACTTATCGGTATTCATGACTGAGAAGTACGAAAAAGAGCCATTCAGAGCTCAATAAATGAGAAAAAGCGCGATATGGTGCAGCGTTCAGCGCTATTAGGGCGAAAAAACAGGAATCAATACAACATGCAAGACGAGTCTAAAATCCTCAGCAAGCCGGAAGAGGAAGGTGCAGATAACCTGCGGCGCAACCTCAGTAACCGGCATATCCAGCTTATTGCTATCGGTGGCGCTATTGGTACCGGCCTGTTCATGGGGTCGGGGAAAACCATCAGCCTGGCGGGTCCATCCATCATCTTCGTTTATATGATCATCGGCTTTATGCTGTTTTTCGTAATGCGTGCGATGGGCGAACTGCTGCTTTCTAACCTTGAATATAAATCCTTCAGCGACTTCGCCGCTGACCTGCTGGGTCCGTGGGCGGGCTACTTTACGGGCTGGACCTACTGGTTCTGCTGGGTAGTCACCGGCATCGCCGACGTGGTGGCCATTACTGCTTATGCACAATTCTGGTTCCCCGGCTTGTCGCAGTGGATAGCCTCTTTACTCTGCGTTTTACTCTTGCTGAGCCTGAACCTCGCCACCGTTAAAATGTTTGGTGAGATGGAGTTCTGGTTCGCGATGATTAAAATCGTCGCCATCGTCGGCTTAATTATCACCGGCCTGGTGATGGTATTGACTCACTTTGAGACGCCAACCGGCTCGGTTGCCTCGTTCAGTAACTTGTGGAATGACGGCGGCTTCTTCCCCCACGGCATTAGCGGCTTCTTTGCTGGCTTCCAGATAGCGATTTTCGCCTTTGTCGGCATTGAATTAGTCGGAACGACCGCAGCCGAAACCAAAGATCCGGAGAAGTCTCTGCCGCGCGCCATCAACGCCATCCCGCTGCGCATCATCATGTTCTACGTTTTCTCGTTGATTATGATTATGTCAGTCACGCCGTGGAACTCCGTAGTGCCGGATAAGAGCCCGTTCGTCGAGCTGTTCGTGATTGCCGGCTTGCCCGCTGCCGCCAGCATTATTAACTTCGTGGTGCTGACCTCGGCGGCCTCTTCCGCCAACAGCGGCGTGTTCTCCACCAGCCGCATGTTGTTTGGTCTGGCACAGGAAGGCAATGCGCCGAAAGCCTTTGGTAAATTGTCCTCCCGCGCGGTGCCGTCAAACGGCCTGACCTTCTCCTGTATCTGCCTGCTGGGTGGCGTGGTACTGATTTATCTGATCCCCGACGTGGTGACAGTATTCACGCTGGTGACAACGGTTTCGGCCATTTTGTTTATGTTCGTTTGGACCATCATCCTCTGCTCGTATCTGGTATATCGCCGCCAGCGCCCGCAGTTGCATGAGAAATCCATCTACAAAATGCCGTTAGGCAAGTTGATGTGCTGGGTCTGTATGGCGTTCTTCGCCTGCGTGCTGGTGCTGTTAACCTTGCAGGATGATACCCGCCAGGCCCTGATGGTGACGCCACTGTGGTTTGTGGTGTTGGCGGTGGGATATTGGATCCGGACGAGAAATCGAAAGGTCTGAATTATTTAACTCAACACTTTGTCTTTCAGATGTTTTGGTTTTGCTCCTTCCCCTTTCAGGAGGGGGGAGGAGCAAGAAAAAACCACAAAATGATCTGGTCTAGTAAAAGTTTCAAAGGGTTTTCAAACCCGAATCCCCCCTATGATGATTCTTTGAATCCCCTGAACTGTTTGTTCAAAGAACGCCTCATCGTTGAGGGTTTTGCCGCTGATGGCTTCGACTTGCACGCTGAAATCCGCGTAATGCTGGGTGGTCGCCCAGAGCATGAATATCAAATGCAGAGGCTCGATGGGGGCTATCAACTCCTGCTTTATCCAGCCGCGAATGACGTCGGACTTATCCTCCACCAGCGTCTTGAGACTGCCGCCCAACTCCTGTTTCAACAACGGCGCGCCCTGCACCATCTCTAGACAGAACAGCCGCGAGGCTTGCGGGTGGTCGCGGGAGACGCAAAGCTTGAGGCGGATATACTCGCTGATGGCAGATAGCGGATGCTGCTCGGCGCGCAGGGCAATCAGCGGCGCGACCCACACGTCCAACAGCCCGCGCAGCACGGCGATATACAAATCCTCTTTTGATGGGAAGTAATACAGCAGGTTGGTTTTGGACACATCGGCGCGCTCGGCGACCTGATCCAGACTGGTACCGTGGATGCCGTACAACGAGAAAAACTCCAGCGCGGCAGCCATAATGGTGCTGCGCTTTGCCGCGACGGCTTTTGAACGCCGGGTCGGCGCTTTCTTCTGCTGCTCAATCTGCTGACTCACAACCTCTCCCGCCCCGCTTTCTGCAATATTCCGAGCATAACAAATGACTTTCACTGCGACTATCGTCAATCCCTTACCCCGTGAGCATTTCTGCAATTAACCACAAAGAGGTAATTTTTTAACAAAACCGCACCATTTTTGCCCACCTCTGCCTGTTTTTCGTGCAGTTAATTTTTACCAAATGGTCCGAATTAGACCAATTACTCCAGAAAACATGCTGCGTATTTTTCAACCGACTGAAAAATAAGCCGATTTAAAAACTGGCATTGGCTTTGCAATAGCTTCCTCGTCAATACGTTTTCACACAGCGCTGTCTGCCGTCCAAATGACTCAGGCAAGCCATTGTTAAGATTAGCGAAATTGAGGTGAGCTATGAAAATCGGTGTCTTTATTCCCATCGGCAACAACGGCTGGTTAATTTCCTCTACTGCGCCGCAGTACCAGCCTACTTTTGAGCTGAATAAAACCATTGTGCAAAAAGCCGAACACTACAACTTCGACTTCGCGCTATCGATGATCAAGCTGCGCGGCTTCGGCGGCAAAACCGAGTTCTGGGAACACAATATGGAGTCGTTCACCCTGATGGCGGGCCTCGCCGCGGTGACTTCCCGCATTAAACTCTATGCCACCGCCGCCACATTAGTGATGCCACCGGCCATAGTGGCCCGCATGGCCGCGACCATTGACTCTATCTCCAACGGCCGGTTTGGCGTCAACGTGGTCACCGGCTGGCAGAAACCGGAATATGAGCAAATGGGCATGTGGCCGGGCGACGACTACTTCAGCCGCCGCTACGACTACCTGACCGAATACGTCACCGTGCTGCGCGACCTGTGGGGCACCGGCCACTGTGACTTAGACGGCGAGTTCTTCAAGATGGATGACTGCCGCGTCAGCCCACGCCCGCAGGCCGAGATGAAAGTGATCTGCGCCGGGCAGAGTGACGCGGGCATGGCCTTTTCCGCCAAACATGCCGATTTCAACTTCTGCTTCGGCAAAGGCGTCAACACGCCCACCGCCTTCGCCCCGACCGCCGCGCGGATGAAAACCGCAGCAGACGCCGAGCAGCGCGACGTCGCCTCTTATGTCTTATTCATGATCATCGCCGATGAAACCGACGCCGCCGCCCGCGCCAAGTGGGAACTGTACAAATCCGGGGCCGACGCCGACGCGCTGGCGTGGCTCACCGACCAGAGCAGCAAAGACACCAAGTCAGGCAGCGACACCAATGTGCGCCAGATGGCCGACCCAACCTCGGCGGTGAATATCAACATGGGCACGCTGGTCGGCTCCTATGCCAACGTCGCCAAAATGCTGGATGAAATCGCGACCGTCCCCGGCACTGAGGGCATCCTGCTGACATTCGACGACTTCGTAAACGGCATTGAAAACTTCGGCCAGTACATCCAACCGCTGATGAAAACCCGTCAAGACGTGCTGACTCACAACATTGAACAGAAAGAGGTGGCCTGATGACCGTGTTTGATCAATCGAAAGCTGACAACGTTGTTCGCCGCGATACCCAAAGCAGCGGCCAAGAAACACTATTAAAAGCTCGCCCGGAAACTATTGCGTTTACCCCGCAGCAGGCCGCGCTGATCGTGGTGGATATGCAAAACGCCTACGCCTCGCAGGGCGGCTATCTGGATTTGGCGGGCTTTGACGTGTCGGCCACCGGCCCGGTGATTAAAAACATCCAGCGGGCGATTGCCGCGGCGCGCTCGGCGGGCATCAAAGTCATTTTCTTCCAAAACGGCTGGGACAATCAGTATGTCGAAGCGGGCGGCAGCGGCTCGCCAAATTATCACAAGTCCAATGCACTCAAGACCATGCGAAAACGTCCTGAATTGATGGGAAAACTGCTGGCAAAAGGCGACTGGGACTACGACTTAGTGGACCAACTTCAGCCACAGCCGGGTGACATCGTGCTGCCGAAACCGCGCTACAGCGGCTTCTTCAACACCCAGCTCGACAGCCTGTTGCGCAGCTACGGCATTCATCATCTGGTATTTACCGGCATTGCCACTAACGTTTGCGTGGAATCCACCCTGCGCGACGGCTTCTTCCTCGAATATTTCGGCGTAGTGCTGGAAGACGCGACTCATCAGGCCGGGCCGGACTTCGCGCAAAAAGCCGCGATTTACAACATTGAAACCTTCTTCGGCTGGGTGTCCAACGTCAATAGCTTCTGCGATGCCGTGGGTTATAGCGAGCAGCCGCTGAGTAAATCAGCCTGATAATAAATTGAGGAAAAATAATGCCTAAAAGCGCGATTATTCCAGCAGGCAGCGGCGTTCCGCTGGCTCCATTTGTTCCGGGCACTTTGGCCGATGGCGTGGTTTACGTCTCGGGAACCCTGCCCTTTGATAAAGACAACAATGTGGTGCATATCGGCGATGCCGCTGCGCAAACTCGCCACGTGCTGGAAATCATCAAAAAGGTGATTGAAACGGCGGGCGGCGCCATGGATGACGTCACCATGAACTCCATTTTCATTACCGACTGGGCCAATTATGGCGCCGTGAATCAGGTGTATGCCGAATACTTCCCCGGCGAAAAACCCGCACGCTTCTGCATTCAGTGTGGACTGGTTAAGCCGGACGCCCTGATAGAAATCGCCTCAATCGCCCATATCGGCAAGTGATAAACCCAAGTTCACCTAGGAGATTAACCATGTATTACAAAGTATTGGGTAAAGACTCTCCGTCGGTGGATACCGTTGTGCTGTCATCGGGACTGGGCGGCGTACACGGCTTTTGGCAGCCACAGCTGGCGATGTTAGCAGAGCACTTTCGCGTGGTGCTGTATGACCAGCAGGGCACCGGCGTTAGTCAGGGCGAGGTGCCTGCGGGTTACAGAATGGAAGATATGGCCGACGAGCTGGCGGGGCTGCTGAATGAACTGCATATCGACCGTTGTCATATCGTCGGACATGCGCTGGGGGGGATTATTGGGCTGCATTTGGCCCTGCGCTACCCTTCCCTGCTGCAAAGTCTGGTGGTGGTTAACGGCTGGGCCAGGCTTGATTCGCAAACCCGCCGCTGCTTTGAAGTGCGCCAAAACCTTTTATTAAACAGCGGGGTTGATGCCTATGTGCAGGCCCAGCCGCTGTTTCTTTATCCTGCCGACTGGCTTTCTGCTCATCGCGATTTGCTTGAGCAGGAGAGGCAGCATCAGGTTGCGCATTTTCAAGGGATGGAAAACCTGCTGCGGCGGTTAGAAGCGCTGATGACCTCTGACCTGACCGATTCGCTCAGTCAGGTGATTGCGCCGGTGCTGGCTCTAAGCAGTAAAGACGACCTGCTAGTGCCTTGGCACCAGTCGGTTTCGCTGGCGCAGGCCCTGCCCCACGGCGAGCATCAGCAGATGAATTACGGCGGTCATGCCATGAGCGTGACCGACAGTGACACCTTTAACGCACTTTTATTGGCATGGTTGCAGACCCACGGCCTGCAAAGCCAGAACCCCATTTCAAGCCTTAACCCGACGGAAATCCCATGGCCGAAGCATTAACCGCCAGCGCGCTGGCAACCCTATTCACCGAAGCCCGCACCCATAACGGCTGGCTGGAAAAGCCGGTTAGCGATGAACTGCTCCAGCAGGTTTACGAGCTGGCGCGCATGGGGCCAACCTCGGCCAACTGTAGCCCGGCGCGCATTGTGTTTGTGCGCAGTCAAGAGGCTAAGGAGAAGCTGGCTCCGGCGCTTTCCAGCGGCAATCTGGCTAAAACTATGTCCGCGCCGGTGACCGCCATTGTCGGCTGGGACCCCGAGTTTTACGAGGCGCTTCCCGAGCTATTTCCTCACGGCGACGCCCGTTCGTGGTTTACCTCCAGCCCGGAACTGGCCCATGAGACGGCATTTCGTAACAGCAGCTTGCAGGCGGCTTACCTGATCATGGCCTGCCGTTCGCTGGGTTTAGACACCGGACCGATGTCCGGCTTTGACCCTACTAAAGTGGATGCCGCATTTATGTCAGAGCTGGGCTGGAAGTCCAACTTCCTGATAAACATCGGCTATGGCGACAGCAGCAAAGTCTACGCCCGTCTGCCGCGCCTTGACTTTGACCGCGCCTGTAGGCTGGTCTGAAAAGGGAGAAACCTGATGCAAACGGCAACCCCACATCACCCGATCCTGCCGGTGGAAAAGCAGGATTTTCGCGATGCTATGGCGCGGCTCGGCACGGCGGTGAACATCATCACGACAGATGGCCCGGCGGGACGCGCCGGATTTACCGCCTCGGCGGTGTGCAGCGTGACCGACACCCCACCGACCCTGCTGGTGTGCCTGAATCGCTCGGCCTCGGTCTACCCGATGTTCAAACAGAACCACGTGCTGTGCGTCAACACGCTGGCCCATAACCATGAGTCGCTATCCAACCTGTTTGGCGGCAAAACGCCGATGGAACAGCGATTCGAGGCCGCCGAGTGGTCAACGCTGGCAACCGGCTCGCCCATTTTGAGCGGCGCTCTGGTCTCTTTCGACTGCAACATCACTCAAATCACCAGCGTCGGCACTCACGACATTCTGATATGCGAAGCCGTGGCGCTGTTGCGCAACGATGAAAGCCACGGACTGGCCTATTTCGACCGCCGCTATCACTCCTTAATGCGCGCGGCAAATTCAGGTTCTTAATGGGCCCTAACGCGCCTGTCAAAGCAGGCTGTTTTCACCTTTACTCGTGATGTTTTCTCACTGCGGAGCACAATATGGCGAATTCCTGGTTTCCAAAATGGCGTTTACGGCAGGGCAATCTGGATGGCGCCGTTGTCGCGCCGGATGAGCGTTTGACTTTAGGGCAGACGATGGTGATGGGCTTGCAGCACACGGTAGCGATGTTTGGCGCGACGGTGCTCATGCCGCTGCTGATGGGCTTTGACGCCAACATGGCCATCCTAATGTCAGGGATTGGCACCCTGCTGTTCTTCCTGGTGGTTGGTGGGCGAGTGCCTAGCTACCTTGGCTCCAGCGCCTCTTTTGTCGGGCTGGTGATTGCAGTGACGGGCTACAGCGGGCAAGGCGCCAACCCGAATATCGCCTTAGCTCTCGGCGGCATTATCGCCTGTGGCGCTGTGTATATGCTGATAGGTTTTGTGGTGATGGCAGTCGGGACGCGCTGGATTGAAAAGCTGATGCCGCCGGTGGTCACGGGTGCCGTGGTCATGGCGATCGGCCTGAATCTGGCACCCATCGCCATTCACAGCGTGTCCGCCTCTTCATTCGACAGCTGGATGGCGGTGGTTACCGTGCTGTGCATCGGCGCGGTGGCGGTATTTACGCGCGGGCTGGTGCAAAAGCTGTTGCTTTTGCTGGGGCTGGTCGCCGCCTACGCTATTTACGTAGTCGTCACTAACGGCCTGGGGTTAGGCAAACCGGTCGATTTCAGCATCATCTCGCAAGCCGCGTGGTTTGGCCTGCCGACCATAACTACCCCAACGTTTAGCGCTCACGCCATGCTGCTGATCGCGCCGGTCGCGGTGATCCTGGTGGCCGAGAACCTCGGGCACATCAAGGCCGTGGCGGGCATGACCGGAAAAAATCTCGACCCGTACATGGGTCGCGCCTTTGTCGGCGACGGATTGGCAACCATGCTCTCCGGCGCGGTCGGCAGCAGCGGCGTGACCACTTATGCAGAAAACATTGGCGTCATGGCGGTCACCAAAATTTATTCCACGCTTATTTTTGTTGCCGCCGCCGCCGTTGCCATCGTTTTGGGCTTCTCTCCCAAATTTGGTGCAGTGATCCACACCATTCCCGGCCCGGTACTCGGCGGGGCATCCATCGTGGTCTTTGGTTTAATTGCGGTTTCAGGGGCGCGCATCTGGTTGCAGAACAAGGTTGATCTCAATGAAAACGGTAACCTGATAATGGTCGCAGTGACGCTGGTGCTGGGCGCGGGCAACTTCTCCCTGACGCTCGGCGGCTTCACGCTGGGCGGTATCGGCACGGCAACCTTCGGCGCTATCTTGCTCAATGCATTACTTAAAAATCGTCGACTCACAAAAACTGGCACAGAAGCTGCATTAAAAGGTAACTGACGACCTCAGTTTCTCCTTAGCTCATCAATTTTGATGATCACCGGCTGTTATTCGGTCCACCCGTCCGATTTAGCAGCCGGTTTTTTCTTTCTGCTCACACCACAAAGCTTGTGTGTTTGCCGTCAGGCAGCTCGACATCAATGCGCAGTTTTCCGCCCATCGCTTCAACATAACGTTTCATGGTCGACAGCTTGATATCATTGCCGCGCTGCTCAATCGCCACCACCGAAGGCTGGCTGATCCCCATCGCCTTGGCTACCGCCGCCTGCGACATCGCCAACTGCTCGCGCAGGGCGTAGAGCTTCACCTCAAGCAGCATTTCATCAGCCGCCTCGGAGATGCGCTTTTGACTTTCACTGCTGCGCGCAGCCAGTAAGTCTTGTAAATTTTTCGCCATTTTAATGCTCCTTATTCTTCCCGTAGATGCCTCAGATACGCCTGATCGGCAATGTGAAGCATCCGTTTGTAGAACTGCTTTTCCTTGCCCTTTTTGCTCCCCGCGCACAGAACAATGGCCTGGCGGAAAGGATCAAAAGCAAAGAAAGCACGAAGTGGCTCCCCTTTGTGCTGTATCCGCAACTCCTTCAAGTGCGGGTAACCCGAGCCACAAACAGTATCGACCAACGGCCTTCCGAGCTGCGGCCCTCCTCGACGAAGAGCTAATAAACCCGCAAGAACTTTCTCCTGAGTTCCATCATTTTGCTGATCAAACCATTGATCAAACAAATCCGTGGTTAGTACCGTCCACATGGCGCCACCCTTTATAGACTATAATCTATATTCAGAGATTAACAAAGCACTAAAATAAGCCAAAGGAGGGGATGAGAAAGGGTTTGTTTTCACGCCATGCGAGGCGTATTCCAAATTACCACGCTATAAAAATCAACAACCTGACCAAAGACTCACCAAACAACATCTATTTTTCGTTAACCCTTTGACATGCCTGCGGGCAGTCGCTATTATTCGCCCCGTTCCAACGATTCCTCTGTAGTTCAGTCGGTAGAACGGCGGACTGTTAATCCGTATGTCACTGGTTCGAGTCCAGTCAGAGGAGCCATATTAGAGACGCCCGCTTAAGGAAACTTAAGCGGGCGTTTTGCTTTGGTGTTTTCGCCGACTGATTCGTCAGTTGGCTCAAAATTGGTTATCATCCGCCCCCCCTCTTCCTGCGGAAAGCCTGATGTCTACGATTATCGATACCTTTATCGCCCCGCCGTGCCACGACGAGATCGAGACGCTCTATCAGGACGAGCATCTGCTGCTGATCAATAAGCCTGCCGGGCTGCTGAGCCTGTCGGGTAAAAATCCGCTCAATCTCGATTCGGTCCATCATCGGCTGGTGCAGACATTCCCCGGCTGCACTCTGGTTCATCGCCTCGATTTCGGTACTTCTGGCCTGATGGTGATTGCCCGCAATAAGCCAATCAATGCCGCACTTTGCCAGCAGTTCAGTCAGCGCAGCGTGACGAAAATCTACAGCGCCCTGCTCTGCGGGCATCTGGATGAAGATGAAGGGGTGATTGATGCGCCCATTGCCAAAGAGCCGGCGCTGTTCCCGCTGATGTCAATTTGCGTCATTCACGGCAAGCCCGCGCGCTCCGGCTATCGGGTGATTGAACGCTTATACCGTGAGTTAGAAAACGGCGCATTGCTGCCCTTGACGCGGGTGGAGCTGACGCCAGAAACCGGGCGCACGCACCAGTTGCGCATTCACTGTCAGCTACTGGGCCACCCCATTTTAGGCTGTGATTTGTATGGCGGCCTGCTGCTGCCGGGGACTGAACAGACACCTCGCCTGATGCTGCACGCCAGCGAGCTGCATTTTGTGCATCCCATCAGCGGGGTGAAAATCGAAGCCCGTCATGCTAGTCCTTTCTAAGCCACAACCTCCATACGCAACCCTTGATCACCACATCAAATCGTCGGGCACTTTAAAGTCAGCATACGGATCTTCTTCATCCTGCTCTTCCTGACTGAGCGCGCTGTTTAAAGCAATGCTGCCGGCGTCTCGCTGGGCAATTTTATCAGCGACGCTTGCAGGAATAATGGCGTACTGACTCTCACTCGGGTTATCGGTAACCCAACGAGCAATGGCGAGACGCCCGCTAATCAACTGGGCCTGAGTGACCTTATCCACCATTATTTTTTTGATAAGATTATTATCGGTGAAGTTAAAACCAATATCGCCTTTTGCAATATCAATTCTATTCATTTCAATCAGTTGTTTAACCTGAGCTTTATGTTCTTTAGATAACACAGCCTGTTTGTGTTGTTCATTTAACTGTTTATCACGCTCAAGCTGCGTTTTTTTATTTTCTTCCACCGCTTCTCTTGCCTCACGCGCCTGAACCCGTGACTTTTTAGCCGTTCTCTGAACTTTAGCCACCTTTTTGCTGGTCACTAATCCGGCTTTTAGCAGTTGCTCTTGTAAGGTCAGTTTTGTCATTTTCGTTTCTAAACTCGTTAAATAATTTCTGCGATTATAGCGGTAATTTTTGAGGCAGTGCTAGGTGGCGGAACTCCTCCGCCATTTTCACCACTCACTTAGCTTAGGAAGCTATTTGAGGTGAGTTAAAATGCGCGTATTGCCTTCCCAATCTGGTCCGGCCTTCAATGGCTCAATTTCTTCGTCGGCTGATGAAACCTCTTTTGGAACCCAGCCGCCTGCCAGCACCTTGAACCGGGCAAGTTCGGGTTCAAATCTGTCAATTCAGTACGGTCAGACCAATAATCAGGCCAACAGCGCGGCGGCCGCCAATGATCCGGGCGATATTATCAACGAGCTGGCGTCGATGATTGCCGGTTTATTGCGAAAAATGAGTGACGCGCAAAACGGCGCGGCTTCAGGCACTCCATCTGCACCGACTGGCACCCCAGCGCCCGCCAGCTCGGGTGTGAATGCGCCGCAGAGCGCAAGCCCAATTTCGGCTACTTCGGCAACTTCAGCCACCTCCGCCAGTTCGGCTAGCGCTGCAGCCAGTTCTACTGCCTCTTCGGCCGACGCTGACTTTATCGATAACTCGAAATACTCTTCTCCCGAGGAGTTAAAAAAGTATGCCCCGCTGGTGGCGAACCTGCCGCCAGACCAGCAGTTGCAAGCTGAAAAAGAGATGAATCGCCCAGCGGCGGCGGCCAAGATGGCGGCGGCCGGTGGCCCTGACGCCGCTCATGCCAAAGCCTTTATCGACGCCAACCCGGCGCTGAAAACCGCCACTGACGTCGGCAAGCACGGTGGCAAGCCTGATGGCAAAACCACCAACGGTGACTATGCCGCCTTCGCCAATAATATGGACAAAGCCCGCGACGCGGCGGTCAAAGACGTCACGGACTACCAGAAGGCTCACCCGAATGCCGATCCGCAGTCCTTGCAGATGGTGACTTCTGCGGCGACGCTGCGCGCCAGCGAACCTCTGGTGAAATGCGCCTCGCTAGACTCCAACGGCAAGGTTGATTCCTACATCACCGCCGACTCGCTGAAGGCCATTCAGCATAATAATCCGGGCTTGTCCCCTGCTTTGCAGCAAGCGGCCAAAACCTTCTCCCAGCCCGGCTTCTTATACATGCTGGATCAGGGCGGGTTAGAAGGTAAAGATTTGGCGCTGCACAACCCGGATCAGAAAATCAGCGGCAGCAATATCGACAACTGGATCGCCAAGCAGGCGCCGACCAACAGCGGCGAGTTCGCCAGCATGATGAATGACGCGGCGACCCGCAACGCCGTGGCAAACGTGGATATCAGCAATCTCGGGGCCGACGTGTTCCAGAACCCGCAAAACTACAGCGGTGCGCAGAAAGCGGCGGTGTTGGTCAAACTGCAACAAACGCAGGGCCAAGTAGATGGCGGCAGCTCGCTGCGTAAAACCGACAAAACCTCGCAGGCGCTGCAAGATGATATCGCGCAATTGCAGAGCGACCCGGACGTGCAGAAGTTTATGGCGCAGGCCGTGCCTGGACAGGAAAAGATGATGATTGGCAATGACCCCGGTCTAAGCAAAGCGGTGAATCAAAGCTATCAGGATCTGATTTCAGGCAAAACCATGGACCAAGATATGCAGGCCGCGCGCGACGCCGCCGCCAAGGCCAATGCCGGTAAGAAGCCGGAAGACCAGCAGCCGGTGGATTACAGCGACGCCATTAACAGCCTCAATTCAGAGCTGCAATTGCAGGGCGACCTTCAGGGCAAAGGGGCGAACCTGCCCACCACCGCGCAGGTGATCAACAGCCGCCCTGACATCAAACAGCAAATTCAGACTTCCTACGAGCAGAACTTCACTCAAGGTCAGGCGGTAGAAAGTGGTCTGAAAAATAACAGCAAGGTCGATGCCAAAGACGTACTGGCGAGTGTCGATCAGAAGAAAGCCGCCTATGAAGATGCTATCCCGGACAGCGTGACAGCAGCCTCGGAAGATGGCTACGCCGAAGCCACCATGAAAGCCCTAAGCACCACCAGCAAAGGCATGAGCTTCCTCAACACGTTGAAAGACGCCGGCACCCTGCCGAAAGACAGCGATTTGACCAAGATGACCGGCAAAGAGATGTATTCGCAGCTGCGCGATGGGGTGGAGAAGCAAACCAGCGAGATGGGGCTGAGCATGGCGAAAAGAGCCTCACTCAGTGGCAGCGGCATCATGAGCGTCGCGGGTCTGGCGTCGGTGTCTGAACAGTTGAAATCGGGCGATAAAGCAGGCGCGGCGAAAACCATTTATGACGGCATCAAAGGCAGCTCGGAGCTGGGCAAACTCGGCTTTAACACCGCCGCCGAAGCCTTGGGCAAAGATGCTTCCGTGGGGCTGGGCCGTATCGCAGGCAGCGTGGCCGGTCGCGTGGCTGGCACGGTCGCAGGTGAAGCAGCCGGTGCCGCCGCTGCCGAGGCGCTGGGTGCAGCCGCCGGGCCGGTCGGCTGGATCGTCGACGCGGCGATGGGCTTAGGTTTCGGGATCAAAGCCATTATTGACGCGGTGAAAAAGCACAAAGATCAGAAAACCTTCGACCACAACGTTGACCCCACCCTCAAACAGTTTGGTATTCCCACGCCAAGCTAATGGAGGCAATCAGCACATAAAAAGGGGCCAAATCTGGCCCCTTCGCTTTTGCAAAAACGCGATTTATGGCGTGACCAACGCAGGTTCCGCCAGCGGCACTGCCGTTTTCTTGCAGCACAAATACAGGACATAAATCAGTGGGATCCACGCCAGCGTGCCCAGCGTCAGCTTGGCGTAGACATACACCTGCGGCGAGGCGAAGTGCTGCAAGATAGTATTAATCAGCCGCAGTGCCAGTTGGATCAGATAAAGCATACCGAACCACCAGCCGGAACGGTTGATGTCATGCATGCGACGGATGCCCACGGCCATAATCGGCACAATCACCGCCAGCAAAAATATCCACTGCGCTAGGCTGCCGTAGAAGATAGCGTTCGTCACCCCCACCAGCGTGGTGATGATGGCAACCGAGAAGCCCAACAGCACGGAAATCAGCATGCTGCCGAGCAAGAATACCCAAAACTCTTTTCTGGTTGAGCGACCACTAAAATCAACGTAGCGCTTCCAACCCTGTAAATAACATTGCCAGACCGTCATTCCTGACTCCTCTCCCCATTAATTATTACTATTATTTATTGATATAAGTGTTAACTCTGTTTTCGCTTCATTCTTTACCGCAACTTCCTCTCTGAGGGAAGCATTGCCTGTAATAACCGGCATTTTTGTGCCCATCCTTAGATGTTGGCTGGAATTATTTGGGTGGGGTGTTATATATCCTTTACTCGCTAATGAATCTTTTCCGCTAAGGATCGTCCGATGTCCGCCAAAATTCGCTGTGCCATTCTTGATGATTACCAAAACGTTGCCCTCACCTACGCCGATTGGTCTTCGCTGGACGATAAAGTCGATACCCAAGTGATTAACCAGCACATTGCTGATGAAGAAATGCTGGTGAAAACCCTCGCCGACGCCGAAATTGTGGTCATCATGCGCGAACGCACGCCTTTTACCGCCGCGCTGTTTGCCCGCCTGCCTAAGCTCAAATTGCTGATCACCTCAGGGATGCGCAATGCCTCCGTTGATCTTGAGGCGGCGAAACTGCACGGCGTCACGGTATGCGGCACTGGCAGCGGCGGCAGCGCACCGACGGAGCTGACCTGGGGGCTGATCCTCGGTTTGGCCCGCCATCTGGTCACCGAAAATAACGCCCTGCGCGACAACGGCACGTGGCAGAGCACCGTCGGACTGGGCCTCAGCGGCAAGCGTCTGGGCCTAATTGGACTGGGTAAAATTGGCCAGCAGATGGCCAAGATAGGCCACGCCTTTGGCATGAAAGTGGTGGCCTGGAGCCAAAACCTCACCGCCGAGCACGCGGCAAAACACAGCGTGGAGCTGGCGGCCAGCAAAGAAGCCCTATTGGCCACCAGCGACGTGGTATCGATTCATCTGGTGCTCAGCGATCGCAGCCGGGGGCTAGTGGATGCCGCCGATCTGGCGCTGATGAAACCTTCCGCCCTGCTGATCAACACCTCGCGCGCCGCCATTGTTGACCAACCGGCGCTGATTGCCGCACTGCAACAGGGCAAAATCGGCGGCGCGGGACTGGACGTGTTTGACGTCGAGCCGCTCCCCGCCGACCACCCTTTCCGCTCGCTGCCCAACGTGCTGGCGACGCCGCATATTGGCTATGTTTCCACGGAGAATTATCAAATCTATTTCAGTGAAGCGGTCGAAAATATCGAGTCATTCTTAGCGGGAAACCCAGTCAGAGTGCTGTCGATTTAACGATGACTCAGGATGGGTGAGCGAATTCTTAAATCAAATTCCGTTACCCACCCTGCATTTCCACATCTGCCAGTTGCCAGCGGCAAGCATTCATGACCATTATGTAAATTCCATTTACATTCAGTTACTCCAGATGATTAACGTTGCCCTAATTGATGACCACGTGGTGGTGCGCTCCGGCTTTGCTCAGTTGCTGGGGCTGGAATCTGACATCAAAATTGTCGGTCAGTACGCGTCGGCGGCTAACGCCTGGTCGTCGCTGCTGAAGATGAACATTGACGTGGCGGTGATGGATATCGCAATGCCAGATGAAAGTGGGCTAAGCCTGCTGAGCCGCCTGCGCCAGCAGCGGCCCAATTTCCGCGCCATTATTTTGAGCATTTACGACACCACCGCCTTCGTGCAAAGCGCGCTGGACGCCGGGGCCAGTGGCTATCTGACCAAGCGCTGCGGGCCAGAGGAGCTGGTGCAAGCGGTGCGCACCGTCCACGCCGGTGGCCGCTATCTCTGCTCCGACGCCCTGCTGGCGCTGCGCCAAAGTCAGCAAACGCCCAAGGCGCTGCAATCCCTCACGCCCCGCGAGCGCGAGATTTTCGACCTGCTGGTTAACGGGCTGAGCGTCAAGGCGATAGCCGAACAGCTGGAATTGAGCCACAAAACCGTGCACGTTCACCGCGCCAACATCCTCGGCAAACTCCAGTGCGACACCACCATCGAACTGGTGCATTTCGCCATTCAGCACAGCCTGCTTGCCTAATGAGAAAGCTCGGTCTCACCCTTTTTCTGGCGATTTTCTACAGCCTCTGCTGGCTGGCGCTCTGGTCGATCAGCTTCTATCTGACCCAAAACGGCCAGCAGGCGATGTTGTTGCTGCCGCAGGGCTTGCGACTGGCGCTGATGACGCTACTGTCGCGGCGCTACTGGCCCGCCATGCTGCTCTCAGAGGCGGCAATTGGCGTCTGGCTGCACAGCGAACAGCTGCAAACCCACTGGATCATGCTGCTGTCGCCCCTGCTCAGCTTAATCCCCGCCGCGCTGGTGCAGCATCTGTGGCGGCGCTTTACCCTCTATTGGCAGCGGCTGTTGCTGCTACTCGGGGCAGTGGCGGGCAATAGCCTGTTGCAGATGGCGGTGCCGGGTTTATGGCTGAGCGCGACGCTGAGCCAAACCCTGCTGGCCTCCTTCACCGGCGGGATTTTGCTGACGCCTTTTATCTATCTGATTTACGAATATCTTAAACAGCAGCATCTGCAAAACCTGCTGGCGCAGGAGATCCCCGACCCGCCGCTGCGCACCTCGCTGCTGATTTGGTGCTCGTTGTTCTTCGCCCTCGCCGTTTGCCTGCAAATGAGTCTGGCCCCGGAGGTCGAGCGGCTGCTGATCATTTTGGTGTTTCTGCCCAACGTGGTGATGGCCTACGCCTTCGGCTGGCAGGGGGGCGTGCTGGCGGCGGTGCTTGGCAGCCTGATGATCACCGTCACCCGGCAGATGAGCGGCGCGTTTCACGATTTGCTCGAGCTGGAGCTGTTCCTCTCCACCCAGGCGCTGCTCGGCATTGGCTTGGGAATAGCCATCAGCCGCCAGCAGCAGCTGGCGTCGCATCTTAATCGCTACCGTTTGCAGCTAGAACAGGAGCTGGACACCCGCCGCCAGCTCACCGAGCGGCTGGTGCATACCGAAGAGGCGGTGCGCAAAGAGATTGCCCGCGAACTGCATGATGAGATCGGCCAGAACATCACTGCCATTCAGATTCAGGCCATGCTGGTGGACAGGAGCCCGCACGGCCCGGCCACCCACAGCGCGGCGAAGCAGATTGGCGAGTTGTCGCAGCGCATTCACCACACCACCCGCCAGCTGCTGCGCCAGCTGCGCCCACCGGTGCTGGACGAGATGTCGCTGGATAAAGCCCTGCATCATCTGGCCAACGAGTTCGCCTTCTCCGAACAGGGTATCGACTTTCACCTCGACTATCGGCTGCCGGAGCTGCCTCGCGACGAAACCCTAACCTTCACGCTCTATCGGCTGGTGCAGGAGCTGCTCAACAACATCAGCAAACACGCCGAGGCCACGCAGGTGCGCATCTGCCTGACCGAGCAGCACCCAATGCTGGTGCTGGAAGTCAGCGACAACGGCAAGGGCTTTGCTCATCCCGTCAAAGAAGGGTTTGGCCTGCGCGGTATTGAGGAGCGAGTGCGCGCCTTGGGCGGCGAATGGCTGCTCGAACAGCGCAACGGCACCCACATAATTGTTAAGTTGCCCACAGATTTGCAAAGAACTCCCCCCTGACTAGGAATAATTCCTAGTCATCTAAAACCTTGTCTCATCCGCTGCAAAAATCACCTGCCTACACTCGGCTCATAAGGTTGGAGTTAAACGATGTCCCAGATGTCAGCCTCACTTGTCGACAAAAATTATCGCTACTGGCGAGTTCACCTGCTGCTGTCGATGGTGATTGGCTACGCCGCGTTCTACCTGACGCGCAAAAGCGTCAATTTCGCGATGCCGGTGATGCAACTGGAACTTGGCCTGACCAAAGGCGACATCGGCCTGCTCGGCACGCTGTTTTATCTGGCTTATGGCAGCTCGAAATTTGTTTCGGGGATTTATAGCGATAAGACCGGCGCGCGCTGGTTTATGGGTGTCGGCCTGCTGATGACCGGGGTGCTGAATATCCTGTTCGCCTTCTGCCATTCGCTGACCGCGCTGCTGGTGGTCTGGACGCTAAACGGGTTCTTTCAAGGCTGGGGCTGGCCACCGTGCGCCCGATTGCTGACCCACTGGTATTCGCGCAATGAGCGCGGTTTCTGGTGGGGATGCTGGAACACCTCGATCAATATCGGCGGCGCGGCGGTGCCCCTGCTGTCCGGGCTTTTGGCCTCGATGTGGGGCTGGCAGGCGGCGCTGCTAGTGCCTGGCGTGGTGGCAATAGTGATTGGATTATGGCTGTGCCGCCAGCTGTGCGGCACGCCGCAACAGCAAGGTTTGCCGACGGTGGGCGCGTGGCGACGCGACCCGCTGGAGCTGCGGCAGGAGCAGCAAAGTCCGCCGATGAGCATGACGCAAATTCTGCGCCAGACCATTTTGCAGAACCGCACCATCTGGCTGCTCGGCGTCTCTTACGTGCTGGTCTACCTGATCCGCATCGCGCTAAATGACTGGGGCAATATCTGGCTGGCGGAGAATCACGGCGTCAATCTGCTGAGCGCCAACGCCACGCTGTCGCTGTTCGAGCTGGGCGGACTGCTCGGCGCGTTGTTCGCCGGATGGGGTTCCGACCTGCTGTTTCGCGGCCAGCGCGCCCCAATGATTTTGCTGTTTTCGCTCGGGCTGTTCGTCACGGTCACCGCCCTGTGGCTGGCGCCGGTCCACCACTTCGGCCTGTTGGCCCTGAGCTTTTTCAGTATCGGATTTTTTGTTTTCGGCCCGCAGATGCTGATCGGGCTGGCAGCAACGGAGTATTCACACAAAGACGCTGCGGGCACGGTGACCGGCTTTCTTGGGCTGTTTGCCTACCTCGGTGCCGCACTGGCGGGTTGGCCGCTGGCGGTGGTGATGCAGCATTACGGTTGGTCCGGCTTCTTCGCCGTGCTGACGCTGGCTTCGGCCTGCGTTGGGTTACTGCTGATGCCGATGATGATGGCGGGTATCAGTAAGCGCGAACTGAGCGCCGCGCCGCCGGACATATAACAAGGTTCTGTCCCACAACATAAGAAGAAAAGGTAAAACACCATGAAAAAACATCTCTCTCCTACCCTCTACAAATACTCGCTTTTGGCCGCCGCCGTGGCCCTCACCGCCTTCACCGGCGCGGCTCAAGCCAAGGGCCGCCTGGTGGTGTATTGCAGCGCCACCAACGCCATGTGTGAAGAAGAAACCAAAGCCTTCGGCGAGAAGTACGACGTGAAGACCTCGTTTATCCGCAACGGCTCCGGCAGCACGCTGGCAAAAGTCGAAGCGGAGAAAAAGAACCCGCAGGCTGACGTCTGGTACGGCGGCACGCTGGATCCGCAATCTCAGGCCGGTGAAATGGACCTGCTGCAAGCCTACAAGTCGCCGAACCTCGAGCAGATCATGCCGAACTTCCGCGACCCGGCGAAGCGCAAAGGCAACTACTCTTCTGCGGTGTACATCGGCATTCTGGGCATAGGGGTGAACACCAATCGCCTGAAAGAGAAAAACCTGCCAGAGCCAAAGTGCTGGAAGGACCTGACCAACCCGATTTATAAAAACGAAATCCAAATCGCCGACCCACAAAGCTCCGGCACGGCCTACACCGCGCTGGCGACCTTCTCCCAGCTGTGGGGCGAGGATCAGGCTTTCGACTACCTGAAACAGCTCAACGGCAACATCTCCCAATACACCAAGTCGGGCATCGCCCCGGCCCGCAATGCCGCCCGTGGTGAAACCGCGATTGGTATCGGCTTCTTGCACGACTACGCGCAGGAGAAAGAGAGCGGCGCGCCGCTGAAGCTGATCTCCCCGTGTGAAGGTTCCGGCTATGAGATTGGCGGCGTCAGCATCCTGAAAGGCGCGCGCAACCTGGACAACGCCAAGCTGTTTGTTGACTGGGCGCTGTCCAAAGACGCGCAGGAGCTGGCGTGGAAGAAAGGTCAGTCCTACCAAATTCTCACCAACACCACGGCTGAAACCTCGCCAAACTCGCTGAAAATGAGTGACCTTAAATTGATCAACTACGACATGGACAAGTACGGCGCGTCCGATATGCGTAAGGCGTTGATCACTAAATGGGTTAACGAAGTGAAGATGGGCAAAGCGACACAATAAGGCCCACGCGATTTATTGAGTGCCTAAAGCGCCTTCTCTTCAGGGGGAAGGCTGGGATGAGGCAGGCAACGCCAGAGATGCCATTTATACCCCAACCCAGCCCTTCCCTTACCAGGGGAGGGAGCAAAACTGCTCTTCTTTTAGAACGAGCAGAGTGGTTCTAACTCAGTTTTTTCTTTCAACACCTAAAATGTGAGGGGACAACATGTCTCATACACTCAGCC
Source organism: Ewingella sp. AOP9-I1-14 (assembly GCF_052375995.1). NCBI lineage: Bacteria > Pseudomonadati > Pseudomonadota > Gammaproteobacteria > Enterobacterales > Yersiniaceae > Ewingella > Ewingella sp. AOP9-I1-14. The sequence goes on from NZ_JBQSVA010000001.1 coordinate 513,613, forward strand.
TGCCTGATATCCAGCGCCGCGACCCGATTTTCGCGTGGCTGGGGCTTATCCTGCTGGCCTTTGCACTGCTGCCAGCCTGGAGCCTCGACTATGGCTTGCTGGAATCCACCGCGGACGAAATTCTGGCGGCTTACGGCTGGTCGGGGCTGAACGTCAGCCTGCTGTGGCTGCTGTTGCCGATGGTTCTGCTGTTCCGCCCGCGCCACGCGCAGCGGCTGGAAGCTCGCCGTCGCCACCAGTTCGACGCCGCATGGTCAGTGTTCTGCGCGCTGTTTATGATTGTCAGCGCCACCTTAGTCGGGCGCGGCCTTGGCTATGGCAGCATCGGTATTTTCATCGCCCTCGGCGCGGTCTGCACGCTGGCCCTGTCACGCCTTGAGTGGCTGGGCGGCGACCGTTTTGTGCTCGGCTCGCTGATTTGCATCATCGCCATGATTGGCGTGTTTATCATCTTCCCGAGCATTGCGATTTTCATCCCAATGTTCACCAACGACGCCGGAGAATTTGCGCCGCTGGCCTTTATGGCCGTGCTCGGCCAGTCGCACATCTTGCAGGTGATTTGGAACTCCTTCCTGCTTTCCGTGGCGGTAGGGATTGGCTGTACCTTCTTCGGCTTAGTGCTGGCGATTTACACCACGCGCATTGCCAAGCGTTCGGCGATCATTGGCCGAGTGTTCTCGATTCTGCCGATTGTCACCCCGCCGTTTATCGTCGGACTGGGCGTCACGCTGATGATGGGCCGCTCGGGCTATGTCACTGAATTTATGGCTAACTGGTTTGGGCTGACCAACACTAACTGGCTGTACGGCTTTACCGGGATTTGGCTGGCGCAGGTGTTAGCATTTACGCCGATGGCCTTTATGATCCTCGACGGCGCGATTAAAACCATTCACCCCTCGCTGGAAGAAGCCTCATACACCCTGCGCGCCAGCCGCTGGCAGACCTTCCACCGCGTCTTCCTGCCGCTGCTGAAACCGGCGCTGGCTAACGCCTTCCTGATTGTTATCGTGCAGTCGCTGGCGGACTTCAGTAACCCACTGGTGCTGGGCGGCAACTTCGACGTGCTGGCCACGCAAATCTACTTCTACATTACCGGCGCGCAGCTCGACTATCAGGCCGCCAGCACCCTCGGGGTGATTCTGCTGGTGTTCTCGCTGCTGGTGTTCTGCGTGCAGTACATGTGGATTGGCAAACGCTCCTACGTCACCATTTCTGGCAAAACCTCCCGTGGCGACGTGCAGCCGCTGCCGGTGACGCTGGTGTGGGGCGTGACGCTGCTGCTGGCCATCTGGGTCGCCTTCAATGCCCTACTCTACGGCAGCATTTTCTACGGCAGCTTCACCGTCAACTGGGGCGTGGACTACACCCTGACCTTCGCCAACTTCACCAAGCTGTTTGGTCAAGGCTTTAGCGACGGGGCATGGCCTTCGCTGCTCGACACCCTGCTCTACGCCGGTATCGCCGCGCCAATTACCGCGCTGTTCGGCCTGCTCATCGCCTACATCGTGGTGCGCCAGCAGTTCCGCGGCAAAAAGACCATCGAGTTCAGCACCATGCTGTGCTTCGCGGTGCCGGGCACCGTGGCGGGTATCTCCTACATTCTGGCCTTTAACAGCGCGCCGGTTTACCTCACCGGAACCGCCGCCATCGTGATCATTTCGATGGTGATGCGTAACGTGCCGGTGGGTATCCGCGCCGGTATCGCCGGACTGGGCCAGTTGGACAAATCCCTCGACGAAGCCTCGCTCAGCCTGCGCGCTGGCTCGATGCGTACCGTGATGTACATCCTGCTGCCGCTGCTGCGCCCGGCGATTCTGTCGGCGCTGATTTACAGCTTCGTGCGCGCCATTACTACCGTCAGCGCCATTGTTTTCCTCGTGACGCCGGACACCCGCGTCGCCACGGCCTATATCCTTAACCGGGTGGAAGATGGCGAGTACGGGGTGGCTATCGCCTACGGCTCGATTCTTATCGTGGTGATGCTGGCGATCATTTTCATCTTTGACTATCTGGTTGGCGAAGCGCGCATTTCCCGCTCCAAAGCCAAAACCGGCCAATAATTCTGGAGTGAGCTGTTATGACAACGATTCTACAAGCCGAGCGCCGCGCGCCGGTTGAAACCACCAAAAGCTTTGTTGAACTGAAGGGCGTCGCCAAGCGTTTTGGAAATAATACCGTGCTGGAAGGCCTGGATCTGGCGATCCCCAAAGGCAAAATGGTTACCCTGCTCGGCCCGTCCGGCTGCGGCAAGACCACCGTGCTGCGTATGGTCGCCGGGCTGGAGAAGCCAACCGAGGGCCGGATTTTCATTGATGGCGAAGACGTGACCGACCGATCCATCCAGCAGCGTGATATCTGCATGGTGTTCCAGTCTTATGCCCTGTTCCCGCACATGTCGCTGGGCGAGAACATTGGCTATGGCCTGAAAATGCTGGGAAGACCTAAGGCGGAAATTCGCGAGCGAGTGCGCGAGGCGCTCTCTCTGGTGGATTTAGAAGGTTTCGAAGATCGCTACGTGGACCAGATTTCCGGCGGCCAGCAGCAGCGCGTGGCGCTGGCCCGCGCGCTGATCCTCAAACCGAAAGTTCTGCTGTTCGATGAGCCACTGAGTAACCTCGACGCCAACCTGCGTCGCAGCATGCGCGAGAAAATCCGCGAGTTACAGCAGCAGTTCAACATCACCTCGCTGTACGTCACCCACGACCAGAGCGAGGCGTTTGCGGTATCCGATACCGTGCTGGTGATGAACAAAGGCAAGATTATGCAGATTGGCGCGCCGCAGGAGCTGTATCGCCAGCCCGCGTCGCGCTTTATGGCCAGTTTTATGGGCGACGCCAACGTCTTCCCGGCTGACCTGCACCGCGAAACGGTGGAGATCTTCGGCTACCACATCCCGAAACCGGCGGGCTTTGCCGACGGGCTGCAACAGTGCACCGTGGGGGTTCGCCCGGAGGCCATCACGCTCGGCTTGCAGGGCGATGACAGCCAGCGCTGCTTCATTACGCACGTCGCCTACATGGGGCCGCAGTATGAAGTGACGGTGGAGTGGAACGGCCAATCGCTGCTGTTGCAGGTCAACGCCACCCAGCTCCAGCCGAGCGCCGGGGACCAGTTCTACCTGCAAATCCACCCTTACGGCATGTTCGTTTTAGTCTAAGAAAGCCGCCGTTAGCCCTCCAGCGCGAAAACTAACGGTACAATCACTTGGGCGGCCACCGGCTGGTCGCCCTGCTTCGCCGCAATAAACTTCCAACGCTTCACTGCCGCCACGGCAGCCTCGTCGAGGCGCGGATAGCCACTCGACTGGCTGACCGCCACCGACGCCGCCAGCCCGTTGGCGCTGACTTCCACCCGTAATCTCACCGTACCCTGCTCGTGCAGCTTTTTCGACAAACGGGGGTAGTCCGGCGCGGGGTTATTTAAGTAAGCCGCACTGAACTGCGGCGGCGTCACTACTTTGCTGGCCGCCGGGGCTTTGCTGAGGGCCGGAGCCTTGGGCGCAGTGGCGGGTTGCGCCTCGTGCTGCGGTTGGGGTTTTGGCGGGTGTTTCGGCTTCTCGTCATGCACCGGGCGCGGCTTGGGCTTTTCCGCCTTCGGCAGGCTTATGGCCGCCTTCTCCACCACCGGCGGCGGCGTTTTTTCTACCGGTTTAACCGGCTCTGGCGGCGTGGGGATAGGCTCTGGCTCATGCTGAGGCTCTGGGGCCAGTTGCACCATTTCGACCGCCATCAGCGGCGCGTTAATCTCAGCAACTTGCGGCGGGTTCATACGCAGAAACAGCAGCAGCCCGAGATGCAACAGCAGGACCACCGCTGCAATAATCAGCATTTTCAGGCCGCGTTTCGGCATGGGAGAATCTCCGGAAAAGGCGGATTCAGCTAACATGCTGCCGCCGATAAAGCAGGACGGCCAGCCACGGGCCGCCGAGTAGCGTTGCCATTAACCCGGCGGGTAACTGGCGTGGATAGAGGAGATTGCGGCTCAGCCAGTCAGCAAAAATCATCAACAGCGCCGCAATCATCACCGCTAGCAGCAGCTGGGCCAGCGGGCGTCGCGCCCCAAGCTGACGGGCGATGTGCGGGCCGAGCAGGCCAATAAACGACAGCGGCCCGACAATCAGCGTCGCAACGCCGGTCATCAGCGCCGCCAGCGCCATGACCGTCAGGCGGGCGCGCTGGGTGCGTAAACCCAGCGAGTGCGGCACCGACTCCAGCGGCAACAGCAGCAGGTAGCGCCGCACCAGCGGTGTAAACAGCAATAGAAGCAGCGCCAGAGCCAGCGCGGCGACGGCCATCGGCGTGGTGACGTAGTAGGTCGAGCCGGTCATCAGTTGGCGCAGCATGTTGGCCGCCATGCCGTTGTTGGTCATCACCACTCCCGCTACTGACTGGAAAATCGCGGTGATCGCCAAACCACTGAGCAGCACGCGCTGTGGGGTAAATCGCCCCTGTCGCGCCGTCCACAGAGTCAGTAAAAGTGTGATAAACGCGCCGACCGCGCTGCTCAGCATCATGCCCGCAATCCCGGCTGTTGGGATAATCAGCAGCATCAGCGTAATACCCAGCGACGCCCCCGCGCCAATCCCCAGCAGCTCAGGGCTAGCCATCGGGTTGGCGGTCACTCGCTGAATAATCACCCCGGCCGCCGCCAGCAGCACCCCGGCTGACATCGCGGCAATCATCCGTGGCAGACGGAATGGCAGCAGCGCCAGCACGTCGTGCCACGCGTCCCAGTGCCAGCCGTGCAGCGTGCGCCCCACCGCCAGCGACAGCACAATGCTCGCCACCAGCAGCAACAGCACCAGACCAAAGCGCGGCTTGAGAATACGTGCCTGACTTTGCGCCACCGTCTCCTTAATAGCTTGCAGCGAAATACTGCGGATGCGCGGCAGATACCACAGCAGTAGCGGGCCTCCGGCCAGCGCGGTCATCATGCCGGTCGGCAGCAGCATGCCGTTAATCCCCGTCAGTCGACTGACGCCCTGATCGGTCAGCCACAGCAAGCCTCCGCCAATCAGCGGCGACCAAAGCAGCCGTTGGCGCAGCTTGTGCGCTCCTGCCAGCGCCGCCAGATGCGGAGCCGCCAGCCCGATAAAGCCAATCACCCCGACGGCGCTGATAACCAAGCTGCTGATCGCCAGTGCGCAGAGGATAACCACGCTGCGCACCGCCACCGGCGACATGCCGAGGGAGCGCGTGACCTGCTCATTCAGCGCCATCAGGCCGAGCGGCCGCAACATCAGTAGCACCGGCACCACGCAAATCGCCAGACGCGGCAGCAGCCAGAACAGCGTCTGGCTGTTCTCCTGCACCAGCGAACCGCCGCCCCAGATGAAAATCGCCGCCAGCGACTGGTCGTAAATAATCGATAAAAGCAGAGAAACTGAGCCGCAATAGAGATTCACCAGCATCCCGGCGAGGATCAGCGCCAGTGGCGAAAACGCCTGCCGCGACGCCAGTACAAACACCAGTAGCATGGCTACCAGCGAGCCGCCCATGGCGAACCATTCGCGGCCCCACGCCAGCCACGCCGGAGCCGCCAGACTGACCATGGTCAGGGCCAGCGTGGCGCCGGATGCCACGCCGAGGGTCATGGGTTCTGCCAGCGGGTTGCGCAGCGCCTGCTGCATCACCACGCCGGTAAAGGCCAAGGCCATGCCGCAAAGAACCGCCATCCACTGGCGCGGCAGCCACATCTCATGGGCAATAATTGGCTTGGCCCCCGCCAGCAGGCTATCCGCGTGCCAAAGCTGGCTCCACTGGGCCACCGGCAGTAGCTGTGAAAGCTGCTGCACGCTGAGCAGCAATGCAGCGAGATAGAGCAAAATGCACAGCCACAGCGGCGAATTTTTTAGTAAAGAGGTGGCGGGATGCGCCGGGCTTGTCAGCGGGATTTGGCTCATGCGCGACCTCGCTGTTGCAGGCCTAGCGCCAGAGATTCAGCAAAGCGCACGGCGGTGATCAGTGCGCCATTTTGCGGCAAGCCGTCAGGCAAGGTGATGCAGTTTTCCGGCTGCAAAAGCGGCAGGCTGCGCCACAGCGCCGAGCCGGTAATGTCGCTGATATCAGGCTGCGGATAGGAAGGCAGCAGCACCACGCGGCCACGGCCTCCGGCGGCGAGCAGGTCCACCGAGGTCATGGCGAGACCCTGCGCGCTGGTCGCCAACTGGCTGGCATTTTTCAGGCCGAGGCGTGTCAGCACGTCATCAAACAGGCTGCCTTTGCCAAACAGGTACAGATGCAAAATCTCCAGCGGATGGGCCAGATAGAGCGGCGTGTCGGCGAAAGGCTGAACCGCCAGCCGCGCTTTGTCCATCCGCGCATTCACGGCGGCGATGATCTGCTCGGCTCGCTCAGGTTGCCCCAGCGCGCCCGCCATTTGGCGCAAATTAGCCTGCGCCTGCTCGAGCGGAGAACTGCTGTAAGTGTTGAGCACCAACAGCGGCGCAATCTGCTCCAGTTGGGCTTTCGCCATCAGATGGCCGGGCGTCACCAGCAGCAGCGTCGGACGCAGTTCGCGCAGGGTTTCAAAATTGGGTTGGAATAGCAGGCCCACGTCAGCGACGTCGGCAGGCAGCGCGGGTTCGCCATACAGGCGGCGATACCACTGTGGCGCGGCCACGCCGACCGGCACCACGCCGAGCGCCAGCGCCATTTCGGTCAGGCCCCAGTCGAGGATCACCCAGCGCGGCGCGGGTCCTCCGGCGGCCAAGCTACAGAGAGGGGAAAGCCCCGAGCTTGCGCTCAGGGCCAGTGCGAGTTGCAGAAACTGACGACGATTCATGCTTACCACTGATAGCTCAGGGTCGCCAGATATTGGCGGCGCAGGCCGAAGTGACAGCCATTGTCCTGACAGTAGTTCAGGTACTGCTTGTCGGTCAGGTTTTGCACATTAAGCGCCAGTTGCCACGACTGCCAGCGGTAGCGCGCAACGGCGTCGAACACAGTGACCGCCGGGACTTTCAGGCTGTTTTGGCTGGTGGCATAACTGGTGCCGACATAGCGCGCGCCGCCGCCAAGGGTGACACCATCAAGCATGCCCGGCAGCGCGTATTCGGTCCATACCGCCGCCGTCTGGCGCGGAATGCCCACCGGATCCTTGCCCTGATTGCCAGTATTCGACGCCGTGACTTCCGGGTCGGTATAGGCATAGGAGCTGCTCACCAGCCATCGCGAGGTGATATTGGCTTTGGCTTCCAGCTCAAGGCCGCGCGAACGAATTTCGCCAGTCTGCACCGAGAAGTTCGGGTGATCCAAGTCCGCCGTCAGTACGTTTTGCTGGGTCAGGTCATACAGCGCCGCGGTGAATAAGGCGTCGAAGCTTTTCGGCTGGTATTTGATCCCCACTTCCGACTGCTTGCCCTTAGTTGGGCGGAAAACATCGCCGCTGAAGGTGGTTCCGGCCTGCGGCTGGAATGAGGTGGCGTAGCTGACATAAGGCGCGATGCCGCTGTCGAACAGATACATCAGCCCGGCGCGGCCGGTGGTGGCGTAGTCGGTTTGCTCTTTACGCGTGTCGTTATCCAGATCGTTGCTGTGGCTTTCAGCCTTGTCGTAGCGCCCGCCGAGGTTCAGCAGCCACTGATTCCACTTCATCTGGTCTTGGGTATAGAAGCCGGTTTGCGACATATACAGCCGCGAATGGTCTGTCAGCGCCGGGGTCTGCACCGGCGTGCTGTAATCCGGGTTGAGGTAGTTAAGGTCAGAGGCATCTCCGTAGCCGCTGTTTTGCGTCAAGTCGTCATGCACGTAATCCACGCCGAACAGCATGTCGTGATCCACCGGGCCGGTGTCGAACTTGGCCTGCAAATGGGTATCAACGTCGAAGTCTTTTAACTTCTCATTAATGTGCATGCTGTAGCGATGCACCTCCGGCGCTTTGGCAACCACGCCAAACGGATAAACCATGGTGTAGTCGCTGCGGGTCTGCATGTAGCGCAGGTTCTGGTGCAGGGTCCAGACATCATCGAAATGGTGCATGAACTCATAACCCACGCTCTCCTGCGAACGGCTATAGCTGTCGAAGCCCGGCTGACCACCGTAGAAGTTGTCAGAGATTTTGCCATTCGGGTTATTCACCAGCGTGCCTTGGACCGGCAATTGGTTGAAGAAACCGGCGTCCGGGTCTTTGCGGAACTGGCTGAGGAAGGTCAGGCTGGTGTTGTCATCGGGCTGCCACGTCAGGGCCGGAGCGATGTCGTAATGTTTATACTTGGTGTAATCCACCTGCGTGTCAGTCTTCGACGCGGTGCCGGTCAAACGCCCGAGCCAGTGCTGATCGTTGTCCAGCGAGCCGGACAGATCCAGCCCGCCTTCGGTCAGATTGTTGTTGCCGGTGGTGACATAGATTTCATGCAGCGGGTCCGCCGTCGGCCTTTTGCTGACCAGATTCACCACCCCGCCCGGACTGGCTTGACCATAAAGCACCGAGTTCGGCCCTTTGATCACTTCAATCTTATCCAGCAGGTAGGCGTCGTAGTTCGGGCGCGACCAGTAGGTCACGGTGGGCAAACGCAGCCCGTCGAGGTATTCATCGGCGTTGAAACCGCGAATGATGATGGTGTCGAAGCGGGTATCAGCCCCGCCCGCTTCCGACTGCACGCCACCCAGATAGCGCAATGCCTGCGACACGTTCTGCGCACCCTGCGCGGCGATCTGCGCCTGCGTCACCACTGACACGCTCTGCGACGTTTCAATCAGTGGCCGGTCAATTTTGGTCGCGCCGCTGGCTTTCTTGGCGACAAAATTGGTGCTTTCGTCACTGTCCGCCGTCGAGGAAACCGTCACTGAAGGCAGCACCGTGGTCGCGGCAGCGCTGGTCTGATTTTGTGCTGCGGCCTGCACTTGTCCTGCAATCAATGTCATCAACAGCGCCGCGCTGAGCGGTTTAAGCCTAAACCCGAATTTACCCTGCATGTGTGTCCCCGAAAATAAAACAATGACTCAATAATGAGGATACAAATGATAATCATTAAGTTTTAATTGAACAGAGGACGGGATAGAATGCTTGCGATGTTTGTTCGGGAAATAGCGCGAAACAGACAGAATTCGGCGAATTTAACGCAATTGATGAGCGATTGTTGGAAATGGACAAAATCTGGCGCAAAGGTTACGGGGTGGAGATACCACCAGCGGCCCCGCAGTTAGTGGCCCGCAGTCATTTTTACAGCAATCAGTCTCGCGAGAACTGGCATTCTCACTCCGCCGCGCAGCTGCTGTTTTGCACCCAAGGCGTGATACGCGTCCTGACCCCGCAAGCCTCGTGGACCCTCGGCCCGATGCGCGCTATCTGGCTGCCGTCGGACTGCCAGCACGAGCTGCACGCCCTTGGCGACATCACCACTTTCAGCCTTTATCTCGACCCGCATACCGCAAGCTCATTGTGGTTAAAATGCCGCACTTTGCAAGTTAGCCCTCTGCTCAACGAGCTGGTGCAGGCACTGCTGGTCGGGCAGTCTGCCACGCCGCCGAATGTCGCCCGCATTGCTCTTATCTCCCCGCTATTGCTCGACGAGTTGCGTCAGGCGCAGAACAGCACTGTGTGTAATTTGCCGCTGCCGACCGACCGCCGCCTGCGCAATATCTGCGAACTGATGCTGGCGACGCCGGAAAACAATGACACGCTGGAGCTGTGGGGTAACAAGGTGGGAGCCAGTTCGCGCACCCTCGCCCGGCTGTTCCGCGAGCAGACCGGGCTGACTTTCGCCCAGTGGCGCCAGCAACTAAGGCTGGCTGAAGCCGTAGGCCAGCTGGCTCAGGGCCAGACGGTGATGGCTATCGCCAACCAGTTGGGCTATCACAGCCCCAGCGCCTTTATCTCGATGTTCAAGAAGTCGCTGGGAGACACGCCGCAGCGCTACCTGCGCGCGTGAGCCTTCAGAACCTTTTATCCGTCACTCAGTAAAAATGAGTATTAAGCGTTTTTAACCGTTCGTGATATTTAACTATTCGTGATAAAAATATTCATTCGAATAGTTACCCCGCTATTAATACCAATAATTATTGTCTGGTCATCGGCAGGATTTTCCCTTTGCCGCTGTCAGCAACATAGTGGCTTTTTAGGAACTGACTATGCCCCCACACCCCGTTAACTCGGCGTCATTACTGCAACACCGCTCATTTGTTGCCTTCTGGATAGCCCGTGCGGGCTCCAGCTTTGGGTTCCAAATCTTATCAATCGTGGTCAGTTGGCAGATCTATTCGATCACCGGCCGGGCCTTGGATCTCGGACTCATCGGCCTCGCGCAGTTCTTGCCGTCGGTGACGCTGGCACTGGTGGCGGGTCACGTCGCGGATCAGTTTGACCGTCGGCGCATTGTGCTGTTGGGGCAGATTGTCGAATGGCTGGCGATAGCCACGCTGGCCGGGCTGGCTTTTACCCAGAACATCAATGAAATCAGTATCCTTGCGCTGATTTTTATCATTTCTACCGCGCGAGCCATGGAAGCGCCGTCGATGCAGTCCATGCTGCCCGCGCTGGTGCCGCCGTCAATGCTGGCTCGTGCCATGGCTGCCAACGCGGTGGCCGGACAAGCGGCGGCTATGGTTGGCCCGGCAATTGGCGGGTTCTTGTATATTGCCGGTTCGGGTACCGCCTACGCGGTGTGCGCCGCGCTGTACCTGCTGTCGATTGTGATGGTCAGCCGCTTGCAGTACGAGCAGGCCCAGCCGAAGCGCGTTCCGGCCACCTTCGCCACGCTGTTTGCCGGTATTCGCTTTATTCGCAATCGCAAAGATGTGCTGGGCGTGATTTCCCTCGACCTGTTCGCCGTACTGCTCGGCGGCGCGACCGCGCTATTGCCGATCTTCGCCAAAGATATTCTGCACACCGGCCCTTGGGGCCTTGGCCTGCTGCGCGGCGCTCCGGCGGTGGGTGGGCTGCTGGTCGGCTTCTGGCTGAGCCGCCGGGCGATGACCCGCAACGTCGGCATGATCATGTTTATGTCAGTGGCCGGATTTGGTGTGGCAACCCTGATATTTGCCCTGTCGAGCACCCTGTGGCTGTCAATTATTGCCCTGTTCTTCCTCGGCGGATTTGACATGGTGAGTATGGTGATCCGCGGCGCGCTGGTGCAGCTCGACACGCCGGACGACATGCGCGGGCGCGTCAGCGCGGTAAACTCGATATTTATCAACACCTCAAATCAGCTGGGCGAATTTGAATCCGGGCTGTTGGCCGCCTGGCTGGGGGCCGTTCCGGCCGCCGCGCTCGGCGGCGTGGGCACTATTATCGTGGTCGGCCTGTGGATGGCATGGTTCCCCAGCCTGCGTAAAAGGCAAAAGCTGGAGAATGAGAAGCCAGAAGAAAGCTCGGTAGCCCAGCCTGCCTCGGTCTGACTGAGCGCTATATAAAGTAAAAGGCCCTGTCGTTGCTGACAGGGCCTTATTTATTTGGTGCTTTTACAGCGGCTTATTTGCTTTCGTTGGCTTTGATTTCGCCCATCGCTTTCAGCTTTTTAGACATCTCGCGGCGTTCTTTTGACAGGTCAGCATTACGGATGATGTAGTCATCAACGCGATCTTCATAGTCGCCGCGCATGCTGGCAATAATCGCCTGAATTTCGTCGATGCTCATACCCTGTTTGATGTAATCGCTCAGGTTGTCGAGCAGCAACACACGTTTCTGGTTATCACGGATTTTCTTTTCGTTATCAGCAATTTCGCGTTGCAGTTTGTTCTTGCGGCGGAAAATTCGTACGAACTCCAGTACGTCATGGAAACTCGGCTTGTTGATATTGTCCATTTTAACACCTTCGATTAAGTTACACAGATTCAGTGACTGACTGCCCGGAACGTAGGTTACAGCGTAGCAGGAAAAGCCTGCGCGTTCAGAACGAAAGTCTAATTGCTTTATCTTACCCGTTTTCATGGGCAGACAAAAATGCCATCACGCTTTCTCCAGCGGATTGGCGGGAATTTGCACCTCTTCCTTGCGCATGGTCATGGTTATCAAGTCTCCCAGCGCCTGCAATTGCTCGGCCACCTGCATGCTCAGCCACACATAACCGTAGATGGGCGCTTCCAAGTGCTGGCTGGCGTTCATCTCCTGCATCAGCTGTTTTAGCTCTTCCACTGATTCATTCAACTGATGATTCAGCGCGCCTTCATCACCTTTCGTGCCATTGAGCAGCATATCGCTGAGCTTTTCCAGCGAGTCGAGCATCAGCAATTGCGCACTGCGCAAGCTGCGGGCGTTGAGCATCAGGTAGTGACTTTCGCGGGAACTCCAGTAAGCATCGGCCAGTAATTCTAGCGTACACAACAAGTTACGGCTTAAGGTCTGGATGGCATCGAAGACTTCGCGCGGGATATGCGACTCTTTACTGGCGGGCGCAAACAGCGCGCGCATCTTCACCATCTGGTTCATGGATTTTTTCAGCTTGCCTTCCAGATGGGGCCTTTCCAGCATGTTCGGCGACAGCCAGGCGCTGTAAAGCTTATTCAGCGAGGTCAGGTAATCTGCCATCTGCATGCGCCAGTGAATAAAGGCGCGCTGCGGGTAGATACTGGCGAAGAACAGCGCCAGCAAGGAGCCGAACACCACGTCCCCCGAACGCCACAGCGCGGTGTGCATGTCCCCCGGCCCCGCGCCGCAGACCACCGCCAGCGTGACGCCGATCAGCAACGCCATATAGGGCCGCTTGCCAAGAGTCAGATAGCCACTGACGAACATCACCACGCCGCACCACATCAGCATTAAAGGCAGAGAATAAAGTTCGAGCCAAAGCGCAATCAGCCCGGACGCCGAGCCAAAAACCGTGCCCGCAATGCGCTCCGCCACGCGCTGCAACACATTGCCCCAGAAGGAGATCGGCCCCATCACCACCACTAAGGTGATCAGCGGCCAGGTGCCTTCGGGGATCTCCGTCAGACGCACAATCAGGAACGTCAGAATGAACGCCAGCGCGATCCGCAGTGCGTGAGTGATGCGGTAATTACTATAAATCACGTTATCCAGCGGCGAGATTTTCTTGTCCAGACGCATGCGGTGCCCATTCTAAAAGCGGAAGAATCGATGGCAGGTAGTTTAGCCGAGTTGTGGTGGGGGATCACTGCGGTTTTACTGGGGTTGAATCAAACTTTAGTCGAATATCCAGCACATGCCGAAGCTTGACAGATTTCCCCATGACATCTGGCTGTCGAGTGGTATCCTTAACGGCTGTTTGCTATGCAGCAACATCACATTTCGCCGCGATTAAGGGTCAATTCCGCAATGTCAGACAAGCCGCAAAAAACCTTCTACTTCCATGACTATGAAACCTTCGGTAAGAATCCCGCGCTGGACCGCCCTGCGCAGTTCGCCGGTGTGCGTACCGATGAGGATTTCAACATCATTGAAGAGCCGCTCGTGATTTACTGCCGCCCGTCTGATGACTATTTGCCTGAGCCTGAGGCCGTGATGATAACCGGCATTAAGCCGCAATTGGCGCTGGAGAAAGGGTTGAGCGAGGCAGAGTTCAGCGCACAGATCCACCAAGCTTTTAGCGTGCCGGGCACCTGCATTGTGGGCTATAACAATATCCGATTTGATGATGAAGTCAGCCGCAACATCTTCTATCGTAACTTCTACGATCCTTATGCCTACAGCTGGCAATATGGCAATTCTCGCTGGGATCTGCTCGACGTGATGCGCGCCTGCTACGCCCTGCGCCCGGACGGCATTAACTGGCCGGAAAACGACGACGGTTTCCCGAGTTTCCGCCTTGAACATCTGACTAAAGCTAACGGCATTGAGCATGAAAATGCCCACGACGCGATGGCTGACGTTTACGCCACCATTGCCATGGCTAAGTTAGTGAAACAGGCCCAGCCGCGCCTGTTCGCCTTCCTGCTTGAGCATCGTAATAAGCATAAAATCAATGCGTTAATCGATATTCCGGCCATGACGCCGTTGGTTCACGTTTCCGGCATGTTCGGCGCGGCCCGTGGCAATACGGCGTGGATTGCGCCGCTGGCGTGGCATCCTGAGAATAAAAACGCGGTGATTGTCTGTGATTTGGGTGGAGATATGACCCCACTTCTCGAGCTGGACGCCGATGCAATGCGCGAACGGCTATACACCCGCCGCGAAGCCCTTGAACCGAGCCAGTCGCCGCTGCCGATCAAGCTATTGCACATTAATAAGTGCCCAGTAGTAGCTCCCGCTAAAACGCTATTGCCCGAAAATGCTGAGCGTTTGGGCATTGATCGCGAGCGTTGCCTGCAAAATCTGCAACTGTTGCGCCAGAATACCCAAGTCCGCGAAAAAGTGGTGGCCTTGTTCGCCGAAGCCGAGCCGTTTAAAGGCTCCGACGACGTCGATGCCCGCCTGTACGACGGTTTCTTCAGCGACGCCGACCGCGCCGCGATGCGCATTATTCTGGAAACCAAACCGGAAAATCTGCCAGCCCTAGATTTAACTTTTAACGATTCACGCATCGAAACGCTGCTATTTCGCTATCGCGCCCGCAATTTCCCCACCACCCTCACCGACGCCGAGCAGCGCCGCTGGCGTGAGCATCGTCAGGAAAAACTGAACGCCGAACGCGTGCAAGATTACGTGTTGCAGTTAGAGTCGCTGTACAACTTGTACGAGGATGATGCCGAGAAAACCGCCCTGCTGAAGGCGCTGTTTGATTATGGGAAGGGGTTGGTGGCGTAACGGTAGGGTTACGCTTTCAAATTCAACTTCAACTTCAACTTCAAAACCGTGGGCTCGCCGCCCACACTGGCCCAAAGGGTTTTAAACGAAACCCTTTAGAATCCTGCGTTTTTTTGCTGCTGAAAGATCGAGGCTGCGCAGGGTTGGAATGGACGTGTTTCAGCGGCCACGGTGATCGTCGCGAAGTGCCGCCGCTTAGGCGGTCCCCTCAGTTCGGGCTTCGAGCCTTTGGTCTCGAACCACTCCCTCGGCGTCACTTCTGAACGCGACCTACTGGCACTTACTCCGAGCCGTTTCATTCACATAAAATCTGAAAATTACTGAAAAGGCACGATTGAAATGCCTCAAAACCGCAGTCAAAAATGGCGCTGAGCGAGAGGTTCGAGACCTATGGCTCGAATCCCGTGGCGAAGGCACCGCCTAAGCGGCGACATTCTTTATTGATAGGGAGGGCGGTGGATAACGGAAGTCCCTGAAACACGTCCGCCTCACGAGCGAAGCGCGCAGTAAAGAGCCGGGGAGTCTTGAGGGGCGCGGCGATAGGCGCCCCTTAAGGCCGGTGTGGCGGCAGCACACGACCTTGACCTTAAAAAACAGTTTGCGTGACAACGCAAAGTTTTGACCTTAAAAGAAAGTTTCCTGCCCTTTCCAAAGGGCAAAAAAAAGGACCCTTGCGGGTCCTTTTAAACTTATGCTTCTGGAGCGATTTCGCCACTCATCTGCGGTGGCTGCTGGCGGAAGAAATTGGTGATAAAGGCTAAATAACCTAAACCAATTGCGCCCCACACCAGACCCAGCGTCATTGAGCTGGCTTCAAGGTTCAACCACAGCGCGCCGACGGTCAGGGCACCAATCACAGGCAGAATCAGATAATGCAGGTGATCTTTGAAGGTCTTGTTCTTCTGCTCACGAATGTAGAACTGCGAAATAACCGACAAGTTCACAAAAGTGAAGGCCACCAGCGCCCCGAAGTTGATCAACGCCGTTGCAGTCACCAGGTCAAAGGTTACAGCGGACATTGCCACTACGCCGACCAACATCACGTTGAAGGTCGGGGTACGCCATTTTGGATGCACGTAGCCGAACAGTTTTTCCGGGAATACGCCATCACGGCCCATCACGTACAACAGACGTGAAACACCGGCGTGTGCCGCCATGCCTGACGCCAATACAGTCACGCAGCTAAAGCACAGAATCACTGACTGGAAGAACTTGCCTGCCACATACAGCATGATTTCAGGCTGTGATGCGTCCGGATCGTGGAAACGCGAAATATCCGGGAAGTACAGTTGCAGGAAGTAAGACACCACGACGAAGATGATGCCGCCAATCAGCGCAGTCAGGAAAATCGCTTTCGGAATAACTTTACCGGCGTTCGGCGTCTCTTCAGACAGGGAACTGATGCCGTCAAAGCCCAAGAACGAGAAGCACAGAATCGTTGCCCCGGTGATCATCGGCACCACGTGTGCGTTCTCACTGAAGAAAGGTTTCGTACTTGCCAGCGTCCCTGCGCCTTCACCCATGTAAACACCACGGATAAGCAGACCCATGAACACCACCATAATGGCGACCTGAACCACAACGATGATGCTGTTGAGGTTAGCAACAACCTTGATGCCACGCAGGTTAAAGGCCGTCATCATCGCCACCAGCGCGGTCACGAAAATCCACGACGGTACGCCCGGGAAGATAGCTTCCAGGTAAATTTTCGCCAACAGGATGTTGATCATCGGCATGAACAGGTAGTCCAGCAGGGATGACCAACCAACCATAAAGCCGACGTGCGGGCTGATGGCTTTCTGTGCGTAAGTATATGCAGAACCCGCAGACGGGAAGCGGCGAACCAGCTTGCCGTAACTTACCGCAGTAAAGAGTACCGCGATCAGCGCGAAGATATACGCCGTTGCCACGTGGCCGTCAGTCAGACCGGACACAATGCCAAAGGTATCGAAAATGGTCATCGGTTGCAGATAGGCCAAACCCATCATCACAACCTGAACCAAAGTCAGGGTTTTACGCAGCTGTACGCGATTGGTTGCCGGAGCGGCAGAAGAGACATTAGCAGACATGGCTCAGCCCTCCCTGATTTGCATGCATAGGACGTGTAAACGTCTCCGTGCGCAAAGTACAGGGAAAACTTCGTGTTGAATAACCAGAGAACGGAGGATTGAGCTTCACATCGTTGTGCACGCAAGTGAAGGCTGAGCGTTGTTGGCCGCAGCTGACAAAGAGACCGGCGGGTACCGGTACTGGTTTAAAGTATTGCCCCATCATGCATTTCCTCATAGTGGCGACCGTTTATTGATTTGGGGTCGCACACGAACCTGGTTATCTATCCGGATCTGGGTCCGGCCTCTGTTGAATTTAGTTTGTGTAACTCACAATGCAAAAAAAATAACCGGCGCCTTTAAGCGTCGGTTATTCTGCATGTGGCGTATTTTGCACTAAATCGAGGGCCGATGACAAGATTTTGAAGCCCTCAAATGCAATTTCTTTCTATGCCTTGAGTCTGGTCAATAAATAAACGATAGGGGTTCCAGCCTCATCAGCGCCTTAGGCATTGCGCAGCATCCAATCAATTTCTGTTTCAGTCACTCGACGCTCGAACTGTAACAGTTCATCAGATTTACACGCGTGATAGACCTGCGAGAAACGCTCCCCAAGATATTTCTTCAGCGCGCCCTGCTCGTCAAAGGCTGCCAAGGCATCACTCTGACGAATAGGTAACGGAATACCTTCCTGCTCCAGACCATTACCCGTGACGGGTTCCGGCAGAGGCAGTTCATTGTCAAATCCATGTAACATCCCGGCAAGTACAGTTGCCACTACCAGATACGGGTTGGCATCGGCACCGGCAACGCGATACTCCACGCGGTGGTCAACAGCACCGCTACACGGCACGCGCAGCGCCACGGTACGGTTGTTATGCCCCCACGACGCCTGCGTTGGCACATACATGCCGGGCTGGAATCGGCGGAAAGCATTGACGTTCGGCGCTAAAATCGCCATCGACGCAGGCATCAGCTCAATCAAACCAGCCAACGCGCGTTTCATCAGCGCCGAGTCTTCCGACTCCGTGCCAGCAAACAGGTTCTTGCCATTATCATCCAGCACGCTGATATGAATGTGCATGCCGCTACCGGCGTAATCATCGTAAGGTTTCGCCATAAAAGTGGCTTCCATCCCATGATTTTCAGCCACCAATCGCACTAAACGCTTGAGCGCCAGCGCGTGGTCACAGGCCCGCAGGATGTTGTCGCTGTGGTGCAAGTTGATTTCGAACTGGCCGGGAGATGACTCCGCCACCGCGCCATCGGCCGGCAGACCTTGCATTAGAGCAAGGCGATCGATATCGTTGAGAACGTCGGCGAAATGGTCGAGATTATCTACCGAATAGACCTGAGTATGAATACTTCGCTCAGTGGTCCCCGGGTTACAAGGCGGCTGAATAAACCCTTCCGCATCTCGCTGCTTATCGAGCAGATAGAACTCCAACTCTACCGCTACCACCGGGAATAATCCTCGCTGGCGCAATGTTTGCCATAGGTGATTCAGCACATTGCGGGGTTCAACGTCAAAGGGAGTGCCATCTTCGTCAAGCATGGTCAGCAACAGCTGAGCAATATGCTCTGGGTCCGAAGCGGAGGGGGTTAATGTTCCGGGGATAGGGAGACAAATGCGATCCGGCTCGCCTAGCTCTTGGCCAAGGCCCGCCTCTTCCACCACGTTGCCAAGAATATCCATAGCAAACACGGAGGCAGGGAAGTAACAGCCTTTTTCGACTTTAAGCAGAGTAGAGACGGGAATGCGTTTTCCGCGGAAGGTACCATTTAAATCGGTAAGAAGAACATCGACATGCAGAGTAAGTGGGTGACGTTCCAGGTATTGGTTAACTTCATCCTGGAACGCGCTGCTTCGCTTCTCTTCGCCGTGTGCTGCGAAGTCTTCAACTTCGGAACTATTCGATTCAAGAATTAAGGTTTGCATAAAATTTCCACCGTTTGCCTCAAGTTTGAGGCGGATATTGAGGCGACCACGACACCACCATGATGCCCCGCCTTTACTACATCACTGCGAACTTCTTAATGCAACGGCACTCTCAGATCATATAAGGGGCACACCTCATTCCTCGAAGACATATTTGTCTCAATATTAACCCTAGACCCATCAGAATTGTTTTGCAACAGCAACAATTCCTTTACATATAGGTTTGAAAAAGCAACTCCCCGCTGCTAATTTTAATGGAATAACAGCCAAAAAATAGGCAACAAAACGCGATAAGGCGCGGATTTCTTTCCCTTTCGACCACTCAACGAGGCGGTAAAATGAGCACCATATTTTCCCAGGCACCAGCCAGAAAAGAAGAGAGCTACAGACCGATCATTGGGGTCGTCATGTGTGCCAATAGCATTGATGAGAACCCGGCACTGACCGTACACGAGAAGTATCTCGACGCGATTTTCAACGCCAACGCCATCCCCGTCTGTCTGCCACACGAATTGGCCTCACGGGAAGGCGCTATCGAGGAAGTGTTAGCACGTCTCGACGGCATTTTCCTCACCGGCAGCCCGAGCAATGTCGAGCCGCACTGGTATAACGAAGACGGTATCGAGGAGCTGGCCGATCCGGGGCGCGACAAGCTAAGTATTGCGCTGATCCGCGCGACCTTAGCCCAAGGCATCCCCCTGCTTGCCGCCTGCCGTGGTATGCAGGAGTTGGTGGTCGCCACCGGCGGCAGCCTGTATCGCAAAGTGCAGGAAGAGCCGGGCTATATGGATCACCGCGAGGACACCTCCCTCTCCCACGACGAGCAATTCGCGCTGGTTCACCCTGTTAACATCGAGCCGGGCGGCCTGCTGGCAGAGCTTCTGCCCGATTATCAGTCTTTTCAGGTGAACTCACTGCACGGCCAAGGCGCGAAGCGTCTGGGCGCAGAGCTCAGCGTCGAGGCCCGCGCACCGGACAATCTGGTGGAAGCCGTCAGCGTGCGCAGCCACCCCTTCGCCCTCGGCGTACAGTGGCACCCCGAGTGGCACAGCTTGACCGACGCCGTGTCGCGGCAACTGTTCGAATCCTTCGTCGCTGCATGTCGGAAGTATCATCGGGGGTAGAGATATCCCCGGGTTGGGCCCTGCTTAAGTCAACTTCAACTTCAACTTCAACTTCAAAACCGTGGGCGTCGGCCCACACCGACCAAGGGAGGCGTAAACGCGCCTCCCTTGGAACCCTGCGTTTTTATGTTGTGAGATCGAGGCTGCGCAGGGTTGGAATGGACATGTTTCAGCGACCAAGATGATCGTCGCGAAGTGCCGCCGCTTAGGCGGTTCCCTCAGTTCGGGCTTCGAGCCATAGGTCTCGAATCCCGTGGCGAAGGCACCGCCTAAGCGGCGACATTTTGCGGTGGATAACTGAAGTCCCTGAAACACGTCCTCCCCAACGAGCGAAGCGCGCAGTATAGAGCCGGGGATTCTCAAGGGGCGCGGCGATAGGCGCCCCTTGAGGCCGGTGTGGCGGCAGCGCACGGTCTTGAATTTGAATTTAAATTTGAAGATTTAAAGTTTTAAAGCGGGTTTGGGCAGCCAGCCCCAAAGCCCCCAACATGGCTAAATGTTCAATACATTTCTATTGCCACTTTCTCGCTATTGATAGCTAAATTCCTTCGTTTATATCCATTTTAAAAAGGTTTGTTATAGAACCACTACTTTAGTTCTAAAGCCGTCACGGCGGACTTTGGTGGTGCTCACTTGCCAATAATAAAAAGGGTATATCCATGCAAAATATTCGCCGTTTGAACGCGGTTTCCCGCGCTCTGGCTTTAGGGCTTTTATTAACTACCACCAGCGCGGCTATGGCCGCTGACGGAACGCCAGTTCAGGGCGGAACCCTGATTTATCTTGAACAGCAGGCTCACACCAACTTATATCCACCGGCGGGCGGCTTCTATCCGAACGGCGGTATTCTTAACCAAATTACCGATAAGCTGACTTACCAGAATCCGGAAACGCTGGCGATTGAGCCGTGGATCGCCGAGTCATGGTCTTTCAATGCGGATAAAACCGAGTACACCTTTAAAATTCGTCCGGGCGTCACCTTCTCTGACGGCACGCCGCTGGATGCCAACGCCGTGGCGAAGAACTTCGACACTTACGGCTTAGGCAATAAAGAGCATCACCTGCCGGTGTCCGAAGTGATCAACAACTATGACCATAGCGAAGTGGTTGACCCACTGACGGTGAAATTCTTCTTCAAGAAATCCTCGCCGGGCTTCCTGCAAGGTACCGCCACCATTGGCTCCGGCTTAGTGTCGCTGAGCACATTGAACCGCGATTTCGACTCGCTGGGCGATGCCACCCACATCATCGGCTCTGGCCCCTTTGTGGTCAGCAAAGAGACGCTGGGTCGCGAAGTCGATTTAACCGCGCGTAAAGACTACAACTGGGGGCCGAAAAACCTCAAACAGCAGGGCCGCGCTAACCTTGATGGCATCAAAGTGATTGTCACTAATGAAGACAGCGTGCGCATTGGCGCGCTGCTGGCGGGTCAGGCTGATTTTATTCGTCAGGTACAAGCTTATGACGAGAAACAGGCCAAAGACCAAAACTTCCCGATTTACGCTGCTCCGACTAAAGGCGTCAACGACGGCATCGCCTTCCGCCCTGATAACGCCTTGGTTTCTGACCTGCGCGTGCGTCAGGCGTTGCTGCACGCCACCAACTCTAAACAAGTGGTCGACACCCTGTTCTCCCCTAACTATCCGCAAGCCACTTCGGTGGTGGCCAAAACCGCCGCGGGTTATGTGGATTTGAGCAACAAACTGACCTATGACCCGGCGCAGGCCAAAAAGCTGTTAGACGAAGCTGGCTGGAAAGCGGGACCGAACGGCGTTCGCCAGAAAGAGGGCAAAACTCTCGCGCTGACCGTGTATGAATCCCTGCCGCAGCCGCAGAACAAAGAGGTGCTGCAGCTGGTTTCCCAGCAGTGGGGTCAGGTCGGCGTGAAGCTGAATATTCTGGCGGGTGACGCCGGTAGCCGTGTGGCGGACAACCTCGACCCAGAGAAAACTGCCGCCTACGTGGTGGAAGTGGGTCGCGCCGATCCGGACGTGATTAAAAGCGCCTTCTACCCGACCAACCGCGACGTGCTGCTGCAAAAAGGCGGTTCAAGCAGCAAGGTGAAAAGCTTCCGTGATGACAAACTCAACGACCTGTTGATTGCCGTTTCTGCCGAAGTGGACCCGAAAAAGCGTCTGGCGCTGACCGGCGACGTGCAGAACTACCTGTTGGATCAGGCCTACGTCATTCCAATTTTCGAAGAACCGCAGGTGTTTGCCGGTGCTCCCTACCTCAAAGGCGTGAACTTTGAAGCCGTGGGCCGCCCAAGCTTCTACGGCGCATGGTTGGAAAAGCATTAACAGGCAGGAGTAGACAATGAGCCGATACTTTAGTGGTCGCATCGGGCAGGCAGTGCTGGTGCTGTGGGCGGCGTTTACCGTCTCCTTCATCCTGCTGCAAGTGCTGCCGGGTGACGCCATCCTTATCAAATTCCAGAATCCCGATATGGGACTCAGCCCGGCGCAAATCGCGGATATGCGCGCGGTTTACGGAGCAGATGTGCCCATCTGGCAGCAATATCTGCATACGCTGGGCAACTTCCTGCGCGGTGATCTGGGCTATTCGATTCAGGCGGGCGTGCCGGTGACGGAGCTGCTGAGCAGCAACTTCCCGCCGACGCTGCGACTGGCGGTACTCGGCTTTATCTTGGCGGCGGTGGTGGCGGTGGCCATCGCCTTCCTCTCCAGCCTGCTGCACTTCGGCTGGCTGAAGTCGGCACTCCAGTCATTGCCGTCACTGTTTATTTCGATCCCAACCTTCTGGCTCGGCATTGCGCTGATCCAGTTCTTCTCTTTCCACTTACGCTGGATCCCGGTGATTAACCCGGGTGAATGGGTCGGGCTGATTCTGCCGATCGTTACGCTGGCGGTGCCGATTTCAGCCCCGCTGGCGCAGATTTTGATCCGCAGTATCGATCAGGTGCAAACCCAGCCCTTCGTGGCTGTCGCCCGTGCCAAAGGTGCGTCGCGCAGCGGCGTGTTGTGGCGCCACGTTGCGCGTAATGCCCTGCTCCCTGCCCTGACCATTGCCGGATTGCTGTTTGGCGAGCTGATTGCCGGGGCACTGATCACCGAAACCGTCTTCGGCCTTAACGGGCTGGGGCAACTGACCCAGCAGGCGGTCAACAATCAGGATGTGGCGGTATTACAGGCGATTGTGGTTATCTCCGCCGCCGCCTTTGTTGGCATCAACTTGCTGGTCGACTTGGTTTATCCGTTACTGGATCCGCGTCTTAAATCCACTGCCGGAGCGCACGCATGAGTAGCTTACCCATTGAGCAGTTAGGTCAGGAGAAGACACGCCTCGCGCCTCGCCCGAAAACCCGCAGCGCCCTGTTCACCCGCGTTAAGCCGGGGCTGATTCTGGCCTGGGCGGTGATGATCGTGGTGATTTTATGGGCCATCGCGCCGGGGCTGTTCACCTCTTATAGCGGCACGGAAGGCATTGCCGGGGCGCAGCGTCTGGCACCTCAGGCCGGACACTGGCTGGGCACCGACCAGCTGGGCCGCGATGTCTACGCGCGCATTGTTTACGGCGCGTCGCACTCGCTGTCCGGCGCACTGGTTGCCGTGGCGCTGGGGCTGGTACTCGGCACCGCGCTCGGGCTATTCGCCGGCGCAGTTGGCGGCTTTGCCGATACTCTGGTGATGCGCATCGTTGACGTACTGCTGTCGATCCCCGGCCTGCTGCTGTCGCTTTCGGTGATTATTCTGCTCGGCTTCGGCACGGTTCACGCGGCAATCGCCGTCGGGGTCACCTCAATTGCCAACTTCGCCCGACTTGCGCGTTCAGAAGTAGTGCTGGTGCGCCACAGCGATTATGTCGAAGCGGCCTATGGCAGCGGCGGCACCTTCTTCGCGGTGCTGTGGCGGCATATTTTGCCCAACTCGCTGACCGCCGTGCTGGCCTTTTCCGCCCTGCAATTTGGTAGCGCGATTCTGGCGATTTCCACCCTCAGCTTCTTGGGTTACGGCACCCCGCCGCCAACCCCGGAGTGGGGGCTGCTGATTGCCGAAGGGCGTAACTACATCTCTACGGCATGGTGGCTCACCACCTTCCCCGGCATCGTGGTGGTGTTGGTGGTGCTTTCCGCCAACCGTATTAGCCAATCTTTCCGCAGGAGCCGTCGATGAGCCTGAATGTCAGCTTTAACCGCACTGCCGCCGAGCAGCGCACGCCGGTGCTGGCACTGGAAGACGTCTCCATTGCTTACAGCAGCGGCACGCAGAGCCAGCGCGTGGTGCACAATGTCTCTTTCTCGATTTATCCAGGGGAAGTGGTGGCGCTGGTCGGCGAGTCCGGCTCGGGCAAAACCACTACCGCGCAGGCGATTATCGGCCTGTTGGCGGAAAACGGCCATTTGCAGGAAGGGGCGATTCGCCTTAATGGCACCGACATCAGCCAGTGGTCGCAGCGCCGCCTGGACGCGCTGCGCGGCGCGCGCATTAGCCTGATCCCTCAGGACCCCACCAGCTCGCTCAATCCGGTGAAGACCATCGGCGCGCAGGTGGCGGAAATTTTGAACATTCACCGTCGCCTGCCGCGCAAGCAGCGTGACGAGCGCGTGGTGGAACTGCTGGCTCGCGTCGGCCTTTCCCATCCTGAGCTGCGCGCCAAGCAGTATCCGCACGAGCTGTCCGGCGGCATGAAGCAGCGCGTGCTGATTGCCATCGCCATTGCGCTGCAACCGGCTTTAATCATTGCCGATGAGCCAACCAGCGCGCTGGACGTCACGGTGCAAAAACGCATTCTGGACCTGATTGACGAGCTGCGTCACGAGTTCGGCACCGCCGTGCTGTTCGTCACCCACGACCTCGCGGTGGCCGCCGAGCGCGCCGACCGCCTGCTGGTATTTCGTCACGGCAAGGTGCAGGAACAGGGCATTACCGCCGAGGTGCTTAGCGCGCCGAAAAGCGAATACACCCGCCAGCTGTTCGCAGATGTCCCTGCCCTCTCCGGCAGGCATCGCGCATCACTGCGCGCTACTGGCGGCGAAGAGATTTTGCGGGTTGAAAATCTGGTGAAGGACTTCTCACTGGGCGGCAAAGGCAAACCGGCTTTCCGCGCCGTGGATAATGTCTCCTTCACTATCGCACGCGGCACCACCCACTCGCTGGTTGGGGAGTCAGGCTCTGGCAAGACCACGCTGGCGCGTATTCTGCTCGGTTTCCAGCGCCCGGATTCAGGGGCGGTGTTAATCGACGGGCAGGATATTACCCAGCTGAAAGGCGAAGCGCTGCGCCAGCTGCGTAAACAGATTCA
Source organism: Ewingella sp. AOP9-I1-14 (assembly GCF_052375995.1). Taxonomy (NCBI): domain Bacteria; kingdom Pseudomonadati; phylum Pseudomonadota; class Gammaproteobacteria; order Enterobacterales; family Yersiniaceae; genus Ewingella; species Ewingella sp. AOP9-I1-14. The sequence continues at coordinate 538,626 of NZ_JBQSVA010000001.1, forward strand.
ACTGGTATATCAGAACCCGTTTGCCTCGCTCGACCCTTCGCAAACGCTGTTTAGCGTTATTGAAGAGCCGCTGCTGAACTATGAACCTATTGCCGCCGACGAGCGCCGCCGCCGGGTGCACAGTATTGCCCAGCGGGTGGCGCTGCCGCTGGAACTGCTCAGCCGTAAGCCGCGCGAACTCTCCGGCGGCCAGCGTCAGCGCGTGGCTCTCGCCCGTGCGCTGATCCTCGAACCGAAGATTCTGGTGCTGGATGAAGCCACCTCGGCGCTGGACGTCACGGTGCAGGCGCAGATCCTCAGCCTATTGCAGGAGTTGCAGGACTCCCTCGGCCTGACCTACCTGTTTATCTCTCACGACCTCGCCACCGTCAGGCAGATTTCGCACAGCGTGTCGGTGCTCAATCGCGGCCAGCAAGTGGACTCCGGCGACGTCGAATCGGTGTTTGCTCATCCGGGCAGTGATTACACCAAAGAACTGATTAATGCGATCCCGGGCAATGGCCGTCATCGCGCTGCATAACTGAACAGCGTTAAGGAATTGAAATGAGTACAAAACGTCTTGGCTTTTTTACCCGTTTATTGGATGACGCCAGCCCGCAAGAGCGCTATCGCTTAGCCACTGAGCAGATCGTTTTTGCCGAACAGCAGGGGTTTGACGCGGCATGGGTGGCGCAGCACCACTTCCACGAAGCCGAGGGCGGCCTGCCCGCGCCGCTGGTGTTTCTGGCACAGGTTGCGGCGCACACCCGTTTCATCCGTCTGGGCACCGGGGTAATCACGCTGGCGATGGAAAATGCGCTGCGCGTGGCCGAAGACACCTCGGTGCTGGATTTGCTCTCCGGCGGGCGTCTGGAAATTGGCTTAGGATCGGGCGGCACGCCGACCTCATTCCCGCCATTTGGCTTGGAAAGCAGCCAGCGCGGCGCGGTATTTAGCCACAACCTCAACACATTGTTACAGGCGTGGCGCGGCGAGCCGCTGGCTGGAACCGATAACCGTTTATACCCGGCTGCGCCTCAGCTGGTGAACCGCGTCTGGCAAGCCACGTTTTCCGTTGAAGGCGGCACGCGCGCAGGCTTGGCCGGTGATGGCCTGATGCTGTCACGCACCCAGCCGCGCCCGGCGGATGCGCCTAACCTGACGCTGGCCGAGATTCAAAACCCCATTATTGATGCCTACCTTGCCGCCCTGCCTGCGGGCGTCGAGCCGCGCATCATGGGCTCGCGCACCGCCTTTGTGACCGAAGACGGGGCCGAAGCGCGCCGACTGGCTGAGAAAGGCCTGCGCCGTCAGGCGGAGAACCATCGCGCCAATGGTCAGACGGTTCACGGCGACACCTTGGATGACCATATTAGCGCCTTTGACGCGCACATTGGCTCGCCGGATCAGGTGACGGCTTCCCTGAAACTGGACAGCGCGCTGGCGCGGGTGACCGACCTGTCATTCCAGGTTCACTCGATTGACCCGCCACACCCATACATTCTGCGCTCCATCGAACTGCTAGCCCGCCACGTCGCGCCAGAGCTGGGCTGGACGCGCCGCACGCCAAAATCCGTGACTTCACCTCTGCACGAACTTGTTTAAGGAAACGCCATGACTACCGCTCAAGATTTGCTCGACCAACTGGCTGTGATTGACGCTGGTTCAGAACTGGCGCAGGCGCGTGAAACTCGCGATGCCGCCACTCGTCACGCCCAAGGGAGCTACGAAACCATTTTTAGCGCCGACGACGGCGTGGATTTCACCTTGGCCGAACGTCTGTTGCTGGCTGAAAACGTCGCCCGCTGGCATAGCGACAGCCAGCTGGCTTCCCACTATGCCGAGCGCCTGAACGCCCTGCCCGATGAAGGCAACACGGCGCGTTTGGAGTCTGCACTCGACCACGGCGAACGCCTGAGCTTTAAACCGGCCAGCGCCACCGCCGCCCACTTACAGGCTTTGCAGCAGGCGGGCTGGTCATTAGACGCCATCGTCACCCTGTCGCAGCTGATTGCTTTTGTCAGTTTCCAGACGCGCCAACTGCGCAGCTATCGCCTGATTGGCGGCCATTCGGTGGAGAACGCCAGTGACCGGAAAGTCGCGGCGGGCCACTGGCGTCACGATGGCAAAACCCACAGCGGGCGCTCTGCGCCGAAGGTGTTTACGCAGGCCGAACTGGGCTGGGAGCCGTGGATCCCGTCGAAGAAGCTGGAAGAGTTTGATGCCGAACAGCAGGCGATTCTGGCGCGCTTCGGCCATACCGACTCCGACTATTTCCGCCTGTTAGGCCGCAACCTGCCGGTCCTTGAGCAACGCACCCTGACCGACAAAGGCATTTTCTACACCAGCGGCGGCCTGCCGCGTAAAGAGCGCGAAATCGCCGCCACCGTTGCCAGCAAAATCAACGGCTGTATCTACTGCGCCTCGGTGCATTCGCGCAAAGCCAGCCAGTTGTCCAAGCAGACCGAAGACGTGCAGCGTCTGATCGACACCGCGCCGGGCGGCATTCTCAGCGAGGGGCAGTCCCCGCGCTGGCAGGTGCAGATCGACTTCGCCGCTGCGCTCTCCGCCACGCCGCCAACCGCCAGCAGCGCCCATATCGCCCGGCTGCGCGAAGAGGGGCTGAGCACGCTGGAAATCGTCGACTTAGCGCAATCCACCGCCTTCTTCGCCTGGGCCAATCGCCTGATGTTAACGCTGGGAGAACCTTTTGATGACTGAGATTTCAACACCGGAACAGGCAGTAGAAACGAAAACTGAGATAACGCCGCATCTCGACCACGCGGTGATTAACGTGGCCGGATTGCTGGATCACGCCCAGCAGCAATTCCGCCGCTTGGGCTTCCAGCTCACGCCGCGCGGGCATCATTCGCTGGGTTCGAGCAATCATCTGGCGATTTTCGGCGAGAACTATCTTGAACTTTTAGGTTATGAAGCCGCCAACGAGCACACCCGCAAAGACCTGTGGCTCGCGCCGCTCGGCCTGACCGGGCTGGTTTGGAAAACGCAGGACGCCTCGGCGGTATTCCAGCATTTGCAGCAGCAAGACATTGCAGGCTCAGCGCCCGCCGATTTTTTCCGTCCGGTGCAGCTTAACGACGGCTCCGAGCCGAATGCGCGTTTTCGCACCGTGCCGCTCTCCGCCGAGCGCGTGGCCAATGGCCGCAGCTTCTTCTGCCAGCACATCACGCCGGAGCTGGTGTGGCGCACCGAATGGCAGCGCCACCCGAACGGGGTGAGCAATATCACCGGTTTCGTTATCGCGACCTCCGCGCCGCAGGAGACCGCCAGCGTTTATGCCGAATTGTTCGGCGAGTCGGCGCTGAGCCACGGCTCGCAAGGTGAAGTGGAGATCAAAGCCGGGCGCGCCACGGTGCGTTTCATCCCCCCAGAGCGCGCCACCGCCCTGTTCAGCAAGATCCCCGAAGGGGAAAACGGCACGGCGCGCATGGTCGCGCTGGAGTTTGCCACCGCGTCGCTGGACTTGGTGAGACAAAGTTTGAAAGTCGGCGAAATTGCGTTTTCGGATACGCCGGAAGGCGTTGTGGTCAGAGCTGAAGATGCACTTGGGGTGGCATTGAGTTTTAGGGACTAGGCGAGTCTGGGGGCGGCTTGCGTTGGAATGCAAACTGGCCTTTAAGGTCAAGGTCAAAACCGTGCGCTGCCGCCACACCGGCCTTAAGGGGCGCCTATCGCCGCGCCCCTTAAGAATCCCCGGCTCTTTACTGCGCGCTGTCGCTGGCTGGATGGACGTGTTTCAGGTACTTCAGTTATCCACCGCAAAATGTCGCCGCTTAGGCGGTGCCTTCGCTTCAGGCTTCGAGCCATAGGTCTCGAACCATTCGCTCAGCGCCATTTTTGACTGCGGTTTTGAGGCATTTCGACCGTGCCGTTTCAGGGGGTTTTGCTTTGCTCCTCCCCTATTTAGGGGAGGAGCAGAACGTCGTTCTGACCTTCAAATTGATGAAAAGTCTAAACTAACTCCCACTCGCGCATCTGTTTTTTGATTTCTCTTGCCGAGGCCAGCCGGATTTTTGGCACTGTCCATTGTGCAAACTGCTTCGTATAACGTTGTCGATTATTCGGTGTGACGAAAATGATGTGGTGGAACATGTCCCAGTTCAGGCTGTCTTTGCCCCCTTCCAGAGCGCCGTAGCGCTGCTTTTCAAACAATGTCCGATTGACGTAGCGCGCGACGCTTAATGCCGTAGACACATCCAGCACAATAATCCCCGTCGCTCTGGCGAGGCGCTGTGGCTGCAACTTCGAATAATTGCCGTCAATAACCCATCTTTCGCCTTTTATCTCTTCATCGTGAAGCGCGATGAATTCCTCCGTTGGCCGAGGCTGCCACTGAGTGTTAGGTAGATGATACAGCCGGTCGAGATGAACAATCTTCAAATCCAACTTCTTGCCGATGGCATCAGCAAGCGTTGATTTACCACTATTAGAAGGACCCAAAATACAGATTCGATGACCAAGATCAGACAGTTTCATGAGTACCTCAAAGAGCAACTGCTAAGCAAAAAGGGGCGGCATTATAAGCAACCCATTGCCAGCTTTCTACTTTGAAATAGAGAAGAGATAACACCAACCTAAACAGTGGCTGTCTGAAACGGCACGACTGAAAAGCCCCTAGACCGCAGTCAAAAATGACGCCGAGGGAGAGGTGAGAAACAACGAGCGGGGGGTATACGAGTTGGTCCGAACCCGAACTGAGGGCACCGCCTAAGCGGCGGCATTTTGCGGTGAACACCGAGGTTTCTGAAACATGTCCGCCCAACCAGCGAAGCGCGCAGTGAAAGAGCCCGGGGGTCCAGGGGGCGGTGGCGATAAGCCGCCCCCTGGTCGGTGTGGGCCGAAGCCCACGGTTTTGACGTTGAAGTTAAAACTTCACGGCAGGTCTGGGCAGCCGCCCATCAAAACTTATAATCAACCGCCACAAAGTATCGACGACCATCCTCGTTATAGCTGTAAGCATCACGATTCAAATCTTTATCCAGCAGGTTCAGCACGCCGGCGCGGATCTTCACGGCTTTGTTTACTTTGTATGAACCGCCGGTGTCCCACATGGTGTAACCGCCCGGCGTCGCGCCGTTGTCGGTCACGGTGCGGGTCTGGCCTTTCATGTTGGCAGTCAGATAAAGATTCCAGTCGTCCTGCGGGTTCCAGTCAAGGGTGGCGTTGGCGGTGTGGAACGGCAGCGTGTTGAGTGGCTTATTGCCGCCATTGCTCAAGTCGCGCCCGTCGTTGTAGGTGTAGTTAAGCTTCAGGCCGAAGGCTTCGCTTAACGGCAGCTTCAACTCCGTTTCCAGCCCGCGAATACGCGCTTTGTTGACGTTGTAATATTTGAAAATCGGATTGCCCGATTTATCAAAACCCACAAAGTTACTGTAGCTCGGTGCCTCCGCGCGGTCGCGGGTGCGGTTGATGCCAATCATGTCGTCAACGTCGTTCTGGAACACCGTGGCGCTGGCGGTGACATCTTCCAGCAGGCCCTCTTCGCCCGCATAGTACAGGCCAAGCTCGACGCTTTCGCTGGTTTCTGGCTTGAGGTCCGGGTTACCGACGATTTGACAGGCGCCGCGACAGGAAGCGCTGGTCCAGTCGGAGCTGAGTTGCAGCAGTGACGGAGCTTTGAACGCCGTGGCCCAGCCGCCTTTTACCGTCACGGTGTCGGTAGCGTTATAGACCAAATAAGCACGCGGCGACCAGTTCACGCCGTAGTTTTCGTGGTCGTCCATGCGCACGCCGCCGGTGAAGGCCAGATTTTCAAACATCCGCCATTCATCTTCGACAAAGATCGCATACTGGTTGGCCTGAGTGCTGCCGCTGCCGGTCAGATTGATATTATCTTCCAGCTTGTCGTTGCGATACTCGCCGCCGAGGGTGAATAACTGATTGATTTCACCTAGAGGCACGACAATTTTGCCGTCCAGCGAGTTGTTTTTCGAGGTTATAGTGTCGCTGTTTTTATTCTCAAGATTTTCACCGTAGAAGCGCAATTCGGTATTCGCCCAGCCCCAGCGGCCATTGTGGCCTAGCGAGTAGTTTTCGCGCTCGAGACGGTTTTTATCCAGCGTGTCAGAATCGCGATCCTGACGGTTGAAACCGTAACCGAAGGTCAGATCCTGATTATCTTCCGGGGTCAGCGTGAATTCAGCATTGGCGTTGCGCATGGTGTAACCTTCAATGCGCGGCAAACCGGCTGAACCACTGGAGGAATCCGTCTGATCTTTCTCACGTTTTCCCAATGCGCCGTAGACTTTCACCCCGAGCATGTCGTCAATTAACGGGCCGCTGGTGAAGAAATTACTGTTATAGCTATCGCCGCGATCGCGGTGCTCCTGCACGGTGGTATCCGCACTTAAGGTGCCGTGCCAGGCTTTGCCGACTTTGCGGGTGATGATGTTGACCACGCCACCCAGCGCGTCGGAGCCGTAGAGCGAGGACATCGGCCCGCGCACCACTTCGATGCGTTCGATAGACTCTGTGGGGATCCAGCTGAGATCAAAATCGTTATGGCGGAATACGGCGTTGCGCGAGTTAACGCGTTTGCCGTCGACCAAAATCAGCGTATAGCTACTGCTCAGCCCGCGAATACTGACGCCTTGACGGTTGTCGCCTTCGCTGGTGAGCTGCACGCCCGGCACGTCTTTCAGGACATCTTTCAGGTTTTGTACCGGCTTTTTATTTAAATCATCGTGGGTGATGACGCTAATACTGGCGGGAGCATCTTTGAGGTTTTGCTGCACCGAAGAGGCGGTAACGACTATCTGATCCTCGTTATCCTTTGCCTCTTTAGCGTCGTCGGCAAACACCGGAAACGCTGCGGTGAACAGCTGTGCGCATAATCCGGCCTTCATTGCCGGTGTCCATGTAACCTTGACCATGTTGCATTCTCTCCATGAGATAAAATAACAAGCAAACTTGTTAAATAGCCAATATCACCGGATGACAGGCGTGGGTGTGCCGCCCGGGATAAAGGATTGTTATTTGGTTTAGGCTCACAAATTGAAGGTTGAAGCATCAGGCCACTACTTTGGCGACCTGATTATTTATAAAAAATACTGCGCATATGCCCGAAACAAGACGAGCATTTTTATATAGAGGGGGCGCTAACTAACCCATCAATCAAGATTTGCGGCGTTCCCTGCGAGCAGCGCTCGATACGTCCGCGCACGCCATAGACGCGTGCCAGACTGTCCGGCGTGATCACCTCTTCCGGCTCTCCATCGGCAATCAGATTACCGTCTTTCAGCATCAATACGCGATCGCCGTGGCGCAGCGCGATATTGATGTCATGCACCACCACCACGGTGACGATATTGCGTTTTTGCGTCTCTTTGCGCACTAAGTCCATCACGTGGAATTGATAGTTCAAGTCCAGTGCTGACAGTGGCTCGTCAAGCAGCAGCAGCGATGGTTGGCGAATCAGCGACTGCGCCAAGCCCACCAGCTGCTTCTGACCACCAGAAAGCTGGTCGAGATAGCTCAGGGCCAGATGTTCAATCCCCAGCTGCTGCAACAGCGTCATCACCTGCTCGGTGGTTTCCGCCTGTTTGCCATTACTGCCAGAGGCGCGTTGAGCCACAATGATGGATTCCAGCACGTGCAGATGCACACCCGCCGGCAGCGACTGTGGCAAGTAGACTACCTGCTCGGCGCGGCGGGCGAAAGGCATGGGCATCAGGTCGTGGCCGTCGAGGATCAGCTGCCCTTCGGCGCGATTCAGCCCGGCCAGCGAGCGTAGAAGCGTGGATTTCCCACTGCCGTTCGGCCCCAGCAGCACGGTAATTTTACCCCGTGGCAGCATCGGCACGTTGAGGTCACTGATCACCAAACGTTTCGGGTAGCCCGCTTTAAAACCGCGGATTTGCAGCCCTTGGGTGGCCGAGTTCAAGTCAGTTTTTGCAGTAAATTCTAAAGTGGTATCAGACATCAGACGTTCCCCCGATGACGCAGAATAATACTCAGGAAGAACGGCACGCCAACCAGAGAAGTCACAATACCCACCGGAATAATGACGCCCGGCACCAGATTTTTCGAGGCAACGGAAGCCATCGACAGCACCAGAGCACCAATCAGCGCACTGGCTGGCAGGTAGAAGCGGTGATCCTCACCGAACATCAGGCGGGCGATGTGTGGCGCAACCAGACCGATAAAGCCGATTGGGCCGACAAACGCCACCGCCAGCGCGGAAAGAATACTGATTCGCAGCAGCGTGCCGAGGCGCAGACGGCGCACGTCGATACCAAAGCTGATGGCGCGATCTTCGCCGAGGCGCAGCGCGGTCAGCTTCCACGCGCTCATCATCGACCAAGGCAGCAGCACAAAGAAGGCCAGCAGCATCACGCCCAGTTTGACCCAAGAGGCACGCGCCAGACTGCCCATGGTCCAGAACACCAGACCTTGCAGCGTATCCTCAGTGGCAATGAACTGCATCAGCGAGACTAAGGCGTTGAAAGTAAAGACCAGCGCGATACCGAACAGCACCACGCCGGAGCTGGCAACTCGCGTCCAGCGCGTGATGCCGTCGAGCATTAATGCGGCGAGTAAGGCGAAGATGAAGGCGTTAGCCGAGATAAACCACTGATCCGGCACGCCCGGAATACCAATTCCCAGCACAATCGCCAGCGCGGCACCGAAGGCCGCCGCCGAGGAGACGCCGAGGGTGAATGGCGACGCCAGCGGGTTATTGAGGATAGTCTGCATCTCTGCCCCGGCGAGGCCGAGCGACATGCCCACCGCGATAGCCATCAAGGCATAAGGCAGGCGGATATCCCAAACAATAACGCGTGTCCCGGCATCAGCAGAGGCGGAATCAAACAGCGTTTGCCAGAGTGTACCGAGCGACAACCCCGATGGCCCCATCACAAAGTCGATCAGCAGCGATGCGACAATCGCCAGCACCAGCACCAACATGATTAATAGACGGCGACGGACAATATTTTGGTAGCGTCCCATCACGCTGCCATCAGCCTGCGGGCTGGTATTCAGCAAGGGATCGGTAGTTGCGCTCATGTTTCTAGACATCTCAGTGATTTATAAATCTCAAACGTGCAGCAGCTTACTGCCCGCTTTCCTGTTTTTTGGCTTCAGTCCAGTAGGTGCCGGAAGGCTCTACCGCCAAAAACTGTTGGTACATCTGCTTCATGGTCTGCTCAGGATCTAAATCAGCAAACTTCTGCGGATAGAACCATTTTGCAAACGCCTGCACCGCCAACACGTTGTACGGTGAGTTGTAATAATTGTGCCAAATACCGAAACTGTGCCCCTCTTCCACCGCCTTTAGGGTAGAAATCCCCTTGCGCTGAAGCAGCGGCGTGAAGCTCGCCTGAGCCTGCTGTGGCGTCACCTGCGCGCCCAGAATCAGACTGGTCGGCAGTGAGCTATCTCCGGCTTTCTTCGGCGCACCGCCACCGCTGGCGATGTAAATGTCCGGCTGGGAAGCGATCACTTTTTCCAGATTGACCAGTCCCAGCGGACCCGGCAGCAGCGGCTTGGAAATGTTAACGCCACCGGCCAAATCGATGAAGTCGCCCATATTGCCATTTCCGGCTGAGCGGCAGCATTCATCCGTGGTTGATGCACGCAGTTCAATAAACACTTTCGGTTTATTTTCTTCACTCACCTTGCTGGTGACATCCGTTACGCGCTTGATATTGTTGCGATAAAACTGGATGTAATCCTGCGCCTGCTTTTCACGGTTGAGCACTTTACCCAGTAATTCCATACTTGGCAGAGTATTTTTCAGCGGCGAGGTGCGGAAATCGATAAACACCACTGGCACGCCCGCTTTCTCAAGCTGGCCGACTAACTCGCTACTGCGGCCGGGGCCGTGCCCTGCAAGGCCAAAGATGGCGATATCAGGTCGCAGCGTCAGCACCTTCTCCGGGCTGATGCTGTCAGCCGTCGTGGTGCCAATCAGCGGTATTTTATCAATTTGCGGAAACTTCTCGCGATACACCGCATAGGTTTGAGGGTCCAGTTTACGGAAATCCCCCTGCCAGCCGACAATGCGGTCAAAGGGCTTCTGCCCTTCCAACAAAGAAACCGCGTAAAACAGTCGGCCTTCGCCCAAAACAATGCGCTGTACATTATCCGGTACGGTCACGGTTCGCCCGGCGATATCCGTTACGGTAACCGCTAATGCCTGCGTGCTGCAAAGCCCCAGAATCAGGCTGATTGCCGCGCCCTTCACTCCTGTAAAACGGTATTTATCCTGCATTATCATCTTCTTGCAATTCCTTTACGTTTCCCTGAAGAGGGCATAACAATAATGGAAACGATAATAATTATCAATGCGATATGCAGAAGCTATTAAGACTACAGGATGTTTTGGCCGGAACAAATCAATGGCAGGTAACAAAGCGTTAACCTGTACTACTAAAAACTTCGCAATAAAAAAAGGCAGAGCCTTAGCCCTGCCTTTTCTATATCTTGCTGTTTTATCTGTTATTTATCTTGATGCTCAGGAAATTCCATTTCGCTGTACTTTACGACTTTGGTTCCGCGAGTCCACTTGTAACCGAACCAGATGATCAGGAACAGCGGCAGGCCAATATAAGTCGCCGCCACGCCATACCAATCGATAGTGTCTTTCAGGAACGCCTGATAGTTCTGCCCTAAAGTGATAATCAGGCACAGCACAAAGGCGAAAATCGGGCCGAACGGGAAGAAGCCGGACAGATAAGGCAGGTCCTTCAGGTCACGCCCCTGCGACACATAGCCGCGACGGAAGCGATAGTGGCTGATCGCAATCCCCAACCAGGCGATGAAGCCGGTCATGCCCGAGGTGTTCAGCAGCCACAGGTAAACCGTTTGGTTGCCGAACATGGAGCTGAGGAAGCACAGAGCCGCCACCACGGTAGTGGCATAGAGCGCGTTGCGCGGTACGCCGCCTTTGGACAGCTTGGCAAAAATACGCGGCGCTTTACCTTCGGAAGCCAGAGTAAACAGCATGCGCGTTGAGGCGTACATGCCTGAGTTACCGGCTGATAGCACGGCAGTCAGGATCACGGCGTTCATTACCGCAGCCGCTGACAGCAGGCCCGCATTGCGGAATACCAGCGTGAACGGGCTGACGCTGATATCACCCACTTCGTTGCGCAGCAGATTCGGGTCGGTGTAAGGGATGATCAGGCTGATCACCAAAATCGCCAGAATATAGAACAGCAGGATACGCCAGAACACCTGACGAACGGCGCGTGGGATGTTTTTGCCTGGATTTTCAGACTCTCCGGCGGCAACGCCAATCAGCTCGGTTCCCTGGAAGGAGAAGCCGACTATCATCGCCACGCCAATCATCGAGGCAAAACCCCCCGCAAACGGCGCATCGCCAATCGCCCAGTTATGCCAGCCCGCGCTTTCGCCACCGCGCATAATGCCGGTGATCATCAGCACGCCGACGATGATGAAAATGATCACCGTGACCACTTTGATCAGCGAGAACCAATATTCCGCTTCACCAAAACCGCGCACGGAGATGTAGTTCAGCAGGAAGATCAGGCCAAGGAATAAGGCGCTCCAAATCCAGCCCGGCGTGTCGGGGAACCAGTAGTTCATCACCAGCTGAGAAGCCACGAGGTCAACGGCGATGGTCACTGCCCAGTTGTACCAGTAGTTCCAGCCGAGGGCGAAACCAAAGCCCTCTTCGACATATTTCGAACCATAGGTTGAGAAGGAGCCGGAAACCGGCATGAAGGCCGCCAGCTCGCCAAGGCTGGTCATCAGGAAGTACACCATGATGCCGATTAACGCGTAGGAGAGCAGCGCGCCGCCCGGCCCTGCCTGAGAAACCGTCGCCCCAGAGGCAACAAATAAACCAGTACCGATTGAACCGCCAATGGCGATCATAGTTAAGTGGCGGGCTTTAAGCTCGCGACGCAGGCCAGACGGTACCGGCTGCGAATTTTTAGTCGATGGTTGAGCCATTTTTGCCCTGTTTAAGCTGTTATTTGAAATTTTACGCGCGGATTGTAGCAAAACGTGACTGTCTGAATAGCAGGAACGACCTGTTATAAGACACCTTCATAATAGCCTAGGGATCATTAGCAAAACCTTGGGGGTAATACGTCAAGTTGCAGGGTTATTCGCCCTGCAACTCACAGTATCTCACTCTTTATAAAGGGTCTTTACAGTAATCGAGGAAACGCGATAAGGCGTTGGAAATATGTTTCTGACGATGATGAATCAGGTACAGCTTGCGCACCAGCGGCGGGATCGGCAGGTGAATTTCCACCAGCGTGCCGCTGGTTAATTGTTCGGCGACCACCCGGCGAGATAAACAACTGATACCGATACCATGGCGAACCGCGTGTTTGATTGCCTCGGAGTTGCCAAGCTCCATCACCAGATTGAAATCTGGCATTTGCGGGAGAAGCAGGTGATCCAGCACTTCTCGCGTACCTGAGCCGCGCTCGCGCAGGATCCAAGGCTCCTGAGCCAGCCTCTCCATGGTGACGTTTTTCCCCGCCAGCGGGTTGGCCGGGGCGCAAAACACCACCAATTGATCATCCAGCCAAGGCTGGGTGAGCAGCTCGGGCATGGTGCATGGCCCTTCAATCAGGCCGAGGTCAACGCGAAATTCCGCCACCGCGTTAATCACATCATCGGTATTGCCGACATTCAATTCCAGCGGCGTCGCGGGAAAATCCAGCCGGTAATTGGCAATCATTCCCGGCAGCATATAGTTACCGATGGTACTACTGGCGCCGATGCGCAATGAACCATTGTCTTTACTGAACAATCGCTCGATTTCTGCCGCCTGCTCCAATAAAGCCAGAGCTTTAGGATAGAGCAGACGACCATGCTCGTTAATGACCAGCCGTTTCCCCACACGGTCAAACAACTGGACGCCGAGCTGACCTTCGATATCAGCCAGTGCTGCACTAACCGCAGATTGCGATAGCGACAGAACAACTGATGCCTGCGTCGTCGATCCGCTTTTCAACACCTCGGCAAAAACTTCAAGTTGTCGCAATGTAATGTGCATAAATGGTTATCCGTCACGCGAGCCACTTCGCCCGCGTTTTGTGTTGCTCATCAGAGGTTTTTTTAGTTTCAAAAGTGCGAATCGCAGAATGAACCATCCAAATCCGGCCTCATTCCTTTGGTTTCGTTTAAGTATAGCCGCAATGCACCTGTCAATCATGCTGAGCAACAGTTGTCATATTCTATACCGCTTTTTACGATAGGTTATAAAGTTATAATCAATTTCTTTTTTATATAAGCCGCGGTTAGTCTTATCTCAGGAATCACTGAGAAGGCCAACACCATGAATCATGCAACCCACCCACTCAACGAAAAACAGGCGCATCGCTTCTTCCCACAGCCAATGTGGTTTGGACGCGTTTTGCCCGGTTTAGTTCTCACCGGCGCTGTCACTCTCGTCTCCTTGTGGTTGAGCAACTTCCCGCAGCTGAACCATCTGGGGCTGAGCGCCCTGACGCTGGCGATTTTGATAGGTATGGTTATCGGCAACACGCTCTATCCGTCGATTCGACCTGTTTGCCACGACGGTGTGAATCTCGCCAAGCAGCGCCTGCTGCGCCTTGGGATCATCCTTTACGGGCTGCGCCTGACCTTCGCGCAAATCGCCGACGTCGGCGCGACCGGCATTCTGATTGACGCCCTCATGCTCTGCTCCACCTTCGCCCTCGCCTGCTGGCTGGGCAAAAAGGTCTTCGGGCTGGATAGCGAAACCTCCATGCTGATAGGCGCCGGCAGCAGTATCTGCGGGGCCGCCGCGGTGATGGCGACCGAGCCGGTGCTGAACGCCAAGAGTGAGAAAGTCACGGTGGCCGTCGCCACGGTGGTGATTTTCGGTACCGCCGCCATCTTCATCTATCCGTGGCTGTGGCAGCTAAACCTGCAACATCACTGGATTGATTTCAGCGCGGCGCAGTTCGGTATTTACACCGGTTCGAGCGTGCATGAAGTGGCGCAAGTGGTGGCAGCGGGTCAGGGCGTTAGCCCGGATGCTGAAAACGCCGCGGTGATCGCCAAGATGATCCGTGTGATGATGCTGGCCCCCTTCCTGCTGCTGCTTTCAGGCTGGAAAAGCCGGGGCAAGGTGCAGGCTTCGCAAAACGGCGGCCGCATGAGCAACATCACCATTCCATGGTTCGCCCTGCTGTTTATCGCGGTCGCCGCCTTTAACTCGCTGGATATCTTACCGCACAGCTGGATTGCGCCGCTGATCACCCTCGACACCGTGCTGCTGGCCATGGCGATGGCGGCGCTGGGCCTGACCACTCACGTCAGCGCGCTGCGTCAGGCGGGTTTGAAGCCGATTCTGCTGGCCGCCGTGCTGTTCATCTGGCTGATTGTCGGCGGCGCGGGAATCAACGGTTTGGTACAGCATTTCTTCGGCTGATAACAAACTCCTGAAGAGTTTTTAACACTTCTCTGCTGCATGCCAACCGCCAAGGCGCTATGATCCGAGCATAACAAGCATGAATCGCAGAGGAGTGAACATGAAGTTTATTGGTGCACATGTCAGTGCCGCGGGTGGCGTCGATCAGGCGGTTATCCGCGCGCACGAGCTGGAAGCCACGGCGTTCGCGCTGTTTACCAAGAACCAGCGCCAGTGGAAAGCCGCACCTCTGCCAGAGGATGTGATTGAGAAGTTTAAGGTCGCGTGCGAAAAATACGGCTACAGCAGCAATCAAATCCTGCCCCACGATAGCTATCTGATTAACCTCGGCCACCCGGTGGACGAAGCGTTAGAAAAATCCCGCGAAGCCTTCCTTGATGAGATGCAGCGCTGCGAGCAGCTCGGCCTGTCGCTGCTGAATTTCCATCCGGGTAGCCACCTGATGCAAATCGACGAAGATAAGTGTCTGGAAAAGATCTCTGAGTCGCTGAACATTGTGCTCAGCCAAACCGAAGGCGTGACGGCCGTCATCGAAAACACCGCCGGTCAGGGCAGCAACTTGGGTTTTCGCTTTGAGCATTTGGCGAAAATCATCGACGGCGTAGAAGACAAAAGTCGGGTCGGCGTCTGTATCGATACCTGCCACGCCTTCGCCGCAGGCTACGATTTACGTACTGAAGAAGAGTGCATCCAAACCTTCAAACACTTCGAAGACGTGGTGGGCTTCAAGTATCTGCGCGGTATGCACCTGAATGATGCCAAGAGTGCCTTTAACAGCCGCGTTGACCGCCACCACAGCCTTGGTGAAGGCAACATCGGCAAAACCGTCTTTAGCTGGATGATGCGCGATCCGCGCTTCGACGGCATTCCGATGATTCTCGAAACCGTCAATCCTGATATCTGGAAAGACGAAATTGCCTGGTTGAAGTCGGAGCAGAAAGCTCAGAGCTAATCTGTAAAATCTGCATTAAAAAAGGGCGCCGAGGCGCCCTTTTCTTTTACTCGTCATTCTTTCTTACTGAGCAACCACTTTTGCCGCCAGAGCAGCATCGGAGCGGCGCAGCAAGGCGTAAGAGACACCCGCCAGCAGCGTACCGGCGATAATCGCCACCAGATAGCCGAGGATTGGCGTAATTGCGCCTGGAATAAGCAGCACGAACAGACCACCGTGCGGTGCCATCAGTTTAGCGCCGAATGCCATGGAGAGCGCACCAGTCAAGGCACCACCCGCGATACAGCAAGGCAGGACACGCATTGGGTCACGCGCCGCAAACGGGATCGCACCTTCAGTAATGAAGCACAGCCCCAGCACCATCGCCGCTTTGCCGCCTTCGCGCTCACCCTGCTCAAATTTCTTACGCGCCAGAATGGTCGCCAGACCCATTGCCAGCGGTGGCACCATACCTGCCGCCATAATCGCCGCCATTGGGGCATAAACCGAGGAACTGAGCAGCGTCACGCCGAAGGCATAAGACGCTTTGTTCACCGGGCCGCCCATGTCGGTACACATCATCGCACCAAGGATTGCGCCGAGCAGAACCGCGTTCGCCGTCCCCATGGATTGCAGCCAGTTAGTCAGGCCAACCAGAATTTTAGAAACTGGCGTACCCACCACGTAAATCATCACCAAGCCAGTAACCAAGCTCGCCAACAAGGGAATGATTAGGATAGGTTTCAGTGCTTCCATACTTTGCGGCAGACGCAGCTTGCTACCAATAAATCTGGCGACATAGCCCGCAAGGAAACCGGCAATAATCCCGCCGAGGAAGCCAGCGCCGGTGCTCACCGCCAGCATGCCGCCAATCAGGCCCGGCGTCAGGCCCGGACGGTCAGCGATGGAGAAAGCAATAAAGCCAGCCAGTACCGGCACCATTAAAGCAAAGGCGGAAGCCCCACCGATTTGCATCAAGGCTGCGGCCAGCGTGCCTTTCACTTCAAAAGCTTTAATCCCGAAGGCGAAGGAGAGCGCAATACACAGGCCCCCCGCCACCACCATTGGCAGCATGTAGGACACGCCGGTCAACAGGTGGCGATACGGACCTGCGCCCGTCTCTTTCTTCTTACCGGCAGCCGCCTGAGAACCCTGCTGTTTCGGCTCGAAGACTTCGGCTTCAACCAAGGCTTTGTCCAACTCCTGCTTGGTCTTTTTCAAGGCCAAGCCGGTGGAAGTGCGATACATCGGCTTACCGGCAAACTTCTCCAGATCCACTTCAATATCAGCCGCCACGATAACCAAATCGGCTTCAGCCACTTCTTCTGGCGTGATGGCGTTACCCGCACCAACGGAACCGC
This sequence comes from Ewingella sp. AOP9-I1-14, assembly GCF_052375995.1. Classification (NCBI taxonomy): domain Bacteria; kingdom Pseudomonadati; phylum Pseudomonadota; class Gammaproteobacteria; order Enterobacterales; family Yersiniaceae; genus Ewingella; species Ewingella sp. AOP9-I1-14. The sequence continues at coordinate 555,277 of NZ_JBQSVA010000001.1, forward strand.
GCGTTTCGACTTTCACCCACCAGCCGCGTTTTTTAGCTTCGGTTTCAATGGCTTCAGCCGCCATAAAGGTGTGAGCCACGCCGGTCGGGCATGCGGTGATCGCCACAATGCGTTTCGGGCCATTGCCTGCCGCCGCTTTAGCCGGAGCGACTGCCGGTGCGACATAAGCTTTGGCTTCCGCCGAGGCGCGTTGCAGGAAGATTTCCGGCTCGCGAATAGCCAGCGCGACATCGCCAACAAACACATTTTTGCCGACCAACTGGGCATCAGCCGGTGCGTTGTCACCCGCCACCACCACCAGCTCGGCGTCAGCGACGCTTTCAACCAGAGTGTGGCCTGTTTTCGCCGCAGCAGCAGCGAGCATTTTTTTCGCCAGTTGGCTGCGAGCTTGTCCCAGCGAACTGTCTAACATCAGCAGCGTTTTCATTCTGCCTCCTGCGGTCAATTAAAAGGTTTCAGATCAACACGGGCCATCATCGCTGCCAACTGCGGGCGATCGGTGACGCCGACGTTACTCTGGCTTACTGCCAAAGCAGCCACGGCGGTGGCGAGTCGTAAGGTATGTTCACTTGATTCACGCATCAGCAGGCCGTAAATCAGGCCGCCCACCATGGAGTCGCCGGCACCCACGGTGCTGACCACTTCACAAGCCGGCGGTTTGGCAATCCATGCGCCAGACGCGTTAACCCACAGCGCCCCTTCGGCACCCAGCGAAATCACCACGTGGGCGATCCCCTGGTCGCGCAAGGCGTGCGCGGCTTCAACCACGTCGCTCAATTCAGGCAACTTGCGTCCGGCCCAAATTTCTAATTCGCGGCGATTAGGCTTCACCAGCCAAGGTGCGGCTTTCAAACCGGCGACCAGCGCTTCGCGGCTGCTATCGAAGATGATGCACGGGCACTGGCTGCGCAGGCGCGTCATCCAGTCGGTAAAGGCTTCCGGGTCAACGCCGGTCGGCAGGCTGCCACAGACGGCCACCATGTCGAACTGGCCGAGCCATGAGAGGGAATCGGTGACGAAACGCTCCCAGTCCTGCGGCGTGACGTTAAAACCGGAGAAGTTAAAGTCGCTGACTTCGCCATCTTTCTCGGTCAGTTTGACGTTGATGCGGGTACGGCCGGAGACCACCTGAAAACGGTTGGCAATGCCAAGGTCGCTGAACAGGTGCTGAAAGCCGTCCTGATTGTCTTTGCCGAGGAAACCGCCCACGGTGACATCAATGCCTAAGTCTTTCAGAACCTTGGCAACGTTAATGCCTTTACCGGCAGCGTGCAGCCCGGCGGTTTGCACCAGATTCACTTCACCCCGTTCAATTTCAGGGCAGTAGCCGACTAAATCGTAAGCCGGATTTAAGGTAATTGTGGCAACTCTGCGACTCATGCTCCCTCCCCAAGACCCGCGGCAATAGCCTCGCCGATGGTTTTCAGTGCCAGTTCTGCATCTTCGCCCTTAGCGGTGAAGCGCAGGTGATGTCCTTTTTTCACGCCCAGCGCCACGACTTTCATCAGGCTGCGGCCGTTGGCAGGTTTACCGCTGCCATCGAGATTGGTCACGGTGATTTCACTGGTGAACTGCTTGATTACGTTAACCAGCGCGGTGCCCGGACGGGCGTGTAAACCGTGTTCATTTCGCACCACGAACTCTGCCGTCAGCAGGTTGGTTTGCTCTTCCACCTCGCTGGTCAGCAAGGCCAGCACGCCCACGGCGTCCGCCGTCAGCAAGCGTTCAGCTTTTTGGCTGATCAACAGGTCACTAAGGTAGTTAAGGACGGTTAACGGCTGGTCGTCGGCCACGGCGATGGTCAACAGCGCGGCCACGGTTTCGCCTTCATGCTCAAAGGCTTTGGCGGCCCGGCTGAAGGTCGCGGCGCTTTGCAGATTGCCTTCGGTGCTGTCACTCAGCCAGATGCCTTGGCCGAGATTGAGCGGCTTGCGGCTGATAACGTCGCTGACGAACGCGGTGTCCGCCGCGCCAATCTGCTGCAAACGACCGGCATTCAGTGCCTGAAGGGTCATCAGGTTGTCGGCGGCGACGTCGAGGGCGATAAGCTGGGTGTCGAAGTGGAATTCAGCGGCGTTTTTCTCGCCCATCAGCAGGCTGCGCAGCTCTTCAGCAGAGTCGGTTTTCGCCATGCGTTCGGCCACGCTGTCATCACTTAATACGTGAGTCAGCTGGCGCAACAGGCTGAGGTGCTCGTCAGAGCGGGCCGCGATGCCAATCACCACAAAGGCGGTCTGCCCCTCTCCCCACGCAATACCCTGCGGGAACTGGTAAACCTGAACGCCGGTGTTGAGCACCAAGTCGCGGGTATCGGTGGTGCCGTGCGGGATAGCAATGCCGTTACCCAGATAGGTAGAGGTCTGCAACTCGCGCTGCAACATGCCATCGACGTAGCCTTCGCTGACGCGCCCGGCCTGGGTCAGCGCAGCGGCAACCTGGCGGATCGCCTCTTGCTTATCGCTGGCTGACGCCCCGAGATGAATATCTTGCTGTGACAACTGGAACATAATTCTCCTCTCCTGCTGAATTTGAATCGTTTCAGCTTCATTGAGAAAAAAGGAGCGCTGCCAGATGAAACAGGTAATCGGACAACGCTGAAACGTTTCAAGCAGTCTCATTCTGGGCGATTTTTAAAGCAAGCATTCCCTGAATTGGCGTAACATTTTTTTGATGCCACGCACATTTTGCCCGTCAGAGGCCCATTTTCTACCCACGAAAAGCTAAAAGCTGAAGCTGTGCTGAAGTGCTCCTGAAGTGCTCCTGAAGTGGCTTTAAGCTGACCTTAACGGCCAAGAGAGAGGCGAAAACCGATTCCACGGCGCGGCGTTTTTTACCACAAAGTGCGGTTTTATTATTCAGTATGGCAAATACACTGCTGTTTACCTTTTTACTGATTAAAACCGGTTTTTGTTTTTTTTAAACAGGCGTAACATTCGCGCGAATTTATTACTCTCCTAGACGGATTTTCCCCTAAAAATGTCGACATCTACCGCCACAGCTCGCCGCCTCCCCGACATCACGTCAACGGCCTTTTTGATCGTTGCCTTCTTAACCGGGATCGCGGGCGCACTGCAAACTCCGACGCTCAGTCTCTTTCTGACCAGCGAAGTGCATGTCAGCCCCTTTATGGTGGGGATCTTCTTTACCGGCAGCGCGGTGATTGGCATTTTCGTCAGCCAGCTTTTAGCCAGTTGGTCAGACAAACGCGGGGACCGCAAAACGCTGATCCTCTATTGCTGCATTTTGGGCGCACTGGGTTGCGTGCTTTTTGCCTTTAACCGCAGCTACTTTGTGCTGCTGTTGGTGGGGGTGCTGTTGTCCAGCTTTGGCTCAACCGCTAACCCACAGTTATTTGCGCTAGCGCGCGAACACGCCGAAAAAACCGGCCGCGAAGCGATGATGTTTAGCTCGATTTTGCGCGCACAGGTTTCACTGGCGTGGGTAGTCGGCCCGCCGCTGGCCTTCGCGTTAGCCATGGGCTTTGGCTTTACCTTTATGTACAGCGCGGCGATGCTGGCCTTTCTGGTCTGCGGCCTGATGGTCTGGATGTTCCTCCCGTCCATGCCGAAAGCGCGGGTCAAAACCACCGCCACCATTGAAGCACCTCGCCGCAACCGTCGCGACACCCTGCTGCTTTTTATCGCCTGCACATTAATGTGGGCCGCTAACAGTATTTACCTGATCAACATGCCGCTTTACGTGGTGAACGAGCTGCACCTGCCGGAAAAACTGGCGGGAATTTTGATGGGAACCGCCGCTTGTTTGGAAATTCCCACCATGCTGATCGCCGGCTATCTGGCGCGCCAGTTGGGTAAACAGTTCCTGATGCGCTGCGCGGTGATTGCGGGGGTGGTGTTCTACGCCAGCGTGCTGTTCAGCACCAGCCCAATGGCGCTGATTGTTTCACAGTTGCTGAACGCCATTTTCATCGGCATTTTGGCGGGAATTGGCATGCTCTACTTTCAGGATTTAATGCCGGGTCAGGCGGGCGCGGCCACCACGCTGTTCACCAATTCAACCCGCGCAGGCTGGATTTTGGCCGGGTCGCTGGCGGGCGTCATTGCCCAGTTCTGGAGCTATCACGCCGTGTTTTATGCAGCTTTCGCGATGGTGGTCGGCTCGGTGTTTTGTATCTGGCGGGTGAAAAATGTCGATGAAACACCGGTAGAAGCGACAATCACGATCAATGAATGACGGTGCATTCATTACCGTCAATTAAGGCGCGGTATCCGCTTCCAGACGAGTGAGGTAGATCAAGGCGTCGTCGCGATGGGTATGACACATTTCGCGGCTGGCTTGCAGACTGGCACAGACCTTGGGGCGCAGCGGCGAAGTGAAAATGCCGCAGAGGAAATTGTCCGCCAGATGGATGCAGCGCGTGTTGGCCGGTTTGCCGTTTGGCATCCCCGGTATCGGGCTGGAAATCGAGGGCGCAATACAGCAAGCGCCACAATTGGTACGGCAATCCATTAGCGCCTCCGTTTGGCGGGTTAATTGAGGCGCGACAATAACAGTCGCCCTTATCACTCTCCAGCGAAATCTTTCTCCCGTGACCACTTTATGGCTAGACTTTATGATGCGACAAATGGCGCTAAATCGGCGGCAAAGTGCGGGATAACGAGTAATCTGCTTGCCTGAAATCGGCGGCGCGAGTAACGTGTCGCCAAATATTTTTAACTCCCCTTATGACAGGTTATTTATATGGCACGTGCTAACGAAATTAAACGCGGCTTCGTTGTTAACTACGACGGTAAATTGCTGCTGGTAAAAGACATCGATGTTCAAAGCCCAAGCGCGCGCGGTGCCAGCACCCTGTACAAAATGCGCTTCTCCGACGTGCGCACCGGCGGCAAGGTTGAAGAGCGTTTTAAAGGCGACGACATTCTCGATACCGTCACCCTGACCCGCCGTAAAGTGAACTTCTCTTACGTCGATGGCGACGAATACATCTTTATGGATGATGAAGATTTCACGCCTTACACCTTCAACAAGGCGCAGATCGAAGACGAACTGCTGTTTATCCCGGAAGAAGGTTTGCAGGGCATGCAGGTCTTGACGCTGGACAGCCAACTACTGGCGCTGGAATTGCCACAAACCGTGGATCTGGAAATCATCGAAACCGCCCCAGGCATTAAAGGCGCGTCAGCCAGCGCACGCAACAAACCGGCGGTCATGAGCACCGGTTTAAGCATTCAGGTCCCCGAGTATCTGAGCCAGGGCGACAAAATCCGCATTCATATCGCAGAGCGTCGTTATATGGGCCGTGCTGATTAATCAGCGGCGAATATGACTGCACATCAAGAGCGCCTCGGCGCTCTTTTTTATGCCTGAAAAACTCGAGTTTCATTCCGCACTCATTCCACTTTCGATCTACTTCACAGATTCTATCTGAATCTGGACTAACCAATTTTCATTTCTGTCGTATGACTTTACACTCGAAGTCCTGATTTATGGCCCCATTGTCATCTGCATCACCGCTCCTGGCAGGCCATTAAAGAAAAAGACCTATTTTGGCCTGACCAATTAATCTAATTCTTATCATTGGAGTGATGCATGAAAACAATCGCCACGGAACACCTCCCTTCGCAAGTCCAGCTTCCCCAATACGATCGCGACCAGCTGAAAAGCCGCATCGTGCATATTGGCTTTGGGGCTTTCCATCGCGCCCATCAGGCTTTGATGACTGACCGTGTGCTGAATAAGCAAGGTGGTGATTGGGGGATTTGTGAAGTCAGCCTGTTTGGTCGCGACAATCTGATTAAAGCGCTGCGCCAGCAGGACAACTTATTCACCGTGCTGGAAAAAGGGGCCGAAGGTAATCAGGCCATCGTGATCGGCGCGGTGTGTGAAACCCTGCATGGCCGGATCGAAGGCATTAACGCCGTGGTGGAGAAACTGGCTGAACCTCAGGTGGCCATTGTCTCACTGACGATCACGGAGAAGGGCTACTGCATTGAGCCGGGCAGCGGCAAGCTGGATCTCGACAACCCGCAGATTCAGCAAGACCTGACTGGCGAACAGACGCCGTCAACAGCGCCGGGCATTCTGGTCGAAGCCCTGCGGCTGCGCCACCAGCACGGTTTGCCGGGCTTTAGCGTGCTGTCTTGCGACAACATCCCGGAAAATGGTCACGTGGTGAAAAATGCCGTGCTGGGGCTGGCTCAGGCGCGCTCCGCCGAGCTAGCCGCGTGGATTGAAAGCCATGTCACCTTCCCAAGCACCATGGTGGACCGCATTGTTCCTGCCGCCACGGAAAACGCCCTCGACGAAATCACCGAGGCGCTGGGCGGCGTGGCTGACCCTTGCGGTATCGCCTGTGAGCCATTCATCCAGTGGGTGGTAGAAGATAACTTTGTGGCGGGCCGCCCGGCGTGGGAAGAGGTCGGCGCGCAGCTGGTCAGCGACGTGCTGCCCTTCGAGCAGATGAAACTGCGCATGCTGAACGGCAGCCACTCCTTCCTTGCCTATCTTGGCTATTTGGCGGGTTATCAGTACATCAATGAATGTATGGAAGACCCTAACTATAAGCGCGCAGCGCGCAATTTGATGCTGAAAGAACAGGCGCCGACGCTAAGCGTCAAAGGCATTGATCTGGAAGCTTATGCCGACAGCCTGATTGCCCGTTACAGCAACCCGTCGCTGAAACACCGGACATGGCAGATTGCGATGGACGGCACCATGAAGCTGCCGCAGCGCATGCTCGACTCCGTGCGTTGGCATCTGCAAAACGGCGGCGACTTCAGCCTGTTAGCCATAGGGGTTGCGGGTTGGATGCGTTACGTTGGCGGCGTGGATGACGCCGGTGCGGCGATTGAAATCAAAGATCCGATGGCAGACAAACTGGCAAAAATTGTCAGCGAGAGTGAAGACGGCGAAGCGCGAGTCAGCGCCCTGCTGGCCCTCCACTCCGTGTTTGGCGACGCGCTGGCGAAAAACGCACAGGCCGTGGAGGCCATTCAGCAGGCTTACGCCAGCTTGCAGCGGCATGGCGCGAAGCAGAGTGTCGCCAATTACGTGGGTTAAGATGCAGAATTGATGCTGACACGGCTGCTTTCGGGCAGCCGTTAATCATTTAGCAGAGAGGGCGTGGATTCAAACAGATAACCATCGAAAGCCGGATCTTCAGCGTCCGACACCGCCAGCAGCAGCGTTTTGACATTTTCCAGATGCTGCCACATCGCCTGTTTTGCCGCTTTGGCATCGCGCCGCAGCACTGCTTGTAGGATTGTTTGGTGATCTTGCAGCCATTGATGATGATCGTTTTTCCCCACATGCTGCTGGATGCCGTGCCACATAGGGCTGCGATGGCGCACCTGCCACAGCTCCGCCACCATATTGGCTAATACGCTGTTTTGAGACGCCTGTGCCAGCAGGTTGTGAAACAGCTCATCGGCAGTTTCATCCACCACGCCCTGCTCGATAAATTGCCGCTCCATCTCAATAGCATCGCGCATTTTTAAGATGTCAGCCTTGGTGGCCTGGGTGGCGGCAAAGGCGGCGACTTCGCTTTCCACCAGCTGTCGCGCCTGAAGCAGCTCAAAAGGTCCAAATCCGCTATCCCCCTGAAAAGTACTCCACTTCCCCGACGGCTCCGGCTGCTGGGTCAGCACATAGACGCCGGAGCCTTTACGCACTTCAACCACCCCTTCTAGCTCAAGCATGATCAGGGCTTCGCGCACCACGCTCCTGCTAACGGCAAAGCTTTCGGCAATTTCTCTTTCTGGGGGCAGCCTGTCGCCCGCCATAAAATCCCCTGCCGCAATGGCGCTACGCAGTTTGCCGCCGATGTCCTGATAAAGCCGCATTGAATGACTCCAAGGGAGAATTGGTCTGGCAGATTAAACGAGGATTATTCGTTTAGCGCCATAGAATAGGGAAAAGTATATCACCGGGTTATTAGTGCAACGAGTATCAAGGGCGGGAAGTGCTGACGAGGTCAAAATTGGGCTGACCAAAAGCTGGATAGGTCAGGCCGAAAAGGAGGCAAGCAGGTCGCTTTCCTCCTTGGTCGACATGAGTATTAGCCCGCTAGTTGTAACTAACGGTCATGATAGCCAGATGAGGATTGTTATTAACATTACGGGTAGAAACCTGCCCGATAGAGTGCGGCAGTGAAAAATTAGGAAGATTTTTAGTATCGATAGTGTTGGTCTGCTGGATGGTTTTACCGCCCCTGTAGCATTCACTGACCACTTTATTGGCGGACGTATTCAACATACATCCATCTTCAACGATGGCGCCATAAAAACGGATGGTGCCCCCTGAAGAACTTACTGCTGCCTGTGTCATCCCTGAGGTACAAAATCCAAAAAACAAGATCGCAATGATTTTGTTCATGGGTGCCTCAATTACAGTTAGTTTACTTACGTGAAACATTAATTTAACCAATATAAAAATACAGACTTATCTGACAAATAAGTAGGGTTTTGCCTACAAGATTTTCTTATGCACAACGTGCTCTACACCTCTATTTCATCGGCGGAATACTGGATTTTCTTGATAGCTGGCGGCATCTTATTACTCCAAATAATGACCCATGACATGTAATGCCAACAAAACCGTTTATTTTCATATAGTTAACGCAACGCCTTTAATAAGGGATTTTTGATGACCAAAACCAATCTGATCACCGGCTTTTTGGGTAGCGGAAAGACCACTACCATTCGCCATTTGCTGGCTCAGAAACCTGAGGGGGAAAAGTGGGCGGTATTGGTTAACGAATTTGGTGAAATTGGCATCGACGGCGGCCTGTTGGCAGACAGCGGCGCGGTGCTGAAAGAGATCCCCGGCGGCTGCATGTGTTGTGTCAACGGACTGCCGATGCAGGTAGGCCTGAACATGCTATTGCAGCAGGCAAAACCGGACCGGTTGCTGATCGAACCCACGGGCTTGGGCCATCCGAAGCAGATTTTGTCGCTGCTAGGTTCCGAGGTGTACAAAAGCTGGCTGACCCTCAACGCTTCACTCTGCCTGCTTGATGCGCGCAATCTCAGCGACCAACGCACGGTGGAAAACGAGAATTTCCGCGATCAGCTGGCGGCAGCGGACATCATCGTGGCAAACAAGTCCGACGTTTATAGCGAGCACGACCAACAAGCGCTTAGCGCGTGGCAGGGCCAGTGGGCCGCAGGCCGTGAAGTGGTGATTGCTGCTCAGGGGGAGATTGATATTAGCCTGCTGGACAAGCCGCGTTTAAACCAAGTACAGCTACCCGACGGCGCGCACCACCACTCTCACCCTGCACAAAAAGGGTTGGCGGCGCTCAGCCTGCCAGGCCATCAGCGCTGGCGGCGGGCGTTAAATCAGGCTGACGGCTATGCAAGCTGCGGCTGGATTTTCGACCAAGAGACGGTTTTCGACACTACAGGTTTGCTCGACTGGGTGCGCCTGGCGCCGGTAGACCGAGTGAAAGGCGTCATGCGTATTAAGGAAGGCACCTTGGTGGTCAACCGTCAGGGAGAAGATTTGCATATTGAAACTCGCCCGATGGCGCCCTTAGACAGCAGAGTTGAGCTAATTACTCGCAATGAAACCCAGTGGAATGAACTACAATCTTCTTTGTTGAAGATTCGTTTAAGTTAAGCGGCTTACCGTATCGCCCACAATATTACTTAACATTCGCTAATTAACAGGTCCCTACTTATGTGGCGTCGCAATATCCCCTCTATCCTGATACTGAATGTATTGGGTATTGCTTTGTTTTTATCTTATTACCTGCCCGCGAACCACGGCTTCTGGTTCCCTATCGACTCGTCGATTTTCTTCTATTTCAACCAACATTTGGCGACTAACCAGACCTTCCTGCACGTGGTAGCCATCACCAACAACCGGGCTTTTGATGGTATTTCACTGCTGGCAATGGGCCTGTTGTACTTTTCTTACTATATAAAGAGGGATACCGCCGGACGCCGCCAGATGATTTTGATTGGTTTCGTCATGCTGCTGACCGCCGTGGTGCTTAACCAGCTGGGGCATTTACTGCCCGTCAGTCATAAAAGCCCATCGCTGAGCTTCCCAGATGTGAACCGCGTGAGCGAATTGACCGGCATTCCGACCAAAGACTCTTCGGGCGACAGTTTCCCCGGCGACCACGGGATGATGCTACTGGTGTTCACCTGCTTTATGCTGCGCTACTTGGGTAAAACGGCCTTTGGCGTTGCGCTGCTGATCACCGTCATCTTCTCCCTGCCGCGCCTGATGATCGGCGCACACTGGTTTACCGACATTGCAGTAGGGTCATTGTCCGTGGTGTTGGTGGGAGCAAGTTGGTGGTTGATGACCCCGGCAAGCGACAAATTGGTAGGTTGGTTAGACAGAACATTACCCAAGTTGCGTTCAAAATAAGCCATTTTTAGACCAAGCATATTTTTTAACATCTATTCATAAATATTATGGTTCGGCAGGTTAATCTCACACTGCCGAACTTTTCGTTTAGACATTATCTGGCATAGCTTTATTGAATTTTTATTACATAGCCCGCTTGTGCTGTGCTTTTGAGCCAAAGCCGTACAAATAACGCTCATCTCTTTTTACATTAACGCTAACATCACTTTACATCACAATTTCATATAAAAAATCCCGCAAAACCTCTCGCAATCCCTTATTCATTACGGTACTCTCCAAAATGCTTGCACAGAAATGTGGCATAAATGGCTTGATCCAAGAAAAAGTGTGTCGTAACGCACATTTCCCTCGTCAGGCGTTTGCTGCTCCTGTTTGCGGCAGGTAGTCTCGCTTCGTTTGGCAATTTATAACGATTAAATCGTTAAGGACTTCAAGGGATAACAACAACAATGGTCAAGTCTCAACCGTTTATGAGATATGTTCTGCGGCTGATACCCGCAATTGGCGCGGCAATTCTTCTCTCCGCGTGTAGTGGCACACATTCTTCGAATACAGAAAACGCGCAAACTGATATGCGTGCAGTAAATGACAAAGATGGTCTTCTACTGCAAGCCTCTCAGGATGAATTCGAAGCAATGGTTCGCAGCGTCAACGTAAAATCCAAAATCATGGATCAGTACGCTGACTGGAAAGGCGTTCGTTATCGGTTAGGTGGTGACAGCAAGCGTGGTATCGATTGCTCAGCCTTCGTTCAGGTAACCTTCCGCGAACAATTCGGCATGGACTTACCTCGTTCAACTTATGAACAAGAGGAAAAGGGCAAGAAAATCCAGCGCACGAAATTACGTGCCGGTGATCTGGTTCTGTTCCGTGCAGGCTCTACGGGTCGCCATGTAGGCATTTATTTAGGTAACGATCAGTTTGTTCACGCTTCCACCAGCAACGGTGTGATGATTTCAAACTTAAACGAAACTTACTGGAATAAACGTTTCCGTGAAGCAAGACGAGTTTTAGTTAGTGGTGAACATAGCTAACGTATAAATAAACTCTTGTTGTCCCAAGCCAAGCGAACTATAAAAAACGTCATCTCCGGATGGCGTTTTTTTTTGTTAATTTTATTAGGCTTCGTTATAAAAATATTTGAAGTTTATTTAATGACAGTTAATCATTTCTCTACGTTATACTTTAAATTCCGCAACATACTGAGTGAAGGTTGAAAAAATGGGGTTGAATTCGGCTCTCACCCATAGTGTTTTACCCAGACGTACTTATCTTATTCGAAGCCTATTTGCCGCCACCCTGCTCTTTTTCATTTTCTCTGCCGCAACGCTCTACACCATTGCGATAAAAAATAAACAGCAACAACAGCAAGTCAGCGATCGCACCGTAGAGTACAGCAAAGCGTATTTGCAAAATCTCACCGCAACCATGAAACGCCTTAGTCAGTTGCCAGAGAAAAACTGTGACATGGCAACCGATCAGCTAAGCCGCGACGCGGCCCTTACCCTTGGGGTTCGCGATTTCCTGCTGGTCCGTGAAGGCAGGGTCTACTGCTCGTCGGCGACCGGCGAAATGTCTCTGTCTGTGCAAGACTTTTTCTCCGGACTCGACTGGCGCAAGCCGCTGGATATTCAGCTTGAGCAAGGCACCAGTTTCATTCCAAACCGGCCGGTGATTGCCGTCTGGTATCGCAACCCTGACGTCAGCGACAGCGGCATTTTGGCCACCATTGAGCTGACGCTTTCTCCTTATATGCTGTTTGCCCAAACCGACGAAGGCTACCACGGCTTTGCACTGATAGTCGGTGACCGGGCGCTGACCTCCATCGGCAGCTCGCTGATGGCGGTAAAAGATCTGCCCCATAGCCACTATTCTGAAATCAAAATCGATGACTATCCTTTCACTCTGCGCCTCTACGCGCCGCAGCTGACGGGTGAAAACATTCGCTTTACCCTGCTTGCTAGCCTGCTGCTGAGTTTGATGGTCGGCGCACTGATCTATTTCACCCTGATAAGCCGCCACAGCCCGGAGCGCGAAGTGCTGCTTGGCCTGAAGCACAACCAATTCTTTGTGGAATATCAGCCGGTTATGGAGACCCAAACCCTGAAAGTGGCGGGTATTGAAGCCCTGATGCGCTGGCATCACCCGGTGGAGGGGCGCATTCCACCGGACATCTTTATCAATTTTGCCGAGTCGCAGGGATTGATCGAGGCGTTGACCCGTCGCGTGATGCAGCTGGCAGCCGCCGATGCCCATCGCCTGATGCAGGTCATGCCGCCAAAAGCCAAATTCGGCATCAATATTTCGCCACATCACATGAAAAAAAGCAGCTTCCGCGATGACGTGATGGACTTCCTGTTCGCCATGCCAAAAGACTATTTTCAGGTGGTGTTTGAAATTACTGAACGCGGCATGGTGGATAACGAAAGCGCCATGCGGGAATTCAACTGGCTGCGTCAGCAAGGCATTGAAATCGCCATTGATGACTTCGGAACCGGCCACAGCGCGTTGATCTATCTGGAGAAATTCACGCTGGATTACCTGAAAATCGATCGCGGCTTTGTGATGTCTATCGACCAAAACACCCTGATCGCCCCGGTGCTGGACACCGTGCTGAAACTGACCGAAGAGTTAAACCTGAAAACTATCGCTGAAGGGGTAGAAACGGTTCAACAGGCCAAATACCTGCGTAAACACGGCGTCAGCCTGCTTCAAGGCTACCTCTACAGCAAGCCACTGCCGGTGGATGAAATCATCGATTACACACGCCAAGTGAACGGCGGATTGCTCTCCCCTGAAAAGTAAAAGGTTCTTAAGGTTGAGGATTTCTCTCCATGGTACATTTTGTCTTAGACTCTGTTTGATACTGTGGTAAAACAGCAGGAATAAGATAAAAAGACGCTATTGGTAGCATTTTCAACCAGTTTGCCATCAGCAAATTTAGCGGCAGACATCCCGAGCACCTGAGGTGCCGGGAGCGCCCCCCTTTTAGTAGGAGCGACGTGCAGGATGTTTTCGCGACTCATCACAGCAGCTTTATTTTCCGCGCTGAGCCTTTGCGCTCAGGCCGAAGTCATTCAGGACAGCTACGCCTTCTCCGTTCTGGGTGAACCTAAATATTTTTCCAACTTCAGCAACTTCGATTACGTCAATCCGGCTGCGCCGAAAGGCGGCACTATTCGCCTGGCGGCCATTGGCACCTATGACAATTTCAACCGCTACGCCTCGCGCGGCAACCCGGCGGTGCGCAGCGACACTCTTTACGACAGCCTGTTTACCACCTCTAGCGACGAAATCGGCAGCTATTATCCGCTGGTTGCCGACTCCGCGCGCTATGACAGTAACTTCCGCTGGGTCGAAGTCGATATTAACCCACGCGCCCGTTTCCACGACGGCAGCGCCATCACCGCCAGCGACGTGGCGTTCACCTTCAGCAAATTTATGACCGAGGGCGTGCCGCAGTTCCGCGTGGTGTACAAAGGCGCCGAGGTGAAAGCCATTTCACGCCTGACGGTGCGTATCGTCCTGCCGCGCCCAGACAAAGATATGATGCTCGGCCTGCTCGGCTTGCCTATCCTGCCGCAGAAGTTTTGGGAAAAGCATAAGTTTAACGAGCCGCTTTCTACTCCGCCGTTGAGCAGCGGCCCTTATCGCATCAGTGATTACAAACTGGGACAGTTCGTCACCTACTCCCGCGTGCCGGACTACTGGGCGGCCAATTTGCCGGTCAACCGCGGGCGCTATAATTTCGACACCATTCGCTACGACTACTACCTCGACGACAGCATTGCGCTGGAAGCTTTTAAATCCGGCGCTTTCGACTTCCGAATGGAGGCTTCGCCAAAGAACTGGGCGACGCAATATAAAGGCGCCAACTTCAGCAAAAACTACATTGTGAAGCAGGATGACCAGAATCAGGCCGCGCAGGACACCCGCTGGCTGGCCTTCAATATTCAGCGCCCGCAGTTTAGCGATCGTCGGGTGCGCGAGGCGCTAACCCTGGCCTTTGATTTCGAATGGATGAATAAGGCGCTCTACTTCGGCTCGTGGCAGCGCGCTAACAGCTATTTCCAAAATACCGAGTACAGCGCCAGCAACTACCCTAACTCCGCCGAGCTGGCGTGGCTGGCTCCGCTGAAGGGGCAGATTCCCAACGAGGTCTTTAGCAAGCTTTATCACCCACCCAGCTCCGACGGCAGTGGTAATGACCGCAGCAACCTGCTGAAAGCCACTGAGCTGTTAAAACAGGCGGGCTGGGAAGTCAGAAACCAGCAGTTGGTTAACGCCAAGACCGGCAAGCCATTCACCTTTGAATTGCTGCTGCCGGGCGGCGCGAATACACAGTATGCCCTGCCCTTCCAGCATAATCTGGCGCGTTTAGGTATCAAAATGACCCTGCGCGAAGTCGATAATTCACAGTTTATTCGCCGTATTCGCCAACGGGATTTCGACATGGTACCGAGCGTTTACAGCGCGATGCCCTACCCCAGCCCTGACCTGCAAATTATCTGGAACAGCAAATACATTGATTCAAGTTATAACCGCCCCGGCGTGAAAGACCCGGCGGTCGATAAGCTGACAGACGAGATAGCCGCCAACCAAGGCAAGCAGGACGCCCTGCTGGCTCTGGGACACGCGCTGGACCGCGTACTGACGTGGAACATGTATATGATCCCCATGTGGTACAACAACCACCAGCGCTACGCCTACTGGGACAAATTCTCCATGCCATCCATTCAGCCGATGAATGGGCTGGAGCTGGACACTTGGTGGTATGACTTTAACCGCGCTAACCGTTTACCGGCAGAGCGGCGCTAAGGTGGGCCTGTGACATCCTACATCCTGCGCCGCCTGCTGCTGATCATTCCCACCCTGTGGGCGATCATCACCATCAACTTCTTCATTGTGCAAATCGCCCCCGGCGGCCCGGTCGATCAGGCTATTGCCGCCATTCAAATGGGTAAAAGCAGTGGCATCCCCGGCAGCGGCGGTGGCAGCGATCTCGGCAAAGCCTCGCCTGGCGTGGGCCAAGTAGGCGACAGCCAGTATCGCGGCGCGCGCGGGCTGGACCCGGAAGTCATCGCCGAAATTACTCACCGTTTTGGCTTCGACAAGCCGCTGCATGAGCGCTATTTCGACATGCTGTGGAGCTATGTGCGCTTTGATTTCGGCGATAGTCTGTTTCGCGGTTCCAGCGTCATGCAGTTGGTCAGGGACAGCTTGCCGGTGTCGGTCAGCCTTGGCCTGTGGAGTACGCTGATCATCTATCTGGTGTCGATTCCGCTGGGCATTCGCAAAGCGGTGAAAAACGGCACGGCTTTTGATAATTGGAGCAGTTCGCTGATCATCATTGGCTACGCCGTGCCCTCTTTCCTGTTCGCCATTCTGCTGATCGTGCTGTTTACCGGCGGCAGCTACCTCGACTGGTTCCCGCTGCGCGGCCTGACCTCGCCCAATTTCGACCTGCTTCCGTGGTATGGCAAAGTGACCGACTACCTCTGGCACATCACGCTGCCGGTGCTGGCGACGGTGATTGGCGGTTTCGCCACCCTCACCATGCTGACTAAAAACTCCTTTATGGATGAGATCCGCAAGCAGTACGTGGTGACGGCGCGGGCCAAGGGGCTGAGTGAGAAGAAAATTCTTTACCGCCACGTGTTCCGCAACGCCATGCTGCTGGTGATCGCCGGGTTCCCGGCCACCTTTATCAGCATGTTCTTTACCGGCTCACTGCTGATTGAAGTGATGTTCTCGCTGCAAGGGCTGGGCCTGCTGGGCTATGACGCCATTGTGTCGCGCGACTTCCCGGTGATGTTCGGCACGCTGTATATCTTCACGCTCATCGGCCTGTTGCTGAACATTATTAGCGATATCACTTACACGCTGGTTGACCCCCGCATCGACTTTGAGGCCCGCCAATAATGACGCTAAGCCCTCTGAATCAGGCGAGATGGGCGCGTTTTCGCGCCAATAAACGCGGCTACTGGTCGCTGTGGATTTTCCTCACGCTGTTTATCCTTTCGCTACTTTCTAACATTCTTGCCAATGATAAACCCCTGCTGGCGAGCTATCAGGGCCAGCTGACGGTGCCGTTTTTGTTTGATTACAGCGAAACCACTTTTGGCGGCGAGCTGCAAACCCCGACCGACTACCAAGACCCCTTTGTGGTTGGGCAAATCGAGAAACACGGCTGGGCAATCTGGGCGCCTATTCGCCACAGCTTTAACTCGATTAATTTCGCCACCGATCAAACTTTCCCTTCGCCGCCTTCTGCCGACAACTGGCTGGGTACCGACGGCGACGGCCATGACGTGTTGGCGCAACTACTGTACGGCCTGCGTATTTCGCTGTTTTTCGGTATCACGCTGACGGTACTCTCCTCGCTGATTGGCGTGTTAGTGGGCGCGACTCAGGGCTACTACGGCGGGCGCATTGACCTGCTGGGCCAGCGGCTGATTGAAGTCTGGTCGGGGATGCCAACCCTGTTTTTAATCATCATGCTGTCGAGCGTGGTGCAGCCGAACTTCTGGTGGCTGCTGCTAATTAGCGTGCTTTCCGGCTGGATGATTCTGGTTGGCGTGGTGCGCGCTGAGTTTTTGCGCACCCGCAACTTCGACTATATCCGCGCCGCGCAGGCGATGGGGGTCAGTGACCGGATGATTATGCTGCGCCACATGCTGCCGAACGCCATGGTGGCGACGCTGACTTATATGCCCTTTATCCTCTGCGGCTCGATAACCACCCTCACCTCATTGGATTTCCTCGGCTTTGGCCTGCCGCCGGGGTCGCCGTCGCTGGGTAATCTGCTGCTGGCCGGGAAGAACAATTTGCAGGCCCCGTGGCTTGGCATCAGCTCCTTTGTTGCGCTGGCCCTGCTGCTTTCACTGCTGATTTTTATCGGCGAAGCCGTGCGCGATGCCTTTGACCCATCGTCAAAGCCGCAGCCAGTCTCCACCAAGGGCCGCTGATATGAGCCATTCTCCTTTATTAGATATTCAAAACCTCAGCGCGGCCTTCGAGCTGGGCGACACCTCGCGTCAGGTGATAAGCCAAGTTTCGCTGAAGGTTGATCAAGGGGAAACGCTGGCGCTGGTTGGCGAGTCCGGCTCGGGCAAAAGCGTCACCGCGCTGTCGGTGCTGCGCCTGCTGCCTAACGTGACCTATCCCGAGGGAGACATTCTGTTTGCCGGCAAGTCGCTGCTCAATGCTCCTGAAAGCACTCTGCGCAAGGTGCGCGGCAACCAGATTGCGATGATTTTTCAGGAGCCGATGGTTTCACTGAACCCTCTGCACAATATTGAAAAGCAGCTGGCGGAAGTGCTCTCTTTGCATCGGGGAATGGGCCGCGAAGCCGCGCGCGGCGAAATAATCAGCTGTCTCGACCGCGTGGGGATCCGCCAGGCGAAATCTCGCTTAGGGGATTTCCCCCACCAGCTTTCCGGCGGCGAACGCCAGAGGGTGATGATTGCCATGGCGGTGCTCACCCAGCCCAAGCTGCTGATCGCCGATGAGCCGACCACCGCGCTGGACGTCTCGGTGCAGGCGCAGATCCTCAAACTGCTCAACGAACTGAAGCAAGAGCTGAATATGGGGATGCTGTTTATCACCCATAACTTAAACATTGTGCGCCAATTGGCGGATAACGTGGCGGTGATGCAGCACGGCAAGGTGGTGGAAACCCAGCCGCGGGCCCTGCTCTTCAGCCAGCCGCAGCACCCTTACACCCAGCGCCTGCTGCAAGCGGAGCCGCAGGGTCGTCCACGGCCGCTGGATAGCACCCAGCCGGTTCTGTTGGAAGTCAAAGACCTGAGCGTGACCTTTTCCCGTAAACGCGGCTTACTGCGCCGCACGGTCAGCAGCAAGCAGGCGGTGAATAAACTGAGTTTTAGCCTGCGCCGTGGGGAAAGTATTGGCGTGGTGGGTGAATCCGGTTCGGGCAAGAGCACAACAGGGCTGGCCCTGTTGCGACTCATCAGCTCGCAAGGCGAGATCCTGCTCGGCGGCGAGCCGCTGCACCAGTTTACTCGCCGCCAGATGTTGCCTTTTAGAAGCCGGATGCAGGTGGTGTTTCAGGACCCCTTCTCGGCGCTGAACCCGCGCTTCACCGTGGAACAGATTATCGCCGAAGGGCTGTTGGTCCACGGCAAGCTCGACGCCAGGCAGCGTGAACAGCGGGTGATTAAGGTGATGGAAGAGGTGGGGCTGGACGCCGAAACGCGTCATCGCTATCCGGCAGAGTTCTCCGGCGGGCAGCGCCAGCGCATTGCTATCGCCCGCGCGCTGGTGCTCGAGCCGGAAATCTTAATTCTTGATGAGCCAACGTCGTCGCTGGATAAATCGGTACAGGCGCAAATTCTGGCCATTCTCAGCGAGCTGCAACTGCGCCTCGGCCTGTCTTATCTGTTTATCAGCCACGACCTGCGGGTGGTGCGCTCGCTGTGCCACCAACTGATCGTGCTGCGGGACGGGGAAGTCGTGGAACAAGGAGATTGCGAGGCGATTTTCCGTGCGCCAGCACACCCCTATACGCAGGAGTTGCTGTCACTGTCGGCCTTAGAAGATTGAAGCGCGGAAAGTCAGAAAGGGTAAAGCGCGGAGACAGTTTCAGCGATAGCCGCGCCGGTATTTTTCAGTCGGCAGAGGGTGGCGCTTTCATCGTCGCGTTTTACAAACAGGCAGGGCTGGCCGTCGCACTCGACGACAGAGCTTTCCACCTGAATCTCCTGCAAGCATTCGGTCAGATGGTGCATAACCTGCCACGCCACCTCGCCTTCGTGGCTAAGTAGCTTCAGTCCAATCAGGTTGCTGCCCTCTTCGCTACCCGGTAGCGGAATCGGTTCAACCTTGATGCCGTCAAAACCCGTTAACCAACGGTAACTTTGCGGCAAACGATGTACTACCGAAAGTTGGATATTATTCACGAAGATCCCCAGATGATTCACTCATTACTTCATTCACGCAAACGCTGCGTGTATAGCAAGTTATAGCCTTTGAACTCAAAGTGCGCTCGCCGATTCAACAAAATAATTAACATTATTGTAACGTCACGAACACAAAATGTGGGCTAATTGATGATTTTATGTCCAGCTCGTGGTCGTTCTGCGAGCCAGATCTCGTTTTGACCTCTTTGTAACCTTTTTCACCCCATATCTCAACCAATTTAATTCATCGGCGTTACTTTCTTGACTCTATTTTTTTACAATTTAAAAACATCTTTTGTTAAAGAATATCGCACGATTTGTTTTCACCCTTTTTAATTTTAGGATTATTATCCGCACCGTTTTTACTGCTTTATGTTTTAACTGCTTTCCCTTTCCTGAGCCCGCTTGGCTCATATTCCAATACCAGCGAGAATTGAAATGGATAATGATCCGTCAATGATTGATAACAATGCGCCCGAAAATGGTACCGGTTTCAGTCGCCGTGACCTGATTAAAGGGCTCACCTCTGCGATGGTGGCCACCACCTTACTCGGTTTTCCGTTCCTGACTCAGGCGGAAAAAGCCACGGCAGAAGCCTCCCCGGTAATTTTTGGTCAGTTCTACCTTGTCTCTCAAGCCGTCACTGAGCATAAGAATCTCAGCGAAGGGGCCTCAGCCCAAATTTTCAACGCGCTGTTCCGCGGACAGCCCGACTTCCCTTTGCAGGTCAGTAAGCTACATGCTCTGGTTAACAGCAATCAGACAGCAAAACAGCTGCAAGCGTTAGCCAAACAGCAAGGTCTGGGCGATCTGGTGACTAACATCGTCACCGCGTGGTACACCGGCTCGGTCGGACATGGTACCGATTCCATCTTAATCTCTTATAAAGACGCGCTGATGTACCGCCCGGTGAGTGATGGCCTGATTGTGCCAACTTACTGCGGCAACGGTCCGCTGTGGTTCACCGCCGCGCCGCCAGCCGCCGCCATGCCCGAGGCGATGAGTGCCGACCGTTTCGGCCCGGCTACAGATACCAACCAAGTGAGTAAATCCTGATGAAAAAACCTGAATTTATGGCGAACGGCGATGCGTCCGCTGATGTGATTGTGGTCGGTTCTGGCGTAGTTGGCGGCATGATTGCCGATCAGCTGGTCAGTCAGGGTTACTCGGTGCTGGTGCTGGAAGCCGGTTTGCGCATTGAGCGCGCTCAGGCGGTAGAAAACTGGCGCAACATGCCGTTTGAAAACCGCGCTGGCTCTGACTATCAGGGGCTTTACCCGCAGTCGGAAAACGCCCCGGCCCCGCTCTACTTCCCAGAAAACAACTATGTGCATCTGACAGGCCCGAGCGCCAGCAGCTTTAAACAGGGCTATCTGCGCACCGTCGGCGGCACCACCTGGCACTGGGCAGCCTCCTGTTGGAGACACGTACCGAACGATTTCAAAATGAAAACGCTGTACGGCGTTGGCCGCGACTGGCCGATCTCCTATGACGAGTTGGAGCCTTACTACTGCCGCGCGGAAGAAGAGATTGGCGTTGCCGGGCCAAACGACCCCGAGCTGCAATCCCCTTCCGAGCGCAGCAAGCCCTACCCGATGGAGCAGGTGCCTTACGGCTATGGCGACACCCGTTTTGCCGAATTGGTGAACCCGCACGGTTATCGCTCAGTGCCCATCCCCCAGGGCCGCAGCACCCGTCCGTGGAATGGCCGCCCAACCTGCTGTGGCAACAATAACTGCCAGCCAATCTGCCCAATCGGCGCCATGTATAACGGCATCGCCCACGTCGAACGCGCCGAAAACAAAGGTGCAGTGGTGCTAGCCGAGGCGGTGGTTTACAAAATCGACACCGACGAAAACAACAATGTCACCGCCGTTCACTGGCTGGACAACAAAAAGCAGTCGCATAAAGCCACCGGCAAAGTGTTCGCACTGGCCTGTAACGGCATTGAAACCCCGCGCCTGCTGCTGATGGCGGCTAATGAGAAGAACCCGAACGGCATCGCCAACTCGTCCGATCACGTCGGCCGTAACATGATGGACCACTCGGGCTTCCACTGTACCTTCATCGCCCAAGAGCCGCTGTGGATTGGCCGCGGCCCGGCGCAGAGCAGCTGCCTGGTTGGCCCGCGCGACGGCGAGTTCCGCAAGGAATACTCCGCCAACAAGATGATCCTCAACAACATCAACCGGGTGATCCCGGCGACCTCCAAAGCCCTGCAAATGGGTCTGGTGGGTAAAGAGCTGGACGAAGAGATCCGCCGCCGCGCCATCTATGGCGTGGACCTGTCCATCAGCCTTGAGCCACTGCCAGACCCGAATAACCGCCTGACGCTGAGCAAAACCCGTAAAGATCCCCACGGCCTGCCGTGCCCGGATATTCATTACGACGTCGGCGATTATGTGCGTAAAGGCGCAGAGGCCGCGCACAAGCAGCTGGAGCACATTGGTCAGCTGTTTATGGCCGATGAGTTCAACATCACCACCAGCCTTAATGCCAACAACCACATCATGGGCGGCACCATTATGGGCAGCGACCCGAAAGATTCCGTGGTCGACGGCAACTGCCGCACTCACGACCACGCCAACCTGTGGTTGCCGGGCGGCGGCGCGATCCCTTCCTCCAGCGTGGTCAACAGTACCCTGACCATGGCGGCACTGGGCCTGAAAGCGGCGGATGATATGGCGAAGAAACTGGCAGGTGCGGCATGAAAATAACGCTTCTGAAGGGCATCAGCCTCGCGCTGTTCGGCCTTGCTTTGAATGGCGCGGCACAGGCCGAGCTGTCACAGGCTGAATGGGCGCAGCAGGGTAAAATGGTCGCCAGCGCGGCTGACTGTCAGGCTTGCCACACCAATCCGGGCGGCCAGCCTTTCGCCGGGGGATATCCGATCCACTCGCCGATGGGCACCATTTTCACCACCAACATCACGCCGTCCAAGCAGTTTGGTATCGGCAATTACACTGAGGAGCAGTTTGCTCGCGCGGTGCGCCAAGGGGTACGCCCGGATGGCAAAAACCTGTACCCGGCCATGCCTTACACCTCTTACAGCCACATGAGCGATGAAGACATCAAAGCCATGTATGTCTACTTCCAGACGCAGGTCAAACCGGTCGAAAGCCCGACGCAGGAGACGGCGCTACCCTTCCCATTCAATATGCGGATTGCCATGGCAGGCTGGAACTTGATGTACCTCGACAGTACGCCGTTTAAACCGGATGCCAGCAAAAGCGCCGAGTGGAATCGCGGCGCTTATCTGGTCAACGGTGCCGGGCACTGCGACACCTGCCACACCCCGCGTAACCTGATGATGGGTTCGGTGACCGATAAGCCATTGGCTGGCGGCATGGTCGGGCCTTGGTATGCGCCAAATATCAGTTCAGATCCGGTGAGCGGAATTGGTAACTGGACCCAGGCTGAGCTGGTGGAATACATGAAAACCGGCCGCGCTAATGGCAAGAATCAGGCCGCTGGCCCGATGGCAGAAGCCGTCGAAAATAGCCTGCAATACCTGCCTGACTCCGACCTGAACGCCATTGCCTTCTACCTCAAGAACAGCCCTCCGGTGCGCGATCCTGAGGATAAGCAGTCTGCCGATACCTTTGGTAAAGCCTTTAACGTCGAGGAAGGTTTGCGCGGCGCGCATCCGGCCAACGCCAATGGCACCATTGATAGCGGCGCGGCGCTGTTCAGCGGCTACTGCGCCAGCTGCCACCAGCCGGACGGCTCAGGCAGCAAAAATCAGGCTTATCCATCGCTGTATAACAATACCGCGACCGGGCTGGGTAATGCGTCTAACCTGATTTCAGCCATTCTGTACGGTGTCGATCGCAACGTCGGCGGCCACCACGTGCTGATGCCAAAATTTGGCGAAGGCTCTTATGTCGGCCAGCTTAACGACCAGCAAATCGCGGATATCTCCAACTATGTGCTGACCCACTACGGCAACGCGGCGATTCAGGTGAATGCCCATGACGTCGCGGTGTTACGCGCTGGTGGGCCAATCACCCTTCTCGCCAAGTTGCAGCCTTATATGGCTCCGGCGATGGTGGCTGGCGTGGTTATCTTATTAGTGCTGATTTTCTGGCTGGGAAGACGGCGTACTAACGCCTGATTGAGAGGAAATCAACACCCGGCGCTCTGCCGGGTGTTTTCATTTTAAGCTTGGTGCAGACTAGCCGCGCCCGACCAGCGGCATGGCCGACGCCATAATGGTCATGGTGAGCACGTTGGTGTCCAGCGGCAGTCCGGCCATAAAGGCCACGGCTTCCCCCACTCTCTCTACCGGAATTACCGGCTCTTCGGCAATCTCGCCGTTGGCCTGCATTCTGCCCGCCAGCGCCAAATTGCCCATATCCGTCGAAGCATTGCCAATGTCGATTTGCCCACAGGTAATGTTGAAGGCGCGGCCATCCAGCGCCGTCGATTTGGTCAAGCCGGTGATGGCGTGCTTGCTGGCGGTATAAGGGGCTGAGTTCGGCCGCGGGGACTGAGCTGAAATCGAACCATTATTAATGATTCTGCCCCCCATCGGGCTTTGCTGTTTCATCAATCCCACCGCGGCGCGGGTGCATAAGAACGCGCCGGTCAGGTTGGTGTTGATCACCGACAACCACTCCTGCACCGGCAACTGCTCGATGGGCAGGTCTTTGGCATTGGTACCCGCGTTGTTAAACAGCAGGTCCAGTCGGCCAAAAGTGGCGTGAATATCGGCAAACAGCGCGTCGACAGACTCCGGGCTGGTGACGTCCAGCTGGCGCGCAATCGCCTTCCCCGACGGCAGCTCCACCAGCGCCTGTTCCAGCTTCTGCGGGTTGCGCCCGGTGATGATCACCGTGAAGCCCACATTGGTCAGCGCTTTTGCCGCGTTCAACCCGATACCACTGCCACCGCCGGTCACTAAGGCTATTTTGGTCATGCTCAATCCTTTTAATTCAATGCCCGTTTACACGGCAGCCAGCATGCCACCGTCAATAAAGAGTAGATGCCCATTGACGAAATCGGAGGCTTTGGATGACAGATATACCGCGCCGCCGATCAGCTCTTCCGGGTTGCCCCAGCGGGCGGCCGGCGTGCGTTTACACAGCCAGTCGGAGAACTCTTTGTTATCCACCAGCGCCTGGGTCATATCGGTTTTGAAGTAGCCCGGCGCGATGCCGTTGACCTGAATATTGTAGCGGGCCAGCTCGACGCACATGCCGCGGGTCAACATCTTCACCGCCCCTTTCGACGCGGCGTAAGGAGTGATGGTGTCGCGGCCAAGTTCACTCTGCATTGAGCCAATGTTGATGATTTTGCCGCGTTCGCGTTTCACCATGTAACGCGCCACGGCCTGTGACACCAGAAACACGGATTTTTGGTTAACCGCCACGATGTCGTCCCAATCTTTCTCAGGGAATTCGGTAAATTTGTGGCGGCGCTGGATACCGGCGTTGTTAACCAAAACGTCAATCGGGCCGATTTCACTTTCAATCTGGTCAATAGCGGCGTTCACCGCTTTGCTGTTGGTGACGTCAAACGAGATGGCGTGAGCAATAAAACCTTCGCCGCGCAGCGCCTCGGCCGCCTTTTCGGTGGTGTCTTGCGAGGTGCCGTTGACGATAATTTCTGCGCCGTGCTGCGCCAGCCCTTTCGCCAGCAGGAAGCCAATACCGCGCGTTGAGCCGGTGACCAGAATTCTTTTATTATCGAGGGAGAACAGGTTTGTCATGATGGCGTCCGTCTAAAAATAAGCTGTAAAAGTGAGGAATTCGATATGTCACACTTAAACGGTTTATCGGCGGGCAAACTGTGACGCAGATCACTGTGCTCCGTGTTAACAAACTCTGTTACCACAAGCGTGATCGCTATCATTTTGCTAACATGTTTCCTGCATAATCATGCTTCTTTCTTCTTACAGGACCCTGCACGGATGAGAAACCAGCGCGTCACCTTGCAAGATATCGCGTTACTCGCCGATGTAACCAAAATGACCGTCAGCCGTTTTTTGCGTACCCCTGAGAAGGTGTCGCCCGAGACGCGCGATCGCATTGCTAAAGTCATGGAAGAGGTGGGCTACCCGCTGGAAGATGTCGAACGACCGCAAAAAACGCCACGCATTGGCATTCTGGTGCCCTCTTTTAATAATCAGATTTTCTCCGATTTGCTGGCAGGCATCGAATCTGTCACTTCGCAGCAGGGCTATCAGACGCTGGTAGTGAACTATGAGTACAGCAAAGAACGGGAAGAAGAGCATATTATCAATCTGCTGACCTACCAGCTGGCGGGGCTGATTCTGACTGACTCCGTTCACACCCTGAAAGCTGACAAATACCTGAATGCCGCCGCCATTCCTATCGCGCAGGTGATGGACCTTGATGACACTCATGGCCGTATCGCGGTGGGTTTCGACAACTTTAAGGCCGGGTATGATATGGCTAACACCCTGCTGGCGAGCGGCAAGCAGCAGGTGGTCTATTTCGGCTCGATGTCCGACGCGCGTGATAAAAAGCGCTATCAGGGTTACAGCTTGGCGATGCAAGAACACGGGCTGGAGCCAATGCACATCACGCCGAACCGGGTGTCATCGGTGTCAATTGGCGCGGGCATGTTAGCGCTGGCGCAGCAGCTCTACCCTGAGGTTAACGCGGTGTTATGTACCAACGATGATATCGCGGTGGGCGTGTTACAAGAGTGCCTGAAACAGGGGATCAAAATCCCCGAGCAGATGGCAATTTCCGGCTTCCACGGTCTGGATATTGGCCTCGCCACCACCCCGCTGCTGGCGAGTGTGATCACCCCGCGTTTTGAAATGGGCAAAGTGGCAGCGGAGATATTACTGAAAAAAATCAAAAACCTGCCGACTATTGAACGCGTCGACCTGCATTACCGCATCTCCCTCGGCGGCACCATTTAACTCCCCTTTATCCTCCCCTCGCCGGGGAGTAACCCAGATCACGTTACCAGTAACATCCTTTTTTAACATGATCCAACGTGACCTCAGTCACAAAATAGTTTCCTGAAAATGCTTTTATTAGGGCATCAACTGAGAAGTGCAGTGTCACTTTAAAGATAATCCGAATAGCAGCAGGTAACTGACATGACTTCACTGAATAAAGCGCGGGTATTAATTCTGGCTCCGGTAATGGACAGCCTGACTGAAAAACTGGAACAACAGTTTTCAGTTGAGAAATATTTTGAACAGGATGATCCGCACTCATTTCTGGCCAATAAAGGGAAAGGCATTGTCGGCTTAGTCACGCGCGGGGATTTCGGCGCAAAAAATAGCGTGCTGGAATTACTGCCGGACTTAAAGGTTATTTCGGTATTTGGCGTCGGCACCGATGCCATTGATTTAGACTACACCGCCGATAAAAATATCCACGTCGACATTACCGAAGGGGTATTAACCGACGACGTCGCCGATATGGCGCTGGCATTATTACTCGCCACTTCGCGCAATATTTGTCAGGCCGACCAATTTGTCCGCGAGGGTAAATGGCAAAACGGCGGTTTCCCATTATCCAGCAAAGTCAGCGGCAAACGGGTGGGCATTTTCGGCATGGGTCAGATTGGTCAAGCCATTGCCCGCCGCGCGCTGGGCTTCGACATGACCGTGGCTTACGCCAGCAACCACAAAAAGCCCGAGTTACCTTACACCTTCTACCCGGACGTTAAGCAGCTGGCAGCCGAAAGCGATGTGTTAATTATCGCCGTTTCTGGTGGGCCAAAATCAGCCGGAATTATCGATAAATCGGTATTTAACGCCCTGCCAAACAGCGCGCTGGTGATCAATATTTCTCGCGGCAGCGTGATTAACCAAGGCGATTTAATTCAGGCATTAAAAGATAAACAAATCGCTGGGGCGGGTTTGGACGTATTTGCCGAAGAACCTCAAGTTCCACAGGAATTAATTGCCATGAACAATGTGGTATTACAGCCGCATTTGGGCAGCGCAACCCATGAAACACGTCAGGCAATGAGTGAGAAAGTCCTGAGCAACTTACATAAACATCTGGATTAGAAATATTGCTCCCACCCCATGACCTTAAAAAAAGGCGTTATTAAAAGCGCTTTATATAAGAACTGATGGACCCTTTGCCGGTGATGTAAATCACCGGTAGAGATTCCCTGTATAACCGAGGTGTTAACGATGGATAATAAAATCCCTAAAGCCCGTTGGTTACGCGTCATCACACCAATATTAATCGCCTGTATTATCTCCTTTATGGACCGGGTGAATATTAGTTTTGCGATGCCCGGCGGCATGGATGCTGAATTAGGTATTACCGCCTCGATGGCCGGTCTTGCGGCAGGTATTTTCTTCATTGGTTATCTGTTCTTACAGGTGCCCGGCGGCAGCATTGCGGTTCACGGCAGCGGCCGTAAATTTATTGCCTGGTCACTGGTGGCCTGGGCGGTAATTTCTGTGCTGACCGGCATGGTCACCAACCAATATCAACTGCTGTTCCTGCGCTTCGCGCTGGGTGTCTCCGAAGGTGGGATGCTGCCGGTGGTCCTGACCATGGTCAGCAACTGGTTCCCGGACAAAGAGCGCGGGCGCGCAAACGCCTATGTGCTGATGTTCGCCCCGCTCGGCGGCATGATCACCGCCCCGCTCTCCGGCCTGATTATTGACGCCCTCGACTGGCGCTGGTTGTTTATCATCGAAGGTGGTCTGTCGCTGGCGGTAATGCTGTTCTGGTGGTTCACCATCAGTGACCGCCCGGAAGAAGCCAAATGGCTGTCCGAGCGCGAACGCGATTATCTGGTGACAGAGCTGAATCGCGAGCGCGAAGCCCTGCGCGCCTTGGCCCCGGTGCAGCGCGCGCCGCTGAAAGAGGTGTTCCTCAACGGCTCGATTCGCAAACTGATCATCATTAACTTCTTCTACCAGAGCGGGATTTACGGCTACACCCTGTGGTTGCCAACCATCTTGAAAAACCTGACCGGCGGCGACATGAGCTCGGTGGGCATGCTGGCAATCATCCCTTACGTCTGCACCATGCTGGGTATTTTGACCATGTCGGTATTCTCCGACAAAACCGGCAAACGCCGCCTGTTTATTGTGCTGCCTCTGTGTGGCTTCGCCGCCTGTCTGGCCGCGTCGGTGATGGCTAGCGGCAATATCTGGGTTTCCTACGGGTTCTTGGTCGGCAGCGGGTTCTTCCTGCAGGCCGCCACCAGCGCCTTCTGGACCATCCCGAGCAAGGTCACCACGCCAGAAGTGGCGGGCAGCGCGCGCGGCGTGATCAACGGTCTGGGTAATCTCGGCGGCTTCTGCGGCCCTTATCTGGTGGGCGTGCTGGTGGGCTTGTATGGTCAAAGCACGGCGATTTACGCGCTGGTTGCCTCACTGCTGATTGCGGCGCTGGTGACCATGACGCTGCCGAAAGAGTGCGATATGGCGCTGGTTCCCGGCGCTCGCGCCAAGGCGATGGCGGATGACTACGCGCGGGCCAAAGCCTCGCGTAAAAGCCAGAGCGTGAATGCGCAGATTGCAGGATAAAACGAGGAGTTGGCTCCCTGCCCTAGATTGGTAGGGAGCCAGAGGAAGTGACTTAAGACTCTTTCGCCACGGCCGCTTTTAGCGGCCGACTTGCATATAAGTACAGCATCATGGCGATAGCCACGCAGAACGCCATACTGATGGTCATCGGCCAGGCGCTGTGCGCAGGCACCATCGCCAGCAGCGCGGTGATTAACGCCCCGGTGCCGAAACGCAGGGTTCCCGCCAGAGAGGCCGCCGTGCCCGCCATGTGAGGGAAATCATCCATAATCACCGCCATCGCATTCGACGTGACCATGGCGATAACCCCGACATACCCCGCCACGCCGATAACCAGCGTCCAGAATGGCAGATTGAAGATGCACACAATCACCAGCCACAGCCCCATCACGAACTGCACCATCAGCCCAAAGCGGAACATCCACTCCGCCCCTTTGCGGCGAACATAGCGGCCGTTGATCACCGTCAGGATCACCAGCGCCACCACGTTTAAGGCGAAGTAGAAACCAAAGTTCTGTGGAGAAACGCCGTTCAGCTCGATATAGACAAAAGGCCCGGCGCTAAGGAAGGAGAACATCCCGGCGAAGGAGAAGCCGCTCGCCAGCATATAGCTCAGCACGCGCTTGTGACGGAACAGCGAGGCGAAGTTGCCGAGGCTGGTGCGCAGGCGGAATTTCTGCCGACGCTCAACCGGCAGCGTCTCTTTGATATAGACCCCCACCAGCGTCGCGGCGATCAGCGCGGCAATCGCCATCGCCCAGAAAATCGCGTGCCAGCTAAACACCACCATCAGCAAGCCACCCAGCATAGGCGCCAGCAGCGGAGCGACAGTCATCACCAGCACCACGAAAGACATCATTCGGGAGAACTCGTCTTTGGTGAACATGTCGCGCATCAGAGCGTTGATCACCACGCTCGCCGCCGCAGCCGACAGGCCGTGCAGGAAACGCATATGGACCAGTTGCTCAATCGACTGCGCCATTGCGCAGGCCGCTGCCGCTAATGCGAAGACCAGCACGCCCCAGAAGATAACCGGCTTGCGGCCAAGGCTGTCTGCCATCGGACCGTAGAAAAGCTGCCCAACGGCAAAGCCCAGCGTGTAGGCGCTGAGGGTCATTTGCACACTGCCCGCGGGCACGCCAAACTCTTTGGCAATGACAGGCATACTTGGCAAATACATGTCGATAGCCAGCGGCATCAACATCGACAGCAATCCCAAAATGAAGATCAAACCCACATGGGATACCCGTTTCTCTTCCACGTTCACCTGCTCCTTTTCACGACATAAAAATCATTAATTATCAGAGCCAAATCCTAAATCATTCGTGTTGCAACAAGGCGGCAACCGAGTGAATCCCCGGGAGCTTACATCAGTAAGTGACCGGGGTGAGCAAGGGCAGCCAACGCCGTTGCAGCGCGAAGGATGACGGGTTTATCGGCCAGGAACGTCTACGCTGGCTATCTCTGCTTCTGTTAATGGACGGTATTCGCCCGGCTCCAGATCTTCATCCAACACGATGTCGCCAATGCGTTCGCGGTGCAGTTCCACCACGCGGTTACCCACGGCGGCAAACATGCGTTTTACCTGATGATAGCGGCCTTCGCTGATGGTCAGGCGCACGACGCACTCTTCCAACTGCTCCAGCACGGCTGGCTTGGTCAGCGACTCTTCGTTGTGCAATTGCACACCGACGGTGAACTGCGCGGCGGTATCCTCGCCCAGCGGCTGTTCGAGGGTCACCAGATAGGTTTTCTCGCAATGATGTTTCGGAGAGGTAATGCGGTGCGACCACTGGCCGTCGTCGGTCATTAAGACCAGACCTGTGGTATCGATATCCAGACGCCCTGCGGCATGCAGCTTGTAGGCCACCGGCTCTTCGAGGAAGTAGAGCACCGTCGGGTGATCGGGGTCATCGGTTGAGCACACATAGCCCTGCGGCTTGTTGAGCATAAAGTAGCGAGGACCAGTGATCTGCTCGAGCACGTTGCCGTCGAATTCGACGCGCTGCTGGGGGTCCAGCTTTAGCGAGCCGGTTTTGACGATCTCGCCGTCCACGGTCACGCGTTTGTTACGAAGTTCGCGCAGCGCGATTGCGCGGCTTACACCCAGCTGCTGGGCTAAAAATTTATCGAGACGCATTGAATCTGCCTAACCTTTTTTGGCGACCTCGCGGGCCGCTCTACTGATAAAATACAACACCCCGCCGCTACCAAAAGGCCGCTGACAGGGTTGAGAGTTATTCGGTACGTATCTTTGCAAAGCGTTAGTCACCGCAGAGCGTGACCAGAATTACGCGGGGGCAGCCGGGCTGCCGATGTGAACATTCAGTATAGCCGTGCTTGCCGCATCATCATAGAACCTTATCAATGAGAAAAAAAAAGACGGCACGCAGAGATAATCGCCATCAATGCCAAAAGTTGGCATACTCCATAACTGGCTTTATTTACAGTACTAACCTGTGTGGATTAACGTGACTGCTTTTACACTTCGCCCCTACCAACAAGATGCCGTTGACGCCACGCTGCGTCATTTTCGCCAACATGACGAACCGGCGGTGATTGTCTTACCCACCGGCGCGGGAAAAAGTCTGGTGATCGCCGAGTTGGCGCGGGTTGCGCGCGGTCGCGTGTTGGTGCTGGCGCACGTCAAAGAGCTGGTGGCGCAAAACCACGCAAAATATCTCTCCTACGGGATGGAAGCGGACATTTTCGCCGCCGGGCTGAATATCAAACAGAGCAGCGGCAAAGTGGTGTTTGGCAGCGTGCAGTCGGTAGCGCCCAATCTGGCGGCCTTCGGCGGCGAATTTTCCCTGTTGATCATCGACGAATGCCACCGAATTTCTGACGACGAAAACAGCCAGTATCAACAAATTATTCATCATCTGCGCAGCAATAACCCGCGCCTGCGCCTGCTGGGCCTGACCGCCACGCCTTATCGGCTGGGCAAAGGCTGGATTTACCAGTATCACCATCAGGGCATGGTGCGCGGCGACGCCGACAGCCTATTCCGCGACTGCATTTATGAATTGCCGCTGCGCTACATGATTAAGAACGGCTTTCTGGTGCCGCCGGAGCGGCTGGACATGCCGGTGGTCAGCTACGATTTCAGCCGCCTGCAAGCCAACAGTAACGGCCTGTTTAGCGAGGCGGACCTCAATGACGAGCTGCGCCAACAGAAACGCATTACGCCGCATATCATCAGCCAAATTGTCGAGTTCGCCGCCGAACGTAAAGGCGTGATGATTTTTGCCTCGACGGTCGAACACGCGGGCGAAATCTACGGCCTGCTGCCCGCCGGGCAAGCCGCGCTGATCAGCGCCCAGACGCCCGCCATAGAGCGCGACCGGCTGATCAACCAATTCAAACAGCAGCAGCTGCGTTTTTTGGTCAACGTTTCGGTGCTGACCACCGGCTTCGACGCGCCGCACGTGGACCTTATTGCCATTCTGCGCCCCACAGAGTCTGTCAGTTTGTATCAGCAGATTGTCGGCCGCGGCCTGCGACTCTCTCCGGGCAAAACCGACTGCCTGATTTTGGATTACGCCGGAAACCCGCACGACATTTTCACCCCTGAAGTGGGCAGCCATAAGCCGGGCAGCGACAACAAGCCGGTGCAGGTCTTCTGCCCTGCCTGCGGTTTCGCCAACATTTTCTGGGGGAAAACTACCGAGGACGGCACGGTTATCGAGCACTTTGGCCGCCGCTGTCAGGGCGTGTTAGAAGATGACGAGGGGGAGCGAGAACAGTGCGATTTCCGCTTCCGCTTCAAAAGTTGCCCGCACTGCGGCGCAGAAAATGACATCGCGGCGCGCCGCTGTCACCAGTGTCAGGAGATTCTGGTCGACCCGGACGACATGCTGAAAGCCGCACTGCGCCTGAAAGATGCGTTGGTGCTGCGCTGCGGCGGCATGAATCTGGAAAACGGTCGCGATGAGAAAGGCGAATGGCTGAAAATCACCTATTATGATGAAGACGGTGCCGACGTCTCCGAGCGTTTTCGTTTAAGCACACCCGCCCAGCGCATGGCGTTTTTGCACAATTTTCTGCGACCACATCAGCGTGCGCCGGGAGTGCCGCTTGAGTGGCAAACCGCCGCAGACGTGGTGGCCCAGCAGGTATTACTGCGTCCTCCCGACTTTGTGGTAGCGCGGATGAAAGGCCAGTTCTGGCAAATTCGCGAAAAAGTTTTCGATTATCAGGGGCGCTATCGGCGGGCCAATGAGCTGCGCGGATAACATCCAGATAGGCCTTTTAGTCCTAATGACAATCCGGTATAATGCCGCCCGCTTTCGCCTCGCGTGGAAGCTGTAATACTCAACTCGTCACTCGGTCGCAGGTGGCGGGGCAAACATTCTTATATAGAGAAACATACATGTTCACTATCAATGTAGAAGTACGTCCAGAAGCAGAGCAGGGCAAAGGTGCGAGCCGCCGCCTGCGTACAGAAAACAAATTCCCAGCTATCGTTTACGGTGGCTCAGCTGCTCCAGTTTCCATCAAACTGGACCATGATTCTGTTAAGAACATGGAAGTTAAAGCGGAGTTCTACTCTGAAGCTATTACTCTGGTTATCGACGGTAAAGAAACCAAAGTTAAAGTTCAGGCTGTACAGCGTCACCCGTTCAAGCCAAAACTGGCTCACATCGACTTCGTTCGCGTTTAATCGCTAACTAAGTTGTAACGCATCGGGACGCCGTGCGAGAACAAATAAAAAACGCCGCTCAATGCGGCGTTTTTTATATCCTTCATACTTGAAGCTGCCGCTGCGTTGGCCGCTCTCGCCAACCCGAATCACTGACCAACGTCAGCTCATCGGGATTGACTCCCTTGCCGCCTTGCTGCAACTCCAATTATTTCGGCTATACCTGTGTTCGTATTACTTTTTACTTACTCGACGATCGACGTTGCAACTGGTCGCGCAGATTCGGCGGTGTGCCTTTAATAGTCAAAGTATCCGTGGCCGGGTCCCAGAAAATGCGCTCGCCCATCAGCATGGCGTCGAAATTGATGCTCACCCCGCCGCCGCTACCGGCAAACTTGGTTAACTGGCGCAGCGTGCCGCGATCGGCCGGGAAAGTCTCTTCCAGCTGATAACCCTGCTCTTGGGAAAACTCTTTAAATTTCTTGTCGTCCCAGGGTGGCAGCTCGTCGGACAGCGCGTCGAGGGAGATCTCCTCCCCTGCCTGAAGCTGTTCGTTGCAGTAGCTATAAACCTGCTGGCGCACATTTTGGCGTTCGTTCTTATCCAACTGGGCTTCTGCACAGAAGTCATCCACCGCCTGCAATAAGCCACGGTTTTGCGCTTTAGTGTCCAAGCCTTCTGCCGCAGCGAGGAAATCCATAAAGAAGTCGGAAACTTTACGACCCACGCGGCCTTTCAGGAAGGTCAAATAGCGGGTGGATTCTGGATTGGTTTCCCACTCGGTTAAATCAATTCGCGCGACAATGTCGGCATGGTTGATGTCGAGATAGTGAATGCTGCTGACGTCCAGCTGCTCGTTAACACGCATACTGCTGCGGCTGTTGAGCACGGCAATCAGTAAATACTCAACCGCCAGGAAGCGATAATGGCAGAACAGCACCACGCCACCTTCGGCAAAAGGATATTTCGCCAGTTCATCGCGCAAACGGCCGGTGGCCGCGCGGCTAAAGCCAAGGAAATCCTCATCGCCTTTGCGGCAGGCGCGCAAAGACTCGGCCAGTTCGCTATCCTGATTAAACAGCCCATAAGCTTTGCTTTTCGCGCTGTACACGCGATGCAGTTCGGCCATCATCTCTTCAACCGCGGCATTCGGGGTTAACAGCGTATCGCGCAGCACAACGTCCAGCGTTTGCTCGTCACGCTTGTTCAACTGGTGTAGAGCAATCTGCTCGATATCCAGACTCATGGCTTCTCCTAAAATGAGTGTCTTTATATAAATGCTGTAGAAATATCTGAAAAGGGGGCGGCTTGGTGGAATGATTTTTTCGCCGAGGCGGGTATTCAAACACTTAATATAGAGGGCTTGCAACCGCAAAGCCTTGAAGTTGGAAACACAAATAAATACATCTCATCAATACCCCAACGTTCAACACATTATAAAAATGCGGAAACTGATGCCACGATACGTTAAGATATTGCACTTTGTCAGGCTTTGAGCACATTAATCCATGCCACAATCATCTCGTTACAGTGACGAACACGTTGAACAGATCCTTTCGGAGCTGGCCACCGTACTGGAAAAACACCGCGCGCCCACCGACCTCTCGTTGATGGTGTTGGGCAACATGGTGACCAACTTAATTAATACCAGTGTTGCGCCAACCCAGCGCAAAGCTATCGCAGGCTCTTTTGCTGGCGCGCTTCAGGCGTCAATAAGAGAAGATAAAGCCCATTAATCAACTATTTGCCCAAAACCTCTTATGGTGACAAATCGTCAGCGCTATCGCGAAAAAGTATCCCAGATGATCAGCTGGGGGCACTGGTTCGCCCTATTTAACATTCTGCTCGGTCTTGGACTCGGCAGCCGCTACCTCTTTGTCTCCGACTGGCCCTCTTCTCTCGAAGGACGCATTTACGCGTTGGTAAGTTGGCTTGGGCATTTCAGTTTTATTGGCTTCTCCGCCTACCTGCTGATCATCTTCCCACTGACCTTTGTGGTGATGTCGCAGCGGCTGATGCGTTTCTTATCCGCCATTTTAGCCACCGCAGGTCTGACGCTGTTACTGGTCGACACCGAAGTCTTTACCCGCTTCCACCTGCACATCAATCCTGTGGTGTGGGAACTGGTGGTCAACCCCGGTCAAGGCGAGCTGGCCCGCGACTGGCAGCTAATGTTTATTGCCGTGCCGGTGCTGTTCCTGATCGAAATGCTGTTTGGCACGTGGGCATGGCAGAAGCTGCGCAGCCTGAACCGTCGCAATTTCGCTAAGCCGATTGTGGCGCTGTTTATCGTCAGCTTCTTTGCCTCGCACCTGATGTATATCTGGGCCGATGCCAACTTCTATCGCCCAATCACCATGCAGCGTTCAAACCTGCCGCTCTCCTACCCAATGACCGCGCGTAAGTTCCTCGAGAAGCACGGCTTGCTGGACGCACAGGCTTATCAGCAGCGTCTGATTGAACAAGGTAACCCAGAGGCGCTGTCGGTAGAGTACCCACTCAATGACATTAGCTTCCGCGACACCGGCCCTAAATATAATTTATTGATGATTGTGGTGGATGGTATTCACGCCTCGACCACGGTCAAAGACATGCCCGCGCTGACCGATTTCGCGCGGCAGAACGTCAGTTTCAACCAGCATTATAGCTCGGGTAATCGCGTGGATAGCGGCCTGTTTGGCCTGTTCTACGGGATTTCGCCAACCTATATGGAAGGCATTATTGCCGCGCGTAAGCCTTCTGCGCTGATGTCCTCGCTGGCGAAACAGGGCTACGAGTTTGGCCTGTTCTCCTCCGACGGCTTCAACAGCCCACTCTACCGTCAGGCTTTGCTGACCGACTTCACCTTGCCGACCCCGGCGGCGCAGGGCGATACCCTGACTACCCAGCAGTGGCAGCAATGGCTGGCCGCGCGCGGAAGCCGCCCTTGGTTCTCTTACGTGAATCTGAACGGCGTCTCGACGGCGCTGCGTCAAGGCAGCAATGCCGCCGTGCCGACTGGCAATGTCTTTATGCAGCGTTATCAGCAAGGCGCGAAAGAGGTGGATCAGCGCATTGGCGAGATTCTGCAAGAACTGCAAAAGCGCGGCGAGCTGGATAAAACCGTGGTCATGATCACCGCGTCGCACGGCATTGAATTTAATGAAAATGGCACCTGGGGTTCGGGCAATACCATGAACCGCGACCAGATGCGTGTGCCATTAGTGGTTCACTGGCCGGGCACGCCTGCCCAGTCCATTAATAAGCTGACTGATCATGAAGATGTGATGACCACCCTGATGCAGCGCCTGCTGCACGTCACCACGTCGCCAGCGGATTATTCGCAAGGTGAAGATCTATTTG
The DNA here is from genome assembly GCF_052375995.1 of Ewingella sp. AOP9-I1-14. Classification (NCBI taxonomy): domain Bacteria; kingdom Pseudomonadati; phylum Pseudomonadota; class Gammaproteobacteria; order Enterobacterales; family Yersiniaceae; genus Ewingella; species Ewingella sp. AOP9-I1-14. Next base: position 592,013 of record NZ_JBQSVA010000001.1, read on the forward strand.
CCGCCAAACGCCGCCATGACTGGATCTCCACCAGTGATAACGGCACGCTGGTGATCACCACGCCAACCCAGACGCTACTGCTGGAGCGCAACGGTGATTTCACGGCTTATGACGAACAAGGCAAACGCATCAAAGATCAGAAACCTGAACTCGGCCTGCTGTTACAGGTTCTGACCAATGAGAAGCGCTTTATTGCGGATTAGTTTTCAGACGACTCCACACTAAAAAGGCGTTTTCGTTGCAGTCAGTTTGGACACGGCCAGCGCGGAGAAACCGCAGCGTACTCAAGTACGTGAGGCTTTCGAGTACTGCCCGGGTTCAAAATGGCAAATAAGATAGCCTTTTTAAAACGCGGCCCACCAAAGCCGCGCCTTCATCCCCCAATATGACGTCCAGCCCGTCGTAGTACTCACTACCCTGCCCTTATCGATAATCACAAACGTCGGCGTGACGCCAATGTCCCACGAGGCGGAAATATCGCCGCGCGGGTCATTCACCACCGGCATGCTGATATTCTTACCCTGCAAATAGCGCTCGATTTTTTCCTTATCTCCAGAACGCAGCGCCACGCTCAACACATTGCCGCCGTTGGCCGCCAGCTTGCCAACGTCCGGCATGGTGAACTTACAGACGCTGCACCAGCTGGCCCAGAAGTAAACCAGCAGCGGCTGCTGCTGGCTTTTCTCATTGAGCGTCAGGGTTTGGCCATCGAGGGTCTGCAAGGTCTGATTGCCGAAATCGACCGGAGCCTGCGGCGCGCGCATGAAGTCCATGCCGAACAGCACCGCCATCAGCAGTACCGCGCCAACCAAGATCTCTTTAGCCCAACGCTTAACTTTTCCCATCTTTCACCTTCTTCAACTGGGCATTCACCAGCTCTTCTAAGTCCTGATAAGAGATAGCGCCGGGGATGATCTGGTCGCCAATAATGGTCGCTGGCGTGCCTTGAATACCCAGCACTTCGGCGATTTCCACGTTAGTTTTCAAGGTAGTGTAGCTTTCCGGTGTGACTTTTACTGGCGGCAGGCCAACTTTAGCGATTGCCGCGTCGATGCTCTCCTCGTCATGCGGGCCTTTTTTCGACATCAGGCGCTGGTGCAGCGCCATAAATTTGTCCGGCTGCTGCTCCCACACGGTCATGGCAGCGCGAGCAGAGCTGATGGAACTGGCGCCACGGAATGGCAGCAGTTTGAGCACCACCGCGACGTCCGGATGCTCCTTCACCACTCTCTCCAGCAGAGGATCAAACTGCTTGCAGTAAGGGCAGTTGTAGTCGGTGAAGGAGACCAGCACCAGCTTGGCGTCTTTAGCACCAAAGCGCGGCGTGGCCGGGTCGCGGAATAGCATATCCTCCGGCGTCGGGTTTTGTGGCGCAGTCTGCGCTAAAGCCATCGGTGAAAGGGCCATCATTAAAATCAGCATTAAGGTTTTCATTATTTATCTCCACGGGCGTCTTGCAGCCCTTTTAAAACGGCGTCGCGAGTCAGCAGTGGCGATAAAATCTCACCCGTTGGCAGGCCCGGACCATAAATTTGGTTGAAGGGAACGGCAACGCTGCCGCGCTTTTGCAGGAAGTCATTAATCGGTTTGGAAGGACGGCTCCAGTCACCGCGCAGGGCCACCAGGTTGTCGGCGGTCAGCGCTTTCTGCACGTCTTCGCGCAGTAAGACGTTAAATTTGTTGGCTTTGCAGGTGACACACCAGTCTGCCGTGACATCCACGAACACCACTTTGTTGTCCGCCACCGCCTGAGCAATCGCCTGCTCGGTTAGCGGCTGCCACTTCACGGCATCCTGTAATGGCTTGGCGCCGTTGGTATAGGAGAGCGCCGCCGCTAGCATCACCAGCCCTGCCACCAGCAGGCTGACACATAGGGCAATGGCGGTATTACGCGCCCCATAGCGGCGCAGCGAACCCACCACCAGCGCCAGCAGGAACACCGCCGCGACAATCAGCACGCTTTGCAGATTGAAGTGGTTAAGCATCAGGCTGAGCAGCCACAGCGACGCGGCGAGCATCAGCAGGCCGAGCGCCACCCGCAGGCGCAGCATCCAGCGCCCCGGACGCGGCAGGCGCAGCGCCAGTCCCGGCCAGGTTGCGATCATCAGCCACGGCAGGCTCATGCCGATGCCCAGCATCAGGAATAATCCCCACAGCACGGGCAGAGGCGCGGCCAGCGCGAAGGCCACGGCGGTGCCCAAGAAAGGCGCAGAGCACGGCGTGGCTAGCAGCGTCGCGAAAGCGCCCTCGGCGAAATTGCCCTTCAAACCGCCACGTTTTTGCGTCGCCAGACGGGTGGTCATGGCAGAAGGCAGGTTGATTTCGAACAGACCCAGCAGGTTGGCGGTGAACAGCGCGGTCACAATCACCATAAAGCCGATAAACCACGGGTTCTGGAACTGAATTCCCCAGCCTAGGGTCTGGTTGCTGTAGCGCAGCACGGTCATCAGCAGCGCCAGCGCGAGGAAAGAGCTGATAATGCCCGCCGAAGAGGCCAGGAACTGCACCCGAACGCTTTTACGGTCGCGCTGCTCCACCTGCAAAATCGAGCCGAGTTTCATACCCAGTACCGGCAGCACGCACGGCATCAGGTTAAGAATAAAACCACCGGCCAGCGCCATCAGCGCCACTTGCCACAGGGCAATGCTGCTCTGCGTAGCGGGTGCCAGAGGCTCCATCTTGAGGTCGAGCTGCTGGGCGATACCGCGATCCGCCAGCACCGCGCTGACCGGCTTGCCCGTCAAGTCTCCGGCTTTATCTCCCCACTCGTCGGTGACCGGCACGGTGATCTGCGCAAGCATGCCGTCCACCCTGACCGTCGGCTTGCCGAATGAGCTGCCTTCGAGGGAATCGATAAACAGCTCCGGCTGCTGCCAGCCTTGAGCGCGCTCGGCTGAAATCACCAAAGTGCCCTGCCGATAACCCGCAGACACCTTATCGGCCAGCCCCTGCGCAATCGGGATTTGCCCCATGGCGCTGGCAAAACGGCTGACGAAATCGCCTTGGTCGCCGCCTGCGCGCAGGTCCAGATTGAAGTCGTAATCGGTGAGGATACAGACATTGCTACAGGTCGGCAGGGTCAGGGTTCCCGCCAGTTTCTCAGGCACTTTGCCTTTGATAACAATCGGCAACGTCACATTGTCGTGATAGCCCTGCGTGGTTATTCCGGCGACGTCGAAACGCGCGGGAGTCGGCCAAGACCAGTCGGCCTTGGTTGATGAGTCTTGCCAGGCGATAACCGGCGCTACGCCGCCCTCACCCGGCGATCGCCAGTAGGTTTTCCAGCCTTTTTCGAGGCTGACAGACAGTAAAAGATGGGTTTCATCCGCCGCGCCGTCGGCAGGCTCAGCCTGAAAACGCACTTTGGCATGGCTGTTTTGCGGGCTTGCTAACCAGCCGGAATCCGCCGCATGAATGGCAGGTAGCCACAGCAGCAACAGGCTGGCAATCGCCGCCCTGAAGGCATAACGCATAAATTTTCTCCAAAAATAAAAGACAACATCCGAATCAAAAGGCGGACGTGTTTTTATTCCCGGAAGACGCAGAGCCGCAGATGCACCCGTAGTATCGGCACCGGAACGACTTCAGGCAGGCGAGTACGAAGAAGGGCCACGTTGCCCGGCGAGAGAAACGCCAGCAGCAAGCTAAAGACCAACAGCGCGAAATCAAGAATGACAGGAGGAACGGAAAGCAGTGATTTGCTGCTCAACTCGCAAGGAGTGGGAGTTTCAGTCAGATCGGACGTCGGCTGGGATGAGACCGTTTGGGACACCGCGTCCTGACGCAGAGAGGCAGACAACGCGTTCAGCCCGGCGATGCGCTGCGTCATACAGGTAAGTATGACCAGACAAGCCAGGCAGAAAAAGAGCAGTGCTGAACGCCGTTTTTTATCCATTAATCCCTCATGAAAGTACGCCAGTATTCTAGCCCCCGACCAAACATTCACAAGGATTATGTATCCGCCATTACAGGACTTTACGTTCAAGGTGCTGAAATGACACCCAATCCGTCGCCTAAAACATTGGAATCGGCCAAGCGATACTGTATATTTAGCCAGTTAATTACCTATTAAGGATTGAGACTAAATGTTAGTAGAGCTGGTGTATGACAAACGCAATGTTTCCGGCATTCCTGATGCCAACGATAAAATCCATGCCGAATTAACCAAACGCGTTCATCGCCTGTTCCCGGATGCGGCGGTGAAGGTCAAACCGATGCAGGCCAACGGCTTGAACACCTCGGGCGCCAGCAAGCAGGACCGTTCGCAGTTGAACCAAATGCTCGAAGAGATGTTTGAAGAAGCGGATGAATGGCTATCCGTTGAATGAGACAGAGAAAGGTTCGCCATTAAGGCAAATAACGGGTAAAAGCTGCTCAGCAAGTCGTATTTACTTACAAAGGGCAATTGAATTAAACATAACCCAGCAACGGCTTATTATAATATGTCTATGATACTAAAAATCATATCAATCAGAATGATGAGTCCTGTTATTTCCGCTGGGTTTTTAACCACTTCTGGGTCCATAACCCCCTTCGCGACGGCAGGCTTGTCATTTTTGGCACTATCACGCCCATGACTTTGCGAAGTAAACATGCCTCCAAAAAAACCGACTAAGCCGGCTGCACAACCCCACTTTTACTCGAAGCGTTTTGCCCTTATTTGTGTTGGCATTTTGGGTTGTATGGCATTTTTACTGGCCCGCGTAGGCTATTTACAGCTGCTGAACCGCCCGATGCTTGAGCGTCAGGCCGACCAGCGCTCTTTGCGCTCCACGGTGATCCCAGCAGATCGCGGCACCATTGCTGACCGCAGCGGGCATCCGCTAGCACTGAGCGTGGCTTCCAAAGATATTATTGCTGATCCCTTCCGCGTCCTTCAGCTGCATAGCGATCTTAATAGCCCGAAATGGCAGTATCTGGCGCAGGCGCTGAACATGCCGCTGCCCCAGTTACAGCAAATTATTACCAGCGATCCTAACCGGCGCTTTGTCTACCTTGGGCGTAAAATCGAGCAAGGCATTGCCAATGATATTGCTCAGCTGCATCTGGGCGGCATTACCAGCCAGCACGATGACAGCCGCTACTACCCGATGAGCGACGCCGCCGCCAATCTGGTGGGGATTGTCGGCACGGATAACGAAGGTCTGACCGGCATTGAGAAAGGCTTTAATACCCTGCTCGAAGGCAAGCCGGGCATGCGCGAATACCGCCAAGACGGCCACGGCAACGTGATTGGCGTGTTGAAGGAAGTCCCGCCGCAGCAGCCGCCAACGGTCAATCTAAGTATCGACAGCTTTATGCAGTACGTGATGTATTCACGCTTGCGCGCCGGCGTGATGCTCAACCAGGCGGACTCGGGTGCCGCCGTGCTGGTGGATGTGAATACCGGGGAAATTCTCGGGATGGCCTCCTACCCTTCTTATAACCCAAATAACTACGCCGGCGTTCAGCCAAAAGACATGCGTAACGTGGCGATAAGCGACAGCTTCGAGCCGGGTTCTACGGTAAAACCTCTGGTTGTGATGGTGTCGCTGGCGCGCAAAATGATCCGCCCGGACTCGGTGCTGGACACCCACCCGTACACCGTCAATGGCCACTTAATCAAAGACGTCGGCCACTGGCCTGCGCTGACCATCACCGGCGTGTTGCAGAAATCCAGTGACATCGCGGTATCGCACATGGCGCTGGCGATGCCCGCACAGGTGCTGGTTGACCTCTACCACTCCTTTGGCTTGGGTAAACCGACCGACTTGGGCATCGGCGGCGAGAGCAGCGGCTACTTCCCGCTGCATCGCGATCGCTGGGCTGACATCGAGCGCGCGACCTTCGCTTTCGGCTACGGCCTGCGCGTGACGCCGCTGCAAATCGCCCGCGAATACGCCACTATTGGCGCATTGGGCATTTATCGCCCACTGTCGATCACCAAGGTGACACCCCCGGTGATGGGTAAGCGCGTGATGGCGGCGGACGTGGTGCAAACCGTGATCCATATGATGGAAAGCGACGCCCTGCCCGGCGGCTCTGGCCTGAGCGCGGCGGTGCCGGGCTATCGTCTGGCAATCAAAACCGGTACGGCGGAAAAGCTGGGGACCAGCGGCAAGTACGATGGCGGCTACGTCAACTACACGGCGGGCGTGGCTCCGGCCAGTAATCCGCGAGTGGCTCTGGTGGTGATGGTCAACAACCCACAGGCGGGTAAACACTTTGGTGGTTCAGTGGCCGGGCCGATTTTCGGCCAAATCATGGGGCAGGTGTTGAATCATATGAACATTGCTCCTGACGCACTGGTGCCTGAGACGCCGCCGGAAACCATTATCAACGGCGGCCAAAAAACCAACTTAGTGCGCCGTAGCGCCAGCTCAGAGTGATTTTTTACCCGCGCAGACTGGATTTCTGCGACTAATATGGGTAACTTCCCGCTTGTCTCGCCCAGCAAGGGTAAGCTAAGAGGAAGAGTGAAAACTCTGAGAAGTAAAACGATGAAACGGCTTTTTATGGTTTTAGTGGTCTTTGTCGCAGTGTGTGTCGCCGTCATTGCATTAAATATGCACGGCACCGGCCCTTGGTAATAGGTACCAGCCACTTTCCAGAGAGGGGTGATTTTGCCAACAGGTAAGCGATTTATCCTACTGATTATTGCGATTTTGGTTGGCATCGTCGTACTCGACGATATTATCGCGCGGGTTATCCACTGGATCTTACTGCACTAATCAATGGCCCGTTGGGTCGGAGCGAGTCTTCTCCGTCATCGGGTCATTTTTTTGCCTTACCCCTGAATTTATAAGGGTTTTCTTTCTCAACAACACCTCTCTGCTACTTAAGGCTCCTGCGCCATCACGGCGAAGTTGTGTATAATAGCTTATCGAACATTAAGAAAGACGGGTTATGGCTCAGGACATTCATCTCACAATCGTCTGCGCACTCAGCAAATGGATCGAAGGCCATCTTGGGCGCGTTATCCACCTTGAAGAATTGGCTGAATACTCGGGCTATTCGCTGTGGCACATGCAAAAACTGTTTAAAGAATCTACCGGCATTTCGCTTGGTAAGTACATCCGTGAGCGCCGTTTGGCGAGCGCGGTCTATCAGTTAAGCAGCAGTGACACGCCGATTTTCGATATCGCGATGGATTTTGGCTTTGGCTCACAGTCGCATTTCACTTACATGTTCCGTAAGCGTTTTAACATCACGCCTTATGAGTTCCGCCAAAATCCCGATATCAAGCTAGAAGTCGCCCCGCCGCTGCATATCATTCATCAAAAAACGGCCTAAATTCGGTGTTAGAATCCAAAGTCGCTCAGTGAAGGATAATCATCCGGGCGACGCCCTAACGGCCAGTCGAACTTGCGTTCACTCTCTTTGATGGGCAAATCATTGATGCAGGCGTAACGGGCAAACATCTGACCTTCCTCATTAAATTCCCAATTTTCATTGCCGAAGCTGCGATACCAGTTGCCGGAATCATCACGCCATTCATAAGCAAAACGCACCGCGATGCGCGCGCCGTCGAAGGCCCACAGCTCTTTAATCAGGCGATATTCCAGCTCTTTGGCCCACTTGCGCTCCAGAAAGGCCACCACGGCGTCCTGCCCTTCGGCGAACTCACTGCGATTGCGCCAGCGAGTGTCTTCGGAGTAAACCTGACGCACGCGCTGCGGGTCGCGGCTGTTCCAGGCGTCTTCGGCTAAACGAACTTTTTCAATCGCGCTTTCACGGGTAAAGGGCGGCAATGGCGGTTTAATTGGCATAAGTACCTCATGAGATGAATTTTATGTAGACAACTCTGTCTACACGATTAAACTAGCTCAAGTAGACAGAGTTGTCTACACTGGCCATCGCCGAAAAATGAAATCAATCGCTGACTGGAAAACCCAATGCCTCTCTCTCCTTCTACTGACCTCAGTACGCTGGCTGCCCGCGACCGCATCCTGCTGACGGCTCATCAGCTGTTTTACCGCGACGGCATTCGCGCCACGGGCATTGATCTGATCATCAAACAAGCTGGCGTGACAAAAGTGACCTTTTACCGCCATTTTCCCAGTAAGAATGCCTTGATTTTAGCTTTTCTGGAGTATCGCCATCAGCGCTGGATGAGCTGGTTTGCCAACAGCTTGCAGAAAAACATGGCACAGCCGAATGCCCAACTCGCCGTTGCACTGCCAAAAACGCTGGAAGAGTGGTTCTGTGATGAGGATTTTCGCGGCTGCGCCTTTATCAATAGCGCGCTGGAATTCGCCGAAGCCCTGCCCGAAGTGACTACCCACGCGGCGCAGCATAAGCAGCAAATGGCTGAGGAGATTGCGCGTTACCTGCCTGAATCAGCACCCAATTTTATGGCACAGGCCATTGCTCTGCTGGTGGATGGCGCGATTGTCAACGCGCAGATTGGCGGAGAGAATAAGCAGGAGACGGCCCTGCTCTGCTCGGCGCTGGAGCTCTGGCTTGCTCCGCGAGCAGCCTAGGCGGCGAGCACAAAAAACGCGGCACGGGCCGCGTCTTCTGTTACTGCATCATTCTGTGTCTGAGAATGCCTGTCTCTTGTGGCAATGGTCCACGCGAACAGGTTAGAACTGGTACACCAAGCCAACCGCCGTGACGTTATCAGTATTGATACCGGCATTTTGGGTGAACTGGTTGTCATCAAGCAGGTTGATTTTGTAGTCGACGTAAGTGGACATATTTTTGTTGAAGTAATACGTCGCACCCAGGTCTACGAATTTGACCAAGTCCTGATCGTCGTAGTTGTTACCCACGCGGTCAGTACCCAAATCAGAGCCGCGAGTCTGGTTATAAGCCACGAACGGACGCAGACCGAAGTCGAACTGGTAGCTGGCGTAGGCTTCTACAGACTGAGCTTTGTTGGCATAACCGTAAGCTTCTGAATCCGTCGAACCGAAGCGTGACGCGTTATAGGACTGAGTAAACATCGCTGCCAGATAGACATTGTTGGCGTCATATTTCAGGCCGCCGCTGTAACCTTCGGCTTTCTTACCTTGACCCATAATGCCCGGCGCAGAGTTTTGCTCGTCGGTACGGTCTGAGTTGAAGAAGGCACCGGCCACGCTGACGCCAGCGCCAATGTCGTAGCTCAGAGACGCACCGTAGCCGTCGCCGTTCTGCGTCAGGACGTCACGCGTACCCGGCTCGCCGCCGCCGCTGTCGTTTTTACCTTGATATTGCAGAGCAAAGTTCAGGCCATCGACTAAACCGAAGAAGTTGTTGTTACGGTAAGTGGCTACGCCGTTGGTACGCTGGAACAGGAACTGGTCCGCGCCATAGGTGGAACCATCGAACTCTGGCTGTAAGTCGGTCCATGCCGCGACGTCGTATAGCACGCCGTTGTTACGACCGTAGTCGAATGAACCGTAATCGCCGAATTTCAGACCTGCAAAACCGTAACGGGTAAAGGAGCGGTTATCTTCACTTTCCGCCTGATTGGCTTGCACCTGATACTCCCACTGGCCGTAACCGGTCAGTTGGTCAGTGATCTGAGTTTCGCCTTTGAAACCAAGACGGATGTAGCTCTGATCGCCATCAGAACCTTTATCGCTCGAGAAATAATGTAAACCATCGACCAAACCGTAAAGGTCGAGTTTATTGCCATCTTTATTATAAACTTCTGCCGCACTTGCTGATCCTGCGACTAATAAAGCCGGGATCATAAGAGAAAGAATACGACGTTTCATTTTGAGCTATCCTCGTAGGGTGTCGAGCCTGCCACTGATTGATAAATGCAAGGTGAAGGTAAAACGTTTCGAATTATATGCTCGACATGGCAAATCCATTCTCTGGATATAAAGAGAATTAATCCAGAAAGAAAATGATACCAAATTAATGATAATGTTTCTGAACAATTATTAGATGTAAGAAAATATTAATGGAAGGGAACTTTTCGCTAGCTTTACACATGTTAAAATAAAGCACTAATCGCTAAAATACTGAAAAAACCTTACAAAACAACAAACTAAAATACATAACAGAGCACTAAGTGATAAAGCAAAAAAAGTGGGAATCTATATACTTTATCTCGCTATCATCATTATTGTTAATTATTACCCTCATTACCAGATTATCTGGAAACAACAACCGGTCTTATGACCGGTTTTTTTTGCCAAAAATGCGGTAGTTTCCCAATGTGACATTCCCATGAAAATGTTATTTCCTCGCGGTAGTATAATAATGACAATTCGCAAATAATTTACTTTTGACATATTAACTCCTTATTTCCTACATACTCCTTCCGTATTTCTTATCGCTATTTACTTACTGCCTTCACATTTCCGACAGCATTTTATTAATATCCGCTAGAAAAATAACCAGTAATAATGGCCATAAAACAGTCAGTTAATTAATCTTGCGGGTTTGCTCTCCACAAAGATCTCATTATTTGTACAGTATTAGTCACGCGGCGGGCGGATCCGGTACTATAAGAGCAATCTCGCTGATGTGATGATTTGCAACCGATACACTGTCGCCTATCTAAGGCACGTCGCGCGTTAAATTGATGACATCGCCACCCCTATACGTCCCGGATTGAAGGAATCTCATGCCACAAGAGAATCAGCACGACAACCTCTCCAAAGCCAGAATGCTTCTGGCAACCCGCCGTTTTGTTAAACTCGACGAGTGGCTGTTGTCGCTGATGCGCGGTTGGCAGAACCAAACTGATACCCACAGCGATTACGGTCTGGTGTTGCATCCGGGTACGCTGATCGCCGGGGCCGAAAATCATACTGTCGATCCGCTGGATATCCTCAGTGACTGGGCGCAGCAGTGCCCGCAGAGCTACCACGCCCACGTGCTGCTGGGGATGTTTTGGCACGAACAGGCTTGGATTATCCGCAATGCCAACGGCGAGCATATAGAAGATAGCCAGTGGCTCGGCGCCCAGCTGTGCTGTGACTATGCCGTATTGGCTTTCCTGCGCGCCATCGAGTTGCACCCTCGCCCAACCCACGCTTTCCGCCACCTGATGAACCTGACCGGCGGCTTTGGCGAACCTTACTGGCTGCGCGACCTGTTCGCGGGCAAAGCCCCACTGCCGCTGCATGAGAAATTCAACATTGCCGGCAGTCAGGTATGGCAAACCGGCGTGGGCTATCTGCACGCCATTGGCGTCGAACCCGCCACTCACTGGCCGCAAAGCCTGCCCGCCGCGCTGCAGCAGACGCGCAAGGCAGAGGAAGAGGCGCTGGATTATTGGCTGCGCATGGCAATGTCGGTGCGCCACAGCGATGTCGGCACCATGGAGTCCTACCTGATATTCCACTCCGCCGCTTGGGGCGGTGACGATAGCCAGCAAATGGCGATAATCGACGGCCCGCTGTGCGCCGAGTTTGATGAAGACGAGCGCAACCATTTCCGCGCCAACGCCCTGATTGACGCCCTCTCCGGTGAGATTGCCGATAAAGACTCCGAGCGCGCGCAGTACCTGCAAGCCCAGTTGCACCACCTGCTGGCTCAGCCACTGCCCGACGCCACCCGCATTCGCTTATTAGATTTGTACGGCACCTGCGCCGCCTATTGGCAGGATGACGATCAGGCCGGGCTGGAGATTTACGACCAGCTGCTTGCCGTCTCCCCGCAGGCCATGCCGGGCCATTTCGCCGCGATGTTTATTTCCAGAGCAGTGCTGGCGAATGAGCAACAGCAGGGGCTGCCGACGCTGACCACCCTGCTGATTCGTGCTATTAACCGGCCTGAAAATCCGGTGCTGGTGGCCTATGCCGCCACGGCAGTGCAATTTGGTCTGTATGGTTTGCCGCAGCAGCCCGAGCTGAGTGATGACTTGCTTGACCACGCCATTCGCCTGATCCAGCAGTCAGGCAGTGACAGCGCGACCAAAGATTTGATCACCATCGCTCACGATATGGCGATTAACGATGACTTCGACGCCGCCCACTTCCTGATGACCGAAATGGCCCGGCGCGGTAATGCCTTGCACACCTACGAGCTCTATTTCTTCTACCGTAACGGCTGGCATCAGGAGGTTCCTGAAGCTTTCCACAGCGACAGCAATGCGCTGGAATGCGTGCTCAGCGCCGCCCGTTCGGGGCTGGTTCCGGCCATGTTTGCCTGTGCCAACGCCCTGCGCGAAGGCATTGGCGGCGAGGTGGATTACCAGCAGGCCATGCAGTGGTATCAGCGCGCGATGGACGCCGGGCACGCCTCGTCCGCCTACTGGCGTGCCAGCTGCGCGTTGGATCTCGGCCCGGAGCAGGATAAGCGTCTGGCAGCCGAGCAGTGGTTGCCGGAGATCTTAATGAATCCGTCCCACCCTGAGCGCAGCGAAGCGGCTTATACTCTCGGCATGGCGTGGCTGACGGGCAGCGGCGTGAAGAAAAACCGCCACATCGCCGGCCAGTTTATGGAGTTTGTGTTGGAGTTAGATCCAAGCTCCGACGCCGCGCGTCAGGTTCTGGAAGAGCTGAGCGGCTCGCTGCGCGGCCGCATGAATCTGTGGCAGGACAAGCGTAAATCCGACGAAGCCGACGTGGTAGCTAAGTACCGGGTTCAGCCGGAGATTGAGTAAATCTTTCTTGCTCCTCCCCCTTCTCAGGGCGAGGAGCTTAACTCATCTTTCCCGCAGCGACTCTTTCACCTTATTCAGCGGCTTAATCAGATAATCCAGCACGGTTTTCTGGCCGGTTTTGATCTCTACGCTGGCCACCATTCCCGGCACTATTGGGAACTGGCGACCGGCTTTATTGGTTAACACGGCTTTGTCGGTACGGACATACACGCGGTAATAGAACTGGTCGCGCTTGACCTCATCCTGCAAGGTGTCTGGCGACACGCTCTCCACCTGCCCTTTCAAATCGCCATAGATCGAAGAGTCATAGGCGCTGATTTTCACCGTGGCTTCAAGGCCCGGGCGGATATAGGCGATATCGCGCGGGTTGATGCGGGTTTCAATCAGCAGCTGATCTTCAATCGGCACGATTTCCATCAGCTTGCCGCCCGGTTGCAGGACGCCGCCGACGGTGCTGACCTGAATATCTTTGACGATGCCGTGAACCGGCGAAAACAGCTCGGAGCGCGTCACCTGATCCTCTTTACCGGCCATCACTTGCAGCTCGGCGTCGAGGTCGGCGTTGTTCTTCACCTGCTCCTCACGGGCGCGAACCGCGTACTGGTTGATAGCATCATCGATTTTGCCGCGCAGCTCGCTGGACTGGCGCTGGAGGCGAATCACTTCCACCTGCCCCGCCGCGCCTTTCGCCACCAGCGGCTGGGTCATGCTGATCTCCTGATTGACTAGCTTTAGCGACTGTTGCAGGTTGCTGACGGTTTCGTCACGGTTCTGTTTTCGCGATAAATAGAGCTGGCGCTCGCGGGCTACCAGTTCCGGCGATTTCATAGTTTCCGGGCTGAATTTCAGCGGCGCGCCGGTCAACTCGGCGCTTAAACGCTCTGAAGAGGCGCGCAGCGTGCGCACTCGGGAAGCCGCCTCGCCGTAGTTGGACTGCGAACGGGTTGGGTCGAGCTGAGCCAGCAACTGACCGCGATTAACGATGGAGCCTTCCTGCACCAGCAGCTTCAAAATCACCCCACCGTCGAGGGAATCAATCTGCTGCGCCTTGCTCGATGGCGTGACCTTGCCCGTGCCGACCGTCACCTCGTCGAGGGTAGCGAAGTAGGCCCAGACAAAAAACAGCACCAGCCCAATCAGGGAAACCCAGACAATTCCCGACACCTTTTTCTGTTGAGCGTCCAGCTCATCGTGCAATGTTAAATGTGCCATATTCAGTCCTTATGCGCTCAGGCTGCGCCCTGTTGGTTACCGGAAGCAGCCGCGACGGCCGGCGTGGCGGCGGTGTTAGCGACCGCGTTACCCAGAATTTGATCGCGCGGGCCGTCGGCGATAACCCGGCCGTTGTCCATCACCACGATGCGATCCACCAGCTTGAGCAGCGCCGGACGATGGGTGACCACCACCAGCGTGCGGCCCGTCAGCCAAGTGTTCATCTGGCGAATAACATAGTCTTCCAGCTGTTCGTCCATCGAGGCGGTTGGCTCATCTAAAAGCACCACCTGCGGGTCACGCAGGATCAGCCGACTCAGCAGCACCATCTGGCGCTGGCCGCCGGACAAGCCGCGCCCGCCCTCATTAATAATCTTATCCAGACTCGAGGCATCGGCCTGCACCATGGAGAGTGCGCCGCTGATCCTCAGGGCTTGCAGCATCTCCTGATCGGTGGCGTGCGGATAACCCAGCATCAGGTTTTGGCGCAGCGTGCCGAAGAACAGCCGCGAATCCTGCGACAGATAGCAAAGCTGGCGGCGCACGTCGGCGGGTTCGATGCGTTTCATGTCCACGCCGTCGATGATCACCTTACCCTGCGACGCCTCGGCCTGGCCGGAAAGCAGCTTCAGCAGGGTCGATTTCCCAGCACCCACCTTGCCCAAAATCGCTACGCGCTCGCCCGGTTTAATCTCCAGTTGGCCAATCCCCAGCACGTTCGGCGAGTTCTCTTTGTCATAGGTATATTGCAGATTGCGCAGTTGATAGTGCCCGCTCAGGGTCGGGCAGTGCGACAGCTCGGCGTCTTCCGGGCGGTCGATAGGCTTTTTCAGCAGATCGTCCAGCCCTTTCATGGCGCTTTTGGCGTGCTGCCAGCGTGAGAACACCATGGTCAGCTGCATCAGTGGCGCGATGGTGCGGGAAGAAAGCATGCTGCTCGCCACCAGCGTACCGGTAGTGATGTCGCCGCTGAGCACCAGATAGACCCCCGCCACCAGCATGCCAGCGTAGGTCAATTGCTGGACCGTCGAGGCCCAGCCGGTCAGCCGCGCGCCCCACAGACGCTGCTTCATGCCGACCGAGGCGCTGACTTCGTGAGTCTGCTCCCACTGGCGCTGGAAGTAGGCTTCGGCCTGTAAGGCTTTAATATCTTCAATGCCTTCAATGGTTTCCACCAGCACCGCGTTGCGCAGCGCCCCTTCGCGCATCCCCTCTTTCGCCAGCTTCGCCATCGGCCACTGGATCAGAATGCCGGGAATGACAATCAGCGGAATAGCCAGCAGCGGAATGATCACCAGCGGCCCGCCGATAAAGAACATGATGCCGAGGAACAGCAGCACGAAAGGCATATCGGCGGCGGCGCTGACGGTGGTGGAGGTCAGCAGTTCGCGCACCTGATCGATTTCACGCAGCTGGGAGATAAAGGAGCCGGTGGACTTCGGCCGATCATCGTTTTTGATGTTCATGGCGCGCACAAAGAACAGCGACGAAACCTTGAGGTCGATGCGTTTGCCCATCAAATCTGACACCAGCGTGCGCATCAGGCGAATAACGTATTCCAGCGCGGCGGCCAGCACCACGCCGAAGAACAGCACCCACAGGGTGGGCAGTGACTGGGCCGGGATCACCCGGTCGTAAATCTGCATTGAGAACAGAATACCGGCCAGCGCCAGCACGTTGCCAATCACCGACGCCAGCGAAATCTCTGCGATTTTACGCCCCGCGCCGCGAAAGTTATCCCAGAACCAGTGCTTCTTATAGGGTTGAACGAACTCGTCAATGCGCTGGTCGCGACCGCGCGCCGCCACGCCGACTAAAAACACCGGGCCAGAGCCTTGTTGAAGTAAGGTGGAAAGCTCGGTGGAGCGCAGCAGGTCGCCGCCGTCGGTCAACCAGTAGTCGGCCTGACCGTCATCGTGCAGCCGCTCAATGACCGCGATGCCGCCCTGCTCGAGCTGGATAATGGCTGGCAGCACTTCCGGCCGCCAACGGACCTTAGTCCAGCTGACCATGCCAACCTGTAGCCCAATCAACCCACTGAGGCGGTCAAGCTGGCGGCCCAGCGACTGATTTTCAAACCAGCGCATTTGCTGGCGCAGATAGAGCGGGTCAGAAGGTTTACCAAAAATTTCAGCCACGCGCACCATGGCGCTGATCCAGACATCAATCGACGGCGGTGGAGCCTTGGCCGTGGCGTTAGAGCGGGTTTCTTCACTGTTCGTTTCGGTACTCATATCGCCTCTTTACGCATTCTGTGCGGACAATCGTTTTATAAGGGGTGGTCAGAGAGAGGGAATGGTGTCACCGGTCTCTTTTTGTCGGTCGATGCCCAACATATCCACCAGATTGTCTACGGCTGCGGCATAGCGCACTGTGGCATCCCAGCCGTCGTACAGCGCGCCGATGCGCATGGTGTCAGCCTGAAAAACGTCTTGCTCGACGCTAAGTAAGTCGTTCAGGCTGCGTTTGCTCAGTTTGTACTCGTCCTGATAGACGCTGCGGGTGTGGGTGGCGCTGGCGTATTGGTCCTCGCCCGCCACTTGCCGCTGTTGGCCGCCAATCATGTCGGCATAGGCCGTGGAGGCTTTCTGGTTGATGTCCAGCTTGGCTTTCTCCACGTCGGCCTGCGCCGCCTGACGCTCACCCTCTGCGGCACGGGTTTTGGCGCTGACCGCGCCGCCCTGATAGACCGGCGCATCCACCGCAAGCTGGAGCTGGTCGTCCCAGTAAGAGCCGCCGCTGCCTGCGGCATTCTGGTAACGGGTACGTCCCGCCTGTACTTTGATGGTTGGCCAATGTTGCGATTCCGCCTGATTCACCCGCTCAATCGCCGCCTGCTGCTTGGCCTGAGCGGCGCGAACCAGCGCGCTGTTTTCATAGGGGATTTTGTTCAGTGTGACTTTTTGGTTGAGCAGGCTTTGCGGTAAATCCGGCAGATTGTCGGAGACCACGCCGGTCAGCACGGTGAGCTGGGCCTGTGCCGAACGCTGCTGGGCACGGTATTGTTCGACGGTGGCGCGCATCCCGGCGATGCGGGTTTCGGCCTGTAACACGTCAGATTGCGAGCTTAACCCCGCGTCGGCGCGCAGTTTTGCAGTGTCCGCCACGCGTTGCAGTGATTCAATGTTATCGCGAGCCGCCACGCTCAGCGCCTGATAGCGCTTCACTTGCAGATAGGCTTGCAGCGTACTCAGCGCCACGTCGGTCATGGTGCCGTAAAGGGCGTAACGGTAGGAGTCGGAGAGGCGTTCTTGCTCGTCGATGCTGCCGCCGGTGCGCCCAAAGTCATACAGCAGCTGGCTGAGCTGAATGCCGCCAGACGCGTTGTTATCCAGCGTGCCGGAGGAGTCGGTTTGGCGCGACTTACCTGCGGTCCCCTGCAAAGAAATTTGTGGATACCAGGCACTTTTCGCCACATCAAGGTTGCCCGCGCCCACGCGAATTTGCGCAGCCGCCTCGGCTATCTGTGGGTTGCGAGCAAAGGCGCGCAGTATGGCATCTCGTAAAGTCAGGCTAGATCTCATCTCCTCGGTAGGTGCTGCTTGCCAATCAAACTCTGGCTGTTTCTCAGCCGCGAATACTTTCCCACTGTTTGCACCAGCAACAACTATCCATATCGTCCCCAGTACCACGGCAAATTGCCGCGATGATTGTTTCTTTTTCATGAGCGACACCACTTTTCTCGCCGGATTATTATTATTTTTCAGCCTTTTCTGGCCTTACCCATTCGTTTACTGCCTAACGCTCATTGCAAAAAAAATGCCCCCGGCGCTTACACGCTCGGGGGCTTGACTCTTAGCTTTGCTGTTGTACGTGCAGACCGTGCTGAACCAATACGTCTCCCAACGTGTTGGTGCTAGCCAGCGACGCGTTGTGGTAGACGTCAAACGTCAGGCCATCCACGGTACGCTGTCCGGTTTCAGTCCAAGCACCATCACTTCCTGTGACCAGATTCACCAGACTTCCCTCGCCGCCTTTGATGATCACTTCATCATTGGCTGAGTCTTTAACCGACTGTGCTTCGAGCAGGTTTAGCGTGATGCTGTTCGTGCCAGAGTTACCGAGGTCAAAGATGTCGATATGCTCGACTTTGAAGCCCAACAGGGTCAGATCCAGATGCTGGTTGGTACCGCCAAGTTGCAGGGTATCCACGCCAGTGCCACCGTCGATATGACCGAAGTCCAGCGTATCCACGATGATGATGTCGTTACCTGCCGTACCCACAACATCCTGCTGGGTATGGTCAACTTCAATCGTCACGCCGCCGATGGAGAACGCCGTTTCAGCATGGGCCGTGGTGCTGGTGTCGGTAGACGCCACCTGCGCTCCGGCATCCGCCGTGACCAGTGGGTCGGTCAGGGTGCTTGCCGCGTGGTGAGTGGCATCAGTGGTTGAGGTATCGCTGCTGGTGGAATGCAACGCCGCCATCGCGTGGGTGTCGTCCGTGGCCTGTACATCCAGCGACTGCGCTTGCAGCGAGATCAGTGGGCTACCCGCCGCCAGCCCCACGTGGAGGTTGATGCCGTTACCCGCCAGATCCGTCGCCTGAAGTCCAACCACGTTACCGGTCAGCGCGCCCAACAGAGTGAAGAGGTTATAAGCCGCAAACACCTCACTGCCGAACTTCGCCTGCCACGAACCGTCTGCCTGCACTACCGCGCCAAGAGTGGTACCCAGCAAGGTGACGCTGATAATGCCGCCCTGCCCGATGTTGGCGCTGCTGCCTTTCAGCGTCAGGCCCGCACCGAGGATGCCACCAATCAAGCCAGTCAGAGAGCCAAGGCCGTCGAGGGAAACCAGCGGCAGGGCGTGTGTTTTGATGACCAGCGGGCTGGTTTGGGTGGTGATGTTACCCACCGCATCGGTGATGGTGACTTTGACCGTGGTTGCGCCATCGGCAAGCGCCTTCAGCTCAGCCGCGGTAAAGGTGACATTCCACGCGCCGTTAGTGATGGTGCCAGTATGAACCACCCCACCTACGTTGACCGACACCGAACCATTCTGCACGTTAGTCGTGCCGGTCAGCGTGGTGTTGCTGCTGGCTTCGGCCAGATTGAGGAAGCCGTCACCGCCAAACAGCGTGCCCAGATTGAGCGTTGGCAGAGTATGGATACCCACGGTGACATTGGCGCTGGTATCCACGGTGTGGTTCGCGGCGTTGGTGACAGACACACCTACCCCAACCGTACCGTCAATCAAGCTGGAAAGCAGGCTTGGCAGCACGTTGACGGAGAAGGTGCCGTCTGCTTTCACCACCGCCGACAGGCTGGCCCCGCCGATAGTCACCGTCACGGTAGAACCTTCGGCGTTGGTGGTTTTACCACTGATAGTCTGCGTAACCAGCGCCTGCACCGCATTCAGCAAGCCATTGTTGAACAATGGATCCAGCGTGATGGTCGGCAAAGCGTTGGCAATCACATTCACCGCGTTGGTGATAGTACCGACGTTACCCACGGCATCGGTGAAGGTCGCGGTGACGTTCTGCAAGCCATCGGTAAGAATGCCTTTCAGATCCAACGGCGGTACGGTGACGCTAAATGCCCCGCCCACGCCGACGGTCGCCAGATAGGTTTTCCCGTTGAGGGAAATCTGCACCTGAGAACCGACAGCGACGTTGGTCGCCACGCCGCTGATGGTTTGACCGGTCAGCAGGTCAACCACGCTCAGCACGCCGTCACCAAAGATTGGGTTAAGTACAATCGATGGCAGGTTGTGAATACCGACGTTCAGGCCCGCGTTGACGCCGTTGGTGTTGCCCGCCGCATCCGTGACCGTCACACCGACGTTGAGGTTGCCATCCAACAACTGGCTCAGCTGCAGTGGCGTCACTTGCACGTTGAAGTGACCGGTGCCATCGACTGTGCCGGTGAGCACCAATGGCCCCAGCGTAACTTTGACCGACGAGCCGGCCGTGGCGTTCAGCACGGTGCCGCTGATGGTTTGGGTCAGCAGCGCTTCGGCCGCGTTGAGCACCCCGTTGCCACCAAACAGTGGGTCCAGCACCACTTTCGGCAGGCTATTGATGATGACGTTGGCATTCACGTTGGTCGAACCAACGTTACCCGCGTCGCTCACTACCGACACGCCGATAGCCAAGGTGCCGTCAGCCAGCGCTTTCAGGTCGCCCGGTTGCAGCGTAACGGCAAATTTGCCGCCCGCGTCTGTTACGCCAAGGAAGGTTTTGCCGCCCAGCGTCACTTTCACCGTAGTCCCCGCCGTAACGCCGGTCACCACGCCGCCAATGACCTGCGACGTCAGTGCATCCACCGCGCCCAGCACGCCATTGTGCAGAACGTCAGTCAGACTGATGGTTGGCAAGGTGACGTTAATCGCCGCCTGCGCGCCCACGCTGGTGGAGTTACCGTTGGCATCGGTCAGCGAGACATTGACGCCGAGGTTGCCGTTGGTCAGGCCGCTCAACAGGTTAGATGGCACAGTGACACTGAAGTGCCCAGTGGCATCAACCTGCGCGGTCAGAGGCGTACCCCCGCCGACTTGCACCGAGAGTGTGGTACCCGCCGCGACGTTTTTCACCACGCCGGTAATGGTCTGGTTCAGCAGGATATCCGCCGCGTTCAGCAAGCCATCGCCAAACAGCGGATCCAGCACGATTTGCGGCAGATTGTGCAGTGCCACGGTCAGCGGGTTCAACGCCTGAGTCAGCACGTTGCCCGCGGCATCAGTGGCGGTCAGAATAACCGGCACCACACCGTCGGCCAGACTTGCCAGAGCACCCGCAGGGATAGGGATGCTGAAAGCGTTATTGAGCACGGTTCCGGTAAAGGTCAGCGCACCGACTGCAATCTTAACAACGGTGCCGTCGGCCGCGGTCAAAGCACCGCTGACAGTCTGCTCAGCGCCAGATACCACGGTATTGAGGATGTGATCCACATTGCCCAAACCGGAGGTCAGGTCGCCCAGCACTGGCAGGATTTTCGCCACGTTGAGGTCGATAACCTGCACTTTGGTGTTACCCGCGGCATCGGTCAGCACGACGTTCAACGCCAGTGGACCGTTTGGCAGATTAGCCAACAGCGTCGGAGGAATGCTCAGGTTAAATTGACCATTCACACCGACATCGGCCGTGATCGTTTGACCGCCGATTTCCACCGCCACCTTGGCACCGACCCCCGCACTGGTGGCGACGCCGCCAATGGTTTGAGTCAGCAACAGGGAAGCCGCGTTGAGCACGCCACCTACCAGTCCGCTGGTGATATCAAGATCCAGCAAGCTGTTGAACAGCACGTTGATACCCACATCGACGCTGGTGGTGTTGCCAGACTTGTCGGTGACCGACGCGGTGAGCACGTTTGGCCCATCCAGCAGACCTGACAGGCCCGTTGGCAGGATTTGAGCACTCCAGGTTCCTCCCGGTTGTATCTCTGCGGTACCCACGGTGACGCCAGCAATCTTGATGGTGACGGTCTGCCCCGCTTCGGCGCTGGAGGTACCGGTCAGCAACTGCGTGACCAACCCTTCCGCGAGATTCAGCACGTTGTCGCCCGCCAGCACGCCCACGCTCAGCAAAGGTGCTGCGGTGTTGGTGGTGAAGGTGTGTGGCGTGGTGGTGACGTTACCCGCCGCGTCACTCAAACTGGCGCTGATGGTGTTTGTACCCGGTGGCAACCCTTGCAGATCCGCCGCCGGAACCGTGGTGCTCCATGCGCCACCCGCACCGACCAGCGCGGTATAGGTTTTGCCGTTCAGGGTCACCGTCACCGTACGGCCAGCTTCCGAGGTCGAGGCGGTGCCGCTGATGGTCTGGTTAGCCGCAGCTTCAGTTCCGTTAAGCACGTCATCACCGGCGAAGGCGTTGACGGTCAAGGTTGGTGGAACGCGATCAACCAATACGGTCTGGGTGACAGAGGCTGTTGGCCCAAGCCCGACAAAGCTTGCGGTAACGGTGTAAGTCCCATCAGTTGGGAAAACAACATTGCCTAAAACAACAGGAATAGACCAAGTTCCGTTTGCATTGAGGAGCGGTGTTGTTGTGCCAACTACTACGGGGATACCTCCAATCGTGACAGTCACAGTAACGGTCTGGACAAGAGGGTTTGCGCCACGATATTCACCTGAGAAGTTAATATCGAATGCACCACTCTCTTGAGCGTTAACGATGTTGTCGCCAGTAATAGGATTGAGCGTCAGTATCGCTGCAGGAGGCGTCAGATTGACCGAAATATCATGGACATTCGGAACCGCAGCATTGCCCGCAAGGTCAGAAACGCTCGCAGTGATGTTGGTTGCACCATTACTTAGCGTCTGCAACTGAGCAGGAGACAGCGTTAGGCTCCAGGTACCGTCAGCCTGAACAATGGCGCTCAATCCGGTGATTGAACCCACAGTAACACTAACAGTTCGCCCTGCCTCGACGTGAGTCGTGGTACCGCTAATCGTTTGTATGGTACGGCTTTCGCCATAATCTAGAACGTCATCACCCGCAAAGGCGCCCACGGTCACGGTTGGCGCAGCAGCAGCGTCTGTCGCAATACCCACGTGGGAAATCGCCGTGCTGGTGTTACCCGACGCATCTGTCGCAGTGACGGTAATGGTCTGGCTGCCCTGTGGCAGAGTCGCTATCTGCGCTGGGGTTAAGTCCAACACCCAGGTTCCGTCAGTGACGGCGGCGGTGAAGACTTGGCCACCGATATTGACGCTAACGCTGGTGCCGTCCGTGATGCCGCTTATCTGTGTTCCCGCTGCCGCTTCGGCCAAATTAATGTAGCCGTCGGTGGAAACGTTGTTCACGGTAACCACTGGCGGTGTGAAATCAGTGGTGAACGCAAATGGCACAGTATTGGTGTTGCCGCTGGCGTCGGTTGCCGTGATGTTGATGGTGTGATCGGTGCCAGTCAGGCCGCTCAGGGTGCCAGCAGGCAGGTTAAGTGTCCAAGAACCGTCAGCCGCGACGGTGGCGTTATAGATGGTGCCGTTGACATCAATCACCACTTTCACCGCTTGGCCCACGCCAGAAATGCCGGTGTTCCCCTCAATGACGAGAGGCCCCGCCGCTTCGGCGATATTCAGCACATTATCCGCACCAAACGGCTGGTTGGTGATACTTGGGTTAGGAATGTTCAGATCAACCGTAAACACTTCTGGCGAGCTGATATTGCTGTTGCCGTACTGGTCGGTGTTGGTCACGGTGATGGAGTGCGTCGGCAGCCCGGCGATATCCGCCAGTTCAGAAGTGGTTAGCTCCAGGGTCCATTTGCCGTCTGCACCTACGGTAGCGGTCAGCGGCGAAGGATTACCCGCAATGGTAACCGTCACAGTTTGGCCTGGGCCAGTGATGCCCGTTGAGCCGCTGATAGTCTGGCCTGCGGCCAATTCAGCAGCGTTGAGCACGCCGTCACCAAACACCAAGTCTATGGTTGGAACTGGAGGTGGTGTCAGTTGAACCGAAATGTTCTCGGCTTGGGTGCTGGAGTTGCCCGCAACGTCGGTCACCGTTACGGTGGCCGTCCAGGTGCCATTCGGCAAGCCTTGCAGGGTCGCGGCATCTAACGGCAGAACCCAAGTGCCGGTCGCTGAATTTACGTCGGCGGTATAGTCCTTACCGTTAAGGTTCACCGTCACTTTCTGACCATCAGAAGTGATCCCGGTAGTACCGCTGATGGAGCCACCCAGCGCCGCTTTATCAATGTTAATCGCGCCGCCAAAGCTGTCAGTGATAGTCGCCACCGGCAAGGTATTAATGTAGGAAACAAATGGCACATCGCTCGACACGCTGTTGCCCGCGGCATCGGTCACCGCCACGGTAAGGGTGTTTTGGCCGTCGGTCAGGCCCACCAGCGTGGCTGTTGGGATAGTCGCCGTCCAAGTCCCATCCGGACCCACTACCGCCGTCACCGGTTTACCATCCAGCGTTAATACCACGCTGTCGCCCGCTGCAACTTTACCGGTCACAATCTGGTCGACGCCTGACTCCAGCTTGTTCAACGCGCCATCGCCAAACAGTGGGTCGACAACGGCAGCTACAGGAGGTGTCAGATCGACCGTCACGCTGTGCGAAGCCGAGGCTGGGTTGCCCGCCGCATCGGTGTAGCTCACGGTGACGGTGCCCACGCCTTCAGTAATATTTTGTGGTGTGATAAGGCCCGGTGCCACGGTGGCGGTCCATACGTTATCCGTCACTGTGCCGGTCACTTGTACACCCGCGACACTCACCTGCACCACCGTGCCGTTTGGCAGATTGGTGCTGGTACCGGTGATAGTGAAACCATCGGCAGCCGCGGTGATATTAACGAAATCGAGTGCCTCTAGCGTCAGGACTGGCAAGTTGTTGATTGCCAGCTCAATTGCCGGATTAACCGTAATGTCTGCCACATTGCCTTGAGCATCGGTCACGGTGGCGGTGATCACCAGTGGGCCATCGGTGGTGATGGCTTTCAGGTCAGCCGCTGGGATAGTCAGCGTCCAGTTGCCGTCTTCAGGCACCAGTACCGGGTAAAGCTTGCCGTCGACGGTCACGGTGACCGTCAGGCCCGCCGGAGCCGTACCGGTAATTGGCAGGCCGAGTGCTGCTTCCACGGCATTAACAATGCCATCGGCACCAGCATCCACCACGATAGTCAGCAGCGGAGGCGTGGTATCTACCGTCACCTGATGGGTGCCGGTCGCCACGTTTTCAGCAACGTCATTACCGGTCGCGGTAATGGTGTATTCTTGATTTTGCAGCGCCTGCACGTCGGCGACAGGAACGGTGGTGCTCCATTTTCCGTCATCCCCAACGATCGCCGTGTAAGGCTTACCGTTGAGCGTGATGTTAATGGTTTCGCCCGCCACCAGGTGGTTGGAGGTCCCGCTGATCACCAGAGGCTGGTTGTGCTCGGTGCTGTTGATGACGTCGTCACCAGCAACTTTATCAATGGTAATGGTTGGCAAGTTAGCTTCGCTCGCCAGCACATTGACCTCGTGACTCGCCGATGCCGGGTTACCCGCCAGACTGGTGGCGTTAGCCGTGATCGTGGCCTGACCATCACTCAGCCCGGCCAGATCGGCAGCCAGCACCGTGGTGGTCCAGTTACCCTCTCCATCAACCACAGCGGTGTAAGTCTTGCCATTGAAGGTCAAGGTAACTTCACGCCCCTCTTCAAGCTTGGTCGAGGTGCCGCTGAGCACCAGATCTTGGCCTTTCTCAGTGGCGTTGATGTAGTCATCATTAGAAATCGTATTGATGGTCAGCGTCGGGGTGTAAGCCGCGCCAGCCTCAATGGTGAATTCATGGTTGATGGTGGTGGTGTTGCCCGCAGTGTCAGTCAGGGTGGCCGTAATGGTGTGAGGGCCATCGCCCAGAGCCTGAAGCGCGTCGTTAGGCAGTGGAATTGACCATTTGCCATCCGTGTCGACGGTGCCTTCATAGGTCACGCCGCCCAGAACCAGACTCACTTTGACGTTTTGACCACTGTCGCTGACTGATGCAGTCCCGGTCAGGGTGATAGGTTGCAGCAGTTCAGCGGTGTTGATGATGTCGTCACCCGCCACCAGATCAACGGTCAGCGTTGGTGCTACTGTGTCGACGGTGGCCTCAATGGTGCTGCTGCCGGTAGCACCGGACGCGCTGGTCGCGGTGACTTCAATGCTCAGCGCCCCTTGTGGCAGGCTCGCCAAGGCGTTGGCCGGCACGTCCAGCGTCCATTGACCATTGGCGTCCACGGTGGCATCAAAGCTGATCCCGCCGATGTTCACCTTCACGGTTTGTCCCGCGCCGGTCGCGCCGGTGGTCCCGGTCAGCGTCTGCACTTCAGCCAGCTCGCTACCGTTGAGGATGGTGTCGCCGAATGGTGCGTCGATAGATGGGAACAGCGGGCTAGGCACGCCAGTGACATTGACGGTGCCGTCAACCAGGGTTTGGTTGCCCGCCGCGTCAGTGACGGAAACGCTGTATGGATGGTCGCCGACCGCCAAATCGCCAAGGGCATTTGGTGGCACCAGCACAGACCAAGAACCGTCGGCCTGGACCACGCCGGTGTAGGTATGGCCGTCAATAGACACGGTGACCGGACGACCTGCATCGCCGATGTCGCTGGTCCCTTGGATCAGGAAGCCCGTCGCCACTTCGTCGGTGTTCAGCTTGTCATCGCCGGTCAGCGGCTCAACGCTCAAGGTTGGAGCCGTCAAGTCTATGGTCACATTGGTAGTGGTTGTGCCCGTGTTACCCGCTGGGTCTGTGACAGTAACCTGCAGAGGCGAGGAGCCATCAGTCAGGCCATTGAGCGCGTTAGCCGGGATTGTGACCGACCAGGTGCCATCATTGTTAACCGTGCCGGTGTAATCTACCCCGCCAATGTTCACGGTGACTTTCTGGTCTGGGCCGACAGCGCCGGTGTTACCGGTCAGAATCTGACCGGCCGCCGCTTCAGGCTTGCTCAGCACGCCGTCGCCAAATGGCGTATTCAGCACTGGAACTGGCAGTTGGGTGAAGACACCCACTGACTCAGTCACCGTGGTGCTGTTGCCCGCCGCGTCTGACAGGGTGGCGGTTAAAGTGTATTGACCATTAGCTAAGCCCAAGAGCGCGTTAGCTGGGATCTCCGTGGTCCACTTGCCGTCCCCCCCAACTTCAGCCAGATAGGTTTGGCCATTGATGGTCAAGGTAACGTTGCGCCCCGCGTCAGCAGGATCTGCGGAACCACTCAGCGTTACGGCGGCAGCGGCTTCGGTTGCGTCAATGTAGCCGTCGCCCGAAATTGGGTCGATGGTCAACGTTGGTGCGGTGAAGTCGACCGTCACGTTAGACGTGAGAGGCGTGCTGTTGCCCGCCGCATCGGTGGCAGTCACGGTGATCGCGTTATCTGTCTGCGGCAGCGCCTGCAAATCAGCCGATGGAATGGTCACTGTCCACTGACCGTTGCCACCCACGGTGGCGGTGTAATCTCTACCACCGAGCGTCACGGTAACGGTTTGACCATCGCCCACTATGCCGGTAGAACCACTCAGCGTCTGGCTGGTGGCGGCTTCCGCCGTACTCAGCAGGCCGTCGCCAAAGGGTTGATTGATAGTTGGTGCGGGTAGTTGGTGGGTGTAGACATCCAGCGTGACGGTGCTGCTGACCGCGTTGCCTGCGGCATCGGTTGCGGTCACTTTCACCGCCAGCGGCCCGTCGCCAAGCAGCGCAAGATCGGCTGCCCCAACCGGCACGGTCCAAGTACCGTCCGCGCCAACGGCGGCGGTGTAGGCTTTACCGTTCAGAGTGACAGTGACGTTAGCGCCCTCGGCCACGTTGTGCGATGTCCCGCTGATGTTGATGCCTGCGCCCGCTTCCTGCGCGCTCAGTTTGTTGTCACCGGTGATTGGGTCAATCGCCAGACCACTCAGCTCGGTGTTGATGGTCAGTGGCAGAGAGCCTTGCGCCGGGTTACCTGCTTTATCAGCCACTTCGGCGGTCAAGGTGATTGAACCGTCGTTCAAGGCAGTCAGGTCAGCCGCTGGAATTTGCACGCTCCATGCGCCGCTGGCCCCCACGGTGGCGGTGTAAGTTTTGCCATTCAACGTGATGGTCACTTGCTGTCCGGCTTCTACATTGGTGGTAGTACCACTCAATGTTTGGTCGGCCAGGCGCTCGGCCCCGTCGATTACGTTGTTACCCGCAAAGGCATTCAGCGTCAGGGTTGGCTGAGAATCGACGCCGGTTGCCAATGTAACATTGGAGGTCTGGGTGGTGGTGTTGCCCGCTTCGTCAGTCAACGACACGCTCAGCGGATACTGCCCGCTGGCCACGCCGTTCAGCACGCCAGCCGGAATATTTACCTTCCAACTGCCGTCACCGCCCACAACGCCGGTATAGGTAGCGCCGTTGAGGGTCACGGTGATGGTTTTACCTGCTTCGCTGACGGAAGCCGTACCTGTCAGTTCAATCGCCGCCGCTGCTTCCGCGCTGCTGACAATGCCGTCGCCGGCCAGAGGATTCACGGTCAGCGTTGGCGCGCTGAGGTCAACGGTCACATTGCTGTTAATAGTGGTGCTGTTGCCTGCGTTATCGGACGCCACCACCACGATCGGGTTGCTACCTTCCGGCAGAGCTTGCAGATCGGCCGATGGAATGCTGATCGTCCAGCTGCCATTGGCAGCGACTGTAGCGGTGTAGTCATGGCCGCCAAGGGTGACGGTGACGGTTTGGCCGTCGCCCGCTTTGCCGGTAGAGCCAGTCAGCGTTTGCGCCGTGCCTGCTTCGGTAATGTTCAGGAAGCCGTCGCCGAATGGCGTATTGATGGTTGGTTCTGGAGCCACATTGTCAACGCCGACGGAAACGCTATTAGTCAGCGTATTGCCGTTAGCATCTTTAGTGACTGCGCTGACCGTGGTGGTGCCTGGGTCAATTCCCGCCAGTTCAGGGCTGGTGAAGTTCACTAACCAGCGGCCATTGGCCAGCACTTTTACGGTATGTGACACAGTACCGAAGGTTACTACCACGTCGGTGCCCACCGGCACGCCGTAAGTCGTACCCGTAACCTGAATACCGTTTTCCGTTTCCACCGCGTTGATGACGTTATCGCCCGTTACCGGGTCGATTGCCACGCCGTTCTCAGTAATATTTACCGTGAAGTTATCGGTGCCAGAGGCTGAGTTACCGGCCTTGTCCGCCACTTCTACCGAGATAGTTTGAGTGCCGTTAGTCAGCACCTGCATATCGGTAACCGGGATGATGACGCTCCAGCTGCCGCTCTGCTGAACTTCAGCCGTGTAGGTGTGGCCGTTCAGGGTGATTTTAACGATCTGGCCCGCTTCCACGTTGGCCGTGGTGCCGTTCAGCACTTGCGCCGTTTGGACTTCCGCACCGTCTACCGCGTTATCGCCACCAAATGGATTGATGGTGATAGTCGGTTGGATACTTGGGTCGGAAACCACGTGGATGGTATTGGTGGTGCTGGTGCTGTTGCCCGCCGCATCGCTCAACGTAGCATTGATAACAAAATCACCATTGAGATTGTTCAAGGCACCGGCTGGCAGAGCAACGCTCCATACGCCGTTCGGCCCAACCGTCGCGGTATAGCTTTCATTGTTCAGCGTGATGGTGACTTCGCGCCCGGCCTCAGAGACAGAAGCCGTCCCCGACAGGGTTAACGACCCTGCGGCTTCGGCCAGGCTGATTTGCCCATCGCCCGCCAGCGGATTGATAGTCAGGGTTGGCGCCAGGGTATCTACCGGCACAGTAGCACTGATAGTCTGGCTGTTACCGGCGACGTCGGTCGCAATCACCTGAACCGGCGCCGTGCCGTTCGGCAAGTTGCTCAATACGCTGGACGGAATGCTGACGCTGAAAGTGCCGTCATTGGCGACCGTGGCGGCAAATTGCTGGCCGCCGATGATAACTGTTACATTCTGGCCTGCGCCTGTTACGCCGGTGGTGCCAGTAATGGTCTGCCCAGCGGCGGCTTCGCTGCCATTCAAGGTGCCATCGCCAAACAGCGTATCCAGCACTGGGGCTGGCAGGTTGTGCACGTAAACGTTAACGCTGCCGGTGGTCGAGATAGGGTTCCCGCCGCCATCGGTGGCGCTCACCTCGATATTCTGCACGCCATCGGTCAGTGCCTGAATAGCAGCCGCTGACAGTTGAATGCTCCAGGTGCCGTTTGCGGCAACATCCGCCTGATAATTCACGCCGCCGATGTTAACGGTGATCGCGCCCACGCCAGCAGGGACGTTGAAGGTGGTCCCGCTGATGGTCACGCCTGCCGCAGCTTCAATGGCATTGATGTTGCCATCCACGGAAATAGGATCGATGGCGATACCGCCTAACAGATCGTTAATCTCAAACGGACGGTTTCCAGTCGCTTGGTTGCCGGAACTGTCACTGACCGTCACGGCAAAGTCTGCCGGGCCATTGCCTGCATCGGACAGCGCCGAAGCTGGAATAGTCACGCTCCACGTGCCGTCTGCCCCCACGATACCGGTGTAGGTTTTGCCATCAAAAGTGACAGTAACCGTGTTGCCCGCCTCAACGTTTGTGGTGCTACCGGTCAGCTTCTGGTCAATCTGAATTTCTGCGCCGTCCACGATGTCATTGCCCGCAAAGGCGTTAACAGTCAGCGAAGGCTGAAGCGCCGGATCGGCGGCGACGTGTACGGTGTCAGTGGTGACGGTAGTGTTGCCCGCGGCGTCAGTCAGCGTAGCGGTGATGGTAATATCACCATTTATCCCAGTCAGCGTGCCGGCTGGCAGGTCAAAGGTCCATTTACCGTCTTCGCCAACAATGACGTTATGCGGCTCACCGTTTACATTGAGAACCAGCGTGCGGCCGGCTTCAGAAGCCGATGCCGTACCAGTAATGGTGATAACGCCAGCGGCTTCATTGAATGAAATTTTATTGTCACCGGTCACTGGATCGATAGTGACGTTTGGCGCAAGGGTATCCACATCGACCGCAATTGGGGTGCTAATACCGCTAGAGTTACCGGCAGCGTCTTTCACTTCGGTGGTCAGGCTGTGCGGGCCTTCGGCCAATGGCGTCGTTGGGGTATAAGACCAGTTACCCGTGCCATCAACGGTCACGGTTGCCAAGACGGTATCGCCATCACGAATAGTGACCGAACTGTTCGGCTCGGCCTTGCCGCTCAGGGTTGGCGTGGTGTCGTTTGTCGCGCCGGTGATTGGCAAATCATCGTTATTCACCAGTTTAACGTCGGTCGCAGCACCCGGCGCCGCGGTATCAATTTCCACAGCAATTGGAGCACTGATGCCGCTGGAGTTACCGGCCGCATCGCGCACTTCGGTGGTCAGGCCGTGTGGGCCTTCCGACAGCGGATCTTGCAGCGTAACGCTCCAGTTACCATTTTCATCAGCAATGGCGCTGCCCACGATGGTGTTCCCGTCGCGCACAATGACTTTGCTGCCCGCTTCGGCTTTGCCGCTAACGGTTGGCGTGGTGTCATTGGTGATGCCATCCACCGGCAGGCCGTCTCCATTAAGGATTTTCACCGCCGTGGCCGGCTCAGGATCAATAGTATCGATATTCACCACGATAGGGGTGCTAACGCCGCTGGTGTTGCCTGCGGCATCGGTGACTTCAGTGGTGATGCTGTGTGGGCCTTCGGACAGCGGCTGATCCAGAGTCAAACTCCAGTTGCCACTGCCATCAGCTTGTACGGTGCCAAGTACGGTGTCGCCATCACGAATAGTGACGATGCTGCCCGATTCGGCTTTACCGCTGATGGTTGGCTGGGTGTCATTGGTGCTGCCGTTAGTGCCGATCGGCGTGTTTTCACCATCGGTTATCTGCACGTCGGTGGCTGGCGAAGGCGAGCTGGCATCCACGACAACAGCAATTGGGGTAGTTGGCGGGCTAGCGTTACCCGCAGGGTCAGTAACCACCACGGTCAGGCTGTGATCGCCATCGCCCAGTGGTGGATTCGGTGTGAAGGTCCAGTTGCCGTTGCCATCCACCGGCGCGGTGCCAATCACCGTGCCACCGTCGCTGACGGTAACGGTGCTGCCCGGCTCGGCTTTACCACTCAGAGTTGGGGTGTTGTCGTTGGTGGTGCCGGTGATTGGCTCGTTGGCGTCATTGACCAGCGTGACGTCAGTTGCCGCACCCGGCGCGGTGGTGTCAATCTCAACCGCGATAGGTGCACTCACGCCGCTAGAGTTGCCCGCAGGATCCGTCACCTGCGTCGTAATGTTGTGAGTACCCTCGCTCAGCGGCTGGGTTGGCGTAACGCTCCAGTTGCCATTGCCGTCGACCACGGCGGTACCAATCACTGTATTACCGTCGCGAACGGTAACGGTACTGCCCGCTTCAGCCTTACCGGTAATGGTCGGCGTGGTGTCGTTTGTCGCGCCATTGATCGGCTGGTTAGCATCGTTAACCAACGTCACATCCGTCGCCTCGCCAGGCGCGGTGGTGTCGATAACCACCACGATCGGCGTACTCGGGGTACTGGTATTTCCGGCTGGGTCAGTGACTACGGCGGTCAGACTGTGGTCGCCATCGCCCAGTGGCGGGTTAGGTGTGAAGGTCCAGTTGCCGCTGCCATCCACCGGCGCGGTGCCGATCACCGTGCCGCCATCGCTGACGGTCACCGTGCTGCCCGGCTCGGCTTTACCACTGAGGGTTGGGGTACTGTCGTTGGTGGTGCCAGTGATAGGTTGGTTGGCATCGTTGACCAGCGTCACGTCAGTCGCCACACCCGGCGCGGTGGTGTCAACGCCAATGGTCACGCCCTTGGTGACGGTTTGCCCGTTGGAGCCGGTTACGCTGACGTTGGCCACATAGGTGCCGTCCGCCAGACCTTGCAGGTCGCCCGCGGGCAGAGTGATGCTCCATGAGCCATCTGCCGCCGTGGTGGTGGTGTAAGTTTTGCCATTGAGGCTCAAGGTCACGGTCTGCCCGGCGGTGACGTTGGCCGTCGTGCCGCTAAACACCTGTGAGCTACCGACTTCGGCTTTATTCAAAACATTATCGCCGGCGAAGGTTGCCAGCGTTAGGGTAGGATCTGGGTTCGAACCGCCAGGTTGTCCTGGCTCTCCGCCATTGTTGCTACTGCCGCCACCGCCGCCACCGCCGCTACTCGCAGCAATGGCAATGCCCGCGCCTAATGCCACGACGCCAAGCACTGCGCCGAGAATGGCCGGATCGAAGTTGGAGCCGTCGAGGAGCAGCGCGCCGACGTCTGGCACAGTTTCATAACCCGGCACCACCGCCACGGCAGAGCCGGGAGCAACGCCGGTATCGACGAAGGTGGCATGTTCAATCGGGTGCACGCCATCATCAAAGATCAGCTCGCTGTGGTGGCCTTTGCCATCGGTGGTGAAGAAGCCTTGATAGCGAACGGTGCTGCCATCCTGCATGTGCAGGATAAGATCGTTCCCCGCGCGCTCGTAGCTCGCAACCGCCGCGCGCGTAGCATGGACACGTACAATGCTGAGTTGGTTGAGATTGACGGTCTGGCTGGCGCCGGACACTTGGGAAATTACGCTGCCGTTAGTACGGGAAAGTACGTCGACGATGACATTGCCTTGTTGAGCCATGCTGTGTGCCCCTTAAACCCAGAGTAAGTAAATACGCACCACAAAAGTTCCTTTTCGACAGGGTCAAAAAGCGAAATGCGGTGAATTTTAAGATCATGAAAACAATGATTTACTTTCCAACTGGCGTGGGGTGCTGCATGTAAATCCAACAAAAAGGCAATAATATTTCCTGTTTTTCACAGGTTTTTTTAGAAAAAAGTCAGGCTTGAATTTGCCTTAACTCCAATAAGTTATATGCATGATTTAACCCAAATACATTAAAAAATTGTTATCAATACGATAAGAAAAATGAATCGAAACATTTTGAAATATAAGTTTGACGGCGTTATTTTTGTCGTCTACGCCATAGAATTTGACTTTAATTACTTGATGATCAAGAAATTTGACTTAAGAGAGAGTTTTAAGGATGTGCTACATTTTTGCTTAGTTAAGCTTTTTTCATCTTAAAAAAGCATAACTAAAACTTAACGATTGTGTGATCGACACTAAAATTTCACATTTTATTTACACAGCAAAAGCAGACAAATAGGATTATTGGTAGTAACACGATAAAAACTGGGCTGCTAAAATATGCCGCCTGAATTCAAAGGTTCAGTTGCCACCTTGTGTCGGGTATGTGATAAAGCACAGTCCTGTAACGCTTTTTTGTTTTCTTTATCTCAACGGACGTTCGATATCATGCCCAGCCACGACTGCCAACCAGCCTCTGCGCCGTCAGATTCTGCCCCTCTTCCCGGTGTTGCTCAGCAACACGCCACGCGGATCATTTTCTTCTTGTCTGGTTTTGCGATGGCGGCGTGGGCGCCATTGGTGCCTTTTGCCAAATTACGCTTAGATATCAGCGACGGGACGCTGGGTTTGCTGCTGCTGTGCATTGGTGCAGGTTCAACATTTTCCATGCCGTTGACCGGCTTTCTCACCGGTCGTTTAGGCTGTAAAAATGTTATTTTGCTTGCTGCAACAATGCTTTGCCTAGACCTGCCTTTCCTTACTCTGGCCGACGGCGTGGGCACAATGGCATTAGCGCTGCTGGTGTTTGGTGCCGCGATTGGCATGGTGGATGTGGCGATGAACGTGCACGCCGTGGTGGTAGAAAAAGCCAGCGGCCGCGCAATGATGTCGGGTTTTCACGGATTTTTCAGCCTGGGTAGTATTTTTGGCGCGCTGGCGGTGACACTTCTTCTGTACTTCGGACTGACGCCTTTTCAATCAATTTTACTTGTGGTCGCGCTGATGATTGTGGCGCTTATTCCCACCACGCCGCACTTCTGGCAGCACACCCGCAATAGCAGTGACGAACCGATGTTCGTCTTGCCGCGCGGCTGGGTGATTTTCCTTGGTCTGCTGTGCTTTGTGATGTTCATGACCGAAGGCGCCATGCTCGACTGGAGCGCGCTGTTCCTCGCCACTGAGCGCGGCGTCAGTAATCATCAGGCAGGAATTGGCTATGCTGTTTTCTCTGTCGCCATGACGGTGGGCCGCCTGACGGGAGATCGCATTATCAGCATCTTGGGACGGTTCAAGGTCCTGCTGCTGGGCAGCCTGTGCGCCAGCCTCGGCGTTATCCTGCTGGTCAACGTGGAAAGCTTGTGGGCTGCGGGAATTGGATTCATTATGACGGGGTTTGGCGCCTCTAATTTAGTGCCTATAATGTTCAGCGCAGCGGGCAATCAAACCTCCATGCCAGCGAATTTGGCGATTGCTTCTGTGACAACGCTTGGCTATGCCGGTATTCTTGCTGGCCCAGCCTTAATTGGTTTTATTGCTCAACTCAGCAGCTTATCGGTTGCACTAAGTTGCGTAGCCGTCTCGCTGCTGCTGGTTACAGCCAGCGCGCGCGCCGTGACTCGATAATCAAGGAAAAGCGTCACCCCTATGCCAAGTAAATATTTGTCGCTGACGTCGACTAACATTACGCGTTTTTTCTGGTTGTTCATCCTGCTGCTGGCCATGGGCCTGGGGATGTATGGTTATAATTACACCAACGCCTATTTGCGAGATAAAGAGAGAACGCTGCAAACTACGGCAGAATTGATGCAAAAACGCATCGATCACTACCGTTATATGACTTACCAGATTTACGACGACTTTACCGGCACGGCCCTGACACCTGAAGCCACCGCCGGGCAGGAAGTGCGTCTGCGTCAGGACATGTACTTCATCAATAAGCCGCATAAAAAAACTGATGCGCTGATTTTTGGTACTCATGACAGTACAACCCTCGACCTGACTCTCAAGATCTCCTCTTACCTTGACGATCAGTGGGGAGCCAAGAGCCAGCCCTATTCTATGTACTATCTGAATGGCCAGGATAACAGCATGATCCTGATCACCACTCAACAGCTACAGCAGCAGGATTCGCGCCTTAAAGAGAATTACTTCACTAATACTCTGCAAGCGCGCCGCGCCGAGATGCTCCAGCAGGCCAACACGCTGGATGAGCGCGAGAGTTACTCCAATCTGCGCCATTCGCGTCTGGCGAATGAGGCTTTCTTCTCACTGCGCACCACCTTTAACAACCCCGGCCATTTGGCGACGGTGATTGCTTTTGATCTGCCGATGACGGATCTCATCCCGCTGTCGATGGCGCGCGATAACTTCCAAATAACCAATAGCAGCGACGCCGTCAATGAAGGGGATCCGGAGCAAAGCACCGACACCAGCGGCAGTATTGCGCTGCAGGGTTGGTCGGTGAACTTCGCCGCGCCACTGAGCAACTCGCCGCTGATCCTGACCTACCACGTGCCGGTGGTCAGCATCATCGTGGATTTGACCCGCAACAACTTCTGGCTGGTGTTGATCAATCTGCTGCTGCTGGCGCTGGCGATGACCGGCATCTACTTTATTCGTCACCAGTACATTCGCCCGAGCGAGAATATGGCGGCTCAGTTGCACACCCAGCAGGCACTCAATCAGGAAATTATCTCCAGCTTGCCGATTGGCTTACTGGTTTATAATTTCAGCAATCACAGCGTGGTGGTGAGCAATAAAATTGCCGACCAGCTGCTGCCGCACCTCAGCCTGAACAAAATTGCCAATATGGCCGAGCAGCACCACGGGGTGATCCAAGCCACTGTGAACAACGAAGTTTATGAAATTCGCATGCTGCGCAGCCAAATCTCGCCAGAGACTTATCTGTTCTTGCTGCATGACCAAGATAAAGAAGTGATGGTAAACAAGACGCTGCAACAGGCGCGCCGCGAGTTCGATAAGAACCTGCAGGCTCGCAAATTGATGCTGCATAACTTGGGTATTGAGCTGAATCAGCCGCTGAATGAGTTGAATGACTTAGTGCAGTCGCTGAGTGAAAGTCAGGACGACCGCGAGCGCCAAACCCTGCACGGCCGCCTGTTGAATGAGTCACGCAACGCGCTAACGCTGGTGGATAACATCACCCTGCTCACCCGCCTTGAGACACAGGACTGGCAGCCGTCGCATCAATCTTATGGCCTTTCGGCGCTAGTCGATGAACTTTTGCTGCAGGCGCTGCCTAAGGTTAATCAAAAGGGATTGATGATCCTCAATCACTACCATCCTGAACCTGATTTAAATTTACTGGGTGATGGTCAGGCCTTGAAGAAGGTGCTGTCGCTGCTGATTGATTACGCCATCGTCACCACCTCGGTGGGCAAAATCACCTTAACCACCGAGCATGATACTGAGCATCCGGGGCAGCTGATTTTCCACATCACTGATACCGGCAGCGGCATCTCTAAGGAAGAGTTGAGTAACCTGAATTATCCGTTCCTGAGTCAAACCATGGTCGATCGCTTTAACCACGGCTCGGGGCTGACCTTCTTCCTGTGCAATCAGTTGTGCAAGAAGCTGGGCGGCCAGTTGGAAATTCGCAGCAAGATTGATATCGGCACGCGCTACACCGTGCGTATCAAGCAGACGCTGGAAGAACAAGAAGATCAGGCAGCAGACGAAAAGCTGCTGGATGACGTGACGTTGCTGCTGGATATCACGTCTGAGGAAGTTCGCGGGATTGTGACGCGCGCGATGAATGCTTACGGTGCAGTGTGTATCGTGGCGGACGAGCGTCAGGTGACGCGCGAGTATGACGTTTTGCTGACAGATAACCCGCAAAACAGTGACAAATATACCCTGCTGCTGACCAGCGATGAAGCCGGTTTCCAGCAGTTGGAGAAGCATTATATCCGCGTCAATTACAACATCAGCAGTGCGCTGATCGACGCAACCCTACTGTTAATCGAACAGCAGTTTGCTGAATCTGATGACAGTATTTCATCCGAAGAACCCGGTGAAGACTCTCTCGAGTTTTATGAAAAACAGCTAAAATCAAGCGATTACTACCAGCTGTTTGTCGAGACAGTACCGGAAGACCTAGATAAACTGTACAATGAAAATGAACGTCGTGATTTTACATCGCTTTCCCAAACCGCGCATCGCCTTAAAGGGGTATTCGCCATGCTGAACTTAACCCCAGGCAAACACCTATGTGAAACGTTAGAACAACATATCGTCGCTGGCGACGTACTGATGATCACTGATAACATTAATCACATTGATTCTTTTGTCTCCAGACTGCTGCAGCAAGGTAGCTAATCACATGAATAATATGAACGTAATTATCGCTGATGACCATCCTATTGTCCTGTTTGGTATTCGTAAGTCACTTGAACAAATTGAATGGGTAAATGTGGTAGGTGAGTTCGAGGATTCTACTGCGCTTATCAATAGCCTGAGCAAATTGGATGCTCATGTTCTGATCACCGACCTGTCTATGCCAGGCGATAAGTACGGTGATGGCATTACGCTTATCAAATACATTAAGCGCCACTACCCACAATTGTCGATTATCGTCCTGACCATGAACAACAACCCGGCTATTCTTAGCTCGGTGTTGGATCTGGACATCGAGGGTATCGTACTAAAACAAGGCGCGCCGACCGACCTGCCAAAAGCACTGGCTGCTTTGCAGAAAGGGAAGAAATTCACGCCGGACAGCGTCGCCAAGTTGCTGGAAAAAATCAGCGCCAATGGCTACGGTGACAAGCGTCTTTCGCCGAAAGAGAGCGAAGTTCTGCGCCTGTTCGCAGAAGGTTTCCTGGTCACTGAGATTGCGAAGAAGCTTAACCGCAGTATCAAAACCATCAGTAGCCAGAAGAAATCCGCCATGCTGAAACTGGGCGTAGAGAACGATATCGCCCTGCTGAACTATCTCTCCTCAGTGAGTTCTCAGCCGGTTGATAAAGAGTAAGTTCAATCAGTAATTGCAGGCTTCACGCACGAAAAAGGCACCCTTGAGGTGCCTTTTTTAATGCCTGTTTACCACTTTCGCGGTGCCCACGCGGGTAGCTAGACCTTAGTGTCGCGCAGTCGGCGTACCGATTTGCTGTAGTAAGCCAGCGTATCGCGCAGGGTTTCCAGCGTAACAGGCTTCGACAGGCAGTTATCCATCCCAGCCTCCAGACAGCGCTGGCGCTGCTCGGCCAAGGCGTTGGCCGTCACGCCAATCACCGGCAAGGTGTAACCCAGCTCGCGCAGTT
Source organism: Ewingella sp. AOP9-I1-14 (assembly GCF_052375995.1). NCBI lineage: Bacteria > Pseudomonadati > Pseudomonadota > Gammaproteobacteria > Enterobacterales > Yersiniaceae > Ewingella > Ewingella sp. AOP9-I1-14. The sequence goes on from NZ_JBQSVA010000001.1 coordinate 630,239, forward strand.
TCTGCGTCAGGCCATAACCGTCCAGCTTCGGCATGTTAACGTCGCTAAGCACGATATCAATTTGGTGGACGTTCATCGCATCCAGCGCATCCAGACCGTCATTGGCGGTGACCACCTGATAACCCATAGAACTGAGCTGATCGGCCAGCAAACGGCGGTTGATTGGATGGTCATCGACCACCAGCAGGTTGATATCGCTGTTGTCTTGGGTAGTCAGCGCGCCCAAAGCTGGCAGGTTCAACCCGCCCTCTTCCGACTCATCTTCCAACTGATAAATCCGGTTGAGCAACGCCGTCACTTCCAGCGGCGTCGAGGTGCTGTGCACCCAGTAGCCCGGGCGCGTTTCCAGCGGCAGTCCAATATGGTCGATGCTAAATTCAATCTGCGCGGCCAGCTCGCCGTTGTACATCAACAGGGTATCGGTGATGAGCACGTCTTCAGCCTGAAGAATGCAGTCAGGCTGCCAGCGCTGGACATTTGCTCCTTGATGGCGCAACAGCTGGGTCAGGTAGCTTTCGAGATGCGCGTTACGGATTTCCAGCCACAGGTTTTTCCCCTGCCACGCATCAAGCGGCTTTTCACATGGGAAAGTGGCGTTATACAGCGGAATTCGCACGGTGAACTGGCTACCCAGCCCTGGCGCAGAGTCTACCGAGATATCGCCATCCATCAGGTTAATCAGCTTCTCACAGATAGCCAGCCCCAGCCCGGTACCCTGGAAGTGACGCTGCACGCCGCTGCCCACCTGGAAGAACGGGTCAAACAGACGGGTGATTTCGCGCTCAGGAATACCACAGCCGGTGTCGCGAACCTGGAACTCCATATAGTTACCACAGGTGCGCGCATGCAGCACGATACAGCCCGTATCGGTGAATTTAATCGCATTATTAAGGATGTTCGACAGCACCTGCTGCAAGCGCACTGGGTCGCCCAAGAACGACATCGGCACGTTGTGCTCGATAAAGCAGTACAGCCCAAGATGCTTCTTCACCACCAACGGCAAATAGTTACCGGCAATATGGGTGATCACTTCGCGGCAAGAGAACTCCTGCGGTTCAATTTTCAGCTGTTCGGACTCAATCTTTGAGAAATCGAGGATATCGCTGATGATTTTTAGCAGCAGTGCCGACGAGTTATTCATCGCCGTCACCAGACGGTCCACCCCCTGCGGCAAGCCCTGAGTTTGCAGCAAATCGAGATTACCTATGATGCCGTAGAGCGGCGTACGTAACTCGTGGCTGACGGTCGCCAAGAACATGGATTTAGACTGGCTGGCCTGCTCGGCGGCGTTAGCCATCTCCTGCAATGACTCTTCCATTCTGACGCGCGCACTGACGTCGATCAGCACGCAAATTGCCACGTCTTCATTGCGATAGCGCGAATGCACAAAGCTCAGCTGAATGTTGTTATTGTCTTTGGTGATGACATCGACAAAGTTGACCTGCTGGTCACAGATAATCCGCGTGATGCGCTGGCGGTCTTCCGCCGTCAGCATGTTGATGTAGTTATGCGCCAGCTCGTTACTCAGGATATTCACGCCATCGCTGATACGCAGAATGGAAATCCCCACCGGCGCAGACGCCACTATCTTGTGGTTAAACTGCTCGTGCTCTTCAAGGCGGAAGGCGTTCTGCTCAGCGGGCAGGAAGATTTTCCGCTCGAAAACCCATGCCAGAATAAACAGCAGCAAGGCAGAGAAAATATTCAGCAGAACGGCGTTAAAGATAAGAATTTTAAAGCGTTCAATGACCGTGTTAAACGGCAATGAATAGACCACGCTGAGGCTCGACGGCGATAAGGACTTCTTATAAACCAAATCGTTATAGCCATTCATGTAGCCGAAATAGGTCGCCTCTGACGGGAATCCGCCCAGGATCGAAGGATTACGCCCGCTCTCAGAGAAACTGAGCAAAGGTTCGTTATCGGCATTGAGGATCGTCACCCCCGTGTGCAGCGATGATGGCGTCACCATATCTTCCTGGCGCAGCGTCTGCTGGATGCCCATCAGCGCTTCCAGCTTGTTTCCGACATAAATTGGCGTCAAAACATAGAGATAGCCTAAATCTTTATTTGGGCCGGGTGAAACCCAGTACAGGCTGTTCTCTTTATCCTGATTCTTACCATTGCGGTACTTGAGGATTTTCTCATGCAGCGATTTCAGAACGTTGCTGTTGTCGCGTTCAATGGGTTGGCTGTTGAGGCCGAAATCGACCATACACAGGCTTTCGCCACCGATGAAGAACACCCGGTTGAGATCGTAAGCATCGGAAAAATTGTCTTTCCAATAATGGATCATGTTACCGAGTGAATTGAGCGAATTGCGGTAGCTATCGTTAAGCTGGCTGCAATCAGATTCTGAATAGAGTGGATGATAAGTCGGCTGGATATTCTTACTGCTAATGACACCGTTGATGATGTCGAGGCCGTTCATCGAATCACTAAGGCGCTTTTCGGCCATGTATTTAACATCCCGCATAATATCTGCGGAATTCTTAATGTAACTCTGCGCCTGATCGTAATTGAGATTGTCCTCATCACGGATTTCCGACTCTTTGTTGTGGAAAATATTCAGGACATAGAATGTCGTCAGCAACGCGCCCAGCGACCACAGCATAAACGCCAATACCCTGAACAGGTAACGGGAGATGCGCAGCGTTGTTCTAAAAGAGGTTAAATATTTCAAAGGACTACCATCGACATTGCGGAGTCACCACAGGGCGGAAAACGACAGTTAGAATACACTATTGTCGCAGAGACTAAAAAGGGCACAACCTAAATAGGATGTGCCCTTATGTGCGTTTCAAAGCGACTGAAACTTACTCTTTTTCAGCGTCTTCGTCGTCAGCGTCAACATCATCTTCGACAGCTTCGTCGTCCGATTCTGTTTCATCTGGCAACTCAGCTTCCTGAGCAGCTTCCAGCTCACCTTCAACCGTTGCTACGCCATCCAACTCTTCGTCTTCAACTGGCTCGGCAACGCGTTGCAGACCAACCACGTTCTCATCTTCTGCGGTACGGATAAGCGTCACACCCTGGGTGTTACGGCCTACGGTACTCACTTCAGAAACGCGAGTACGCACCAGCGTGCCTGCATCGGTGATCATCATGATCTGGTCCGCTTCATCAACCTGAATCGCGCCAACAACTGGACCATTACGCTCGCTCACTTTGATGGAGATAACGCCCTGTGTTGCACGAGACTTAGTTGGGTACTGAGCAGACTCGGTACGCTTACCGAAACCATTCTGCGTTACGGTCAGGATACAACCGTCGCCGCGTGGAATGATCAGGGAAACAACGCTATCACCTTCGCCCAGACGAATACCGCGAACACCGGTCGCGGTACGGCCCATCTTACGCACGGCTTCTTCAGAGAAGCGCACCACTTTACCGGCCGCAGAGAACAGCATGACTTCATCTTTACCGTCAGTCAGGTCAACACCAATCAGCTCATCACCCTCGTTAAGGTTGATGGCGATGATGCCAGCGCTGCGTGGGCGGCTGAAATCAGTCAAAGCAGTTTTCTTCACGGTACCGCTGGCAGTTGCCATGAACACGTGACGCCCTTCTTCGTACTCGCGCACTGGAAGGATGGCGGTAATGCGCTCGTTCGGCTCAAGCGGCAACAAGTTGACGATTGGACGACCACGCGCACCACGGCTGGCTTCTGGCAATTGGTACACTTTCATCCAGTACAGACGACCACGGCTGGAGAACATCAGGATCGTGTCGTGTGTATTGGCGACCAGCAGGCGGTCGATGAAATCTTCTTCTTTAATACGTGCAGCAGACTTACCTTTACCACCGCGGCGTTGCGCTTCGTAGTCGGTCAGAGGCTGGTACTTCACATAGCCCTGATGCGACAGCGTCACTACAACGTCTTCCTGATTGATCAGGTCTTCGATGTTGATGTCGGAGGTATTAGCCGTGATTTCAGTACGACGCGGATCGTTGTACTGGTCACGAATCGCTTCCAGCTCTTCACGGATAACTTCCATCAGGCGATCTGGATTTTCCAGAATCAGGATCAGTTCCGCGATTTGCGTCAGCAAGTCTTTGTATTCATCCAGCAGTTTTTCGTGCTCAAGGCCGGTCAGTTTCTGCAAACGCAGATCCAGAATGGCTTGGGCTTGCTGCTCGGTCAGGAAGTATTTCCCGTCGTGAATACCAAATTCTGGCTCCAGCCACTCAGGGCGCGCTGCGTCGTCACCGGCACTTGCCAGCATCGCTGCGACGTTACCCAGATCCCATGAACGGGCAATCAATCCGGCTTTGGCTTCCGCAGGAGACTGGGCTGCGCGGATCAGTTCAATGATAGGATCGATGTTAGCCAGAGCGATGGCCAGTGCTTCGAGGATATGAGCACGGTCACGCGCTTTGCGCAGTTCGAAAATGGTACGGCGCGTCACCACTTCGCGGCGGTGGCGCACAAACGCGGACAGGATCTCTTTCAGGCCCAGAATCTTTGGCTGGCCCTGATGCAGAGCAACCATGTTGATACCGAAAGAAGTCTGCAGCTGCGTCAGAGAGTAGAGGTTGTTCAGAACCACTTCACCGACCGCATCGCGTTTGATTTCAATCACAATGCGCATGCCGTCTTTGTCAGACTCGTCGCGCAGTGCACTGATACCTTCAAGACGTTTTTCCTTCACCAGCTCGGCGATCTTTTCGATCAGACGGGCTTTGTTCACCTGATAAGGGATCTCGTGAACGATGATGGTTTCGCGACCGGTTTTGGCGTCAGCTTCCACTTCCGCGCGGGCACGAATTAGGATCTTGCCACGGCCGGTGCGATAGGCTTCTTCAATACCACGGCGACCATTGATGATGGCGGCGGTAGGGAAGTCAGGCCCTGGGATGTGTTCCATCAGCCCTTCAATGCTGATGTTTTCATCGTCGATATACGCCAGACAGCCGTTGATAACCTCGGTGAGGTTATGTGGCGGGATATTGGTCGCCATACCTACTGCGATACCTGACGCACCGTTAACCAACAGGTTAGGGATACGCGTCGGCATGACCGCAGGGATCTGCTCGGTACCATCGTAGTTCGGCACGAAGTCGACGGTTTCTTTTTCAAGGTCTGCCAACAGTTCGTGAGCAATTTTTGACATGCGAATTTCGGTATAACGCATGGCTGCAGCGGAGTCGCCGTCTACCGAACCAAAGTTACCCTGCCCGTCCACCAGCATATAGCGAAGTGAAAAAGGCTGAGCCATACGAACGATGGTGTCATAGACCGCGGTATCACCATGTGGGTGATATTTACCGATAACGTCACCGACCACACGGGCCGATTTCTTATAGGCTTTATTCCAGTCGTTACCCAGAACGTTCATTGCGAAAAGTACGCGGCGGTGCACCGGTTTCAAACCATCGCGCACATCTGGCAACGCACGCCCGACGATAACGGACATGGCGTAATCCAGGTAAGAGTTTTTCAACTCTTCTTCGATGTTTATCGGTGTGATTTCTCTGGCAAGGTCGCTCATGGAGCTGCTATCCCTCTACTGATTATTCATTGCCGGTGCCTGTATAGGCAAAGGTGTAAAACTATACCACAAAGCTGAGATCTGTGGAAAAGAACCTCCCTATTTCGCGCTATTTTAAATCCAAATTGTCGGCCTGATTCAAACCTTTGGCGCTGTTCCCTCTTCTTTGCACGGCAAACGCCAGCATTTCGCGCAAAGATTCGCCACACAGACAAAACTGAACCTCGGGGGAGGAATATGTATAATCCGCCCTATCAAGCTATAGGGAGTTCATCACGCTCATGAATACAGCATCGACTAATAACACGCAGAATATCGACCACGACGAAATCGCCAAGTTTGAAGCCGTGGCTTCGCGCTGGTGGGATTTGGAAGGCGAATTCAAGCCGCTGCATCGCATTAACCCACTGCGCCTTAACTATATCCTCGAACGCGCCGACGGCCTGTTTGAGAAAAACGTCCTCGACGTCGGCTGTGGCGGCGGCATCCTGAGTGAAAGCATGGCCGTCGCGGGTGCGCATGTAACGGGTCTGGATATGGGCGGTGAGCCTCTGCAGGTTGCTCGTTTGCACGCGTTAGAGAGCGGCGTCAATGTCAGTTATGTTCAGGAAACGGTAGAAGCCCACGCCGAAGCCAACCCACAAAAGTATGATGTGGTGACCTGCATGGAGATGCTCGAGCACGTCCCTGACCCGGCCTCGGTAGTGGCTGCCTGTGCCCGCCTGGTTAAACCAGGTGGCCACGTGTTCTTCTCCACCATTAACCGCAACAACAAAGCCTGGTTAATGGCTATTTTCGGCGCTGAATATGTTCTGAAAATGGTTCCAAAAGGCACGCACGACATTAAGAAATTCATCAAACCGTCCGAGCTGCTGGCGATGGTTGATCGCACTGATTTGGTCGAGCGCGGCATCATGGGCCTGCACTACAACCCGCTAACCGACCATTTCAAACTCGGCAAAAACGTTGATGTGAACTACATGATCCACACCCAAGCCCTGGCCGATGAGAAAAAATAAAGCACAGGTTTAGCCCTGTTGCTGGTATTAACGCGCAGAAAATGGTTTTTAAACCAGATTCTGCGCTTGTAACAAACAGTAAAATCTTAGTTTTTAGCAGTTTGGCGAGAAGTCTGTTAGCTACATCTTTTTTTAGAATAGTTAGCAACACTAATATAGCGTTTTTTTCTAATGTTTAAGAAATCGGCAGTCGATCAAGTTTTCAAAAAATATAAGAAAATCGTATTGTAGATATTGACAGTTTAACCGCCCCAGCAACCACGTACACTCCAGCCCCACCCTGATAAATTCTCCCCAACTTATCCACAAAAATGGCCATTTTGTTCACTTGCAAAAGGCACATCCAACCACTATCTTGTCATCAGAAATTAACAAACCCACAATATATAGTGTTTATATCCTGAGCAGCACACAACGCGCAGATTAGACAGATTTCGCTGGGAATCTGCGTTTCGTCAGGCCCTTTATAAACCTCTAAGGTACAGCCCCTAATGAATCAGAGTCTTCTTGTTACTAAACGCGATGGCCGTAAAGAACGCATCAACCTTGATAAAATTCACCGAGTCATCGACTGGGCTGCCGAAGGGCTTCAAAACGTCTCTGTTTCGCAAGTAGAACTCCGTTCCCACATTCAGTTTTATGACGGGATTAAAACCGGCGACATTCACGAAACCATTATTAAAGCCGCTGCGGACCTGATCTCTAAAGATGCCCCAGATTACCAATATCTGGCTGCGCGTCTGGCTGTGTTCCACCTGCGTAAAAAAGCTTACGGTCAATTTGAGCCGCCAAAACTTATCGATCAGGTCAATCGTATGGTCGATATGGGGAAATATGACAAACATCTGCTGGAAGACTACACGGCTGAAGAGTTCGAGCAGATGGACAGTTTTATTGACCACTGGCGTGATATGAATTTCTCCTATGCCGCGGTGAAGCAGCTGGAAGGTAAATACCTGGCGCAAAACCGCGTGACGGGCGAAATTTATGAAAGTGCCCAGTTCCTCTATATTCTGGTCGCCGCCTGCCTGTTCTCTGGCTACCCGCGCGATACCCGTCTGGATTACGTTAAACGTTTCTATGACGCCATTTCGACCTTCAAAATCTCGCTGCCAACGCCAATCATGTCCGGCGTGCGTACCCCTACGCGCCAGTTCAGCTCTTGCGTGCTGATCGAATGTGGCGACAGCCTCGACTCCATCAACGCCACCTCAAGCGCTATCGTGAAATACGTTTCTCAGCGCGCAGGTATCGGGATTAACGCTGGCCGCATTCGCGCGCTAGGTAGCCCAATTCGCGGCGGTGAAGCTTTCCACACCGGCTGTATTCCTTTCTATAAGCACTTCCAGACCGCGGTGAAGTCCTGCTCTCAGGGCGGCGTGCGTGGTGGTGCTGCCACCCTGTTCTACCCAATGTGGCACTTGGAAGTTGAAAGCCTGTTAGTGCTGAAAAACAACCGTGGCGTCGAAGGCAACCGCGTTCGTCACATGGACTACGGCGTACAGATCAACAAGCTGATGTATCAGCGTCTGGTTAAAGGCGGCGACATCACCCTGTTCAGCCCGTCTGACGTCCCTGGCCTGTACGATGCGTTCTTCGCGGACCAAGACGAATTCGAGCGTCTGTACGAGAAATATGAGCAAGACGACAGCATCCGTAAGCAGAAAGTGAAAGCGGTTGAGCTGTTCTCCCTGATGATGCAAGAGCGCGCCTCCACTGGCCGTATCTACATTCAGCACGTTGACCACTGCAACACCCACAGCCCGTTTGACCCGGCTATCGCGCCAGTTCGCCAGTCCAACCTGTGTCTGGAAATCGCCCTGCCTACCAAGCCGCTGGACGATGTTAACGATGAAAACGGTGAAATCGCGCTCTGTACGCTGTCTGCCTTCAACCTCGGCGCTATTAACAGCCTCGACGATTTGGAAGAGCTGGCAACGCTGGCGGTTCGTGCGCTCGACGCCCTGCTCGACTATCAAGATTATCCAATCAAAGCCGCAAACCGTGGCGCGATGGGCCGCCGTACTCTGGGTATTGGCGTCATTAACTTCGCTTACTATCTGGCGAAGAACGGCGTGCGCTACTCCGACGGCAGTGCGAACAATCTGACGCACAAAACCTTCGAAGCGATCCAGTACTACCTGCTGAAAGCCTCTAACAACTTGGCGAAAGAGCAAGGTGCCTGCCCGTGGTTCAACGAAACCACTTATGCACAGGGCATCATGCCTATCGATACCTATAAAAAGGATCTCGATGCCATTTGTGATGAGCCACTGCACTTAGACTGGGATGCGCTGCGTAAAGACATTCAAGAGCACGGCCTGCGTAACTCCACGCTGTCAGCCTTGATGCCGTCTGAGACTTCTTCGCAAATCTCTAACGCCACCAACGGCATTGAGCCACCACGCGGCCACATCAGCATCAAAGCGTCGAAAGACGGGATTCTGCGTCAGGTTGTTCCTGAGTACGAAACCCTGAAAGACCAGTATGAGCTGCTGTGGGATATGCCGAACAACGACGGCTACCTGCAATTGGTGGGTCTGATGCAGAAATTTATCGACCAGGCGATTTCGTCTAACACCAACTACGACCCGGCGCGCTTCCCGAACAGCAAGGTGCCAATGAAACAGTTGCTGAAAGACCTGCTGACCGCCTATAAGTTCGGCGTGAAAACCCTGTACTACCAGAACACCCGTGACGGTGCTGACGACGTGCAGGAAGACATGAAAGCCGAAGCTGCGGACGATTGTGAAAGCGGCGCCTGCAAAATCTAATTGTCTGTTTTTAATTAAATAATTTATATAAAACCCCCGTCAGGGGGTTTTTACTGAGAATTCAGAGGACGTTATGGCCTATAGCACTTTCTCCCAGAACAAAAACAACCAACTTCTTGAGCCGATGTTCTTCGGTCAGTCTGTTAACGTCGCGCGTTTCGACCAGCAGAAGCATGAGATTTTTGAAAAGCTGATCGAAAAGCAGCTCTCCTTCTTCTGGCGTCCTGAAGAGATTGACGTTTCTCGCGACCGTATCGACTTTCAGGCGCTGCCAGAGCACGAGAAGCACATTTTCCTCAGCAATCTGAAATACCAGACCCTGTTGGACTCCATTCAAGGCCGCAGCCCGAACGTTGCGCTGCTGCCACTGATCTCGATTCCGGAACTGGAAACTTGGGTTGAAACCTGGGCGTTCTCTGAAACCATCCACTCGCGCTCTTACACCCACATCATCCGTAACATCGTGAATGATCCGGCGCTGGTGTTTGACGACATCGTCACCAACGAAGAGATCCTCAAGCGCGCCAAAGACATCTCTGGCTACTACGACACGCTGATTGAAATGACCAGCTACTACCACCTGCTGGGCGAAGGTACGCATCAGGTTAACGGTAAAACCGTGGTCGTTAACCTGCGTGAGTTGAAGAAGAAACTCTACGTCTGCCTGATGAGCGTCAACGCGCTGGAAGCCGTGCGTTTCTACGTCAGCTTCGCCTGCTCCTTCGCCTTCGCCGAGCGCGAACTGATGGAAGGTAACGCGAAAATCATCAAGATGATCGCCCGTGACGAAGCCCTGCACCTGACCGGCACCCAGCACGCGCTGAACCTGCTGCGCTCTGGCTCTGATGATCCAGAAATGGCGGAAATCGCCAAAGAGTGCGAGCAAGAGTGCCACGACCTGTTCGTGCTGGCCGCGCAACAAGAGAAAGATTGGGCAGAATATCTGTTCCGCGACGGCTCTATGATTGGCCTGAACAAAGACATTCTGTGCCAGTACGTCGAGTACATCACCAACATCCGTATGCAAGCGGTTGGCCTGACTGCGCCATTCAAAACGCGCACTAACCCAATCCCATGGATCAACGCATGGCTGGTGTCTGACAACGTGCAGGTTGCGCCACAAGAAGTAGAAGTCAGCTCCTATCTGGTCGGTCAGATTGATTCAGAAATGAATGCTGACGATTTGAGCGATTTCGAGTTCTAAGATGAGTCAGCCAACCGTAACGCTTTCAGCCAACGGTAAGCGGCTGGCCTGTCTGGCCGGCCACAAAAACCTGCTGGAAGTGTTCGAGCATCACGAAGTGCAAGTGGAATACCAATGCAGGGAAGGCTACTGCGGCTCCTGCCGCATGCGGCTGGTCAGCGGTGAAGTCACCTACAGTGAGAAACCCCTAGCATTCCTGCTGGAAGGCGACGTCCTGCCCTGTTGTTGCCTGCCGGTGGGGGACGTCGAACTGGAGTTTTGATGTGGGGGTGTGCGGCCCCCACTTGGCCGCTTTAAATTCAACTTCAACTTCAAGACCTTGCGTTGCCACGCAAACTGGCCTTTAAGGTCAAAACCGTGCGCTGCCGCCATACCGGCCTAAGGGGCGCCTATCACCGCCCCCTTGCCGGTGTGGGCCGGTGCCCACGGTTTTGAATTTAAAGATTTAAAAGCGGGCCTTGGGCAACCCGCCCCAAAAAACTACGCCTTAGCCACACGCTCCAACCACGGGTAGTCCGCCACCGGATCCCAGCCATTCAGATACCGCCGCAGCATATCCATTGCGACCATCGCGATAGTCTCTTGGCGCAGTGCTAAAGCATGGCGGCTGGCGGTATAGCGGATGGTGAGGCCACTGGTGCCAGCCGGGGTGTGCAGGGCGAGACTCAGCTCCTCGCCGGACATGGCGCCGACGGCTAAAGCCAGCTGGACCTGATTCTTCTCGGCCAGTTGCTGGGCGCGGGCCAGAATACTCTGCAGCGATTTCTCCGGGGCCGGTTCGGCATCATCAGGCAACAACTCACCCGCCGCCAGTGGCACGTCGGCGCTTTGTAGACGCCAGTTGAGCAGGCCGCCGGTGAAGCTCTCGCTGACCGAAAGACGCAAGCCCTGATCCAGCAAATGCTCGGCGAGACGCGCCGGCAGGCCGCCAAAACCTTCGAAAATAGTGCTTTCACCCGCCACTTCGCGCACGCGCTCAAACGCCTTATGCATCGCTGCTTCTTGCGAACGCGGGCCGGTGACTTTCAGCTCGATGATTGGCGAAGAAGAGCGATAGCCCAGGGTGACACCCTCAGGCAGCACCATCTGATCTAGCTCATTGGCAAGGTCACTTTCACCACGGCCAAAGGTGGTCAAACGCAGACACAGCGGGGCTTCCAGCGATGGGTGCTTCTTGTGTAAACGCGGAACGATTTGCTGCTCCACCATCACTTTGAATTCGGAGGGTACGCCGGGGGTGAAGAAAATCTGACAGCGGTTCAACGTCAGGCTGAATCCACAGGCGGTGCCTACGGGGTTATCCAGCACTTCGGCGTTGGCGGGAATTTGCGCCTGCTTGCGGTTGGACACCGCCATTGGGCGTCCGCGCTGCGCGAAGAAAGCTTCCATGGTGGCAATCCAGTCGGCATCCTCCACCAGCTCGACCCCACAGGCGATAGCCGCCGCCTGCGCGCTTAAATCATCACTGGTCGGCCCCAGACCGCCGTTGACGATCAGCACGTCGGCGATGTGGCTACGCTCTTTCAACACGCTCACCAGCTCATCCAGACTATCGCCAACCGTTTCGCGACTGGTCATCGGCAACCCCTGCTCGAACAGATAGTTCGCCAGCCACGCCGCGTTGCTATCTACTATTTGCCCATGCAGCACTTCTTCGCCCGTACTGAGCATCTCGACCCTAAGCATTCTTTTCTCCTCTTATTTGTCCTTCCACTGTAGAAAGCCTGAAGCCGAAAAACAATTGCCGGGGCACAAAGTGATATTCCAAACGAAAAAAAGCCTGCTATGCGCAGGCTTTTAAATTTAAAGCTGGATATCCCTAAAGATTTCGCTCTGTAACAAGGCGGCAACTGAGCAAATCCCCAGAAGCTTACATCAGTAAGTGACTTGGGTGCGCGAAGGCAGCCAACACAGCTACAGCATGAAAGATGACGGGATATATCCCTAAAGATTTCGCTCTGTAACAAGGCGGCAACTGAGCAAATCCCCAGGAGCTTACATCAGTAAGTGACTGGGGTGCGTGAAGGCAGCCAACGCAGTTACAGTGCGAAAGATGACGGGATATTAGAAGTTAACAGCACCGCCGAGATATGCCCCATCCGCCAGGATGTTGTCACGCTTACCGTCTTTATTATCCAGCGCCAGATAGCGGTAACCCACGCTTACCGTCACCAGAGGGATGGCGGTCAAACGAATACCGGCGTCGCCTTCTTTGTAGTTAGAGATGCCGCTAGACAGGGAATCTGGAGAGTAGTAGTAGCTGCCGTACAGGCTGAACAGGCTACCTACTGGCAGCTGCAAGCCACCGCCGACTGCCGCCGCGTAACCTTCGTCGCCCTGTTTAGGATTGGTATACAAACCTTTGCCGCCAACGGTCGCCATGAATGGACCCAGTGGGATGTTGTAACCCAGACCCAGACCAGCTACGTCGCCGTCATCGTCGTTGTGGGTCCAATCGCCGCTCAGCGCGATACCCGGAGTGGTGGTACCGAGGCCCACACCGAAATTGGTGTAATGTTCGCCAATTTCACCGTTGACACTGATGGCGCTGGCAGAGGCCGCGACCAACATCAAACTGGCAGCAGCGCCAGCGACTAAAAGTTTTTTCATTTTCATTCCCGAATGTTCATTAAACGACAGATAAACCATCCCGCGAAGTCTAAAGCAAATCAGCGTCATGCAACAACCTTGAATGTTTTAAACCTCCGTTTTAAATAAAAAAAAAATGTAAGAGATAGCCACAAAGTTTATGTGCGTAACGATCCTGATTGAAATGATAACTCCTGCCTATTTGCCCAGTATCAACATCAAGGCTAAAAGATGGGGGTAGAGTTTACTGACCTAAGGAAAGGCAAACTCGCGAAGGGAAGCCGTACCGCAATACCTTTTTGAGGAATGGGCACCGCCCTTTTTAGCTTTAAACACCCACCGATTAATTGACTGGAAGGATCTAACCAATGAGTAAAAGAGGACTTACAACCGCCGCTGGAGCACCGGTTGTAGATAATAATAACGTGATCACCGCAGGCCGCCGTGGCCCCTTGCTGCTGCAAGACGTCTGGTTTCTGGAAAAGCTGGCGCATTTTGACCGCGAAGTGATCCCAGAGCGTCGCATGCACGCCAAGGGTTCAGGCGCTTACGGCACCTTTACCGTCACCCATGACATCACTCAATACACCCGCGCAAATATCTTTGCCGAAATCGGTAAGCAAACTCCGATGTTTATCCGTTTCTCCACCGTAGCGGGCGAGCGCGGCGCAGCGGACGCCGAGCGCGATATTCGTGGCTTCTCCATCAAGTTCTATACTGAGCAGGGTAACTGGGATTTGGTTGGCAACAACACCCCTATTTTCTACCTGCGCGACCCGCTGAAATTCCCAGATTTGAATCACGTGGTTAAACGTGACCCGCGCACTAACCTGCGCAATCCGGCTTACAAATGGGACTTCTTCTCCCATCTGCCTGAAGCACTTCACCAGCTAACTATTGACGCCAGCGACCGCGGCCTGCCTAGCTCTTATCGCCATATTCACGGTTTTGGTAGCCACACCTTCAGCTTTATCAATGAGCAAAACGAGCGTTTTTGGGTGAAATTCCACTTCCGCTGCCAGCAGGGCATTCAAAACCTGATGGACGACGAAGCGGAGAAACTGGTGGGAAGCGATCGCGAAAGCTCGCAGCGCGACCTGTATGAGGCTATTGAGCGCGGCGACTTCCCTCGCTGGAAACTCTTTGTTCAAGTCATGCCCGAAAAAGAAGCTTCCGAGCTGCCTTACAACCCGTTCGACCTGACCAAAGTTTGGTTACACAGTGACTATCCGCTGATTGAAGTGGGCGAGTTTGAGCTGAACCGCAATCCAGAAAACTATTTTGCCGAAGTTGAACAAGTGGCGATGAGCCCGGCCAACGTGGTGCCGGGTATCGGCTTCTCCCCTGACCGTATGCTGCAAGGCCGTCTGTTCTCTTACGGCGACGCGCACCGCTACCGTCTGGGCGTGAACCATCATCAAATCCCAGTTAATGCACCAAAATGCCCGTTCCACAACTACCACCGCGACGGCGCGATGCGCGTTGACGGTAACAGCGGCAACGGCGTGACCTATGAGCCAAACAGCGCAGGTTTGTTCCAAGAGCAGCCGGACTTCAGCGAACCGCCGTTGACTATCGAAGGGGCGGCGGACCACTGGAATCACCGCGAAGATGATGATTACTTCACCCAGCCACGCCTGTTGTTCAACCTGCTGTCTGCAGATGAGCAAGCACGCCTGTGTGGCCGTATCGCCGGTGAGCTGAAACACGCTTCGCCAGACACGCAAAAACGCCAACTCGATCTGTTCTACAAGGTTGATCCGGCCTATGGCGCAGGTGTGGAAAAAGGCCTTAAGGCGTAATACCTGACGCTTGGGTTTTAGATAAGCGTCATAAAACAAGGGCCGCCCTGTAATGCAGAGCGGCCCTTTTTATTAGCGATAATGAACTGAAATCTCAGGCGGTTTGCTGTGAAAGCCACTCCTGAAGATGGCGACGCGAGATTTTAATTCCCCCCTGCGCAATGTCCGCAGGCAGGTCGAAATAGCGCACCGGCTGCTGGAAACGCGCCAGTTTGCCCTCCAGCCATTGGGAGAGCATCTCAAACGGCATCTCTGCTGAGCGATCAATCAGCGCCACCGGCCTCTGGCCAAATTCGGCGTCAGCCATCGGCAACACGAAAGCGCGCTCAACGCGCGGATGCGCCGCCAACACGCGTTCGATGTCCTCGGGCTGAATCCCCTCCCCGCCGCTGAAAAACAGATTATCCAGCCGCCCGGCGACGTGCAGCTCATCGCCCCGCCACGCGCCTCTGTCTCGAGTATGCAACCAGCCGTCGGCGTCGGTGAGCTGAGTCAGCTTGCCCTGCCACCAATAACCGGCTGCCAGACTTTCGCTGCGGATCAGGATTTCATCTTCGACGATCATCACTTCCCGCCCGGCCAGAGGCTCGCCGACGCCCGCCGAACCGTCGGCGCGTTTGGCCGTCACCGTCGACGCCGTTTCCGTCATGCCGTAACCACACCAGCAGCGAACTCCGGCGCGTTCGGCGCGCTGGGTTAACTCGAGGGGAATGTCCGCCCCGCCGAGCAGCACGTCGGTTAACGAGGCGGGCAACTGCTGCTTGTTGAGCAGCCGCCAGAGCTGGGTCGGCACCAGCGAGGCGTGACTGCAGTCTTGCAGCGCCTCAGCGAGCGGCCGCTCTTCGGCCACCACCAGCTGGGCACCGGCGGTCAGCCAGCGCCAGACAATGCCCTGCCCGGAGACGTGAAACAGCGGCAGCGAAAGCAGCCAGGCGTTACCCGCGTTGAAAGGAATGAGGCCCAGCACCCCGCGCGCGCTGGCTAGATGCGCCGCGACGCTGTGCGCGGCGGCTTTAGGCAGCCCGCTCGAACCCGAGGTTAACGTCAGGGTGGCAATCCGCTGCGGCGGATAGTTTGGTGTCACCCCGCCATGGCCGTGGAACAGGCTCAGGGCAGGGATTTCAGTGACCAGCGGCTCATCGCTCAGGTCGAGAATAAAGTCGATATCCAACTGGGGTAATAATGGGTCACACAAGGCGGCAGGCAGCTGCGGGTTCAGCGGCAGAAGCCTGGCTCCGGCTTGAATCAGCGCCAGATAGCATAACAGCGCGTTAAGGCTATTTTTGCCACGCAGCGCCACGCCACGGCCTTCGGCCACGCCCTGCTGGACGAAACCGGCACACAGCGAGTCAACGCGCTGCTGCAAGTCTTGCCAGCACCAGGCTTTCCCCGCCGATTTAATGGCAATGGCAAAAGGCGTTTTGCTCGCCCAGGCGTGCCACGGCCACTGGGTTAATTCTGCCATACCACCTCCAGCGCGGATTCATCCAGCAGGGGTTGGTCGGCGTCAGGCCAAGGGCGGACCAGCTGCGATTGGATGAGATCCAGCGTGTCGAGGCCCGGCTGGGTGTCGGGCGTCAGCCACGCGGCCATGCGCGCCAGCTGGGTTAAACCGAGGCTGGACTCAATACTTGAGCTGATCACCGCCTCAAGCCCGGCGCGATGGGCTTTGGCAATCAGTTCGCGGCAGCGCGTCAGGCTGCCGGTTAAGGTCGGCTTGATAATAATCGCCGCCAGCCCCTGTTCGGCGCGAATTTCAAAGCCCGCCTCGCGCACGCTTTCATCCCAGGCAATGGCAATCCCGCTGGCGCGGGCAAACTCGCGCGACTGTTCGCGGGTCTGACAAGGCTCTTCGATAAAGGCGATGCGCGAACGCAGCGCGGGGGCCACGTAACGCGCAAAGGCGTCGGCCTTGGCGGGCGTCCAGCTGCGGTTGGCGTCCAACCGCAAACGCAGGTGCGGCAAGGCTTCGAGCAGCATGCTGACATTCAAACCATCCCCCACCGCCTCGTACAAACCGACTTTCACCTTGGCAATCGGCTGGTGGGCAAGTCGCTGATAGAGCGCGTCTGGGTCGCCGTGACACAGGGGCGCGCAGGCGTAATTCCCCGTCTGCGGCAGTGCGTCGCGCAATTCGGCATCCGCCATGCTCAGACCAAAAGCCACCGACGGCATGGCATTGAAGGCCGATGCCAGCGCGCCGAGCGAAGCCCCTTGCAGCCACTGGGCCAGCGCATGCTGCACGCCCTGCTGCGCCTGTTCCACGCTTTCCAGACTAAAGCCCGGCAGCGGCGCAATTTCCCCCCAGCCGCACTTTTCGTCCTGCCACAGCTGTACCAGCAGGCCGTCGCGGGTCTTCAGACGTTGATTTCTCAACACAATGCCCGCCTCCATCGGCAGGCTATAACGGTACAGCGTAGCGCGGCGCATTAAGGATTACGCTTGAATTTGCTGAAGTCCGGCTGGCGTTTTTCGTTAAACGCGTTGCGGCCTTCCTGACCTTCGTCGGTCATGTAGAACAGCATGGTGGCGTTACCCGCCAGCTCCTGCAAACCGGCCTGCCCGTCGCAGTCGGCGTTAAGCGCGGCTTTCAGGCAGCGCAGCGCCATTGGGCTGTTTTGTAGGATTTCGCGGCACCAGCGCACGGTCTCTTTTTCCAAATCAGCCAGTGGCACCACGGTGTTGACCAAGCCCATGTCCAGCGCGGCGGCGGCGTCATACTGGCGGCAAAGGAACCAGATTTCGCGCGCCTTTTTCTGGCCGACGATGCGCGCCATGTAAGAAGCGCCCCAGCCGCCGTCAAAGGAGCCGACCTTCGGCCCGGTCTGACCGAACACCGCGTTGTCTGCGGCAATGGTCAGGTCACACATCATGTGCAGCACGTGGCCGCCGCCGATGGAGAATCCGGCGACCATCGCCACTACTGGCTTCGGACAGGTACGGATTTGGCGCTGGAAGTCGAGCACGTTCAGGTGGTGAACGCCGCTAGCGTCCTGATAGCCGCCGTAGTCGCCGCGCACTTTCTGATCGCCACCGGCGCAGAAGGCTTTGTCGCCTTCGCCAGTCAGCACAATCACGCCAATGTTGTCGTCATAGCGCGCATCTTCCATCGCGCGGATCATCTCTTTGACGGTCAGCGGGCGGAAAGCGTTGCGCACCTGCGGGCGATTAATGGTGATTTTGGCGATGCCGTCCGCCGACTTGTGATAGCGAATATCTTCGAATTCGCCGCTGCAATCGAGCCACTCAATCGGGGCGTACAGCTCTTTTTCATCAGGATAAATCATGTTCAACTTCCTTTAAGACAGGTGAAGTAATGAATGCCAGCGCCTGACGGGCAAACTCAGTCGGATTCGCGCGATGGGCGTTATGCCCGGCATTGGCGATGGTGCGCAGCGGGAAACCGGCCTGCTGCGCGAGAAGGGTAAATTTCTGATCCAGCGCGCCGCATAGCCATACCACCGGCAGCGCGAGGCGCGACAAGGGCTGGCGCAGGTCGGGCTGCACCGCCAGAGAGGTCGCTCCCAGCATGGTGGCAATCGCCGGACCGTGGTTGCTGGCGCGTAAATCCACCAAGCGCTGGCGCTGGGCGTCGCTCAGGTCGCCAAATACCGGCTGGCGATACCAGAGTTGCAGCACCTGCTCGATGGGCTGGAAGCGAAAACGGGTGGTCCACAGCTGGTCGTGATGACGGCGCTGCTGGCGATCGCGCAGGGTTTTCAGACCGGGATTGGCCCCTTCCACCAGCACGCCTCGCAGGCCACGGCTATCGCCATAGCAGGCGTGATAGAGGCTGATTCGCCCGCCGAGTGAATAACCGAGCAGCCAGTAATCATTGATACCTAACTGCTGCAAGGTGGCGGTGAGTTGCTGGCTGACGTCGGCAAAACCGGCGGCGGTAATAGAGGCCGAGCGGCCGTGCCCGGGCAAATCCACCAGCAAACAAGGCCACTCGCCGAGGTGCGGCAACAGGGATTGCCAATCCTCGCCGCTACCCAACAGGCCGTGAAGCATAACCAACCAAGGGCGGCCGCTGAGATGAGCATTAACTTGCTGGCAATTGAGCATTAGAGCGCCCCCGCCTCAGCCACCAGCTCGCGCAGCATCGCCGCGCCGTCGCCGCTGGCCACTTTTAGCTCGACCAGCGTCGCGCCTTGGCGCTGCCAGCCGTTTTGCACCGCGTCGGTTAGCTCATCCATGCTGGCCGGGCTGGCGTAGTGCAGGCCGAACATCGCCGCCGCGTGGCTAAACTCCACGTCTTGCGGCATGCAGTAAAAACGCTGGCGCTGCTCCTCTGGCGTCGGCAACAAAGAGAAAATCTGCCCGCCGTTGTTGTTCACCACCACCATCACCGTTGGCGCGGAGCATTGGCGCAGCAGGGCCAGCGCGTTTAAATCGTACAGCGCAGAGAGATCGCCAATCAGGATGAGCGTCGGTTTCTGCGTGGCGCGTTGCACTCCGGCGGCGGTAGAAATCAGCCCGTCGATGCCGCTGGCCCCGCGATTGGCAAACAGTGGATAACCCGCCGGAAGCTGCGCCAGCGAGTCCACCAGCCTGACCACCAGACTGTTGCCGACAAACAGCTGGCCGTTGGCTGGCAGCAAGGCCGGTAAATGGCGCGCCAGAGAAGCTTCGCCAAAATGGCTCGCCAGACGGCTTTCGACCAGAGCCATCACGCGTTGAGAAAGAGAATTTAGCGCCCTGGCCCAAGGCTGTTGAGGCTCGGCGGGGTGCAGCTTCAGCCATTCGCTGACGGCGATTTGGATCCGCCGCCCCTGATGCTGCGCCGGGTCGAGGCGGCCGGGCATGGAGTCTATCAGCCAATATTCCTGCGGCTGGCAGGCGGCCTGCCACTGCAACAGGCGTTTGCCGGTCAGGCTGCCGCCAAACTGAATCACTAATTCCGCCTGAGCCAATGTCTGTCGGGCCTCTGGGTGCGCCAGCCACAGGTCGGCACAGGGCAGCGGGTTGCCGGTTTGCGATTGCACGTCGCTGATTAGCGGCCAGCCGAGGGTTTTAGCCCACCGCGCCAGCTGTTCGCCCTCTTCGGCGGCGATGCGCCCGGCGATAATCACTCCGCGCTTTTGCCGCCACTGCGCCCAGTCGGCTTCAACCGGCTGACGCAGAGTTTGAGGCGTGCGCAGCCAAGGCTGGCAGCCCTGCCACCATTCGCCCAGCGCCTGCGACCAGTCGAGATAGTCATCCCCCTCCTCGCCGTACAGCGGCTCGGCGAACGGACAGTTGATGTGCATGGCACCGTGCTCCAGCGCTGACAGGCCGTTGTCGATAGCCGATACCAGCCAGCGTGCGCTGATGTCCGGCGTCGGTCGCGGTAGATTGAGGTTTTGCCGTGGGTGGCTGGCAAACAGTTCTGGCTGACGAATGGCCTGATTGGCGCCGCAGTCGATAAGCTCCGGCGGGCGATCGGCGGTGAGCATGATCAGCCGTTCGCCGGTCAGCCCGGCTTCGATAATCGCCGGATAGAGATTCGCCACCGCCGTGCCGGAAGTGACAATCACCGCCACCGGCTGGCCGCTGGCCTTGGCTAAGCCGAGGGCGAGATGCCCCAGGCCGCGCTCATCAAAATGGGTGTGGCAAATCAGCTTGGAGTTGCTCGCCGCCGCCAGCGTCAGTGGGGTTGAGCGCGAGCCGGGCGCGATGCAGACGTGCTGCACCTGATGGCGGGTTAAGGCTTCTAATATCAGCGTGGCCCAGCGGCGATTAAACATGGCGGTAGCTTGTGTTGATGGCATGGATTGACTCCGGCGAACCCGATTCAGCCCGCCCTAACGGCAGGCAGTTCATGGTACTGCTGTCCGGCGGACTCGGCCGAGTGCGCCCCCTCGTCTAACAGGGTGCGCAGCCCTGCGGCTTTATTTTCTATCTCCTGCCACTCCTGCGCGGCGTCTGAACCGGCGACAATTCCCGCCCCGGCAAACAGCTCGAGCTGGCTGCCTTTCACGGCGGCCGAGCGCAGCGCCACGGTGAATTCGCTGCGCGTCAGGCTGAGATAGCCCGCCGAACCGGCGTACCACTGGCGATCAAAAGGTTCGTGGCGAGCAATAAATTCTCGCGCGGCCTGACGCGGCAAGCCGGCCACGGCGGCGGTGGGTTGCAGGCGTTGCAGGCAGTCGGCGTCGTCAGCTTTCGCCAGCACGGCCTGAATGCTGCGACGCAGATGCTGCACTTTGCGCAGGCGAAGGATTTCGGCGGGCATCACGTCCAAAGAGCGCGCCCCGCCCTGCAATCGCTGGCAAATGTCGTCAACCACCAGCATATTTTCACGCTGGTTTTTAGGGTCGTTGAGCAGCCACTGGCCAAGGGCGCGGGCTTGCTGATGGTCATCGGCGGCGGCCACGGTTCCGGCCAGCGCTTCGGTAAAGAGTTGGCGCTTTTCGCGCAGGAACAGCCGCTCAGGGCTGGAGCCAAGGAATGCCTGCTGCGGCGCAAACGCCAGCATGAAGTGGTAACAGTGGTGATTCACCGCGCGGCTGGCGGCCAGAAAAGAGGCCGGATTCAGCGGCTGGCTGAGGGCCAGCGTGGTTTTGCGCGCCAGCACCACTTTGTCGAACTGGTTATGCTTAATCCCCCTGAGCACGGCGTCGATCATTCGCGCCCACTGCGGCTGAGTGGGCAGATGCTGGTAGCGCACCACCTGAGATTTCAGCGCCGGTAAGGCGCGAGCGCTGACCAAGGTGCGGAGAAAGACGTGCACTCTATGGGCTTCTTCGCGCAGAGAAACCGGGCTATAAAGCTGGCAACGCAAAATGCACTGGCCGTCGCGACGGCTGATTTCAATACGCGGCAGAAACAGCGCGTGGCTGGCCTGTGCGCCGCCCATGCCGTCGTTGAAGGCATTCAGCCCCCAAATGCGCAGTTCAGGAAAGTCCGAATATTGCTTTAAGAAGTGCTGGGCGGAAGTCATGTCATCGAAGTTTGCCGCGTCGCCGCACAGCACCACTTCTTCGGCGTCGTCGCGCTGCTGCCAGTAGAATTTTGGGTAACAAGGCTGGGCGTCGAGCCATTCCAGCATGCCGCCGTGGGGTTGTTCAGGGAGTCGATAAGTGAACTGCCGGAGGCCAGCCGTGTCGGGAAAACTCCCCAACAGCGCCGAATCCAACTGGTCAAGAATTGCTGAAATCTGTTTCACCGCCACCTCAGCCGCATCCGAATGGTTTGATGTCAGGCAGAATGCCCTTCTGGATCAAAAAACGGGTTAGATCAAGTACGGGTGAATTATGCGGCGTTAGCGGGATTTAAAATATGCGGCAGATCAAGGCAGAGCCAGAGCCTGTAGATATGAAGGGGTAGTGACTCATTCAGAGGGGTTATAAGGCAGAAAACAGAGAGGCAGCCGAAGCTGCCTCTGGGACGATATTGCCGAGCTTAGCTTAGCGACGCAGCAGTAAGCCGATCACCAAACCCACGGCTGCACCGGCACCTACGCCGTGCCACGGGTTTTCGCGCACGTAGCTGTCGGTTTGCTCAGCCACCTGACGCGCCTTAGCGCAGTAAGAGTTCGCACCGTTGCTCAGGCGAGATTTTACCTCTTCCAACGCCTGCTCCGCGCGGCTTTTAATCTCGATATATTTTTCATCTGCTTTGTCACCGGAGGATTTCAGCACCTCTTCAAGCGTTTCGGAAAGCATTCTTAAATCATCGTCCAGTGACGCCTGCTGCGGTTCAAATTGGTTCGACATGGTTATCTCCTTATTTTGTGATTATCACGATACCCATTAACCCTAGCGCAGATTTGCCATAAACGCAGGATCAAAAACGGAGAGAGCCGCTGTCGACGGTCTTTTAAGAACCTTCTGACCGCGTCACCGGCGGGAATGGCGGCTTATCGCTCGCCGATTGTTGAGCCGAAGCACGCTGCTTTTCACGGCGCTCCGCCAGCCACAGGCCGCTATTTTTCATCGCATAGCCAAACAGCAGGCCGACCAGCAGGGATAACACCACCTGACGCCAGTCGCCTTGGGCAGCGAAAGTGGCACAGGCGCCGATGAAAGTCCCCGGCACGAAGGCCAGCCACTGTTGCCAGGCTTGGAAACACATCAGGAAGGCGACCACGCCGGTGAGCATGTAGCCCAGCAGAGTCCACTCAGGGCGCAGCGAGCTGCCAGCAATAATCACTTCGGCCCAGAACACGCCACTCAGGCAGGTCAGCGTGCTGATGACCAGACCGCGCAAACCGCCCTTCGGGCAGGCGAAATAAGCCGTACAGCCGAGAAAGCCAGCCCAGCTAATCAGTCCCAGACTAATAGCCACCCAGCCCCAGATGCCGGAGAGAATGCCGGTGGTAATGGCGATCATCACCAATACGTTCATGATGTGTAAATCCTGTGCGATTCTGAACAAGCGCGCAGTTTACGCATCGGCAAAAATAATGGAATGGGTTAGATCACAATATCGATGTAATTTATTGCTGAACGTACATACAAACGTGACTTGCATCACATTATTGCAATGGATTGTACAAATAGCGCCCATAAAAAAACCGCCCATCGAAATGAGCGGTTTTCAGTTTTGCTACTGCGTCAGGCTATCAGAACAGCGGTTGCGCCATCTGAACTAGCGTGATCAGCGGCTGTGGATAGATACCGAGCAGCAGAACCAAGATCGCCGAAATCAGCACAACCACACCACCCGCAGTCAACGCCCAGTTGTTTGGCGTATCGCGAACCAGCTTGTCAGGTGCGCTCAGGTACAAGCTCACGGTCACGCGCAGGTAGTAGTAAAGACCAATCGCCGAACCCACCACCACGGCACCGGTCAGCCACCACAGATGCGCGGTCACGCCGGTCGCAATCACGTAGAACTTACCGATAAAGCCTAAGGTCATTGGGATACCGGCCAGTGACAGCATCATCACGGTCATTACCGCAGACAGGATTGGCTTGTGCCAGAACAGACCACGGTAAGAGAACAGTGATTCTGCGTCCGGACCTTTGTACGGGCTAGACATCAGGCTAACCACGCCGAAGGCGCCCAAGCTGCTGAACAGATAACCGGCCAGGTAAACCCCGACGGTTTCCATCGACAGCTGGTGAGTCTGTACTGCAATCAGCGCCACCAGCAGGTAACCCAAGTGCGCGATTGAGGAGTAACCCAACAGGCGCTTGATGTTGCTCTGGCTGATAGCCATCAGGTTACCGACCAGAATCGAGCAGAAGGCGATGATGCCCAGTACGACGCGAATCGCTTCGCTGTCGGCCACCGGTGCGTACAGGAATAAACGCATAACCACGGCGAAGATAGCAATCTTGCTGGCAGTCGCCAGGAAGGTTGAAACCGGAGCCGGCGCGCCCTGATACACGTCTGGTGTCCACAGGTGGAAAGGAACCAGTGACAGTTTGAAGCCCAGACCCACAATCATCATGCCCAGACCTGCCAGCAGCAGCGGCTGGTGCAGCATCACGCCGTCGGCCAGGTTTTTACCCAGCGCGACGAAGCTCAGATCACCAGACTGCGCGTAAATCAGCGCCATGCCGAACAGCAGGAATGACGACGCAGCAGCGGAGAGCAGCATGTATTTGATGCTGGCTTCAAGCGAACGTTTTTGACGGTAGGCATAACCAATCAGGCCGAACAGTGGCAACGAAATCAGTTCGATTCCGAGGAACATTGACGCCAGATGGTTAGAGCATGCCAGCAGAATGCCACCCAGTGCGGCAATCAGCACCAACAGGTAGAACTCTTCCCGGTTGTCCGGATAACCGGCCAGCCAAGGATAGGCAAAGGTGCTGGTAGCCAAACTCGCCAGCAATACCAACCCAATGTAGAACATTGAGTAACCGTCAACACGAAGCAGTGGGGTGACGTCCTGCGGCCCGACCTGCCCTACATAGTAGAGGGAAAGCAGAGCCACGTTCAGACCGATAACTGTCAGTGTGGCATTCAGGAAATGGTCGCGTCGCCACGCAATGGACAGCATCACCACCACCACTGTCAATCCGACGATCATCAGCGGTAACAGTGCGATCAGATTTTGAAGTGTAAATGTCATGGCGAGTTACGGCCTTGTCGTTGAAATTGTTGAAACTGATGATCCGAACCAGTGCTGCACGTTAGCCATCGCCGCGCTAGAGGTATCGAGGATTGGCTGAGGATAAACACCCAGCGCCACCAGCAGTACCACTAACAGCAGAATGATAGACAGTTCGCGTGCGGTCATGCCCTGCAACGGCTCTTCTGATTTTGCTTTGCCGTAGTAAGCGCGCTGCATCATCACCAAAGAGTAAACCGAAGCAAAGACCAGACCGAAGGTCGAGATGACAGTGATCACCGGAACAATCGGGAAGCTGCCAAACAGGATCATGAATTCACCGACGAAGTTACCGGTGCCCGGCATACCCAGTGTTGCCACTGCGAAGAACAGTGACAGCGCAGGCAGGTACTTAATCCGCCCCCACAGTCCGCCCATCAGACGCATATCGCGAGTATGCAGACGCTCGTACAACTGGCCGCAGATGATGAACATACCTGCCGCAGACAGGCCGTGAGCAATCATCTGAATCACAGCGCCCTGGTAAGCCAGTTGGCTGCCGGTGAAGATAGCAATCAGTACAAAGCCCATGTGCGAAACAGAGGTGTAAGCAATCAGACGCTTGATATCGGTCTGAGAGAACGCCATCCACGCGCCGTAGAAGATACCGATAACGCCCAGCCACATAGCTATTGGCGCAAACTCATGCGACGCATTCGGGAAGAATGGCAACATGAAGCGCAACATGCCGTAGGCCGCGGTTTTCAGCAAGATACCCGCCAGGTCAACAGAACCCGCCGTTGGTGCCTGGCTGTGTGCATCTGGCAACCAGCCGTGCAATGGCACGACCGGCATTTTCACCGCGAAGGCGATGAAGAAGCCCAGCATCAGCAGGTATTCAACGTTGTGCGACATCGGAGTCTTCAGCAAGTCAGCGTAGTTGAAGGTCCAGGTGCCGGTCGCGTTGTAGTGCACGAAGACTAGACCGAGGATCGCAATCAACATCACCAGACCGCTGGACTGGGTATAGATGAAGAACTTGGTTGCTGCGCTGATACGTGTTTTACCGTCTGACGCTTTGTGTCCCCACAAGGCAATCAGGAAGTACATCGGCACCAACATCATTTCCCAGAAGAAGAAGAACAGGAACATGTCGATAGCCAAGAACACGCCGATCACGCCGCCGAGGATCCACAGTAAGTTCAGGTGGAAGAAACCCTGATACTTCTGGATTTCACGCCATGAACAGAGGATAGCCAAGACGCCGAGTAACCCGGTCAGCACCACCATCAGCAAGGACAGACCGTCCAGTGCCAAGTGGAAGCTGATACCAAAGCGCGGGATCCACGGCACAGAGAACTCTGACTGCCATTGTGGAATGCCGGTCGGGCTAGTTAATGAATAACCACCCTGCAACCACAGTTGCAGGGACAGTGCTAAGGTCAACCCCATCGAGATCAGCGCAATCCAGCGCGGTACTTTGCTGCCGAAACGCTCAGTCTGCCAACACAGCAGCCCGCCGATAAAGGGGATAAGAATTAGCCAAGGAAGTAGCATGGCGTTTTGTGTCCCTATTTGTTCGTACTATCTGTTCTTAAAGAATCAGCAACAGTGCCAAAACAACCACTGCTCCCAAACCCATGGACGCGACATACCAGCGTGTCTGACCGTTTTCACTTAGCGTCAAGCCACGGTTCCCCAAACGGGAGAACACAGCAGGCAGATTCATCAGTGAATTCAGTGGATCACGTTGCAGCAGCTTAGCGATGGCCAGATACGGCTTGACGAAAATCATGTCGTATAACCAGTCGAAGCCCCACGCGTGGAACCACCAGACCGTGAAGAAGCGGCCAATGGCGCTTTTCGCGATGCTGTTTACCAGTGAGCGTTTGCCAAGGTACAGCGCGGCTGCCAGCAAGATGCCAACAATCGCCACAACGCCCGAGGTGATTTCCAGGGTCAGTACACTGCCGTGCGCCAGCTCAGTCGTCTCAGGCAGTACGCCTTTCAACGGTGGCACGATCATCGCACCGATGAAGGTGGACAATACCAACAGCACCAGCAGTGGCAGATGGTGAGTAATGCCTTTGCCCGCATGCGCTTTAATCTTCTCTTCGCCGTGGAACACGATGAAGATCATGCGGAAGGTATATAGGGAAGTCATAAACGCCCCGACCAGACCTGCAATCATCAGATTGAGATGGCCGTTTGCCCATGCACCCGCCAGAATTTCATCCTTACTGAAGAAGCCCGCGGTGATAAGTGGCAAGGCAGACAGGGCTGCACCACCGACCAGGAAGCAGACATACACCAGAGGAATCGATTTACGCAGGCCACCCATCTTGAAGATGTTCTGTTCGTGGTGGCAGGCCAAAATGACCGAACCAGACGAAAGGAACAGCAGCGCTTTGAAGAACGCGTGCGTCATCAGGTGGAAGATGGCGGCATCCCACGCCTGCACGCCCAATGCCAAGAACATGTAGCCAATCTGGCTCATGGTGGAGTAAGCGAGAACACGTTTGATGTCGGTCTGAACCAGTGCGGCAAAACCTGCCAGAACCAGCGTCACTGCGCCAACAATACCTACCAGGTGCAGCACTTCAGGCGCCATCAGGAACAGGCCATGAGTACGTGCAATCAGGTAAACACCGGCGGTAACCATGGTCGCGGCGTGGATCAACGCAGATACCGGCGTTGGACCAGCCATGGCGTCAGCCAACCAGGTTTGCAGCGGAAGCTGTGCAGATTTACCCACTGCCCCACCGAGCAACATTAGCGTCGCCCAAGTGATAGCGGTGTCGCCAACGGCCAGTTTCTGCGGAGCCAGTACCATCAGCTCGCGGAAGTTCAGCGTACCCAACTCGCGGTACAGGATGAACAGTGCGAAGGCTAAGAACACGTCACCAACGCGGGTCACGATGAAAGCTTTCATCGCAGCAGCGCCGTTGGCTGGGTGGGTGTAGTAGAAACCGATCAGCAAGTAGCTGCACAGGCCCACGCCTTCCCAACCGAGGTACATCAGCAACAGGTTGTCTGCCAGTACCAGAATCACCATGCTGGCGATAAACAAGTTGGTGTAAGCGAAGAAGCGCGAGTAGCCCTCTTCACCGCGCATGTACCAAGACGCGAACATGTGAATGAAGAAGCCCACGCCGGTCACCACGGACAACATGGTCATCGACAAGCCATCCAGCGTCAGGGTAGCGGCGATGTTGAAGTCGCCCACTTGCATCCAGTTCCACAGGTTCTGGTTGAAAACTTCATGGCCCGCAGCGCGCTGCGTCATGAAATCAATACCGACATACAGGGTCGTCAGCGCAGCCAGACCAATAGAACCCACACCTACGGTGGCGGAAGTATTCTCAGACCAGCGACCGCGTGAGAAGGCCAGCAGAACGAAGCCAATCAGCGGGAACAGAATTGTTAAATATAATAGGTTCATCCGCGCATCTCACTGACAGTGTCGATATTCAGGGTGTGGCGACGGCGATAGAGTTGCAACAGCAACGCCAGACCGATACTGGCCTCAGCCGCTGCCAGACTGATTGCCAGGATGTACATCACCTGACCATCAGCTTGCCCCCAATAGCTCCCAGCCACGATGAACGCCAACGCCGCTGCGTTGATCATCACTTCCAGGCTGATCAGCATAAACAGCAGGTTGCGACGGACAAGCAGCCCGGTCAGCCCCAAAACAAACAGAATTGCGGCCAGAATCAGGCCATGCTGTAGAGGGATCATGCTCTCTCCTCCGTTTTTCTTTTCGCCATCTCAGTGGTCGCTGGTGCGTCACCGAACACTTCGCCCGGCTTGCTTTCGCGGCCAATGTGGAAGGCAACAACCAAACCGGCGAGCAGCAACATAGATGCCAATTCAACCGCCAGAACGTAAGGACCAAACAGCGCGATGCCGACTGCCTTCGCGTCTACCATGGTGCCTTCGATGCCGTGAGTGTGCAGACCAAGAATCGAGGTGATCATCACGCCCAGCAGGACCAGCGACAGGATGGAAGGCCCAATCCAGGTCGCCGGTTTCAGCCATGCACGTTCTTGTTCTTCGACATTGCCCAAGTTCAGCATCATCACCACGAACACGAACAGCACCATAATGGCACCGGCATAAACGATGATTTCCAACGCACCGGCGAAGTACGCGCCCAGCGAGAAGAACACCGCGGCGATCGCCAGAAGCGAGACGATCAGATACAGCAATGCGTGAACCGGGTTGGTGTGCGTGATAACACGCAACGTCGCCAACACGGCCACCACGGCTGCAATGTAAAATGCAAATTCCATGCTTGCGGCTCCTTAAGGCAACAGACCTTTGACGTTGATCGGTTTGGCTTCGTTTTCAGCTTCGCCTTTCGACTTGCCGTCAACTGCCATACCGGCCATCCGGTAGAAGTTATATTCCGGATATTTACCCGGACCCGAGATCAACAGATCTTCTTTCTCATACACCAGATCCTGACGTTTGAACTCACCGAGCTCAAAGTCTGGCGTCAACTGAATGGCCGTAGTCGGGCAAGCTTCTTCACACAAACCGCAGAAAATGCAGCGCGAGAAGTTGATGCGGAAGAACTCCGGATACCAACGACCGTCTTTATGTTCAGCTTTTTGCAGCGAAATACAGCCTACTGGACAGGCTACCGCACACAGGTTACAAGCAACGCAACGCTCTTCGCCGTCCGGATCGCGCGTCAGCACGATACGTCCACGATAGCGCGCAGGTACGTTAACTTTCTCTTCCGGGTACATCTGGGTTTCGCGCTTGGCGAAGGCATGCATGCCTATCATCCACAAGCTGCGAACCTGGGTGCCGAACCCGACAACTATCTCTTTCAATGTCATGGCTAAATCACCCCTTATTGCGCGTTGTACAAGATGACCGCAGCGGTCGCCAACAGGTTAAGCAAGGTCAACGGCAGGCAAACTTTCCAGCCGAAAGACATCACCTGGTCGTAGCGGGGACGCGGCAAAGCAGCACGGATCAAAATGAACATCACCATGAAGAAAGCGGTTTTCAGCGCAAACCAGATAAACGGCGGCAGGAATGGACCCTGCCAGCCACCGAAGAACAGCGTCACAATCAGCGCTGACACGGTAACGATACCGATATATTCGCCCACGAAGAACAGACCGAATTTCATACCGGAATATTCAATGTGGTAACCGTCGGCCAGCTCTTGCTCAGCTTCCGGTTGGTCGAATGGGTGACGGTGACATACCGCAACGCCGGCAATCGCAAAGGTCACAAAGCCGAAGAACTGCGGAATGATGTTCCACATGTGGGCCTGTGAGTTAACGATGTCCTGCATATTGAAGGAACCCGCCTGTGCTACCACGCCCATCAGAGACAGGCCGAGGAACACTTCGTAGCTCAGGGTCTGGGCCGACGCACGCATTGCCCCCAACAGGGAGTATTTGTTGTTACTGGACCAGCCAGCGAACAGCACGGCGTAGACGGTCAAACCCGCCATCATCAGGAAGAACAGGATGCCGATGTTCAAGTCAGCGGCGAACCACGTTGAGCTCACTGGCACGATAGCGAAAGAGATCAGCATCGAACTGAACGCAATCATTGGAGCCAAAGTGAAGATCGCGCGGTCAGTGAAGCGCGGAACCCAGTCTTCTTTAAAGAACATTTTGATCATGTCAGCAACGAGCTGCAAAGAGCCGCCCCAGCCAACACGGTTCGGTCCGTAACGGTTCTGGAACAGACCGAGCAGACGACGTTCGCCGAAGCTCATGAATGCGCCACACACCACCACGACCAGCAAGATCACGACGGCTTTCAGAACCGCAATCAGCACCTCAATCACTTCAGGTGTAAACCAGCTCATCGTGTTGCCTCCCGCAGATTTTCAACCGTTGCGCCCACCAGAACCGGAGAAATTCCCGGCAAGCCCAGTGGCAGACCAACCTGTCCCTGATGCAAGGTTTCGCTCAAACGAACTGGCAGAGTCAGGGTCTGGCCGCCGCAGGTGAATTCCACCTGAGCACCGGCGTTAACGCCCAACTGCGCCGCATCGGCTGGGTTAACCATCACGTAAGGCTGTGGCATACGCTGCTGGATCACGTGCGAACGCTGGCTCATCTCTTCACTACCAAACAGGTGGTAGTAAGGAGCAACGCGCCATTGGTTACTTTCCGCCGCGAAGGCCGCAGGAATGGTGGTGAAGTAGTCAAGGCTGCCCTCGCCTGCTTCAATCATACGCACGCCCGGATCGCCAAAACGCAGACTGCCACCGACTTCGCTCTGGAACTTGTTCCAGGCTTGTGGTGAGTTCCAACCCGGCGCCCAGGCAAACGGCACCTGATTACGTTCAGCTAACGGGTTGTTGTTCCCTTCCATGGAGAAGGCAAACATGGTGTCTTTATCTTGCGGCTGACGTGGTTCATGCACGCTGATGTTAGCGCGCATCGCAGTACGGCCACTCGAACGGTGCGGAGAACGCGCCAGTTTCTGACCGCGAATGCGGAAGCTGGCGTTTGGTGCAGCTTCAACCATGCCTTTCAGCTGTGGCAGAGCGGCGACGCAGGCTTCGATCACGTGGTCTAACTGAGTCCAGTCAACGTGACGGCTGTTAAGGGTTGAGTGCAGCGAGTGCATCCAACGCCAGCTTTCCAGCATCGCAACGGAAGTGTCGTAGTAAGCCGGGTCATAAACCTGGAAGAAGCGCTGGGCGCGGCCTTCCTGGTTAACCACGGTACCGTCACTTTCTGCGAAGCTGGCCGCAGGCAGGATAAGCGTCGCTTTGTCCATGATGCGGGTACGCTGATGGTCAACAACCAGCAGGTTTTCAACTTTAGCTAATGCTGCATCAACTTTGGCTTCTGGCGCCTGACGGTAAAGGTCATTTTCCATCACGATTGCGCTGTCTGCGCCGCCGTTAGCCAACAGTTCGAGCGCGGCGTCCAAAGTACCGCCGCCAATCATTGACAGACCGATGCTGTTAGAAGAAGTCGCGACGAAGGTGATGCCGACATCGCTGCCGCGCACTTTCAAAGCTTTCGCCACGTTGGCTGCCGCTTCGATGATGGCGTCGCTACCCGCATTGCTGCCGGTAATGATCAGCGGTTTACGTGCGCCGGCCAATGCCTGCACGATCACGTCGATTTTCTTGTCGAGGCCTTCAGCCAGGTCGGTGACAGCCGGAGCAGACTCGTCCAACCCGTGGGCGATAGCGAAGCCGAAGCGGGCTTGCTCATCCACCGGCGCGCGGTAGTTGTATGCCGCGATGTCATCCAGCTTGGTGTTATCAACGTTGGTGATAAACAGCGGGTGCTTAGCGTGCTGACCGATGTTCTGCACCGCCGCGATTTGCCAGTCGGCAACGCGCTGTGCCGCAGCCATTGCGCGAGCTTTGCCTTTTACTGCCTGACGAACAGACAGGGCAATGCGCGCGCCGGTTTGGGTTAAATCTTCACCCAGCACCAGTACGGCGTCGTAGTCTTCGATTTCACGCAGGGCTGGCGTGTGAACGCCGCTGTTGCGCAGAACGTTGAGCATCAGCTCAAGGCGGCCTTGTTCGGCTGCGTTGATACCGGTGTAGAAGTTCTCTGCGCCGACCAGCTCGCGCAGCGCGAAGTTGCTTTCGAGGCTTGCGCGCGGAGAACCAATACCGATGGCTTTTTTCGACTGACGCAGAATATCTGCCGCGCCCTGCATCGCTTGTTCAGCGTTCAGTTCGATCCAGTCGTTGCCACG
Organism: Ewingella sp. AOP9-I1-14; assembly: GCF_052375995.1. Taxonomy (NCBI): domain Bacteria; kingdom Pseudomonadati; phylum Pseudomonadota; class Gammaproteobacteria; order Enterobacterales; family Yersiniaceae; genus Ewingella; species Ewingella sp. AOP9-I1-14. The sequence goes on from NZ_JBQSVA010000001.1 coordinate 662,817, forward strand.
CAGCTGCTGTGGTTTCTTCGGACGGTCTTTGGCATTGACATAGCCATAGCCGAAACGACCACGGTCGCAGAGGAAGTAGTGGTTCACGGTGCCGTTATAACGGTTTTCGATACGACGCAGTTCGCCATAGCGCTCACCCGGGCTGGTGTTACAACCGACGGAACACTGTTGGCAGATGCTTGGCGCAAACTGCATGTCCCATTTACGGTTATAACGCTCGGAGTGCGTTTTGTCGGTGAACACGCCGGTCGGGCAGACTTCTACCAGGTTACCGGAGAACTCGCTTTCCAGCGGGCCATCTTCCGGGCGACCGAAGTAGACGTTGTCATGTGCGCCGTAAACGCCCAAGTCTTTACCATCCGCGTAGTCCTTGTAGTAACGGACACAACGGTAGCAAGCGATACAGCGGTTCATTTCGTGAGAGATGAACGGGCCGAGATCTTGGTTGTTATGAGTACGTTTGGTGAAGCGATAGCGACGCATGCTATGACCGGTCATGACCGTCATATCCTGCAAGTGGCAGTTGCCGCCCTCTTCACACACCGGACAGTCGTGTGGGTGGTTAGTCATCAACCACTCAACCACGCTCTCACGGAACTCTTTGGCTTCGCCGTCATTGATGGAGATAAACGTGCCATCGGATGCCGGTGTCATACAAGACATCACCAAACGACCGCGCGTATCTTCCGCGTTTTGGTATTGCTTAACCGCACATTGGCGGCAAGCGCCGACGCTTCCCAGCGCCGGATGCCAGCAAAAATAAGGAATATCGAGGCCAAGAGAGAGGCAAGCCTGCAACAGGTTGTCCGCTCCATTTACATCGTATTCTTTGCCGTCTACATGAATCGTAGCCATAGTCAGCATGCTTCCACGTGGCCCACCTTTCAGCGGGCGTTAATCAAAAATTCTTGCCGGGTTGGCGTATATCGTTCGACAGCGCGTCCCTTGTTCTGGGATTTCGCGCGCAGCGGGCTCACGTCCGCCGCTTGGTGCCTTCACTACCAGCGCTGTTTGAGCAGGTTGTTTGGCTGAATACCGCCAATCGCCCGCGCATTGCTGTAATGCTGCTTGGCGATGCCCGCCTCAAACTCGTCCCGGAAATATTTAATCGCACTCTGCAGTGGCTCCACGGCACCCGGCGCGTGTGCGCAGAAGGTTTTGCCCGGACCAAGCTGGCGGCAAAGCTGCTCGAGCGTTTCGATATCGCCCGGTTGGCCTTCGCCACGTTCCAGCGCGCGGAGGATCTTAACGCTCCACGGCAAACCGTCACGGCATGGCGTACACCAGCCGCAAGATTCACGAGCGAAGAACTCTTCCAGGTTACGCACCAGGGAAACCATGCCAATTTCGTGGTCAACGGCCATTGCCAGCGCAGTACCCATACGGCTACCCGCTTTGCCGATGCTTTCGAAATCCATTGGCAGGTCGAGGTGGTCGCCGGTCAGGAAGTCCGTCCCTGCCCCACCCGGTTGCCAGGCTTTGAATTTCAGACCATCGCGCATGCCACCGGCATAATCTTCGAGGATTTCACGTGCGGTGATACCAAACGGCAGCTCCCAAACGCCCGGATTTTTCACCCGACCGGAGAAGCCCATCATTTTGGTACCGGCATCATTACTTTTTCCTGCGGAAATACCTTTGTACCAATCCACGCCGTGCTCAACGATAGCCGGCACGTTGCACAGGGTTTCAACGTTGTTTACACACGTTGGTTTGCCCCATACGCCAGACGATGCTGGGAAAGGTGGTTTGGAACGCGGGTTAGCACGGCGGCCTTCAAGGGAGTTAATCAGCGCGGTTTCTTCACCACAGATGTAACGCCCTGCGCCGGTGTGCACCACCAGTTCAAAGTCAAAACCGGTACCGAGGATGTTTTTCCCCAGGAACCCAGCGGCTTTGGCTTCTTCAATGGCTTTACGCAAGTTCACTGCTGCTTCGATGTACTCGCCGCGCAGGAAGATGTAACCACGGTAGGCTTTCAACGCGAATGCGGCGATCAGCATGCCTTCCACCAGCAGGTGTGGCATTTGCTCCATCAGCATACGGTCTTTATACGTGCCCGGTTCCATCTCATCGGCGTTACAAAGCAGATAGCGGATATTCATGCTTTCGTCTTTCGGCATCAGGCTCCACTTCAAACCGGTGGAGAAGCCTGCGCCGCCGCGGCCTTTCAGACCTGCGTCTTTGACCAGCGTGACCACGTCATCCTGAGCCATACCTTTCAGCGCTTTCTCAGCACCGGCGTAGCCATTTTTGCTACGGTATTCGTCGAGGAAAACCGGCTGCTTGTCATCGCGCATACGCCAGGTCAGCGGATGCATCTCTGGCGTGCGGATAATCTGTTTTGGCGTAAATCCCTGGAATGTCATGAGTAACGCTCCAATAATTCACCAATGTTTTCCGGCTTCAGGTAGCTGTGAGTGTCCTCGTCGATCATCATCGTCGGGCCTTTGTCACAGTTACCCAAACAGCAGGTCGGCAGCAGAGTGAAGCGACCATCTTCGGTCGTTTGGCCCGGCTTGATGTGCAGCTGTTCTTCGATTGCCGCCTGAATGCCTTGGTAACCGGTGATGTGGCACACCACGCTGTCACAATAGCGAATCACGTGGCGACCCACCGGCTGGCGGAAGATTTGGCTATAAAACGTTGCCACGCCTTCAACGTCACTGGCAGGAATATCGAGGATTTCAGCGATCGCGTAAATGGCACCATCTGGCACCCAGCCACGGTGTTTTTGCACGATTTTCAACGCTTCGATAGAGACCGCGCGGGCATCTTCGTAGTGGTGTTTTTCGTGCTCAATCGCTTCACGCTCAGCGTCATTAAGCTCGAACGCAGCAGGTTTTGCGGTCGGCTCGGAGACGTTGATGTACTGAACCTCTGAGTCTTTATTGATATCTGTCATCGTTAGCGGTCCACATCTGACATTACAAAATCGATACTGCCCAGGTAGACGATCAAATCGGATACCAGGCTGCCACGGATAACTGACGGGATCTGCTGCAAATGCGGGAAGCTAGGCGTACGAACGCGGGTACGGTAGCTCATGGTGCTGCCGTCGCTCGTCAGGTAGTAGCTGTTGATCCCCTTGGTCGCTTCAATCATTTGGAAAGATTCTTGCGCAGGCATGACAGGACCCCAAGACACTTGCAGGAAGTGCGTGATCAGCGTCTCGATATGCTGCAGCGTGCGTTCTTTCGGTGGCGGCGTGGTCAGCGGGTGATCGGCCTTGAACGGGCCTGCTGGCATATTGGCGTAGCACTGTTCCAGAATGCGCAGACTCTGACGCAGCTCTTCTACTTTCAGCATCACGCGCGAGTAGCAGTCGCTGACGCCGTCGCCCACTGGCACTTCAAAGTCGAAGTTTTCGTAACCAGAATATGGACGCCATTTACGCACGTCGAAATCAATACCGGTCGCGCGCAGACCTGCACCCGTGGTACCCCATGCCAACGCTTCATCCGCGTTGTAAGCCGCAACGCCTTTCGAACGACCAATCAGAATGGTGTTTTTCAGGGCAGCTTTAACATAAGAGTCCAGACGAGCAGGCATCCAGTCGAGGAATTCGCGCAGCAGGCGTTCCCAGCCTTTCGGCAGGTCGTGTGCAACACCGCCGATACGGAACCAGGCCGGGTGCATACGGAAGCCGGTGATTGCCTCGATCAAATCGTAGATTTTCTGACGGTCGGTGAACGCGAAGAAGACTGGCGTCATCGCACCGACGTCCTGAATGAACGTACTGATGTACAACAGGTGGCTGTTGATACGGAACAGTTCAGACAGCATCACGCGGATGGTGTTAACGCGATCGCCTACGGTAATACCAGCCAGTTTTTCAACTGCCAGCACGTAAGGCATTTCGTTAACGCAGCCGCCGAGGTATTCGATACGGTCGGTGTACGGAATGTAGCTGTGCCATGACTGGCGCTCGCCCATTTTTTCCGCACCGCGGTGGTGGTAACCCACGTCCGGCACGCAGTCGACAATCTCTTCGCCATCAAGCTGCAAGATGATGCGGAACGCACCGTGCGCAGACGGGTGGTTTGGACCGAGGTTGAGGAACATGAAGTCCTCGTTTTCGGTACCGCGCTTCATGCCCCAGTCTTCAGGCTTGAAAGTCAGTGACTCCATCTCCAGATCTTCTTTCTGCTTAGTCAGCTCGAAAGGATCGAATTCGGTAGCACGGGCCGGATAGTCTTTACGCAGCGGGTGCCCTTCCCACGTCTGAGGCATCATGATGCGCGTCAGGTGCGGGTGGCCGTCGAAGGTAATACCGAACATTTCCCACGTTTCGCGCTCATACCAGTTGGCGTTCGGGAACACCTTGGTGATGGTCGGAAGATGCAGGTCGTTTTCTGACAACGCCACCTTGAGCATAATGTCGCGATTACGCTCAACGGAAATCAGGTGATAGAAAACGGAAAAATCCGCGGCCGGTAAACCGTCGCGGTGAGTACGTAAACGCTCATCTACGCCATGCAGGTCGAACAGCATGACATAAGGCTTTGGCTGTTTTCGTAAAAAGGTGATCGCTTCCAGTATCTGTTCGCGCTTGATCCACACCACGGGTATACCGGTACGGGTCGGTTGAACAGTAAAGGCCTCAGGCCCAAAACGGTTACGCAATTCGCCGATGACCGGATCATCAAGATGATCTCGGGTTTGCCATGCTGGCTGAGCGGTGTCTTGCGTCGTCAAATCTGTCATTTTATTTTCACCACACTAAATGGTCATTTATGCCGTAAGGGGGTGTATCGCTACCAACCGCCCCTCAGGGTTGACTCTCAGACCGCAGTGTTAAATCTCGTCAGGAGACTTCAGATTCGTCACGGCGATACGCTCTGCGCGTTTACGCTCTTTCTCAGATTGCATATTCGCGCGGTAAACGCCCTGATCCCCAACAACCCACGACAGCGGGCGACGTTCTTTGCCGATAGATTCTTGCAGCAGTAACAGAGCCTGCATGTAAGCTTCCGGGCGCGGCGGACAACCTGGGATATACACATCAACCGGTAAGAACTTATCTACCCCCTGAACCACGGAGTAGATGTCGTACATACCACCGGAGTTAGCACATGCGCCCATCGAGATAACCCATTTCGGCTCAAGCATTTGGTCATACAAACGCTGAATAACCGGGGCCATCTTGGTAAAACAGGTTCCTGCTACTACCATGAAATCGGCCTGGCGCGGAGAAGCACGGAGAACTTCAGCACCAAAACGAGCAACGTCGTGTACCGCAGTAAACGACGTCACCATTTCAACGTAGCAGCACGAAAGGCCGAAGTTATACGGCCAAAGGGAGTTTTTGCGACCCCAGTTCACCATCCCATGCATCGCCTCTTCGAGGTTCCCCATGAAGACGCTGCGCTTTACCTGTTCTTGCAGAGGATCACCGACGATCTCTTGCTTTTGCAGGGGGTAACGGTCGTTCTCACCGTCCGGGTCTATGCGGGTGAGCGTATAGTCCATCTTATTGCCTCGCTATTACTTACTGCGGATGACTGTTGGTGTTAATCGCTGGGCTCGGTTTAACAGGTCCTTTCGAACGTGTTGGTGTCCAGTCCAATGCGCCAATACGCACCAGATAAAACAGACCGGCTAACAGGACTAAAATGAAAATGGCGGCTTCGACGAACCCGACCCACCCGCTTTCACGGATAGAGGTTGACCATGCATAGAGATACAGGGCTTCCACGTCGAAAATGACGAAAAACATCGCGACTAGATAGAATTTGGCGGAAAGACGCATGCGGGCGGTACCCACGGATGCGATACCAGATTCGAAAGGCGTGTTTTTGTATCGCGCTCTGGCTCTCCCGCCAAGGAACGCTGCGCCCAGTAACATGAGGCAACAAAGACCTATTGCGACGATCAGAAATACCGCGAACGCCCAGTGTTGAGCGATAACTTCAGTGGCTGTTGACATACTCTTAGCTTACTCATCAAAAGCGGCGCAATTGCATCTGCTCTTTAACGGCAGCTTGCACACCACATCGATTCAAGGGAAGGATTAATAACCACACCGTTTCACGGCTTATAAACGGTTTAAGCCAGTGATTTACTGTGGGCTTTTTACTCCTTTCTATAACCTTTTGTCAACTTAGACAAAAGTATCTCCACATTAATTTACATGCTTATCATTTTATTAACATATCATGCGACGTCGATGTGCTAAATCGAGTCAGTAAAATAGTTTGATAGAACAAAGGCATGTTCTCGGGATTTAATGCTTCGAGCCAAACAATAGCATTGTCGCAGGAATAAGCGTTTCTTCCACTCACTAAACAAGGTTATTTTTTTGATCCAGGACACAGTTTGGGCAAGTTTGATGGTAAAAAGCGCAGCGATTTAACAACTTTTTTTGAAAAACTTAAATTCCAAAGCAGTTTTTCGCTAAGGATTAGGATCGAAAACAGAGGCGTTTTAGCGCGTTTTTAGGCTTTCTGGATCGAAGAAAAGAGAGGCATTCTGGCAGGGGAGTTCTGAGGTTTAGCAAGAAAAATACGCATCAGCATTAAAAAAAACGGCAAAGCCTTTATTTTGGTTACTTTGACTACCTCTTTATAAGCACAACACTTTACCCCCCATCCCCGATAAGCTTCAGGGGTGGGGGTAAAGTGGCGCAGAAGATCTGCTTAGAGTTTAGGCTCGGCAACCACGCTGCGGTCATCGTCAGCCACTGAGCTTTGAGCATAGGCGCTCAAAGAGTAAGGGTCATTCCCCTGCTCCACAGCATTAAAAATCGCCATCGCTAACTCGTTTTCACTGTGTGAGTTCTTATACAGCACGTACTGAGTGTCAGGCAGGCGCGGTAGGCCTTCCTGCTCGCCCAAAACGCGCAGTTCAGGACTCATCATCTCAATTGGCCGTGCCGTCACCCCTAAACCTGCTCTTACCGCCGCACGAATGGCAGACAGCGTAGAAGCCACGTAAGCAATACGCCATGGAATACCAGCTTGGTTCAGGTAATCGATTGCCATGGTACGGTAAGGGCTAGGTTCATCGAGCACAACTAAGGGCACGCTGTCGCCAGATGGGTATGAGAAGTCAGCGGAGCAATACCAAAGCGTTGGCGATGTACGCAACACAATATGCGGATGATCGGTGCTGGTCACCGTGGTGATCGCTAAGTCAATTTCTTCATTTTCGAGCATAGACAGCATAAACGGACTACGCTGTACTCTGACGTCGATAGATAACTTGGGATAAATCGATGTCACCCGGCTCAGCAAAAACGGCAATATGGTGTCAGCAGTGTCGTCTGATGCGCCAATGGTGATGCCACCCTGTACATTGCTGTACATAAGGGAGGTACAGGCTTCATCGTTGAAGCGCAGAATTTTCCGAGCATAGCCAAGCAGTTGAATACCGTGTTCGGTCAATAACTTATTACGTCCGTGTCTGGCAAACAGCTCTTTACCTACCAGTTGTTCGAGACGCTGCATTTGTTGACTGACGGCTGATTGTGTACGGCATACGGCGGCTGCGGCTGCGGCAAACGTATTTAAATCAGCAACTGCAACAAAAGTCCTCAGCAGATCAAGGTCAAGATTGAGGATTGGACGATTTGCATTTGTCATAGTTTTTCTTCACTTTTAAAATCTAATAACAAGCTACCCTGATTGATGCGGCAAAGTTCCCGCAAAATGCAGAATACCAGATATGACGCATACTCACTCATTAGATAAGCGGAAATGAGAAATATTTCTGCAATACGAATCCATTTTATAGGAACAATTCCCTTTTTTATGCTCTAAATGACCAATTATCTGCTCAACCTAAATTAATAAAAATGATTAGAACAACTAAATTGAGATTTTTTAGTCATATTTATCTGAGAGTTTTTATTGCGTCACAGAGCCGCAGACAGCAAGCCCTGCGGGGACAAACCGCATTAAACTCACACAGAAATATAAGCATTATTAATTAATGTATTTGACCCAAAGAAATATAATTCAATAAATTCATTGATTCACACTCGAAGACATACTTTGTATGGGTCTAATGAGTTAAACCAACCTTAAGAATTTTCCCACAAATTTTAGAATGAAGTTTGTATCTCAATAGAAATATATTCGTTAGCAGAACTTACAGAGTACTGACAAAAGCATTGGCAGAAAATGCGAATCAGCTCTGTTAATTTATCCAGTCTCAGTAAACAATACATTGAGGTCTATTAGGATATCTTTTATACACTAAAGAGACACCTAAGAACCCAACTCAGTTCAATTTTTTAAATTTCTCTTATTATCCGGTGACTTACAAAGTGATCTTTGAGCATTAATTGCTCTTTCTGAACTCCATGCATTACGCCTATGGGCAGTAAGTGCAATCCACACAGAGCATCCATCTAGAAAAAAGTGAAAATGTAGTGTTTAACTCCACGTTAAAAATACAACGCCTCTACTTACTTCACTAACCACAGGGTGAGTAATGTTTTGCACCAAAGCTGGGCACTGCCCTTCAAAAGAGGTCTGAGTGAGAGTAAATTGGCTGCTTCGCTTTGTTCCACGGCATTGGCGCCAAGGAAGAACAGGCTTTACATAAAAGGCTCACCATTACATGTCCCCGATTGAAAAATCCCGCAAACTGGACAACGTCTGCTACGACATTCGCGGCCCGGTACTCAAAGAAGCAAAACGTCTGGAAGAAGAAGGTAATAAGGTCCTCAAACTGAACATCGGCAACCCTGCCCCGTTCGGTTTTGACGCGCCTGATGAGATTCTGGTCGACGTTATCCGAAACTTACCGACCGCTCAGGGTTACTGTGACTCGAAAGGCCTTTTTTCTGCCCGTAAAGCCATCATGCAGCATTATCAGGCGCGCGAAATGCGTGATATCACCGTTGAAGATATCTATATCGGCAACGGCGTGTCTGAACTGATCGTGCAATCAATGCAGGCGCTGTTGAATACCGGCGACGAAATGCTGGTTCCGGCTCCTGATTACCCACTGTGGACCGCCGCAGTTTCGCTGTCCGGCGGTAATGCCGTTCACTATCTTTGCGACGAAGGAGCAGACTGGTTCCCGGACCTCGACGACATTCGCGCCAAAATCACCCCGCGCACTCGCGGGATTGTGATCATCAACCCGAACAACCCGACGGGCGCGGTTTATAGCAAAGAGCTGCTGCTGGAGATCGTCAAGATCGCTCGCGAGCACAACCTGATCATCTTCTCTGATGAAATCTACGACAAGATTCTGTATGACGACGCCGAGCACATTTCTATCGCTTCGCTGGCGCCGGACCTGCTGACCGTTACCTTTAACGGCCTGTCGAAAACCTACCGCGTGGCGGGTTTCCGTCAGGGCTGGATGGTGCTGAACGGGCCGAAAAAACACGCCAAAGGCTATATCGAAGGTTTGGAAATGCTGGCGTCGATGCGCCTGTGCGCCAACGTGCCGATGCAGCACGCCATTCAAACCGCGCTGGGCGGCTACCAAAGTATCAGCGAGTTTATTCAGCCGGGCGGTCGCCTGTATGAACAGCGGGACAGAGCCTGGGAGTTGATCAATCAGATCCCAGGGGTCTCCTGCGTCAAGCCGAAAGGCGCGCTGTACATGTTCCCGAAAATCGACGCCAAGCGTTTTAATATTCACGATGACCAGAAGATGGTGCTCGATCTGCTGTTACAGCAAAAAGTCCTGCTGGTTCAAGGCTCGGCGTTCAACTGGCCGTATCCTGACCACGTGCGCATCGTCACCCTGCCGCGCGTTGACGAGCTGGAAATGGCCGTCGGCAAACTCGGTCGCTTCCTCGAGACTTATCGTCAGTAAGTGAGTCTTTCAGGGCGTCGCGCCGCCGACGCCCTGCTCCTTCCCAATGATTTTTGTTGTTATCAGGGTGACACAGCCCCGTTCCATGCTCACAATAGTGTTCATTCGCCGTAGATATTTGAGAGTGTTATGAGCCAAAGCCACTTCTTTGCCCACCTGTCTCGTTTGAAATTGATTGGCCGCTGGCCGCTGATGCGCAATGTGCGTACTGAGAACGTCTCTGAGCACAGCCTGCAGGTGGCTTTCGTCGCCCACGCCCTGGCCCTGATCAAAAACCGCAAGTTTAATGGCAACCTCAATGCCGAGCGCGTCGCTCTGCTGGCGATGTACCACGACGCCAGCGAGGTGCTGACCGGCGACATGCCGACGCCTATCAAGTATTACAATCCGCAGATTGCTCACGAATACAAAAAGATTGAGAAAATAGCCCAGCAAAAGCTGATCGAGATGCTGCCGCAGGAGCTGCAAGATGATTTCCGTTCACTGATTGACGAGCACTTTTACAGTGAAGAGGAGAAGCTGACGGTGAAACAGGCCGATGCCCTGTGCGCCTATTTGAAATGTCTGGAAGAGCTGTCGGCCGGTAATAACGAATTCAAGCTGGCGAAGGCGCGTCTGGAGAAGACGCTGGCGCTGCGTAAAAGCCCGGAAATGGACTACTTTATGGAGGTCTTCATTCCGAGCTTTAGCCTGTCACTGGATGAAATCAGCCTCGACTCTCCGCTCTAATTACCTCAAAACGGAAACAGCAGCGGCACCAGAAACACGCTGATGGCCATCACCATCAGCGTAAAAGGCACGCCAATGCGGATAAAGTCACTGAAGCTGTAATTGCCCGGCACCATCACTAGCGTGTTCACTGGTGAAGAGACCGGCGTCATAAAGGCTGCCGAGGCCGCAATCGCAATGATCATGGTGAAGGGATAAGGCGACAGCCCCATCTGCTGGGCCGTAGCAATGGCAATCGGCGCCATCAGCACCGCCGTGGCGGTATTCGAAATAAACAGCCCAATGGTCGCGCAGAGCACAAACAAGCTGAGCAGCATGATGTGCGGGCCGTGACCGCCGCTGACATCCATAAGCCCTTTAACGATCAGCGCCACCCCGCCAGTTTTCTGCAAAGCCAGCGCAAAGGGCATCATCCCCACGATCAGCAACAGGCTCGGCCAGTGAATGGATTTATAAGCCCCTTCCATGGTGATACAGCGGAATTTGCCCATCAGCAGGCAGGCGACAATGGCGGCAATCACGTTCGGCACTTCATCCGTCAGCATCAGCGCCACCATCAGCGCCAAGCAGAAAAGCGCGTGCGGTGCCTGACTGACGGCGGGCGCGACGTCGTCCACTTCGGCAGGAAGATTCAACACGATAAAATGGTGAGTTTGCTGTTGAAGCTGGCGGATAAGCTTCCAGTCGCCGATAACCAGCAAGGTATCGCCCAGCTGAAGTTCTTCGTCGATAAGCTTGCCTTCGAGGGCTTCGCCGTTGCGGCGAATGCCAACCACGTTAAGCCCGTAACGCGAGCGGAAACTCACCTGCTGCAAGCTTTTGCCCAGCAGTTCGGAATCGGGAATCAGTGAAACTTCCGCCATGCCTACGTCGCGCGACTGCTCGGAGAAGTAGTCGCCGCGCAGCACCATCGGCTCGAGTTTTTCATCGGTCAGAAATTGCCTGACCGAAATTTCACTGTCCGCCATATCAATCAGCAGCACGTCTCTGGCCCGCAGCTCGGTGCTGCCGGTGGCGCTGACCATGATGCGGCGGAATTTGCGCCAGCGCTCAATCCCCACCACGTTGGCGCTGTAGCGCGAACGCAGGTGCACATCATCCAGCGTTTTACCCACCAGCGGAGAATCCGGGCGGATCGCCATGCGCCTTGCCCTGCCGGTTAAGCGATAATCGCGGATCAGGTCACGGAAAGTACGGCGCTGCCAGTCCTCTTTTTTAGTGCCGCTGTTTTCGCCAGAAAGCCAGCGGCGGGCGATAAGCATGTAGCCAACGCCCATAATCAACACCACCAGGCCAATCGGCGTCACGCCAAAAAAGCCAAAGCCGTCAAAGCCTTCGCGCAGTAACTCGCTGTTAACCACCATGTTAGGCGGCGTCGCGACCAGCGTCATCATGCCGCTGATAAGCCCGGCGAAGCTCAGCGGCATCATCAGGCGGGCGGGAGAGGTTTTCATTTTAGCGGCGACGTTTAACACCACCGGGATGAAAATCGCCACCACGCCGGTCGAGCTCATAAAGGCCCCCAGCCCGGCGACGGTGATCATCAACAGCACCAGCATGCGCGTTTCGCTGTTGCCCGCGACCTTCATCAGCCATTCGCCAACTTGATAAGCCACGCCGGTTCGCACCAGCCCGTGACCAATGACAAAGAGTGCGGCAATCAAAATAACGTTCGGATCGCTAAACCCGGCCATGGCCTCATGCAGCGTCAGAGTGCCACTCATCACGAAGGCGACAATCACGAGTAAAGCCACGACGTCCATGCGCAATTTATTGCTGGCGAACAGCACCATTGCGACAATTAAAAGAAACAACACCCATATCAGTTCACTGGTCAAAACAAGGCTCCGTTTGTGATGAAAAGTAAAAGGCTGCAAGCTGAGACACCATGCCTGAAAGCATGCCATAAAAAAACCCCGCCGAAGCGGGGTTCATATCAACGAAATCGTCGTTTTTATCAGCAATATGCTATTAACGCAGGCCAACCATCACTTTATGGCTGTCAGCTTCCACCACGATAACTTCAAGGGTGCTCAGATCCATATCGACCTCTTCGATCCCCGGCGTGTCCGACGGCGCATTGACTGCAATCACTTTGCAGCCTGCGGCCAATCCGGCCATCACGCCGGCTGCGGCGTCTTCCACTACCACGCAATCTTCTGGCGCTAAACCCAGAAGCTCGGCGCCCAGCAGGTAAGCATCAGGCTGTGGCTTGCCGTGTTTGACTTGTTCCGCCGTGACAAACACTTCTGGCTTCGGCAAATTCGCCGCCGCGTGGCGGGCATGAGCCACCGCCACGGTGCCAGAGGTCACAATCGCCCAAGGAATATTGTGGCGATTCAACTCGCTAAGCAGCAAATGCGCCCCCGGCAGCGCGGTCACGCCTTCAGTATCCGTGGCTTCAATCTGCTCGAGCTTTTGGAATTCGCGCTGGATGTTCTCTTCACTTTCGCCCGGCATAAAATGACGCAAAGAAGTGATCGCCTGCTTGCCATGAATAAACGCCAGCACCTCTTGCGGACTGATGCCGCGACTCAATGCCCAGTTAATCCAAGCGCGTTCTACCGCAGGCAGTGAATCGACTAACGTTCCATCCAGGTCGAACAAGAAACCTTTACACTCCACAATCAACTCCTTATCCCCTTTATGCGTGAAGCCGCAGCTTTATTGGCTACGGCTTCTTCATTCGGGTTGCAATTTAGGCATTAATAATCTGCGCGATCTCGACCGCGCTTAGATGATATTGGCGTGGACATGCTTGCCAGACGGCGAGCATACGCTGGTATTTTTCCCACATTTTAGTCTGTGAGTTGAACCCGTGAGTTCCTGAATCGAAGTCAGTATAGCGGCCTTCGGTGTTCACCATAAAGCGAACATAGCTCAAATAGCGGGATTCTGTTGCAGCGTCGAAGCCAAGGAAGTCCAGACGGCGGCGATCCAGACCTTGAGTGTCTTTAAGATTGGTCCATGAAACCTGCATCGCGTGGTGCATTTCCATGATGTTGATGACAGTACGGCAGGTTTCTTCCGACAGTTCTCCAAAGTCGCGATCCAGCTCGCGCATTTGCAGACCAAAGCCGCGCTCAATTACCGTTTGTAACCGGCGATAGCGATCGGCATTTTCCGGGTCCAGCATGGTCATCATTTTATATTGATTGGATAAAATCAGGCGTTGGGCGTTGGTCATTTCCATCGTGAATTTCCTCAAGTATGCATAATGAACAAAGCATGACACAGGGCAAACTAGCGTGAAATCTCAAGCTGACCATTCTTTGATTTAGACACATAAACTGAGTGGAAATGAAGTGGATTCACTATTGATGGTTACAATGGATGACAGCGCGTTAAGACAAAAAATGGGCAAAGTAAAACGGATGCCCGGCATCCGTTAAATATCATCGAGGAAGGTTTTGTCCAACTGCTTGAAGGCGCGTTTTAACACGTCGGCCAGAGACTGATAGGTCGGGGTACCTTCTACCGGCGCCAGCGCCTGCCCTGCTTCGGCCAGCTTATTACGCACATCGTGGAACCAGCTCAGCAGCGTTGGTGGCAGCGGCGTTAAAGAGCGGCGTCCTAACCACCACAGACCTTGCATCGGCAAGCTACAGGCAAAGATAGAGGTGGCCACCGCCGGGCCGAGCTGGCCGCCGAGAGCGATTTGCCAGGTTAAGGTGAAGACGGCCAAAGGCGGCATAAAGCGCACAGCAAAACGCGTCGCCGTCGAAATTCGGTTCTCGGGGAATACCGGCGCCAGACGCTTATCGGCTGGCCAGGTCTTCATATAATGTTGCCCGCGCTGGAATACCTGAAACCAACTGACTGAACCTGATGGCTTACTGGTCATGGGTGCACCTCAACTTCACATATAATAATTAAAAAATAGTTGTAAATAACAAACGGGATTTTAGCACGATTAAATATATTTTGTTTTTGCAGGCACCAGTGGGTATCCTGTCCCCGCAAATTCGGGGCGTTGCTTCATCTTGCCTCCGCTTGGTGCCTTTTGTAATTAATTATTGTCTTATTTGTTAGCGTTTTTACCGATTAAAGCCCTAATAAGTAGCATTCTGAGGGGTCTGACGCACTCATTGAGAGATGTATTGTCAGCATAAGAGGTGATTAATCACCGCCCGGTTTCGGCCGTTGGCTGAAGATTCCCCAGCTTTATCACTGTCATGCCGCTTTTCTTCGTTGGCATGATGTTAATCATAATTGTCACCGCCATTATGCGCTACGCTTGATGTCAGATTGACGATTTATTAACCACGTGTTTTGTTTTTATCTTAAACAGCACCAACAATAAATAGGTACTTCCATGTCGAGTAAGCTAGTTCTGGTTCTTAACTGTGGTAGCTCTTCCCTTAAGTTCGCCATCATTGATGCTGCGAATGGTGAAGAGTACATCTCAGGTTTAGCCGAATGTTTCCATCTGCCAGAAGCCCGCATCAAATGGAAAATGGACGGTGGTAAAGAAGAAGCCGCACTTGGCGCTGGCGCTGCGCACAGTGAAGCTCTGAAGTTCATTGTTGACAATATCCTGTCCAAAAAACCTGAACTCTCTGCTGAGCTGGTGGCTATCGGTCACCGTATCGTTCACGGCGGCGAAAAACTGACCAAATCAATGCTTATCGATGATGCAGTCATTCAGGGTATCAAAGAATCTATCCCGTTTGCACCGCTGCATAACCCAGCACACCTGATTGGTATCGCCGAAGCGTTGAAATCCTTCCCGAAACTGGCTGATAAAAACGTGGCAGTGTTCGACACGGCGTTCCACCAGACCATGCCGGAAGAGTCTTACCTCTACGCTCTGCCGTACAGCCTGTACAAAGATCACCACGTTCGTCGCTACGGCGCACACGGCACCAGCCACTTCTACGTGACGCAAGAAGCCGCGAAAATGCTGAATAAGCCAGTGGAAGAAGTGAACTTGATCACCTGCCACCTGGGCAACGGCGGTTCTGTTAGCGCGATCCGTAACGGTAAATGCGTGGATACTTCCATGGGTCTGACCCCGCTGGAAGGTCTGGTGATGGGTACCCGCAGTGGTGACATCGACCCGGCTATCATCTTCCACCTGCACGACGCACTGGGCATGAGTGTTGACCAGATCAACAAAATGCTGACTAAAGAATCCGGTCTGCTCGGCCTGACTGAAGTCACCAGCGACTGCCGCTATGTAGAAGATAACTATGCGACCAAAGCCGATGCTAAACGCGCCATGGACGTCTTCTGCCACCGTCTGGCCAAGTACATCGGTTCTTATGCAGCCCTGATGGAAGGTCGTCTGGACGCCGTGGTCTTCACCGGCGGTATCGGTGAAAACGCCGCGATGGTTCGTGAATTCGCACTCGATAAACTGGGCCTGCTGGGCTTTGAAATCGACCACGAACGTAACCTCGCAGCCCGCTTTGGCAAGTCTGGCGCTATCAACAAAGAAGGCACGCGTACCGCGCTGGTCATCCCGACCAACGAAGAGCTGGTTATCGCTCAAGATGCGGCTCGCCTGACCGCATAACATGCATCCCACTGCCAGCGCCTGCTGGCAGTTTTCTTTAATTAGGCGAGCGTAGCCAGTCTGGAAGCAGCCGCGTTAAGCAGTCATCGCACCTTCCTTACTCAAGTTCTACGTCCGTCTGGCATTCCAGAGAGGTTTAGCCGTGTCCCGTACAATTATGTTGATCCCTACAGGCACCAGCGTCGGTCTGACCAGCGTCAGCCTTGGCGTGATCCGTGCCATGGAACAAAAAGGCGTTAGCCTAAGCATCTTCAAGCCTATCGCCCAGCCGCGCACCGGCGGTGATTCGCCAGACCAAACCACCACCATTATCCGCGCCAACTCCAGCGTACCTGCTGCTGAGCCGCTGAAAATGAGCCACGTGGAAAACCTGTTGAGCTCTAACCAACAGGACGTGCTGATGGAAGAGATCATCGCCCGTTACCACGAAAACACCAAAGACGCAGAAGTCGTGCTGGTTGAAGGCTTGGTGCCAACCCGTAAACATCAGTTCGCTAACGCCCTGAACTACGAAATTGCCAAAACCCTGAATGCCGAAATCGTCTTCGTCATCGCGCTGGGCAATGACTCTCCGGCTCAGCTGAAAGAGCGCATTGAGCTGGCACGTAGCAGCTTCGGCGGCAGCAAAAACAAAAATATCACCGGCGTTATCATCAACAAACTGAACGCCCCGGTTGATGATCAAGGCCGTACGCGCCCTGACCTGTCTGAAATCTTCGACGACTCCACCAAGGCAAGTGTTGCTAACGTTGACCCAAGCCAGCTGTTCGCTAACAGCCCGCTGCCGGTGCTGGGCTGCATTCCTTGGAGCTTCGAGCTGATCGCCACTCGCGCCATCGACATGGCAAAACACCTGAATGCCCGCGTTATCAATGAAGGTGACATCCAGACTCGCCGCGTGAAATCCGTAACCTTCTGCGCGCGCAGCATTCCGCACATGCTGGAGCACTTCCGCCCGGGTTCACTGCTGGTGACCTCTGCTGATCGTCCAGACGTACTGGTTTCAGCCTGTCTGGCGGCGATGAACGGCGTGGAAATCGGCGCTATCTTGCTGACTGGCGGCTATGACATCGACGATCGCATCAACACCCTGTGCGAGCGCGCATTCAAAACTGGCCTGCCGGTCTTTATGGTGGATACCAACACGTGGCAGACTTCCCTCAGCCTGCAAAGCTTCAACCTTGAAGTGCCTGCTGATGACCACCAGCGCGTTGAGAAGCTGCAACAGTACGTGGCTTCCCACATCAACAGCGACTGGATCAACTCCCTGAGCGCCCACTCCGAGCGTTCACGCCGCCTGTCTCCTCCGGCGTTCCGCTATCAGCTGACCGAACTGGCGCGTAATGCGAAAAAACGTATCGTGCTGCCAGAAGGCGACGAGCCGCGTACCGTGAAAGCCGCGTCGCTGTGTGCTGAACGTGGTATCGCAGAATGCGTGCTGCTGGGTAATCCAGAAGAGATCCAACGCGTTGCCGCTGCTCAGGGTATCGAACTGGGCAAAGGCATCCAGATTGTTGACCCGGTTGTGGTGCGTGAAGAGTACGTGGCCCGCCTGGTTGAACTGCGTAAAAGCAAAGGCATGACCGAAGTGGTTGCCCGCGAGCAGTTGGAAGACAACGTGGTTCTCGGCACCCTGATGCTAGAAAAAGGCGAAGTTGACGGTCTGGTATCCGGCGCGGTTCACACCACGGCGAACACCATCCGCCCACCATTGCAGCTGATCAAAACGGCGCCGGGCAGCTCGCTGGTTTCTTCCGTGTTCTTCATGCTGCTGCCTGACCAAGTGCTGGTTTACGGCGACTGCGCCATCAACCCGGACCCAACGGCTGAACAGCTGTCTGAAATCGCTATCCAATCTGCGGATTCCGCCGCCGCCTTCGGTATCGAACCACGCGTGGCAATGATCTCCTACTCCACCGGTAACTCGGGTGCAGGTAGCGACGTTGAGAAAGTGCGTGAAGCGACTCGTCTGGCGCAGGAAAAACGCCCGGACCTGATCATCGACGGTCCACTGCAATATGACGCCGCAATCATGGCTGACGTGGCGAAGTCCAAAGCGCCAAACTCGCCGGTAGCGGGTAAAGCGACCGTGTTCATCTTCCCAGACCTGAACACCGGTAACACCACCTATAAAGCGGTTCAGCGTTCTGCTGATTTGGTGTCTATCGGGCCAATGCTGCAAGGTATGCGTAAGCCAGTCAACGACCTGTCTCGCGGCGCGCTGGTTGACGATATCGTCTACACCGTGGCACTGACTGCGATTCAATCTGCTCAGGCTGAAGCAGCAGCTAAAGCTTAATTTCCTGCCTGCTCAGAATGCAAAACGCCGACATTATGTCGGCGTTTTTTTTGGCTCAATTCCGTTACAGCAGCTGTTTCGCTGCTTCGAGAATGTGCTCGGCGGTCAGGCCGTACTCCTGCTGCAAGAAGTCCTGCGTGCCGACCTGTCCATAGCGCTCCTTCACGCCCACGCGGCGCATCGGCACCGGCGTATGCTCGACCAGCACTTCGGCCACCGCCGAACCCAGCCCGTTATGGATACTGTGGTTCTCACAGGTAACGATTTTGCCGGTTTTGGCGGCGTACTGCTGAATGATCTCTTTGTCGATAGGTTTCAGGGTGAACATGTCGATAACCGCCGCGCTGATGCCGTCACGAGCCAGCATCTCCGCCGCTTTTAAGGCCTCAGCTACCATAATACCGTTGGCAATCAGGGTGATATCATTACCATCGCGCAGCAGGTTGGCTTTACCGATGGTGAAGGTGGAACCCTCTTTATACACCTGAGTCGCCTGTTTGCGGATGGTGCGCACCCAGTAGAAGCCTTTCAGATCCACCAGCTGCTGTAAGATATCGCGGAACATCACGGCGTCGGTGACTTCCAACACAATCGAGTTCGCTAAGCCCCGCACAATGCCCATATCCTCGAAAGACATGTGCGTGCCGCCATTGTGGCAGGCGGTGACTCCGGCGTCAGAGGCGATCACCTTGACGTTATTCTTCTGGTAATCCAAAGACATAAACAGCTGGTCGAAGCAGCGACGGCTGGCGAAGGCGGTGAAAGTGTGCACGAAGGGCACGCGCCCGGTCAGAGACAGGCCAGCGGCGACGCCAATCACGTTGGCTTCCATGATGCCGCAGTTAATCACGTGCTGCGGATGGTCACGATGGACGCCGTCCATCGCCATGGCGCTCATCAAGTCAGCTTCGAGAGCAATAATTGGCGTGTTCTCAACGATTTTTTCCCGCACCACGTTGCCGTAGACTTTACGCATTTCAATGTTGTCGGGTTTCAGTTCCAGCGTGACTTCAAACATGGGCGGCCTCCAGTTCAGCAATGGCGTTTTCGATTTCCAGTTTCACATCCGGGGTTAATCGCAGGTGGTGCGAGTTAGCCAGTGATTCCAGATACTTCACGCCCTGTCCTTTCACGCTGTCGAGCACGATGGCCAGCGGGCGCTGCTCGCCCTGACGTACCGGCGTCAGCGCGTTTTGCAAGGCCACAATGTCATCGCCTTTGATGGTCAACACGTCGAAGCCAAAGGCGCTGAACTTACCGGCTAAATCAAACGGCTTAATCACTTCATCCAGCAAACCGTCGAGCTGCTGCTTGTTGTAGTCAATAAACACCGTCAGGTTGTTGAGGTTGTGGTGAGCAATAAACTGGAAAGCCTCCCAGCACTGGCCCTCATTCAACTCACCGTCGCCCACCACGCAGAACACGCGATTATCGCGTTTCGCCAGTTTGTGCGACAGCGCCATGCCGGTGGCAATGGACACGCCCTGTCCCAGAGATCCGGTCGTTGCATCCACGCCAACGGTGCGCAGGCGATCAGGATGGCTCGGCAACTTGGTGCCATTCTGGTTTAGCGTTTTCAAATCGTCCTGCGGGAAGTAGCCTTTCAGCGCCAGCGTGGCATACAGCGCCGGGCCAGCGTGGCCTTTCGACAGAACAAAATAATCACGCTCTTGCCAGTCTGGCTTGGTCGGGTCGATACGCATCACGTCGCTATACAGCACCGCCAGCGTTTCGACCACCGACATGCTGCCGCCGTAGTGACCAAAGCCTAATCCGGTGAGCATTTTTAGGGTCTCAATACGGATTTGACGAGCAAACTCACGAACCTCTTGGACATCTTTCATGTTTATTGGTCCTTATTTTAGTTAGCACTTGGCTCGGCCTGTTAATGACTAACAGGCCTTACCTTGTGCTTTCCCGGATGGTTAGTGGTACTTAGGAAGAATTACTTTTCGCTTACTGCTTTTTCTGCGGCTGGCTTTTTCGCCAGATAGTTGTAGGCCACCAGCGCGGCGAAGATAGCCACGATCAGCGCCATAATGGCTTCTTTCGACATAAAGCGAGCCAGGTTGCCGAGCAGGATACCAATGACGCCGAAGTCAGCATCGGAGAAGGTGGCGTTGGCGAAGCCCAGCGCACCCAGTACCGGCAGTAGCAGAACTGGCAGGAAGGTGATCAGCACGCCGTTGGCAAATGCGCCAACCATTGCGCCGCGACGCCCACCAGTGGCGTTACCGAACACGCCAGCGGTAGCACCGGTGAAGAAGTGCGGAACTACGCCCGGCAGAATTAACACCAGATTGAACTGACCCAGCAGGAACAGGCCAACCAGACCGCCGAGGAAGCTGAACAGAAAGCCAATCAGCACGGCATTTGGCGCGTAAGGGTACACCACCGGGCAGTCCAGCGCCGGGCGAGCATTTGGCACCAGCTTCTCAGAAAAGCCGACGAATGCCGGAACTATTTCCGCCAGAATCAGACGCACGCCTTGCAGGATGATGAACACGCCCGCCGCAAAGGTGATAGCCATGATGATGGAGTACACCAAGTAGTTCTGGCCCGCGCTGTAAGTCTGCTCAACGAATAGTTGGCCCGCGAACACCGCGAGGATCAGGTAGATGATGATCATGGTCAGCGAGATAGAAATCGAGCTATCGCGCAGGAAGCTGAGGTTCTTCGGCAGGTTCATCTCTTCGGTTGAGCGCGAACCTTTACCGACCTTGCTACCAATCCAGCCGGACAGCACATAACCGATAGTGCCGAAATGGCCGAATGCCACGTCGTCATTGCCGGTGATGCGACGCATATAGCGCTGCGCCAGTGCCGGGAAGAACGCCATGATAAGACCCAGCGTCAGGGAACCGGTGAACACCAGACCCACGCCTTCAAAACCAGCAACGGTGAGGATAACGCTGATCATACAGGCCATGTAGAAGGTGTGGTGACCAGTCAGGAACACGTATTTCAGGCGAGTGAAACGCGCGACGATCAAGTTAGCCACCATGCCGAACGCCATGATCAAGGCAGTAGGCGCACCGAATTTCTCCAAAGCGATAGAGACAATCGCTTCGTTATTTGGAATGATCCCCTGAATGCTGAAAGCATGTTCAAACATGCCGCCTAAAGGATTTAATGCCCCGACTAATACCGTGGCACCGCCCGCCAATACCAGAAAGCCTAATATTGTTTTTACCGTGCCTTTCACCACATCGGAAAAGTTTTTCTTTTGTGCGACCAGACCGATCAACGCAATAAGACCGACCAAAATAGAAGGCACTTTTAATATATCAACCACAAACTTGAGCGTTTCCTGGATAAACATATACACCTCTTTATTTTTAGAATAATCGTCTTATCACACAGGATATTTTTCGAAGTGGGCGACTAACTTGGTTTCCAGCTCATTAATATCCACAATGTTAGTAATGACCACTAACTGATTCTCTGGAACGCCTGCGCTGGCGGCGATATCTTTCGCCATCACGAACAGGTCCGCTGCGCCCGGTGTGGCAGAGGAGAGATCGGAGTGTTCAACGTCGGCCTGAATATTCAACTTTTTCAGCACTTTCTTGATGTTCATTTCCACCATAAAGCTGCTGCCTAAACCTGAACCACAAATCGCCATAATTTTCATGTTATTTACCTGTGTTTTAAAGTTTGTAGGGTAATTCACCAGTATTAGCCTGATGTATACCGTATTACGCATCCATGATGAACTGACGTTATTCCATTGGTTCAGGAATTAGAATTTAGAGATAATGTCCTGAATAGTTTTAATGTCTTTCGCTGCAAATATTTTTTGCATTTCATCTTCGCTGGAAAATAACTCAGCCAGCTCAGAAATTAATTCGATATGGCTGTGTTTATCCGGTGCCGCTAACATCACTACGCTATAAACCGGATCATTATCTTCTGAATTGAATTTCACGCCGTGAGGCAGTGTCAGCAAAGATAATCCTAGCCCCTTGGCACCCTCTTCAGGACGGGCATGCGGCATGGCAATACCCGGTGCCAAAACGTAGTACGGACCCAACTTCTCATGCTGGGCAAAAATCGCCTCAACGTAATCAGCGGTGATGGTGCCATTCGCCAGTAAAGGTTCAGCACTGGCTTTCACGGCGTCGCGCCAGTCAGTGATGTCGTGTCTAATGTGAATCGTATCTGGTGTCAGCCAATCATTAAGCATTGCAACTCCTGACTCTTATTTTTGGAATTCTTACTTGGTGTGTCAGTGGGCCTAAAGGTCGCCATAGTTAAAAGCATTAACAACCTCCCCCGATCCCATTAACGATCCAGACTCTACTCAGCGATAGCGTTAACATCTGTGATGCAACTCACAAAGGTAGCGCTACCAAACTTCTATGATTTGATTCTGTGATAGCGCTATCAAAAATAATCACCCTCGGGTATCAGACAACATTGGAGATGAGAAATAAGGATATACTTTGTCCACGATTTGCCGATAATTCATCACATCTGCCGCTGTTACCCCTGCCGTTCTTGCGGGAACCCTCCGGTTTGCGGCCCATTTTAGATTGCGATGCCCTGCGCGAGACGCGCAGTTGAGAGTCAGGATAGTGAATGTCGATTAACAAAAAACGACGCAGTACCGGAAGAGTGACGCTGGCCGATGTCGCGCAACTCGCGGGTGTCGGGAGTATGACCGTGTCCCGGGCGCTAAGAACGCCGGAGCAGGTTTCGGATAAACTGCGTGAAAAAATTGAAGAAGCCGTCAGCCAGCTCGGCTATTTACCCAATCAGGCCGCCAGCTCGCTCGCTTCCGCCTCTTCCTACACTATTGCGATGATTGTCCCAAGCCTGTCAGAGCCGGGTTGTGCCGAGATGTTCGCCGGGTTGCAAAAAATCCTGCAACCCGCCGGCTACCAAATCATGCTGGCGGAGTCGCAGCATCGTCTCGATCGCGAAGAGAAGCTGCTCGAAACCCTCCTGTCTTACAACCTCGCCGCCGCCATTTTGCTCAGCGTCGAGCACTCGCCGAATGTGCGCAATTGGCTGGATAATACCTCGATCCCGGTGCTGGAGATTGGCGCGCTGACCGAGTCGCCCATTGATATGAATATTGGCATCGACAATGTCGAAGCCATGTATCAACTGACCAAAACGGTGATCGACCGCGGCTATAAAAACATTGGCATGCTGTGCGCCAATCAGGAGCAGTGGATTTTCCAGCAGCATCTGCAAGGCTGGCATAAAGCCATGCTTAAGGCCCACATGTCGGTGCATCGGGTGATCAATTCAGCCGAACCGGCCAGCTTCACCACTGGCGCGCACCAGCTGCCGGAGTTCTTGCTGGCGTGGCCTGAAATCGACGCGCTGGTGTGCGTTTCCGACGAGCTGGCCTGCGGCGTGCTGTACGAATGCCAGCGTCGGAGAGTGAAAGTACCGGATGATTTAGCGGTGGTGGGTTTTGGTAACAGTGACGTGAGCAAGGTGTGCCAGCCGCCCTTGACCACCATTGCCATTCCGCACAAAGAGATTGGCATCCGCGCGGCGCAGGCCCTGCTGGCGCGCATTAACGATGAAGAGTGGGAAGAGGTCGCGATTGCCTCATCACTTTGCCGTCGCGATAGCTGTTAAAACATGATTTATCCGCAGAAATGCAGAGGGCGGCCTAAGCCGCCCCTTGGTGCATTTTACTCAGAAGCCATTAAGCTCCGTCAGCGTTTTTGCTTTCCTGAACATCACCCAGCGAGAAGGAAGAGGTTTCAACCGGCAGCGGATCGCCTGGTAAGATTTTCTCTTCACGAACCAACGGCTTACCGTGTTCTTTCTCATTATTGCGGGTCATCCACAGTGACAGCGCTTTCAGCGAATCTGGGGTGAATTCGTCACAACGGGCGGTGATCTCTTCTGGCGTCATCCAACTGACTTCGTCGATCTCTTCTTCCTGCAAGGCAAAAGGACCGTGGGAAACACAGCTAAACAACGCGCCCCACACGCGGCACTTGTTTGGCTCTTCGAAGTAGAACATGCCGTGCTCAGCAAAAGGCACGCCGGCAATACCCAGCTCCTCTTCTGCTTCGCGACGGGCGGAATCCAGCACAATCTCCCCACTCTGCACCACGCCGCCGGCGGTGGCATCTAACCAACCAGGGAAGAAATCTTTGGTCTCGGTGCGTCTTTGCACCAGGATTTTACCCATGCCGTCGTGAACCACGATGTAGCTGGCACGATGGCGCAGGCACTGAGCTCGCATCTGTTGACGGCTAGCCTGGGCTATAACTTCGTTCTCTTCGTTGACGATATCAACCCATTCGCCGGTGCCGGTGTTCTGCTCTTGTTCCGCCATCCTATGAAACCTTCTAAGGGTAAAATTGAGTATCCGCTGATTCTATCTGTCTCTGCGGGGGCGCTTCAATAGCCAGAGTGGCATTGTTCCACGCTTAAAGCTAAGACAGTCCGGGCCGGAAACCATCAGACTAGTCTCACAGTGCCAACCAAGCTTAACTGATATGTTAACCTAAAGTTGATAGTTTGCGGATGTTGCACCCGAGACAGTAAGAATTCAACGCTATTCTTTGATTATCAGAATCCCGCTCTGCCGCATGTCGGCCACAAAATCTAATAACGCAGGAGGCATTATGATTGATTTATATTACGCGCCAACACCCAACGGACACAAAATCACGCTCTTTCTGGAAGAAGCCGAAATACCCTACCGAATTCAACGCATTAACATCAGTTCCGGCGACCAGTTCAAACCCGAGTTTCTCGCCATCTCGCCCAATAATAAAATTCCTGCCATTGTTGATGACCAGCCAGTTGATAACGGCGCGCCGATTAGCGTGTTCGAATCCGGCGCCATCTTGCAGTATCTCGCCGACAAAACCGGCAAACTGCTCAGCCAAGAGCTACGCGAACGTACCCTGACCCTCCAGTGGCTCTACTGGCAAGTCGGCGGATTCGGCCCGATGCTGGGGCAAAACCACCATTTCACCCACTTCGCCCCGCAGCCCGTCCCTTACGCCATCGAGCGTTATTTGCAAGAAACCCAACGCCTGTACAACGTGCTCAATACCCAGCTGGAGAAAAACGCCTATATTGCGGGCGAAAACTACAGCATTGCCGATATCGCAACCTACCCGTGGGCAGTTTCACACGAGCGGCAACGGATTGATCTGGCGGACTACCCTGCCGTGCGCAACTGGTTTGAACGCATCAAGAACCGCCCTGCGACGCAAAAAGCCTACGCCGTGGCCGACAACAAGTAGTTCACGCTCAGCCGTTCTTATCCCCAATGCGGTGAGTTTTGCCGATACCCGCGCGGGTTATCGACGCATTGGGGATAAAAATATTTCACTCAGGATGTGCTCCATATCGCGTGTTTAGTGCGAGGAGTAACCTATGCTAAAAAGAAGCCTTCCAATGGGCATTCAATAAGTTAAGGAGCCAGCCTATGAAAATCTTGATAACCGGAGCCACCGGCCTTATCGGACGCCGACTCACAGAACGTCTGCTCGGCCAGTCGCACCATATCACGGCGCTGACTCGCTCCCCCTCCCGCGCCGCCAAGGTGCTTGGCCCGCAGGTGCTGCTGTGGGAGTCGCTGGAAGATAAAACCTCTTTAGACGGCTTCGACGCGGTGATCAATCTTGCCGGAGAGCCAATCGCCGATAAGCGCTGGACCAAAGATCAGAAACAGAAGTTATGCGATAGCCGCTGGCAGGTCACCGAGCGACTCGCCACCCTGATTAACGCCAGCCAGAAGCCGCCGTCAGTCTTCATTTCCGGTTCCGCCGTGGGCTATTACGGCGACCAAGGTCAGGCGTTAGTGCCCGAAGATGAGCCGCCAAATAAGCAGTTCACCTGGCAGCTCTGCGCCCGTTGGGAAGCCCTGGCTTTAGCCGCAGAGAGCGACCACACCAGAGTCTGCCTGCTGCGCACCGGCGTAGTCTTAGCCCGTAAAGGGGGCGCGCTGGCGAAAATGGTGCTGCCCTTCCGCGCCGGTCTCGGCGGCCCGTTCGGCGACGGCCAGCAATATATGCCGTGGATCCATATCGACGACATGGTCAATGGCATCATTTTCCTGCTAATGCACGAAACCCTGAGTGGCCCTTTCAACATGGTTTCCCCTTACCCCGCCCGCAACGAACAGTTCAGCGCGTTGCTGGGTGAAGTGCTCCACCGCCCGGCCTTTATGCGCGTGCCGGCGGGCGTTGTGCGCCTGTTGATGGGTGAGTCTGCCGTTCTGGTGCTAGGCGGCCAGCGAGCCGTACCGAGAAGGCTCGAGGATGCAGGGTTTACGTTTGGGCATCAGGAGTTGAAGGAGGCGCTGGAGAACGTTCTGAAGGGGTGATTGGGATGGGCTTCCCAAGCGAGCCTTTTAAGGTCAAGGTCGTGCGCTGCCGCCACACCGGCCTTGAGGGGCGCCTATCGCCGCGCCCCTCAAGACTCCCCGGCTCTTTACTGCGCGCTCCGCTCTTTGGGCGGACGTGTTTCAGGTACTTCAGCTATCCACCGCAAAATGTCGCCGCTTAGGCGGTGCCTTCGCTGCGGGATTCAAGCCTTAGGTCTTGAACCTCTTGCTCAGCGCCATTTTTGACTGCGGTTTTGGGGCTTCTCAACCGTGCCGTTTCAGGAGTTTGACTTACTCCCTCCCAGCCTCCCTCTTATCAGGGGGGAGCAAACCAACCCCAAACCACTGAAAAGGTTCGGTGTAAATGCCAGTAGGCCGCGTTCAGAAGTGACGCCGAAGGAGTGGTTCGAGACCCAAGGCTCGAAGCCCGAACTGAGGGAACCGCCTAAGCGGCGGCACTTCGCGGCGAACACCGTGGCCGCTGAAACACGTCCATTCCGACCCTGCGCAGCCTCGATCTCACAACAGAAAAAACGCAGGGTTCCAAGGGAGGCGCGTTTACGCCTCCCTTGGTCGGTGTGGGCCGACGCCCACGGTTTTGAAGTTGAATTTGAATTTGAATTTAAAGATTTAAAAAGCAGGTCAGGGCAGCAGCCCAAAAGTTAGCGCCCCGAAAGCTGCCCTCTTTCCTACTCCTTAATGTCCGTCTGGTAGAAAATATGTTTCCCAAACGGGTCGACTTCATACCCGGTCACTTCTTTGCGAACGGGTTCGAAAATCGTCGAGTGGGCGATAAACACTGCCGGAGCCTGATCGTGCATCACTTGCTGCGCCTCTTCGTACAGCGCGACGCGTTTGTCGTGATCGGTGGTTTCTTTAGCTTCGGTGATTAACTTATCGAATGGCGGATAGCACCACTTGGCCGAGTTAGAACCGCCTTTGGCTGCGTTACAGGTGTAGAGCGGGCCGAAGAAGTTGTCCGGGTCGCCGTTGGCGGTGGTCCAGCCCATCAGCGCGGCCATGTGCTCGCCGTTGCGAATGCGGGTCTGATACTCGCCCCACTCATAGCTCACAATGTGCGCCTTCACGCCAATTTTCGCCCAGTCGGACTGAATCATCTCGGCCATGCGGCGGGCATTTGGGTTGTACGGACGCTGAACCGGCATCGCCCACAGATCGATATCAAAACCATTCGGGAAACCGGCTTCGGCTAATAGCGCTTTGGCTTTTTCTGGTGAGAAATCGTAATCCACCACTTTATCGTTATAGCCCCAGACGCCGGTCGGCAGCAGCGTTTTGGCTACTGTCCCGGTGCCCTGAAACACGGCTTCGATGATTTGCGGCTTGTTGATCGCCATGCTCAGCGCCTGGCGCACTTTCACATTATCCAACGGCGGTTTTTGAGTATTGAAGGACAGGAAGCCGGTATTCAACCCGGACTTGCTCATCAAATTAATGTCTTTATTGGCGCGCATACGGTCCAAGTCAGCCGGATTCGGGAATGGCATCACCTGACACTCGTTCTTCTCCAGCTTGGCGAGGCGCATCGAGGCATCAGGCGTGATGGTGTACACCAGACGGTCGATTTTCGACTTGCCCTGCCAGTATTCCGGGAAAGCTTTGTACAGCAGACGGGTGTCTTTCTGGTACTGCACCAGCTCGAAGGGGCCGGTGCCGATAGGATTCATATCCACTTTTTCTGGCGTACCGGCTTTCAGCATCTGGTCGGCATATTCCGCCGAGAGGATTGAGGCGAAATACCATGCCAAATCAGCCACAAACGGGGCTTCAGGGCGCGTCAGATTGAAGCGAACCGTGTAATCATCCACCTTGTCGATGCTGCCAATCAGGTCCCCCATCTTCAGGCTATCGAAGTTGAGATAAGTCCCGCCCGACACCTTGTGGTAGGGGTTGTTTT
Organism: Ewingella sp. AOP9-I1-14; assembly: GCF_052375995.1. Classification (NCBI taxonomy): domain Bacteria; kingdom Pseudomonadati; phylum Pseudomonadota; class Gammaproteobacteria; order Enterobacterales; family Yersiniaceae; genus Ewingella; species Ewingella sp. AOP9-I1-14. The sequence goes on from NZ_JBQSVA010000001.1 coordinate 691,378, forward strand.
CGTCTTTTTGGCGCATGAAGGAGAAAATCACGTCGTCAGCGTTGAAGTCACGGGTTGGCGTGAAAATCTTGCTGCTCTGGAATTTCACCCCTTTGCGCAGATGAAAAGTGTAGGTTTTGCCGTCCGGGCTGATGTCCCAGCTTTCGGCGAGGCTTGGCACTAAGTCGGTGGTACCGGCTTTGAAATCGACCAGACGGTTATAGATAGGCACCGCGCTGGCGTCTACCGAGGTTCCCGAGGTGTAGAGCTGTGGGTTGAACTGCTCTGGCGAGCCTTCTGAGCAATAGACTAAGGTCTTGGCGGACGCGCCGCCCGTCACCGCCAAGGCCAGTAAACCGGCACTTATTTTGAGGATGTTGTGTTTCATGGTTTTCCCTGTCGTTGTGTTTAATAACGCTTATTCTTCGTGGTGCATCTTTTAAAAACAGATTAACATTCAAGCAACAGTTAGTAATACTCTGTTATATATGAAAATCTTGTATGTAAGCAAACTTAGGGGTCATAATGTCGACAACAATCGAAAAACAGCTTACCGAACGTTTCTTTCGTTACCTGTCAGTGAGCACGCAAAGTGATGCCCACGCTACTACCCTTCCAAGCACGCCGGGCCAGCACACACTGGCGAAACTACTCGCCGACGAACTCAAAACGCTGGGCCTGCAAAACATTCAAATTGATGAACACGCCACCGTCACCGCCGTGAAGCCAGGTACCAAGCAAGGCGGACCGCGCATTGGCTTCATCACCCATATTGATACCGTGGACGTCGGCCTCAGCCCTGACATTCACCCGCAAACCCTGACCTTCACTGGCGATGACGTCTGCCTGAATAAAGAAAAAGATATCTGGCTGCGCCCGTCTGAGCGCCCGGAGATTTTGCCGTACAAAGGTCAGGAGATTATTTTTAGCGACGGCACCAGCGTGCTCGGCGCGGACAACAAAGCCGCCGTCACCGTGGTAATGACCCTGCTGGAAAATCTGCGTGACGACCAGCAGTATGGCGATATCGTCGTGGCCTTCGTGCCCGATGAGGAGATTGGCCTACGCGGCGCGAAGGCGCTGGATCTGGCGCGTTTCGACGTGGATTTCGCCTACACCATCGACTGCTGCGAATTGGGCGAAGTTGTGTATGAGAACTTCAACGCGGCGGCGGTAGATATCAGCTTCACCGGCGTGACCGCCCACCCCATGTCCGCCAAAGGCGTACTGGTCAACCCGCTGCTAATGGCCCACGACTTCATCAGCCAGTTTGACCGCGCCGAAACGCCGGAAAACACCGAAGGCCGCGAAGGCTATGTCTGGTTCAACGGCATGAGCGCCACCCAGCAAGGCGCAGAGCTTAAAGCCTCTATTCGCGACTTCGATAGTGACAGCTTTGCAGCGCGCAAAGTCAAAATTCACCAAGTGGCGAAAGAGATTCAGGCCAAGTACCCAACGGCCAAAGTCTCAGTAGAAATTAGCGATACCTACAGCAATATCAGCAGCGCCATTGGTGAAGACCGTCGGGCGATTGACCTGATTTTCGCGGGTTTACAGCAGATTGGCGTGGAGCCGAAGGTGATCCCAATGCGCGGCGGCACCGACGGTGCGGCGCTGTCGGCGAAAGGCTTGCTGACGCCAAACTACTTCACCGGCGCGCACAACTTCCACTCCAAGTATGAGTTCCTGCCCGTCAGCTCCTTCGTGAAGTCTTATGAACTGACCGTGCAACTCTGCTTGCTGGCCGCCAAGGGCTAATGCAGTAAGGTCCTCCCCTTTAGCCGGGGAGGACGCTTTTGGTTCTTCGGTTTTCTTACTTCCAATTTATTACTTCAGAGCACCTGACAAGAACTGCTGCAAACGCGCTGATTTCGGGCTGCCGAACACTTCTGCCGGATTGCCCTGCTCTTCAATCACACCCTGATGCAGGAAGATCACATGGCTGGAAACGTGACGAGCAAACTCCATCTCGTGCGTCACCACCACCATAGTTTTGCCCTCTTCCGCCAGCTTCTGCATGATGCGCAAGACTTCGCCCACCAACTCGGGGTCCAGCGCCGAGGTCGGCTCATCAAACAGCAACACTTCAGGTTCCATCGCCAGCGCGCGGGCGATAGACACGCGCTGCTGCTGGCCGCCCGAAAGGTTAACCGGGTATTTACCCTGAGCGCGGGCGTCGATACCCACTTTGTCGAGATACTTCACCGCGCGCTCGCGTGCTTCGGCCTTGCTCAGCCCCAGCACCTGAATCGGCGCCTCCATGACGTTTTCCAGCACCGTCATGTGGCTCCACAGGTTGAAGTGCTGAAACACCATGGTCAGCTTGGTGCGCAGCAGCTGAAGCTGCTTCTTGTCGAAGACTTTCAGCTGCCCGTCGGTGTCGCGCACCATCCGGATATCCTGATTATTAACGCTGATCGAGCCTTCGCTCGGCTTCTCAAGGAAGTTAATGCAGCGCAGGAAAGTACTTTTACCGGAACCGGAAGATCCAATAATGCTGATCACATCACCGGCGTTGGCGGAGAGCGACACGCCTTTCAAAACTTCATGTTCGCCGTAACGTTTGTGCAGGTCGATAACCGCTAATTTGTTGTCTGGCATAGTGTTATATCCGCAAAATAATACTTATTAATGAGCTTGAGGCTTAACGTGCGCCAGCCAGCGTCTTTCCGCCAAACGGAACAGACCAATCAATACAAAGGAGATGCACAGGTAAATCACCGCCGCGATGCCGAAGGCGTAAAACGGCTGATAGGTTGCCGAGTTAATGTCGCGGGCAATCTTCAAGACATCCGGGACGGTGGCGGTAAACGCCAGCGCCGTGGAGTGCAGCATCAAAATCACTTCGTTGCTGTAGGCTGGCAGAGCCGTGCGCAGCGCCGAAGGCAAAATGATGCAGGTGTAGAGCTTGAAGCGCGAGAAGCCATAAGCATTGGCAGCTTCAATCTCGCCGTGCGGCACAGCGCGGATAGCACCGGCGAAAATCTCGGTGGTGTAGGCGCAGGTGTTGAGGGTCAGCGCCAAAATCGTACAGTTCAAGCCGCTGCGGAAGAAGGCGTTGAGGAAGTCCGTGCCGCGCACGATCTCCAGACTGTACATGCCGGAGTAAAACACCAGCAGCTGCACATAGAGCGGCGTGCCGCGAAACATATAGGTGTAGAGCCAGATAGGCAAACGAATAAATTTATTCGACGACACGCGCCCGACGGCCATTGGCACCGCCAGCAGCCCGCCCATTACCACTGAGCTAATCAGCAGCCACAGCGTCACCGCCAGCCCGGTAAAACGGTAGCCATCGCTATAGAGCAGCGACATGCCATATTGTTGCAGGATCTCAATCATAGGTCCGCCCTCTTCACACCCAGCGAATAGCGGCGTTCAAGCCAGAGCAGCACACCGTTAGAAACCGTGGTAAACACCAGATAAATCACCCCGGCAACGATGGCGAAATAGAAAGGTTGATAGGTGCCCTTGCCCGCCAGCACCGTGGCTTTCACCACGTCATTCAGGCCAAGCAGGGAGACCAGCGCGGTAGCCTTGAGGATAACCTGCCAGTTGTTGCCAATGCCCGGTAAGGCAAAGCGCATCATGGCGGGGAACAGGATCCGGCGAAAAATCTGCCCACCGCTGAAGCCAAAGGCGGTGGCTGCTTCGATTTGCCCGCGCGGCACGGCCATAAAGGCGCCACGGAAGGTTTCGGTGAAGTAAGCGCCATAGATAAAGCCGAGCGTGATGATACCGGCGCTGAGCGGATCGATATCAATCTGCGCCATGCCCAGTGATTCCGTCAGGCTGTTGAGGACGATTTGTAACCCGTAGAAAATTAATAACATCAGAACCAAGTCCGGCACACCGCGGATGAGCGTGGTATAGCAGCCGAAGATCCCGGAAATCAGACGACTTTTTGAGAGCTTGCCACCGGCACCGATAAGGCCGATAACCACCGCCAGCAGAACTGAGGAGATCGCCAGCTCAAGCGTAACTAAAGTGCCCTGAATGATGACTTGGGAATACCCATATAGCATGCTTTTTTCCTGTCTTTGACCGACATCTGTCGCAGGTTATCGTTATGCTGACACTGTTACGCAGACAACTGTTATACAGACAACGTTGATACAGACCAAGAGTTCAATGTGATGACTAAATGCGGCCCACCGTGACGGCAGGCCGCGAGCGTCATCAGGCTAAGAGTTAGTCACCATAGACGTTGAAGTCGAAGTATTTCTTCGCCAGTTTGTCGTAAGTCCCGTCTTTACGCATTGAGTCAAAGGCTTTGTTCAGCGCGGCTTTCAGGTCGCCGTCGTCTTTACGCAGGCCCATACCGGTACCCACGCCAAAGAATTTGTCATCTTTCACTGATGGGCCAGCGAACACGTAATTTTTGCCCGGAGCCTGTTTCAGGAAGCCTTCGCTGCCCGCCACTTCGTCCTGGAATGCGGCGTCAAGACGGCCTGAAGCCAAGTCTGCATAGATCAGGTCTTGGTTCTGGTAAGCCACCACGTTCACACCTTTTGGCTGCCACTCGGCGTTAGCATAGGCTTCCTGCGTTGAGCCTTGCAGCACGCCGACGTTTTTGCCTTTCAGCGCGTCCAGAGTAGGAACCAGCTTGGTGCCTTTTGGCGCGATCAGACGGGCGTTAGCCGCGTAGAGTTTCTCGGTGAAGTCGATCTCCAGTTGGCGTTTTTCGGTAATCGACAGAGAAGAGATGATGGCGTCGATTTTCTTCGCTTTCAGCGACGGGATCAGCGCATCAAAATCGCTTTCTACGTAAGTACATTTGATTTGTGCGCGTTTACACATCTCATTGGCTAAATCGATGTCGAAGCCAACCAGTTTGCCGCTAGAGTCTTTGGATTCAAACGGGGCATAAGTCGGGTCTGTGCCGATCTTAATTGCTGTCGGAGCAGCTGCGAAAGCGCTACTTGCGCTGGCTAAAACCAAAACCAGAGGAAGAACTTTGAACAACTTTTTCATACATTACCCTCAGTCATTAATCGTCTGTTGTGGTTGGTCGTTTCTGTTGTGATTGAACGTCTTTTTATTATGTTTGCAGCTTATTTATCAGGCGGGGAATATGAATCCCCCTGATTTTACTATGCAGTTTTCATGCCGATTGTGTTCCGGATGGGTTAACCGGTCATTGCTCGCCCGATGCGATTAAAAATGCATCAAGATAGTTCTGGAAATCAGCAAGATGAATAAAGCACAGGAACAGATTGCAATAAAAATGCACCAAAATGAAACAGGCAATGTTTGATTTTGGTGCAATGTTATCAATTTGTGCAAAAGGTGGGCGTAAATGGTGAAGAACGACTAGCGGCTGCCCTGCCATCGAACAAAAAGATCTTCCGGCAGCTCTATGTCAAATTGATCAATCACCCGGTTCACCGTCTGATTGATGATGTCATCAACGCTGGTTGGCCGATGATAAAACGCCGGCACCGGCGGCATGATCACCGCGCCAAGCTCGGCGGCTTGAGTCATCAAGCGTAAATGCCCAAGGTGCAGCGGGGTTTCTCGCACGCAGAGCACCAGACGGCGGCTCTCTTTGAGCACCACGTCGGCGGCGCGGGTCAGCAGGCCGTCGGTGTAGCCATTGACGATGCCAGACAGGGTTTTAATCGAGCACGGCAGGATAACCATCCCCCCGGTGCGAAATGAGCCAGAAGAGATGCTGGCGGCAATATCACGGGAATCATGGACGACGTCGGCCAGTTGCTGCACGTCGCGCAGCGTCAAATCGGTTTCCAGCGTTAAAGTCTGGCGGGCGGCATTGCTCATCACCAGATGGGTTTCGATCTCCGGCACGCTTTGCAGCACCTGAAGAAGTCGAACACCAAAAATTGCGCCACTCGCGCCGGAAATGCCGACAATAAGTCGTTTCATGAGACTGCCTCTGAAAAGTTGCACTGAATTCAGCGCCAATACTGACATAAAAAAACGCACCCGCCCAAGATGAATTGGACGGGTGCGTGATAGCGGCGACAACTTGGCGTGGCTCAGTAAGCGCTTACCTTGGCGAAACTTAGCCTTCGTTGTGCATTTCCAGATTTTCAGCTTCCTGCTGGCCGCGTAACGCCTGGGCGTCGTCGTTGCGCAGGGCTTCGAGATATTCGAGGTAGTTCTGATCCACGTCTTTGGTAACGTAAACGCCGTCAAACACGGAACATTCGAACTGCTCGATATCCACGTTATCTTCTTTCACTGCCGCAATCAGGTCGCTCAGGTCCTGGAAGATTAACGCGTCGGCGCCAATCATCTGGTTGATTTCACTGACTTCGCGACCGTGAGCAATCAGCTCGTTGGCACTTGGCATGTCGATACCGTAAACGTTCGGGAAACGAATCTCAGGTGCCGCAGAGGCCAGATAAACGCGTTTCGCCCCGGCTTCGCGCGCCATCTCAACGATTTGCTGAGAAGTAGTACCACGCACGATGGAGTCATCCACCAGCAGCACGTTTTTATCGCGGAACTCAGCGCGGTTGGCGTTGAGCTTGCGGCGCACCGACTTACGGCGCTCCTGCTGGCCCGGCATGATAAAGGTACGGCCGACGTAACGGTTCTTCACAAAGCCCTGACGATAAGGCTTGTCGAGGATACGGGCGATTTCCAGCGCGATATCGCAAGAGGTTTCCGGGATAGGAATGACCACGTCGATATCCAAGTCTTCCCACTCACGAGCAATTTTCGCGCCCAGCTTCTCGCCCATGCGAACACGTGCGCTGTAAACGGAAATCTTGTCGATGAAGGAGTCCGGACGCGCGAAATAGACGTATTCGAACAGGCATGGGTTGTACTGAGGGTTTTCAGCACACAGGCGGGTGAACAGCTGGCCTTTCTCGGTGATGTACACCGCTTCGCCTGGCGCGACGTCGCGCAGGAACTCAAAACCTAAGGTGTCGAGCGCCACGCTCTCCGATGCCACCATGTACTCATTGCGGCCATCTTCCAGAGTGCGTTTACCGATAACCAGCGGGCGGATCCCGTGCGGGTCGCGGAACGCCAGCATGCCGTGACCGATAATCATCGCGACGCATGCATAAGCACCGCGGATTTTTAGGTTCATGGCAGAGACGGCAGCGAACACGTTGTCAGCTTCCAGCGGGTAGTGCTGGAAACGGTCGAGTTCACTGGCCAGAATATTGAGCAGAATTTCAGAATCAGAAGTGGTGTTAACGTGGCGGCGTTGGCCTTCGAACAGGTTACTTCTCAATTCGTGAGCGTTGGTCAGGTTACCATTGTGGGCCAAAGTGATGCCGAACGGTGAGTTGACGTAGAAAGGTTGAGCTTCTGAAGCGCTGGAACTGCCAGCCGTAGGGTAGCGAACATGCCCAATACCCATGTTGCCCTGCAAGCGTTGCATATGGCGTGCTTCGAATACATCTCTCACCAGACCATTGGCTTTCCGTAAACGGAAGTTGTTATTAGCATCAATGGTGACGATGCCCGCAGCATCTTGCCCACGGTGTTGTAACACCGTTAACGCATCATAAATCGACTGGTTTACCGGCGCAAAACCGGCGATACCGACAATACCGCACATGTTGTCTTTTCCTCATCAGCGCTGCCAAAAACTAGAGATGTTTTGGCAAGAAACTCGACGTGCTCTGCAGGTAGTCAAAGAACCACCTGATGACATAACTGAACTGTGGGATCAACTGAGACTGTTTCCAGTCCTCACTTTGTGAAAAGCCGGTAAAGGTATCCAGGAAGAACAGCATCGCGGAAACAATCAGTACGCCACGCAGTGCGCCGAAACACACGCCTAGCACTCTGTCTGTGCCGGATAACCCGGTTCGCTCAACCAGTGAGCCAATCACATAGTTGACAATTGCACCTACGATCAACGTCGCGATGAACAAGATGGCAATTGCGATCCCGTTTCGAACTAATTCATCTTCGAAACGTGTGAAATAGATGGCGAGATAGGGGTAATAATGGCTGGCAACGAAGAAGGCGCAAGCCCAGGTTACCAGTGATAAGGCCTCGCGAACAAAACCCCGGATCAGGCTAACTAAAGCAGAAAACCCAATTACCGCAATAATGACGTAATCAATCCAGACCATTAACGTATTCCAATGTGTAGACCAGTAAAACCCGTCTCCTATCCATTTCGCGGCGAATTCTAACAGAAAAAGAAAACGTTTGCGTAGGGGAAATCTGCGGGTTAGGAAAATTATTAACAGCGATGAAAAAAACCTCAATCATCGCAGAAACCTATAAAATTCCGACCTCAGAATCTTATAGAAAAAGGGCACAAAACGCGTGCCCTTTCCGATTATTTCTTGAGATTTAAAACCAGTTATTGGCGCAACCAGAGCGGCAAAAATGCAGGTTTATTTGCCTGCGCTATAAGAGCGCACCTGCCCGCTTAACCCACTGATCTGGTTTAGCTGCGGCAGAGAAGCCTCGAGTTTTTGCTTCGAAGCATCTGGCCCGACGAAGACGCGCGTGATCTGCCCCTGCACCGGCGTGCTTGGCACAGTGTAAGCGCGGTAGCCCGACAGGCGCAGGTTAGCGACAATCTCGCTGGCCTTGGCGGCATTCTTCAACGCACCGAGCTGGACAATATAAGCCTGACCGCTTGGCGCTTTCTCTTCCGCCTGCGGCTTGCTTTCAGCTTTCGGCGCTTCCGCCGCTTTTGGCTGCTCAACCGCCTTCGGCTGCTCTACCGGTTTGGTTTCAACCGGTTTTGGTTTCGGCTTTTCGACCGGCTTTGGTTTCTCAACCGGTTTCGCTTCCACCATTGGCTTCGGCTCAATGGCCTTCGGCTTGGTTTGGGTCTGATGCGTCGGCTGCGTCACTTTCGGCTGCTCAGGGCGCTTGGTGACTGGCGCGACTACCGGCTCGTCCGGCTGGGCATCAGTGTCATCAGGCAATTCCTGGCCGCTATTGGCAGGCTGCGAGGCGATATTCCCCTGCCCCTTCACCGCTTCGCTCGCGCCTTCCGGCGGCTGGGCTGGCAGAGATTGCGTCACCGGCGGCGGCACGTCCCCCTGTTCCGGCGCGTCACCCGGCTTTGGTACCAGCGGAATGGACGCAAATTCATCTTCATAATGCTTTTTCTTGCCATCGAGCAGGCCGGGCAAAATGATCACGCCGAGCGCCACCAAAATAACCGTTCCGACCAGACGATTTTGAAACTTACTAGCCACTGGTTTTCCCCGCGTCTAAAGCAGCCATCACGTGCGCTACGGTATGAAATGATCCGCAGACAATCACAATATCCTGACTATCAGCATCCTGCATCGCCTGCTGCCAGGCGGAAACCACATCCGTGAACTGATACGCTTGCGTCAGATGCACAGAGAGTTCTTCTACACTGGCACCGCGCGGCCCTTCGAGCGGCGCGCAGTACCAAAAATCAATTTGTGGCGAGAGGCAAGCCAGGGTACCCGCAATATCTTTATCATGCAGCATACCGACTACCGCGCGCACTTTCCCGCCGTTGCGTGGCAATTCGGACAAACGCCCGGCCAGATAAGCAGCGGCGTGCGGGTTATGGGCGACATCCAAAATCAGACGCGGCGACTCGCTCACCGTCTGAAAGCGCCCCGGCAACTGCGCCTGCTGCAAACCACGGCGAATCGCCTCTTCGGCAATCTCTAACGCACTAAAATGCAAAGCCGCCAGCGCCGTCGCGGCATTGGCGAGCGGAACATTAGGAATTGGCAAATTCGCCAGCGTCTTGCCCTCTGTGGCCTGCCAGCTCCAGCTATCACCTTGCACGGCGTAACGCCAGTTCTCACCCACGCGATACAGCTGGGAACCCTTCTCTGCGGCCACGTCAGCAATGGACTGCGGCATATCCGGCTCGCCAACCACGGCGGGGGTTTGACCACGGAACACGCCGGCTTTTTCGCGGCCAATACTTTCGCGGTCTGACCCCAACCAGTCAGTGTGATCCAACGCGATACTGGTTACGACAGCAACATTGGCATCCACGATATTGGTGGCGTCAAGGCGGCCGCCAAGACCCACTTCGAGAATAACCACGTCCAGTTTGGCGTTCTTAAACAGCTGCAAAGCAGAGACGGTGCCGTACTCGAAATAGGTCAGAGGAATATCACCTCGACCGGCTTCAAGCGTAGCAAAAGATTGGCAATGTGCTTGTTCTGGCAGCTCTTCGCCCTGAATTCTGACCCGCTCGGTGTAGCGAACCAAATGAGGAGAGCTGTAGACCCCAACGCGCAACCCCGCAGCCATTAAGATAGCTTCCAGCGTGCGGCAGGTGGTGCCCTTGCCATTGGTGCCAGCGACGGTGATGACAAAAGGCGCGGGTTGCAGCAAGTCGAGCTTGGCGGCAACCGCTTTAACACGCTTGAGACCCAGCTCTATCGCTTGAGAATGGAGGTTTTCGAGATAATAAAGCCACGCGGCCAAAGGCGACGTGGCTTGGGGAATAGGTAGATTCTGCATGAGTCTCGTTCAGCCAATGTTAGGTCCACTTCGACACTATACCCAAAGTCATTGAAGTTGCAGCAAGACTACAAACCAGATGAAACACGGCCCGTTGACCAAAGCGTGCGAGAGCTCCCGCACGCTCGAGATGACTGACCGGTTTCATCTCAGACTAATCAGGCATCCTGATGGTTGTCAGCCGCGTTGCCGCTGACTGCCGCCTGAACCACGTCCACTTTAGGCTCAGGTTGACCGGTTAATTTGGCCAGCACGCTGCCCAATTTAGGTCGCAGATCAGGACGGCGAACGATCATGTCGATAGCGCCCTTCTCAATCAGGAACTCACTGCGCTGGAAGCCCGGCGGCAGTTTTTCACGAACGGTTTGTTCGATAACGCGTGGGCCAGCAAAGCCGATCAGCGCTTTTGGCTCAGCCACGTTGATATCACCCAGCATTGCCAGACTCGCCGACACGCCGCCCATGGTTGGGTCAGTCATTACAGAAATGTACGGCAGGCCGCGTTCCTGTAATTTTGCCAGAGCAGCACTGGTTTTCGCCATCTGCATCAGGGACATCAGCGCTTCTTGCATACGCGCACCGCCACTGGCTGAGAAACAGACCAGCGGACAATTGTCTTCCAACGCCTGCTCTACCGCACGAACGAAACGCGCGCCAACAACAGAAGCCATTGAACCGCCCATGAAGGCAAATTCAAAAGCAGCAACGACGATTGGCATGCCGTACAGGGTGCCTTTCATGACAACCATGGCATCTTTTTCGTCAGTTTCTTTCTGCGCTGCAACCAGACGGTCTTTATATTTTTTGGAATCTTTAAACTTCAGAACATCTTTAGGCTCAAGCTCGCTGCCTAATTCAACCTCGCTGCCTTCATCCATAAAGGTGAAGAGGCGCATACGCGCAGACATGCGCATGTGATGGTCGCACTTTGGGCAAACCATGAGATTGCGTTCCAACTCGGCGCGGTAAAGTACCTGACCGCAGCTGTCACACTTAGTCCAGACACCCTCAGGAATGCTTGCCTTACGGGTTTGCGAGACGTTGCTCTTATTAAGAATTCGTTCAATCCAGCTCATCGATAACCTTTCTGTTTGAACCCGGCCGAAGCCAGTCCGCTGTTCATGCTGTAACAAGTCCCCTGAAACCTACCCAAAATCACCCGCCAGCACTGATGCCCAGTGGCATTCACCATGCAAAACGGAAGGGTTGTTCGCAGGAACAGACCATAAATGTCGCTCATTAAACCATAACGGCCCGACGCTGTGGATAAAAAACTGGTCGAACCCTCTGGTTTAATCTCTTTATATTTCCCAGCTTTGCTGCCTTAAGGCTAGCCTTGCTGACGCTTTTCCTTGGCTGCCGCACGTTTGTGCCGCCAAATTTCGATCACGCCCGGCAAAATCGAAAGCACAATGATCGCCACGATCAATAATTTCAGATTTTCCTGAACCACCGGCACGTTGCCGAAAAGGTAGCCAGCATAGGTAAATAACAGCACCCAAACTAGCGCACCAATCACGTTATAGGCCGCAAAGTGGCGATACGACATGCGCCCCATACCCGCAACGAAGGGTGCAAAAGTTCGTACGATTGGGACAAAGCGCGCAAGAATAATCGTTTTGCCGCCATGTTTCTCGTAAAACTTGTGTGTTTGATCCAAATAACTGCGACGGAAAATCTTCGAATTCGGGTTGCTGAACAAACGTTCACCAAACAGGCGGCCAATCGTATAGTTAATCGCATCACCCAGAATCGCCGCCACCACCATCAGGAACACCATCAGATGGACATTCAGATCATTGCCCGGCAAGGCCGCCAGCGCGCCAGCCACGAACAGTAAAGAATCGCCCGGCAGGAACGGCGTGACCACCAGCCCCGTCTCACAGAATAAGATCAGGAACAGGATACCGTAGACCCAAACACCATACTGAGCAACCAGCTCGGCCAAGTGCACATCGATATGTAAAATGAAATCAATAACAAGGTGGATGAAATCCATTTGATTTATCGCCTTTTTTAAGCGCCCGATGCGCAATGTTAATCAATAGAAAACCGTCTTCAGTCTTCTAAGAACAGCGGCCCCATATTCATTTTGGGTAAGCCAAACTTCTCCGGGTAATCCACTGAGACTAAGTACAACCCCTCAGCACGCGCGGTGGCAGCCGCCAAATTGCGGTCTTTGGCTGCTAACAGCTCGCCCATCCAGCTTTCCGGCTGGATCCCGGCACCGATATCAATCAAGCTGCCGACGATATTGCGCACCATGTGGTGAACAAAGGCGTTGGCTTTGACATCCACCACCACATAGTTACCGTGGCGCGCGACGTTCAGGTGCATCATGTAACGCCACGGCGTGCGCGACTGACACTGGGAGGCGCGAAACGACGTGAAGTCATTCTCACCCAACAGTGCCTGACCGGCACGCTGCATTTTGTCGACGTCCAGCGGCATATGCACATGGGTGATTCCACTGTGCAGAATGGCCGAACGGTAGCGATGATTATAGATAACGTAACGATAACGGCGCGCGGTGGCGCTAAAGCGCGCGTGGAAATCCTCCGGCACCTCGTGCATCCAGCGCACGGCGATGTTTTTCGGCAAATGGGTATTCACCCCCATGGTCCACGCCGCCTCTTTACGCATTACCGGCGTCTCGAAATGCACTACCTGCCCGGTGGCGCTGACGCCCGCGTCGGTACGCCCCGCGCAAAACACCACAATCGGCGCATCCGCCACGCGGCTCAAGGCCTTTTCCAGACAGGCCTGAACGCTGGCCGCCTCTTGCTGGCGCTGCCAGCCATAATAGGCGCTACCGTCGTACTCAATTCCTAATGCAATGCGTCCGGCAACGGGCGCAGCAGGCAATTCAGACATTAATACCAATACTCCCCAATCAGCTTCTCGGCAGTTTCTACCGCCATCAGCGCGCCGCCGAAGCGCACGTTGTCAGCCACAGACCAGAACTGCACCACTTCAGGAATACCGTAATCATTGCGCAGACAGCCGATGCTCAGGTTGGCGTTGCCCGAGGCGTCGCTGACCTGTGTCGGGAAATCATCTTCTTCGCTCAGATTAATATCATCAATGCGTTCAAGCTCGGTGCGAGCTTCTTCGGCAGACAGCGGGCGCAAGCCTTCCATATGCACCACCTGCGCGTGGCCGTAAAACACCGGCGACTGCACGCAGCTGACAGAAATCGGTAAGCCGTCGTTTTGCAGCACTTTGCGCACTTGGTCAACCAGACGGCGCTCTTCGCGCACGCTGCCCTCTTCGTCATTCAACAGCGGCAACAGGTTGAAAGCCAACTGCTTGCTGAAAATGCCCTCTTCGGCAGGAATGCCGTTGAGCAGGCGCGCGCTCTGTCCGGCCAAATCGTCTACTGCCGCTTTGCCCAAGGCAGAAACGGAGAGCAGAGAAGTCACGTGCAGACGCGCCAAACCAGCCTGATCGGTTAAAGGCTTGATGGCCGTTAACAACTGGCTGGTCAGGCTATCGGCGACCGCCACGATGTTACGGTTGCGATAGTGCGCCAGCGCGTCAGGGTTAACCCCCGGCACCACCAGCGGAATGTCGTGTTCCATAGCAAACAGGCCGCTGCTGTCGATAACCAGACAGCCCTGATTGGCAGCTTCTTCGGCAAACTGCGCCGAGGCCTCGTGGCCTGCCACAAAGAAGGCCAGTTGCACCTGCGACCAGTCGAACTCGGCGACGTTTTGCACGCGCAGGCTTTTGCCATTGAAGCGCACGGTTTGACCCGCGCTGCGTTCGCTGGCTAACGGAAAGAGTTCACCAACCGGGAACTGGCGATCGGCCAGCAGCTCCAGTAACGCATCACCGACTGCGCCCGTGGCGCCAAGCAGCGCAATATTCCAGCCATCAGACATGTTGGTCTTCTCCAAAAATGAATCGTACAAAAATACAAAGGGGCGGTAGTTCACCGCCCTCAAGTCGAAAATTGCGCCGGGCCTTAGCCCTGAACGGCAGTAAAACCGAGTTTATTGAGCAACTCGACGGTCGCCGGATTATCGCAAATTACTTTCAGCGATGACCACTCGCGGCGCTCTTCATAGAATTTGCGCAGTTTGTCGAACTCCCCGGCTTTGCCCGCCACGCGGCGTAACGGCGCGTCATCGCGGCGCACATCATACACTAAGTGAATAAGTCGCAGCAGTCTGGCTTCGTTCAGTTCCCCTGAGAATGAGACAACCGGGAACTCTGGCGCAGGCAGCAGCTCTTCCAACGGTACTTTTTGCGGCTGGCCGATAAACTGGCTGAATGCTTCGAACACCTGAGTGGTGCCGCGCGCCTTGCCTTCAAGGCTGTATCCGGCAATGTGCGCCGTGCCAATCGCCACTTTATCCAGCAATGCCAGAGAGAGATCCGGCTCCGGCTCCCACACGTCCAGCACGGCGGTGAGTTTTTTCGCGCCGTTGAGCGCGTCGAGCAGCGCGGCGTTATCCACCACTTCGCCACGACAGGCGTTAATCAAAATACGGTCAGCAGGCAGGCGTGCCAACAGGTCGGCATCCACCAGATGGTGCGTGCTATAAGGCCCGGACATGTTCAACGGCGTATGGAAGGTCAAGATATCGGCTTCGGCCACCAGTTGGTCCAGCGAAGAGAAAGTCTCTTCATCACCACGATCGGCACGCGGCGGGTCGCACAGCAGAGTGCGGATGCCCAAGGCGCGCAGGCGCGCATTCAGACGCGATCCCACATTGCCTACCCCAACAATGCCGACCGTTTTGTCGCGCAGCTGGAAGCCATCGCGCTGGGCCAAAATCAGCAGCGAGGAGAACACATATTCCACTACCGCAATGGCGTTACAGCCCGGCGCGGCGGAGAAACCAATCCCCTGCTGTTGCAGCCAGGCGTCATCCACGTGGTCAGTCCCCGCCGTCGCGGTACCCACGAATTTCACCGGCTTTCCTGCCAGCAGTGCCTCATTCACCTTGGTCACCGAGCGCACCATCAGGGCATCGGCGTCATTGAGTGCATCTTGCGGAATCGGCCGGCCCGGAACGGCCTGCACATTGCCCAGTCGGCTAAATAGCTCGACGGCATAAGGCATATTTTCATCAACCAGGATTTTCACGTGTGTCTCCGGCAGGCAGTGCCATAGAAAAAACAGACTATAAAGAGGAGGAAGATTTTGCCACGAACTGCGGCAGATCCCAATGCCAGCTTGTCACGGCTTACCGTTCATTACGAAAACGTTGAGGCGTGGTCCCAGATATTTGCTGGAACATGGCAATAAACGCTGATGATGAACTGTAGCCAACTTCCAGCGCCACGTCTTGCACCGTTTTGCCCTGCTCGAGCAGAGAAATCGAATGGAGGAAGCGCAGACGCTGACGCCATTCGGCAAAGCCCATGCCCAAATCCTGTTGGCAGCGGCGTGAAAGCGTGCGTTCGGTGGTGTAAACCCGCGCCGCCCACTCCGCCAGCGAGGTGTTATCCGCCGGGTTCTTCTCCAGCGCGTTTAACACCTGCGACAACAGCTTATTGTCGGACGTGGGTAAATAGGTGTTTTGCCGCGGGGCCTGACAGATTTGGTCCAATAGCACCAATGCCATACGCATATCGCGATCGGTCTCTGGCTCTGAAAGATCACGCAGCGCGAAGTCGTTGGCGATGGCGTTAAAAATCGGTGTCAGAGTGAGCAGGCAGGGCTTTTCAGGCAGGCCGTCATCCCACTCGGGCGCGATGTCGATGGCGCAAAAACGGGTCGTCCGGCGGTTATAGCTAGAGTGCTTCACTCCGGCGGGTATCCAGATAGCAAACTCGCGCGGCGCAAGGTAGCGCTCACCTTCAACCTTCATCGCCATCACGCCTGATTTGATGGTAATAATCTGGCTCCACGGGTGCGAATGGCAAACATATTCCGAGTTAGCCAGAATGGTTTCTCCGCGAAAGAGCAGCGTATTGGGGATCTGTTCAGGAAGCGGAGGATAGAAACGAGGCTGTGGCATAAAACCCCTTGTCAATTGTGGTCATCACAAATTCGGGATCAAGTTGTCCGAATTACGCAAAGCGTTGTCTGGTTATCGTTATATATAACAAACACGACAAACGTACACTAGCGCAACGATTTAACTACGGACGTATTTTTTCATGAATGCTCTCTTCCCATTACTGGCGGTGTTGATCTGGTCGATTAACGCCGTGGTCAGCAAGGCCTCAGCGACCGCCATCGATCCTGCGGCGATCTCCTTCTACCGCTGGTTTCTAGCGCTTATCACGCTCACACCCTTTGTCTTGCCGGGCGTAGTGCGCAATTTCAAAGAGATTAAGCAGTATTGGTGGAAATTGCTGATCCTCGGCCTACTGGGAATGGTGCTATTCCAAAGCCTGGCCTATTACGCCGCCCACACCGTGAGCGCGCTGTATATCGGCATCATCACCTCCTTTATTCCGTTGCTGACGGTGCTGATCAGCCTGTTTGTGTTGAGCGTGGTGCCAACCGTGGGTCTGGCGCTGGGCGGCGTGCTCTCTTTGATCGGGCTGGTGTGGCTGGTCAGCGCGGGCAACCCGGGCCAGCTGCTAGAGCACGGCATTGGTAGCGGCGAAATCATGATGTTTGTCGCCTCCATCTCCTACGCCCTGTATGGCGTGTTGACCAAACGCTGGGCGATCCCGCTGCCTAATTGGCAATCGCTTTACATGCAGATCTTGTTTGGGGTGCTGCTCCTGCTGCCAAATTTCCTGATGACGGAAAATGTGCAGCTAAACGCGCACAACATTCCCTTGGTGGCCTTTGCAGGCATTGCGGCGTCAATCATTGCGCCTTTCCTCTGGATTCAGGGGGTTATTCGGCTGGGTGCAAACAAAACCTCTATTTTCATGAATTTGGCCCCCATCTTCACCGCCGTGATTGCCGTGATTTTCCTGCGCGAGCAGTTGCACAGTTACCACTTGATTGGGGGTGGTATCACCCTGCTCGGGGTAATTCTGGCCCAACGCCTGCGCCGTCCGCTCTTTGGCACTAAGCCAGAAGTGAAGGAAGATAAACCCGCCGTTTAATGATGTTATCGCCGCCTGTAACTCCACAGGCGGCATTATTTATCCTGCCTTTTATCGCTTTCGCGCCCCACTCGTCGTTTTCTGCAAAAAATAAGCGTAAGAATATTATTTCCATACCCATTCACAGTGTTGATTGATTTCGTTTGCAGGTATGATGTTGCGCTTGCGCGCTTTGCGCCGTTTTAACTCGCAGCGAAGGACTGGTGATATGCAACCTTTAAGTGGCCCGGGCGCGCCAATTGGCGACAACAGGATGCAACCGAATAACTCAGTTCCCGCGGGCTCTGGTGATAATCAGCAGCTTACCCCTGCGCAGCGCACTACCCTCGAAAAACTCATCGTCAAATTGATGGCGCTGACCCCCATGAAGTCCGCTGAAATTTGGGCTGGCTTACGCCACGAGCTGTCTCTCCCTCATGATGCTGAACTGACCGCCGCAATCTACCCACGCGCGGAAGGCATCCTGCAAGGCAAATTGACGCAGGCACAGGACAGCCACGCCACGCGCCAGCTGTTCCAGCAACTCACCGAATTATTGCCACAGGGCAATAACCGTCAGGCGGTGAGCGACTTCATTCGCCAAAATTTCGGCCATACCGTGCTCAGCCAGCTGAGCCACGAGCAACTACAGCAGGTGTTTTTGCTGGTCCAGACTGGCGAAATGACCATTCCGAAACCGCAGCAAACGCCGATCACCGATCGCGCCCTGCTGCCTGCCGAACATAACAGTTTGCAGCAGCTGGTGACGCGTCTCAGCGCCGCCACGGGCGAAGCACCGGCCAAACTGTGGCAGCAACTGTTTAACTTAGTCGGCGTGAAAGTGGGCGAACCTATCCCGGCGCGCCATTTTCAGCTGTTAAGCCAGTTTATGCAGGTCAAAGCGGCGCTGAGCCAACCGACAGCGCCACCGACGCTAACCACCTTGCTCAGCGTGTTGAAACAGCCAGCGACGCTGCAAGAAGTCCAGCAGCTGACGGAATATGTCGAAAGCCGGTTCAACGCCACGCCCAACACGCCGCTGAACGTCGCGCAGCTTAACGATCTTGTCGGCGTGCTGTTCAGCCAGCGCGTTGATCGCTCACCGCGACCGGAGAAAGTGGATGATAACTTTACGGTGGTGACCCGTACCGAGCCTCAGCCAATCATCAATCCGTTCGTCGCCATGCTGCCGCAGTCGATGCAATCCATGGGCGGCAAGCCGCTGGCTTTCATCGCCTTTGTGGTGGTGGTTATTCTGCTCTGGCTGCTGTTTTAAGCCGCACATTTACTAGCAACCGCACTCTTCCACGCTAAAATCGGCAGGATACTCGCCGCACTCAGCACCGGTCGCCAACGGATGGCGATCGCGAGTCCAGAAATCTAGGCCCCCTATCAACTCTTTGACGCGAAAACCCAGTTTCGCCAGCTTATAGGCCCCATTGGTCGAGCCGTTGCAGCCAATGCCATCGCAATAAGTTACATACACTTGCTCTCTATTAAGATGCCGCGTTGACTCTTCGGTCATCAAACGATGCGGAAAGCTGATTGCGCCCGGAATATGTCCGCGCTGATAGTGCGACTCAGCACGAGTATCCACCACCACAATGCCTGAAATACGGTTTTTCAAATCTTCGGCGACATCAGCGGCATCGGTGTAAAAACTCAATTTATTGAAGAGATAGGCTTCGCTCACCGCCTGAGCCGGTGGCGCAAACTGTAATACGGCTGACGTCTGGCTTTGCTGTTTTTGACTCATTTTGCCTCTCTCTTTCAATCAGGTAATAGGAACGCAGCGCATAAGGCGCAGCATGACAACGGTTGTATCATCCGCTATTTTGGTCTTATTCATAATGCCAATTCCCCAATTTCTATAAGACCCATATGCGCACTTACACTGGCTCCTCGACCTTACTTACCCTGTTTGAGAATAGCCTCGAACCAGGACTCAATTTACGCGAGAGGCTTTGCGTTACGCTGCGAAAGGCGATTAACAGTGGCGCTTTAAGCAATGGACTGCGACTGCCTTCTTCACGCCAACTCGCCGCCGACTTGCGTATTTCGCGCATCACGGTTGAGGCCGCCTACGCGCAAATCGAAGCCGAGGGCTATTTGCGCCGCGAGATAGGCAAAGGCACCTTTGTCAGTATCGCCATGCCGCCGGAAACGACCTTTAAAAAGAGCCACAGACTGACACCAAGGCTGGCGACTCTTTCAGCTCGCGGCCAGCAAATTGTCGCGACCGGCGGCTGCCAAGACCCTCAGTCACCTCTGCCCTTCGCCGCGGGTAGCCCGGACTTACGCGTCTTCCCGCTGAAAATTTGGCAGCAGTTGATCAACAAGCATCTACGCATCGGGGGCACAACGCTGCTCGGCTATGGCGATCCGCAGGGTTTTGCTCCCCTGCGCGAAGCCATTTGTGCTTACCTCCAGCAATCTCGCGGCGTGCAGTGCAGCCCGCAGCAAATCATGATCACCACCAGCTCGCAGCAGGCTTTGCAGCTCTTGGCAACTCTGCTGCTCGATCGGGGTGATAGCGTCTGGCTAGAACAGCCGGGCTATCTCGGCGCAAGAAATGCCTTTACCAGCGCGGGCGGCAAGATATACCCGGTGGGAGTGGATGAAGAAGGCATGAACCCAGTCGGCCAAACCGTTCAGCCTAAAGTTATCTATCTCACGCCTTCCCACCACTACCCTTCCGGCGTTAGTCTTAGCCTGCCACGCCGACTGGCGCTACTGGGGCTGGCGCGGAAATATCAGTCGTGGATCATCGAGGATGATTACGACAGCGAGCTACATTATGATGGCCGCCCTTTGCCCGCCATGCAGGGACTCGATAAACAACAGCAGGTGATTTATCTCGGCACCTTTTCCAAAGTGCTCTTTCCTTCCTTACGTCTGGCCTACGCTGTGCTGCCCGAGGCGCTGGTAGAGCCTATGACCACGCTGCGCACGGTATATGACGGCCATTCGTCTCAGTTGATGCAGGCGGTGACGGCTGATTTTATTCAGTCTGGCCATTTCGCCGCGCACTTGCGTTTTTCACGCCAGCTTTACCATAGCCGCCGCAATCATTTGCTGGAGGAGATCCAGCAAAAGCTCGCAAACTGGCTGATTCCGCAACCCGCCGCCGGAGGCTTACAGCTGGCGGCTCGCCTGCCCGCTGGCTCCGAAAAGAGGCTGACTCAGCTGGCCTTGCAACAGGGTGTCGTCACGCCACGCCTTTCGCCGCTGTGGCTGCCCGAAGCTGGCGCGCAGGAGCAAATACCTGATGGCTGGCTGCTCGGCTTCTCGGCATTAACGCCGGGAGACATAACCTCAGCGGTTAATCGATTAGCCAAGCTGCCCTTAGATCCAAGCCAGTAATAGCCAGCCGCTCAGGCCACTTAAAATAAGGAATGGGAAGGAGAAATAGTGGAACTTGAGCCAGATCTTGCGATCGTTGGCCATGCGCAGGGCAATGAGGTTAGCCAGTGAACCAATCGCAAGGCCGAAACCGCCAGCGTTAACGGCGTAAGCCAGCAAGGCGTTAGGTGGCACGTAGTTAATCATCAAAATGGTAGCTGGCACGTTGCTAATGACCTGCGACAGCCCGATACCAAGGGCGTAAACGCCCGCCGGGCTTAGGTGTGCAATCTGGTTCACCGCGTCACGCACGGCGTCTAAACCGACAATCAACCGCACGTCGATAAACATGGCGATAAACACCAGAATCAACGGCCAGTCGATGCGCAACAGCACCTGCCGCGCCAGCAAAAGAAAGCACAGCAGCACGGCAATCAGGCCATATAGCGCCAAGCCGAAATCCACACAGCCAATGAACACCACATACATCACCAGACAGCTAAAAAGCAGTTTTTTCTGGTATGGATAGCCCTGATTATTCTCCAGCCTTTTCAGCTTTATCGCTGGGAAACTCAGCCAAGTCACTATCAATAATGCCGCAAAACTGACGAATGCCAGCGGGCTCATTTGGGCTATAAACCCCAAAAATGACAGGCCGGATTTGTTCCACAACAAGATATTTTGCGGATTACCGATAGGCGTAAGTAAGGAGCCCGCGTTCACCGCCAACGCCTCAAAGATGATCAGTCGCGTGACGGGCAGCGTAGAGAGCTTTTTTAGGGTGATCGTGAGTGGAATGACGATAAACAGCGCCACGTCATTGGTCATAAAGGTAGAAAGCAGCGCGGCGGCACAAACCAAAAACAGCGCCAAATAGCGCTCATTGTTGATGCTGTTGATCATCTTACGGCCAACAAAATCAAAGTAGCCGCTCACCTCAACGCCCTTGGTCAGCATCAGCAACCCAATCAGCGTGACGATAGTTGACCAATCTACAAATTGTGCAAATTGGTGGATTTTCTCCGGCTGGAAAAGAGTCAGTACCACACCCAGTAGCAATAAGACGTGCAAAAAACGGTCACGTAAGAAGGGCTTGAGTAATGTTGTGAAGAAAGTTGCCAGCATAGTTTTCCGCAATGAGTGACCCTGTCGATTGCGCTGACGTTACCCGAAGACGTTGCGGCCCGCTACTGCAAAAATGAGTTTTCCAGCAAACCTCGTAATAAAAAACGAGGCCGCTGAGGGCCTCGTCAATAATTTGCGAGAAGGCTCGCAATCCCTTATTTCAGCTTGTTATTTGCACGCTGCGAGCTAAAGTCGGCGCTCATTAATTCACCGCAACAGCTTGGAGCCGGTTTCTATGTCGCAGCCAACGGAGCACATCAATCAGCAAGAAGATAAGCAGGCTTACCCCCATCACTGGCAGGCTGATGGAGAGAGCCAGTGCTATCAGCCCAATTGGCCATTGCAGGCTGGCAGGAAGTTGGCGCCACGTTTGAATCAGGGTTACCACCGGATGCGGGCCGCTGTTCATCGCCGGACGGCGCAGCCACCACATGCGGTAGCCCCAGCCAATCATCACGCACAGCCCAATGCCGAACAGCACCAGAATAGCCTGATTCCAGAAGCCAAACAGAATACCCATATGGGCATCAACGCCCCAGCGAGTGAGCTTCGCCAGCAGCGGGAAATGGGCAAACTCGGTATGGTCAATAATCGCCATTGTCTGAGGGTTAACCGATACGGCATCAACCTGCGTCGGCCAGCTTCGGTCCACTTCCGTCACCGTCCAGGCCTTATCCGCCGCATAAGCCGGGCGAATTTCTATTTTGTTAGCCGTGATCCCTGCATGACGCGCGGCGGCGATGACCTGATCGAAAGTGATCGGCAAAACATTAACAGGCTCAACTTTTGCTGGCATGTGATGAGCTGCCATATCGGGCATGTCAGGCATATCTGCCATGCTCATATCACTCATCTGGTGCTCGGCATGTTCACCCGCAGGAGCCGATTTTTCGCCTGCCAGAGTGGTCGCGACCGAAGGGGTCATCCAGCCCATATGTTCACGCAGGATGCTGATATTGCTCCCGGCCCACTGTGACCATGTCAGGCCCGTTACCGACAGAAACAGCATGCCAACCAGCAGCGTGATGCCAAGCCAGGTATGCCAGCGGCGGCTAATGTGCTGCTTGGCAGCCGTGCCGGTAAGCTTACGGTTGCCACGGGTTTTCTGTCGGCTGGTTGCCCATAGAAGAATGCCGCCCAGTGCCGCAACCCACAGCCATGAAGCGGCGAGTTCGCTGTAATTACGGCCAATATCGCCTAGCAGCAACTCGCGGTGAAGCTCATCGAGCCAGGTGCGTAAAGGCAGGATGCCGCTGGTGCCATAGACGGTCTCTTCACCCTTGATATCCAGCGTCACGGGGTCAACAAATATTGCCTTGGTTTTGGACGCACCGAGGCTTGGGTCGGACAGCATAACCCGCGTGGTTTCCCCCAGCGCAGGGGCTGGACGAATCGCAGCGATCTTCGCCTGATCGCCAGCAATGGCCAGCGCAGCTTCAATTTGCCGAGAGATCGGCTGCACGTCGCCTTTCGCGGAAGTGAAAAGCTCGTTGGCGTACAAGTGGTTTTCTAGCTGAGGGGTAAGTACATACAGCGTGCCGGTCAGCGCGGCGACAAAGATAAAAGGCCCGACGAACAAACCGATATAGAAATGGATACGCTTGAGTAACGCAATGGACGCGGCTTTGGCCGTCATTTTGGTAGAGCTTGCAGGATGGCTCATCAAGAATGTTTCCTGAGTGTTTAAATAGCAGGTGCAGAACAGCAAAGCCAGGTCGGCACTGTTCAGACGATGTTTAATAGAAGAAACAAAAAGCTATTTAAAAGCAGGAGGGGCGCGAGGCTGAGAGTCAGGGTAGAAAGCAGTGGGAACAGGACGAACGGCTGCGAGGCGCGGCGGTGCGCGGCTGGAGGTGTTAGACACCCACAGCATCGGCAGCGCTAACATATGCAACAGCGGCAGGTGGACTAAAAGTACGCAGTAACCACAGGCTGCGTCACTCATGTCGCCGGGCATCATCACTCCCAGCCCCATATCGTGCATGGGCATAGAGTTTTGATGAGCCGCAGTATCAGCCTGTTCAGCCATCTCGTCATGCGACATCGGCATGTCGGACTCTGACATCTCTGACATATCCATCGATGCCATCGACATCTCTGTCATCGCCATGCCAGGCATCATCGAATGCGACATGCCAGCAGCCACCAGTGATTTTGACACCACCGGCGCGATAAATAACATCAGGATGGCCAGAATCCCAAGCCAGGCAGGAAAAAGAGTGTGCCTGTGCTTTATCTGGCTAAGTGAGAGCATTGCATCTTAGTTATAAAAGTATCTATTGAGTGAAAAGAAAGCGGCGGAATTGTACCTGATTAGTTAAGTCGTTTGTAGCTGTTGAGGCATTGGGGAGTATAACGGCGGGCATAAAAAAACCCGCACGATGGCGGGTTTTTCAAAGAGAACGACGAGATTACTTGTCGTTTTTCAGCTTACGCATAACCAGCGTGGCGTTAGTACCGCCGAAGCCGAAGCTGTTAGACATCACGGTAGTCAGCTCGCGCTGAGTTGGCTTAGTGATGATGTCCATACCTTCAGCCTGCTCATCGAGGTTTTCGATGTTGATGCTTGGCGCGATGAAGTTATTTTCAGCCATCAGCAGGGTGTAGATGGCTTCCTGCACGCCCGCAGCACCCAGTGAGTGGCCGGTCATGGCTTTAGTAGAAGACAGTGCTGGTGTTGTAGCGCCGAACACTTCGCGGATTGCGCCGAGTTCTTTCACATCGCCTACTGGAGTAGAAGTACCGTGTACGTTGACGTAGTCAATCGGGGTGTCCACACCCTGCATTGCCATCTTCATACAGCGCACTGCGCCTTCGCCTGATGGAGCAACCATGTCTGCGCCGTCAGATGTTGCGCCGTAGCCCACGATTTCTGCGTAGATGTGCGCGCCACGTGCCAGAGCGTGTTCCAGCTCTTCCACAACAACCATACCGCCGCCGCCAGCGATGACGAAACCGTCACGGGCTTTATCGTAAGTACGGGAAGCTTTATCTGGAGTGTCATTGTAGCTGGTAGAGAGTGCGCCCATAGCGTCGAACTCACAGGCCATTTCCCAGCAAAGCTCTTCACCGCCACCAGCGAACACCACGTCTTGCTTACCGAGCTGAATCATCTCTACCGCGTTACCGATGCAGTGAGCAGAGGTCGCACAAGCAGAGCTGATGGAATAGTTAACGCCACGAATTTTGAACGGAGTCGCGAGGCAAGCAGAAACGCCAGACGCCATCGCCTTAGTCACCATGTATGGACCTACGCCGCGCAGACCTTTAGCACGCATGCCGTCAGAACCCGCAACCTGGTTACGTGGTGAACCACCACCGGAACCTGCGATCAGGCCGGTACGCTCGTTAGAAACCATCTCAGGCGTCAGGCCAGAATCTTCGATAGCCTGCTGCATGGACAGATAAGCGTAGATAGAAGCATCACTCATGAAACGCACGACCTTACGATCGATAAGCCCTGCGGTGTCTAACTTAACATCACCCCAGACATGGCTACGCATTCCGGCATCTTTCAACTCTTGCGAGAAGGTGATCCCTGAGCGCCCTTCTTGCAGGGAGTTAAGTACTTCCTGCTTGTTGTTACCGATGCTCGAGATGATACCCAGGCCAGTAATGACTGCACGTTTCATTTAATACCTCTTGTACTATTAACTATTCGGGATTTCGTGACGCACTCTAGCGTACAGTTGTACGCCGAACAAGTCCGATCAGCAATTCCTTGTGTAAATCGCAGTAAATTTGCGCGAGGTCAAACTGGCCGTTAAACTTCGGCATCGCCTTGAACTGAGGGAGTTTCATGTGAGCCACACCCCAATCCAGCCCGCCGAATTAAGTTGGAACGAACAGGGTACACCTGTTTCCCGACATTTTGATGACGTCTATTTTTCCAACCAAAACGGCCTGCTGGAAACACGCCACGTCTTTCTAAACGGTAATGGATTCCCACAACGCTTTGCCGAACATCCGCGCTCGGTCTGCGTTATTGCAGAAACCGGATTTGGCACCGGCCTGAACTTTCTCACTCTGTGGCAAGCCTTTGATGACTTTACCCAGCAGCAGCCCGAAGCTCGTCTAAAACGCCTGCATTTCATTAGCTTCGAGAAATTTCCACTGTCCGTAAATGACCTGACTGCCGCCTTAAACCAGTGGCCTGAACTTGCCGACTATGCCAGACAACTTGTTGCCCAATGGCCGCTGCCTTTTTCCGGCTGCCATCGCCTGCTGCTGGACGACGGGCGCATCACTCTCGACCTATGGTTCGGCGATGTTACTACCCTGCTTCCGGCTTGTGACAGCAGTATGAATCAACAGGTTGACGCCTGGTTTTTAGACGGTTTTGCCCCTTCTAAAAACCCCGATATGTGGACTCCCGAGCTGTTCGCCAATATGGCGCGGCTTTCACGCTCGCAAGGTACGCTGGCAACCTTTACCGTGGCCGGTTTTGTCCGTCGCGGTTTACTCGATGCAGGCTTTGACGTCGAGAAAGTGAAAGGGTTCGGTCAAAAGAAACATATGCTTAGCGGCGTGATGAATAATCCGCTAAATCTGCCACATTCGGCTCCGTGGTATCAGAGACCGGCGGCGGAAAACACCCAAAACATTGCCATAATCGGCGGTGGCGTCGCCAGTGCCGTGCTGGCACTGGCGCTGCTGCGGCGTGATTTTAACGTCACTCTTTATTGTGCCGATGACCAACCGGCTCAGGGAGCTTCGGGGAATCGTCAGGGCGCGGTTTACCCCTTACTTAATGGTAAAGGCGACGCGCTGGAGCGATTTTTCTCCCACGCATTCACCTTCGCCCGTCGCCAGTATCAGGCTTTAGCAGCAAGTGGCGTGGCCTTCGACCATCAGTGGTGCGGCGTAAGCCAGATTGGCTATGACGCCAAGAGTCAGGGGAAAATTGATAAGATCCTCGCAGGCGAACTGCCCGCCGAGCTAGCCACCGCCCTCACTCAGCAGCAGCTGACCGAAGCTTGCGGCTTAGCGTGTCATCACGGCGGGATCAGCTATGGGCTGGGGGGCTGGCTCTGCCCCGCTCAACTCACCACGGAGTTAATCCGACTGGCAGAGACGCGCGGGCTAAAGGCATATTTCAACCAGCCGGTCACGGCGTTACGACAGACCGAGGACAGCCGCTGGGCGCTGACCTTCGCCAATGGCGAAACCCTAGTGCATGACAGCCTGTTGCTGGCAAACGGGGCGAATATTACTGATTTCCAGCAAACCGAGAAGCTGCCGGTCTACGCCGTCGGCGGTCAGGTTTCACATATTCCCACCACGCCTGAGCTGCAAAAGCTTAAACAGGTGCTGTGCTATGACGGCTACCTCACCCCGGTTAACCCGGCGAATCAGCATCACTGTATCGGCGCGAGCTATCACCGCGCTGACAGGTCGACGGCTTATCGCGAAGACGATCAGCAGCAGAACCGCCAGCGGCTGATTGACTGCTTGCCGCAAGCCGGCTGGGCACGAGCAGTCGACGTGAGCAGCGGCGAGGCGCGAAACGGCGTGCGTTGCGCGACACGCGACCATCTCCCGATGGTGGGCGCAGTTGCCGATTATGACGCCATGCTTGAGGCTTATAGCAAGCTGGATATCGCCGTGAAACGCGGCCAGCCGGTGGCTGATGCGCCATACCATCGCAATCTATTCCTGCTTGGGGCGCTCGGTTCGCGTGGGCTAAGCTCGGCCCCGCTGGTGGCGGAAGTGCTGGCGGCGCAAATTTCAGGGGAGCCGATGCCGCTCGATAGCGAAACGCTGGCGGCGCTTAATCCACATCGCATGTGGGTAAGAAAGCTGCTGAAAGGCAAACCGGTGGTGAGTGAAGAGAACTGACAGCGTTGACAAAGGGCCTGGCGGCCCTTTGTTTTTACAAGGTATGACTGATTATTTGGCTTCTGGCAGAGACGCCTGATAGAGATTTTCCCACATGCCGAGCACCAGAACCTGATCGCGCGGGGAGAGCTCTCCGGCCTGAATAGCCTTATCCAGACTGTGTCGGACACGAATTTTCAATGCTTCGGCAGTGTGTTCGCCGTTTTCTTCCGCGTCGGCAACCGCCACGGTCAGATGGCCTCGCAGATAGCCACTGGCGAACAGCTCATCATCGCTGGCGCTTTCAACCATGTCGTCAATCAGCGTCAAAATACGCGCTTCAAATTCTGCGATCATCAATCATCCTCAATTATTCAATATTCAGAAATTCATTCTAGCGGTTGCAGCGCAGGGAAATCTGCCGCCGTCAAAGGTGCCGTATTGTAAAACGATTGTAACGCTTTTATAAAGCGCGCCGGTCTTTCTGGGACGCCTTGTTGCAAGATCCGCAGCACTTCTTCGCGGACCTTATTGTGGAAAGCCACGCGGTCCGGCTCACAATCGCCGCTCAGATTGTCACAACTGACGTTAAAGCGGAACCCGGCGGCGGCGCAAAATAACCACTCATAGGACTGGGGCTTAATTTCCACCTTCTCGAATTCACTTTGCGTTTGCGCATCACGGCCATCCGGGCAATACCAGTAACCGAAATCCACCAGCTTGCGGCGCTCGGCCCCCGCCACGCACCAGTGGGAGATTTCATGCAGCCCGCTGGCGTAGTAGCCGTGAGCAAAAACGATGCGATTGAAATCTTCCTGTTCATCGGCGGGCAGGTAAATTGGCTCGTCATCACCTTTAATCAGCCGGGTGTTGAATTCCTCATAGAAGCAGGAATCAAAAATCTGGATTAATTGATGATAATTATGGGTTTCTGTTGAATCGGACATAGTTGCTGCGAAACTCTATCAAGTGAAATTAGGGGCAAATACTCCCCTATTTGAATATTGTTTTTACTGATGTTGATCAGTGATTTGCCTCAGTGACTCGCCTGTTGCTATAGGTGCAAACTGAGCCACTGGTAGATCTCCGCCCCGTGGCTGTCATAAATCAGCTTACAGCTCATTACCGTTGACACACAGACCACCATCGGGCGGATCATCTTCTGCCCTTTAGATAACACCATGCGAGCGCCGAGGCGCGCGCCGATAAACTGCCCGGCCAGCATCACCAAGCCAATACTCCAAATCACTTTGTGGCCCATGATGAAAAACAGCAGGCCACCAAAGTTAGAGGTGAAGTTCAGCACTTTGGCGTGTGCCGTGGCTTTGGCAAGATTAAAGCCGCACAGCGTCACAAAGCCCAGCGCGTAGAAAGAGCCCGCCCCCGGCCCGAAGAAGCCGTCATAAAAACCAACGCAGCCGCCACCGACTAATGCATAAGGCAGCGCGGATAAGCGGCGCTGACGATCGCTTTCGCCCAATCTTGGCGTCAGCAGAAAATAGAGACCAATGCAGATGATCAGCAGCGGCAGGATCTGCCGGAGCATGTCTGCGCGCAGGTGCTGAATCAAAATCGCGCCCAATACCGAGCCAACAAAGGTGCAGGCAATATTGAGCTTTTGGTCGTTAAGGTTCACCACCCCACGGCGCACAAAGTACAGGCTAGCGGAGAAAGATCCCCCTACCGCCGACAGCTTATTGGTGGCAATCGCCTGAGCGGGAGACACACCCGCCGCCAGCAGTGCCGGCAAGCTGAGTAGCCCACCGCCACCGGCTATTGAATCAATAAACCCCGCTAAAACAGCCACTAAAAACAGAACGCCTACTACCCAAGGGGCAACAATCAACCAATCCATTTTTCTTTTTGTCTCGCTCTATAAAGCGGGGAATGTTCAATAGCGATTAGAGCACGTGTTTATCCAGCAGCGCCTGACAAGACGGCGGCAACGGAGGTGGCTCTTTTTTCACTGGTGTACCGGTGCCCGGTTTCGGTGGCAGGAACCAACTTTGCAGTTCCGCGCCGCAACCATCTCCCGGCGGAGGTGGCGCCTGATCTTCACATTCCAGGCTGCCCGCAGGGCAACGCAGACGGACATGCATGTGCGCACGATGGCCAAACCACGGACGAACTTTATGCAGCCACGCGCGATCCGTTCCCGCATCGGCACACAGCTGCTGTTTGATGGCCGGGTTGACGAAGATGCGCGTCACGTCGCTGTCCTGCGCGGCCAGCTTGATCAGCGTTTCAATGCGTGGTTGCCACTGTCGCTGATTGACGGTTTTACCGTCAGCATTGACCAAATCAATAGGCTGCGGCTTGAGCAGCATCTGCTCGCTCCAGCGCTGACGCGGCAATTGCAGCCAGATATCAACATCCAAACCCGACTGGTGGCTGGCATGTCCGCTGCTGAAACGACCACCGGCTGGCATCGCCATATCGCCAATCAGCATGGTGCCAAGGCCTTTATCCGTCGCCTGAAGTCCCAGACGTTTGATAAAAGCCAGCAGATCAGGCTGGCCGAAATAGCGGTGCTGGTCAGTGCGCATCACCTGGTAATTAGGCGAGTTTAGTGGCAGAGGCTGGGCGCCAATCTGGCAGCCGTTGGCGAACCCCCCGATGGCCTGCGGCGATCCAGCCACCGGATGGGTGATTTTCTGCCAAGGCGTTACCGCCAGAGCGGGCGCGCAAAACGCCAGCGCCAGCAGACCCGCGCAGGCCGTTTTAAACAAATTTGCCGTCATGAAAGCAGGTTTCATCGGTTTACCACCTTCGATTCGCTAATCACCAGCGCGGAACGCTTGAGTTCACGTCACCGTTTTGCGCACGTTGGCGCAGCAAGTGGTCCATCAGCACGATAGCCATCATCGCTTCAGCGATTGGCACGGCGCGGATGCCAACACAAGGGTCATGGCGACCTTTGGTGATCATCTCCACCTGCTCCCCTTGGCGGTTAATGGTGCGCCCAGGCACGGTAATGCTGGAGGTCGGTTTCAGCGCGATATGCGCGATAACCGGCTGGCCGCTGCTGATACCGCCGAGAATGCCGCCTGCGTGGTTGCTTTCAAACCCATTTGGCGTGATTTCGTCACGGTTTTCGCTACCGCGCTTAGTCACCACGGCAAAACCGTCGCCGATTTCAACACCTTTCACTGCGTTGATGCTCATCAGCGCGTGAGCCAAATCAGCGTCAAGACGGTCGAAGACCGGCTCACCGAGGCCCGCTGGCAGGTTTTCAGCCATCACGGTAATTTTCGCGCCGATAGAGTCACCGGCCTTTTTCAACTCGCGCATCAGTTCATCCAGCGCCTCCAGCTTGGACTCATCCGGGCAGAAGAAGGGGTTGGTTTCTACTAAGTCCCAATCTTTCAGCTCACAGCTGACGTCGCCAATCTGTGCCAGATAGCCACGGACTTTAACGCCAAATTTTTGCGCCAAATATTTCTTGGCGACGGCACCGGCGGCAACGCGCATCGCGGTTTCACGGGCAGAAGAACGACCGCCGCCGCGGTAGTCGCGCACGCCATATTTCTGCTCATAGGTGTAGTCAGCGTGTCCCGGACGGAAAACGTCTTTAATTGCGCTGTAATCCTGAGAGCGCTGGTCAGTATTCTCGATGATCAGGCCGATGCTGGTGCCAGTAGTCACCCCTTCGAACACGCCGGAGAGGATCTTCACCTGATCCGGTTCGCGGCGCTGAGTGGTGTAACGCGACGTGCCCGGACGGCGGCGATCGAGATCGTGCTGCAAATCTGCTTCGGTCAGCGGAATGCCCGGTGGCACGCCGTCGATGATGCAACCCAAGGCCACGCCGTGGGATTCGCCAAAAGTGGTGACGCGGAAAAACTGCCCAATACTGTTCCCTGCCATCACGGCTCCTTAACCATTATGTTGTTTATTTGATGAGGTGACCGGCTGCGAGGCCCGTCACCCAAAATTTTTTAGTCGCGGTAAGCAGTGAAATACTCAGCGCAATCCAGCAACTGCTGCTTGGTCAGCATAAATACGCCGTCGCCGCCGTTTTCGAATTCCAGCCAGGTAAATGGAATATCTGGGTACTGTTCCATCAGATGTACCATGCTGTTACCCACTTCACAAATCAGCACGCCCTGCTCTGTCAGGTAGTCTGGCGCGCAGGCCAGAATGCGGCGAGTCAGCTTCAGACCGTCAGTGCCGGAAGCCAGGCCCAGCTCGGGCTCGTGGCGATATTCCTGCGGCAGGTCTGACATATCTTCTTCGTCAACGTATGGCGGGTTGGTGACGATGAGGTCGTACTGCAATGACACCAGTTCACGGAACAGGTCGGAGCGAATTGGCGTCACCCAGTTCTCCACGCCGTGGGCTTCGATATTGCGTTCGGCCACCGCCAGCGCGTCGGCAGAGATATCTACCGCGTCGACTTCCGTTTCCGGGAAGGCATAGGCACAGGCGATAGCAATACAGCCGCTGCCGGTACACATATCGAGGATATGCTGCGGCTTGTCGCGCAGAATGCCGGAGAAGCGATTGTCGATCAGCTCGCCAATCGGTGAGCGCGGCACCAGCACGCGTTCGTCAACGTAGAACTCCATGCCGCAGAACCAGGCTTTGTTAGTCAGATAGGCGACAGGAACGCGCTCGTTAACGCGGCGGATCACGCGCTCAACGATGCGATGGCGCTCACTGGAGGTCAGGCGCGCGGTGTGCATATCTTCTGGAATGTCGAGCGGCAGGAACACGCTTGGCAGCACCAGCTGCACGGCTTCATCCCACGGGTTATCGGTACCATGGCCATAATAAACATTAGCGGCGTTCAGGCGGCTTACTGTCCAACGCAGCATGTCCTGAATGGTGTGAAGCTCGCCTACGGCTTCATCTACGAATATTTTGTCCAATTTTCTCTCCTGACGGCAGGCTGGCTTTTAACAGCCCTTTAACCGTGGGTTTACAGTACCTAATTTGCCGCATAGTTTGCCACGAAGCCGGGGACAAATCAGCAGCTATAGGAAGTTGTTGCGAGAAGTGATGGGAATTTAAGTCTGAGTTTTTGTTAACCCTCGACTAATGCGCAGGTACACTGTGAAAATGTGCTAAGAATGATGACGAATCCATGAAGAAAAAACATGCGCTAAGCCCGGAGGAAAAGCTGCTTTTCCGTGAAGCCGTGCCGGGGATTAAACGCCTGCAAAATGACACTATTACTCATCGTCCGGTGCGTAAAAAAGTGACCGAAGTATCCCCAAAAAAGCTGTTGCAAGAACAGGTTGACGCGACTTACTACTTCTCCGATGAATTCCAGCCGATGTTGCAGGAAGAAGGCCCGGTGCGCCACCTGCGCCCTGATGTCAGCCATTTCGAATTAAAGAAGCTGCGCCGCGGCGACTACTCGCCGGAGCTGTTTCTCGATTTACACGGCCTGACCCAGCGCGAAGCCAAGCAGGAGCTGGGCGCGCTGATTGCCGCCTGCCGCCGCGAGCACGTACATTGCGCCTGCGTGATGCACGGTCACGGCAAGCACATCCTCAAGCAACAGACGCCGCTGTGGCTGGCGCAGCACCCTAACGTGTTAGCCTTTCATCAGGCACCCAAAGAGCTGGGCGGAACCGCCGCGCTGTTAGTGCTAATTGAACTGGACGATAAGCAGCAAGAGCTGTAACCGCCACTGATTCGCAAAAGCAGAAAGCAAAAAAGCACAGCCTGAGCTGTGCTTTTTCATTTTTAGCGGAGCAACGTTTTAGACTTTCGCCATCACCTGACAAGGGCTGAACTGCCAGTCAAAGGTGCCTTTGCCGGTTTCAGCGTCTAACTCTACGCTGGCCATCGCAGATGTGGCGAACATCGGCGGGCAAACGCCC
This sequence comes from Ewingella sp. AOP9-I1-14, assembly GCF_052375995.1. NCBI lineage: Bacteria > Pseudomonadati > Pseudomonadota > Gammaproteobacteria > Enterobacterales > Yersiniaceae > Ewingella > Ewingella sp. AOP9-I1-14. Next base: position 724,893 of record NZ_JBQSVA010000001.1, read on the forward strand.
GGGCACAACTCGGCGACCAGATACCCCACCAGCGGCAGGTGTGAAACCACCAGCACGCTGCTTACACCTTCCAGCGCCAGCGCATGAAGTTCTTGCGCGACGATGGCCGGATCCCCACCCGGAGTCAGTTCTTTCAGAACTTCCACCTCATCGGGCAGGCCGATGGCCTGTTTCACTTTTTCCAGCGTCTGCTGCGCACGTAGATACGGGCTAACCAAAACACGCTGAATATTGATTGCGCGACCTTTCAGCCACGCCGCCATATGTACTGATTCGTCACATCCGCACTCGGTAAGAGGTCTTGCCGAATCACTGGCTGCTTCAAGAGCTGCCTCACCGTGACGCATAATCACAACTTGCATATTGCACCGCTTTTGTTAACAAAAATAGCGCTATACAGAAACGCCTTGCGTGCTGTATCACCCTTTGCCCGATGCTTTCGTTGAAAGCCTGAAGGGCAAACCACAGCCACCTAACGCGCCGTCTCTCTATGGCGGCCGGGCATTTTGCCTGAAACTTCACGTAAAGAAAACGCTGTTTTTTACATCAACTGATTCCACTTGTAAACTAGTTTGCCTACTTATTAATCATATTGGATGTATTTCAAACGCTTGCTGTAAAGCTCATCACTGCCTAAGCAGCTCACAATATTTCTTTCGCACAAATGCATTACCTGACTCATTACAGTATCCAGAAACAGACCCTGCCAGATTCCCGCGAAAACGCTGCCTTAGCCGTGATCGTTGTCACAGGATGATGAGCTTTCATGCGCGCTGCAATAATCTCGGCATGAAAGCTTTTCATCATCCTCCGCTTTTTCAAGCCAACTGCATCATGACCAATAGCATCATGGATAGAAACGGCTGCCCTCCTGCGCCCGGCGTATCAAGCCAGAGCATGGCGCGAAGTGCTCGCCATAATGCTGCTGGAGGCCCTGCAAGGTTTTCAGCACCTCTGCTGCGCCGAGTTGGTCGATGTAGCGGAACGGCCCTCCGAGGAACGGCGGGAAGCCGATGCCAAACACTGCGCCAATATCGCCATCTCGTGCGCTGCGAATGACATTTTCGTCCAGACAGCGCACCGCCTCGTTGAGCATCAGCATCACGCAGCGACGAGCAATCAGCTCCCCGCCCTGCTGCTGTTTTGGCGACAGGTTGAGCAAACGGTAAATCGCCGGGTCAGCCTGTTTCTTCTTCGACGCGCGGCCTTTATCGGCGTAGAGATAGAAGCCTTTGCCATTTTTGCGCCCTTTACGGTCGTCTTGCAGCACGGCATCCAGCGCACGCGGCGCGGCAAAGCGCGGACCCAAGGCATTGACCAGAATCGGAATGATTTTGGTGCCGACGTCGATCCCTACCTCGTCCAGCAATTGCAGTGGCCCGACCGGGAAACCGAAATCAACCAGTGCTTTATCAATATGTTCAATCGGCTCCCCTTCTAATAAGCAGCGCGCCGCTTCATTAATATAAGGAGCAAGAATACGGTTTACATAGAACCCGGCGCTGTCCCCCACCACAATCGCCGTTTTTCCCTGTTTCTTCGCCAGCGCGACTGTGGTCGAAATAGTCTGCTCACTGGTGCCTGCATGTGGAATAACTTCCACCAACGGCATTTTGTCCACCGGGCTGAAATAGTGCAGACCAATCACGTTCTGCGGCCTACTGGCGGTGGCCGCAATGTCGTGAATCGGCAAAGAAGAGGTGTTTGAAGCAAAAACCGTATGCTCAGAGGCGTTTTGTTCTATCTCGGCGACCATTTTTTGCTTCAGCGCTAAATCCTCAAACACGGCTTCGACCACCAGATCGACGCGCTCAAAGCCGCTGTAATCCGTGGTGCCGGAAATCAGCATCATCTGCCGCTGCTGCTCGGCCTTTTTCAGTCGCCCGCGGCGCACGCGCTTCTCCAGCAGGTCCCAGCTGTATTTCAGCGCGTGGCGGATCCCTTCCTGATTGATGTCTTTAATTCTCACCGGCAGCCCGGCCCGCGTCGCAGTGACATTGGCGATACCGCCGCCCATTAGCCCGCCGCCGAGAATGCCCACTCTGCGCAGTGGCAGCGGGTCGGCGTCTGCCCCACGCTCTTTTTTCAGCGCCGTGGAGGCAAAGAACAAGCCGCGCAGCGCCGCCGACTGTGGCGTCATCACCAGCTCGCCAAAGGCTTCGGCCTCGGCCTGATAACCACTGGTACGCCCGCTATCCAGCCCCTGTTTCACCACGTCGATGATCTTTTCGGTGGCGGGATAGTTACCGTGGGTTTTAGCCCGGGTCTTCTTGCGAACTACCGAGAATAGGAGTGCCTTGCCCAAGGGACCGCCCGCCAAACGCGCCTGCCAGGGCAGAGGTGCACGGGTTTTGCGCCCTTGCAGCACGCGATCGATGGCGGTTTGCAGCAAAATGGATTGCGGCACGGCGTCGTCCACCAGCCCCATTCGCTGAGCCTGCTTGGCGCGAATGCTGCGCCCGGTGAGCATCATATCCAGCGCTTTCGGCGCGCCAATCAGCCTTGGCAGTCGCTGCGTGCCGCCGGAACCCGGCAACAGGCCAAGCTGCACTTCAGGCAGGCCAAGCTGGGTTTTATCGTCCAGTGAGCAGATTCGCGCGTGGCAGGCCAGCGCCAACTCTAGCCCGCCGCCGAGGCAGGCTCCGTGAATGGCGGCCACCACCGGCACAGGGAATGCCGAAATGTGCGACATCACCGTCTGGCCTTTGGTGGCTAACTCACTGGCCTCGCGGGCCGTTTTGCAGCCGCTGATCATGCTGATATCAGCCCCGGCAATAAAAGAGTCGGTTTTGCCGGAAATCAGTACCAGCCCTTTCAACTGTGAATATTGCTGGGCTTTCTGCAAAATCGTGCCGATTTGTTCAACAAATTCAGCCTTTAAGGTATTCACCTTTTCATTCGGCACGTCGATGGTGATGATGCCAACGTGCTGGTTGGTAAAGGTCAGTTTGAATGCAGAATCGGGCTGGTTCTCCAGTAAGAACAGATCGTCGGTCATTCGGCTGCCTCCAGAATCATTGCGGCACCTAAACCACCCGCCGCACAGGCAGTGGTCAGCCCGTAACGCCCGCCGCGACGGCGAAGCTCGTGTAATGTTTGGGTGATCATGCGCGCCCCGGTGGCGGCAAAAGGATGGCCATAGGCCAGTGAACCGCCGAGCACGTTGAATCTCTCCCAGTCTATTTCGCCGATGGATTGTTCACGGCCCAGCTTCTCACGGGCGAACGTCTCACTGGCAAACATTTTGATGTTTGCCAGCGTTTGCGCGGCGAAAGCCTCGTGCATCTCAATTAAGTCTAAATCGCCGAGCGTCAGCCCTGCCCTGTCCAGGGCAATCGGCGTGGCATAGGCTGGCCCAAGAAGCATGTCTTCCCAAACGTCGATGGCGGCGAAGGCAAAACTTTTCAGATAACCCAGAGGTTTTAGGCCAAGTTCGCGCGCGCGGGATTCACTCATCATCAGCACCGCCGCAGCGCCGTCGGTTAATGGCGTGCTGGTCGCCGCAGTGACCGTACCGTGGCGGCGGTCAAACGCCGGACGCAGCTTGGTGTATTGGCTCAGTTCAGACTGGGTGCGGATGTTGTTGTCTTTTTGCAAAACGTCGCGGTACGGCGGCACTTGGGCGGCCATCACCTGCGAATCAAGATAGCCATTTTCCCACGCCTGAGTCGCTAAAGTGTGGGAACGGTGCGCCAGTTCGTCCTGCTGCTGGCGGGAAATACCGTGGGTTTTCGCCATCTGTTCGGCGGTGTCACCCATGCGCAGGCCGGTGGAGTACTCGGCCACGGCGGGCGGCACCGGCAGCAAGTCGCGGAATTTCAATTTGCTAAACAGCGCCAGGCGCTGTGACAGCGTGCGGGCTTTATTCACATCGACTAAAGTGCGAGCCAGCCGTTTGCTGACCCCAATCGGCAAGACCGAAGAGGAGTCCGCGCCCCCGGCGATGCCGATACTGACCGAGCCGCTAATGATGCTTTCCGCCACATTGGCCACGGCCTGAAAACTGGTGGCGCAGGCGCGGGAGACGCTATAGGCGTCGGTCGAGACGCTCATGCCGGTGCCGAGCACGATTTCGCGCGCAATATTCGGTGCTTCGGGCATTTGCACCACCTGCCCAAACACCAGCTGATCAATGATTTGGGGGTCAATGCCGCTTTTCGCCAGCAGCTCACTGACCACCATCTTACCTAAATCCACCGCCGGAATGCCGTGGTACGCCGTGGCCTGCTTAGCGAATGGCGTGCGTAAACCATCGACAATCGCAATGCGATCGCCTTCACGCGTCACCAGCGGGATAACCTTATTCATACGGACTCCAAATTAAGAGGTCAGACCTGATAAGTCAGTTTTAACCATATGTTTACATTTAGCAAATGCCTAAAGGAGGGAACTGCGAGCGACTGCAAAAAAAAACCGCGACACAGGGGTCGCGGCTTGAAGAACTGGCTCATTTTTGTGAAGGGGATTAGCGCAATCCCAGCTGGAAGATCATGGTTTCGGCTTGGCAAGAGAATGTGAAGTCGATATTCAGCTCAACGCCGCCTTCAACCTTTTCAATTCGGCTATCAATGACGCAAGGCTCAGATTCCACCGCGCGCGCTTTGGCGGTCAGGCTATTTAACATCTCATTGGCCTGGGCTTGGTTGGCAAAAACGTGACTGTAGGAGGCGGTGCAGTCGGTGTTGTCCATGATAGTACCGACGTCAACGCAACAGCAGGCCGCCGTTTCTTCCGCGCCGCATTTGTTAATGGAGTGCAGAGGCTGGGTGGATTTCGATGACAAAGTTGCTTCGGACATAATCTTCTCCTGGGCCAAATTTACGCCTTGGCGGTCGGCCCTGTTGGTCATTCAAAGGTGTATTTTCATCCACTATTTTACGCCTGCTCAGCCGCTACGCCTAGCACTTACTTTTTGTGTGTCTTTTAAGTGACTAATATCACAGAAATAAATTCAAAAGGTTATAAATGTCACCAATTTTTATCTTCCAAGTTATTAAGTTCCGCCGGAGCTGTATGTTTTTTGTTAAGCGGATCTAATTTCTGGCATCAAATTGGAAATATCCATGAAACATCATTGCAACATGTATACAGGTCGGACCTATACTTCGCTCACTGGTCTGATTTGTCAGACTGAGAACGAACCCTACAATCCCGCGCTCATTGTTACTTGATGTAACATTGTTTGATAAAAACATAAAATTGAGGTTTTGGTCATGAACCAGAAAAACCTGTTGAAAAGATCAGCTCTGGCAGCTGCAGTGGCAATTGTTTCCTCAAACGTGTATGCGGCCGGTTTTCAGTTAAATGAATACACCGCAGCCGGTCTTGGCCGTTCGTTTTCAGGTGAAGGGGCCATTGCTGATACCGCAGCATCTGGCAGCCGAAACCCGGCAACCATGACCATGTTTGATCGCCCTTCTTTCTCCGGCGGTGCGATTTACGTCGCGCCTGACGTCAATATTACGGGTCGCTCGCCAATCACCGGCAACAGCACTGACGCCGATAACATCGCGCCAAACCAGTGGGTGCCGAACCTGCACTTCATTCTGCCGTTGAACGACAAGTGGGCGTTGGGAGCATCTTCCACCTCCAACTACGGTCTGGCGACCGAGTTCAATGACAACTACGCGGCAGGTCCTTTAGGCGGTAAAACCGACCTGATCACCATCAACAACAACTTAAGCGCCGCGTACCGTGTTAACGAGCACTTCAGCTTAGGTTTAGGCTTCGACGCCGTGTGGGCCAAAGCGAAAATCAGCCGTACGGCGGGTGAGCTAGGCCCAATCCAATCGCGCGGCCAATTGCCTGCGAAGACCGAGATTGCTCACCTGAAAGGTGACGAATGGGGCTTCGGCTGGAATGCCGGTATCCTGTATGAAGTGGATGAAAATAACCGCTACGGTTTCACTTACCGTTCCAAAGTGGATATCGACTTTAAAGGCGATTACCGCAACAGCGTCCCAGTTCAGGCGGGCGGAACCGGCGGCAGCACTATTCCTGGCTCTTTGACACTGAACTTGCCAGAAATGTGGGAAATCTCAGGTTATAACAAAGTGGCACCGAAATGGGCGATTCACTATAGCCTGGCTTACACCAGCTGGAGCGAATTCCAGGAGCTGAAAGCCACTGGCAACAACGGTCAGACGCTGTTCCAAAAAGAAGAAAACTATCACGATGCTTACCGCATCGCGCTGGGTACCACCTATTACTATGACGATAACTGGACTTTCCGTACCGGTATCGCCTTCGATGATAGCCCGGTTCCAGCAGACAACCGCACCATCTCTATTCCTGACCAAGACCGTTTCTGGATAAGCGCCGGTACCACTTATGCGTTTAACAAAGATGCGTCTGTTGACCTGGGTGTGTCTTACATGCACGGCCAGACGGTTAACATCAGCGAGAAAGTGGCGAATGGCGTGCCGAACTATGAGTTCCAGGCCAAAGGTACCGCGATGCTGTACGGTGCTAACTTTAACTACAGTTTCTAATGCTACAGCTTGCAATATCTGGCGTAGATTGTTGATTGCCAGACACAAAAAAAGCGCCGAAAGGCGCTTTTTTTATGGGCAGCATCTGAATCAGTTAGCTGAGTCGATGCTTTGCAGATCATCCTGAATCGCCGCGGCGTTCGGGTTGTTCTGCGGCGTTAACTTGCCGCCGCTTGCCAGGAAGTCGTGACGCTGGAAGTAAGCTTCACGCACCATCAGGTAAGGGTCAGACGAGTTACGCAAGATAGCATCGGAGTCGAGCAATTCGGCGCGGGTTTCAACACCTTCAAGCACGAACTTACCGGCCGACATCCAGAAGGTCAGGTAGCTGAGCATCGGGTAGAGGTAATCGACGGTGTCGCCGCCTTCGTCACGCAGAGTGAAGCTGCCGTAAGCCGGAAGCTGCACGTAAGGGCCATAACCTACGCCATAGTGTGCCAAAGTCGTGCCGAAGCCGCGCTTCTCTTCTTTCGCCAGTTTCGGGTTAGCCATTGACGCTACGTCAATCAGGCCGCCCATCCCCAGCAGGGTGTTAAGGAAGAAACGGTTAAAGTGGATCATCGCACGGTAAGGATCACCCTGTGCGAAGGCGTTCACCATGCTGGCTGGCTCATCGAGGTTATCGAAGAAGTTGGTCATCCCGTTACGCGCTGGCATCGGGACATAGTTTCTCCACGCCACAGCAACAGGACGAAGCACATAAGGGTCCATGATGTTGTAGTTGAAGTCGAACATTGTCCGGTTGAAACCTTCAAGCGGATCAGAACGTCCCTGCGGTTCGCTGTCCGATGATGTACCGGCACAACCCACCAGCAGCGCGGTCGCAAACGCCAGCCCAGTCAGGCGTAAGTTCATGGATATCTCCCTATTTTTCTTCAGTTCCGCTGTCAGGGAACCTGCTGATTAATCTCAATGCTGACCTGTCCATTGCCGGAAAAATCAGTCAGCGGACTGTCGCCGTACCAGTCACCTGCGGCTGGCTTCGCCAGTCCGTTTTGTGAAATTCGAACGCGTACTTTTAACTGATGCAGCGAAGAAAGCAATCTTTCCGGCATCATGGCATTGGAATCATCCATTGTCATGGCAAGCGGGAAGCGGCTCAGAGGCAGTTTCTTCACGGCAATCGGCACCGGGCTACTGCCATCGGTGACCGAAATAAATACCGTGCCTTGCTGCGGAATACTCTTCGCGGCGTTATCAGACAGCGTCACGTTAACCGCCAATTTAGCGGAGTTCTGCCCCGATTTGGCCTTCGCCTGCTCAATACTGGCGCGAACCATTTCAGCGCGTTTATCCCCGGCCGGCAGAATCTTCAGCATTAGCTCCCAGGCACCAATGGCCTGCGGATAATGCCCCTGCTCAAATTCATTGTAGGCTAGCAAACTCAGGACGCGTAGGTTGCCCTGATTTTGTTCCAGCATACTGCGCAACAGTTTGCCGCCGCTAATGTTATCTTGCGGATCGCCGGAGCGAGTTAACACTTCCGCATATCCGAGCTTGATGTCCATATTGTTCGGCGAAAGCTGGTAAGCATGGGCAAAAGCCTGCGTCGCGGTATTGGCATTATCCAGCGCCATACCCACGCGGCCGAGCATCATCCAGTCTTGCGCATTGTTCGGGTCGCGCTGCAATTCGGTACGCAGCCCTAAGCCGAGATCCTGCACGTCATTCATGGTTAAGGCTGGCGCATTGTCATCGGCCACGCGGTGGCGTAAATCTGGCATGCGCTGCATGACATTATTCCACGCGCTGACCTGGGTTAAACCGCCGGAATAGAGGTAAAATCCCAGCGTGACCAGCACGAGTAACAGTGCGCCCGGCACCAGCGTCCAGCGGCCAATTGGCTGCGCGGCGCGCTGCTGTTCTTCGGGAATATCACTCAGCAGGTTTTCCTGCAATTCGCGAATATGCTGCGGGCGCTCGTCAACCACGCCCTGCTCTTCGTCTTGCTCAAGCTCGCTCAGACGATGTTGGTAAAAAGCTTTGTTCAGCGCATCGCGCGACGTGTGTTCTGCCCTGTCGCGACGCATCACCGGCACCAAAAACAGTGCCAGCGCGATAATAAGCATCACTACAATAGTCAGCCAAAAAATACTCATGATCCTTTCCCGTCGCTCTCTGTCTTCGTGACATCAGTCAGTAACTGCGCCAGCCGCTGTTGTTCTTTTATTGAAAGCTCTGACGCTGACACGCCCTGTTTCACCGATGTTTCTGACCCTGTTTGTCCATTCTGGCGACGCGCGCGCATGACAATCACCGACACGCCGATCAGTACAAACAGCAGAGGACCCAGCCATAAAATAAGCGTGGAAGGCGTAACTGGCGGTTCGTAGGTCACAAAGTTACCGTATCGCGCCACCATATACTGCACAATCTGCTCGCGCGTTTGGCCTTCATTAAGTAATTGATAAACCTTGGTACGCATATCGGCCGCTATGATCGAATCCGAGGCCGCGATGCTGGTGTTCTGGCACTTCGGGCAGCGAAGTTGCTCGGTGATTTGCCGATACTGCTGCTCCTGCGCTTCCGACTTGAACTGGTAAGTATCAATGGCGGCAAAGGCCGCCCAGCTCAAAGTCAGACCGAGGATCAGTGCGCAAAGTGAAGTGACGGCTCTCATGCGTCACCGCCATATTTTTTGTACAGCGGCAGGACTTCGTTTTGCCACACTTTAGCATTCATATCACCAGCATGGCGGTAGCGGATGATGCCCTGACCGTCGATCAGGAAAGTCTCCGGCGCGCCGTACACGCCGAGATCAAGGCCCAGCATGCCGTCGCCGTCGTACAGGCTCAGCGCGTAGGGATTACCCAGCGTATTCAGCCAGTTAACCGCTTTCTGCCGGTCATCTTTATAGTTCAGCCCCACCACGCGAATGCCTTTCACCGCCAGCGTATTGAGATATTCATGCTCGGCGCGGCAGGTTGGGCACCAGGTCGCCCAGACATTCAGCAGGATCGGCTTGCCGTCGCGCAGCACCGACTGGTCGTAGGTTTTGCCCGGCTGCGACAGCGATTCCAGCTTAAATACCGGCACCGGTTTGCCGATCAACGCCGACTCCAGCAGGGTCGGGTCATCGCCGTTGGCGTTACGAGTCAGCTGCACCATAAAGGCCGCGGCCAGCGCCAAAAACAGCACCAGGGGAATAAATAGCAGTTTGCGATTCATGCCTCTTCAGCCTCCGCTTTGCCCTGACGCTTGAGTTTTTTGCTCATGCGATAACGCGGGTCGAGAATACAGAGCACGCCGCCAAAGGCCATAAAGATGCCGCCGAGCCAGATCCAGCGCACAAAAGGTTTGTAGTACAGGCGCACGGCCCAAGAGCCGTCGTCCATCTCTTCACCCAGCGCGGCATAGAGGTCTCGCGCCAGATTCCCGTGAATTGCCGCCTCGGTCATCATGGTGTGCGCCACGCTGTAATAGCGTTTTTCAGCATGCAAGGTGGTGACAGGCTTGCCATTGCGGGTGACGTCGATATTGGCTTCGCCGCCGGAATAGTTGGAGCCTTGGATATCGCGCATGTCGCGGAAAACAAAGTGATAATCGTGGATATCCACGCTGTCGCCTGCCTTCATTCGCACATCGCGCTCGACGCTGTAATTCTGGCTAAAGGCGATACCAATCACCGTGACGGCGACGCCGAGATGCCCCAGCACCATACCCCAATGACTACGGGAAAGATGGGTCAAGCCGCGCCAGAAGGTGTGACGATGAGTGGCGCGCTCGTGCAGCTCCATCAAGGTGAGGACAATCACCCATACCGACATCAGCAGGCCGACCACCGTCATACCGACAATTTTGTCCTGCAGTAGCCAAGGCAGAAGAATCGACAACAGTAAAGTCACCACGAGCGCCACGCCAAGGCGACGCCACAGCTTGCTTGGCTCGTCGCGACGCCAGCGCACCAGTGGGCCGATGCCCAACAGCAGGGCCAGCGGGGCCATCAACCAAGTAAACATGGTATTAAAGAAAGGTTCACCGATGGAAATACTGCCCATGCCGAGCTGTTTGTGGATCAGCGGCAGCAGCGTGCCAAGCAGCACCACCAGCATGGCGGCCACCAGCAGCACGTTGTTGCCCAACAGATAGCTTTCGCGCGAGTGCAATTCGTGGCGACTTGGCGCACGCACCGAGTTCCCTTTGATGGCATACAGCAGCAGCGAGCCGCCGATGATGATCACCAGATAGGCCAGAATAAACATGCCGCGCGCTGGGTCTGAGGCGAAGGAGTGAACCGACACCAGCACGCCCGAGCGCACCAGGAAGGTCCCCAGCAGGCAGAGTGAGAAACAGGTAATGGCCAGCAGCACGGTCCAGGCTTTGAAGGTGCCGCGTTTTTCAGTCACCGCCAGCGAGTGGATCAGCGCCGTGCCTGCCAGCCAAGGCATAAACGAGGCGTTTTCTACCGGATCCCAGAACCACCAGCCGCCCCAGCCTAATTCGTAATAAGCCCATGCCGAGCCCAGCACGATGCCCATGGTCAGGAACACCCATGCCGCCGTCGTCCAAGGTCGCGACCAGCGCGCCCACGCGGTATCCAGTCGGCCCGCTATCAGCGAGGCAATGGCAAACGCGAAGGCCACGGAGAAGCCGACATATCCCATATACAGCAATGGCGGGTGGAAAATCAGCCCAATATCTTGCAGCACGGGGTTAAGGTCGCTGCCGTCAACCGGGAAGCCCGGCAAAGTGCGAATAAACGGGTTAGAAGTCAGCAGGATAAACACCAGGAAGCCGGCGGTGATCATCCCCATGACGGCCAGCACGCGGGCCACGGCGTCTTGCGGCATGCGGCGGCTAAACAGCGCCACCGCCAGCGTCCAGCAACTCAGCAGCAGCACCCACAGCAGCAGCGAGCCTTCGTGCGCGCCCCAGGTGGCGGCCATGCGGTAATAGACCGGCAGGCGGGTGTTAGAGTTATTCGCCACATAGGCGACGGTAAAGTCGTTCACCACAAAGGCGTGAACCAGAATGATAAAGGCCAGCGTAATGGCGGCGAACATGCCGTAAGAGAGCGGGCGCGCCATCGCCATCATGCGGTTATCTTGCCGCGCCGCGCCCCATTGCGGGTAAATACTCAGGAGTATCGCCAGACCTAAAGCCAGACAGAGGGAAAACGTTCCTATTTCCGGCATCATGAGCGAACACTTCCTTTATCGTTACCCGCGTAGGCCGCAGCCGGGGCTTTGTTATCATCTTTCATTGCATCTTCCACTTCTGGCGGAACGTATTTCTCATCATGCTTCGCCAACACTTGCTGAGCATTGACCACGTTACCGGCTTCCATCACACCCTGCGCCACGACGCCCTGCCCTTCGCGGAACAGGTCCGGCAGGATGCCGTTGTAGGTCACGCTAATCGCGCCACGGGCGTCATAAATTTTAAAACTGACCTGCAAACTCTTGGCATCGCGCTTCACCGAGCCGGGCATCACCATGCCGCCAATGCGCAGGCGCTGGCCGACAAACGGCATCTCGTGGTTTTCACCTTTACCTTGCAGAATCTCGGTCGGCGTATAGAACAGGTCAATGTTGGATCTCAGGGCGTACATCACCAGAGAGATGCTCAGGCCAAGGCCGACCAGCACCACCAGCGCCAGCGAAAGGCGCTTTTTACGACGTGGATTCACAATAACTTCTCCCCGGACGCGTCCGGTTTCAACCGAGGTACAGCCGGCTTCGTCGCGGCTGGCGATTCATTAGTAGGGTTTCGTTTGGATTGCACAATGCGCTTTTCCCGCGCCTGACGACGGCGAACGTCAGCCAGAATTTGCCGACGCTGCACCATGGTGTGCGCCACTAAGGCAATCAGAGAAATCAGCGTGGCTGCGACAGAGAGCCAGACATAAAAGGCGTAGCCGCCCATGTCGAAGAATGCCTGCCAGCTTGAGAATGCGGCGTTCATCAGCGGCGCTCCTTATTAACGAGTTCCGCCACCCACGGGCGCAGGCGTTCCTGAATAAGAATAAGGTTACGCAGGCGCATTAGCGTCAGCGTAATAAAGAAGAACAGATAGCCGAAGATGGCCCAGCGCAGCGGGTAACGCATGCTTGGGTCGATGGTTTGCTGCATGTTGGTCGAGCCTTGATGCAGGGTGTTCCACCACTCCACCGAGTAGTGAATGATGGGGATATTGACCACACCGACCAGCACCAAAATGCCCGCAGCGCGCCCGGCAAGGCGACGATCTTCAAAGGAGTGATATAAGGCAATAGCCCCCAGATAGAGGAACAGCAGCACCAACTCGGAGGTCAGACGTGCGTCCCACACCCACCAGGTTCCCCACATAGGTTTACCCCAGGCGGAGCCGGTAACCAGCGCAATAAAGGTGAAGACTGCCCCGACGGGTGCCATGGCGGCCAGAGCTAAGTCCGACATTTTCATCTGCCACACCAGCCCGATAAAGGCAGCAATCGCCATCGCACTGTAAATCCCCATCGACCAGATAGCCGCAGGAACGTGAATGTACATGATGCGATAGCTGTTACCCTGCTGGTAATCAGGCGGCGCGTAGCCAAAGCCCCAGACCCAGCCAATTAGCAAACAGGCTAATCCCAGAATGCCGAGCCACGGAATAAACCTGCCGCAGACCGAGTAAAGACGCTCGGGTCGCGCGAGTTGATGTAACCATTTCCACATTGTTATCGTTGCTCACTCTAAAAAGACTTTCACTGGGGCGCGTGGACCGTTATTGGTCTATTGCGCGGTAAGAGATGGAACCGGTTTCTATCCGCACTTATTTATTCGCACTGAATACCCCTTCCCTATATTGTTCCCTATAGAGAAGTGTGATGTTAGTCAAAGGTTGCGCTTTTTCTGCCAATTTGTAACTACAGGTAAATTTAGCCAAATTGATCGGAATAATATTGCCCCGTCATACTTCGAGCTGCAGCGGCGTTGGCTGCAACTCGAAGTATGACGGGTCAGTGAATGCTGACTCGCAAAGCTGCCGCCGTAGCGAACGGCGCGAGTGTCGCACTTCCCGCCAGCATCGCGCCAAGAATTGCCAGATATCCGCCGAGCGGCATGCCCATAGAGGCGGCGTCGATGGCACCAGTGGCAAAAATCAGCACCGGAATATACAGCGGCAATACCAGCAAACTAAGCAGCACCCCGCCTTTACGCAGGCCCACGGTCAGCGCCACGCCAATGGCACCAATAAAACTCAGGGTCGGCGTTCCTAGCAAAATGGTCAGCGCGACGGCTTTCCACGTGTTGAAATCCAGCGACAGCAGCAATGCAATCACCGGAGATAAAATCAATAACGGCAGCCCGGTGACCACCCAGTGAGCACATACTTTGCCTAGAACCGTTAGCGCTAGCGGGGATGGTAACAATAGTAGCTGCTCCAGCGTGCCGTCGAGGAAGTCATCACGGAACAACCTCTCCAGTGACAGCAGCGAGGCGAGCAGTGCCGCGACCCAGACGATGCCCGGCGCAATGCGCGCCAGCAGTTGTGGTTCCGGTCCCAGCCCCAGTGGAAACAGGGTGATCACAATTATAAAGAACCACAGCGGGTTGATGATTTCCGCACTTTTACGAAAAGCGATTTTCAGTTCGCGGCGCAGGACTTTAATAAACATTAGACCAACTTCCCTAATCGAGTCATAGCAGTTCTGCGCTAGTTAAACGGAGCTTACGCACGTCGCGGTTCATTCCCTGTAAGTCTTGGTGGGTAGTAAGCACTACCATACCGCCCCGCCCGGCGTGCATTTCGAACAGGTCGATAAGTGTCGCCACGCCCTGCTTGTCGATAGCCGTCAGAGGTTCATCAAGGATCCACAGCGGCGCGCGCGTCAGCCATAGTCTCGCCAATGCAACGCGGCGCTGTTGCCCGGCGGACATCTGCGCCACGGTGACATCTTCATAGCCCAGCAGGCCGACATTTTCTAATGCCTGATACAGAGCATCGCCATCAACTTTGCCGTCAACCGACTGATAAAAAGCCAGATTTTCATACGCAGTGAGTACTGACTTTATCCCCGGCTGATGGCCGAGAAACAGTAAATCCTGATGGAACAGGTCACGCTGGCGGCGAGTATTCTCACCCTTCCAGCGCACTTCGCCTGAGTCCGGTGAAGAAAGCCCGGCCAAAATCCGCAGCAGGCTGGTTTTCCCGGCGCCGTTCTGACCTTCAATTTGCACCATATCACCGGGCTCGATGGTGAAACTTAGGTCGCTAAACAGGGGGCGCTCGTCGCGCACGCAGCTCAGGTTAACGGCTTCAAACATCGGATTATCCCGTAAAATTCACAAGGGTACATCATATCATAAGCATCCTATGCGTCGCAGCCAGAGGTTGCAGTGGTTCCTGCCACTACCCGTCTGTCTTGCAGCATAACTACCATCCCTGTCCTATGCTTAAAACGGTTTTATTTTTCCGCGATGCCTCGCAAAACTTCTGGGGAAACACCATGAATCAAGCCACTAAAGAGCAGAATATAGAGAACGATGTCGACAGCGAGGAGCACGCGCAAGGCACTGAGATTGAAGTTGATGAAGAGAACCTGCCCTCGCGCGCGGCGGCGGTTCACGAGCAGATTCGCCAAGAGGGGGAGAAAGAGCTGGAGCGAGACGGACTGGCGCTGTTCTGGTCGGCGGTGGCCGCCGGGCTGTCGATTAGCGCCTCCATGATGGCCAAAGGCATTTTGCACGCCCGCCTGCCGGAGTCGCCAGAACGCTTTTTCATCGAGAATATCGGTTACACCGCGGGCTTCATTATTGTCATCATGGCTCGCCAGCAGCTGTTCACCGAAAATACCGTCACCGCCGTGCTGCCGGTGATGCATAAGCTGACGCTGAAAAACAGCGCCCTGCTGCTGCGCCTGTGGAGCTGGGTGCTCGGTGGCAACCTGATTGGCTGCGCCTGCGCCGCGCTGGCCTTTCACCTGGTGCCGTTTTTCGACGCCGACACCGACGCGGCCTTTCGCAGCATCAGTCTGGAGATCATGAAGAAAGACCCGACGGCGATGTTTGTCAGCGGCATTATTTCCGGCTGGCTGATTGCCACCATGGTATGGATGCTGCCATCGGCGGGTGCGGCAAAAGTGTGGGTGATCATGCTGATGACCTATCTGGTGGCCATCGCCGACCTAACGCACATTGTGGTCGGCTCGGTAGAAATCCTCTATCTGGTGTTCACCGGCGCAATCCCCTGGCAGCAGTTCATCTGGCCCTTCGCCCTGCCGACCCTCGCCGGGAATATCATCGGCGGCACCTTTATCTTCGCGCTCATCAGCCATGCCCAAATCCGCAATGACATGAGCAACCAGAACAAGGCCAAGCAGCAGAAGAGAGCCAAGAACAAGCAGGAAAATCAACAGAAAGCCCAATAACTGGCGACGAAACAACCAAACGACCGCCTAACGCCTTATTATTGTGGCAAAAACGAGTATACTACGCGGGCGCTTTCCCAAGCCGCCCGTGTCTCCTTAGTTAAACGGATATAACAAGCCCCTCCTAAGGGCTAGTTACAGGTTCGATTCCTGTAGGGGACACCATTTTTTCCTGTTGTAATTTCCACTCTCTTATCACAAAATTTCCAGATTTTACTTACCAATAAGCATTTTAATGCTGCAGGAGAAATACAATGTCAGTTCAGGATAAAATTGCTTTATTCTCGGCAATTGGCTCTTGGGTTTCTGCTTTCGCGACATTTTTAGCCGCCTTTATTGCACTCTATCTTGGATTTAAACCTTATAGAATAAAAGTGCAAGCCAAGCATTGCACAAGATATATGGGCGACATTGAAAATGAAATAGCCTTAGATGAAGATAAATTTAAAATCCATTTAATTATAAGTAACCGTTCACTTTCAAAAATCTATGTTGAGAGGGTTCAAATAGTAACAGGTGGATTCATACAGCGAAGCAAAATGCTCTCACGACTATTCATGGGTGCAATGCACGATCATGGCTCTGGCACAATAAAACCTAATAAATTTCTTCGCCGAGATCTGAAGGTGCTTTACCGCACAGCCAACTACCTTCCGAATATAACTCCTGATAAACCTGTAGCAATAGCACCATATGATAGTCTAATTATTATTTTCAAAGGTACTGAAAGAGAATGGGTGAAAAATGAAAGGGAAACGGCTAAGAACTATAGATTTAACTATAAAAAAATAGCAATGAGAATAAGCTTATCAAATGGCAAAGTAATTTACTCCAAGGGATATATTAATATGGAAAAAGAGTAAAAAAATCCGTCTCATTAGAGTAAAAAAATCGTGCTATATTGATTTAAGAAATTTTAAAACGAATCCTCCCCCAAAATAATTAAGGTCCCAACATGCCCAACCTAACCCCCTTCTCCTACGTCCTTGCCGTACCCAATCTCACCAAAACTTCGGCTTATTTTCGAGATGCGTTGGGGTTTAACCTTGCCTGGCCGGAGGGAGGTGGCTGGCAGCTGGCGGTGCGGGGGGAAGTGCGGATTATGCTAGGGGATTGCCCGGACGCGATTGCGCCTTCGGCATTGGGCGACCATAGTTACTTTGGGTATTGGCATGTTGATGATGCAACTGCCCTTTATGATGAATTTACCGCCGCGGGCGCGATCATTATTCAGCCTATTGCCGACACGCCACACGGCATGCGTGAGTTCACTATTGCGACGCCGGACGGGCATCGGATGGCGATTGGTGAAGACTTGGGCTGATAATCTAGACACTTAGCGAGGGAAGCGCGTGTTTTACCGGTTTTTAGAGATTTTGGTGTTTTTACTGTTACTGCTGTGGATTGCGCTGCTGTTTAACGTCGGCGGGATGTCGGTAAAACTCAGCGAATTCATGACCTATCTTGATTCACTATTCTGACCTTTGCGTAAGCCACAAAAAAGCCACTTACCCAGTAAGTGGCTGATTATGTTGATGACTTAAGGCGTATCTATCTTAGTGTTTAACGCCCAGCGTATCGGCCAGCGTTCTGGCTAACTGGTTGTTATCATCGGCACCAAACTCCCAGAACATGGCCCCGGCCAACCCTTTGCTTTTGATGTATTCCCCTTTGATAGCCACCGAGCGCGGGTTCTCGTAAGAGATAGCAAACAGCGGATCGCCCTTAGCGGACTTAATCGACAACCACGGCACTTTCGCTTCGTCATCCCAGTGCTGGGTGAAGCGTTTTTGCGGGTCGTTGAGCAGTTTGCTGACGATGTCGTTGTACTTCACATAGGTATCTTTGGTCAGGTCATAGCCCAGTGATTTAAACAAGGCGACCTCGGTCGGGCTAAACGACGGCTGGGTAACCGGATTTTTCTGCGCGTCTGGCTTGGTCCAGTCAATGCCCGGCTCCATGGTGCGTTTTGGTACCCGCCCGTAGAAACCTATGCCGAGGTTCATCTGGCTGGCCTTCAGCCCCGCCGCGAGGTAGTTATTCACTACGAAATCTGCGATGTATTTATCCGCCGCCGCGACGGTTGGCCACTCTTTGGAGTCATACAGGTTGGAGTTGAAGTATTGCGTGCCGTAGGCCATATCGTAGGTCATCAGGTTGATGTAATCCAGCGACGGGGCTATAGCTTTGACGTCAATCCAGCTTTTCGGGCTTTCAGCGCTGGCGGCGACGGCGATGGTCACCAGCTTTTGTTTGCCAAATCTTTCACGCAGCTCTTTCAAGATGGCGGTGAAGTTATCTTTGTCGGCAGGTGTGCTGTCCACCAGTCCCCACGCGCCGTTGACCGGGTATTCCCAGTCGAGGTCGATGCCATCAAGGCCATATTTTTTTACGATCTGTTCTGCGGAATCGATGAAGATTTTGCGCGTTTCCGGGGTAGCCGCAGCGGAAGAGAAACCGCGCGCGCCCCAGCCGCCGACGGAAAGCAGCACTTTCAGGTTCGGGTTCTGTTTACGCAAAGCGGGGATTTTTGCCAGATCGGCTTCAACTTTGGGTGACAGCCAAATCTGGTGCAACTTGGCAGGGTCTTTCAGCGCGGCGTTGGTTTCGCCCGCCTCATTGTTGTAAACCAAACCAAATGAGTAGTTGAGATGGGTTATCAGGCGAACGTCGAGTTTATCGATGTCGCCCCCCGGGCCGGCAGTGACGTCACCGCCGCCGTTGAAATAGCCCACTGACATGAGAGAGTTGGCTGAGGCAACTGACGCGCACAGCAAGGGTAATACCGCGAGAAGGGGTAAAAGTTTCATAAATAAGCCTCTTTGACATTTTAAAAACAAATACCGCGACCTAAAGTGAGGTGGCGAATAAACAACCACCTAACCTTAGCATCGCTGGCCTGTCAAAGCAGATATTCATGACAGAATTGTGACCGATATTATGGACTTAATAAGTCATGGTTAGAACGTCCAGCGCACCCCGCCGGTGTAGCCCCAGCCCTTGGCACCATTGCTGTTTATCTCTTTGCGATAATCTACTTCTGCATAGAGCGACACGTCTTTTTTGAAGGTCGCCGTGCCGCCCACGCCTAACTCGCCAATTTGGCCGAACTTGCCGCTGGTGAAGGTGTGGCTGACGTCGAAACCTTCCGCGCCAATGGTGGTTTTCGCCTCGCCGCCCCAGCCGCGATAGTAGTTCGCGCGCACGTAAGGCGTGTACTGGCGCCCTGCGTCATCGACCCAAGTGCGGTCGGCGCGCAGCCCCAAACGGCCAATGGTCTGGCTGTAATTTTGGTAATCCACCGTGGTGCGATCTTCGTCGATAAAGTTATCCATATTGATGCGGGTGTACATCAATTGCGCCTGAGGTTCGAGTTTCAGGCCATTGTCGAACAGGTAGGGATAGCCCGACTCCAGCGAGGCGCTCCAGCTTTTACCTTTTGGCGATCCTACCTCTTTTTGACGTGGAATATCAGTCTCGCCGCGATGTCTATCCAGCGACAGCGCACCGTCCATATAGAAGCCGTTTTGACGCTGCCATGACAGGTAGAGCGCGATGCTGTCTGAGTTGAAGGTGGTGCTGCTAAAGCCATCAGCGGCTTTTGGACGCAGGCGGTTATTACCGTGGGTATAAGCCAGACCGCCGCGCAGGCTGTCTTTGTCACCGTCGAGGCGCAGCAGGTTGCCACCCAGCTGTACCGCGCTGTAATCCATGTCGAAGTCATAACCAAACTGCTTGAAGCCAACATTGGATTTATAGGTCATGTTGGAGCCGATATAGCGCAGGAACATCTCGCCGCCGTTACCGTCAGGGCGGCTCTCCTCGTGGCGCAACTCGCCAAGGCGCTTATGCAAGTTATCCATAATTGCCACATTGTAGTAAGCCAGAGCCACCGGCGCGGAGATATAAGAAGGCACCTGCGGCGTAACGGCCTGACGTCCCGGCGCACAGTTGTCGACCCCGTCAACCACGCAGCCATCGTCCGTTGGGTTAACCAACGGCTGGGCATTAGGGTCGACCGGCACTGACGGCTGTTCAGGCGTGCTGGGGTTGGTCGGGGTGACCGCCACCGGCTGCGCGGCCTTGTTACAGTCATCCCCTTCACAGACATAAACGTTACCGATGCGGTAATCCCAGAAGGTGTTATCGGTTCCTCCGGCGACCTGCCGTTGGTTAGCATCGCTGCTGCCCGGGGCGAAGCTGTAAAGTTTGTAGCTCCACGGCCCGAGCGCCAGATAGCCGCCCTGTAGCACGAAGCTGTTGGCGTTGGCATTGCCCGCCACCTGCGCCACGGAGATACCTTCGTAGGCATCCATGGATGAGGTGTGGTTGAGGTCGGTGAGCTTGCCGGTGCTGATGTCCGCCGGGGTCACAATCAGGGTGGTGACGCCGCTGTCGGCATTCCCTGCGATACGCAGCGAGTCGGTGAACTGGTTGCTCACCACACCGCCTTCGTTGAGGTCAGTGATCATCTTCACCACCCCGCCGTTAGAGACTAAATCGCCATCAATCGACAGGCGGTTGCCCGGCGAGGCAGCCCCGTTGGTTAAGTCGATGGTGCCGCTGTTAGTGACAATCGCCGAGTTAAGTTCGCCGCCCGAGATAGTCGGCTTAACGCCATTCCCAGCATACAGGGTGGAACTGCTATCAATGTTGACGTTGCTGTGCGCCAGCGACAGGTCCCCAGTCAGCTCCCATTCAGTGCCATTGCTGAAGTTAATCACGTTCCAGCCATTGCCCAGATTGACCCCGCGCGACGGGTCATCGCTGGCGAAGCTGCCGCCGCGCGCCGCGATTTGCGAGAAGTTAAGCTGGTTATCCTCACCGATGCCGCTGGTGATGTGGCGCGTGGTGGAGAGGTCGACATTGTTGATGAAGGCGCGATTGGCATTACCCGCGCCGAGTGACAGGCTGCCGTCGAGAGTGCCGCCGTTCCAGGTGATGGTGTCATCCCCCTCGCCGGTGTTGATGTCGCCGAACACGCTGCCGGAGGTCAGGAGAACGTTGTCATTCCCCGTGCCGCCCTGCACCGCCACTGCACTGGCCGAGGATGGCGTGATGGTGCCTTGGTTCTCAAACACCGCCGTGCTGCCATTGCTGAGATCAACCACTGGCGCGACCAGGCTGGCCGAGGTCAAGACACCGGTGTTCAACACGGTTCCCGCTTTACCCGCCACCAGCGCCGCGCCGCCCGCGCTATTCGTCACATTGACTGTCGCCGAGGTGACTACGTTGCCGGTGGTATTGGCATTGATCCCCGTCCCGCCTGCGCCACTGACTTCAAAATGATAATTATTGCCCAGCACCAAATTGCCGGAGGTGGTCGAAAGGTCGGCCTGAGTGAAGTTAAAACCCGTGCCGCTGCCGGTGACATTCACTCGCAATGTAGAAGCCGGGTCGAAAGAGGTGGCGGTGCGCACGCCGCTGCCGTTAGCCACGTTGATAACGCTGTTTTGCAGCAGGACGTTGCCGGTCTCGGCGCGGTTCTCAACCCCGTTGCCAGTGCCGTTGATATTCAAGTTGATATTATTGGTCGACAACCCCGCCGCGCCGCTATCCAGCAGCACGCCGTGCGCCGTTCCGCCGACGTTAACGGCGTCGCTGCCGCCGTTTAACACCAGCTGGGTGCCATCGGCGATGCGAATGCCCGCCACGCCGTCATCAACATTAATTTTCCCAGCGACGGCGATTGAGGTGCCACTGCCGCTGGCATCGATACCCGTGCCGTTCGCCACCTGAATCGCGCCATTGTTGGTCACGCTGCTGCCGGACGCGACTCGCACACCGGTGCCATTGCTGCCCGAGACGTTAATATTGCCGTTATTGGTGAGAACACCGCCCTGCTCAGCCAACAGGCCGGTGCTGCCCGCGCCATTGAGCGTCAGCAATCCGTTATTGACGATTTGCCCCAAATTGCGTGCGGCGAAGCCTATCGCGCCCGCCGCGTTGCCCACCAGCGTCGCGGCGCTGGTTAGGGTGGTTCCCGCCTGCGGTGCGCCGCTGTTAGCACCACTTAAATCATGCTTCTGGCCATCGGCCACGCCACCAATGCTGTTCACGCCGGTCAGTGAGAGGGAGCTGCCCGCGTCGAGATTACCCGTCGCGCCGCCCTCTACCACTACCCCGCGCGCGCCGTTGCCGCTGGCAATCAGGCGTGAGCCGGTGGTGTTGATTTGGGTATTCAGCCCGGAACCGACCAGTGACTGACTGTCGGCCCCGGATGCTGTCAGGGTCGAGCCGCTCGCCAAGGCCAGCGCCGCGCCATCTTCAATGCGATAGAGCGTTGAACGGTCTGTGCTGGCATTCAGAGTGGAAGTCGCACTGTTGATCGCCGCGCCCGCGCCCACGGCGCGGTAAGCAATCTGGTCGGTATTGTTGAAGGCTGGCGTGGCGCTGCCGGACACGTTGACCTTGCCGCCGTTAATAGCTTCCGCGCCAATCGCCCCGACGCCGTTGAGGTTGATTAAGGAGCCATTGCTAAGAGTGGCGGTGGCGCGATTGCCGCTCGCGCTGGCACCGCGAGTACGGTTGGCGGTGCTGCCGCCGTTGACGTCAATGGTGCCGCTGGTGCTGGCGGTGGTATTCAGAGTGCCGGTGCCGCTGTTAACCACGATACCCGTGCCGCCGTCGCCAATGGCGATGTTGCCGGTGTTGGTGCCGGTAGCGCCGCTTTCAACGCGGATGCCGGTCGCGCCCGCGCCGGTGAAATTGATGTCGCCGGAGTTAGTTAGCGAGGCGCGGTTGCGGGCAATATAGCCCGTCAGGCCGTTTTGCGACGAGTTGAGCGCCGCCGCTGAGGTCAGGTTGGTATTAGGCGAAGCCGAGCCGCTGTTCGCGCCAGTCAACGTGTGCTTCTGGCCGTCGGCAATGGCGCCCACCGAGTTAGTGCCGGTGAGGTTAATGGTGGTCGCTGCGTCAATCACGCCCACCGCGCCGCCCTCGACAATCACGCCGGTTGCGCCATTGCCCGAGACGTTAAAGGTGGCGTTCTGCGTGGCGATATTGGTGCCGCCGGAGCCGGTTCCCATCACGCCAACCGAGTTCGCTCCCGAGGTGGTTAAGGTCAGGTCAGTGCCATCAAAATCAGCCCCTTGTTCGAGGCGGAAAAGCGTCGAGCCGGTAGTGGTGACGTCAAAAGCGTTATTACCGATGGTGTTAATTTTGGCATTCGGGCCATAGGCGAAGAAGGCGATTTGGTTGCTGCCCTGGCTGAATGTGGGCACTGCGGTGGAGGAGACGTCAACCGTGGCGTTGCCGCGCGCATGGACCCCAATCGCGCCATTGCCTGACAGGTTGATGGGGCCGTCGACCTGCGCGGTGGCCGTGCCAGTTCCCTGCCCTTCAACCCAAACGCCGAAGTTACGGGTGGAGCTGGCTGCGTCCGCGCCGCCCGCCACGTTAATGGTGCCAGTGGATTTCGCCGACGCCGCATTGCCCGCCGTGGCAATCACTTTTATCCCGGTGCCGTTAACGCCGTTCAGATTGATGGTTCCGGCATTATTGATATTGCCGCCGCTGCCCGCGTTCACTACCGACATGCCAATATTTTCACGCGGAACCGTGGTCGCCCGGCCATTCACGTCGATAGTGCCGTTGTTGACCATGGTGGTGGTTGCGCCGCCGTTGGCGAACATCCCCGCGCCGTTCTGGACTCTCGATCCCAGCACGATATTGCCATTATTGGTGGCGCTTCCGCCGCTGTTAACCTGCACCCCCGCAGCCAAATCACTCTGGTTTAGCGCGGTATCGGCCGGTGTGTCTGACTTACTGTTTTGCGGCCCGCGTCCAAGGTAGATCACCCCGTCCGCGTTGTTGATGAAGGATGAAGCGGCGTCGCCCACCAGCACGCCGGTAGTGCTGCCGGTGGCGCTCGACCCGTTGACACCGACGTTAATATTGCCGCTGTTAGAAGCCATCGAACCGCCGCCAAGATTGATGCCCGAGGTGGTGCCGCCAGTGGTGGCTAAGTTGATAATGCCTTGGTTGTCGAAGGTGCTGCTGTTTTGCACCTGAACGGCGCTCGAGCCATAGCCGGTTGAGGTCACGCCGGTACCGTCGTTGCGATTTACAAAACCGCCGTTAATCACCCCGGTCTGGCTGTTGGTGCCTTTACTGGTGTCGGTGAGATAGACCGCCGCGCCCTCAGAGCCTATTGAACCCGAGCTGCTGACCTTGCCGTTAACCGTGACTTCGGCGCCGTTCGAGCCACGGATCGCCCCGCCGTTGGCCCCAATCACTTCCAGCGATTTACCCGCCGCCACGTTGACTTTGGCGCCTGCCCCGTTGGCGTTAATGACAATTCGATTGCCAATCGCCTGAGCGACGTCGTCATTCGGGTCATCGGCAGAAATCTTGTACCCGATGGTACCGCTGCTGCGCACGAAGGCCTTGTTGAATTCCGTCAGGTAGGCGCTTTTGTCCAGATTGCCAGACTCCAGCTGGGTGATCAGCCAGTCGTTATAGGTTTTAAGCCCTGCCGCCGAGGTGACGTTAAAACTGTTACTTTTGCCATCCAGCGTCTACACGTTGAACGCGCCGTTATAGGTGATCAGGTTAGTGACGGCAAACTGGCGCGGCACGGTGGGGTCCGCCGCCGAGCCGGTAAAGGTGATGCGGTTGTTGGAGTTCCAATTCAGGGTGGAATCACCGCCGTTGGTGCCGTCGACGTTAAACAGCGTGCTCTGCTTGGCCGCCATGCTCCAGCCGTTCGAACTGGCGGTCGAAGAGGAAGCCGCCTGCCCGATATTCACATTTAAGGTGCCGCCATCATTGACGTCAGCAACGCGAGCATTGATGTACTGGTTGTCGCCGACATTCACAATATCGGAAATGGCAGTGTTGTTATCAATCTTAGGTAAAGCCGCCAGACTCGCCGGATTGTAGACCTGAAAAGTGGTATTGCCACCGGTGGTAGGGTCAGGAATGGTGATGCCGAAATTTTGCGGCCCTATATCCAGCCGGTCGGCATTAATAAAGGTATTGCCGTTAACCACTAGATTTTTATTTAACAGAGCACCAAGCGTCGTGCTAACCGCGCCATCATCGCCGGTCTGAAAACGCTGGTTTCCCGTGAGATCGAGCGTCGTGCCGCTGGCGATCACCCGCCCCGCCAGTTGGTCATTGTCGACGGGGGTATAAGGCTCTAACGCCACGGCCGTAGCGGGATGCGGAAAAAGTAAAGCAGACGGGAAAGACAGAACAGAAAGGACAGCAAGCGCCACTTTCGACAACGGCGGTCTACGATTCATAAGGGCTCCCAGAGGTGTATTAAAAGGTGGTAACTCATCCGTGAGGCTAGCTATAAGCACTAAAAATTTACCTTTGGTTAGCCAAATTATTTGCACAACAACTCACCAAAGGTATTTGGAAGGATTTTTATTGATAAATTTAAGTTAAAGAAACGTATAGATTAGGTAAGAAAAATGTGCAAAAAATGCCATTGAAAATGGTGTTAATTCGAGAGGTAGGTAGGGTTTCAAAGTCAAAGACGAGAAAAAATGTTCGATATTGACCTGTCATTTCGAGAGAGTTTTATTCGCTATTTCCCTTGCTTTTACTTACCATTCCTTACAAATGTGGTGTGCCCTCCTGCCAGCCCGATAGCCTGAGTTTTTTAATCGCCTTGGCCTGTCGCCGCGCGCAGTGATACCGATCCTTAGCTTGTGGAAAAAAGGTTCAAATAATGGATTTATTACGGTTTTTACTCCGTCTGCCCTTCACTTTACTTAAAGGTGTTTGCTGGCTATTGGCCAAAATTGTTTGGCTGGTGGGGCTGGTGCTGCGCCCGCTGATTGGCAATATTCAGTGGCGCTCCCCTGCATGGGTGGCGGGCGTGAAGAAAGGTTTCCTCGCTACGGAAAAGGGGGTGGATAGCCATCCAAAATCAGTCGCCGCCGGAGTTTTGCTGCTGGTGTTGCTGGCTGTCGGAGGTTTTTACGGCTATCACGCCTGGCTCAACCGCCCTCAACCCATTGAACCTGCCCCTATGGTTTATCAACAAACCACGGTGCGCGTCGCCGGGCCGGAGCGGGTGAACTACAACGCGCAGAACCGTCCGCCGCAGGAGATCATTCTCTATTTCAGCCATGCCGCTGCGCCTATCACATTGGTGGGGAAAGCCGTCGAGCAAGGCGTAAGCCTGTCGCCAGCCGTTGCAGGCCAATGGGTATGGCGCAATGCCGCAACGCTGGTCTTCACCCCGAAAGCCGCGCTGCCTATGGGTTCGGCGTATAAAATCAAGCTCGACGCCGACAAGCTGCTGGCGCCGCAAATCAAAATTAAACAGACCGAGTACAGCGCCAACGCGCCCTCATTCGACTATCAGCTAGGTCAGGCCGAGTACTACCAAGATCCGCAGGATGCCCAGAAGCGCAGCGCGATTTTCCGCGTGCAGTTCAACGCGCCGGTGGACGT
This sequence comes from Ewingella sp. AOP9-I1-14, assembly GCF_052375995.1. NCBI lineage: Bacteria > Pseudomonadati > Pseudomonadota > Gammaproteobacteria > Enterobacterales > Yersiniaceae > Ewingella > Ewingella sp. AOP9-I1-14. Next base: position 751,131 of record NZ_JBQSVA010000001.1, read on the forward strand.
GGCGAGTTTCGAAAAACGCATCTCATTGGGTTTGATTGAAGGCAAAGGGACGCCGGAGAAAAAGCTCAACTTCTCACTGGTGTATGACGAGAAAAAGCTCAATGCCTGGGTCCACTCTGAACCGTTGAAAGCCTTAGAGCACGGCGGATCGGTGCACGTGGCCATTGATAGCGGCGTGAAGGCCAGCGTGGCCTCGCAGCCGACGGCGGGCAAGAAGGATGACTGGGTTACTGTGCCGAGCCTGTATAGCCTCAGCGTGGCCGACGTGGCCGCCACCGTGGTGAACTCCGACGACAACCAAGGCAGCCGCGCGCTGGTGGTCGCTCTCAGCGATGGCGTTAAAGACAAAGAGATCGGTGCCGCGGTCAAAGCCTGGCTGCTGCCGCAAAAGAACCCGAAATACGGCGATGATGACCAGGATGCTATCTACCCGTGGTCGATGTCCGACATCGATACTGGCATCATCAACCAATCTGCGCCGGTCAAGCTGGCGTTAAACGACGCCGAGCAGGAGTATCAGCCGCAGTTCAGCTTCACTTTTGACGCCCCGGCCCATCGCTACTTGCTGGTGGAAATCAATAACGCGCTGACCTCATTCGGCGGCTACAAGATGCCGGAGAAGCAGTATCGCGTGGTGGCGGTGCCGGACTACCCGACCTCGCTGAGTTTTATGTCGCAAGGCTCGCTGCTGTCGATGAACGGCGAGAAGCAAATCAGCGTGGCGGCGCGCAACGTGCCGGGCCTCAAGCTGGATATCAAACGGGTTATTCCAAGCCAGTTGCAGCACATCGTCTCCTTCAAAAGCAGTCAATACTCCTCGGCGGAGTTCAACCGTCTGGGCGATGAATACTTTACCGAGCACTTTGAATACACCCACGCGGTGGACAACCAGAAGCCGGGCGAAGTGAGCTATCAAGGCATCGACCTGTCGCGCTATCTGTCAGACAACCCGAACGCCCGTCGCGGCGTGTTCTTGCTGACCCTCACCCCGTGGGATCCGGCGAAAAAGGCCGAGCAGCCAGAAGAAGGCCAGCCGGAAGAAGAGTACAGCGAAGACGGCGAGAGTAGCGACGCGCAGGTGGGCGACTCCCGCTTCATGGTGATCACCGATTTGGGCATCATCAGCAAACGCTCGCAGGACAAAACCCGCGACGTGTTTGTGCAGTCAGTGCAATCCGGCCTGCCGGTCAGCGACGCCAAGGTGTCGGTCATTGGTAAGAACGGCGTGGCACTGCTCACCCAAACCACTGACGCAGAAGGCCACGCTCGCTTCCCGGCGCTGGATGTCTACAAAAATGAGCGCCAGCCGGTAATGTTCCTGGTCGAGAAGCAGGGAGACGTCTCCTTCCTGCCGACCAGCGACTACAACGATCGCGGTTTAGACCTGTCGCGCTTTGACGTCAGCGGCGAGCAAACGCCGTCTGACCCGCGCACGCTGAGCAGCTATCTGTTCTCTGACCGTGGCGTGTATCGCCCCGGCGACACCTTCAACATTGGCCTGATCACCCGCACCGCCCAGTGGGGCAATAATCTGGCGGGGGTGCCGGTTCGTGCCGAAATCCGCGACCCGCGCGACACGCTGATGAGCACTCAGCCGCTCAAACTCACCGCCAGCGGCTTCAACGAGCTGAGCTACACCACCAGCGAAAGTTCGCCAACCGGCGAGTGGAATGTCTATCTCTACCTGATTGGCAAAAATAACGACGCCACCACCCTACTCGGCCACGTGGCGGTCAATGTCAAAGAGTTCGAGCCGGACCAGCTGAAGGTCAAACTGCAATTGACGCCGGACCGCAAACAGGGCTGGGTCAAGCCGTCGGAGCTGCAAGCCAATATTGATGTGCAAAACCTGTTTGGCACCCCGGCGCAGAACCGCCGTGTGACCTCCAAACTGACTCTGCGCCCTATGTATCCGAGCTTTGACCAATACCCGGACTACCTGTTCTACGAGAATCGCACTAACAACGACGGTTTCGACACCGAGTTGCAGGAGCAAACCACCGATCTCGAGGGTAAGGCCGCGATCCCGCTGGATCTCAAAGCCTATGCTGATGCTACCTATCAGCTGCAACTGCTGTCCGAAGCTTTCACCGCCGGCAGTGGTCGCTCGGTGGCCGCCACCGCCCGCGTGCTGGTGTCGCCTTATGATTATTTAGTCGGCGTGAAGGCCGACGGCGACTTGGGTTACATCAACAAGGACGCCGAGCGCCATCTCAATCTGATTGCGATTAATCCGTCGCTGGCGAAGATTGCCCTGCCGGACCTCAGCCTGTCGCTGATTGAGCAAAAAACCGTGTCAGTGCTGACCAAGCAGGATTCGGGCGTCTATAAATATCAGTCGAAAATGCGCGAAGTGCAGCTCTCCGAGCAGCCGCTGGCGATTGCCGCCGAAGGCAGCGATTTCCGCCTGCCAACCCAGCAGCCCGGCGACTTCGTGCTGGTGGTGAAAACCGCGCAGGGTCAGGTGCTTAACCGCGTTTCTTACAGCGTGGCGGGCAATGCCAACCTTAGCCGCTCGCTGGACCGCAATGCCGAGCTGAAGCTGAAGCTTAATCAAGCCGAATACCAGCCGGGCGAAGAGATTGAAATCGCCATCAACGCGCCTTACACCGGCAGTGGCCTAATCACCATCGAAAAAGATAAAGTCTATAGCTGGCAGTGGTTTAAAAGCTCCACCACCAGTTCAGTACAGAAGATTCGCGTTCCGGCAGGCATGGAAGGGAATGGCTACATCAACGTGCAGTTCGTGCGCGATGTGAATTCCGATGAAATCTTTATTAGCCCGCTGAGCTACGGCGTGATGCCATTCAAAATCAGCACCAGCGCCCGCAAAGCCGGTTTACAACTCAGCACGCCTGAAGTGATTAAACCGGGAGAAAAACTGCCGATCACCGTCAACACCGACTCGCCGCAAAACGTGGTGGTGTTCGCGGTGGATGAAGGGATTTTGCAGGTCGCGCGCTACAAGCTGAAAGACCCGCTGGAGTTCTTCTTCCGCAAGCGCGAGCTGAGCGTCGACAGCGCGCAGATCCTCGACCTGATCCTGCCGGAGTTCAGCAAAATTATGTCGCTGACCTCCGCGCCGGGCGGCGACGCCGGTGAAGGGCTGGATCTGCACCTCAACCCGTTCAAACGCAAACGTGATAAGCCGGTGGCCTACTGGTCTGGCATCGTGCCGGTCAATGGTCAGGCGCGCTTTGACTACCCGGTGCCGGACTACTTTAACGGCAAAATCCGCGTGATGGCGATTTCGGTCACACCGGACAAAATCGGGATGGCGCAGACCAACGCCACGGTGCGCGATAACTTCATCATGACGCCAAATGTGCCTTCTATGGTGGCACCGGGCGATGAGTTTGACGTCAGCGTCGGGGTGAGCAATAACCTTGAAGGCGCGGGCGACCAGCCGGTGGATATCGCCGTTAAGCTGACCCCGCCGCCACAGCTCGAGGTGGTGGGCGATGCCCAGCAGTCGCTGTCGCTGGCCGCCAAGCGCGAAGGCAATCTGACCTTCCGCCTGCGCGCCAAGGCCGAGCTGGGGGATGCGCCACTGGTCTTCGACGCTCATTACGCCGACAAGAGCAGCCGCCGCACCATCAGCACCTCCGTGCGTCCGGCGATGCCGTTCCGCACCCAGTCGGTGATGGGCCGCATGAGTGGCAAAACCCAGAGTGTCGACAATCTGCGCAGCATGTTCGATGCCTATGCCCAGCGCGAGGCGGTAGTGTCGAACTCGCCGTTGGTGCTGACCAGCGGGCTGGCGCAGTATCTGGCGGATTATCCTTATTACTGCTCTGAGCAGATTGTCAGTCGTTCGATCCCATTGGTGCTGCAAAGCAAGTACCCGCAGCTCAAGGGCAAGCTGAGTCAGGCCGAGGTGAACAGCCAGTTGAACAACATGCTGCGCACCCTGCGTTCGCGGCAGAACAACAGCGGCGCGATTGGTCTATGGCAGGCCTCGCCGGTCGCCGATCCGTTTATCACGCCATATGTCGTGCAGTATATGCTGCTGGCAAAATCGTCCGGCTACGCCATCCCTGCCGGCATGCTGGAAGAGGCCAACAGCGCACTGCGCCAGCAGGCCGCCAGCGGCTATGAAGACTTGTACCATCTGCGCCTGCGCGCCTTTGCGGTTTACCTGCTGACGCTGCAAGGTGAAGTCACTACCAACTCGCTGGCATCGGTACAGGACAGCCTGCAAAAAGGTTACGCCACCAGCTGGCAAACTGACCTGAGCGCGCTCTATTTGGCCTCTTCTTACCGTCTGCTGAAAATGGATGACGAAGCCAATAAGCTGTTGCAGCCGAGCTGGAATGAGCTGGGCAAGGCGTATAACAGCGCCTGGTGGTCGCAGAACTACTTCGACCCACTGGTGCAGGATGCCACTCGCCTGTACCTGATCACTCGCCACTTCCCGGAAAAGGCCGCGTCGATTCCGCCGCAGGTGCTGGAGAATATGGTGAAAGCGCTGAAAGAGGAGCGTTACACCACTTACTCCTCCGCCATGAGCATTTTGGCGCTGGACAGTTACTCAAGCCAAATCGCCCAGCAGTCTAGCGTCGATGGCCTGAGCATCAGCGCCATCAGTAAAGAGAAACAGGCGCAGCCGGAGGTGATTTCAACCTTGCAAGGGCTGTTCGCCAAAGGTGATTTTAACGCCTCGGCGCGCTCGATTGAGTTCAGCAACCAGAACGACGCACCGGCCTGGTACGTGGTGACGCAGTCGGGCTACGACGTGGCCGCGCCGCAGAAAGCCATCTCTCGCGGGCTAGAAATCACCCGTGACTACACCGACGAGCACGGCAAGCCGGTGACTCAGGTGACGTTGGGCGAAAAGATTAATGTTCATCTGAAAATCCGCGCCAATGCTAAAGAAGGCCAAAGTAATCTGGCGATTGTCGATTTGCTGCCGGGCGGCTTTGAAGTGGTGCAGCAAGCCGCGCCAGAGCCGGAAAACGAAGCCGAGAATGGCGACGGCGAGGCGCAGGCCGACAACGTTTGGCGCTCGCCAATCGCCGCCGACGGCTCAACCTGGCAGCCGGACTACAGCGACGTGCGCGATGATCGGGTGATTATCTATGGCAGCGCCAGCACCGAGGTGCAGGAGTTTGTCTATCAGATTAAGTCGACCAATACCGGTAGCTTCGTCATTCCTCCCGCCTTCGGCGAAGCCATGTACGACCGCGAAGTTCAGGCGCTGTCGGTAGGTTCGGGGAATATCGTGGTGGTTCCGGCGGATGCTAAAAAGTAACGCATGACTCAGACTTTTAGCCTAAAACGTCTCCTACAAAACGGCCTTATGGCCGTTTTTTTGCTGGCTATCTTCTTCATCGGCTGCCGCCTGTGGCCTCATCCGCCGCTGTCCCACGGCTTGCCTTTTTCCAGCACTTACTACGACCGCAACGGCACCCTGCTGCGCATCACCCTCGCCAATGACGAGCGATATCGCACTTGGACGCCGCTGGAGCAGATTTCCCCGCGCGTGATTCAGGGCATTCAATTGCATGAAGACCGTTGGTTCTACTTTCATCCCGGCTTCAACCCTGCCAGCCTGCTGCGCGGCTTCTGGCGTAGTTATATTCTTGGCGGCAAGCAGCAAGGCGGCTCGACGCTGACCATGCAGTTGGCGCGCATGCGCTGGCATCTCAACACCCGCACGCCGTCCGGCAAGCTTTGGCAAATTGTCCGCGCGGTGCAGCTCGAGCTGAGTTATTCCAAACACGACATTCTCGAGGCTTATCTCAACTACGCGCCTTATGGGCGGAACATTGAGAGTATTGGCGCGGCCAGCCTGATTTACTTCAACAAGCCGGCGGCCGATCTTAACCTGCCGGAAGCCATGACGCTGGCGGTTTTGCCGCAGTCGCCGAGTTATCGCATTGATACCAAAACCGGCGTGCTCGGCGAGGCGCTGAATCAGGCGCGTAATCGCCTGTTTGCCCGCTGGCAGCGGCGTTATGACACTGACAGCAGCCAGAGCGCGCTGTTTCAACTGCCGCTAAGCCTGCGCCAGCCGGAGCAGATGCCTTATATCGCGCCGCACTTCATCGAGCAGATTCGCCAAGAGCATCCGCCACTGCAAGGCACCCAAAGCCGGGTTGATACCGAGCTGGACGCCGGGCTGCAAAAGCTGGTCGAGCGGCAGGTGGACGCCTTCATCACCCGCAACGCCAGCCGTGGGATCCACAACGCCGCCGCGCTGCTGGTCGATACGCGCGATATGGGCGTGCGGGCGCTGGTTGGCTCCGCCGACTACTACAATCGGGATATTCAGGGGCAGGTTAACGGCACCAAGGCCAAACGCTCGCCCGGCTCGACACTCAAACCCTTTATCTACGCGCTGGGGCTGGAGCAGGGCGTGCTGCACCCGATGACCATTCTCAAAGACGTGCCCTCCTCCTTCGGTGCTTATGCGCCGGAGAACTTCGACCGACGCTTTCTCGGTCCGGTTACCGCCACCGATGCCTTAAACTTCAGCCGCAATATTCCGGCGGTGTACATCGCCTCCCAGCTCAAAAACCCGACGCTGTATCAGTTTCTGCGGCTGTCCGGCGTCGCTAATATGGCGAGTGAAAGCCACTATGGTTTGTCGTTGGTGCTCGGCGGCGGCGAAGTCACGGTGCAAGAGCTGGCGCGGCTTTACGCGCTGCTGGCTAACCGTGGGGAACTCAAACCGCTGCGGCTGCAAAAGCAGGACGCCTCCCCTGCCCCGATTCGCCTGCTGAGCAATGAAGCCAGTTTTATTACGCTGGATATGCTGCGCCAGCACCGCAGGCCGGGCGACACGCTGGCGCAAAGGCCGACCTCTCTGCCGGTGTACTGGAAAACCGGCACCTCGTGGGGATTTCGCGATGCGTGGACGGCGGGGATTTTCGGCCCCTATGTGCTGGTGGTGTGGGAGGGGAATTTCGACAGTAAAGGTAACGGAGCCTTTATCGGCGCGGATGCCGCAGCACCCCTTTTCTTCAATATTATCGACAGCGTTCAAGCCAACTACCCGACCCTACGCGAGCCAAAACATCCGTGGCCGAAACAGCTAAAACGGGTGGATATCTGCCTCGCCAGCGGCGACCTGCCGACGCCGTGGTGCCAGCAGCAGGGCAAAACCTGGTTTATTCCGGGCAAATCGCCGATTAAGGTCGATACCATTTACCGCCCGGTAGTGCTGGATATTCAAACTGGGGAAGTCGCCTGCCCGCCATATGACCCAGAGCAGACGCGCACCGAGGTGTTTGAGTTCTGGCCGTCGGACTTGGCGAACGTTTTCGCACAGGCCGGTTTACCCAAACGCACGCCGCCGAATAATAGCCGCTGCAAGAGTGACACCAATACGGTCAGCGGCTCGCCGCCGCGAATCACTTCTCCACTGCGTAACACCACTTACACCCTGCGCCAGTCGCAGCAAGGCCGCGATGCGATTGTCTTCAACGCCACCACGGACGCGGATAGCAAAACGATATATTGGTTTGTGGATGATATTTATCTCGGCAGCAGCGCCAGTAAAACCTCGCTGCAGTGGCGGCCAGAGAATAACGGCCAATATCGAATAAGGGCCGTGGATGATCACGGGCGCGGGGATTCAAGGTTGATAAAAATTGAGATTGTGAATTAGTGGGCGAGGAAGCCACTGGGTTATTCCTCCCCTTTTTAGGGAGGTTTGAATGAAAATGTATTTCCGAGAGAGGCGCAGACTGTTTAGACATTCCGGTTATTCAGTCGGACAGTCCGTTTTGTCATAAGATAAGGTCTTCTCACTCAAGCCTTGGTTATAAACATAGTCAACCGTCAAACCATATTGTTGCACCATCGGCGTAGCGCAAAAACCTTTAATAAAAATGGCTCTGTTATTTTTATCCAGCGCTGAAAAACCTACCTCATTGAAATCTATATTTTCGACGCCGCGGGTATAAATGAGTTTCTTATTATTAATCTCAACACTTTTTAAAACCGTGTAATAATCCATTCTGACTGGCAGTGATAATTTAGAGATTTCAGCCTGACTCTGCGCCTCAAACGTCGCCCAAGCCTGATCGGCACTTTTGGTTAATAAAGCCCCCATTCCAAACATCACTCCAAGAGAGACTAAAACACAAACTACGGTAGCAAGAGTCATGTGTTTACTAACTATGTTCTTAGACTTTACGTTCTGATGATGGAAGAAAGTCCCCACCACCCCGCCACAAAACATAAGAATAAACATCGTCACAATAATTGTGCTACCCGTGTTATTAGCCGATATATTTAAGGCTTTCACTAAAAGGAAAAGCAAGAGCATAGCCACCGCGCAAATACGGCTTCTACGATAAATCCCATAAGCCAAAGCAACAGCAGCAAGGGTGTAACCAATACTATAAATATTGGCTAACAACCCATGCCCAAGCCCCGACCAAAAGTAAAGCGTAAATCCCAGGTTAATAGCCGCTGACAGTATCGCCGCCCCCCAGGCATTTTTAACAAAACGATTAATGTCCTTTTCAATCTTTGCTGTATCAGTCATTGTTTTGGCCTGTGATTTTTCGTGCAAGAATCTGTGTGTTTTAAGAGTGTTAGACGGGGTAATTTTACACTCCGAAAAACATTGTTCAACCAAATCAGTCAGAAAAAAAATTTTTAAACATCACCTTTTTAAACTCATTCTAGAATGAGAAAAAACCACTTTTCTTACAAATCGTGCCAGTCCAACCTTTAATTGGATCTTTACTTGTTAAATCCTCAATTGTTACAGCAACCGGGCTATAATTATATTCGCTCAACTCAGCATGAATTTCATACTGATGATTACTTTCAGGAACAAAGTAGGTAGAGTGATGATGCATTTCGGTAGTGCCGTTATATTTTGTCTCTTGAAGAGAGTTGATAATTTTTAAGTATTGGCCTGATTTTATAATATATTCCTTTACAGACTTACCCTTAAATTTTTGAGAAGGGGTCATTCCAACTGTTTTGGTCGTTCCCACGCTGTAATCTGCCTGAGTCAGTAAGGATAAATGGAAAGTTGAAGTAAGCTTTCTTGCGTCAACCTCTTTATAGCAATCTCCCGATTTCTCATAGACTTTCAGCCCAATCGTTCCTTTATCCAATACTCTAATTTTGGCTGCATCATTCCCTGTATAATCCACAAAAGCATGGCGAGTATCGAGTTGACACCCAGACAAAAGAAAAATAGCCAAGGGACATGCATAAAAAAATCTAAAAGTCATGACTTCATCCTGTTATTTAAATAAAAACATTTCCCACTACTACATTTATATGGTTATCGGAGTCAGGTTAAATTCCTTTAGGGGCATAGCTTTTTTTACATTGTGGTTCTATATCGCTCCCACTCACAACTCCCCATCTGCTTTTTGCTATTTTTTAATAAAACATTATTATATTAAGAAATAAATAAAGAAGTGAAATATTTCACTTCTTTGTTACTTCTCCATACTAAAGATTAGAAACGATAACCCACACCCACATTAAACCCATTTACCGAATAATTATTATAACCATCATTTACTCTTGAACCTTCATATCCAACATCTACCGAGATATTAGATAATGGGTTAATCTGAATACCAGCTCCATACATAAAGTTAGCAACTTTTTTACTGCCACTACCATCATATTGATGCTCGTATTTATCACCAGGGTACGCGCCCTGATAAGCTCCCCAGCTATTGCGATAATCAACCTTACTATAATTCAGTCCGGCAAGCCCATAGACGCTTACGTACTTATTAATACGATAAACAGGTCCGACACCTAAAGAATAATATTTAATTGCAGCATAATTATCAGTCACATCTCGACCTAAACGCTCGTATGTATCCTTCGAGCCACTCATATAAGTAAATGAACCGAGAATACTTACCCGCGAGTCCCACTCATAGCGATATTTAGCATTCACACCGCGAATATTCTTGAAGTCTTGCACCTTACTTTGCGCATAGCCCAGACTGATAGTATGTGAGTCGGCCTTTGCAACGTTTGATACGCCGACAGCGGCTAAAACTACCAGAGATAATATGCCATACTTCATGTGTTATCCTTAACTAAAAATATTATAAAAAAGTAATGATTCATACCCGACATGGATTAGCAACATAGATTGGTAGTTAGTCGGAATTATAAATAAAATTGCATAATTGGATATACAATCGGTGTGAATAGTACCGGATGAACTTTTTAATTAAAACACCGATTCAACTAATTAAGGCTAATTATAAGAAATAATTTAAGCATGGATAGAATTATCCTAGCCGCAGACGAACGGCTTATTATCAATTTGATGTATGAATGCCATCAATCAATATCCGCCACCTGATTCCCTATCTCCCCAATCTTCTGCGCCTCCTGCAGGCGGCGCTGCTCTTTCTCTTTGTCGAAGATTGGCGAGAGGGTCTGGTTGGCGTGCTCGACGTCGCGGCTCAGGTCGGCGACGTTTTGCGTCTGTTTGTCCTTATCGCGGATGACTATGCTGCCGTAGGACACCGCCGATTGGGTGGTCGAGCTGTCGCTGCCTTTACCATTCACCCCCACCAGCAGGCTGTTGGTAATTCACATCGTGCCCACCATGGAGGGAGCCGTATGAACATCACCTTTAAGAGTGACTGGCTGGCCTATGCAGGGTTTGAGACGGGAACGCTGCTTGAGGTGCGTATGATGGCCGGTTGTCTGGTGCTGACCGCGCAGGAACTGCCGCCGGAAGAGCCGGAGATTATGAAGACGCTGAAGCAGGCCTGTAAGCTTCGCCCCGTAAGCAGCTACAGGTTGTGGAGTTCATTACGATGATCACCACACCGCATAAGCGGCCGCTACCGCCGGGGACTGTGGTGTGGGAAGAGCTGCCACAAAGAAGATAACGTGCTGGCTATAAAGTAAAAAATCCCGCCGGTTAAGGGCGGGATTTTCATTATTTAATAAGAGAACTATTCTTTATTTTTATATCCGGCCTTATACGTATTTCAGCCTTATTTATTGATTTATCCGTAATAGCTTCGACATAAATATAATCACCTAAATTATCATTTCTTATACTAATTGAGGTAACACCATCGATAGAACCATGTGAGATTTCTTTATCATGTAACCTCATTACGTATTGAACCCAACCTTCAACAACGCTAAACGAAAAATCAGCACTAAGCCCACATTGATTTTTTGCAGTATATAAAAAACTGACGTTATCTCGCTCAAACGAGACAGGCTCACTTTCAAAAAAAGAAAGCAACTCAATTTCATCAGGCTTATTTTCTATGAACATTATTTAGTTACTCCATTTTTCGGTATGGTTGTAATGAACCGATGAGTGCCATCTTTCATAGTTTCAAATGTACTTTCAAACATCGTAGCCTTTCCTGAAGGACCAATGAAGAAAGATTCTCTGACCTCAAAACTACCATATTGATCTGTATATTTTTTCACAATGTTATTTGGATTTTTTGTCGCCTGAGTAAAATGCTCAGCAAGAACTGCATGACCGTTAATATGATCCGCCACACCTAATCGTTTCATTTCAAGTGCAAGTTGATTTGTACGATCTAGCGTATGACTATTGCCTGTTGCCTTGCCAAAAAGATAATCAAATTTTTTCGTATCAACTACAGAATTGGCTATCGTCTGCGCTGCGGTAATCCCCGAAACTTTCTTACCCGGCAATATTATCCCCGCCAGCATCCCACCGGTAGCTTCCAGTGCTGCCTGATTTCCAGTAGATGCCAGGACTACCGTATCTTTCACCGCCGACCAGGTTTCACTCTTCATCAGCGCAGCAACGCTGTCTGCCACCGCCTGATTCTTACCGGACAGATCGCTCATCGCCTTACTACAGTAGCTATCGCCTGTGGCACACGCGGCCAGTGCCATCGCCGCATCTGCCGCGTAATTCACTCCACCTAACGCCGAGTCGCCAGTCTCCGCAAAGGCATTGATAATGCCGTTTGCAATGGAAGACGTGGTTCCTTTGCCCAGCTTATCCCTGATCTGATCCTTCAGGGATTCGGTAGCCTGCTTCACCGTTTCGCGGGCCTGATCTCCACTCAGCGAGTTATTCTCAACATATTGTTACCTTGATGATTCAATGTCGTCAGGGTAAACAGTCAAAACATCTAATGTACCGCCTTCACTATCAACGAACTCAACTTCATAACCTAAAGTAGGTTCTTGATATATCATAACAACTGCTCCGCTACATCCTTTTAGCACAGTGTCAGACAAGTCTTTTGTTGCTTTAACTACATCGTATTCTTTGATCATAAAGTAAATACCAATATCTTTATTTTTTAGCTGGAATAGCTGTTACGAGCCTAACCACACCATCATTATTCTCGATCCAACCAAATTTAACGTTAATCGTTCTACCATTCGTACCAGTTATTGGTATCACCTGATCATATTTAGTACCAAACTGCGTTTCTGCTGTTTTAACAGCCTTACCGGAGTCAAAAACGATTTGTTTCGCAAGCTCGTTTGAGTTTGTTTTGTTAAAACCAAGAGCACTATCGAACCATTCCGCCTTACTTCCTCCGACAGGATGTTGTTTATCCAACAGATAGTTAGCTAATTTTTGATCAACACTAACTTGTGTTTCTACTGTATTTTTAATCGAATTTATGGCACTGCCATTTCCAACATTCTTCACCGCATTAGCCGCCGCAGCTTCAGCTTTCGCTGCCGTCGCCTCTGCTGCTGTCTTACCGATACCTACCGCACCACCGGCCCCAACACCGCCCGGTACGATGGCTTCCGACATCTGGATACCGGCATTATTCAGGCACAGCACCACATTACCCGCACACGCCTGTATCGCTGCTTTCGCTGCCGCTGCTATTTCAGGAGTGGCTGCCGCCAGTAGACCACCACCAAGACCCGCCGGAAGCGCCACCATCAGCGCATCGTTCATCGCTAGCCCTTTTTGGCAGGACGCTGAGCCAGGGTCTGTGCTGCAAGACGCAATATTTTTACCGTGCTCCTGCACGAACTTGGTCTGGGTTTCTTCATTACCGCCCAGCAAGTTATTCTCAACCGCATTCTTCCCTGCCTGCGCCCCCGCCACGGCATCCGCTGAGCTATCACCCGTCAAGCCGCCTGCTAGTCCCGCCGCCAAGGTCGCCAGAGTCGATACGGTCTGTTTCTCCGTTTCGCTCAGCTCGTCGGCTTTTTTACCATACATCTGCTGCGCGATCATCCCAACCATTTCGCCGCTGACTGCGCTCGCTGCACTCGCCGCCGCGTTGTTGCCCTGCGCCGCGGCCAGCGCCGCGTTGACTACCGCGTGCGCCATCAGGTTTGCCGTGCGGTCTACATTGCCGGTCACCGGGTCGGTGGTCATCTTATGGATAACTTCCGCCAGATATGGCGCACTCCCGCCCGCGATAGCTTTCGCCATGTCTCCGCCCGCCAGCCCCTGTATCGCCGCCGTGGCCGCCTGTAGTCCCTGCTGCAACGCGCTGCCGGTGCCGTAACTGGCTGATGCGGTATTGCGTACCTGATCGGTGACCTGCTTGTCTGTCGGCGTTAGGTTACCTTTTGCCGCCAGCGCCTCTTTCGCCGCCTGGATAGCGTTCGGATCTTTCAGCGCTTTTTCTTCCGCTATTTTACCCTGCGTCCGCGCGATATCACTAACCTGACTCCCTATCTCCCCAATCTTCTGCGCCTCCTGCAGGCGGCGCTGCTCTTTCTCTTTGTCGAAGATTGGCGAGAGGGTCTGGTTGGCGTGCTCGACGTCTCGGCTCAGGTCGGCGACATTTTGCGTCTGTTTGTCCTTATCGCGGATGACAATGCTGCCATCGCTGACTGCCGATTGGGTGGTCGAGCTGTCGCTGCCTTTACCATTCACCCCCACCAGCAGGCTGTTCGCCATGTTGCCGACGAACTGGCCGCCGGTGTTGCCGCCGGTGCTCATCCCCACGCTCTGGTGCTCGACGCGGTAATCCGCGCGGTTTTCAATGTCGCCGAAGCCCAGCGTGCCAGTATCGAGCCGGTTTTTGCCGGCATCGGCGGTGGAGCCAATGACCGAGCCGTTGAGCTGGGTGTGCTCGCCGACGGTGATGTCGAAGCCGCCCTTGCCTGCGAAGATGCCGGTCTGCTCTTTCACCGAGTCGTAGGTGCTGTGCATTTTGTCGCGGCTGAGGTTGGCCGAGGCGCTGAACGAGCCCAGCCCGCCGCTAACGCCGCCGCTGACGTTCTGCTGCTTAGAGTCGTAGTTATCGCTGTCCTGCTCGCTGGTCAGCGTCAGGTTGCGGCCGACGTCCATCGTGACTTTGTCGCCGGTGAGCTGCGCGCCGGTCAGCGTGGTGTCGCGGCCGCTGACGATGTTCAGATTGTTACCGGCATTGAGGGTGGTCTCGGTGTGGGTCACGCCGTTGCCGCTCTCCGAGCCTTTGCCCTTATTGGCGCTGGCGTTCACCGTAAAGCCGCTGTTACTGCCGCCGAAGTTTAAGCCGACGCCTACCGAGCCGCCGTGGCTCTCGTTGCTGCCGTCAAGCTCCGAGGTGTTGGTAGCCGAAATCAGGTTCACGTCGCGGTTAGCCATCAGGCCCATATCTTTGCCCGCCTGCAACTGGCTGCCCTGCACGTTAATGTCGGTATCCGTGGCGCGGATGTTGAGGTTGTTCCCCGCCGTCAGGGTGCTGCCCTGACTCTGACTGTTGGTCTGGGTCTGCTCCGACTTGGACGACTGGCTGCCATAGGAGAGGTTGACGCCAAACAGGCTCTGCTGGTCCTGGCCCTGCGCCTCGCCGAGCTGCGAGGCCTGATACGCCTGCACGCCACCGAGGGCTGACTTGATGCCATCCAGCGCGGCCAGACGCCCGCTGCTGGCGGTGCTGGCATCGTTGGCGCTGGACACCGCGCTGTTGATAGCGCTGCCTACCGCGCCGGACAGTGCCAGCGTCAGCCCGCTCTGTTTTTGCTCAACGGTGTGGGTCTGCACGCTCTGGTTATCCGCCGCCAGAATGTTGACCTCTTTGCCCGTCAGATTGAGGTCTTTGCCCCCCAAGACATCCGAGCCTTTTACCGTCAGGCCTTTGCCCGCGCTGAGGTTGACGTTGCCATGCGTACTGCCGACGGTGCTGCCCGCGCTGGTCTGGGTTCTGCCGTCATCGGTAATTTTGGTGCTCTGCTTGCCATAGCTCACCCCAACGCCGCCCGTGCCGGACAGGCCGGTTTTCTTCTCTTCGCGCAGGTGCGTTTCCTGACGCGACTGGTCGGCGGCGGTGATGTTGAGGTCGTTGCCCGCCAGCAGGTTCACGTCGCGAGTACCCGCCAGTTTGCTGCCCTGCACCAGCAGGTTATTCCCCGCCTGCAGGGTGACGCTGTCGCCACTGATATTGCTACCCAGCGCACTCTGGTTACGCACTTCGTCGTGCGTCTCCAGCGACATGCTGGAAAGCATGCCTTTGCTGCTCTGCTTGCTATGCTCGGTCAGATGATATGAGTCATTACCGGCGGTCAGGTTGATGTCGTTACCCGCCACCGCCGTGATGCTGTCTTTGGCGGTCACCGACGCGGCTTTGGCATTCAGGTCATGCCCCGCGCTCAGGCCAAGGCTACCGCCGACGTTGATCTGCGTACCCACGTCTTGGTTCTGAGTCAGGTGACGATAGTTATCTTTGCCCCATTCGCTGTTCTCAGTATGCGTCGTATTGAGAGTCGCAAGGTTGAGGTCATTGCCCGCAATGATCTTGGTCTGACTGTCCGCGCCGGTGTTGCTGATTTGCGCCGCCGTCAGGTTGATATTATTCAAGGCCTGCAGGCCAAGTTTACCTCCGTCGTTCTGCACATAGATACCCGCCGCGCGGTCGAGATATCGATTCGCGTCGTTGCCCGCGAGGGTGCTGCTGACATTAATGTCGCGCCCGGCAATCGCCACCAGACTGTCGCCACCTTGCAGGGTGCCGCCGAGGTTGTTGATATCGGTGCGAGCATTGATATTGACCTGATTCCCGCCGATGAAACCACCGTTGTTGAGCGTATCGGCATTAATCTGCGTCACTTCCCGGCCAAGAATTTTGCCGCTGTTGGTTAAGTCATTCTGGCTATTTAGCACTAGATTGTTGCCTGAGAGCAGCGCCCCGCTGCCATCAAGATCGCCTTTTTTCACTCGCGCATAAACCTGCGGTACCAGCACGCTTTGCACGGAGCCGTTCGGCAGCGTCACATCCTGCTTGACCAGCCACACCATATCGCTGGTCAGTAAGGCCATCTGTGCCGGAGTGAGCGCCACGCCTAGCGTCAGGTTGTACTGCTTCCCAAAAGCGATACCCGCGTCCATCAAGGCTTTGTACTGATCCGTATCGTTGTTGTATCCCGCCAGATAACGCTGGCCGGTAAGGTCGGCAATTTGCTGGCGGATCAGCCGCTGCTCGTAGAAGCCGTCACCCAAACGCTTCAACATATGATCGGGATCTTGGCCAAGGGCATTCTGCATATAGTCACTGGCGAGCCACTGCTTCTGGTTAGTGAAGCGCGGGTCAGTCTCGATCAGGTAATGGCTGGTCACGTCGCCGTGCAGCTGGAACAGGCTGTTGTCCGGCAGCGTGAGGTTCGGGCTGGTGATGCGCACAACTGTGTCCAGATTATTCTTCGGCTGGATCTCAAATATCTGCCCGGCGGGAGGGTTGATGGGCTGAAGCGTCGACCCATTTTGCACCGCGCCCGCGCTGCCCGCCTGCTGATTAAGCGTCGATGTATCCCGCCCGGCAATGGTGGTACCGCTGCCCGTTATCTGGGTATGCTCGGCATAGACCATTGCTTTTAAATCAACAGCTTGAATGATGACATCAGGGCTGTAGTTATTGCTGTCCTTGCCTTGTGAGGTCTTGGTGCCACCAAAACGGCGTTTGGTTTTTTTCGCGTACCAGCGGGTCTGGGTTCCGACATCCGTAATGGTGCGCTCACCTGGCGTGCTGACGTTATTGGGAACGTCGATTTGTCCACCCAAGGTGCCACCAGCCATCACCCGGCTATTAATGTTATTAAGCTGGTTGCTGTAGATAGTCAGATCACCCCCGGCGATGATTTGCCCCGGATCGCTCTCTTTTACCTGTGTTTCCTTGATGGTGCGCTGGTACTGGTATTCATAAAACTCATTGCTGCGCGAGCCATCGGGCATGATCGCATCATGAACGCCGTACTTGTTTTTCCATGATGTATCAACGTCACTCCAGTCATAGCGTTGAGTCGAACCTTTTAACACCGCCTCGTGATGTGGCGAATCCTCTGTTACCACCACTTCCGTTTCGAAGTGATCGTTGAGATTGTTTATTTCGCCGATGTTCAACACCATGTTGCCCACCGACTCCAGCGTCGAACTGTTGTTGTTGAACACTGACGCCTGACCGGTTGCCCGCCACTGGTCGTTTAGCTGGCCGCCCACGGCCACGTCGCCAGCGCTGAAAATCAGGCCATGGTCGCGGTTGTTGATGGTCTGCGCGCCGATATCCAGACGATCGCGGGCGGCAATCGTCGCCGCGGTGCCGTTTTCCGCCAAATTATTGAGGGTGCCGGCCTGCAAGGCGATATGGTCGCCATAGATGCGCCCGCTGCCGATATTGTTCAGCGTCGCCGACTGAATATGGGTCAGGTTGCCGTCGATAAGCCCACGGTTAGTGACGTCGCCCGAGGTCAGAATATGGTTCTGCGCGGCACTGATCTCCCCGGTTGCGCCATTGTTTACACTGGCGGCGTTGAGGTTGAGCGTGCCACCGGCTTTGATCAGCGCGCTGTTTTCCAGCCCCTGGCCGATATTGAAATTCAGGTCGCCGTTGGCAATCACGTCGCCTTGGTTGTTGAACCCCTGAGCCAGATTCAGCGTCATCGCCCCTTGCGACAGCAGGCTGCCGTCGCCGGTTACTGACGAGGCCGATAATTGCAGGTTTTTACCGGCAATCAGCGTGCCGCCGGTGTTGCTCAGCGCCAGCCCATTGCCAGCCAGCGTTAAGGTATCGGCGGAAGAGAGTAGGCCTTGGGCATTGTTTAGCGAGCCGGTATTGATATCCAGCAGGTCATTGGCGCGCAGCGCGCCTTGGGTGTTGTCGAGGGAGTCGCTGCTCAGGCGAACCGATTGGCCTTCAAGCCCGGTGTCCTGAGCTTTGGTATCACGGTTGGCGATCTGCGCGGCGTTTACGGTAGCCGTCGCGCCGCTGCGAATCAAACCGGCGGTATTATCCACCAGGCCGTTAAAGGCATTGATCAAGGCATTGCCCGCCGCCTGAAGTTTCCCGCCCCGGTTGTTCAGCCCGGCAATATCAAGTTGAGCATTTCCGCCTGCGGCAATATTACCCTGCGCGTTATTCAGCGCCTGCCCCTGCGTATTGATGCTGGCATCACCGCCGGTGCGGATCTGTCCGGCCTGATTAAGCAACGCGCCGGTCAATAAATTCAGGTTTTTACCGGCGCTCAGGACGCCGTTGGTGTTATCAACTGCCTGATTCCGGCTATTGAAACTTAAGTTATGGGCGGCCTGCACCAGCCCCTGCTGGTTAGTGAATTGCCCGGTCGTCAGGTTCAGTTCACCGTCGCTTGCCAGCGTGCCGTTGAGATTGTTGAAATCAGCGGAGGTCAGCCGTAAATCGCCCGTTGCTGCGATAAACCCTTGCTGGTTGTCGAGTGAACCGCTGTTGATCGACATCGGCCCACGGCTGACAATCCCGCGATTATCGCCACTATTGCGGTTACTTAAGGCTCCACCCTGAAGCTCAAGAGCCATACCGCCGCCCGACTGCACCAGCCCGCCGTCATTGTTTAGCCCGACGCTGGTCAACTGCATATCGCCAAGTGCTGCAATGTTCCCCTGCTGGTTACTCAGCGTGCCAGTATTGAGGGTAAGCGTTTGCCCCGCGCCGAGCTGCCCTTGCTGGTTATTCAGGCTGGCGGCTTTCAGGTCGAGATTGCCATTGCCCGCAATTTGCCCAGCCTGATTATCCACGCCGTCAAATACCTTGAGCGTCATCGCGCCGCTGCCGGTCTGCAAGATTTTGCCTTCGCGGTTAGAGAGTCGATTAGCCGTCAGAGTGAATTGATCGGCAGAGGTGGTGCCGCCATCCAGCAGGACATCGCCGCTGTTAATGGTCAAATGACCGTTGGAGAGCATCTGGCCCTGCTCCCCTTGCAGACTGGCGCTTTCCAGTGACAGGTCGCCGTCGGCGGCGTGCAAGATTTTGCCGCCCTGATTGTTGATCTGCGAGGCTTTGATTTTGAGATCTTTGCCGTTGCTGGCAATGCTGCCGCCACGGTTGTTAAGGGAGCCTTGATGGGAGAGTTGCAGGGAATCACTGCCCAATTGCGCAATAGCGCCTTGCTGGTTAGAAAGGGAGCCCGCGCTGATATTTAGCTTATCACCGAGCAGCTTTCCGCCGTCGTTATTGAGCATTTTGCCACTGCGTGCGGTCAACTGCTGTTGCGCCGCGACCTGCGCGCTGCCGGTCTGCAGATCGTCCTGCCCGGCGTCCAGAGTGACGTTATTGCCGCTGGTCGAGCTATGGCGCACATCGACGCCCTGCCCGCGAGCCGTCAGATCGCCGGAGGCCAAGTTTTGCCCCTGAGCTCGTAACTGCCCCGAGGCATCGAGGGTGAGATTGCTACTTCCTGCCAGCTTACCGTTCTGGTTAACACCCGCCGCCAGCACGCTTCCCTGCTCGCTATTTAACGTCGCGCTTTTTGTTTGCAGATGGTTATTGGCGGTGATTGCGCCGCTATTGTGCAGGTCGCCCGTCGCAATCAGGTTGGCATCGGCGCCGGAACGCACCGCGCCGCTGTTTTCCATCACGCCGTTAGCAGCAATAGCGACGCCCGCCTGACCGCTCATCTGCCCGCTATTTTCAATACGGCCATCGGCGGTGACCACCAGAGTGCCCGCCTGCGCGCCGATATTACCGGCGTTATGCACCCCGACGCCGTCTTCGGTGCCGATCAGGCGAATTTTATTGGCGTACATGCCGCCGAGCTGGGCGACGTCTACCGCCATCATCGGACGTGGTGAACCGTCCGCGGCTTTTTTATCGATTTGCTGATGATCAACATCCACCTTATTGCGGCCTGCCGTCACCTTGAGATCTTTTGCCACTAAGTTGGCGTTAATTTTCACCGAGCGGGCGATGATGTCCGTGTAATCCTGACGGCTGCTGTCCATTCCCGCGCCCTGGATCACGATTTCGCCCCGTTCAACATCAAACCCGGTGAGCTGGCCATTGTTGAGCTGCGCCTGCCCGGTGGTCATGGTGGCGCGATTAGCATTGATGAAGCCGCAGCCGTTACAGGTGATCCCCGCCGGGTTGGCGATCACGACCTGTGCCTGACGGCCTGCGACTTCGACATAGCCGTTAAGCTGGCTCGGGTCGCGCGAGTTGACCTCATTGAGGATCACTTTCGCCTCGCCGCGCGCCAGCCAAGGGTTCCCCTGCACCATTCCGCCCTGCTGCGTCGCCACGTTATTTCGCGAGTTATTAAGGATCACCCCTTTTTGATCGACGTCGAACTGGCTGTAGGTGTTGCGGGAAACGCCCCCTTCGCTTGGAGTTTGAATATTGACCTGCGGGGTGCCGTTGGCGGTGCTGACGATATTCGGCTGCTGGTTACTCGGCGCCTGACCGTCGGCCACGATCCCCGCCTGAGCACTGTTGACCAGCACCACCGATCCAAAGAGCACCAGCATGGCGCAGGACAGGCTGCTCAAGCGACATTGGCGTATAGCCGTCTTGCTGCGGCGCACGCGGCGTCCACCCTCTCGGCCTGCCGAAGCAATTTCCGCCACCACCATTAACAGGCCACGGGCTTTATTAAAAATGATGCGATAGAGATGTTTGTTCATGGCAGAGTGTCCTTACCCTAATACGACCAGTTGAGGTTGAAGCCCAGCGAGACGGGATCCGTTGAGAAACCGTCAGGTTTGGAGAAAGGCACCGAGGCGAACAGGTCATAACCGACCCTGAAAGCTCGGCCACGCACCCCAACTGCGCCGCCCGCTAAGTGATTGCCCACCAAATATTGCGTGCCGTTGCCGCCCACTTCGCCATAGTCCACCCCAAGATAAAGCTCCTGGGAAGGCAGCGGCGTCGCCCATGCCAGGTCATTACGCACAAACCAGCCGCGATCGGCATTCAGGGTGAGTTCACCGTCGAAGCCGCGTACCGTCCAGCGGTTACCGATAGCAAATTGATCCTGAGGCGTCAGGTGAGTGTCGGTGTACTGGCGCTGATACTGCACGTTGTAGCGAAATTTCTGATTGGCGATGGCAAAAGGCACATCAAGCTGGGCGGAAAGCTGGACGATTTTGCTTAGCGCCGTGGCGTAGCCGCCATACTCTTCTGGCGCAGGCGTAGCGCCAAACCATCGGGTACCGCGCTGATAGCTAATGCCCGTGTCGAGGGTGGCTTGCGAAATATAGTGACGATGCTGTAAGCCCAAGCGCCACGCCGCCGTTTGCCTGCGCTGCACTTCGATTTCAGTATCATTGACGTAGTTTCTGGACTCGCGCGCCAGCACGTCATAGGTCAGCGTGGTCTTCTGGCTACCGTTGCGATGCAATATGCGGCTAACCTGAAAATCGAGATTTTTACTTTTACCGCGATACCGGTAATCGCCATTAAGCCCGGCGGTGGTCTGGTTGTATTCGTAACTGTTGGCCGTCAGGCCAAACATCCAGTAGCCGAAAGGCACTGAATAGTGCCCGGTGACGTTACCCGTGCTCTTGCCACTTTTGTGAGGCAGGCTGCTGGTACCGGAAATGTAAAACAGGTCGCTGAGTGAGAATGGGTTATCCAGCGATAAGGTCGCGGTGCCCTGATAGCGGCCGGTGCTGCGCGTGCCTGAGTCATCAAGGCCCGCAGCGACGCGCCACATTTTTTCCTGCTTCCAGCGCAGCGCAATATCACTTTCTCCTGGCTGCTCGCCGGGCACGATTTCCATGTCGGCCTGCACCGTCGGCAGGCGCTGCAGATTCTCTAAACCCTGCTCGATATCGCGTAAATCTAATAGCTGATCTTCATGGGCAGGAAATGCGCTGTAGAGCGTGACGTAATGGTCGCTGTCTGGCGTTAATTTCACCTGACGGGTCTTGCCGGGCACCACCACCAGCTGCAGCACGCCGCTTTTCAGATCCTGCGACGGAGCCAACACTCGGGTAGTGATATACCCGTGATCCACTAACCTGTTCTGCAAAGTGCTCATCAACAGGTTGATGCCTTTCCCCCTAAGCATTTGCCTACGGCTTGATTGCTGATGTGCTGTAGCGGCAGCCAATGCGGCAAGGCCTCGGTACCACTCAGCCGGACTTGGGAGAGGGTAAAACACGGGGTTTCCTGCGGAAAATTGATGCGGCCAAAACTGCTGGCAGGGGGAGAAAGGCGCACGTCCGGCGCATCAGGTGCCAGGCGCTGCTGCAATGCACGCTGCTGTTCCTGTTGGTGAATAAACTGCTGGTCCCCCGCCGCGCGTAAATTGCCCGGAGGCGCCATCGCCTGTTGGCTGGCCGCGTCTGTTAAAGGCTGATCGCGAAAAGGAGAAGGCCCGGTAATAGGTGCAGCATGGCTGTTGCTAATAAACAGGCTGAGAGAAATAACCAGTGACTGGCAGGCAATATTAATAGCGGGGCGGCGCACGGAAATATCCTTATTATTATTAATCCAAAGGTCAAGCGTCCTTAATCCATCGCATTATGCCAATGTAAATTTGGTTTACAATAAATTTCCTTTTCTTTACGAAGCGAAATAACCTACCTAAGTAAAATTAACAACTTATGAATTAGGATTATTCTTATAAACCAGCCTTTTGTGCTACAAACCCTTGCAGAACGGGCCATCTGGTCGGCAAAAGGCCAAAATCCAATTAGAAAAAAACAACTGTTTTCGTCACAAGTTCCTCACGGTAAATCTTCATTTACCCTTAGAGATATATAAGGTTAAATAATATTTTGCAGTGAAATCATTCGATGAATGTGTGAATGAAAAGAATTTCTGCTCTGGGCGCGCCTATTATTAGTCGGGGATTAACTATTATTTGGCACAATGATTTGCCTCTCCAGCCTTAAGCCTTGACCATCGGTTAACGTGACCGTCACCTGGGTCCAATCCCCTTTTTGCATCGCGATGCGCATCTGCCCGAGAGAGAGGGTTTTGTTCGCGGCGAGGTTGATACTGCCCTGCTGGCGGCTGGTGCTCTGCCCCTGCTCGGCGCTATGTGAGACGGCAATGGAAACCTGACAGGTGCAGTTTTGGCTCAGGGTCGCCATGGGCCGGACAATATAGACATCGGCTTCAGTTTGGGTGTCGAACCACAGTTGGTTCGACATGACGGCGGCAATCAACAATAGCTGCATCGTTCCTCCTTATATAAAGCAAAACAGGGCATAGGCCCTGTTTTGCGACGAACAAACTGCATGACAATAACGTCAGGGGAATCAGTGCTGGCTAGCGTAAGCCTGATTGCCGGTACCGTACTGTTGGATATTCGCCAGACTGCCGTTGGCGTATTGATTGGACTGCGCGTAGTTACCCGTACCGTTTTGGCTGATTTGGGTAATGCTGCTGCTGGCGGCCTGCAACACGTTGGCGTTGTTCCAGTCACCGGCCTGGGAGACTTTTACCAGACTGTTGTTGCCCGTTTGGTTGCTGCCAACTTTGTTTTGTGAGCCGCGCTGGTCAATCGACGTCAGCGATTTAGAGACGCCGCTTTGGTTAGCCTGAGCACGGTTAGCCGTACCAGCCTGATAAATTTGAATTTCAGCGTTCCAGTTGGTGGTCTGGAATACTGGCAGAGAAGAGGTTGGAGGCGTTGTTGCCAATGCACTGCCACTGATCACTAACGCAGATACTGCCACAATTTTCAAAAGATTCATGATGCTACCCCATTGGTTAAAGTTGGATGATCTTCATTTGAGACAAAGTGATTAACGCTGTGTGACTCTGATCGCCATTCCTGACGAATTTTGTACGACACCGGCTGACCGGTCCGTACCACTTTGGCTAATTTGCGTCACGCTCCGGCTACCTCGCTGGAGAATAACGGCGGTATTGCCAAAATCTTTTTGTTCAATAGATGCAGAACTGTTATTTCCAAGCTGGGCAATCACGGCAGTATTTTCACTGCCGCTTTGCATAATATCGGCCGCATTGCCATTACCTCGCTGATTAACAATCGCATTATTATCATTGTTAAATTGCGTAATATTCGCCCGATTGCTGTTCCCATTTTGTTGGGTAATAGCCGTATTGCCATTGCCTTTTTGCAAAATAAAAGCGGCATTGCCCGAGGATGAATAGCCCCCCACTACGGCGTTATCAAACGAATTACTGTAATAGTAAATATCACTGGTGTTGGCGCTAAAGCCCAATTCACTGTGGGCGAGATCTTTCGGTTGCGCCATGGTAATTAGAGGTAATGAAATCAGCGCAACGATAAAAATCATTTTTTTCATATTTCAGCCCTGATTGACTTTCTTCTGCATTATGAAAATGACAATCGACAAACACATCGAGAAAGCCAGAGTTGTTTACTGGACGAATTGAGTATGGATAGTCGTAAAAATAAAAAACTCACCTGTAAGTCGTATTTTTCATTTAAGACTCATCAGAAAGCATGAGGTAAAGAGTAAAAAACCCCGTAATTCCATCAACCTGAAATTTCGAAAATAATTAATAAAGGTGCGTAACTAACCTAGAATCCGCCCAACCTAATTTGTCATACAATTTATTAAATCTGTCATTACCTGGATCAAATACTTAGCCTGCGAAGACGAAAAATTTCTCTCTGCCTATGAGGGTTACAGCTGATATTGAATATACTGTCACCTTTTTTTAGAGGGTGAAGACTGCGAAGTAGCGTCAGATCGCGAGGTCAAACTAGTTATGGAAATACTAAACCAAGACCAATATTTGAGATAAAGCAGAAGAAAAACTCACCTCATCAGCTTAAATAGTACATCAAACTGCCCGCTAGGCGAATGAATTAGCAGTAGTTAGTTGCCAGTTTAAGGTAAACGCGCAGGAGGATAGGTTAAAGGTGTTTAACAGATTGGCTGCTTCTAATCACAATAGTGTGAAGTAAAATTTGCACATTTTAAGTTACATTTTGAAACACAAATAAGCCTTGATTTAGAGTGTCCAATGGATAGATTGATGATGTAGGAAAAATCCTATTTCTAATAATGACAAACTTGCGTGTGTAGTGGTTATTTAACTTTTCCGGTTTTATTTACTTTTTTGGTTAATACGCCACGGGCTTGCACATGCTACATCCAGCAGCAAAGCAACCTATTTAATGCCTTCATTTATAAGGCATCTGTAGGCTGTCAAAAAAATTAGGTGGGGTTTCATTATGACTAATGAAGCAATATTAAATAACAACCTTTTATTGTTAATTACTAAGCCGTCACTTCAGGCCAGTGCTTTATTGCAGCAGTTAAAACATCAGTTAAGTGTAAACACTAAACTGCATAACATTAATAAGACACTAGAAGATGATTCATTAAACCAGGCACTCATATTGTTTGACATGATGGAAGCAGACCAGCGACAGGTTGTCTTATGGCAATCCGTCATTCGTCGCTATGACGATAATGTGAAGCTTTTATTATTTAATACTCCGAGTGATTATCAGTTTAGAGAAATAGAAGCCTGGCCGCGCATTAGCGCCGTATTCTATAACTCTACCGAGGAAAATAAACTGGTTGAAGGTATTAACAACGTACTCAATGGAGAATGTTATTTCACTCAAGGCTTTGCCAGCTACCTCATTAGTCAGTCAGGGCAATATCGCTATCTCAATCATAGTGAAACCGGCCTAACCCATAGGGAACAAGAGATCTTAAATAAGCTGCGCGTGGGCGCTTCAAATACTGAAATTGCCCGGCTGCTCTTTATTAGTGAGAACACGGTCAAAACGCATTTATACAATTTGTTCCGCAAGCTTTCCGTCAAAAACCGGACTCAGGCCGTCTCTTGGGCTAACGACAATTTAAAGCGCTGACATGATGAAATCCGTCATCTGTCTGCTTTTCGGCCTGACATTAGTGTTAGGCCAGACTGCCAATGCGGCAGAAATTAAAGACCCTGGCTTGGTAACTGACCACACGGTGACCTCCGTGGGTCACGACTTCTACCGCGGTTTTGCTGATCGCTGGGATATTAATTATGCCGAGACAATCACCATCAGCGAACGGCCAAGCGCCCGCTGGGGAAGCTGGATAAGCATCAAGGTTGGGCAAGACACGCTGTATCAAATATTGCTGTTTCCCAACCGCCGCAATTTTAGCAAAGAGGTCGATACCGCCGTGGCCAGTGTGCATGAAGCCCTGTCACGCCGCCAAATCGACAAAGCCTTATTGGGCACCGGTGATCTCACCGGCGATGAATTCTAGGAGCTTACCGTGAAAATATCTGTCGCGCTTTTATCGCTGTTCCTTTTCTCCCCTCTCTCATGGGCGGGAAATATGGTGCATCAGTTTGTGAATCCCAACTTTGGCGGCAACCCGAACAATGGTGCTTTTTTGCTGAATTCGGCCAATGCGCAGAACTCATACAAAGATCCCAACGGCTATAACTTCGATGCTTATAACCCGTCGGCGCTGGACAACTTCACCTCTGCCTTACAGTCGCAGCTGCTGGGAACCCTGATGGGCAATGTGAATCAGGGCAAGCCGGGGCGAATGGTGACTCAAGATTTTATTGTCGATGTGCAAAACACCGACGGTCAGCTGGTGATGAACGTCACCGATCGTAAAACAGGAAAGATTTCGACCATTCAGGTTCAGGGCATCAGTGGCTCTAATTAAAACCAAAAAATTCACCTAAACATCGCCAATCACAGCAGCGGGAAGGCCACTATGCGCAGTTTGTTTCTATTTCTGATGATTTTTGCCCTCACAGGGTGTTTGACTGCACCACCAGATCAAGCAGCAAAACCCACCTTGCTGCCGCGAGCCCAGAGCTATCAGGACCTGACTAACTTGCCACCGGCGCGCGGCAAGATTTTTGTCTCGATTTACAACATTCAGGATGAAACGGGACAGTTTAAACCTTACCCGGCGAGTAACTTCTCCACCGCCGTGCCGCAAAGTGCCACCGCCATGCTGGTGTCGGCACTTAAGGATTCAAAATGGTTTATCCCCCTTGAACGTCAGGGGCTACAGAACCTGTTGAATGAACGCAAAATTATCCGCGCCGCGCAGGAAAACGGCAGCGTGGCAGAGAATAATGCCCGCGCCCTCTCCTCACTGGTGGCGGCGAATATTTTGATTGAAGGATCAATCATTGGCTACGAAAGTAATGTGAAATCCGGCGGGGTTGGTGCCAGATATTTCGGTATCGGGGCCAGCACGCAGTACCAGTTAGACCAGATAGCCGTGAACCTGCGCGCCGTCGACGTCAATACCGGGGAAGTTCTGTCATCGGTAAATACCAGCAAAACCATTTTGTCTTATGAGGTGCAGGCCGGTGTCTTCCGATTTGTCGATTATCAACGATTACTGGAAGGAGAATTAGGCTACACCACCAATGAACCTGTGATGCTTTGCCTGATGTCGGCGATTGAAACCGGCGTGATTTATCTGGTGAATGACGGTATCAGCCGCAACCTGTGGCAGCTACAAAATCCGCAGGACGCCAAGGCACCGGTGCTCGAAAAGTATAAGAACCTGATTGTCCCTATTGCCTCTTAATCTGGAGAAATTGATTCACGTTATCCCAGAAAATCGGATCCCCTGTAGCGTGATGACGCCGGGTTTTGGCAGTAGTTGGCGAAAGGAAACCCAACGATTGAGGCGGGTTTCCTTTCATTTTTTTGCTCAGTATTGGTTCGAAATGTTATTCAGACTGCTGGTAATTATTGACCCGTTTTTTATCTTCCAGATTGAAATCCGGATCGAGATAAATACTCAGGCGCTGAATCAACAGCTCATGAAATTCAAATACCGCGCAGAAGTGGTGACTTCCCGCCTCGGCCGTGGGCCAGCGTTCGCCGCTTTGCATCACGCCGCGCATTTGTCCCTCAACCACCAGCGTATCGCCATCGGTGATAAAGCGAAATTTATCCTGCATGTGCTGAATTTTATCGATTTCCAACGCGAAGCATTTGCCCAGTTCGCCCAGCGATGACTTTCCCTTTGCTGTACCAAATTTTGGGAAAAACACCTCAGTGTCCTCGGTAAACAGATCCAACAGTGTCGCATCTGCCTGATCCAGCTTGCTATAAAACTGTTTCACAATCTCTATACGACTTTTTTTTAGCGCGTCCTGTGTCATTTTTCCCCTCTTATCACTCAATGAGTGAAATCTAAGACCACCTGACTAAGACTAGTGAAACGCTTCAATTTTGCTGCTTTCCCCTAAGATTTAAGATAACTCTCAGCAAATCGGCCCCTGCTGCCTTCAATTCATGGTCTACAGTTAATGAGGTATGACACTTTTATTCATTGAAGTGCGTTGGGCTGGCATGTTGCTCGCCCTCCAGACAAAAGGAACTGCTTATGTTTGATAAAGCGAAAGATAAAGCTGAAGAGCTGGTTGGCAAAGGTCAGGAACAGTTTGGTCGCGCAACGGAAGATCATGGTCTGCAAGCAGAAGGCGTAGTCCGCAAAAATCTTTCTCAGGCATCCTATGCGGTGAACGACGCCGTGGATACCGTGAAGCGCCAAACCTCAGACAACCCAGTACCGGCCCTGCTTATTGCCGCCGGTGTAGGTTTCCTGCTGGCGAAACTGACAGGCCGTAAATAATCAGCCTGTTTGCTCGATAAGCATGAGCAAGGCATGAATTTATGCCATAAAAAAACCCGGCCAATGCCGGGTTTTTTGTTGTTGTTTTGGGGCTAATTGCTGGGTTTGATGAGGCTTAAGCTTTAGCCGGGAGCACGCCATCTGCGCGGAACATGGCTTTAATGCCGCGCACGGCCTGGCGGATACGGTCCTGGTTTTCAATCAGGGCGAAACGCACGTGGGTATCGCCATAATCACCGAAGCCGATACCTGGCGAGACGCAAACCTTGGCGTCGGCCAGCAGGCGCTTGGCGAATTCCAGCGAACCTAAGTGCTCGTAAGCCGGTGGTATCTTGGCCCAAACGTACATTGAGGCTTTCGGGTTATCGACCATCCAGCCCGCCTCGTGCAGACCGCGAACCAGCACGTTGCGGCGCTGGCGATACTGCTCGGCGATATCTTTGACGCACTGCTGATCCCCTTCCAGCGCGGCGATGGCTGCCACCTGTAGCGGGGTAAAGGTGCCGTAGTCATGATAGCTTTTGATACGCGCCAGCGCGCTGACCAGCTCTGGATTACCGACCATAAAGCCGATTCGCCAGCCCGCCATATTGTAGCTTTTCGACAGCGTGAAGAACTCGACCGCGATGTCCTTCGCGCCCGGCACCTGCATGATAGAAGGCGCTTTCCAGCCGTCATACACAATATCGGCATAGGCCAAATCATGGATAACCAGCACATTGTACTGCTTAGCCAGTGCGACCACGCGCTCGAAGAAATCCAGCTCAACGCACTGCGCCGTTGGGTTAGACGGGAAGCCAAGGATCATCATTTTTGGACGCGGAATGGTTTCGCGAATTGCGCGTTCCAGTTCAGCAAAGAAATCCACGCCGTCGGTTAATGGCACCGAGCGCACCTGCGCACCGGCAATCACCGCGCCGTAGATATGAATCGGATAACTTGGGTTTGGCACCAACACAGTATCACCGTGATCCAAGGTTGCCAGCATCAGGTGCGCCAGCCCCTCTTTCGAACCAATGGTGACAATGGCTTCGCTTTCTGGATCGATTTCAACCTGATAGCGATCGGCATACCAGCGGGAAATCGCACGGCGCAGGCGTGGAATACCGCGTGACGTGGAATAACCGTGGGTGTCTTCGCGCTGAGCCACCTGCACCATTTTCTCAACAATGTGCGGCGGGGTTGCGCCATCAGGGTTCCCCATACTGAAATCAATAATGTCTTCGCCGCGACGTCGCGCAGCCATTTTCAATTCAGCGGTAATGTTAAAAACATAAGGGGGAAGACGATCGATACGCGTAAAACGACGTGGAGAACTGGAGTCAGCCATAAATTCCTCAAGGATACGTGAGCGCCCGGACCGTCCGAGCGACGCTGGCCGCGATGCGGCCTTCCAAGAACATATCTCAGGCAGAAAAAACTGTCGATACCCCAGACGACCTATTTTTAACCAACGAGAGATTAACCTCGCGGATCATCGGCAAGGATCCCCAGCAGCCAGTCGTTATGCCACACCTCGCCAATGCGGTAGCTGTCGCGCAGGCAGCCTTCGAGCTGGAATCCACACTTCTCCAGCACCCTGCGCGAGGGGAAATTGCCCTCCAGCACGTTGGCCTGCAGGCGATGAAAACCGCAGGTATCAAAAGCAAAATCCAGCACGGCTTTCAGTGATTCAACGGCATACCCTTTCCCCTGATGCTCGGGAGAAATGATAAAACCCACCTCACCCTGCTGATAAGGCCGCCAGTCGGGGAAGAAGCCGGTCAGGCCCACCGCCGCGCCGGTTTCGCGTTCGCGGATCACCAGACAGAGCCAAAAATCAGCATAGCGATCCCAGTGCCCAAGGCGCTGTTCGAAGCGATTGCGAATTTGCGCGGGCGAGTCGATATCACCAATAAAGCGCATCACCTCTGGCGTTTGGTACAGCTTCTGGAACAACCACCAGTCTTCATTTTCAATGGGTTGCATCACCAGCCGTGGAGTGGTGAGTTGCAAAGGTGTCAGAGTTTTCATCATTATTTTCCTCTGGGTAGGTATCGCGTCAGCTTACAATTGAATCATTGGTTATTCATGCGTTTTATGGCTTTAGTGCATTTCATTCCCTAAGACAATTCCCTGTTATAATGGGCCTAAGCCGAAAACAGGGAGCCTGCCGTGCCGCAAGTGTTTGAAATGTTGCTGGCGGTCTTTGACCGCGCAGCGCTGATGTTAATCTGCCTATTCTTCCTCACTCGTACCCGCCTGTTTCGCAAGCTGCTACAGAAAGAGAGCCATAACCACACGGCGCTGGAACTCGCCGCCGCTACCGCGATTTTTTCGCTGTTTGCCATTTTCGGCACCCTATCGGGGATTAACGTCGAAGGCTCGCTAATCAATGTGCGCACCATCGCCATTATGTCCGGCGGAATACTGTTTGGCCCTTGGGTGGGGATTATTACTGGCCTGATTTCCGGCTCGCACCGTTATCTTATTGATATCCATGGTGTCACCTCGCTGCCCTGCCTGATAACCAGCATCGTGGCCGGTTTTACCTCGGGCTATATCAACCTGAAAGTGAAGAAAGCTAACCATTGGAAAGTGGGGATTGCCGCCGGAATGCTGTGCGAAGCCCTGACTATGGTGCTGATTTTGCTGATGGCGAAGCCGTTTTCGCTGGGGGTGGATATCGTCATGAGCATCGCCGCGCCGCTGATCCTCGGGGCCAGCTCAATTGGCCTGATTATCCTGCTGGTGCAAAGCGTGGCCGACGAAAAAGAGGTGATTGCCGCCCGCCAGGCGCGACTCGCCTTGGACATCGCCAATAAAACCCTGCCCTATTTCCGTCACATTGAAGGGCCGAATATTAACGCCCGGTCGCTGGAAAAGATTTGCAGTATTATCCGCGAAGATATCAACGCCGACGCCGTGGCCATTACCGATACCAAAAACATCTTGGCCTACGTTGGCGTGGGCGCCGAGCAGTACAACATCGGCCACGAGATAATCAGTGATATCACCAAGGCGACGCTGGAGTCCGGTCAAATCACCATTAAAAACAATGATGAAGTGGACCGCACGCCGGAGATACACTCGCTGATCATTATCCCTTTATGGGAGAGCGGAGTAGTAACCGGCTCGCTGAAAATCTATTACTGCCACGCCCACCGCATCACCTATTCGCTGAAAGTGATGGCGGTCGGCCTGTCGCAAATTATCTCCACCCAGATGGAAGTGTCGCGAGCAGAGCAACTGCGCGAAATGGCCAATAAAGCCGAAATGCGCGCCCTGCAAAGTAAAATCAACCCACACTTTCTGTTTAACGCGCTAAATGCTATTTCATCGTCTATCCGCGCCCGGCCTGACACTGCGCGCCAGCTAATCATCAATCTGTCGCGCTATCTGCGTTACAATCTGGAGCTGAATGACGAGCTGATTGACCTGCGTAAAGAGCTGCATCAGGTGCAGGATTACATCGCCATTGAGCAGGCACGCTTTGGCAGCAAGCTGACGGTTATCTATGATATTGATGACGATATCTCGGTGCAGATCCCCAGTCTGTTGATTCAACCTCTGGTTGAAAACGCCATCGTCCACGGCATTCAGCCGTGCAGCGGTAAAGGGGTGGTCGTGATTGCGGTGAAGCGTCAGGACAGTAACGTGAGAGTGTCGATTAAAGACACCGGACACGGCATAAATCAGGAAACCATTGACCGGGTGGCGAGAAATGAAATGCCCGGCAATAAAATCGGCCTGCTCAACGTGCACCATCGCGTTTCACTGCTGTATGGCCATGGGTTAACTATCCGCCGCCTTGAGCCAGGCACGGAAATTTCATTTTTGATCACCTCGGAAAATATCAATGAAAGCCATCATCGTTGAAGACGAAGTCCTCGCACAGGAGGAGCTGAGTTATCTGATTAATGCGCATAGCGAAATCAAAATCGAAGCCAGCTTTGACGACGGACTGGACGTGCTGAAGTATCTGCAAACCCATGAGGTGGATGCAATTTTCCTCGATATCAACATTCCGTCGCTCGACGGCGTATTGCTGGCGCAGAACATCAGCAAGTTCGCGCACAAGCCCTACATTATCTTTATCACTGCCTATAAAGAGCATGCCGCCGAGGCTTATGAAATCGAGGCATTCGACTACATTCTCAAGCCTTATCACGAGTCGCGCATTGTCACCATGCTGCAAAAGCTGGAGATGCATTTTAAACGCGACAAACAGGCGCTAACCCAGCCTGCACCCAGTAGCAACCGCGCTAGCCACAGCATCAATTTGATTAAAGATGAGCGGATTATTGTTACTGATATCAATGATATCTATTACGCCGCGGCGCAGGAGAAAGTGACACAGGTCTATACCCGCAAAGAAGAATTCACCATGCCGATGAATATCACCGAGCTGTGCAATCGCCTGCCGGAAGAGCATTTCTTCCGCTGCCATCGCTCCTACTGTGTGAATTTGTCGAAAATCCGCGAAATCGTGCCGTGGTTTAACAACACCTATATTTTGCGCTTAAGCGATTTGGACTTCGAAGTGCCGGTCAGTCGCAGCAAAGTGAAGGAATTCAGAAGTTTAATGCGGTTTTAGCGAGAATATTCTCCCCCGCAGCCGGGGGAGAAAAGAGAGGCAAGATTACAGCGTCATACCCATCGACTGGCGCAGGTAAGCACCCGATCCCAACAGCCCCGGCTGATCGTGAGTGATCAGATAGACCGGAATGTCATGCAGGTAGTCTTTGAAACGGCCTTTGTCTTCAAAGGCGGCACGGAAACCCGAGGCCTTAAAGAACTCGAGGAAGCGCGGCACGATGCCACCGGCGATATACACGCCGCCGAAGGTGCCCATATTCAGCGCCAGATTGCCGCCAAAGCGCCCCATAATTACGCAAAATAGGGAGAGTGCGCGGCGGCAGTCGAGATTTTCATCACTCAGCGCCAGCTCGGTCACATCTTTCGGGGCGAAATTCTCCGGCACGCGGCCATCGGCTTTGACAATCGCGCGGTACAAATTCACCAGTCCTGGACCAGACAGAATACGCTCCGCGGAGACGTGGCCCATCTCGGCACGCAGCTGCTCGAGGATGATATCCTCCTCTTCGCTGTTTGGCGCGAAATCAACATGCCCGCCCTCGCCCGGCAGGCTCAGCCAGCGTTTGTCAGCGTGGATCAGGTGGGCGACGCCCAAGCCGGTGCCCGCGCCAAAAATCACCGCCGGCTTGCCGTCTAACGGTTTTTTGCCGCCGAACTGCAACAGGTCTTGCTCCTGCAACATCGGGATAGCCATGGAGACGGCGGTGAAGTCATTGATCACTTCCAGATGATCCAACTTCAGATTGGCTTTCATCTCGGCAATTGAAAATGCCCACGTATGGTTGGTCATCGCTACCCAGTCGCCGGTGATCGGGCAGGCAATGGCGATACAGGCGTCTTTAACTTCGTGCTCTTGCTGCTCAAGGTAAACGCGCACCACGTCTTCTAAACTTGGGTAATCCAAGCCAGAAAAGGTTTTAGAAGCCGAGATGGCTCCGCTGTCGAGCGCGCACAGTGCAAGACGACAGTTAGTACCGCCGACGTCCCCCACCAAGGAGTATTTGGTCATTTTCTTCTCCGAAAAAGTAGATTCCTAATCCTGTCTGGTCTGGAGGCCGGGTAAAAACGATAAAGACCGTTATTATCAATCGTTGAGGCTGGTTAAAACCCGCTTGCAGGACTATAAAAGTTTACAGAATAATTGTGGGCAAAATAGCGGTAATTGCTATAGCCTGCAACGCCCATTTGAGGCAACGCGTATTTATGCGGCGCGGCATCCAAAATAATGTCGCTAATGCCCAATTTCTTAGCCATCATTGCGATACAAAGCCTGTGCTGAAGCCTCGAGCGAGTGCAGTTCATCATAAAAGGATATGTGCATGCTGCATCCCCGTGCGAAAACGATGTTGGTCTTTACTTTGCCCGCGTTGGTCATCGGCATCTTATCCAGCCTGATTCTGGTCGCCATTATGCTGCTGGCGGGCGCGCTGCAAACCCTGCTCTGGCAGCACATTCCTTCTGCCCTGCATATTGATACCAGCTCGGCCAGTTGGACCTTATTCATGTTGACGCTAACCGGTTTGGGCGTCGGCGCGCTAATTAAGTATATGCCGGGCCACGCTGGGCCAGACCCCGCCACCGAATCGCTGATTGGCCCGCCCGTCGCGCTCAATGCCCTTCCCGGTTTGGCATTAGCCTTGATGCTGGGCCTGGCCGGAGGGGTGAGTCTCGGGCCGGAATACCCCATTACCGTGATTAACATTGCCCTCGCCGCCGCCGTGGGCCGCTTTTTGCTGCCTAAAGTCCCGACTATGGACTGGGTGATTTTAGCCGCCGCGGGCACCATCGGCGCGCTGTTCGGCACGCCTATCGCCGCCGCGCTGATTTTTTCGCAAATGCTCGGCGGAGATAAAGATATTCCGCTATGGGACCGGCTTTTTGCGCCGCTGGTCGCCGCAGGCGCGGGGGCGCTGACCACCGATCAGTTCTTCGAGCCTGATTTCTCTTTGAATATCGACCCTTATGACGCTTCGCGCCTGGTGGATGTGTTCAGTGGCTCGGTGGTGGTGCTGATTGCGATTGCGATTGGCATGGTTGCCGTCTGGCTGTTCCCGCACGTCCACCGGCTGTTCCACAGCATCAAAAATCCCATTCTTATGCTGGGGGTTGGCGGCTTTGTGTTAGGACTGCTGGCATTGATTGGCGGGGAAATCACCCTGTTTAAAGGGCTGGATGAGATGAAACAGCTGGCGGAATCTAACCAGCTATTTGAAATTAGTTCGATGCTGGCGATAACCCTGACCAAGCTCGCCGCGCTAGTGGTGGCCGCCGCCTGTGGCTTTAGGGGCGGGCGCATCTTCCCGGCGGTGTTTGTCGGCGTTTCCCTTGGGCTGATGCTGCATCAATACGCGCCGGACGTGCCTGCTGCCGTCACCGTTTCTTGCGCCGTAATGGGCATGGTACTGGTGGTCACCCGCGACGGTTGGCTGAGCCTGTTTATGGCCGCAGCCGTGGTGCCGGGCCTGAAACTGCTGCCGCTGCTGTGTATTGTGATGCTGCCAGCCTGGCTGCTGCTGGCAGGCAAACCGCTGATGCTGGTCAGCAAATATCTGCCTGCCCGCCAAGAGAATAAAGAAGCCGAGTAAAAGATTAACGGTCAGAAAGGGCGAACTCCGCCGCCGCCAGTGCATGGATGGCGGTGGTATCAAACACCGGCACGCCGGCATCCTGCTGGCCGACCAGCAGCGTAATTTCCGTACAACCGAGAATAATTCCCTCCGCCCCCTGCTGCTCTAGCTCGCCCATGATGCGGCGATACTCTTCGCGAGAGGCGTCACTGATTTCCCCCAGGCAAAGCTCTTCATAGATGATGCGATGCACAATGTTGCGGTCGGCCTCGTTCGGGGTCAGCACCTCAATCTGGTGTTTATCCTGCAAGCGGCCGCGATAGAAATCCTGCTCCATGGTGAATTTGGTGCCGAGCAGCCCAATGCGCTTCAGCCCCTGAGCTTTGATCTTTTCCGCCGTCGCGTCGGCAATGTGCAGCAGCGGCAGGCCGCCAATGCGTTCGATGTCATCCGCCACTTTATGCATGGTGTTGGTACAGACCACAATCATCTCAGCCCCGGCGCGCGCCAGTGCCTGTGCGGCATCACCGAGAATTTGCCCAGCCTGCTGCCAATCCCCTTGGGCCTGAAGTTTTTCAATATCGTAGAAGTCGACGCTGTGCAGGAACAGCCGCGCGGAGTGCAATCCGCCGAGCTGCCGTTTGACGTGTTCATTGATGGTGCGGTAGTAAGGCACGGTGGATTCCCAACTCATGCCGCCAATTAATCCTAAGGTTTTCATCTGCTGTCACCCTGCCGACTCTATTTTGCGTGAGGGTAAAACATAACCGAGCGCGCCCCTGCTGACAAACAGTGACGCGCCCGGCGAGCAGAAAATTACTGTTTTGCTGAACAGGCTTTCTGAGTCGACTCATCGGCCAGACGCGCAGCGCGGCGCTCGACAATGCGCTGGCGCAAGGTGTCATACAGCCAGTTGTAGAACATGGTGTATGGCAGGAAGAACAGGAAGAAGCCAATTTCCAGCATAAAGGCGTTAAGCAGTGAAATGCCCAACCAGCCTGCGGCAATCGGCAGCCCC
The DNA here is from genome assembly GCF_052375995.1 of Ewingella sp. AOP9-I1-14. Classification (NCBI taxonomy): domain Bacteria; kingdom Pseudomonadati; phylum Pseudomonadota; class Gammaproteobacteria; order Enterobacterales; family Yersiniaceae; genus Ewingella; species Ewingella sp. AOP9-I1-14. Next base: position 787,984 of record NZ_JBQSVA010000001.1, read on the forward strand.
ATCAATATAAATCCGCCCTCGAAGCCCAGTGCGTGGCAGACGCGTACTTTCAGGGTTCGCGCCACGCGGCTGACTGGCCAGAGACGATCGAAAATCGAGTTGTAAACGATGTTCCACAGCATCGCCGTGGTAGAGAGCAAAATCGCCAGGGTGCCCATTTCAAACATCGACTTGTTCAACAGCCATGCTGCAATCGGCGCGGAAATCATTACCGCTAAGGCTTCAAAACCGACCGCATGCAGGATGCGCTCGCCTAAAGATTTTTTACTCGCGAGTTGAGTATTTGTTTTTAACTTTGACATAAAGACCTGCCGTTATTCCTCAATAGGGTGAGTGACTTGGGTCACAGGTCGGCATTATCATCGCTAAATAAGATAGGTTAAAGATAGTTAATATCGATAAAATAGATGGATAAACCCTTAACCGCCAATCTGGAGATTGCCATGCGTTACTCGCCAGAAGCCTTAGTCGCCTTTGTGGAAGCTGCGGATACCGGCTCTTTTTCCGCCGCCGCACGCAAACTGCGCAAAAGCCAGTCCACGGTCAGCACCGCCATCGCCAATCTTGAAGTGGATTTGGGCCTGACGCTGTTTGACCGCAACAGCCGCCAGCCGGTGTTAACGCCACAGGGCAAAAGGGTGCTCAATCACGTTCAGGCGATTTTGGCCGCCAGTGAGCGCCTTGATGAGCTGGCAATTCGCCTCTCCACGCAGGTGGAAACCCGACTGACCTTCGTACTTTCAGACACTTACCAGCCGACTCACCATGAGAATCTGCTTAAACGCTTTGAGCGGCGCTATCCCGATATTGAGTTTGAATGCCTGATTGCTGAGGATCAGGATGTGATTGATCTGCTACAGGCTGGGCGGGCGCACATTGGCATGCTGGAAGTGCAGGACTCCTACCCGCCGGACATCGGCGTGGCGCGCCTGCCGGAGCAAACTGACATGGACATTTTTGTCAGTCGCGACCATCCGCTGGCTCAGCTTTCCAACATTCAGCCTGAGCATTTGCATACTTTCCGCCAGTTAAGCCTCCAGCCCTATCGCCGCACCGAGACCCGGGCGCAGGGGCAAACCTGGTCCGCACCGAGCTATTTGATGCTGCTGGAAATGGCCGAGCAGGGCTTTGGCTGGTCGGTACTGCCGCACTGGCTGGTGCGCCAGTTTGGGCATAACAAGCTGGTGACGTTACCGATGCGCGGCTGGCCGAAGCTGATTTCAGTGGACGCGGTGTGGAGTAAAAACAATCAGCCCGGCCCGGCGGGAAGTTGGTTCATCGACCAGCTAATCGATCCTTTGCTGGCCGATGAACCCTGAGCAGTCAGTCGGGTTAATCCCCCGAGTTTCTCTTCGAGATAGACTTACTGACAGCGTCCAATAGCTCGGGGATATCCATTTTCGGCACCACCACTTCCACCCAGGCCATTTGCGGTTTATCGCGCAGGGTGGACATCACCTGACTTAGCTGGTCGCGGCTTTCGACTCGCTGGCTGAGCACGTCCGGCCCGCCAAAGGCGGCGGGGAATAGGGTCCAATTCCAGCGCGCAATATCGTTGTAGCGCTGCGTCTCGCCATGGATAGCTCTTTCCACCGTATAGCCGTCATTGTTGATGAGGAAAATGTGGGTTTTTAAGCCGTAACGGATCGCCGCGCCCAGCCCTTGCAGGGTGAGCTGCGCCGAGCCGTCGCCAATAATCAGCACCACCCGACGCTCAGGCTCGGCAGTTTGCGCGCCAAAGGCGGCTGGCAGGGTAAAGCCAATCGAACCCCAAAGTGGTTGGACGATAACATCACACCCCTCGGGCAACGTGAGCGCCGCCGCGCCGAAGCTGGAGGTCCCCTGCTCCACCACCAGCAGATCGTTGGGTTGCAAGAATTCCTGCATTAATTGCCAGAAGACCTGCTGATCCAGCTCGCTGTTATCCGACGATGGCAGCGGCGTGCGGCTAAAGTCAGGCTTTTCCCACTGGTCGCGAAGTTCAGCCGTCAGCCGGTGCAGGGCTTCCACGGCTTTCACCATAGGGAGCTGATGGAACACCTGTTTACCAATGCGCGCGCTGAAAGGTTCGAGTTCGATACAACCCTCTTCAGGCAGCTTTTGGGTGAATCCGGCGGTAATGGTATCGCCAAAACGCACCCCGATATTAATGACCACCTCGGCCTGCTCCACCACCTTCTTCACCACCGGGCAGCTCGCCGCGCCGGAGTAAGTGCCGGCAAAATGCGGATTCTGCTCGTTGAACAGCCCCTTGCCCATCAACAGCGTCGAGTGTGCCAACGGAATATCATCAACCCACTGCTGAAGTGCCTGTTTGGCTTTAAAACGGTCGGCCAGAAAATCCCCCAATACCGTCACCCGGCGCTTGTCGCGCAGCAGCTCGCGGGCGGTATCAGTGAAGGCGCTAAGGGAATCTTGGGAAAAGGCGGATTGGAGAAGAGGCTGTTTGGTGGCACGGCTGGTGACAGGGAGCTTGGCGACGTCGCTTGGTAAGAGAAGGTAGCCGGGCCGCGAGTGGTAAATCGCCTCGGCCACCACGCGGTCAATTTCCGCCAGCGCGTTTTCCGGGGTTAGCAACCCCTGCGCCACGCTGACCTGCCGCGACATCTCGGCAAAGCGAGCAAAGTTGCCATCGCCCATGGAGTGATGCAGCAATTCGCCTTTTTTCTGCGAGGAAAGCGGAGGCGCGCCGACAATATGAATCACCGGCAAGTATTCGGCATAACTTCCCGCTACCCCATTGAGCGCGCTGAGTTCTCCCACGCCGAAGGTGGTCAGCAGAGCCGCCGCCCCCTTGCGTCGCGCATAGCCGTCGGCACCATAGGCGGCATTCAATTCATTGGTACAGCCCACCCAGGTTATTTGCTGGTGGCTAATTACGTGGTCGAGGAATTGCAGGTTGTAGTCGCCTGGCACGCCAAACAGGTGGGAAATATTGCTAAGTGATAGTCGGTCGAGGAGATAGTCACCTACGGTATAAGCATTACTCATCATGATCCCCTAATATTTTTAGCTTCTATAGTTGATAACTCTAGAAAGTATTGACGCAGATCGCCGATTAGGAAACGTGCGCCAAAAATTAGGGTTGGAAATTTTGCCTTACACCCCTGCCCGATTTAGGCGCAGGTTCCGTTATTCATCACAATGACTGATAGGCCGATGAGTAACATCCCAAGGTTGTTAACCCGCTCGCTGGAAAAATCTGTGGAAACGCATACACTAAAACGGCTTTTTATCTTTCCTACGACTAAAAATAATAAGGTTAACTCTATGGCTTATCAGGCGAAACCTACGCGATATGAACAGATGCAGTACCGACGCTGCGGCCACAGCGGGCTGAAGCTGCCCGCCATCTCCCTTGGCCTGTGGCACAACTTTGGCGACAACGCGCACTTTGATAACGCGCGCCATTTGATTCGTCACGCCTTCGATAATGGCATCACCCATTTTGATTTAGCCAATAACTACGGCCCGCCGCCCGGCTCGGCTGAAACGCACTTTGGCCGCATTTTGCAGGAAGATTTACAGCCCTATCGCGATGAGCTGATTATCTCCTCCAAGGCCGGTTACACCATGTGGGACGGCCCTTATGGCGATTGGGGCTCGAAGAAATATCTGGTCGCCAGCCTCAATCAGAGCCTAAAACGCATGGGTCTGGAGTATGTGGATATTTTCTACCACCACCGCCCGGATCCCGACACGCCATTGGAAGAAACCATGGCGGCGCTGGATCTCATCGTCCGCCAGGGGAAAGCGCTGTACGTCGGTTTGTCCAACTATCCGGCCGAGCGCGCCAAACAGGCTTTCGCCATTCTGCAACGCCTCGGCACGCCGTGCCTGATCCATCAGCCGAAATACTCGATGTTCGAACGCTGGGTAGAGGCTGATTTGCTCGACACGCTGGCGCAAAACGGGGTTGGGTCGATTGCCTTCTCCCCTCTGGCCGGTGGCGTGCTGACCGATCGCTATCTGGCGGGCATTCCGCAGGATTCGCGCGCGGCGAGCAGCAGCCAGTTCCTCACCACCGACCAACTCACCGCCGAGAAGCTGGAAAAAGTGCGTAAGCTGAATGCCATTGCCGAAGCGCGCGGCCAGAAGCTGTCGCAAATGGCGTTAGCCTGGGTGCTGCGCGGCGACAGAGTGACCTCGGTGCTGATTGGTGCCAGTAAAACCAGCCAGATTGATGATGCCATCGGCATGCTCGGCAACCGCCAGTTTAGTGAGCAGGAGCTGGCTGAAATCGAAGGGATTTTGGTGTAAACGCTTTCCCACAAGGCGAATAAAGGAGAAAACGTTAGCTTTGTGTTAAGCGGCGTAAAACAATCAAAACAGGATTGTAAGCAATAGAATAGGTGTTGCCTTCCTCTTATAACTGTTAGCAGAAATTATAAGAGAGAGGAGGCGACATGATTAAGCCTTTATTATTCGGAAGTTTATTGTTTGCCCTGCTGCCTGCCGCGGCCCCCGCCGCGCAGGCCAGCAGCTTTAGCCTGAATACCCCTGGCCTTTCAATCAATATCGGTGACCGCGACCGTCGCGGTTACTACTGGGATGGTTATGATTGGCGTGATAGCCGTTGGTGGAACAGCCACCGCGGGCGTTATTACGGCGAGCGCAGCCATCGCGGCTACTACTGGGACGGCGGACGCTGGCGAGATCGCGGCTGGTGGAACAACCATCAGTCGCGGCACCGCCCGCCTCACGGTCACGCTTATGGTCACGATCGCGGGCATCATGGAAAACATGGGCATGGCGATCACGGTGGGCATGGCGGGCATCATCACTAATTTTCTCGCGACCAACGAAAACGGGACAGTTTAGGCTGTCCCGTTTTTTATCCTTTTATCTATTCCCGTTTTACTTAAGCATGCCAATCAGCAAATAGAGGTTAAGGCTGACCACCAGCAGCACGATCACTCGCCCCGCCCACTGTATCCCTTTCGAATTGACCATTTCGCCCATCAGCTCGCGGTTGCCGGTAAATGCCAGCAGAGGCAGCAGCGCCAGCGCAATGCCGAAACTCAGCAGTACCTGACTCATCACCAGAATCCGCGTGGCGTCCAGCCCCATCATGATGACAATAAAAGATGGCGCCATGGTCACCGTGCGGCGCACCCACAGCGGAATATAGAATTTCACAAAGCCTTGCATCACCACCTGCCCGGCCAAGGTTCCGACCACGGTAGAGGAGAGGCCAGCCGCAACCAGACTCAGGCCAAAGGTGATGGCCGCCGCCTGCCCCAGCAAGGGTTCTAGCGTGAGATAAGCCTGATCCAACTCGCTAATGCCCTGATGCCCGCTAAAGTGGAAAGCCGCCGCGGCGGTGGCCATCATCGCCAGATTCACAAAACCGGCGATGGTCATGGCAATGCCGACATCCAACTTGGTCGCTGAATAGCGCTGCGCCTTTGACGCGTCGCCCGCGCGCTGGGTTAAGGACGAGTGCAGGTAAATCACGTGCGGCATAATGGTCGCGCCCAGCACGCCAGCAGCCAGATACACGGCGTCGCTCGACGGTAAGTTAGGGATCAACATCCCCTTGCCCAGCGCCGCCATGCTTGGCTGAGAGAAGAACAGTTCGACGATATAGGCCGCCGCCACGAACAGCAGTAGGCCGGCAATCACCAGTTCGAGTGGTTTCTGCCCGCGCTTTTGCAAGGCGAGGATAATAAAGGTGGCGATCCCGGTCAGCACCGCGCCTTGCAGCAGTGAGACGCCGAGCAGCAATTTAAAACCAATGGCCGCGCCGATAAACTCGGCCAGATCGGTCGCCATGGCAATAATTTCAGCCTGAACCCAATAGGCCCAGACCGCCGGACGCGGGAAGCGATCGCGGATATGCTCGGCCAGATTTTTGCCGGTGGCGATACCCAGTTTGGCGGAGAGCAGCTGGATAAGCATCGCCATAATATTGGCCCACACCACCACCCACAGCAGTTGATAGCCATAGGAAGCACCGGCCTGAATATTGGTGGCGAAGTTACCCGGATCGATATAGCCAATCGCGGCGATAAACGCTGGCCCCATTAGGGAAAGCTTTAATTTGCGGGAGGCGCGGCCGGAGGATTCGGCACGGCTGTTAAACATAGTCGTATTAACCTTACTATTGTTGCGCTTACATCAATCATATCTAATTGATAATGATTATCAAGTGCATTTAGATTGATCCAGCTGATTTCTCCGATAGGCACCAGAGACTCAGGGGCGAAATAGAGACGGTCGACCATATTTAGAAAACTATTACGGCTAATAATAAAGCTAGCACAACAATTCAACTTATGACTGATTTTATTAACATCTTGATTTTTTGTGTGGTCTGTTCAGAAATGTTGCAATCAGTGTCCGCAATTTCTATATTTGCAAGCCACTTCACGTTTTAAATGTACGCGTTACATAGAATGTCCGTCGAAATATAGCCTGCCTCTAATTTGGAGCACCCATGTCCCGAATACTGCACTTTGTATTAGCGTTGGCCGTTGTCGCTGTACTGGCCTTGCTGGTAAGTCGTGATCGTAAAAATATCCGTTTACGTTTCATCGCACAGCTGTTGGTCCTTGAAGTTTTATTAGCCTATTTCTTCCTCAACTCAGAGTTTGGATTAGGTTTCGTAAAAGGCTTCTCTGATCTGTTTGAGAAATTGTTAGCCTTTGCCGCAGAAGGGACCGGCTTCGTATTTGGAGGCATGAGCGATAAAGGATTAGCGTTCTTCTTCCTGAAAGTCTTGTGCCCAATCGTGTTCATTTCTGCACTGATTGGTATTTTGCAATACATCCGTATCCTGCCAATTATTATTCGCGCGATCGGTACGGTATTGTCAAAAGTCAACGGTATGGGGAAACTGGAATCCTTCAACGCCGTTAGCTCCCTGATCCTTGGTCAGTCTGAAAACTTTATCGCGTATAAAGACATTCTGGGCAAAATGTCAGAAAAACGTATGTACACCATGGCTGCTACCGCGATGTCGACGGTTTCTATGTCAATCGTGGGTGCTTACATGACCATGCTTGAGCCGCGTTATGTGGTTGCTGCGCTGGTTCTCAACATGTTCAGTACCTTTATCGTACTGTCACTGATCAACCCATATAAAGTTGATTCAGAAGAAGACCTGCAAATCGGCAACACCCATCAGGGTCAGAGCTTCTTTGAAATGCTGGGTGAATACATCCTGGCGGGCTTCAAAGTGGCGATCATCGTTGCAGCTATGTTGATTGGCTTCATCGCTCTGATTTCCTGCTTGAACGCGCTGTTCGACGTTGTTTTCGGTATCACCTTCCAAGGCGTGCTGGGTTATGTCTTCTACCCATTCGCATGGATCATGGGCGTACCGAGCCACGAAGCGCTGCAAGTGGGCAGTATCATGGCAACCAAGCTGGTTTCTAACGAATTCGTGGCCATGCTGGACCTGCAGAAAGTCGCAGGCGAGCTCTCCCCACGCGGCGTAGGCATCCTGTCTGTATTCCTGGTTTCTTTCGCCAACTTCTCTTCAATTGGTATCGTTGCAGGTGCAATCAAAGGCCTGAACGAGAAGCAAGGTAATGTGGTTTCACGCTTTGGCCTGAAACTGCTGTACGGCTCAACGCTGGTGAGCGTGCTGTCTGCATCTATCGCCGGTCTGGTACTGGCGTAAACGACAAACCTGCTAAACAGTTTCTAAAGGCGCTTCGGCGCCTTTTTTTGTGTCTGCTATTTGACGAAGGAACTAGCTGGAAGAGCTGGATTGAAGTCGGGACAGGGAATGCCAAATGGCAGAAAGCAAAAAACCGGCCAGAGGCCGGTTTCTTAAATTTTGGTGGAGATAAGCGGGATCGAACCGCTGACCTCTTGCATGCCATGCAAGCGCTCTCCCAGCTGAGCTATACCCCCACACGAGGTTGTTCACGTTTTAAGTCTTCTACTCAATTCCGCTCAGAGGAATCAAGTACCAACTTACTCTGAGAAGGAAGTTGGTGGAGATAAGCGGGATCGAACCGCTGACCTCTTGCATGCCATGCAAGCGCTCTCCCAGCTGAGCTATACCCCCATTTCCGACTCGTAAAAACGAGTGAACGGGGCGCATCATATGAAACCGAGCCAACCCTGTCAACGGCTAAATCTGAATATGGAATCAAGCGCTGAAAAAGCCGCCAACCCGGCCATAACTATCAAGTTTTTCCGCCGTCCAGATACAATTTTGTAGCTAAATACGTCTAAATTGCTTCGCCCTATTTTGGCTTTATTTATCCAGCCTTATGATCTTATTAAGCATTTTATTAACATGTGTGACTCAATGATTAATGGTTTGTTAGCAGGCTATGATAATCGTCTTGTTTTCGGATAAATCTGCGTCTAGACTGCCCGCGCAATAATCATAACCAACTATCGTCGAGTCCTCTTATGTCCTTGTATTCACCAAAAGAAATTGCATCAATCGCTGTAACGGCGGGAACAAATAAAAGCCGTGCAACCGTGTTGAATTTGTTAATTTTAGGATTCCTGGCCGGTGCTTTCATCGCAACAGGTTTTCTCCTGGATTTGCATGTAATAGGGACGTTGCCTGCATCCTGGGGTTCTTTCAGTAACTTGCTAGGCGCGGCTGTTTTCCCAGTGGGGATCATTTTGACGGTGCTGGCAGGCGGTGAGCTGCTAACCGGCAACATGATGACGCTGCCAATCGCCTGGTTCGCTCGTCAAATCAGCCTGTACGCCGTTTTGCGTAACTGGTTCTGGGTGACGCTGGCAAACCTGCTGGGCAGTCTGGCCGTTGCTTACTTCTTTGGTCACGTACTTGGTCTGACCGAAGGCGCGTTCTTGGCTAAAACCGTGGCTACCGCTACTGCAAAAGTAAATGCTGATTTCACTCAGGCATTTATTTCAGGCATCGGCTGTAACTGGCTGGTTTGTCTGGCTATCTGGCTGGCATTCGCCAGTAAAGAAGTTGGCGGGAAAGTGATTGGCATGTGGTTCCCGGTCATGGCGTTCGTGGCTATCGGCTTCCAGCACGTGGTTGCCAACATGTTCATCATCCCGGCGGCTATCTTTGCCGGTGCGCTGAGCTGGTCACAGTACCTGCCAAACTTCGTTGCCGTATTCTTGGGTAACGCAGTGGGCGGTGCTGGTTTCGTAGGTTTGATGTACTTCCTGGCTTACCGCCCGAATGCAGAATCTATCGCGGAACAACGTTAATACGTTCTGATTTGCTAGTCGCATAAAAAAAGCCAGCGAGGGAAACCCGCTGGCTTTTTCTTTATCTCAACGCAGACGATTACTGTTGAGCTTCGCGCTCAGCAATAAAGGCCAGAGCCTGATCGATACGCGCCAGAGTGCGGTTTTGACCAATCGCGTGAACCGTGACGTCCATACCCGGAGACATACCAGCACCCGTCACAGCAACGCGTAATGGCATACCGACTTTACCCATACCGACGCCCAGCTCATCAGCAGTACCCTGAATCGCGTTGTGAACGTTCTCGGCAGTCCATTCAGTGATTGCAGCCAGCTTGGCACGCACGGCTTCTAATGGCTGACGAGCAACCGGGCGCAGGTGTTTTTTCGCCGCGTCAGCATCAAACTCGCTGAAATCTTCATAGAAGTAACGGCAGGATTCAGCCATCTCTTTCAAAGTCTTACAACGCTCACCCAACAATTGGACGATTTCGAACAGCTGCGGACCATTGCGCGTCTCGATACCCAGTTGCTCAACGTGCCACAACAGGTGAGTCGCCACATAATGTGGATCCATGGTGGTGATGTAATGATGGTTCAGCCATTGCAGCTTTTCAGTGTTGAAGGCGCTGGCAGATTTGCTGACATTCTCCAGAGAGAACAGCGCTTTCATTTCATCAATGCTGAAGATCTCTTGGTCGCCGTGGGACCAGCCCAGACGCACCAAATAGTTGAGCAGCGCTTCTGGCAGGTAGCCATCATCGCGATACTGCATCACGCCGACCGCGCCGTGGCGTTTGGACAGTTTTTTGCCGTCGTCACCCAAAATCATGGACACGTGTGCGTAAACCGGCACTGGCGCGCCCAGCGCTTTCAGAATGTTAATCTGGCGCGGAGTGTTGTTGATATGGTCTTCGCCACGGATGACGTGAGTGATTTCCATATCCCAGTCATCCACCACCACGCAGAAGTTATAGGTTGGTGAACCATCGGTGCGTCGAATGATTAAGTCATCCAGCTCGTCATTGCTAAATTCGATCGGGCCACGGATCTGGTCATCAAAGATAACAGAACCTTCCTGCGGGTTGCAGAAACGCACCACACAAGGCTCATCAGCACTGTGATGCTCATGGCTGTCGCGGCAACGACCGTCATAACGAGGCTTCTCATTATTTGCCATTTGCTCTTCGCGCAGCGCTTCCAGACGCTCTTTGGAGCAGTAGCACTTATATGCCGTGCCATTTTCCAACATCTGGTCAATCACCGCGTTATAACGGTCAAAGCGTTTGGTCTGGAAGTATGGACCTTCATCCCATTGCAGATTCAACCAGTTCATGCCGTCCATAATCGCGTCAATGGCAGCCTGAGTGGAGCGCTCAAGATCGGTGTCTTCTATACGCAACACAAACTCACCGCCCAAATTACGGGCAAAAAGCCAGGAGTAAAGCGCGGTACGGGCGCCACCGACGTGCAAATAGCCGGTTGGGCTCGGAGCAAAACGGGTTTTGATTTTCATCTGGAATGCAGCCTTAATAGCGCAACGCCAAAAAACGTTGCTATCAATTAACAAAAAGTGGGCGTCATTCTACCACTCTGCCCTGAATCCTCAACGCCGATAGGGAGTTCACAAGGGCTATTCACACTATGAATGCGTAAAGAATCAACTACGCGGGCGAGAAATCCGTCATCTTGTCTACTTTTCGGGCGAACGGTGTTTTTTGTTTTTAAAAACCGTTGACGTAAGTTTAAGTATCCCTATAATGCGACTCCATCACGACGGGGGCGATTAGCTCAGTTGGTAGAGCATCTCCTTTACACGGAGGGGGTCGGCGGTTCGAGCCCGTCATCGCCCACCACTCATTAGAGTGACCGCGTTGTGATAAGTAAGAAGAAATGAGAAATGGGCGATTAGCTCAGTTGGTAGAGCATCTCCTTTACACGGAGGGGGTCGGCGGTTCGAGCCCGTCATCGCCCACCATTTCTCAACAAGCTTCTTCTTACATTGTGGAGTACCCAGAAGTGGGCGATTAGCTCAGTTGGTAGAGCATCTCCTTTACACGGAGGGGGCCGGCGGTTCGAGCCCGTCATCGCCCACCACTTCTGCGGGCCGTTAGCTCAGTTGGTAGAGCAGTTGACTTTTAATCAATTGGTCGCTGGTTCGAATCCAGCACGGCCCACCAATTTAGAGAAAAGCGCCTTTAGGCGCTTTTTTCGTTTCTATAGCACCATGATTTAACCGTGATGGAGGCGAACCAGCTGCTGGTTCGAGCCGAGCGAAGCGAGACGACAACGCAACGCGTTGCCCGCAGGGTGAGGCCGAAGGCCGAATCAATCCAGCACGGCCCACCACTCCTTATTACAGGGAGTAGAGAAAAGCGCCTTTAGGCGCTTTTTTCGTTTCTAGACCTGCTCAAAAATTTCAATCTAAAACATCCCTCTGCCATTCCTACATTTATCTATACTGTCCATCATTTCGATACGGGAAAAGATAATGACTGAACAACAGCGACAGCAACAAATAATCCAGTGGATTGAACAAGATGAGATGCGCATGCTGGCCCTGCGTGCTGCGAAACAGCTGGCGCTGAATGATTGGTGCTTGGCGGCGGGATTTGTTCGCAATTTGGTGTGGGACCGTCTGCACGACTTCGGCCAAAGCACGCCGCTCAACGATATCGACGTGATTTACTTCAATCCCCAAAATACATCGTTCGACGTCGAAAAAGAGTATGAGCGGCAGCTTGGAGATATTGCTGACTTGCCTTGGTCGGTAAAGAATCAGGCGCGTATGCACCTTCTGCATGACCATGCCCCCTACTCGTCCAGCAGCGAAGCCATGAGTTACTGGGTGGAGACGGAAACGGTGATTGGCGCAAAGCTAAATGATCTGAATAAGGCGGAGCTGGTCGCGCCGGTCGGCACCGCCGAGCTGTTTGAGTTCAGCATCACGCCCAATCCGCGCCATGGGAATACCTTAGTGCTGCTGGAACGCGTGCAAAGCAAAGGCTGGCTATCACGCTGGCCTAAGCTGCGCCTGCAATTACCGCAATCTTAAAGATCCCCGCTGCCTTGCCGATACCTGTTAAGTACCCGCGTATGCAATAACAGGCAATAAATAAGCGAGGCAGTAATGAGTACGATCAGTACCACAACCAATATCTCTATGGGATCGGCATCTGGCGGCGGCGGTGGGCAAATTGCCCAATTGAATAAGCAGATTGATAAACTTACGCAGCAGCTGAAAAATCTATCGAAAAAAAGCGACCAGTCTCAGGAAGAAGTGCAGAAGCAAATCGCATCAATTCGCCAACAAATCATCATGTTGCAGCAGCAGATCCAACAAATTCAGCACCAACAGGCGCAGAAAGCTGAACAACAAGCTGAGAAAGCCATGCTCGACGCTGAAAAAGCCAATCCTAAAAAAGATGACGATAAAAAGGCTGCGGGTCAGGTCGATATTTACGTCTAACCCTTTAGCTTTATAGCAAACCCCGCAGGCTGCGTTTTTTGGTCAATTGCGCCGCCTGCCATTTCACCTCTTGCCAAATGGCCTGCGCGGCGGGTGACAGCGAACGATTTTTACGCCGCACCAGCATCAAGGCGCGGTTTATTTCCGGCTCCAGCGTTCTTACCACCAGTTGGCTGCCCTGCGGCAAAGGCAGCGCCAGCGCGGGAAGCACGCTGACGCCCAGCCCGGCTTCGACCATCGGATAGAGCGTCGCCGGATGCCCCACCTCCTGCACCACATTGGCGGCAATCCCCTGCTTCGCCAGCGCGTTGTCGATCAATATGCGGCTTCCCGACTCATAATCTTGCAGAACCAGCGGCTGCTCCCCGAGCTGCTGCCACTTCACCGCGCTTTGATGAGCGAAAGCATGGTCTTGATGGCACAGCAATAAGAACGGCTCGTGCAAAATAATCTCGCCCTCAAGGTCTGGGCTAATCCCCGGTTCGATCACAATGCCAAAATCCACTTCGGCATTGCGCACGCTGTTCAACACCAGCCGCTGTGCCTGGTCGCGCAACAAGATGGTGATATCGGGGTAATTCTTTTGGCTACGGGCGATGCAGCTCGGCATAAGCTGGGCGGAAATAGTTTGGCTGGCGGCTATGCGCACGCGACCATTGTGCTGCGTGCCAAAGCTGCGGGTATCGAGCAGCATCGCGTGCAGCTCATCGAGCAGTGGCTCAACGCGACTTGCCAGCCGCTGGCCGGCATTGGTGAGAATCACCTCGCGCGTGGTTCTGTCCAGCAAACGCACGCCCACCTCGGCCTCCAGCTCTTTCATACTGTGGCTTATGGCAGACTGACTCAGCCCAATGGCGTCCCCTGCCCGGCTGAAACTTTGGTAGCGCGCCACGGCGACAAACACCCGCAACTGCTTGAGAGAGTAGTTCATGAATAAATTTCATCAATGCATTAAATAAATCAATTTTTTAATTGTATATCAGCGATTCAAAATAGCGGCATGGCTTTATTCCTTTTCATGCAGAGAAACTCATGCGCTTTTTACCCGACCGCTTTACTCAAACGCTGATTGGCACCGTGCTGCTGGCAACCTTCCTACCCGCCAGCGGCGTGTTTGTCGCCTTCTTCAATAACCTGACTATCTTCGCCATCGGCCTGCTGTTCTTTATGCACGGCGCGAAGCTGTCGCGCGAAGCCATCTTCGCCGGCAGTAATAACTGGCGGCTGCACCTGTGGGTGATGTGCAGCACCTTTATCATCTTCCCGGTGCTCGGGCTGCTGTTCCAGTGGTGGCACCCGATTGATGTCAGCCCGCAAATCTACAGTGGCTTTGTCTATCTGTGCATTCTGCCCGCCACCGTGCAGTCGGCGATTGCCTTTACTTCCATGGCCGGGGGCAACGTGGCGGCGGCGGTGTGTAGCGCTTCTGCATCCAGCCTGTTGGGTATTTTTGTCTCGCCGCTGCTGGTTGGTCTGTTGATGCACGTGCAGGGCACTACCGGCGACAGCTTGCAGCAGGTGTGGCACATTATGCTGCAACTGCTGGTGCCGTTTGTGGCCGGGCACCTGCTGCGCCCGCTGATTGGCGGCTTTGTCGAGCGTCACCGTAAAATGATTGGTAAGACGGACCAGACTTCCATCCTGCTGGTGGTCTACACCGCGTTTAGCGAGGCGGTAACTCAGGGGATTTGGCATCAGGTGGGGCTGGGTTCGCTGCTGTTTATCGTGGTCTTCAGCCTGGTATTGCTGGCCTTTATTCTGGTTATCAATACCTATATGGCGCGCTGGATGGGCTTTAGCAAGGCTGACGAGATAACCATCGTATTTTGTGGTTCGAAGAAGAGTCTGGCGAACGGCATTCCGATGGCGAATATTCTGTTCCCGGTCAGCGCAATTGGCATGATGGTGCTGCCGCTAATGATTTTCCATCAGGTGCAGCTGATGACCTGCGCCGTGCTGGCGAAACGCTACCAGCGTAAACAGCTGGCGAAGCAGCAGTCAGAGCCAGAAGCACAGGTTCAGGCAAGAATGAACTGAGTTGATTTAGCTTGGAACAGAAAGCAGAAGGCGCTGAAATCAGCGCCTTCTTTTATTTTACTCGTCAGTGCCGGAAAGCCCCGGCCCGCCTCGGCGCAGTGGGTTAATCAGGCTCTGCAAGCCTTCACTTTTGATCGCCAGCGTAAGCTGCATCAGCTCACCAAGCTTGCCCGCCGGGAATTCATCTTTGCGCGCAAACCACAGCAAATACTCTTCGGGTAAATCAATCAGTACGCGCCCGGCGTACTTGCCGAAGGGCATTTTCATGTTGGCGATTTCGATTAAATCTTCCTTTTCCATGGCCATTAATCACCCAGCAGGCGGATCATTTCCGCTTCGTCGATAACCTCGATGCCCAGCTCCTGCGCCTTGGCTAGTTTCGAGCCAGCCGCTTCGCCCGCAATCACTAAATCGGTCTTCTTCGACACGCTGCCAGACACTTTAGCGCCCAGCGCGGTGAGGCGATCTTTGGCTTCGTCTCGGGAGAGAATCGACAGCGAGCCGGTCAGCACCACGGTTTTCCCGGCGAACGGGCTATCAATCTCTTCGGCAATCACCACTACCGGAGCAGGCCAGTGAATGTTGATTTCCGGGCTGAGTAGCTCCTCAATCACCTGCTGGTTGTGCTCTTCGGAGAGGAAGTTGACCACGTGCTTGGCCACCACGTCGCCGACGTCCTGCACGCCTTTCAGCGATTCCACGTCGGCCGCGCGCAGTGCCTCGATAGAGCCATAGTGCGCCGCCAGATTCGCCGCCGTCGCCTCGCCCACCTCGCGAATACCCAGCGCATAGAGGAAGCGAGCCAGCGTAGTTTCTTTGGCTTTTTCCAGCGCGTTCACCACGTTTTGCGCTGATTTCGGCCCCATTCGGTCCAAACCGGTGAGCTTGCCCGCGCTCAGGCGGAACAGGTCTGCCGGGTTTTTGACATACTCTTTTTCCACCAGTTGGTCGATTATCTTGTCGCCCATGCCGTCGACGTCCAAGGCGCGGCGCGAGACGAAATGCTTCAAGGCTTCTTTACGCTGCGCCCCGCAAATCAGTCCGCCGGTACAGCGCGCCACGGCCTCGCCTTCCACGCGTTCGACGTCGGAATTACACACCGGGCAGTGGGTTGGGAAGACCACTTCGCGGGCGTTTTCAGGGCGCTCGGCCAGCACCACGCCGACGACCTGCGGGATAACGTCACCGGCGCGGCGAATGATCACCGTGTCGCCAATGCGCAGGCCCAGACGCTCGATTTCATCCGCATTGTGCAGCGTGGCGTTACTCACCATCACCCCAGCAACCTGAACCGGCTCAAGGCGCGCAACGGGGGTAATCGCCCCGGTGCGCCCGACTTGAAACTCAACATCCTTCACCAAAGTGATCTGCTCTTGGGCCGGGAATTTAAAAGCGGTGGCCCAGCGCGGCGCGCGCGCCACAAAGCCCAGAGTCTCTTGGATATCTAAGGAATCAATCTTGACCACCACGCCGTCGATATCAAAACCGAGCGTAGCGCGGTCTGCCTCTACTTGGCGATAGAAGGCCAGAACCTCATCTCGACCGGTACACAGCTGGGTGCGATCGCTAACCGGCAGGCCCCAGGCTTTGAACTGCTGCAATCGGGCGATATGGCTGCGCGGCAGCCCGCCGCCTTCCAGCAGGCCCACGCCGTAGCAGAAGAAGGTCAGCGGGCGCTTTGCCGTGATGCGCGGATCAAGCTGGCGCAAAGAACCAGCGGCGGCGTTACGCGGGTTAGCGAACACTTTCCCGCCTGTCCGGCGCGCCTCTTCATTTAAGGCTTCAAAACCGGGCTGGGGCATAAAGACTTCGCCTCGCACTTCGAGCCGGGCGGGGATATTCTCTCCCTGCAAGCGCAGAGGAATGGCGCGGATGGTGCGCACGTTGGCGGTAATGTTCTCGCCGGTGGTGCCGTCGCCGCGGGTGGCGGCCTGCACTAGCTCACCGTTTTCATACAGCAGGCTGACCGCCAGACCATCGAGCTTTAGCTCGCAGCAGAAGGTCAACGGCTCGGTGGTTTTCAGACGGTCCTGAACGCGTTTATAGAAAGCCAGATAGCTCTCTTCATCAAACACGTTATCCAGCGACAGCATCGGCACCTGATGCTTGACCTGCTCGAAAGCTGAAATGGGTGCCGCGCCGACGCGCTGAGTCGGGGAATCGGCGGTGATCAGCTGCGGATTGGCCTCTTCTAATGCGCGCAGTTCGCGCATCAGGCGGTCATATTCGGCATCGGGTATTTCAGGGGCGTCCAGCACGTGATACTGGTATTCATGATGGCGTAACTGGGTGCGTAATTGATTGATTTGATTTTCGATTGTGGCCATGAGTCACCATGAAGATAAAAAACCCCCGACAAGCGGGGGTCATTGGAAGGACTGAATATCTGGATACGCCCGGCGCTTTATTTGGCCGTCGCGTCAAGAACCTCGCGAATACGCGCTTTATAGGTTTCCAGTTTTTGTGGTGTGATCATGCGTCGCTCGTCATCGAGAACCATGCCACCCACGTCGTCAGCAATACGCTGAGCCGACTGTAACAACAGTTTGAAGTTCTGATGCGCATCGCCATAGCAAGGCACCATCATGAACAGCGTGATCCCAGGAGTTGAGAAGTCTGACATGGTATCTGGGTCAAAGGAGCCAGGTTTCACCATATTCGCCAAACTAAACAGCACGGGGCCACTGCCCGCCGGGCTAACATGGCGGTGGAAAATGTTCATCGCGCCAAACTGGAAGCCAGCCTGCAATACGCTATTGAGCAACACTTCACCGCCAATTACGCCACCCTGATGTGCGGCAACATGCAGCACCAGAACGGTCTCTTTCAGCTTCTCTTTCACCGGCGCTTCTTCTGCCAGAGAGAAAGGTGAATCATTGTGCGGCTCAGCTTTGGCCGCTGGTGCAGCATCAGGATGGATCTCTTCCGGTGGAACCGGGGCCTGTGGCTTCTCGATTTCGCGCGCTGGCTGAGGTGCAGCCTCACGCTGAGGAGCGGCATGCTGCGGCGCAAAACTGGTTTCACGACGCGGAGCATCAGCAGGATCAGCCGCTGAGTAACCACTCAACAACGGATCATCCTGAGCCGCAACGGGCTGAGGAGCCGGCTGACGCGGCGCAGTAGGCTGTTGGACGGGAGGAGCCTGCGGTGGGCGCTGTGGCTGAGTGCGAACAGGAGCAACTTGCTCAGGTTCATCATACTCGCCAAAAGAAGGTTCATCCTGAGGATAGGATGGACGTACGCGCACTTCACCCACCCCGTCGACGAAATCGTCGGCCGGAGATTGCTCTCGTTCTTTTTTCACACGTTTAGTTGGACGATCGCGAAAAAGCGAAGAGCGTTCTTTACGGCTGGTCCACAAACCGTGCAATAACAACGCTATTATGGCGATCGCGCCAACAACGATTAATATCAGACGCAAATCCTGCATCATTGCTATCTCTAGGTTGTTCTAATTCATTGCCACCACGGCAAACATTCACATTTCTAACTCTATTTGCCTGAGTTGATAAGTGCAAGTCTGGACACTACTTTCTAGTAATAAACATGATTAGGGCACCTTTTTTTGTCGCTTTTTCAGCCAATACGCTGCTAGCCAGTGGAAAATCATATCGATATGATAGTTCACGTCCTTCAACTCAGAGAGAAAATTTCTTTTATGACATCTTCGCAAGGCGCTAACGCGGTAAACGGAGTTCACTATTTCAGCAAGGGGTGGTCACTGATTTCCTTGCCTGGTATTCGTCGCTTTGTGGTTTTGCCACTGTTGGTGAACATTATTCTGATGGGTGGCGCATTTTGGTGGTTATTCGCCAAATTGGGTGACTGGATCCCGGCCATGATGAGCAAGATACCAGCCTGGCTGAGCTGGCTGGATTACCTGCTTTGGCCGATAGCCGTGCTCTCCGTGCTGCTGGTGTTCAGCTACTTATTTAGTACCATCGCTAACCTGATAGCCGCGCCGTTCAGCGGCCTGCTGGCGGAACAGCTTGAAGCCCGACTGACGGGTAAGGTCCAGCCCGACACCGGTATTTGGGGAATAATGAAAGATCTGCCGCGCATCATGAAGCGCGAATGGCAGAAATTGGCTTATTACATCCCGCGCGCCATCGTACTGCTGGTGCTCTATTTTATTCCCGGCATCGGTCAAACCGTCGCGCCCGTGCTGTGGTTCTTGTTCAGCGCGTGGATGCTCTCTATTCAATATTGCGACTACCCTTTCGATAACCACAAAGTCAGCTTCCTTGATATGCGTCGCTCGCTCGGTCGCCATAAAGTCGACAATTTACAGTTCGGCGCGCTGGTCAGCCTGTTCACCATGATCCCGGTGCTGAATCTGGTCATCCTGCCGGTCGCCGTTTGTGGCGCAACGGCAATGTGGGTCGATCGCTACCGCGATCTACACGTGGTCGACGGGCAGGACATAAGTCAAACTCGTCGCCGCTAAGCCCCCATTTTCTCAACGGCCACTGCAACCCAGTGGCCGTTTTTTCATCTTGATCCTTGTGTCGGAAACATATTTCTTAATAACATATAGATATACCAATTCCTTACTTCACTGGGAAAACCGATCGCGTATGCTTTCGTGATTCCCACTATTTTCATAGTGTTGAAACCACACACTGCGGAATTCCAACCAGTTAAAGGACGGGTTATGAGCAAGATCTATGAAGACAATTCATTAACAATCGGCCACACGCCGCTGGTTCGCCTGAACCGTATTGGCAATGGGCGTATTCTGGCTAAGGTCGAGTCACGTAACCCGAGCTTCAGCGTCAAATGTCGTATCGGCGCGAACATGATTTGGGATGCTGAAAAACGCGGCATTCTGAACAAAGATATCGAGCTGGTAGAACCCACCAGCGGCAACACCGGCATCGCGCTGGCTTACGTTGCGGCTGCTCGTGGCTATAAATTAACCCTGACCATGCCTGAAACCATGAGCGTTGAGCGCCGTAAGCTGCTTAAGGCGCTAGGGGCCAATCTGGTGCTGACCGAAGGCGCTAAGGGTATGAAAGGCGCGATTGCTAAAGCTGAAGAGATTCAGGCCAGCGATCCAAACCGCTACTTGATTCTGCAGCAGTTCAGCAACCCGGCTAACCCAGCAATTCACGAACAAACTACCGGCCCTGAGATTTGGGAAGATACCGACGGCGCGGTTGACGTGTTCATCGCAGGCGTGGGTACCGGCGGTACTATCACCGGCGTAGGTCGCTATCTGAAAGGCAAGAAAAGCAGCGTAAAACTGATTGCCGTTGAGCCAACCGACTCTCCTGTCATCACTCAGACGCTGAATGGCGAAGAAGTGAAGCCCGGCCCACACAAGATTCAGGGCATTGGCGCAGGGTTCATTCCGGGCAACCTTGATTTAGACCTAATCGACCGCGTGTCTCTGATCACCAATGACGAATCCATCAGCATGGCGCGTCGTTTGATGGAAGAAGAAGGTATTCTGGCGGGTATCTCCTCCGGCGCGGCCGTCGCCGCAGCGGTGAAACTTTCTGAAGAGCCAGAGTTCGCCGATAAGACTATCGTCGTCATCCTGCCATCTTCCGGCGAGCGCTATTTGAGTACCGCATTGTTTGCAGATTTGTTTACGGAAAAAGAATTGCAACAATAATGCCACATTATTTAAATCGATTAAAAAAGCACCCAAATGGGTGCTTTTTTGTGGCCTACATCAAAGTTTATAGCAGTCTATGATTGATTTTATCAGCCAGGTTTAGTATTTAACCCTTCAATTATTTCGATGCGCGAAATTAATCAGCTTCCTGAATGTCTGCAGCTGAATCGATTTACTGATTTGTTACAAGATGGTGAAACACGGCATAATGGGAAGTTGCTAGGAATTGGGAAGCGCCTGACATTCTTTTTGTCACAATGTGCTTATTTTCGCCTTTTTCTGTTGCATCTCACCTTGCCCCTGAACCATAGTCAGGCGCGAATCTTATCAGGCTAAAGTCGGCCTATTGAGCTAGACTTTAGCTCCACAACATTACTTTAATAAGTTGGGGAAACAACAATGTTCCAGCAAGAAGTTACTATTACCGCACCTAACGGTCTGCACACCCGCCCTGCCGCACAGTTCGTGAAAGAAGCTAAAGGTTTTACTGCTGACATCACCGTGACTTCTAACGGTAAAAGCGCTAGCGCAAAGAGCCTTTTCAAACTGCAAACTCTGGGTCTGACTCAGGGCACAGTGGTAACCCTCTCTGCAGAAGGTGAAGACGAGCAGAAAGCCGTTGAACACTTGGTAAAACTGATGGCAGAGCTCGAGTAACAAGCCCGGTCTTAATAGTTTAAACCAGTCAAGAGAAAGGTAGGGTTATGATTTCAGGCATTTTAGTATCTCCCGGTATCGCTTTCGGCAAAGCGCTTCTGTTGAAAGAAGATGAGATTGTCATCAACCGGAAAAAAATCTCTCCTGAAGAAGTTGATCAGGAAGTAAAACGTTTCCTGTCAGGCCGTGCTAAAGCTTCAGCACAGTTAGAGACGATCAAGACCAAAGCAGGCGAGACCTTCGGTGAAGAGAAAGAAGCCATCTTCGAAGGCCACATTATGTTGTTGGAAGACGAAGAGCTTGAGCAGGAAATCATAGCCCTTATCAAAGATGAGCACGCTTCCGCTGACGCCGCTGCCTTTTCTGTTATTGAAGGGCAAGCCAAGGCTTTGGAAGAGCTGGATGATGAATACCTGAAAGAGCGCGCGGCTGACGTGCGTGACATCGGTAAACGCCTTCTGCGCAACATTTTGGGACTGGCGATTGTCGATCTGAGCTCCATTCAGGATGAAGTTATTCTGGTCGCGACCGATCTGACGCCATCAGAGACTGCACAGCTGAACCTGAACAAGGTGCTGGGCTTCATCACTGATCTGGGTGGCCGTACTTCCCACACCTCCATCATGGCACGTTCTCTGGAATTACCGGCAATCGTCGGCACCAGCGATGTGACCAAGCAGGTGAAAAATGATGACTATCTGATCCTTGATGCCGTGAACAATAAAATCTACGTCAACCCGACGGCAGATATTATTGACGAGCTGAAAGCCGTTCAGAACCAGTACATCTCAGAAAAAGACGAACTGACCAAGCTGAAAGACTTGCCGGCAATTACGCTGGACGGTCACCAGGTGGAAGTTTGTGCCAATATCGGTACCGTGCGCGACGTCGCCGGTGCAGAGCGCAATGGCGCTGAAGGTGTTGGCCTATATCGTACCGAATTCCTGTTCATGGACCGTGAAAGCCTGCCTACCGAAGAAGAGCAATTCCAGGCATATAAAGCCGTTGCTGAAGCGATGGGCTCACAGGCAGTTATCGTGCGTACCATGGACATTGGCGGTGACAAAGACCTGCCATACATGAACTTGCCGAAAGAAGAGAACCCATTCCTGGGCTGGCGCGCAATCCGCATCTGTTTGGACCGTAAAGAAATTCTTCACGACCAGCTGCGTGCCATTCTGCGTGCTTCCGCGTTCGGTAAACTGCGTATCATGTTCCCAATGATCATTTCCGTTGAGGAAGTGCGTGAACTGAAAGCAGAGCTGGACTTGCTGAAAGCGCAACTGCGCGAAGAAGGCAAAGCCTTTGATGAAAGCATTGAAGTTGGCGTGATGGTGGAAACACCAGCGGCGGCAGTGATTGCTCATCATCTGGCAAAAGAAGTCGATTTCTTCAGTATTGGTACTAACGATCTTACCCAGTATACTCTGGCAGTAGATCGCGGTAATGAGCTGATTTCTCATCTTTACAACCCAATGTCACCTTCTGTACTGGCTTTAATTAAGCAAGTCATTGACGCATCTCATGCTGCTGGCAAATGGACAGGCATGTGTGGCGAGCTAGCAGGTGACGAACGTGCTACACTTCTTCTATTGGGCATGGGTTTAGATGAGTTCAGCATGAGTGCTATCTCTATCCCGCGCATCAAGAAAATTATTCGTAATACGAACTTCGAAGATGTGAAAGCGCTGGCAGACCAGGCCCTGGCCCAACCTACGGCGCAAGAGTTAATGAACCTGGTTAACAAGTTCATTGAAGAAAAAACACTCTGCTAATTGCGCGATGCTGGAAAGCTGCCCAAATTAATGCTTAGGAGAAGATCATGGGTTTGTTCGATAAACTGAAATCACTAGTTTCTGATGATAAAAAAGAAGTTGGCACTATTGAAATCGTAGCGCCGATCTCTGGTGAAATTGTCAACATTGAAGATGTGCCAGACGTTGTTTTCGCTGAGAAAATCGTCGGCGACGGTATTGCCATCAAACCAGCTGGCAACAAAATGGTTGCACCGGTTGACGGTACTATCGGTAAAATCTTCGAAACTAACCATGCTTTCTCTATCGAATCCGACAGCGGCATTGAGCTGTTTGTCCACTTCGGTATTGATACCGTTGAACTGAAAGGCGAAGGCTTCAAACGCATCGCTGAAGAAGGTCAACGCGTTAAGAAAGGTGATTTGATTATCGAGTTTGATCTGCCTCTGCTGGAAGAGAAAGCCAAGTCTACCCTGACTCCGGTTGTTATCTCTAACATGGATGAGATCAAAGAGCTGATTAAACTGACTGGTACTGTGACCGTTGGCGAAACGCCAATCATCCGTATCAAAAAGTAAGTCTCTCAATGATGTGAAAAGGCGCTTAATCTAAGCGCCTTTTTTATTGCCTGGTATTCTTGAAAACGTGCTGATTGGCTAGATTGCCTGCCGGTTTAAATCTTCCAGTGCGGCACTTGCAGGCTGATGATCAGGCCGTGCGGCGTGGCGTTGCGCGCCTCGACTTTGCCATCGTGCGCCACCATCACTTTGCGCGTAATAGCTAAGCCAAGCCCGTAGCCTTTGCCCGATAGCGGCGACATCACACGGACAAAGGGGTCGAAGATGCTAGAGAGCTTGTCTTCCTCGACGCCCGGCCCCTGATCTTCCACTTCAATCGTCAACCAACCTTCCGACTGAATCAGCGACACCACCACTTTTTGCTCACGAGCGGAAAAACGCAGCGCGTTGCGCACCACGTTATCAATTGCCCGTCGCATCAGCTCGGCATTGCCCTTCACCGTGTAGTCATTCTGATCAGGAGTGTCTGGCCTCAGCTCAATCTCTACGCCGGGAAGCTGTGCTTCGTAGCGCGCATCGTTGACCACCGCCTCCACCAGCCCATACAGATCAAAATACTCTTCGTGCGGCATCTGGTCGTTTTCAGTTCGTGAGAGCGCCAGCAGTTCGCCAATCATCTTATCCAGCCGCCCCGCCTCATGTTCGATACGCTGTAATGAGGTTTCGACGTTAAGGGGGTTCTGCCGCGCCAGGCCAATCGCTAGCTGTAATCGGGCCAAGGGTGAGCGTAGTTCATGGGAAACGTCGTGGAGCAGCTCCTCGCGCGCTTTAACCAGCACCTGTAGGCGTTCGGCCATGGAGTCGAAGTCCCGCGCCACGTCGGACAGCTCGTCGTGGCGTTTGCCCATTTTGGCAAACAGGCGCACCGACAGGTCCCCCTGAGCCACGCGGCCAAAGGCCTGACGCATTTGCAGCATTGGCCGAGTTAGGTTCCACGCCAGCACCGCGCTGAACAGCAGGCCGCCGAGGCCGCCTATCCATAGCAGCGGCGTCGGGATGTGTAGCATATGCTCGCGATGCTTCGGCCGGTATTCGCTCATCAGCCCTTCAACGTTATAACGCAGCCGATAGCCCTGCCCTTTCGGCCCCTGCACGAACTCGACAATCTCTTTCGGCGCGTTACCCGGCGCCAGCGACTGCAGCGTTTCGCCTTCGGCGGGCACCATCGAGGGGGTGACGGAGAAGAACTGGCGGTCATCATCCGGCCAGTCGGCCATCATGGCGTCGAGGGCGGGCATGCCGCCTGAGCGCAATGTGGAGACGGCTGAGGTGATTTGCAGCTTCACAAACCGTCGCGCGATGCCGCTTTCCGGCGGCTCGTGGTGGTTATAGAAAGCAAAAGTCACCCAGAGAACCTGAGTGATGGCGATGAAGGTGAACCAAAATCCAAACAGGATTTTCCAAAATAGCCTTCCGCGAAGGCGTTTACCTGATGCGATAGCCAATACTTCTTACCGTCTCAATAGTCAGGATATCACCGCCAGCAAGGGACGCCAGTTTCTGGCGAATGTTGCTGATATGCACATCAATGCTGCGGTCGTAGGCCTCGCGCGGACGCCCCAAGCCTTTCTCGGACAGCTCATCCTTGGACACCACGCGCTCTGGCGCGCGCAGCAACAGCTCCAGCAGATTGAATTCAGAGGCGGTCAAGTCAAACAGCGCACCACGCCACTGGCTGCTGCGCGTCGCGGGATTCAATGTCAGGTCACCATAATGGATGACGGACGAGTCAGAAGGGGCTTCCTGCTGCTCTTCAACACGACGCAGCACGGCACGCAGGCGCGCCACCAGCTCGCGCGGATAGCAGGGCTTCGGCATATAGTCGTCAGCGCCCATCTCCAGCCCGATAACGCGATCGATGTTGTCGCCTTTGGCGGTCAGCATGATGATCGGCAGACGGCTGTTTTTACGCACTTGGCGCAGCACGTCGATGCCGCTCATATCAGGCAGCATAATATCGAGGATCATCGCGGAATAATCGCCGGACATCGCGCCGTCAATGCCCGCCTTGCCGGTCAGCACCAGCGATGCGTTGAAACCTTCAGCAATCAAATATTCGCTGAGCATGGTACCCAGTTCGAGATCGTCATCGACCAATAAAATTTTCATCATCATTTCCACCTAACTGAGTTCTGGTTATTTTTATCCCTAACCCGACCACGCGCAGCCGCTTTTACTCTAATTTTACACTTGTAAGTCAAATTTGGGCTTAGAGATCGAACACACCGGTCGAAAGATAGCGATCGCCACGGTCGCAAATGATCGCCACCACCAGGCTGCCGGGGTTGGCACGAGCAACGCGCAGAGCGCCAGCTACCGCGCCGCCGGAGCTAACGCCGCAGAAAATCCCCTCTTGGCGAGCCAGCTCGCGCATGGTGTCTTCAGCCTCTTGCTGCGCCATGTCGATGGTTTCATCCACCAGTTCTGCCTTGAAGATACCCGGCATATAAGCCTGCGGCCAGCGGCGAATGCCCGGAATGCTGCTGCCCTCTTCGGGCTGCAAACCAATGATTTTCACCTCACTGCTCTGAGTGCGCAGGAAGCGGCTGACGCCGGTAATGGTGCCGGTGGTGCCCATACTGGAAACAAAATGGGTTATGCGTCCCGCCGTTTGCTGCCAAATTTCCGGGCCGGTGGTCGTGAAATGTGCCAGCGGATTATCAGCATTATTAAACTGATCCAGCACCTTGCCCTGCCCCTGTCTCTGCATCTCCAACGCCAAGTCTCGCGCCCCTTCCATCCCCTGCGCACGGCTAATCAGCAGCAATTCTGCCCCATAGGCGCGCATAGAGGCCTGACGCTCCAGGCTCATATTTTCCGGCATTAATAGCTTGAGTTTATAACCCTTGAGCGCGGCAATCATCGCCAGGGCGATACCGGTGTTACCACTGGTGGCTTCAATCAGCGTATCGCCAGGGCGGATCTCCCCGCGCTTTTCAGCCTGCTCGATCATAAAAAGCGCGGCGCGATCTTTAACCGAGCCAGCGGGGTTATTGCCTTCCAGTTTGACCCAAATCTCACTGTCCAGATCCTGGGTCAGTCGCTGTAATTTCACCAGAGGCGTATTGCCGATGTACTGTTCGAGCGTGCTCACTGTGCTTGCCTTATCGCTATGGGTTATAAACACCATGTAAAAACGAATAAATAAGAATTAGACGATAAAAAGGGCAGCTCGCAGACCGCCCTTTTTAAAGAAATTTAACCTGAATTGTCTAAAAAGTATCAGGCACTTTTCGCCAATGCAACGGGTTGCAGTGCTTCGTCCCCGGCGTACAGCCGGCCGTTTAGGCCACCCACGTAGAAGCGATCGCCGCGCTGCGGGGTAGATTGTCCTGCAAAATCAGACAGTACCACTGACATTGGCTCGTCGTGCCAACCTTCGGCATGGACGATTAACTGCCAGAAATGACCACGCGGGCTGACTTCCAACACTTTCACCGGTAGCGGGCAGCGCTGGGTTGGCTGCGCAGTAATTTCCATTTCCCACGGGCGCAGGAATAGATCAACCGCGCCCTGATGCAACGGCGGGTTTTCCAGCGGCCAGTGATATGGGCCGACGTAGAGCTGGGAGCCGCGAATGTCGCCGCTGATTTTATTCACTTCGCCCATAAACTCCAGCACAAAGCGCGTTGCCGGGTCGCGCCAGATTTCCGGCGGCGTGCCCACTTGTTCGATATTGCCTTGGCTCATCACCACTACGCGATCCGCGACTTCCATTGCCTCTTCCTGGTCGTGGGTGACGAATACGCTGGTGAATTTCAACTCTTCGTGCAGCTGACGCAGCCAGCGGCGCAGCTCTTTACGTACCTGAGCATCCAGCGCGCCGAAAGGCTCATCCAACAGCAAGATTTGCGGCTCGACCGCCAGAGCGCGGGCCAGCGCCACGCGCTGCTTCTGCCCGCCGGACAGCTGGGACGGATAGCGATTCGCCAAGTGGCTTAGCTGCACCATTTCCAGCAGCTGAGTGACTTTCTTTTTAATCGCTTCCGTATTCGGGCGCTCGCGGCGCGGCAGAACGGTCAGGCCAAAGGCGATGTTGTCGAACACAGTCATGTGGCGGAACAGTGCGTAGTGCTGGAACACAAAACCGACCTGACGATCGCGGGCGTGAACCTGACTGACGTCTTTGCCGTGGAAACTCAGCTTACCGGCGCTCTGATTTTCCAGACCGGCGATAATGCGCAATAGTGTGGTTTTGCCGGAGCCGGACGGCCCGAGCAGCGCCACCATTTGGCCGGAAGGAATATCGAGCGAGATATCGTTCAGCACCTTGGTGCGGCCGAAGTATTTGTTGATACCGTTAATTTCAATGCTCATTGCTATCCTCCCGCTCAAGACGGTCGTTGTGACGCTTCAAACGCCATTGCAGGCCGCTTTTCAGAAATAGGGTGACTATCGCCATCAGGGTTAACAACGCGGCGGCGGTAAATGCGCCTGCGGTGTTGTAGTCCTGATGCAGTAATTCAACTTGTAATGGCAACGTGTAGGTTTCGCCACGGATAGAACCGGAAACCACCGACACGGCGCCGAACTCACCAATGGCGCGGGCGTTGGTCAACACCACGCCGTACAGCAGCGCCCAGCGAATATTGGGTAAGGTCACGCGGCGGAACATCTGCCAGCCCGACGCGCCGAGCAGCACGGCGGCTTCATCTTCATGGCTGCCCTGACTGAGCATCACCGGCACCAGCTCGCGAATAACAAACGGACAGGTGACGAAAATAGTCACCATCACCATGCCCGGCCAGGCGAACATAAATTGCAGATTATGGGCATCCAGCCACGGCCCCAGCGGGCCATTGGTGCCGTAAAACAGCAGATACAGCAGGCCAGCGACCACCGGCGACACGGCAAAAGGAATGTCGATCAGGGTCAGCAGCAGCTGACGCCCTGGGAAATTAAATCGCGCCACCAGCCACGCCAGCAACGTACCGAACACCAGATTCACCGGCACGGTGATCAGCGCCATTAACACCGTCAGCCAGATAGAGTGCAGCATGTCGGAGTCAGACAGGTTCTTCCAAACCGCCGCAATGCCGTCCGAAAACGCCAGCACGAAAATACTGATCATCGGGATGACCAGCAGCAGCAGGCAAATCAGCATACCGGTGCCAATCAACAGCCATTTGGTCCAGTCGATTGGCCGACGCGCTTCCCCTGAGTAAGCCGGAATATCAGACATTAATGACCTCCAAGACGACGGCCATAACGGCTTTGTAAAGTGTTAATCGCAAACAGCAACAGCAGGGACGCCGCCAAAATCACCGAAGCAATCGCGCTGGCCGCCGGGTAGTCAAACTCCTGCAAGCGAATGAAAATCATCAGCGAGGTCACTTCCGTTTTCCACGCGATGTTACCGGCGATGAAAATCACCGCGCCGAACTCGCCAAGGCTGCGGGTGAATGACAGCGCGGTGCCCGCCATCAGCGACGGCATCACCTCTGGCAACACCACGCGGCGGAAGCTCTGCCAGCGCGAAGCACCCAAGGTTTCGGCAGCTTCTTCATACTCCGGCCCTAGCTCTTCCAGCACCGGCTGCACCGTGCGCACCACAAACGGAATGCTGGTGAAGGCCATGGCGACTGCAATACCCAGCCAGGTGTAGGCCACTTTGATATCAAAATGCGCCAGCCACTGACCATAAAAGCCGTTGACCGAAAACAGCCCGGCCAGCGTCAGGCCCGCCACCGCCGTTGGCAATGCAAAGGGCAAATCCATTAAGCCGTCGAGCAAGCTCTTGCCCGGAAACTCATAGCGCGTGAGGATCCACGCCATCAGCATGCCGAAGAAGCAGTTAAAAATACTGGCCACGCCCGCCGACAGCAGGGTGACCTTATAAGCCGCGATCACCTGATCATTGGTAATGACCGACCAATACTGCGCCAGCGTCATTTGTGACAACTGCATCACCAATGCGCTCAGCGGCAATAACAGCACCAGACACACGAACAGCAAGCTGCTGCCGAGGCTGAGGGTGAATCCGGGAAGTACGCGTTTGCTCGACAACAACATTACTTGTGACCCTGCTCTAACAATTTATCCAGCTCGCCGCCGGTATCGAAATGCGTTTTCATCACCTGCGGCCAGCTGCCGAACTGATCTTCAACTTTGAATAGCTTGGTATCAGGGAACTGCCCTTTCGCCGCCGCCATGGCCGTTTTGTCATATACGCGGTAGTTGAAGCTGGTGATGATTTTCTGCGCCTGCGGGCTCCAGAGGTAATTCAGGTAATCTTTGGCCGCTTTCTCAGTGCCGTTTTTCTCGACGTTTTTGTCGACCCATGCCACCGGGAACTCCGCCAGGATATCTACCGGCGGGACAATCACTTCATAGTTGTCGTCGCCGTATTGCTTGCGAATATTGTTCACTTCGGACTCGAAGCTGATCAGCACATCGCCCAGCCCGCGCTCGACGAAGGTGGTGGTGGCGCCACGGCCGCCGGTATCAAACACCTGAACGTTTTTCAGGAACTGGGTCATTTTCGCGCGGGTCTGTTCCTGGTTTTTACCGTCTTCCAGATTGAACGCGCCCCACGCCGCCAGATAGGTATAGCGGCCGTTGCCTGACGTTTTCGGATTCGGGAAGATCAGTTTGACGTCGGCACGGGTTAAGTCGTCCCAGCTGTGAATGTTTTTCGGGTTGCCCTTGCGCACCAAGAACGCCATGGTCGAATAGAACGGCGAACTGTTGTTAGGCAAGCGGCTTTGCCAGTTGGCGGGGATCAGGTCACCGCGGTCATGCAGAATTTGTACGTCAGTCACCTGATTGTAAGTGACGACATCGGCCTTCAGGCCTTGCAGAATGGCCAAAGCCTGCTTGGAGGAGCCAGCGTGAGACTGTTTAATTTCCAGCTTGTCGCCACCGTTTTGCTCTGCCCACTGCTTTTGAAATGGCGGATTGAGCGCAGCGAACAGTTCGCGCGCCACATCATAGGAGCTATTGAGTAATTCCGTGGCAGAGGCCGCGCCGCTGGCCAGCAGCATGGCGGCAAGAGAACTCTTGAGTAATCCGCGTCTAAATCCGTTCATTTTCATGCGCCGCCTTGAGTGTATGGACATCCGAGATGGCAAAACTTAGCCACTTTAGTAGTCCACAGTGTATTTATAACTCAGGGTCAGGCTGTAACGGTTTTATATACCGTTTAGTGATTTTCAAGCATGAAAAGCTATAAGCCGAAAAAGGCTGGCCTAGGTGGGGATTAACAGTAGTGAGGCGAGACGTGGCGCGCCCGACACAGGCGCGCCAAGGGGGAAATTAGAGCGCCAGCAGGCGAGTCAGGGACGGCGCGAAATAGTAGCTTCCGGTCACCGGGCGGGTGAAGCGCAGCATGGCGTCGCGCTTGCCGTCTAAGTCACCAAACATGCTCAATAGCTGCTTCTCAATGTTCCACAGGCGCGAGCAATAAGAGATGAAATAAAGGCCGTGTTCGCCGCTGGCGGTGCCGTAAGGCAGGCTCTGCCGCAGAATTTTCAGGCCTTTGCCCTCTTCTTTCAGATCCACGCGGCTGACGTGCGAAGTGTCCGGGCGCGTTTCTGAGTCCAGCTCTTCGTCAGTCAGCTTAGTGCGGCCGATGACCTCTTCTTGCTGGCTGACGGAGAAGCGATTCCACTGGGTTAAATTGTGCTTCCAGCGCTGGACCATCACGTAGCTGCCGCCCGCGTCCTGATGCCCTTCTGGAATGATAGCGACCTGCGCACGTGCTGCGTCTTTCGGGTTTTCGGTGCCATCGACAAAGCCGCTTAAATCGCGATCTTCGATACCACGGAAGCCGTGAGTCTCTTCTTCCACCAGAATCGATTTGCCAAAGGCCGCCAGCGCCGCCTGTGCCACGGCGAAGTTAACGTCATGGCGCAAAGATTGGATATGCAGTAGCACGTCGCGCTGGGTGGCCGGAGCCAGACCTTTGCCTAGCGGCTCGAAAGGTTTTAATTCATCAGCGCCCTGGCCGCCTGAAAGATCGCGCCAGACGTCATGGCCGAAAGCCAGCACCGCGCCGAGTTTTTCTTGGGGGAATTTCTGCTGCATTTCACTTAATGCGGCAGCAAACACACGGCAACCCTGCCGCAGACTATCCAGCTCGCCTTGAACTTTCGCTTCAATGAAAATGCCGAAACGGCAATGTTCGAGCAGAATGCCACTCTGTACCTGAGTCACGTTTTTTATCCTCGTAAATTTGACGGCGGCTATCATAACCGAAGTCAATAAAAATGCCTTGCGCGGACGCAAGGCATTGCAGAGTTTTTCAGCACTAATTTTAAAGGCTTGTTTTAAAGACTTGTTGAGAGAATGGCGCTTAGTTAGCTCGCCAAACAATTTTGCTGACTTTCCAGTCTTTCAGCGCGTCATCAGACGGCATTAGCTCTTCCGGCCCGTGCCATATACCGCTAAAGACGTAGCTGACGCGCTGGCTCTGCGGCGCTTTACACACCACGCTCTGCGCGTCGTCGCCGGTGCCTTTCACACAGCTTTCGAAAGCTTTAGTGTAGAGGTCGCTAAATGGCGTTCCCACTTTGACGCCCCACTCGCTTTCCACTTTAGGGTCAGTGACATCAATGCGCTGCACGCGGCCCTTCGGCTCGCCGCTGAGGGTAATTTTGACCTCTTTGCCGTCCATCGCCTGATAGAACGCCAGCATTTTGCCGTCATTCATCGACATGCCGCTGCGCAGGCGATAGTCGCCGTCTAAGGCATCTTTAATCGCGTCTTCGGTCAGAGGAGTGCTGGCGGTGACTTTGCCCACGCCCTGATCGGTGACTTTCAGGCTGCTGCTAAACCAGTTCATCGGGTTCATGCTCGACCAGGACATGTTAGAAACCGTCGAACAGCCTGTTAATAACAGGGGTAATGCCAGTAAAAGTGGGCTGAGAGCCTTCAGCGGATGCTTCACGCTTGGCTGTTGTTTTGCCCTGTGCGACATAGTCGTCATTCGGTTCACTCCTTTCATGTCCATTTAAGTCTGCCGGGACTCCGTCTAGCCCATTCATAACAAAATGGAGTTTATCGGTCAGCGGCAGTTCGAGTGCTAATTGGCTCAAAAAGTTCAGCCACGAGGCAACAAGCTTTATGTTACCTGCTGAGATGCGTCAAAACAGGCCCGCAGGCGGCGGCTCAATAGCCAATAGGCCAGCGCGGCGGCGTCGAGCAGCGCGAGAGCCAAATCAACCAGCGACGGCGTGTCAGCCCCCTGCCACAGCCCCAACCCTTGCAGCACAAAGGTGATAAACATTCCCGCCAGCAACAGCCAGTAGCCACTTTGCCACAATCGCGGCCACAGATGGCGACGCCCGCTGAGCATAAAGACCAGCGCCGGAGGCAGGCCGAGTAGCATTCCGTGCCAAAAACTTTGCGTATCAGGATAGAACAGCTTGAGTAAATCCGTGCCCTGTTGGCTTGACGCCCCTGCCATCACAAACAGCAACCACGTGCGCGCCTGCAAAATCAAAATGGTCCAAAACCACAGCGGTAAACGCAGCATGCCGTGATTGTTGTAATCGTCTGGGTTCATAGCCTCAGAAATATTTCCTTCGAATTGTCGTGACTGAAAAGTAACTAACCCAGCTTAAGAAACCGTTAAGAACAGTCTGCTTTAATGTTTCTCAACGCGGCAAGACATCCAATTAAAGGATGAATTGCTACACTCACCAGACCCAGTTAATTAAGGACGACCTATTATGATGAAGAAGATCACTCTGGCAACCCTCATTGCACTTTGCACCCTTCCGGCGTTGGCTCAGCAGACTGGTGGCTTCCAAGACCCGAACGCGCCACAGGCCCAAACCCAGCCGAGCAATAAAGGTGGTTTTACGGGAAACACCACCGCGCTCAGCACGGTGAAAGATGCGCAAACCATGAACGATGACCAATGGGTTCAGCTGGAAGGCTATATCGATCAGCGCGTTGGCAGCGACAAATATATTTTCCGCGATAACAGCGGCACCATTAATGTGGATATCGACCACGACCGCTGGCAGGGACAGAACGTGTCGCCAAAAGATAAAGTGCGGATCGAAGGTGAAGTCGATAAAGACTGGAACTCAGTTGAGATTGATGTGAAATCGATCAAAATCATCAAGTAAGTTTCCGCCCCTTGTCAGCAGTTATTGCCTGTAAATAAAAAAGCCCCGAGCAGTGCATCGGGGCTTTTTATCGGCTCAATAAGCAGTGAGCTTTAATATTCTTGGTCTTCAATCAGCCGTTTGCCGAGAGTCAGCGCATCCTGAATTTCATAATCCAGCTTTTCATACATGCTCACTACCGCGTCATTTTCGGCACGCACCATTAAATTAATTTTCGGGCAGCCTCGGGCAATTAACTTCTTTTCCAGACGATTAATTAGTGCATTAGCAATGCCTCGCCCGCGATAATCAGGATGCACGCCAAGGTAATATGCTGACCCGCGATGACCATCATAGCCGCCCATCACGGAACCCACGACTTCACCGCCAACTTCGGCGACCAGAAACAGTTCAGGACTGTGGTTCTGTTTACGCTCAATGTCCATTTCAGGATCATTCCACGGGCGCAGCAGATCGCAGCGCTCCCATAAGGTCAGCACTTCGTCGAAATCATCTTGCCGGTATATGCGAATGTCCATCACTGTTCGCCGCTGTTTGTTAAAGAGTTAATAGGTATTGGTTAATTATCGCGTGATCTGCTTGATACGCAATATCAAAATAGACAGTTACTCACATTCGCTTCTAATTTATTCATTTACGACACAAAATTCATAAAAAGTAATAGTTCTCAGATCGAACCCGCGGGAAGGATACTCTATAACATAACCATTCTGTTTGATGTTGACGGTATGCGCCATGCTTAACCCTTTAAATAAGTTTCTCCATTTCCAACCTTTACCTGCTTCTGCAACCCGCCGCCAACTGTTGCTCTCCGGCCTCGGGCTGGCTTTTGGCGTACTGGGCACTCGCTCCGCCGTTGCGGCGCAACAACAACTGCATATCACCAAAACTGCACCAGCCCCGAAACCGGCGAATGCTAAAAAACTGGTGATGATTGATCCCGGCCACGGCGGCATCGACTCCGGCGCAGTAGGCCATGAAGGCTCGGAAGAGAAACACGTGGTGCTGGAAATCGCCAACTATGTGCGCGAGATCCTTGGCTCCCATAGCAACATCGAGGTGAAGCTTACCCGCGATTCCGACCACTTTATTCCGCTTTATCAGCGCGTTGAAATCGCCCACCAGCATCAGGCCGACCTGTTTGTGTCGATTCACGCCGATGGCTACACCAGCCCTAGCGCCTCGGGAGCCTCGGTGTTTGCCTTGTCCAATCGCGGTGCCAGCAGCGCGATGGCGCGCTATATGTCGAAAAAAGAGAATGACGCCGACTTAGTAGCCGGTGCCAAAGTGGCGAAGGAAGACACCAACTATCTGCAACAAGTGTTATTCGACTTAGTGCAGACCGACACCATCAAAAACAGCCTGACCCTCGGCCACCACGTGCTGGAGAGAATTCGCCCTATTCACCATCTGCACAGCCAGCAGACCGAGCAGGCGGCCTTTGCGGTACTGAAGTCGCCATCAATTCCGTCGATTCTGGTGGAAACCTCGTTTATCACCAATCACCACGAAGAGCAGTTGCTCAGCACGACGGTCTTCCGCAAAGAGATTGCTCAGGCGATTTCTCAGGGCATCGTTAATTTCTTTAGCTATTTCGACGCCACTGAACGCAAGCCGCGCTAAAGCTTCGCGCCAGTAATGCGCTCTGCCTATTGCAGCCTTCCTGCATATCAGGCGATTTTGGGTATATACTGAGGCCCATTTTTGATTCAGCGCCTATTCGGGCGCTGAATGTCTTTTAAGCCAACGTCTGTGAGTTAACTCATGAGTCAACCGATCCCCGACATCGCCCAAGTAAAAGCCTTCCTGCTCTCCCTACAGGAAACTATCTGCCAACAGTTAGCCGCCGCCGATGGCAAGGCGCAGTTTGCAGAAGATGAGTGGGTGCGCGAAGAAGGCGGTGGCGGACGCAGCCGCGTATTAACCCAAGGCGCGGTTTTTGAACAAGCGGGCGTCAACTTCTCCCACGTGCATGGCGCCACCTTACCGGCCTCAGCCACGGCGCATCGACCCGAGTTAGCAGGGCGCAGCTTTCAGGCCATGGGCGTCTCTTTAGTGATCCACCCACTCAGCCCTTACATTCCTACCAGCCATGCCAACGTGCGTTTCTTTATCGCGGAAAAGCCGGGTGAAGCACCGGTTTGGTGGTTTGGCGGCGGCTTCGACCTGACGCCTTTCTACGGTTTTGAAGAAGATGCTCGTCATTGGCATTTAACCGCGCAGCAGCTTTGCCAGCCCTTCGGCAGCGACGTCTATCCGAAATATAAAAAGTGGTGTGACGACTACTTCTTTATCAAGCACCGCAAGGAGGCCCGAGGTATCGGCGGCCTGTTCTTCGATGACTTGAACACCCCTGATTTCAACCACTGCTTTGCCTTCATGCAGGCGGTGGGGAATGGCTTTACCGAGGCCTATCTGCCTATCGTTGAGAAGCGCAAATCCATGGCGTGGGGCGAGCGCGAGCGCCAGTTCCAGCTCTACCGCCGTGGCCGCTACGTCGAATTCAATCTGGTTTGGGATCGCGGCACGCTATTCGGCCTGCAAACCGGCGGCAGAACGGAATCTATCTTGATGTCTATGCCCCCTCTGGTGCGTTGGGAATATAACTTCCAGCCAGAAACCGACAGCCCGGAAGCCGCGCTGTACCGCGACTTCCTGCCGGTTCGCGACTGGCTGGCCGACAAGGAGTCCAATTAATGCAAATTTGGGTCGATGCCGACGCCTGCCCGAACGTCATCAAAGAGGTGCTGTTTCGCGCTGCCGAACGTACCGGCATGATGGTGACGCTGGTCGCCAACCAGATTATCCGCACCCCGCCGTCGAAGTTTATCCGCACCCTGCGCGTTGAGGCGGGCTTCGACGTGGCGGATAACGAAATCGTCAAACGCACCGAGCCGGGGGATTTGGTCATCACGGCTGATATCCCGCTGGCTGCCGAAGTAATCGAAAAAGGCGGCGTGGCGCTTAACCCGCGCGGCGAGCGCTACACCACTGAAACCATCAAAGAGCGTTTGAACATGCGCGATTTCATGGACACCATGCGCGCCAGCGGCGTGCAGACCGGCGGGCCACCGGCACTCAACCAGCGTGACCGCCAACAGTTCGCCAATGAGCTGGATAAGTGGCTGCAACAAGCCAAAAAATAATCCGGCCATAATAAAAACAATGTCTTAATTTTTATCCACTTACCTGTATGAAGGCCCCCCTACAAAGAGAAGATAATAATGGCTAAAAAAATCATTCTTGATTGCGACCCGGGGCATGACGATGCAATCGCCATGCTTTTAGCACACGGCAACCCTGAGATTGAACTGCTCGCCGTCACCACCGTCGTCGGCAACCAGACGCTGGAGAAAGTCACTCGTAACGCGTTGGCGGTAGCTCGGGTGGCGAACATCACCGGCGTCCCCTTCGCCGCAGGGGCCACTCGCCCACTGGTGCGTCAGGTTGAGGTGGCAGAGGAAATCCACGGTGACTCTGGACTTGATGGCCCTGTGCTGCCAGAACCCGCCATTAAGATTGAGCCGATCCACGCCATTGATCTGATCATCGACCTTGTCATGTCCCATCCGCCAAAAACCATTACTTTGGTACCAACAGGCGGATTAACCAATATCGCCTTAGCCGTGCGCAAAGAGCCGCGCATTGCTGAGCGCGTTAAAGAAGTGGTGCTGATGGGCGGCGGTTACCACGAGGGTAACTGGAGCGCGGTGGCGGAGTTTAATATCAAAATCGACCCCGAAGCCGCGCATATCGTTTTTAACGAAAAGTGGCCACTGACCATGGTCGGGCTAGACCTCACGCATCAGGCACTGGCAACCCCGGAGGTTTACAACCGCATTGCTGCCGTAGGCACTCGCCCGGCCAAATTCGTGACCGAACTGCTCGATTTCTTCAGCCAGAGTTACAAAGACCGTCAGGGTTTCGACGCGCCGCCGGTTCATGATCCATGCGCCGTGGCTTATGTCATCGACCCGAAAGTGATGACGGTGCGCAAAGCGCCGGTTGATATCGAGCTTACCGGCACTCTCACGCTGGGCATGACCGTGGCTGACTTCCGCTCTCCTCCCCCACCTGACTGCCATACACAGGTGGCGGTTAAATTGGACAACCAGCGTTTCTGGGACTTGATTGTCGATGCCCTTGAGCGCATTGGTGAAGTTGAGTTTTAAGCGTTGGCACAATCTAAGCGTTAAACAGAGGCGCTGACTCAGCGCCTCGTCTCCCCTCTTCTTTTATCTCTTTTCAGCTTACCCAGCCCCATCACAGCGGCTCGGTTTGTGCCTCCACTACGGCTAAAGCCACCATATTGACGATGCGCCGCACCGAGGCAATCGGGGTGAGAATATGCACTGGCTTAGAAACGCCCATTAGCACCGGCCCCACGGTTACACCTTCCGAGCTAGAGACGCGCAGCAAGTTATAGCTGATACGCGCTGCTTCCATGTTGGGCATAATGAGGATATTCGCCGCGCCTTTTAACGGGCTGTCCGGCATGATGTCCTGACGAATGCTCTCCACCAAGGCAGCATCGCCATGCATTTCGCCATCAATTTCCAGCTCAGGCGCCCGCTGGTTAATTAACGCCAGCGTTTTGCGCATCTTCACCGCCGACGCGCCATCCGAGGTGCCGAAACTTGAGTGAGAAAGCAGTGCGACTTTAGGTTCGATACCAAAACGCCGCACGGTTTCCGCCGCCATCAGGGTGATTTCAGCAAGCTGCTCAGGGGTTGGATCGTCATTGACATAGGTGTC
Source organism: Ewingella sp. AOP9-I1-14 (assembly GCF_052375995.1). Lineage (NCBI taxonomy): Bacteria > Pseudomonadati > Pseudomonadota > Gammaproteobacteria > Enterobacterales > Yersiniaceae > Ewingella > Ewingella sp. AOP9-I1-14. Next base: position 826,074 of record NZ_JBQSVA010000001.1, read on the forward strand.
GGCAATAAAGGTGTTGCCGCTCGGCAGCAGCAGCGCGTTCATCGCCCCGGCTACGCTCGCCCCTTCGCGGAAACCAAACACCTTCTCCACCACGTCATAATGCTCGTGATAGGTGCCAATGGTGCCGCAAATCATCGCGTCGGCTTCGCCGCGCAGCAGCATAATGGCGGCGATCAGGGTTGGATTGCCGATCACTTCGCGACGCGCCTGCTCCTGAGACACACCGCGACGCTTCATCAACTGGTAGTACTCGCTCCAGTATTCGTTGAAACGCGGGTCGGACTCATTGTTTACGACATCGAAATCCTTGCCTGCCTCAATTTGCAATCCGAGCTTTTTAAGCCGCATGTCGATGACGCTTGGCCGGCCAACCAGAATGGGTTTCGCCAGCCCCAGCGTTACCAGTTCTTGAGTCGCATGCAGCACGCGCTCCTCCTCCCCCTCTGCCATCACCACGCGTTTAGCGTCGGTTTTGGCTTGGGAGAAAATCGGCTTCATAAACAGGTTGGTTTTGTAGACGAACTCAGAGAGTTTCTCGACATAGGCGTCGAAATCCTCAATCGGCCGGGTCGCCACGCCGGACTCCATTGCCGCTTTCGCCACAGCGGGAGCGATTTTGACAATCAGGCGCGGATCGAAGGGCTTAGGAATGATGTAATCCGGGCCAAAAGAGAGCTCTTCTTCGCCGTAGGCCGAGGCCACAACGTCGCTCTGCTCGGCCATCGCCAGATCGGCAATGGCATGGACACAGGCCAGTTTCATCTCTTCATTTATGGTGGTTGCGCCGACGTCCAGCGCGCCACGGAAGATAAACGGGAAGCACAGCACGTTATTGACCTGATTAGGGAAATCAGAGCGACCGGTACAGATAATGGCATCAGGGCGCACGGCCTTGGCCAGCGGCGGCAGGATCTCCGGCTCGGGATTCGCCAAAGCTAAAATCAGCGGATCTTTACCCATAGTTTTGACCATATCCTGTGTCAACACGCCGGGGCCAGAACAACCGAGGAAAATGTCTGCATTAGGGATAGCATCGGCCAGCGTGCGCTGCCCGTTGTCATCTATCGCATAGGCGGCTTTGGTTTCCGCCATGTTCTCTTCGCGGCCTTTGTAGATAACCCCGCGCGAATCACAGGCGGTGATGTTATGGCGCTTCAGGCCCAGTGCGACCAACAGGTTCAGGCAGGCAATAGCTGAGGCACCGGCCCCTGATACCACCAGACGGACATCAGAAATGTTTTTACCCACTACTCGCAGACCGTTGAGCACGGCGGCGGTACAGATAATGGCGGTGCCGTGCTGGTCATCATGGAACACAGGAATTTTCATGCGTTCACGCAGCTTTTGCTCAATGTAAAAGCATTCCGGCGCTTTGATATCTTCCAGATTGATGCCGCCAAAGGTCGGCTCCAGGGCGGCGATCACGTCTATCAGTTTGTCCGGATCTAACTCGTCGACTTCGATATCAAACACATCAATGCCGGCGAATTTCTTAAACAATACGCCTTTACCTTCCATCACCGGTTTGCCCGCCAGTGCCCCGATGTTACCCAACCCAAGCACCGCCGTGCCGTTTGAAATCACGGCAACCAAATTGCCTCTGGCGGTGTATTTGTAGGCTGCCAGCGGGTCTTTTTGAATTTCAAGGCAAGGAGCCGCCACGCCCGGAGAGTAAGCCAGCGCTAAATCACGCTGAGTGGCGAGGGGTTTGGTCGGAGAAACCTGAATCTTTCCCGGTACAGGAAACTCATGAAAATCGAGCGCACTTTGTTTCAGCTGTTCATCCATCGTCGGGGCCTCTTTTCTTGTTGTAGGTGAGGTAGTTATTCGTCGTTTTTGTAGGGTCATCTGTAGAGGTCTGGAAGGCTTTGAGTTCGGCCTTTCACGAAATCTAGTATAGGTAACTTGCCACGACAAACTATGAAGCACGACCAAAATCGAGCCGTTACATCGCTTACTTTTCGTTCACGGAAGACATCTCGCAAAAATGAACTACGCTTAAAGTTCCCCCTTGCGCAACTCAGGTTGAACGTTCAGCCTTGCGTTAGCTTTTGTGTTTTCCATTGCTCTGGCCCATCACAACAATCAGAAAAAGCACATTCAAATTGTTAACAAATTGATGCAGGGTATGAGCCCCACGTAAAAAGTTGCGCCACGAGTTGCGCAACGGCGCGCAAGATTTTTGATAACAATGCTTGCAAGACGAAAAGCATTTAAAGGAGTAGAGATGAACCAGTTAGACGCACTGAAAAAATTGACCACGGTGGTCGCCGACAGTGGCGACATTGAATCTATCCGTCATTTCGAACCGCAGGATGCCACCACCAACCCATCCTTAATCCTCAAAGCCGCCGATTTACCGCAGTATCAAGGGCTTATCAAAGACGCGCTGGATTACGCTCGCAAAAAAGGTGGCAGCAAAGAGACTCAAATCGTCAATGCCAGCGACAGGCTCGCCGTTAACATCGGGTTAGAAATCCTGAAAAGCGTACCGGGTCGCATTTCGACAGAGGTCGATGCTCGCCTCTCTTTCGACCGTGAACAGTGTCTGGCCAAAGCGCGTAAGCTGATTGCGATGTATGAAGAGAAAGGCGTTGATAAATCACGCATTCTCATAAAGCTGGCGTCAACCTGGGAAGGCATCAAAGCCGCCGAAGAGTTAGAACGCGAAGGTATCAACTGTAACCTGACTCTGTTGTTCTCCTTCGCTCAGGCCCGCGCTTGTGCCGAAGCTGGCGTATACCTGATCTCCCCATTCGTCGGCCGTATCTATGATTGGTATAAAGCCAAAGAGCCAAATGCGACCTATGATGTCGAAAAAGATCCGGGTGTGAAATCCGTCCGTGATATCTACGAATACTACAAATCCCATAAATATCAGACCGTGATCATGGGGGCCAGCTTCCGCAAAGTGGAACAAATTCTGGCCCTGGCCGGTTGTGACCGCCTGACTATCTCCCCGAATTTGTTAGAAGAGCTGAAAGCCAGCACCGCGCCGGTAGAACGCAAACTTGAACCTTCAACGAAAGGTTCCCCTCAGCCTGAGCCACTGACTGAGAGCGAGTTCCGCTGGTTGCACAATCAGGATCCAATGGCGGTTGAAAAACTGTCCGAAGGTATCCGTACTTTCGCCGTTGACCAGCAGAAGCTGGAAGACATGCTGGCCGCTGAACTTTAATTAACTGGAGTCGAATAATGCCTTCTCGTAAAGAGCTTGCGAACGCTATCCGCGCATTGAGTATGGACGCCGTACAGAAAGCCAATTCTGGTCACCCGGGCGCCCCGATGGGCATGGCAGATATTGCCGAAGTCCTATGGCGTGACTATATGAATCATAACCCGACCAACCCAAACTGGGCCGATCGCGACCGTTTTGTACTGTCTAACGGCCACGGCTCAATGCTGATTTACAGCCTGCTGCATCTTACTGGCTACGACCTGCCAATCAGCGAATTGGCTGACTTCCGCCAACTGCACTCCAAAACGCCGGGCCACCCAGAATATGGCTACACGCCGGGCGTGGAAACCACCACCGGCCCGCTGGGTCAGGGCATTGCCAACGCCGTAGGTTTTGCGATTGCCGAGCGCACGTTGGCGGCGCAGTTCAACAAGCCGGGTCACGACATCGTTGACCACCACACCTACGCCTTCTTGGGCGACGGCTGCATGATGGAAGGTATCTCGCACGAAGCCTCATCACTGGCCGGTACCATGAAGCTCGGCAAACTAACCGCGTTTTATGATGACAACGGCATTTCCATTGACGGTCACGTCGAAGGCTGGTTTACCGATGACACCGCTAAGCGTTTTGAAGCCTACGGCTGGCACGTGATCCGCGGTGTTGACGGCCATGACTCCGAAGCCATCAAGAAAGCCATTGATGAAGCTCACAAAGTCACCGACAAGCCCTCACTGCTGCTGTGTAAAACCGTGATTGCCTTCGGCTCGCCGAACAAAGCCGGGACTCACGAGGCGCACGGCGCGGCTCTGGGTAACGATGAAGTGGCGGCAACACGTAAAAACATCGGCTGGACCCACGCGCCGTTTGAGATCCCACAGGATATTTATGCCGGTTGGGACGCGAAAGAAGCCGGTAAAGCCAAAGAAGCCGCGTGGAACGCCAAGTTTGACGCCTACGCCCAAGCGCATCCTGAATTGGCAAAAGAGTTTAAACGCCGCGTGCAAGGCGAACTGCCAGCCAATTGGGCCACTGAGTCGCAGAAATTTATCGAAGAGTTGCAGGCCAAACCTGCCAACATCGCCAGCCGTAAGGCCTCACAGAACACGCTGGAAGCTTTCGGCAAAGTGCTGCCAGAGTTCCTCGGCGGCTCCGCTGACCTCGCGCCAAGCAACCTGACCATGTGGTCTGGCTCGAAATCGCTGGGCGATGACCTTGCCGGTAATTACATTCACTACGGCGTGCGCGAATTCGGTATGACCGCCATCAGTAACGGTATCGCGCTGCACGGTGGCTTCCTGCCGTACTCTGCCACCTTCCTGATGTTCGTTGAATACGCCCGTAACGCGGTGCGTATGGCGGCATTGATGAAGATCCGCAATATCTTCGTCTATACCCATGACTCCATCGGTCTGGGCGAAGATGGCCCAACCCACCAGCCGGTCGAGCAAATGGCCAGCCTGCGCGTTACGCCAAACATGAGCACCTGGCGTCCGGCGGATCAGGTGGAGTCTGCCGTAGCCTGGAAATATGCCATTGAGCGCAACGATGGCCCGGCGGCGCTGATTTTCTCTCGCCAAAACCTGACCCAGCAGCCGCGTACCAAGGAGCAAGTCGCCAATATTGCTCGTGGTGGCTATGTGCTGAAAGACAGTGAAGGTACGCCGGACATTATCCTGATCGCCACGGGTTCAGAAGTGGGCATCACCGTGGAAGCGGCTGATAAGCTGGCAGCATCTGGCACTAAAGTACGCGTGGTTTCTATGCCATCGACCGACGCCTTCGACAAACAGGACGCGGCTTACCGTGAATCCGTGCTGCCAAAAGCCGTCACCGCGCGCGTCGCGATAGAAGCTGGGATTGCCGACTACTGGTACAAATACGTCGGGCTAAACGGCGCGGTAGTGGGCATGCACAGCTTCGGCGAGTCTGCTCCGGCTGACCTGCTGTTCAAAGAGTTCGGCTTTACCGTGGATAACGTGGTGGCTCAGGCTCAGTCATTACTCAAGTAATGAGCTAAACAGCCAAAAGCAAAAGGCATCCCGAGGGATGCCTTTTTTGTCTGCGGAGAAACGTTAACCCGTTGGCAGTCAGCGTTTTTGCGTCACCCACAATACCGGCCACTCGCCGCCACTGCTGTAACCATCACAGCTTGGCTCGGAGGAGAACGAGGTCAGCTGGAAAGCTTTACCGTCGAAAACCCAGCGAGAAGCCACGCCGCAATCACCAATCCCTCGGCCTTTGTCAAAGGTAGACAGCTCGCCGGTTTTGGGGTCAAAGTCGGCGTTGATAAGCTCCGGCGACTCCTCTTCATCCCCCAGTTTGAACGGCATATTGAGAGCCAAATCTTCCGTTTTATAAGGAGCCTGACGCGACACGCTAAAACCAAGGACAAACAGGTTATAGGCCCCCATATCGCAGTTGACCGTCATCAGCGCCTTATCATTACTCAAGGCAAAAAGGTGGACTTCCCGCTCGGACGGCTCAAGGCTGCAATCGTTGTTATCAATAGTGGCGGCGGCATTCTGGGTAATGGCCGAGATTTCGGTGTCAGTTAAAGGATGAGGTTCACTAAAGCGCGGCTGCAAAGGGGCCGCTGGTGCTGGCGGAACCGTGTTGGCTGGTTTATTACCTCGGTTTGCCCAGGCCGTTTTCGTGCCGACGCGTCCCTGCTGGGCGTCAATTGCCAGCAGCGCGGCCTTCAAGCCTTTCAAAGAGATAGCAGGTTTAACGGCCTGCTGTGGATCCAGCTTGCCGGTTAACTGAATGGTATTGCCTTCGCGGATCGCGGCGATAAACTCATTTACCACCAGACGATTGCTGGTCGTCAGGCTGTTTTTACTGACATCCCATTCGCGGTGATTAAAGGGTAAAGTTCTGCCATCAAGCTGTAAACGATTGGCGATAGGCTGCTCGCTGCCTAAATCATCGCCACTGCGCTGGTAATCAATTTTAATCGCGGCCCGCCCTTCTGGCCCGGCATCGCGAGAAATATTGAGAATCAGTTCCTGCCCGTCCTGCGAATTTCTGGCGGAACAGTGGTTGAGGTTGTCGCAACTGAGCTGCCAGTCGTTGTAGATAGTTTGTAGAGGATCGGCAAAAGCACCAGAGGCGAAGAGGCCTGCCAGCACAAAAAGGGGAGCGGTTATCCAGTTGGCGTTCATCACTTTCTGCTCTTTTTTGAATTCATCGACCTGATAATAGCTTAAGAGGATGCCGAGCCATTAAAATTAATTTTGCGACAAAACTTTCACTGTCTCATCAGACTGATATTCTGTAGCGCGGTTGTCTGGGGCCGAAAAATAGATAAAAAAGATGCAAAAAGCATCATCGTCTTTTCAGGAGAAACGGATGAAGTTTTGGATAGTTTGGGTGGCGCTTTTCTCGATGTCGGCCTTTGCTGAAGAACCTCTTTCAGTATTCACCGGCACGTTAGGTAAGGCCAACATAGTCGTCGAGTTAGACCTGAATAAGCCGCAAGAGGTAACCGGGCGCTATTTCTATCAGAAATATCGGCTGGACCTGCCTTTGAGCGGCACGCTGAAAAATAATGAGTTGAGCCTGACTGAAGGCGCTGACGATTTTGATGATACTCCACACCCTTCCCTCACTCTGGAGCATGATCCACAGGGCAACTGGCAAGGTACCTGGACCGATCCGAAAGGCAAATCGCTGCCTGTAAGCTTCAAGCCCGCAGCCCTGCCAGATAAGAGTGATGACAGCTATCCGGGTTCTCTGCTGCACAGTGACCCTTATGAGTATTTGCGCCTTTCTGGCATCAATCTGGTGGAGGGCAAGCAGCAGGATTTCATGGGATTCACCCTGCAGTGGTGGAGCGAGCCGCAGTCAAATATCAGCCTGTTCGAAGTGGTTTCTGGCTACCCGCAAAAGCAGATGGAAGCCATCAATACCCGGCTTCGCGCCCGCCTGTGGCAAGAAGTGATCAGTTGGCACGCCTGCATGCTGGGCGCCACGCGCTTTGGCGAGGGTGATTATAGCCAGACGGTGACGCCGACCTATATGTCAGCAGACGTGGTAAGCGTTAGCCTGTTCACCAACTATGACTGTGGCGGCGCGCACCCTGATTTCGGCGAGTCCCCTATTAACCTCAATGCGAAAACCGCCGAGCCGCTGACGTTGGAAGACGTGCTGTGGGTAGGTGAAGGTAAACCTTTCCACTATAGCGAAGCAGAAGACCGCGCCGCGCCGGGTGCCAGCGACGTGGACTTCGACACCTTTTCGGCCTATCGCGAGAAAAAATTTGCACCTTGGTTGGTCAAAGAGATGGCCCTTGCTCATCCCACAGAGATGGTTAAGCCCACCGAGGATAGCGATGATGATTGCGACTATTCGGATGCACAGGTTTGGCATTTCCCTGCGTGGTATTTGACAGCTAAGGGGATCTATTTTGGTCCATCCTTTGCCCGCGTGATGCGTTCTTGCGAAGGACCAGACTGGTCGATATTGCCGTGGAGCGCCATTGATGGCCATACAGGTAACGTGAAGCTGCACTTGCCGCAGTAGCTTTGCTACTTTCAGACCTCACGCTGACCACGCAAAGGGCTTTTCTCAGCCTTTTGCGTGGTGATTCAGCGGATAAGATTACGCCATCCAACCCTGCGTCTGGGCATATTGCAGCAGCATAATGGTTTTGCCGTCCTTGATGCGCCCGTCTTTGATCATCTCCAGCGCCTGAGTAAAGGGCAGCTCTACCACTTCAATATCTTCATCGTCCACGCCGCCGCCGGAATAGGCGCGCTGCGAGTCATCATATTCGGCGGCAAAGAAGTGTACGACTTCCGTCACGCTGCCCGGCGACATGTAGGCTTCGAACAGCTTTTGCACCGGCCCCACCACATAGCCCGTCTCTTCAATCGCCTCTTTGCGCACGCAATCTTCCGGCGAGTCGTCGTCCAGCAGGCCTGCGCAGGTTTCCAGCAACATGCCCGTGGCATTGCCATTGACGTAAGTCGGCATGCGAAATTGGTTAATTAGCAGGACGGTTTTTTTGTGGCGATTGTAGAGCAGAATGGTGGCCCCGTTGCCCCGGTCATAAACTTCACGAACCTGAGGTTGGCGCTCACCGTTGTTCTTAATGAGGTCGTAGGTGTATTTGTGTAAAACGTACCAGTTATCAGAAAGTAACTGCTTTTGCACATTTTCAATCTTTGATGACATACCGCGTCCCCGCCCAATAAAAGTCAGTGAGAGAAGCCAGCCATCATAGGCGTCTTAGGGAGGGGATGACAAAGGAAATATATGCCGCGCACTGGCGTTTATCCTCTGGCGATGGCTTCGAGCAGCAGATCCGGGTGACGGTCAATCCACGCGGCATCAATCGGCCCCCACTCTTTTATCTGGTAATAGCCGTCGTTATTTCTGATCCCCTGCTGTACAAATTCGAGTTCGATGCCCATGCCCGGCAGTGCTTTCAAAACATCCTGTAATGTCCGGCGCGGCCAGCCGGTATGCGCCATTAATTTGGGTACGTTTAGGCGTGGTTCATTTTTCAACAACCAACAGAGATATAATCGGCGAGCAAAGACTGAATTCAATTCCATGAATAACTCCTGATCTGCTTCGTTTTTTGTTTGCATTGACGTTTAACGGCACTTTATTCTGACTATCTCCAGCGCGCATTCGTCCGAATCGCAAATAGTGCACATCTTGTTTCTGTCATCAAATAGTAGTCTGAACGTAGGAAAATTACCGGTTTGATAATGTGTCAGGGCTATTATTTTTTACATTATCTCCTTTATTTCTCCACGTTTTCTTAGCGAGTTGCGGGTAAAGTGCTTACACGTCGCATTGCGGCATCCTTATTGGGAATGGATAATAATTTCGATGCACAGCATCGACGCGCTGGGATCTTTAGCGCTGCACTATTTGTCAGAATATAACTTCACCCCAGGTGACCGACATTCTGTTTATTTGCTGATGTTCTTCACGCTGTTCTGGTGATAATGAGGTTTTTGACGCATGGCCAACTTTTTTATCGATCGCCCAATTTTTGCTTGGGTTTTAGCGATCATTATCTCTTTATCCGGCGCACTGGCCATTCACTCTTTACCCATTGAGCAATATCCAGACTTAGCACCGCCAAATGTGCGTATTACCGCGACCTATCCGGGCGCGTCAGCACAAACATTAGAAAATACCGTTACGCAGATTATCGAGCAGAACATGACCGGGTTGGACAACCTGATGTACATGTCGTCGCAAAGCAGCAGCAACGGTAGATCGCAAATCACCCTCAGCTTTGTTGCCGGTACGGACCCCAACGAGGCTTTGCAGCAGGTGCAAAACCAGCTGCAACAGGCCCTGAAGCGCTTGCCACAGGATGTGCAAACGCAAGGGGTTACCGTCTCCAAAACCGGTGATACCAACCTGATGACCGTGGCTTTCGTCTCCACCGACGGCAGCATGGATAAACAGGATATCGCCGACTACGTGGCGTCCAACATTCAGGACCCGCTGAGCCGTATTGATGGCGTGGGCAGCATCACCGCCTACGGTTCACAGTACGCCATGCGTATCTGGCTCAACCCGAATAAACTCAATAACTATTCACTGACCACCACCGACGTGGTGAATGCGATCAAAGCGCAGAACAGCCAAGTGGCGGTAGGCCAGCTCGGCGGCGCGCCGTCGGTTGATTTCCAGGCGCTGAACGCCACGGTCAACGCCCAGTCACAGCTGCAAACGCCGCAGCAGTTCCGCGACATCACGCTGCGAGTCAATGCAGACGGCTCGCAGGTGAAGCTCGGCGATGTTTCCACCATCGGTTTAGGCGCGGAAGATTACAGCATTCTGAGCCGCTATAACGGTCAGGCGGCTTCCGGTATGGGTGTTCAGCTGGCCTCCGGTGCCAACGAACTGCAAACCGACACGCTGGTTCGCGCCCGCCTTACTGAGCTGGAAAAGTACTTCCCGCACGGCCTCGAAACCCGCATCGCCTATGAAACCACGCCGTTCGTTAAAGCCGCGATCACCGACGTGGTGAAAACGCTGTTCGAAGCGATCGTGCTGGTATTCTTAGTCATGTATCTGTTTTTGCAGAACTTCCGCGCTACGCTTATCCCAACCATCGCCGTGCCGGTGGTACTGCTAGGCACCTTCGTTGTGCTGCATCAGTTTGGATACACCATCAACACCCTCACCATGTTCGCCATGGTGCTGGCCATCGGCCTATTGGTGGATGACGCCATCGTGGTGGTGGAAAACGTCGAGCGCGTGATGAGCGAGGAGGGGCTAAGCCCCAGAGAAGCCACGCGAAAATCCATGGGGCAGATTCAAAGTGCGCTGGTCGGTATCACCATGGTGCTGTCAGCGGTGTTTATCCCGATGGCCTTCTTTGGCGGCACCACCGGCGCGATTTACCGCCAGTTTTCCATCACCATTGTCGCCGCCATGGTGCTGTCGGTGTTTGTTGCGCTGACCCTCACCCCTGCCCTGTGTTCTACCATCCTGAAACCTATTGCCAAAGGGCATCATCATGGCAAAACCGGCTTCTTCGGCTGGTTCAACCGGATGTTCGATCGCAACGCCAATCGCTATGAAAATGGCGTCGGCAGCGTACTGAAACACAGCGTGCGCTTCATGCTGGGCTACCTGCTGATTGTCGGCCTGCTGGCGTTCCTGTTCGTCAAATTGCCAACCTCCTTCCTGCCGCAGGAAGACCAAGGGGTATTCACCATTCAGGTCCAGCTGCCGCCCGGTTCGACCCTGCAACAGACGCAGAAAGTGGTGGAGAAAATTGAGCACTACCTGCTGACCAAAGAGACTAAAGACGTGGTGTCGGTGTTCGCAACCTTGGGCGCAGGCCCCGGCGGTAACGGGCAGAACGTCGCCCGTATGTTCGTGCGTTTAACAGACTGGGATGACCGAACTGCCAGTGGCAACTCGGCGCAGGACATCATCGAGCGCGCCACCAAAGAGTTCCGACACATTAAAGAAGCCCGCGTTATTGCCAGCGCCCCGCCGTCAATCAACGGCTTAGGCACCTCGGCAGGCTTCGATATGGAATTGCAGGATCACGCCGGCTTAGGCCACGACGCATTAATGAATGCGCGCGACCAGCTATTGGATATGACCAGCAAAGACCCAAGTCTGAGCCGCGTGCGTCACAACGGTTTGGATGACAGTCCACAGCTACAAATCGAAATTGACCAAGCCAAAGCGCAGGCGCTGGGCGTGGCGATTGCTGATATCAACAGCACGCTGAGTACCGCGTGGGGCTCGACCTACGTCAATGACTTCGTCGATCGCGGCCGCGTGAAGAAGGTATACGTGCAGGCCGACGCGCCTTACCGCATGCTGCCGGACGACGTGAATAAATGGTATGTGCGCAACAGCAGCGGCGGCATGGTGCCGTTCTCCGCCTTTGCCACTTCCCATTGGGAAACCGGCTCGCCGCGTCTCGAACGCTATAACGGCTATTCCGCAGTAGAAATTGTGGGTGAAGCGGCGCAGGGCGTCAGCAGCGGCGCGGCTATGGACACCATGGAGAAACTGGTCGCCAAACTGCCAAGCGGCTTTGGCCTTGAGTGGACCGGTCTTTCTTATCAGGAGCGTCTGTCAGGGGCACAGGCCCCGGCGCTGTATGCCATTTCACTATTGGTAGTCTTCCTGTGCCTGGCGGCGCTGTATGAAAGCTGGTCCATTCCGTTCTCGGTGATGCTGGTTGTGCCACTGGGCGTAATTGGTGCGGTGATTGCCACCTGGCTACGCGGGTTGGAAAACGACGTCTATTTCCAGGTGGGGATGTTGACCATCATCGGGCTTTCGGCGAAGAACGCCATTCTGATTGTCGAATTTGCCAACGACCTGAACCTCAAAGGCAAGGCGCTGTTGGAAGCGACGCTTGAAGCCTCCCGCATGCGTTTGCGCCCGATTCTGATGACCTCGCTGGCCTTCGTCTTCGGCGTGCTGCCAATGGCGACCAGCCAAGGCGCAGGCTCTGCCAGCCAGCACGCGGTGGGCACCGGCGTAATTGGCGGGATGATTTCAGCCACCGTGCTGGCTATCTTCTTCGTGCCTCTGTTCTTTATGCTAGTGCGCCGCCGCTTCCCGGCGAAGCCAACCGTCGCGCCGCTGATTGGCGATATTGTTGAAGCCGCGCCAGAGCCTCATTCCGGCCCGCATGGCGATCCGCATAAATAACCACGGTGAAAATACCCCATAGAAAAAGGCGCTAATCAAATTAGCGCCTTTTTATTTAGAGTACTCTAATAGACGTTTTCTAATTAGGTACTAATTCTGGTCCCGTTGGTGCTTTTAATTTAAAGCATTTAAAACGTTAAGAAGGACTTCATACACTCTTATTTTTTACTTTATCTTATCTCAGACTGGCGATTAACCGCGCAGCATGGCGTCGATAAAGTCTTTCCAGTTAACTAACTCTTGCTCGACCATGGTACTCCCCTTGAATTGACGAAAGGGATTATACGGCGAAAAATTAACCTCACAAATTCTAATTAACGATATTTTAATCAGGATCACAGTAGTAAAACCGGTAATCAAACTAATCATACGCATAGCAATATGGCTAAAAATCCCTCAGTTATTTGCCCTTCGCGTGCCGAAAGGTTATTTTATTTGGCTTAAGTCGCTGACAAGCATGTCGCAACTGTTCAATATCCAACAAAAAGAACCCATAAGGTCAGAGTAATGCTGCAGACTATTGAAGATTTAAGCGCTCAGGGGCGCTATGAAGATGCACTGCAAAACGCACTGGGGTTGCTCGCCTCTTTGCCACAAAACCCGCAACTGCTTTATACCGTGGCGTCGCTTTATGACTGTCTTGGACTCGAGCAGCAGGCCATTCCGTTTTATCAGGCCGCCATAAACCACCAGTTGAGTGGTCAGGATTTACGCGACGCTTATCTCGGTTTAGGCAGCACTTACCGCGCTTTGGGCCGCTATCACGAGTCTCTGGAAACCTTTGACATCGGGCTGAAGAAGTTTCCGAACGCCAGCGAAATCAGGATGTTCCGCGCCATGACCTTATATAATCTCGGCCATGCCAAAGAGGCCGTGGCGCAATTATTAATGCTGCTGATCAGCAGTAATTCCAGCGAAGAGATTATTCGCTATAAGAAAGCCATCACCTTTTATAGTGATGACTTGGATCGTATCGAATAATAGTCACTGTAAATATTCATTAATATTTTTAATAATTCTTACACTCTTTGAATTTAATCTTTCAGTCCGTGCCTCAGGTAGACCCCTAAGGGATTTTCACGCATTATGTGCCTCATCTTATTACATCAGCCCGAGGCTGGTTGACAGGCACTTTCAGCTAATAACAGGTAACGTTTTCCCATGGCAGAAACATCCTCAAAGACTCCTTTCATCCTCTACGGTATTAAAAATTGCGACACCGTTAAAAAAGCGCGTCGCTGGTTAGAAGATAACGGCAGCGATTATCGCTTTCATGATTATCGCGTAGACGGGCTTGATGCCGAGCTGTTACAGCAGTTGATTGACAAACAGAGTTGGGAAGCGCTGCTCAATACCAAGGGAACCACCTGGCGCAAGCTGGATGAAGCCACCCGCGCCGCCTGTGACAATCAGGATGCCGCCAAAGCCTTGATGCTGGAGCATCCCGCCATGATTAAGCGCCCATTTTTATTGGCCGCCAGCGGCGAATCCTTGCTTGGCTTCAAGCCAGAAAGCTATCAGCAATTTATTGCACAGGTGAAATAACATGAGCTGCCCCGTTCTCGATTTAGCACAACAGTTAATTCGCCGCCCCTCTCTCAGCCCGGACGACGCGGGCTGTCAGGAAATTATGATTGCGCGCCTCAAAGCCATCGGCTTTAAAATTGAGCCGATGAACTTTGGTGACACCCTGAATTTCTGGGCCACCCGTGGCGAAGGTAAAACCTTAGCTTTCGCGGGCCACACTGACGTGGTGCCGACCGGCGACCCAAGCCTGTGGGTCACAGGCCCATTTGAGCCCGCCCTGCGCGACGGCATGCTCTATGGCCGCGGCGCGGCAGATATGAAAGGCTCGCTGGCCGCCATGGTGGTTGCCGCCGAGCGTTTCGTCGCCAGCAATCCGAACCACAAAGGTCGTCTGGCCTTCCTGATCACCTCCGACGAAGAGGCCAGCGCGGTCAATGGCACGGTAAAAGTGGTTAATGCGCTGATGGAGCGCCGCGAGCGTTTAGATTTCTGTCTGGTGGGCGAACCGTCCAGCACCACCCGCGTGGGCGATATTGTCAAAAATGGCCGTCGCGGCTCCATGACTGCCAACCTGCACGTTCACGGCGTACAGGGCCACGTGGCTTACCCGCATCTGGCGGATAATCCGGTGCACCGCGCCATGCCCGCGCTGAATGAACTGGTCGCCACCGAGTGGGATAAGGGCAATGAATTCTTCCCGCCGACCAGCATGCAGATCGCCAATATCAATGCCGGAACCGGCAGTAACAACGTCATCCCCGGCGAGCTGTACGTGCAGTTCAACTTCCGCTTTAGCACCGAACTGACCGACGCCATCATCAAGCAGCGCGTGGCAGAGCTGCTCGACCGGCACAATCTGCAATACACGCTAAACTGGGTGGTTTCCGGCCAGCCGTTCCTCACTTCCCGTGGCGAATTGGTTGACGCGGTAGTGAACGCGGTTCGCCATTACAGCGAAATCACCCCAGAGCTGCAAACCACCGGCGGCACGTCCGACGGGCGTTTCATCGCGCTGATGGGGGCGCAGGTGGTTGAGCTGGGTCCGGTGAACGCCACCATCCATAAAATCAATGAATGTGTCCATGCCGCCGACCTGCAACTGTTGAGCCGCATGTACCAGCGGATCATGGAGCAACTGGTCGCATGATAGATAATCTGATGTTGACCGGCCGATCGGCGGCCCACCTTGCGCCCATCAGTGAGGGTCCACATCGGCTACAGCACGAGGCCGTAGAAGCTTTCACCCGCATGCAAGACGCGGCTCGTCTGGCTGGTTTTAACTTGCAACCGGCGAGCACCTTTCGTGATTTTGAGCGGCAATTAGCGATTTGGAATGGCAAATTTCGCGGCGAGCGCCCAGTATTAGATAAGGAGAGCCGCCCGGTTGAGGTGGCTTCGCTGAGTGATGCCGAACGCTGCGAGCTGATTTTACGCTGGTCTGCCCTGCCGGGTGCCAGCCGCCATCACTGGGGCAGTGATCTGGATATTTACGATCCCGACCTACTGCCAGAAGGGAGCAAGCTGCAGCTGGAACCGTGGGAGTATGAGACGGGCGGCTATTTCGCCGACCTGAATCAGTGGCTTTCAGAGAATATGGCGAGCTTTGGTTTTTATCGCCCTTATGATATCGACCGTGGCGGCGTCGCCGTCGAACCCTGGCATTTGAGTTATCGACCTTTGGCAGCGCAGTGTGAAGCACGGCTGACGCCAGAGGTGCTGATTGAAGCATGGCGAGGACAAGAGGTTGCGGGCTGTGACTGGGTGACGCATCATCTGGCAACGATTTTCCCGCGTTTTATCGCAATACCAAAACAATAAGGAGTCAGCCATGGAGTGGATTAAAGATTACTGGTGGATTATTTTGATCATACTGGCGGGCATCATCATCAGCGGGATCAAAGAGTTAAACCGCGTAGATGTGAAAAAATACCTCAATGATAAACCTGAAATCCCACCGCATCGTGATAACAATGCCCAGTGGGACGAAGAAGACGATTGGCCGAAGAAGAAGTAGGTTTTTGATTTGACTCTGGTTTTGCGCCCTCCCCTTAGAAATGAGAGGGTGCAAAACAATCACCTAACCTCGCAAATACCCCAGCGCCAGCGCGATCATCTCTTCATCCAGCCCGTGCGCCATGTGCGGCAGCAAATCTAAGGTCGCGTCACATCCCAGAGTCTGCAAACGCTCAAAGGCGGTTTTCGACTGATACGGATTGATGATCGGGTCCTGCTCGCCGTGAATCAAATGCACTCGGGTCTCCGCCGCAATCGGCTGCTCGGGTAAGGTGGCGAAACGCCCGCTGTAAGCAATGATTTGCCCCGCCAATCCCTGCTCAACTTTTGTGGATTCCAGCGCCATAATGGTGCCCTGCGAGAAACCGATAATCACCGTGTCTTGCGCCGCCACGCCGCTGCTGGCCTGCCATTCACGCACGGTGCGAACAAACAGCGGCATCGCCTCGTCAATGCGCGACTGGCGGTTTTTCTCGGTCACGCCTTGCACGGAGAACCACTGGAAACCCCGGCCAAAATCACAGGGATCCGGGCTACCCACGCTGACCACCTGCGCCTGAGGGAAAGCCTTGGCGAAGAACTTCCCCACCTCGCCCATCGACACCGGGTTATCCCCTACGCCGTGAAACAGCAAGATCAGTTTGTTCGCGGTACCTTCCGGCTGTTGGACAATCACATTTTGACTCGCCATGACCTTTTCCTTTCAATCCTCATTACTGCGCACAGCGGCGCGTTTCTCCCGCCACTATACCTAGGTTCACAACCGGGTAAATTGGGTTTTGTTGAACGAGTCGTTCCATTTATTGCAATGAAATCAGGCTATTTATCGCCGTCATCTTGGGTCTGGGCGAAGCTGCGCCACGTCTCGCAGCGCACGGCGTCGAGCTGCGTTAGCGCCTGCGCTGCCTCTTGCCGCCAGCGCTGGAGCAGGGCTTTACGACCACTCAATTTCAGCTGTTCGACACATTGCGTAGCGGATAACTTATCTTGCAGATGAGCCCGCAGCGCGGCCAGCGGCAGTTCACTCGCCAGCAGCAGTCGCTGCAAGGCGGCATAGCTGCTCTCCACGGCGCGATGGGTGAAAGCAAAACCGGCCAGTTCGCGCCAGTCAGTTTCATTGAGGGCCTGATTCTGGTCCTGTTCCACATGCAGATCGAGGGCGATCAGCTGCCGCAGCCAAGGCCAGTCGCGCGCCAGCTGCCGCTCGGCCTGTGCAACCATGCGCCAGCCCGCGTCACTGAGAGGCAGCGCGGCCATGGCGGCGTAACAGCCGCTGCTGGCCTCCAACTGGCTTCCCACGCGCAACAGGCGATAACCGGCCTGCTGCCACAAAGCACTGAGCTCGGCGGTATAGCCGAAGCTGACGGACAGAAAATCCAACCCCTCGTTGGCGGCCATCTCAGCCTGTTGCGCCAATAAAGACCGCGCAATGCCCTGACGCCGCACATCTGGCTGCACGGCAATGCGGCTAACCCGGCGGGAGCGCAACATCGCGGCGTCAATCTGCCCGCCGTGGGCGGCCAGTGATTGCGCCACCAAATTGCCGCGCGGGCGGCGTCTGCCTGCCCACACCTCATGGGCCAGCGCTGGAGCAAGCCCGCCCTCTTCCACCAGCCAGATGGCTCCAGCGACGCGGTCACCCGCCATAGCGGCGGCAAACGACTGACCGGGGGCGTCCATCAGGCGACGCAAATCCAGGGGTGAAGTGCGATAGTGCGCGCTGGTCAGCAAGCCGTAGAAATCGGCCAGCAGGCCCGGCTCGGCTAGCCACGCCCCGCGCTGAATGGTTGTTAGCTGAAGTGATTGCTCACTGGGGAGCACTTCCAGTGGCACTTCGGCGGGCGCATCGTTGAACAGCAAAAGCTGATTAAGGAAAGGCTCCAGCGGGTCCGCTTTCGACCAGCGGATCGGCGCGTCGAGGCGTAAATCATGCCACTGCGGCAGGGAGGCGCAGAACTTAAGGATAAAACCGCGCCCGGTTCCCTCATAGCCTTGAACCGTGGTGGTGAGCAAAACGCGGGGGAAAGCGGCAATTAGCCGTGAAAGCTGCGGCGCAGGAATGGCCGCCGCTTCGTCAATCAGCAGCCAGTCAACATTCTCCACCGGATGCTGCTCGAGCTGCTCCAACAAAGCATCTGGCGACCAGAAACGCACCCTGCCCGCACTCTCCTCGGCCAGCCTGTCTGCGGCAGATTTGGCCGGAGCCGTGACCCAGCACTCGCCGGGCCAGTCGGCGACTAACATCCCGGCCAGCGTCGACTTCCCGCGACCGCGCGGCGCCGTCAGCACATAAATACCGCTCTGCGCCGCGTTTAATTGCTGCAAAATCTGCTGCTGCTCCGGCGTCGGCTGGCCGTCCGGCGGCGCCCAGTCGGCGGCCATTGGCAAAGCGGTAAGCTGGCAAGGCTGATGCTGGCGGTGCAGCGTGCAAGCCACGTCCTGCAAAATCAAAGACTGGAAACGCTGGATAAAGTTCGGCGTGGCGATGGGCCGGGGCTGCTCGCTCCAGCGCAGGCTGTCAGTGTCCGGCTTTTCAGCCCACAGCTGCCACTCAGGCACTAAGAGCAGCAGCCAGCTTCCCGCCTGCAAAGTCCCGGCAAAGGCGGCCAGCGCTTCTACGTTCAGCCCCAGCCGGGCGTCAAACACGCCGTGGAGCCTCTCCTGCCCAAGCAGGGTATGCGCAGCAGAAAACGGCAGGGGTTCAGCAACCCATAGAGGCGGAATATCGGACATCCACGGCCAGTCGCCGGGCTGGCCTTCAATAAAGTCGGCGGCCTGCTCGGCGCACCAGCCGGCTTCTCCGCTGATCACCAGCAGATGGCGAATACCCTGCCGCTGTATTTGCTGCTGCAAGGTGATTTTCTGCGGCCATGGCGACGTCACGTCAGGTCTTCCCGACCATCAGTGAGAGCAGCCCGGCGGCAATCAGCGGCCCCACCGGCACGCCTTTAAAGAAGGCGACGCCAAGCACAGTTCCCACTAACAGCCCTGCAACCAGATGAGGCTGCGAGCCCATCAGCGTCAGGCCCCGGCCCCCCAGCCATGACACCAATACGCCGACCAAAATCGCCAGAATGGACTTCCAGTGCATAAAGGAGTGAACCACCGTGCTGGCACTGATTTTCCCACTGGCGATAGGCGCCATCACCCCGATGGTCAGCACGATAATGCCGATGGTTAAGCCATAGCGCTCAATCCAGGGGAAAAATTGGTTCAGCGGCGTGATGCGCACGGTAAGCAGGAAGAACATCGCAATAGTGACCGAGCTGTTATTGCTGATGATGCCTAAACCCGCGAACACCAGCAGAATGAGCAAGGTTGGATCCAGAAAGGCCATAACGATTCCAGCGGTTCAAAAGAAGAAAGAGAGGCTCGAAAGCCTCTCAGAGTCGGACGTCAATTATTGAACAGTTTTGCCACGCAAACCAGCGATTCAGCCTTGAAATATCAGGCGATTAGCGGCTGGCAAAGGTGTTGCACTGGTTAGGATCACCACTGTCGAAACCGCGTTTGAACCAGGTATAGCGCTGCTGCGACGTGCCGTGGGTAAAGCTGTCTGGTACCACGCGGCCCTGACTCTGCTGTTGCAGACGGTCATCGCCAATCGCCTGCGCGGCGTCCAGCGCCTCTTTCAGATCGCCCTCTTCCAGCATGTTTTGTTGCTGCACGCTGTGGCCCCAGACGCCGGCGAAGCAGTCGGCCTGTAGCTCCATTTTCACTGAAAGCTGATTGACTGTGGTTTGCGACGCCCCTTGCTGCATCTGGCGAACTTTGCGCTCGATGCCCATCAGGTGCTGCACGTGGTGTCCCACCTCGTGCGCCACCACGTAGGCCTGAGCAAAGTCTCCGCCCGCGCCGAGCTTGTTTTTCAATTCTTGATAGAAGGACAGATCGATATAAACCGTGCTGTCCGCCGGGCAGTAGAATGGCCCCATGACCGACTGGCCGGTGCCGCAGCCGGTACGGGTTTGGCCGCGATACATCACCAGTTTAGGGTCGACATAGGTTTGGCCCTGACGCTGGAAAATCTCTTTCCAGGTATCTTCAGTGGAAGCCAGCACCACTGAGGTGAACTTAGCCTGTTCATCATCTTTCGGGCTGATGGACTGAGACTGGGTTTGCTGCACCCCGCCGGACTGGCCGCCGTCAATTAACGGAGTGAGATCCACGCCGTAATAACCCGCCACCAGCACCACAATAATAATCACTATGCCGCTTTTACCGCGGATTGGCAGGCGCATGCCGCCGCCGCCCAAACCGGGTCCCGAACTCTGCCCGCGCCTGTCTTCCACATTGTCGCTCTCGCGACGCCCTTGCCAACGCATAGTCCACCTCCCAGCTGTTTTTTTAAGACTAGATAATGAGTGCGGGAAATACCATTTCCCCAAGCGGGCAATTTTACGGGAGTTATTCCAGAAATGAATGGAATTTGAGATAGGTTTAGTGGAATTGAGATAAGTCAGGGGCCAAAAGAAAAACGGGTAGCCCAGATAGGCCACCCGTTTGCTGCGCATTCAGGCTAGATTGCATCAAACGCCACCGCGTAAACGATTGCGTCGCTAGCCTGAAAAAATCGTTGCCGATCAGTCCAGTTTCACACCAATACGGTGAGCCACTTCTTCATAGGCTTCAATCAGGCCGCCGAGACTCTGGCGATAGCGATCTTTGTCCATCTTGTTCAGCGTTTGCTTGTCCCACAGGCGGCTACCGTCTGGAGAGAACTCGTCACCGAGAACCACTTCGCCTTTGAACAGACCGAACTCTAATTTGAAGTCGACCAGGATCAGGCCCGCGTCGTCGAACAGCTTGCTCAGCACGTCGTTAGCTTTGTAGCTCAGCTCTTTCATGCGCGCTAAGTTCTCTTCGTTAACCCAACCGAAGGTTTTGCAGTAAGACTCGTTGACCATTGGGTCATGCATTGCATCGTTTTTCAGGAATAAATCGAACAGCGGTGGGTTCAATTCCAGACCTTCTTCAATGCCCAGACGTTTTACCAGCGACCCAGCAGCGCGGTTACGGATAACGCATTCAACCGGAACCATATCCAGCTTCTTCACCAGCACTTCGGTATCCGACAGCAGACGTTCCATTTGGGTAGGAATGCCAGCTTCTTCCAATTTGCTCATGATGAAATGGTTAAACTTGTTGTTAACCATGCCTTTACGGTCGAACTGCTCAATACGCTCGCCATCGAGTGCTGATGTATCATTACGGAACTCCAAAACCAGCAGGTCTGGGTTTTCGGTGGTATAGACGGTTTTCGCCTTTCCGCGATACAACTCAGCTAACTTTTGCATCTTTACTTACTCCAGTAGTAAACAATTAATGGTGATTCTTTAAAAATAACCGATGAAAAGAGAGATGTAAAAAGGGGCCGAAGCCCCTTTTAGTTCATTCTTACTTCGCCGCGCTGCTCTGGTTAAACGCAGCCTGCATGACCGCAACCATCGCATCGTTCTGCGACTGGCTGAGTGCATGTCCTTTAGGATCAAGGAACTGCAAGCTACTACGGTTATCAAGGTCGCCGACCTGAATTTTGTAGTCGCCGGAAGCAAGGCCCGGGTCTTTGGCACCCAGAGTGTCCCACGCGTCGTCATTCAACGGTTTGTAAGTCACAGAAAGCGTACCCTGCGGGCGGCTGCTGTCGGTCACTTTCATGCCAGCTTTCGCCAAGGCATTCGGCAAGCGATCCCAAACCACGCCGTAGCTTGAACGCACGATCAACACGGCCAGGCCGGTATCATCTGCGCCGCTCTGGACGTCAATCTCGCCCACTTTACGGTTTTCGAGACGCGCCTGCTCGTCCTGTTGGACTTTATCGAGGCTAGCCGTAATGGAGTTCAGCATCTGGCTGTTGTAACGCTGGATCTCAGCCGGTGAGGTCACCGCCTTGTCCTGCTGTTTCAATTCAAGCGTTTTGGCAATCAGCGCCAGCTGGTAACCCTGCTGCTGCACGGTGATTTGGTAACGGCCCTGATATTGGAAATCTTCATCAGCACGGTTCCAATCAACCATATCCGTGGTCAGCGTCTGGTTAGCATCGTCACGGTTAGCAATTTTGAAATTGTTTTGCTGAACGGCTTTCACCACGTTGTTCCACAGGTCGCGGTTTTGCGGGGTGTTTTCCAGCAATACCGTGCCGCTGTCGCCGCTGAACTGAGTGCGGGAACCATTGAGCAGAGCCAGTGGTTGCTGCGGTGGACGGATATCCAATTGCTTACCGACGTTGCCTTTCAGCGAGCCGGAAGGAATTTCGTAAGTGCCGTTTTGCAGTGGCAAAATCATCCCTGCTGGCGTTTTTAATTCGCTGACAGGTGGGGCATCCAGATAAGCTTCATCGCCGCTTACCTGACGCTTGTAGCGCTGATCGCTGGAACATGCCGCCAGCAACATAATGAGGGACACGCCCACCACTTTCGCTACCATCGACTTTTGCAATCTGGTCTTTTGAACTAATGAACAGGCCATCAAATCTCCCTAAGAGTTACAGCAAACCGGCGCTTTTAAGAGCTTTTTCCACTACCGGACGGGCAGCATCTGTTAACGGCGTCATAGGCAGACGCAGAGTATCGGTTGCCATCAACCCCAGTGCCTTACAGGCCCATTTCACTGGAATTGGGTTTGCTTCTACAAACAAATCCTGATGCAACGGCATCAAGCGCTGATTTAAACGGCGCGCTTCGGCAAAATTGCCCTGCGCCGCCAGCTCACAAAGTTGCGCCATTTCGCGCGCTGCCACGTTGGCAGTGACCGAAATAACACCTTTGCCGCCAAGTTGCATGAAGTCCAGCCCGCTGGCGTCATCGCCGCTCAGCAAGATGAAGTCTTCATCATCAACCAGCACTTGGATCTGGCTAACACGACTTAAGTTCCCTGTCGCTTCTTTCAAAGCAACAATATTCTTAATTTTTGCTAAACGCGCCACGGTGGCTGGCAGCATGTCGCAGCCAGTTCGCGAAGGCACGTTGTAGAGAATTTGCGGCAGCGCCGTGTGTTCAGCAATGGCTTTAAAGTGCTGGAACAGGCCTTCCTGCGTTGGGCGGTTGTAATAAGGTGTCACGGTGAGACAGCCTACTACGCCAGTGCCTTCGAAACGTTGGGTGAGAGAAATCGCTTCCGCGGTCGAATTAGCTCCCGTCCCCGCGATAACCGGAATGCGCCCGTCAGCCAACTCAAGCGTCTGCATGACCACGTCCCCGTGCTCATCATGCGTTAAGGTGGCTGATTCACCGGTTGTGCCTACGGAAACGATCGCCGCAGTACCACTGGACACATGATAATCAATCAGTTTTTTTAAACTCGCGCGATCGACAACACCTTTGTCGTCCATCGGCGTAACCAGTGCAACAATACTTCCCGTAAACATTGACCTTCCCCTCCACAAACAGGTCATCCATGGTACTTTTGACACCACTGCAAAAGCAAGCAATCAACGTGTTGTAAGCGCTTGTCCGGCGGTTTTTTTTATGTTTACCTTGGGAATACTCCCAAGCATGACAGGAAGAGCAATTTTGCCGCAGCAACAACAACACTATCTTGTTATCACCGCACTGGGTGCCGACCGTCCGGGTATTGTCAACACCATTACCCGTCAGGTCAGCAGTTGCGGTTGCAACATTGAAGACAGCCGTCTGGCAATGCTCGGTGACGAGTTCACGTTTATCATGTTCCTCTCAGGTAGCTGGAACGCCATCACGCTCATTGAGTCCACGCTGCCGCAAAAAGGCGCAGAGCTTGAGTTACTGATTGTGATGAAACGCACCAGCGCCCATGACCGGCCACCCATGCCTGCCACCGTTTGGGTGAAAGTCGACGTAAAAGACTCCCCGCACCTGATTGAGCGATTCACCGATTTATTCGATACTCATCAAATGAACATTGCTGAGCTGGCGTCTAAAACCCGCCCTGCGGACAGTGAAAATCCGGCGCAGTTGTCTATACAGATAACCGCCCACAGCCCAGCTAACACTGACGCCACAATAATTGAACAAGCCTTTCATCAGCTATGTACAGAACTGAAAGCGCAAGGCAGTATTAACGTCGTGAGCAACACTCAGCATGATGACAATTGACGGAGATTTGTAATGAACCCACTGAAAGCCGGTGATCCTGCGCCGCAATTTAGTTTGCCTGACCAAGACGGCGAACAAATTAACCTGGCCGACTTCCAGGGACAGAAGGTCCTGGTTTATTTCTACCCTAAGGCCATGACCCCAGGTTGTACCGTTCAGGCCTGTGGCCTGCGTGACAACATGGATCAGTTGAAAAAGGCCGGAGTAGAAGTGCTGGGGATCAGCACTGATAAACCAGAAAAACTGTCGAAATTTGCTGAAAAAGAGCTGCTGAACTTCACGCTGCTGTCAGATGAAGATCATCAGGTCTGTCAGGCATTTGGCATCTGGGGCGAGAAGACCTTTATGGGCAAAACCTATGACGGTATCCATCGCATCAGTTTCCTGCTGGATGGCAATGGCAAGGTTGAGAAAGTATTCGACAACTTCAAAACCAGCGATCACCACGACATCGTTTTGGCCTACATCAACGGCCAATAAGCGTTGTACTGATACTGATTTATAAAAAAAAGCGCAGACGCGCTTTTTTTATGTCTTCAATCAGCCGGTTTACAGCTTAGGTAGTTTCGTTAAGCAGTTCGTCAGGCCAGACGTGCACCACGGCTTTCACCAGCGTGGCGAGCGGGATAGCGAAGAACACCCCCCAGAAGCCCCACAGCCCGCCAAAAATCACTACTGACAGGATGATCACCAGAGGGTGCAAGTTCACGGCTTCAGAGAACAGCAGCGGCACAATCACGTTGCCATCCAGCCCCTGCACCACCAGATAGGCGACAAACAGCGTCCAGAAGTCAGCCCCCATCCCCCACTGGAATAGCGCCACCACCACTACCGGAATAGTCACCAGCATCGCGCCGATATAAGGAATGAGCACTGACAGCCCCACCAGCACGGACAGCAGCAGCGAATAACGCATCCCCATGACGAAGAACACCAGATAGGTCGCCACGCCGACGATAATCATCTCCAGGACTTTGCCACGAATATAGTTGGTGATTTGCTGGTTCATCTCCTGCCACACCTGCCCGGCTAAACCACTGTCACGCGGCAACACCCGGCGCACCGCGCACAGCATCTGCTCTTTATCTTTGAGCAAGAAGAACACCATCATCGGCACTAAAATCAGGTAGATAGCCAGCGTCAGCAGCCCGACCAGCGACGCCAGAGAGAACTTCACCAGATTATCACCCACGCCGGAGAGCTTACTGCGCAGGTTTTCAGCCATCATGTCGATGATCCCGGCATCTACCAGCGCGGGGTAGCGTTTCGGCAAGGTGGCGGCGAAATCATAGAAACGGTTGAGCATATTCGGCAGGTCGGCCATCAAATTAATGCCCTGCTGCCAAGTGACGGGCGCGATAACAAACACCCCCAGCATCACAATACCGGCGAAAATCAGCAGCACCACGCTGGTCGCCAGCGTTCTGGAGAGCCCGAAATGCTGCAAACGCACCACCGGCCATTCCAGCAGGTAGGCCAGAACAATTGCCACCAGCAGAGGGGCGAGGATGCCGTGTAAGAAGTAGAGAATGCAAAAACCGGCGACCAAAATGGCCAGCAAAGCAATGGCTTGAGGATCGGTGAAACGTCGGCGGTACCATTGTAATAACATCTCAAGCATAGGATATCGCTCCTGTTAGATCCTGATGTGACAAGCCCGTACACTCATGGTCAGCTCCCGGCCTGCAACTAACTTTTAGTTGAATGTGTTGTCACAGTGAGTGCAGGGGGAGACACTGCAAATATTCCAGAAATCGCTATTGTTAAGTATCAGATAAATAGCCAAGAATATGTCACTACCGGAGTGTACCGGAGTGCGTTCATGGAAGGATAACTCTTAAAGCGGTTTATGTCAGAGTGTTGATGAATTCATTAGGAATGATTTAATTATGGCGATGCGGTTTAAAAAAACGCTCACAGCCCTATTAGTGGGAAGCTTAACGGTCGGCAGCCTGACGCCGGCACTGGCCGATGACAGCAGCTATTGGACCACGCCGATTGCGTCCTCCAATCCGAATAAACCGTCGATTACTGACCAGCTTCCCGACATGGGCACCACGGCTGGCGGCACCCTGAGTATCAATCAGGAGCTGCAAATGGGCGATTTTTATGTCCGCCAGATGCGCGCCAGTACCCCGCTGATTAATGACCCGCTGCTCAACCGTTACATTAACGAGCTGGGGCAGCGGCTGGTGGCCAGCGCCTACTCGGTGCGCACGCCGTTCCACTTCTATATCGTCAATAATGATGAATTAAATGCCTTTGCCTTCTTTGGCGGCAACGTGGTGCTGCACTCTGCCCTGTTCCGCTATACGGATAATGAAAGCCAGCTGGCCTCGGTGATGGCGCACGAAATCTCCCACGTGACCCAGCGCCATCTGGCCCGCGCGATGGAAGATCAGCGCAAAAACGCCCCGCTCACCTGGGTCGGCGCCCTCGGCTCTATCTTGTTGGCGATGGCCAGCCCGCAGGCCGGTATGGCCGCCCTGACCGGCACCTTGGCTGGAACCCAGCAGGGCATGATCAGCTTTACGCAGGGTAACGAGCAGGAAGCCGACCGTATCGGCATTCAGGTTCTGCAACGTGCAGGCTTCGACCCGCAGGCGATGCCCGCGTTCTTACAAAAGCTGGCGGACCTGTCGAGCTACTCCAGCAAGCCGCCGGAAATGCTGCTGACCCACCCCTTGCCGGACAGCCGTCTGGCCGACATCCGCAACCGCGCTAACCAGATGCCGCACCTTAACGTTCAGTCTTCGCAGAGTTATTTATTGGCTAAAGTGCGTATGCTCGGCATGTACGGCACGGAAAGAAATCCGCTGACCGATGACTACTTAACTCAACTGAGCAACGGCAATATCCGCGACCAGATGGCGGCGAAATATGGTCAGGCATTGCAGTTCTACAAAGCGAAAAAATACGATCAGGCGCGCAGTATTTTGGAATCTTTGCTGGAGAAAAACCCGGGCAATGACTGGTTCCTCGACTTAGCCACTGACGTCGATGTCGAGCAGAAACACGCGCCACAGGCCATTGCGCGGCTGGAAAAGGCCAATGCGGAAACCAGTAAAAACCCGGTGTTGCTGCTCAACTTAGCCAATGCTTATCTCGAAGGCGGCCAGCCTGCAAACGCAAGTCGCATCCTCAACCGCTATACTTTCAATTACCCGAATGATCCAAATGGTTGGGATTTACTGTCACAAGCCAGTGGTGCGCAGGGTTTACGCGCTCAAGAGTTAGCGGCCAGAGCAGAGAGCATGGCGCTAATGGGCCAGCTTGATCAGGCCATCGAAC
This sequence comes from Ewingella sp. AOP9-I1-14, assembly GCF_052375995.1. NCBI lineage: Bacteria > Pseudomonadati > Pseudomonadota > Gammaproteobacteria > Enterobacterales > Yersiniaceae > Ewingella > Ewingella sp. AOP9-I1-14. Next base: position 853,317 of record NZ_JBQSVA010000001.1, read on the forward strand.
TTCTGAGTAACGCCAGTGCATTGCAGAAGCTGGGCAGTCTTGAACAGTCGCGCTATGACGCCCGTATTGACCAGTTGCGCCAGCTACAGAAGCGCTTCCGCCAATATCAAAAGGGCTGATTGGACGCTGAGCAATAAACAGAGAGGGAGAACCTTATGCAACATGATGTCGCGATTTATCACAATCCGCGCTGTAGTAAGAGTCGAGAAACGCTGAAGTTACTCGAAGATAAAGGCATTAAGCCGGAAGTGATTCTATATCTCGAAATCCCGCCGTCGGTGGATACGCTGAAAGAGCTAGTGAAGAAGCTGGGATTTGATTCTGCGCGCGATTTAATGCGTAAAGGGGAAGAGATTTATAAAGAGGAGAATCTGGCCGATCCGGCGCTGAATGAGCAGCAGCTGTTGCAAGCCTTGGCCGATCATCCACGTTTGATTGAGCGCCCGATCGTGCTGTCGAAAGGCAAAGCGCGGCTGGGACGCCCGCCTGAGCAGGTGCTGGAGATCCTGTAAATCGGCGAACCGAATTACAGGTTAAGAATATCTTTCACAAAGGGGATCGTGAGTTTGCGCTGTGCCGTGATGGAAGCTCTGTCGAGCTGATCAAGCGTCATAAACAGCGTGCGCATCTCGCGATCCAACCTCTTCAGCAGGAAGCGACCGACGTCCTCCGGCAGTTCAAACCCACGCAGTTTCGAGCGCAATTGCAGCGCTTGCAGCTTCTCTTCGTCAGACAGCGGCTGCAACTTGTAGATTTGCCCCCAATCCAAACGCGAAGCGAGATCAGGCAAGCTGAGATTAAGCTGGCGCGGCGGGCGATCCCCGGTAATAAACAGTCGGGTGCGGCCGGTTTCCAGAATACGGTTATACAGATGGAACACGGCGGCTTCCCACTCGTCATCCCCCGCAATCCCTTCAATATTGTCGATACAAACCAGCGCCAAATGTTCCATGCCATCAAGCACTTCCGGCACGAAATAGGCGCGTTTATCCAAAGGCACATAGCCTACCGCTTCGCCACGCTGGGAGAGTTCAGCACAGGCTGCGTGCAGCAAATGGCTGCGGCCACCGCCCTCGCGCGACCAGAAATAGATGTAAGTGCCGTGCTCTTGATGCAGCGCCGTTTGAATGGCAGAAAGCAGAGAGGGGTTCTCCCCCGGATAAAAACTGGCAAAGGTTTCATCATCAGGAAGATAAAGTGGCAGGGAAAGCTGTGCCGGCGTATTCAGAAGCACCTCAACCAATACGGCTTATAAACCGCAAATGTTGTTATCAACAAAAAGTCGTATCTCATGGTTATTTTTCGGGTTGTTGCCGCCATAAACAGAAAGCGGGCAACGGCAGAATTCTAGCATAGGATCCTGCCGGAGTTGAACTGTGCCCCGCACAACCGCTTGCTAACCGAGCTAATCGCCGGGTGGAGGATCCCGCAACCGGCGATTAGCGGGAAGATTTACGCCGCGCGATCCTCGCGTTCATCTTCGATATCAATGATCTCTTCTTCGCCGCGCACCAGTTCAATCACTTTGAACAGCAGGCTGAGGAAGATACCGACGATGGTCGCCAGCGCCATGCCTTTCAGCTCCGCAGCGCCAATGTGGATCTTCGCGCCGCTGACGCCGATGATCAGAATGACCGCGGTGAGGATCAGGTTCTGCGCTTTGTTGTAATCCACTTTGGACTCAATCAGCACGCGGATACCCGAGGCACCAATCACGCCGTAAAGCAGCAGAGAAACGCCGCCCATGACCGGAACCGGCACGGCCTGAATCGCCGCCGCCAGCTTGCCAACGCAGGACAACATAATCGCCAGAATCGCCGCGCCGCCGATAACCCAAGTGCTGTAGACCTTGGTGATCGCCATTACGCCGATGTTTTCGCCATAGGTGGTATTTGGCGTAGAACCAAAAAAGCCCGACAGCACGGTGGATAAACCATTCGCCAGCATCGAGCGATGCAGGCCCGGGTCGCGCAGCAGATCCTTTTTGACAATATTCGCCGTCACCACCAGATGCCCCACGTGCTCGGCAATCACCACCAGCGCGGCGGGCAGAATGGTCAGAATCGCCACCCACTCAAAGCGCGGAGTGTAGAAGGTTGGCAGCGCGAACCAATGAGCGGACTCAATGGTAGAAACGTCAACCACGCCCATAAAGAATGACAGCGCATAGCCCACCAGCACGCCAATCAGAATCGGGATAATCGCCAGGAAGCCGCGGAATAGCACTGAGCCGAGCACCGTCACGGCCAGCGTTACCATGGAAATGGTAATGGTGGTGGAATCAGCCGACGCGCCCTCGGCAGGCAGCAATCCGGCCATGTTGGCGGCAACCCCCGCCAGCTCTAACCCGATGACGGCAACGATTGCGCCCATCGCCGCAGGAGGGAACATGACGTTTATCCAGCCAATCCCGGCCTTTTTCACAATCAGCGCGACTAAGCAGAACAGCAGGCCGCAGACGATAAACCCACCCAGCGCCGCCTCATAGCCCATCGGTAATAACAGCAGCACCGGCGAAATAAACGCAAAGCTGGAGCCGAGATAAGCGGGAATTTTGCCCTTACAGACAAACAGATACAGCAAAGTGCCGATGCCGTTGAACAGCAGCACCGTGGCCGGATTAATTTTAAACAGGATCGGTACCAGCACCGTGGCACCGAACATAGCGAACAGATGCTGGAAACTTAGGGGAATGGTCTGCAACAGCGGCGGGCGCTCACTTACCCCAATGACGCGACGTGTCATGAATAGATCCTCTCAAAGAGTTGGCGATTATAGGTGTCATGTTTCAGCCGTGGCGGCCTGATGAAAAGGTAAAACCCTGATAAAAAATCAAAAAAAAGCCGACTTCTCAGTCGGCTGCTTTGTAACGAATGCTTATTTAGTACCAAATATCTTGTCGCCCGCATCGCCGAGGCCCGGCACGATGTAACCATGCTCATTTAACCCCTGGTCAATGGAGGCGGTGTACAGCTCAATGTCCGGGTGCGCTTTCTCTAACGCGGCAATCCCTTCTGGAGCAGCAACCAGTACCAGCACTTTAATGCTCTGGCAGCCGGCTTTTTTCAGCAAGTCGATCGTGGCAATCATCGAGCCGCCGGTCGCCAGCATTGGGTCAACCACCAGCGCCAGACGCTCTTCAATATTAGAAACCAGCTTCTGGAAATAAGGCACAGGTTGCATAGTTTGTTCGTCACGGTAGACGCCCACCACGCTGATACGCGCGCTTGGAACGTGCTCCAGTACGCCTTCCATCATGCCCAGGCCGGCACGCAGAATTGGCACTACAGTGATTTTCTTACCTTTGATCTGATCGATTTCTACCGGGCCGCACCAGCCTTCGATAGTTACTTTCTCAGTTTCTAAATCAGAAGTTGCTTCATAGGTCAGCAGACTCCCCACCTCAGAAGCCAGTTCGCGAAAACGTTTCGTGCTGATGTCATTCTCACGCATCAGGCCCAGCTTATGTCGCACCAGCGGGTGTTTCACCTCAACGATCTTCATTTTTATTTCTCCTAAGGTGGTTGTGCTGCAAAAAAAAATCGCGAGATTATAACGCCTTTTTTTTTGAACGCCACTGCCAATAGCCTGATCGCGGTCAATAGAATGTCGATCAACAGTATAGACAGCAGAATGACTCTCAACCTCACAAGCCCCTCGCAAACGTTTGCCTTGGCTGTTAGAATTGCCGCGTTTTATTTTACCAACCGCCTTGGGGATTACGCAGTGACCGACAAGACCTCTCTCAGCTATAAAGACGCAGGTGTGGATATCGATGCAGGTAACGCATTAGTAGACCGCATCAAAGGTGTAGTAAAACAGACTCGTCGTCCGGAAGTGATGGGCGGATTGGGTGGTTTTGGTGCCCTGTGCGCGCTGCCGCAAAAATATCGTGAACCTGTGCTGGTTTCGGGTACCGACGGCGTTGGCACCAAGCTGCGTCTGGCAATGGACTTGAAACGCCACGACACTATCGGCATTGATTTAGTCGCCATGTGCGTTAACGATTTGATTGTTCAGGGTGCTGAACCCCTGTTCTTCCTCGATTATTACGCCACCGGTAAGTTGGACGTCGACACCGCCGCCAGCGTGATCACCGGGATTGCCGAAGGCTGTAAGCAGTCTGGTTGTGCATTAGTCGGCGGCGAAACCGCTGAGATGCCGGGCATGTATCACGGCGAAGATTACGACGTGGCAGGCTTCTGCGTGGGCGTGGTAGAAAAGTCAGAAATCATCGATGGCAGCAAAGTGGCTGACGGCGATGCAGTGATTGCTCTGGCAGCCAGCGGCCCGCACTCCAACGGCTACTCGCTGGTGCGCAAAATCCTCGAAGTGAGCAAAACCAATCCAGAAACCACGGATTTGGCCGGTAAGTCTCTGGCAGATCATCTGCTGGCACCGACCAAAATCTATGTGAAATCGATTCTGAAATTGATTGAGCAAGTTGAAGTTCACGGCATCGTGCATCTCACCGGTGGCGGCTTCTGGGAAAATATCCCACGCGTGCTGCCGGATAACACCCAAGTGGTGATTGACGAAGCAAGCTGGCAGTGGCCGGACGTGTTCAACTGGCTGCAAACTGCCGGTAACGTCAGCCGCCACGAAATGTACCGCACCTTCAACTGTGGTGTGGGTATGTTGGTTGCTCTGCCTGCTGAGCTGGCCGATGAAGCCGTGGCCTTACTGAATGATAATGGCGAAAAAGCGTGGAAAATTGGTAGCGTAAAAGCCTCTAATTCCGAAGAACGCGTTATCATCAAGTAAATTCGACTACAGACAGGTGTTGAGATGAAAAGGATCGTGGTGCTGGTATCAGGCGAAGGGAGTAACCTCCAGGCGCTGATTGATGCCTGCCAGCAAGGACGTATTTATGCGACGCTCAGCGCCGTCTTCAGTAATAAAGCCTCGGCATTCGGGCTGGAACGGGCGCAGTCGGCCGGTATTCCCGCCCATGCATTAGATGTAAAATCCTTTGCCGACCGCGCGGCGTTTGACGTCGCGCTGGCCGATGCCATCGAGGCTTATAATCCCGACTTGATCGTGCTTGCGGGCTACATGCGCATTCTCACGGCTGAGTTCGTTCAGCGTTTCGCTGGCCGCATGCTCAATATTCACCCTTCCCTGCTGCCAAAATATCCCGGCCTGCACACTCATCGTCAAGCAATTGAAAATCAAGATGAAGTTCACGGCACTTCCGTGCACTTCGTGTCTGAACAGCTCGACGGCGGTCCGGTTATTCTGCAAGCCAAGGTGCCGGTTTTCAGTGATGACAGCGAAGATGAGCTGGTTGAACGCGTGCAGACGCAGGAACACAGCATCTATCCGCTGGTGGTAAGTTGGTTTGTCGATGGTCGTTTATCGCTAAAAGATGGCGTGGCCTACCTCGACGGTAATCCGCTACCAGAGCAGGGTTACGCCGCAGATTAAACTGCCCGCAGGCGATGATTTCACTATAAACCGGCCACGTGCCGGTTTTTTGTTTTATATCTGTTTACGTTCGTTTACATATTGACCGCTATAATGACTGCGTGAGTGCACGTTTAAAGTCGTTTGTGTGCTCACCTTTTCTTAAAACAGGACTGTTTAAAGAGCCTAGTTTCTAAAAAGTATCCGAATAAACGACATTTCGGGAAATTTTATGTTTAGCAAGACCCACGTCAGATTACGTCCACTGGAAAAAGACGATTTGGCGTTCGTTCACCGTCTCGATAACAACGCAAGCATCATGCGTTACTGGTTCGAAGAGCCTTATGAAGCTTTTGTCGAACTGACCGACCTCTACAACAAACATATTCATGACCAAAGCGAACGCCGTTTTATCATTGAATATGAAAGCGGGCCTGTTGGTCTGGTGGAGTTAGTCGAGATTAATCACATACACCGTCGTGCTGAGTTTCAAATCATTATCGACCCCGCTCATCAAGGCAAAGGGTTTGCCGGTGATGCCGTCAAGTTAGCGATGGACTATGCGTTTTCCGTTCTTAACCTCTACAAGCTGTATTTAATCGTCGATAAAGAGAACAAAAAGGCGATTCATATCTACAACAAGTTGGGCTTTGAAGTAGAAGGCGAACTGAAACAGGAATTCTTCGTTAACGGGGAATACCGCAGCGCCATCCGTATGTGTATTTTCCAACCGCAATTCTTGGCGAAGTACAAAACCAAGCCGGCGGAATCCAAACGCGTTGATCCTATCGGCGCAGGCGTGGTTTAACCGCCCTATTAGCGGTGAACAAGCTGCTTTTCTAAAGCGTATCTTCATGAGATATCTTGTTCACCGCTAAGCTTTTTCCTCTCTCGTTGCGCCATTTAATGCTCACTTTCCACCCTCTGATTTAACCTCCGCTTTGTATTGGACTTTCCTGTCAATCTTTCGCAATATTGGTAGTAGACACTAGGCCCCTCTCTCTCAATATTTTCCATTAGAGATATGTCGAACATCCACAGGATGTGAGCTGGAAATAGCGAGATTTTCCCTGGTGATTCATCGTGATAACGCTGAATGTTGGGCCATAAAGAATGGAGTTAAAATGGGTCAGGAAAAGCTTTATATAGAAAAAGAACTGAGCTGGCTGTCCTTCAATGAACGTGTTTTGCAGGAAGCGGCAGACAAAAGCAATCCTCTGATCGAACGCATGCGTTTTTTGGGCATCTACTCCAACAATCTGGACGAATTCTATAAAGTTCGTTTTGCCGATTTAAAACGCCGAATTTTAATCAGCGAAGAACAAGGTTTTATCGGCGCGTCTCGCCATTTGCTGAAAAAGATTCAGGCCAAGGTTCTGCGCATAGACCAAGAGTTTGACAGTCTTTACAACGACCTGCTGCTAGAGATGGCGCGCAACCAGATTTTCTTGATCAACGAACGCCAGGTGTCTGAAAATCAGCAAAATTGGCTGCGTCAGTATTTCAAACAGCATCTGCGCCAGTTCATCACGCCTATTCTGATCAATCACGACACCAATCTGGTTCAGTTCCTCAAAGACGATTACACCTATCTGGCAGTCGAAATTATTCGCGGTGAAGAGATCCATTACGCGCTGCTGGAAATTCCATCAGACAAAGTGCCGCGTTTCGTTAACTTACCGCCAGAAACGCCGCGCCGCCGCAAGCCGATGATCTTGCTGGATAACATCCTGCGCTACTGCCTTGATGACATCTTTAAAGGCTTCTTTGATTACGACCAGCTCAACGCCTATTCGATGAAAATGACCCGTGATGCCGAGTACGACTTGGTGACGGAGATGGAATCGAGCCTGCTGGAATTAATGTCTTCGAGCCTGAAACAGCGCCTGACCGCCGAGCCGGTGCGCTTTGTTTATCAGCGCGATATGCCCGATGACATGGTCGAGCTGCTGCGCGGTAAACTGGGGATCTCTAACTATGATTCCGTCATTCCCGGCGGCCGCTACCACAATTTTAAAGACTTCATCGGCTTCCCAAATGTCGGCAAAGCCAACCTGGTCAACCGCCCGCTGCCGAGACTGCGCCATCTGTTCTTCGATAAATTCCGCAACGGCTTTGAAGCGATTCGCCAACAAGACGTGTTGCTTTACTACCCGTACTACACCTTTGAGCACGTGCTGGAGCTGCTGCGTCAGGCCTCTTTCGACCCCAACGTGCTGTCAATCAAGATCAATATTTACCGCGTAGCCAAAGACTCGCGCATTATCGAATCGATGATCCACGCGGCGCATAACGGCAAAAAAGTCACGGTGGTGGTGGAGCTACAGGCGCGCTTTGACGAAGAAGCCAACATCCACTGGGCCAAGCGCCTGACGGAAGCTGGGGTGCACGTTATCTTCTCCGCGCCGGGCCTGAAAATTCACGCCAAACTATTTCTTATCTCACGCCGGGAAGGCGATGAAATCGTCCGCTATGCTCATATTGGGACCGGCAACTTTAACGAGAAAACGGCCCGTCTTTATACCGACTACTCCTTGCTGACGGCGGACAGCCGCATCACCAATGAAGTGCGCCGGGTGTTTAACTTTATTGAGAATCCATACCGGCCGGTGACTTTCGAGCACCTGATGGTATCGCCACAAAACTCCCGCGATATGCTGTATAAGCTGATCGATCAGGAGATTGCCAACGTGCAGGCTGGCGGTAACGGCGGGATCACGCTGAAAATCAACAACCTGGTGGATAAGGGCCTGATTGATCGCCTCTACGCCGCTTCCAACGTTGGAGTGAAAATCCGCCTGTTGATCCGCGGCATGTGCTCGCTGGTACCGGAACTGCCGGGCGTCAGTGAAAACATTCAGGTGACCAGTATTGTTGACCGTTATCTCGAGCACGACCGGGTGTATGTGTTTGAAAATAATGGCGACACCAAAGTGTTCCTGTCCTCTGCGGACTGGATGACGCGCAATATCGACTACCGTATTGAAGTGGCCGTCGCCCTGCTGGATCCGACGCTAAAACAGCGCGTGCTCGACATCCTCGACCTGCTGTTCAGCGACACGGTGAAAGCCAGATATATTGATAAAGATCTCAGTAATCGTTATGTTCCACGCGGAAATCGTCGTAAGGTGCGCGCGCAGCTGGCTATCTACGACTACCTCAAAGCCTTCGAGCTTGAACATAATAAACAGCAACACGATTAGGCCTGACACTTTGGAGCACCACATATTATGCCCCTGAACAACACCATAAACGCCAAACCGCAAGAGATTGCGGCTATCGACCTTGGGTCAAACAGCTTCCATATGGTGATAGCGCGCGTCGTGAATGGCGCGCTACAGGTGTTGGGCCGCCTGAAGCAGCGCGTGCATCTGGCTGACGGTCTGGACAGCAACAACGTATTGAGCGAAGAAGCTATCCAGCGCGGTCTTGACTGCCTGGCGCTGTTTGCCGAACGTTTACAAGGCTTTCCCGAACAGAACGTGACCATTGTCGGCACCCACTCGCTGCGTCAGGCGGTGAATGCTGAAGAGTTTCTCCAGCGCGCCGCCGAGGTTATCCCCTATCCGATTGAAATCATTTCCGGGCAGGAAGAGGCGCGCCTGATTTTCATGGGCGTCGAGCACACTCAGCCCGAAAAAGGCCGCAAGCTGGTGATTGATATCGGTGGCGGGTCGACGGAGCTGGTGATCGGCGAAGATTTCGAGCCACTGCTGGCAGAGAGCCGCCGCATGGGCTGCGTCAGCTTTGGGCAATATTTCTTCCCCGACGGCGAAATCAGCCGCGCTAACTTTAAACGCGCCCAGCTGGCCGCCGCGCAAAAGCTGGAAACCATGGCCTGGCAGTATCGTCTGCAAGGCTGGCAGTACGCGCTAGGCGCGTCGGGCACCATTAAAGCCACTTATGAAGTGCTGGTGGAAATGGGCGAAAAAGACGGCCTTATTACCCCTGAACGCCTGAAAATGCTCACTGAAGAAGTGATGAATTACAAAAACTTCTCCTCGCTGAGCCTGCCGGGCCTGTCCGAAGATCGCCAGTCGGTATTTGTGCCGGGTCTGGCTATCTTGTGCGGCGTGTTCGATGCGTTGGCAATCAAAGAGTTACGACTGTCGGACGGCGCGCTGCGCGAAGGCGTGCTGTATGAGATGGAAGGTCGCTTCCGCCATCAGGATATCCGCACTCGCACTGCAAAAAGCCTGGCCGAGCACTACAACATTGACCGCGAGCAGGCGCGCCGCGTGCTGGAAACCACCGAATTACTCTATGCCCAGTGGCTGGCGCAAAACTCAAAACTGGTGCAACCACAGCTCGAATCTCTGCTGAAATTCGCTGCCATGCTGCATGAAGTGGGGTTAAGCATTAACCACAGCGGCATGCATCGCCATTCGGCCTATATCTTGCAGAATACCAACCTGCCGGGCTTCAATCAGGAGCAGCAAACCCTACTGGCTACGCTGGTGCGTTTCCACCGTAAAGGGGTGAAACTGGAAGAGCTGCCACGCCTTAACCTGTTCAAGAAAAAGCATTACCTGCCGCTGGTGCAGCTTTTGCGCCTCGGCGCACTGCTGAACAATCAGCGTCAATCCACCACCACGCCAGAGACGCTGCGACTGCTCACGGATGATAATCATTGGACGCTGCGCTTCCCCGCCGGTTATTTGGCGCAGAACAACCTGGTGCAGTTGGATTTTGAACGGGAACAGAGTTACTGGGACGACGTGACGGGCTGGAAGCTGATTCTGGAAGAAGAGGACGGCGAGCAGGAAGATCCTGCTAAATAACCCGCCAGCCTTTGGTTAGCCGCGATCCTGCCCTTTCACAAGGGGAGGATCGCGGTAACGCTTTTAGTTTATTGCCGAGTTTATCGGCTCCTGAACCAGCTGGCTGAGTGGCTCAGGCATTCCAATCAAATATCCCTGCATATAGTCCACGCCCTGCGCCCGCAGTGCTTCGCGCTGCTGTTCGGTTTCCACAAACTCAGCGACTATCGCCAAGTGTTTCATCCGCGCAACCTGACAAATTGACTGCACGATATAGGCATCCAGTGGGTCCGTCATCATGTTGCGCACGAAGCTGCCGTCAATCTTCAGGATGTCCGCCTGAATAAACTTCAAGCGGTCATAACTGGCATAACCCGTGCCGAAATCATCAATCGCAATGCGGCAGCCGTAGTGGCGTAAATCGCGCATGGAGAAATCAGCATATTTCACATTATGCAGTAGGTGAGATTCCGTCACTTCCAGCACGATTTGGAACGGCTCGACCTGATACTGCGCCATCAACGCCTTGAATTGGCTACTAAAAGAGGGGCGACAGAAGGTCGACGGCGAGAAGTTCACCGCGAAGCGCACGCTCGGCAGCTTCTCACGGTTATCGTTGATAAACATGAGGGTGTGCTTCAGCACCCAGATATCCAACTGATAAGCCAGACCAAATTCATGCACCACCGGCAGGAATTTTTCCGGCGTCATCAAGCCGCCCTCGTCATCCTGCATGCGCAGCAGGATCTCATGGTAGCTGTCGCCGCGAATACCGGCGATAGGCTGCGCCATCAGCACGAAGCGATCTTCATCCAGCGCGCGCTGGATTTTATGCAGCATCGCCACTTTGGATTTGATCTCTTTCTGCACCTGACTGTGGTCGCTTTTGTTGGACTCCGGCTTGCCGGTGGTCAACGACACCTCGGCAATACCGCTCAATTCCCCCAGCAGCATGTGCAGATGCTCAACCGGCGGGAAGACGGTGCAGTAGGACAAACCGATATTCGGATGCAGCGGCAGGCCGTTCCAAATCAGGCGAAAATCATCGACGTATTGCTGCAAGCGGTCCAACTTCTCCAGCGTTTCATCACAGTTGAGACGCAACACCAAATCGTACCCCGGCAGGTGATACACCCTCTCCCCTTCCTGCAAGAAAGGCCGCAGGCCAGTGGCCAGTTGCTGTTTGAACTGAATGCGTAACTGCATGCCGTAGTTGCGGCTGAGCACGTCCATTTCCGACACGCGAACAAAGCAGAGTAAAGAGCGCGGATAGCGCGATAAGTCACGATTGAAGGCCCGCAGGTTAGGCAAACCAAAAACCGGGTCCAGCAGGGCGGCCTGTCGGGTCTTTTTCATCAGCTGGCGTTGCATTGACGAGATAGAGGCCATCAGCAGCAGGCAGAGGGTAAACACCAGCATCAGCGCTGAAACAAATACCAGATTATGGACAAAGTCCTTCTCGTTGATGAAGCCGCGATAATTGCTAAACAGCACAATCAGCGCCCCCGTCCAGACGAGCGTAATGAAGTGATAGCCGTAGCGCATCGCACCAAACAGCAGCACCGGCAGCAGCAGGGTTAAGGTGTAATCGCTGAGCAGAATTTTGGCAATCGGCTCACTGATCCCCTCCATGCTCAGCAAAATCACCATCACGCTCAGCAACGCAAACCACAGTACAATCTCGACAGACTTCACGCCCGGCGAGCGCTGATTAAGCATGATTTGGCGCAGCACGCGCAGATAGCGAGGTTTACGCAAAACGCGAAACGTCAGGTACCACAGATGCCCACTCAGCAAGATACCCAGCATCATCGCCTGAAGATTGATCAGGGTCCGCAGCGTCATAAATTCACGGGTCACCATGCCCAGATAGCCCGGCAGCAGTCCCAACTCCACTACGATTTGCAAAATAAAGATGTAGAGGCAGGAGAGGAAAATCACCAGCCAGAAGACGCGCGGGAGCGGCAGACGCAGTAACCCAAAGGTCGCAGACCAGCGTTTACCGGCATGCCAGCGATAACCGGCCCAAGAAACGCTCAGGCAGAACAGATAGATAAGCGTCAGTAGCGATGCCATTTCGGCGCCGATACGCAGGTCATAGCGGATGAACATACCTATCGCGATACCCGGCAAGGCGCGCCAATCAAAGACCATCATTAGCGCTACACACACCGCCAGCGGCATGTACATCAAATAAGTACGACCTTCCGGCAAGAAGATAATGGGCGAGAAGTAAGACGAGATATTGATAAACACCAGTGCGCACAGCAGGGGCAGGCCCCACCAGTGGCGGCTGTATTCACGCCAAGATAAAAATTTACTCATAGGATATGCCATGTTTTTCCGCAGGCGATCCACGCAGGTCGCGTGCTGGAATCATTGAGAGGCCAGATGAACGGTCAACAACGCCAAAGAAACAACGGGTTTAAGGAAACGTCAAAAGACTGGCCACAAAAAGCGGTAAAAACAGATTTCGCAGCATCACTAAAATAAAACCAGATTCTAAGTTGGCTCATATTAAACTATTTGATGGGGATCAATAAACCTAGACTTTGCTAATTAGCGTAAAAATTGCCTCAAATGCATTCACTCAAGAGTGAAAAAATACCCTATAAATTTCATACACGTATGATTCTCTGCCGGATATTTTTATTCACAATTCAATCCAGCGCCCAGAGTGCGAGATTATTCTGAATATCCTGACGGAACACTCCTACACAATGAGACTTTTCTGGCTGGGTTAGGCGTTGTGCTATATATTGATTATGCGAATGAGTCTGTTTTAAATCATTATTTCACCCTGATGGAGCTACGGTTTAATAAGCTGAAATTACTATGTCTAAAAAAGCCAACATCAAGATGACTAAGATCGTATTAGCGATCAGCTTTATTATTTTATTCGGCCGCTTGGTCTACTCCGCCGTCGGGGCCTGGTCACATCATCAAACTCAAAAACAGACTCAGGTAGAACAATCGACGACACCGGCACCCTGATATTTTAGTTCTGGAATTCAAAGGATAAGGACGCAGCATGTCTGCCAATAAGCATCGCTATCACGTACAAAAGCTGGCGGAAACACGTACCCGCATCCTCAACCTGCTGCTAGACAGCGACGACCTTGCCGACAGCATTCTCGGCGAATCCAAAGATATCGACCCTGCCACGCAGTCCCTGCTAATGGACCAGACTGCCGAGCTCAGCAATCTGATTGACGGGCTGCATCCGGCTGACCTTGCCGATATTTTAGAAGCCTTGCCGGAGCGCGAACGTCTGGCGCTGTGGCGTTTAGTCGATCCCGCAGATCGCGGTAAAGCCTTAGTAGAAGTCTCAGAAACCGTCTGGGACAGTCTGATTGAGGAAATGAGCGACAAAGACCTGCTGAAAACCATGTCGCTGCTGGACGTGGATGATCAGGTTTATCTGGCGGAATATCTGCCACGTGACCTGATGGGCCGCGTGCTGACCTCGCTGGATCCGCGCCAGCGCGAAAAAGTGCGCGAAGTGGTTAAGTTCGGCAAGGATACCGTCGGGCGAATCATGGATTTCGAGCTGCTGTCCGTGCGCGCGGATGTCACGCTGGGCACCGTGCAGCGCTATTTGCGCTACCGTAAAGACATTCCCGAAGCCAGTGACAAGCTGTTCGTCACTGACCGAAACAACATGCTACTTGGCGAGCTGCCGCTCACCACCATTTTGCTTAACTCGCCGCATCGCCAGGTTTTCCAGGTGATGAACGATGACCCAACCTGCTTCGAACCCGAAGACAAAGCCGAAGACGCGGCCAGTGCCTTCGAACGTTATGACTTAATCACCGCGCCCGTCATCGACAAAAAGGGCAAACTGATGGGTCGCCTGACGGTCGAGGAAATTGTCGATTTCGTTAATAACGATACCGACACCAATCTGCGCCGCATGGGGGGCTTAAGCCCGGAAGAGGACGTGTTCTCGCCTGTAGGCAAGGCAGTGAAAAACCGCTGGGCGTGGCTGGCCATTAATCTTTGCACCGCGTTTGTCGCGTCGCGGGTGATCGGCCTGTTTGAAGGTACGATTTCGCAACTGGTGGCGCTGGCGGCATTAATGCCGATTGTTGCCGGTATTGGCGGTAATACGGGTAATCAGACAATCACGATGATTGTGCGTGCTCTGGCGCTGCATCAGGTGCAGCTCGGCAATCTTAAATTCCTGATATTCAGGGAGTTGGGCGTCGCACTGATCAACGGTCTGGTGTGGGGTGGCCTGATGGGCATCATTACCTGGCTGCTGTATGGCGACTGGGAGATGGGCGCGGTCATGACATTGGCGATGGTACTCAATCTATTAGTTGCCGCCAGCATGGGGGTGATTATTCCATTGACCATGGTAAGGCTTGGCCGCGACCCGGCGGTGGGCGCCAGCGTGATGATCACCGCCATCACCGATACGGGCGGTTTCTTCATCTTCCTTGGATTGGCGACAATTTTCCTGCTTTAACTCCCCCTTTGCTGCGCCTTATTCTCAAGGCGCAGCAAAGGTTTTACTCTTCGTTTTCCCTGACAAGGCCACAGCTGACTCCTTCAGCTCATTAAACCCATAAAAACCTGACCTTCTTCTCACTCAAGGTTCGTTATCAATTCATTACTGTTGTAGAATTCAGCAAGCTTATCGTTCGTGGCCGGACGGGTTTAAGAAAGGGTTTTGCCGTGGAAAAGAACATATCCCGTCTGGATTCACAGTCGCCCATCAGTTGGAAAATCCTGTTGGTTCTGGCCGTGAGCATCTGCCTGCTGGCACTCGCCTGCATGAAGGTCATCCAGCAATCCTCAAGTCTGGCGTCGGTATGGTTGCCGACGGCACTGCTCATCCCGGTTTTATTCCACCATCGCTACCGCGACTGGTTGCCGCTGTTTTGCGCCGCGGGCTTGGGCATCGCCGCCTCCCACTTTTTGGCGTACTCGTGGTCTACGAGCTACCTGCCCTACCTATTTATTAACTTGTTAGAGGCGGGCACCTGCGCGCTGCTGCTGCGACGCTTTCTGCCCACCAAGGACCCGCTCTCTGGTCTGGCGAATTGGGCAAAATTCCTGCTGGTGGCCGTGGTGTTCAGTCCGCTGCTCAGCGCCATTATCATGACGATCTTTGTCCAGCACACCCTTGCGCCACAGGCGTCAGAGCAAAGGTTCGCGACCTGGTTTATGTCCGAGGCGGTCGCCATTTTGGCACTCACTCCGCTGGGTTTGATTTACCAGAGAGGCTATCTACAGCAACTTTTCCACAACTCAGGCCGCCTGCTTGAGCTGATGGCGACCCTAATTATCAACATGGTGGCGGCTTTTCTGGCGCTAAAATGGCTGCCTTACCCCTTTGCCTTTATCACCATTCCTCTGCTGTGGGCGGCGATACGCTTGCCGCGCGTTGAGGCATTTTTCATTTTCCTCTGCCTGACCCTGATGATTGCGCTGCTGCAAACCACCGGCATTATCGACATCGTTCCGCACATTACCGTGGTGCCGCCGGGCCTGCTTTTCACGCCGCTGCTGCTGATTCTGCTACCCGCCAATGCCATGGCGATGGCGATGCACGCCCTGCGCGTCGAGAAGTCACACATTACTCAGAGCGAAAACCGTTTTCGCAATGCGATGGAATATTCCGCCATCGGCATGGCACTGGTGTCGCCACAGGGCAAATGGCTTCAGGTGAATAAAGCCCTGTGCAATCTGCTGGGTTATGAGGCAGGCTACCTGAAAACGCTGACATTTCAGGAAATTACTTACGCCGAGGACCTGAGCAAAGACCTGACGCTACTCCAGCAACTGCTCGACGGCGAGATTCAGAATTACCAGATGGAAAAACGCTATCTGCGCCGTGATGGCGAGATTGTTTGGGCACTGCTGGCGGTTTCACTGGTGCGCGATGATGAGCAAAATCCGGTCTACCTCATCGCTCAGATTGAAGATATCAATGAGCTAAAACACACCGAAATCACCAATAACCGGCTGAGCGAAGCTCTGCATGAAGAGAAAGAGCTACTGCACATCACGCTGAATGCCATCAATGATGCCGTGATCTCCACCGATCAGCAGATGAACATCACCTTTATGAATCCGGTGGCGGAGAAGATGACCGGCTGGAGTCAGCAGAAGGCGCAGGGCAAGCCGGTCAGCGATGTGGTGCACTTGACCATTGGGCCAGACGGCGAGCTGATTAACGACCTAATGGCCATGTACAGCAGCCAGTATCTGCACTCCTCCCTCGAGCAATCGCTGATTTTGCACGGCTATCACACCGGGCAGTTCGACGTGCAGCTGGCGATTTCGCCAATGCGTAAACTAAATGCCGAGCCAATCGGCTTAGTCTTGGTGCTACAGGACGTAAGTAAATCGCGTGAGCTGATGCGCCAACTCAGCTACAGCGCCTCCCACGATTTGCTTACCGATTTAGCCAATCGCGGCAGCTTTGAAGATAGCCTGAAAGAAGCGCTAAAACTGACTGCCGAGCAGCAGCAACATCACAGTCTGGCCTTTATCGATCTCGACCATTTCAAGGCGGTCAATGACACCGCCGGGCACGCGGCGGGAGACGAGTTGCTGCGCCAATTAAGCCATCTCATGCAGGATCATATTCGCAATAGCGACCGGCTGGCTCGCCTCGGCGGCGATGAGTTTGCCCTATTGCTGTTAGACTGTCAGCACGAGCAGGGTTTGCAAGTGGTGAAGTCATTAGTCAATAAAATCAATGAATTCCAATTCATGTGGGAAAATCAAATTTACCGCATTGGCGCCAGCGCGGGCATTACGCGCATCACGGACGCTTCCCTCAGCAGCAGCGAATACATGGCCCAAGCCGATGTTGCCTGCTACACCGCCAAAAATCGCGGCCGGGGGCAGGTATTTGCCTATGAAGAGCAGCAAAAACGCTTATTGGCCTCCCACGCCGTGCTGTTCCGCCCCGAGGATATTCGCCGCGTGCTGAATGAAAATCAGCTGTCGCTCAACTGCCGCGCCGCGTCACCACCGAAAACGCCGCTTTCCGTCTGCTTCTATCAACTTTCGCTGCAATTCGTGCAGCCGGTGAATGGCATTCAGCACGCCGAATTGCTGTTGGAAGCCGCACGATTTTACGACATGATGCCCGAAATCGACCTGTGGATGCTGCGTCAGGTCCTCGAGGTTCATGCTAAGGGTATCAATAATAAGGGAATTTGCGTGGCTATCCCGCTCGCCACGGAAAGCCTGCTGCAAGAGAGTTTGCGGCAAGAGTTAAATCGCCTGCTGGATAACACCCTGATGCCGATGGGCTCGGTGAATCTGATGATTGAACCCGATGTGTTGCTCAAATATGAGCATCTGCGGCGGTACGTTGCCGAACTGAGGCAGCGTGGTTGTAAAATCGTACTGCGCAACGTTGGAAAAAATCTGAATGAATTTAATGCCTTGCCGGAAGGCAGTGTGGATTACGTGCAAATCGACCCGACCTTTATGAGCCAACTACACTATAACCAGATGGATGAAGTGCTGGTGACGATTCTCCATGGCAACACTCATCGGCTGGCGGCGCAGACGCTGGCTGGCCCGGCAGATTTAAACGAAACCTTGGAAAAGCTGACCAGCATTGGCATTGATTTGGTGGAAGGCGATACCATCGCGCCGCTGACGTCGCTCAATACGCTGCTCAACACCGGCTATTTTGGCATTCATTAAGCAGGCAGTTTACGTCTGCGGCTCATCGTCGGGTAGAAAGTCATTATTGGCCCACAGATGCAAGGTGGCGTAAGTGCGCCACGGCTGCCAACGCTGGGCGTAGCGGGCGATTTTGCCCGGCGTCGTGTCAGGAAAACGCTGCTTGATCAGGTAGTCGCTGCCGAGAAAAACGTCCGGCGCTGACCAGGCCCGCATGGCGATATAGCTGGCGGTCCAGCCGCCAATCCCCGGCATCGCCAGCAGCTGTTTCACGCCCTGTTGCACATCCGGCATGTTATCCAACGGCAGGCTGCCCTCCGCCACCGCCCGCGCCACGCCAATCAAACAGGCCGCCCGTTTGGCCTGCACGCCAATACCGCGCAGGTCATCCACGCTCAGTTGAGCAATGCGTTCCGGCGTCGGGAACAGGTGCGTTAATCCGGCAAAAGGCGTGTCGATGGCTTCGCCCCAGTTCTGCGTCAGCCGCGTCGCCAGCGTCGCCGCCATTTTGACACTCACCAGCTGGCCGAGGATCGCCCGCACCGTGAGTTCAAACCGATTGATACACCCCGGCAGCCGCAGCCCAACGTTGTTTTGCGCCAGCTTCCCCAGTCCCGCGGCAATCAGGTGCGGGTCAGCCTCTAAATCCAACAGTAAACTAACCTGCCGCTCGACGCGTTCAGCAACCGGCTCGAGCGACGGCGAGATAAACAGCTCCACGCAATTTCTTTCCGGCAATGGCCGTAAACGCAGCCACCCCGCAATAGTGCCGGTTTCAGACTGCACTAGCAGCGTGCGCTGGTAGAAGCCATCCAGCATCTGTTCAACGCCCGTTAAGGCGCGAGCGCCAAGGAAGGAGGTCATCCAGTCCCAGTCGTAAGGCGGCGTATAAGGGAGGTAGCGGGGTTTAGTCACGGGGCGGGCCTATTTATTTTTGGAAATTAAAGGTAACAGGAAAAAAGCGGGAGTTTCAAATGCGTCTTTTGCTTTTAAACTCCCAGTCTGATGTTACTCCTCCTCAGGCAAGGGGAGGGAGCAAAGCAACATCCACTGTAAGCTCCAACCCCACACTTAAATTTGAAATTAAAACCAAAACCACATAAAGTCCCCCCCCTTCTTTGGCATGGGGAACCGTGATGTTTATTGGATTTGACTACGGCACAGCGAATTGCTCGGTAGCAGTGATGCGCGGCAATGACGCCCACTTATTGGCGTTGGAAAACAACGATCCTTATTTACCCTCCATGCTCTGTGCGCCTACGCGTGAAGCGGTCAGCGAATGGCTGAACCGTCATGGGCAGGTTCCGACGGGCAGCGATGAGAATTTAGCTCTGCTGCGCCGCAGTATCAGTTTTAACCGGGAAGAAGATATTCCGGTCAATGCCAACAGCGTTAACTTCGGTTTGCACGCGCTTTCTACTTATATGGAAGACCCGGAAGAAGTCTATTTCGTGCGCTCGCCGAAATCCTTCTTGGGCGCTAATGGCTTGAAACCGCAACAAATTGCCCTGTTCGAAGACTTGGTCTGCGCCATGATGTTCCACATCAAGCGTCAGGCTGAATCTGCTTTGCAGCAGAGTATCGAGCAGACGGTGATTGGTCGCCCGATCAACTTCCAGGGGATGGGTGGCGAAGAGGCGAACCGTCAGGCGCAGGGCATTTTGCAACGCGCTGCCGAACGCGCGGGCTTCCGTGATATCGCCTTCCAGTTTGAACCCGTCGCGGCGGGGCTGGATTTCGAAGCCACGCTGACAGAAGAGAAAACCGTGCTGGTGGTGGATATCGGCGGTGGTACTACCGACTGCTCGGTACTGCTGATGGGTCCAAAGTGGCGTGATAAAGCCGAACGCCAGCAGAGTTTGCTGGGGCACAGCGGCTGCCGCGTTGGCGGTAACGACCTCGACATCATGACCGCCTTCAAGCAGTTGACTCCGCAACTGGGCATGGGCACTGAAATGACCAAGGGGATCGCCATTCCCGCGCTGCCTTATTGGAACGCCGTGGCGACCAATGACGTGCCGGCGCAGGCCGATTTCTACAGCGTCGCCAATGGCCGCATGCTGCGCGATTTGATTCGCGACGCCGCGCAGCCTGACCAAGTGAAGCGCCTGCTGAAAGTCCACCAGCAGCGCCTGAGCTACCGTCTGGTTCGTGCCGCAGAGGAGAGCAAAATTGCGCTGTCGGAGCGTGAAAGCGTGATCGCCGGGTTGGAGTTTATCGAAGCCGGTCTGGCGGAAAGCATCAGCCAGCAGCAGTTGAGCGAGGCAATCGCCCAGCCGCTGGAGCGTATTCAGGAGCAGGTGAATCTGGCGCTTTCCACCAGCGACATTAAGCCTGACGTGATCTACCTGACCGGCGGCAGCGCCCGTTCGCCGCTGCTGCGCGCCGCGTTACAGGCCCAGCTGCCTGGCATTCCACTGGTCGGTGGCAACGACTTTGGCTCTGTCACCGCCGGTTTGGCGCGCTGGGCACAAACGCTGTTCCGCTAAGATTTAGCCGCAATAAAAAACCGCCCGAGGGCGGTTTTTTTGTTTCTCGCTGGCTGACTTATTCCCAGCGGCTGCCTTCATTGATCAACGCAATATCGGCATCATCGAGTTTCAAGGTGGCGGCCGTTGCCAGCTCGTCTAGCTGCTCGAGGGAGGTCGCGCTGACAATTGGCGAGGTGATGCTCGGGCGGGCGATTTGCCACGCCAGCGCCACCTGCCCCGGCTTAACGCCGTGTTTCTCCGCCACGCTGTCGAGTGCTGCCAGTACCTTCAGTCCGCGCTCATTCAGGTAGCGCTCAACCACCGACTCGCCGCGCTTACTTTTGCTGGCATCTGCCTTGGTGCGGTACTTCCCGGTCAGGAAGCCAGCGGCAAGGCCATAGAAGTTGATCACGCCCAGGCCGTTGTCCGTCACCACCTTCTCTAACGCTTCTTCGTAGACTTTGCGGTCATAAGGGTTGTAGAGCGGTTGCAGGGTTTCATAGCGCGCCAAGCCGTTCTCTTTACTCACCTTTAAGGCTTCTGCCAAGCGCGGCGCGCTGTAGTTCGAAGCACCAATGGCGCGCACTTTACCCTCTTTAATCAGGGCGTCGAAGGCCGCCATCGACTCGGCTAATGGCGTGTCGGCGTCGTCATCGTGCGACTGGTAGAGGTCAATATGGTCGGTTTGCAGGCGCTTCAAAGAAGCTTCAACCGCCTGTTTAATGTAGCGCGGCGATAAGCCTACTTTGCCCTCGCCCATCGGCTTGCCGACCTTGGTCGCCAAAATAATCTGGTCGCGCTTGCCGGTTTTTTTCAGCCATTTGCCGATAATAGTTTCTGATTCGCCGCCGCTGTGGCCTTCAACCCAGCTGGAATAGACATCGGCGGTATCAATAAAATTAAGCTTATGGTCAAGTAAGGCGTCGAGAAGGCTAAAAGATGTGGATTCGTCCGCCGTCCAGCCAAATACGTTGCCACCAAAAGTGAGCACCGGCACCTGAATTCCTGAACGACCTAATTCTCTTTTACTCATAACGTTTCCCTTTTTCTGACGTGAATAATGCTTCGCTTATTAACTATTTTAAGGTGAACAATAACAGTAGCATTGGTTCGAAAAAAGTCAGGCAGGATAAGGCCTTATTTACACAAATTATGAAAATCTCTCCTTATTTCCTCCATTTTTCATTGCCCCCTGCTGGCTACAATATCACCCCTAAAAGAACCGAAAAACGCCCGTAGATCGGCGGAAATTATTGCTACCCTTTAATTAATAAGATTTATCTACCAAGGGAAGACCCATACTGTGCGAAAAAGCCCTCTGAGACTGTTTATTACTTTGCTGGTATTGGTCATTGCCGCGCTGGCGGTATGGTATTTCTATGTCGATAAATCTTCAGCGTCGGGCAACAATACGCCGGGCGCAACCCAGCAGAAACGCGCCTCAGGCTCCGGCGGGGGTCGCCGCAATATGCCGATGCCGCCGGTGCAGGCCGCGCTGGCGGTGGAAAAATCGGTACCGCAATATCTCAGTGGGCTAGGCACGGTAACGGCGTCCAACACCGTGACGGTGCGCAGCCGGGTGGACGGCCAGCTGATGGCGCTGCACTTTACCGAAGGGCAGCAGGTGAAAGCCGGTGACCTGCTAGCGGAAATCGACCCGCGACCGTTTCAGGTTCAACTGACGCAGGCGCAGGGCCAGCTCGACAAAGATCAGGCCACGCTGGACAACGCCCGCCGCGATTTGGCCCGTTATCAGCAACTGGTGAAAACCAATCTGGTTTCGCGCCAGGAGCTGGACACCCAGCAGTCGCTGGTTCGCCAGAGCGAAGGCGCGGTAGCCGTGGACAAAGGCGCGGTGGACAGCGCCAAGCTGCAACTGACCTACAGCAAAATCACCTCGCCAATCAATGGCCGCGTCGGGCTTAAACAGGTGGATATCGGCAATATTATCTCCAGCGGCGACACCACTGGCATTGTTATTCTCACCCAAACACAGCCGATTGACGCCGTTTTCACTCTGCCGGAAGCCAACATCAGCACCATTGTTGAGGCGCAGCGCGCAGGTCAACCCCTGGTGGTGGAAGCTTGGGACAGAACCAATCAGCACCTCTTAACTCAGGGCCAGCTGCTGACGCTGGATAACCAAATCGACCCGACCACCGGCACCATCAAGCTGAAAGCGCGGTTTGATAATCAGGATAACGCGCTGTTTCCTAACCAATTCGTCAACGCGCGGTTGAAAATCGGCACCCTGCAAAACGCCGTAGTGGTGCCGACCGCCGCCGTGCAGATGGGCAACGAAGGCCACTTCGTCTGGGTGGTGGACAATGAGAAGAAAGTCAGCAAACACATTGTTACCACCGGCACACAAGACAGCCAACAAACCGTGATAACCGGCGGACTGAGTGCCGGGGAAAACGTGGTCACTGACGGCATTGACCGTCTGACGGAAGGCGCGACCGTGGAAGTGATTGCGCCGCAAACCGCCGCGCAGGCTGCCGAGGCGGAGAAAAACGCTGAGAAACACGCGGGCAAACACCATCGCCAGAGGTCTTCTTCCTAATGCAGGTGATGCCAGACAGACCACAGGGCGGCCCTTCCCGCCTGTTTATCCTCCGCCCGGTCGCCACCACGCTGCTGATGATCGCTATTCTGTTGGCGGGCATTATTGGCTATCGCGCCCTGCCGGTCGCCGCGCTGCCGGAGGTGGATTACCCGACCATTCAGGTGGTGACGCTCTATCCCGGCGCCAGCCCCGACGTCACTACGTCCGCCATTACCGCCCCGCTGGAGCGCCAGTTTGGGCAGATGTCCGGCCTGAAACAGATGCAGTCGCAAAGCTCCGGCGGCGCGTCGGTTATCACCTTGCAGTTTGGCCTCGACCTGTCGCTGGACGTCGCCGAACAGGAAGTGCAGGCAGCCATCAACTCTGCCACCAACCTACTGCCGACCGACCTGCCGAACCCGCCGGTTTATAGCAAAGTTAACCCGGCTGACCCACCCATCATGACGCTGGCGGTGACCTCTAGCGCGATGGCAATGACGGAAGTAGAAGACTTGGTGGAAACCCGCGTGCTGCAAAAGCTGGCGCAGGTCAGCGGCGTCGGCCGGGTGAGTATTTCCGGCGGTCAGCGCCCGGCGGTGCGCGTCAAACTCAATGCGCCCGCAATGGCGGCACTGGGTTTAACCAGCGAAGAGGTGCGCACGGCGATTGCGGCAGCCAACGTCAATTCGGCCAAAGGCAGCTTCGACGGGCCGGAGCGCTCGGTGACGCTATCAGCCAATGATCAGATGAAAAGCGCCGCCGACTACCGCGCGCTGGTGGTCAGCTACCAAAACGGCGCGCCGGTCAGATTACAGGACATCGCGGAGATTGAACAAGGGGCGCAAAACGACAAACTGGCGGCCTGGGCCGATAAAAAGCCCGCCATCGTGCTCAATATTCAGCGCCAGCCGGGGGCCAACGTGATCACCACGGCGGACAGCATTCGCAACATCCTGCCGATTCTGCAAGAGAACTTGCCGAAATCGGTCAAGGTCGAGCTGGTGACTGACCGCACCGTGACCATTCGCCACTCGGTGAGCGACGTGCAGTTCGAACTGCTGCTCTCCGTCGCGCTGGTGGTGATGGTGATGTACCTGTTTTTGCGCAATATGGCGGCGACGCTTATCCCCAGCGTGGCCGTGCCGCTGTCGCTAATTGGCACCTTTGCCGCAATGTATTTCCTCGGTTTTTCAGTTAATAACCTGACTTTGATGGCCCTGACCATCGCCACCGGCTTTGTGGTGGATGACGCCATCGTGGTGATCGAAAACATTTCGCGCTATATCGAAAAGGGCGAAACGCCGCTCAATGCCGCGCTAAAAGGGGCTGGCGAAATCGGCTTCACCATCATCTCCCTGACCTTCTCGCTGATTGCGGTGCTGATCCCGCTGCTGTTTATGGGCGATATCGTCGGACGGCTGTTCCGCGAGTTCGCCGTCACGCTGGCGATAGCCATTCTGATCTCCGCCGTGGTGTCGTTGACCCTAACGCCGATGATGTGCGCCCGCATGCTCAGTCACGAATCGCTGCGCAAACAGAACCGTTTCTCCCGCGCTTCCGAACGCATGTTTGACCGGGTGATTGCTACTTACGGTCGCGGGCTGACCGTGGTGCTACGCCACCAGTGGCTGACGCTCGGAGTGGCGCTGGGCACGCTGGCGCTCACCGCCCTGCTCTATTTACTCATCCCCAAGGGGTTCTTCCCGGTGCAGGATAATGGCCTGATTCAAGGCACGCTGGTAGCGCCGCAGTCGGTTTCCTTTAGCAATATGGCAGAGCGCCAGCAGCAGGTGGCGGCGATTTTGCTACAAGACCCGGATGTCGAAAGCCTGACCTCGTTTATCGGCGTGGACGGCGCCAACCCGACGCTGAATACCGGCCGTTTGCAGATAGCTTTGAAGCCGTTGAGCGATCGCAGCGATCGCGTTGATACCATTATTCCGCGCCTGCGCGACGAGGTCGCCAAGGTGCCGGGTGTCGATCTTTATCTCCAGCCGGTGCAGGATTTGACCATCGACACGCAGGTCGCCCGCACGCAGTACCAGTTCACCTTGCAAACCCTGACCACGGATTCGCTCGGCCGCTGGGTGCCGCAACTGTTGGAGCAATTACGCACCCTGCCGCAGCTTCAGGATGTCAGCAGCGACTGGCAGGATCAGGGGCTAGAAGCCTATATCAAGGTGGATCGCGACAGCGCCAGCCGTTTGGGCATCAGCCTGACTGACGTCGATAACGCGCTGTATAACGCCTTCGGCCAGCGGTTGATTTCCACTATTTATACCCAAGCCAACCAGTACCGCGTGGTGCTGGTGCACGACACGGCGCAAACGCCGGGCTTTAGCGCGTTGCAGGATATTCGCCTCAATGGCAGCAACGGCAACAGCATTCCGCTCAGCGCCATCGCTCAGTTCGAGCAGCGAAAAACCGCGCTTTCGGTCAATCACCTCGACCAGTTCCTGTCGGCCAGCGTGTCGTTTAACGTCGCGCCGGGTTACTCACTCGGCGAGGCGGTTGGGGCGATTAAGCACACCCAGCAAAATCTGGCGATGCCTGCGGATATCAGCGTGCAGTTCCAGGGGGCGACGCTGGCGTTTGAAGCCGCACTCGGCAGCACGCTGTGGCTGATTTTGGCGGCGGTAGTGGCGATGTACATCGTGCTCGGGGTGCTTTATGAGAGCTTTATTCACCCCGTCACCATCCTTTCGACTCTGCCGACGGCGGGGGTCGGGGCACTGCTGGCCCTGATGCTGGCGGGCAGCGAGCTGGACGTGATTGCCATCATCGGCATCATTTTGCTGATTGGTATCGTGAAGAAGAACGCCATCATGATGATCGACTTCGCACTGGCCGCCGAGCGCGATCAGGGCATGACGCCGTACGAGGCCATTTACCAAGCCTGCCTGCTGCGCTTTAGGCCAATTTTAATGACCACGCTAGCAGCGCTGCTAGGCGCGCTGCCGCTGATGCTCAGCACCGGCGTGGGCGCCGAACTGCGCCGCCCGCTGGGGATCTGCATGGTCGGCGGGCTGATTGTCAGTCAGGTGCTGACCCTGTTCACCACGCCGGTGATTTACCTGCTGTTTGATAAACTGGCGCGCCGCGTTCGCCCTCGCACCAGCCACCCACGGACTGACGGATGAAGGTTTTCGCGCTGTTCATCCACCGGCCAGTGGCCACCACCCTGCTGACGCTGGCTATCCTGCTGGCGGGCATTTTGGGCTTCCGCCTGCTGTCGGTCGCGCCGCTGCCGCAGGTGGATTACCCGGTGATTTCGGTCACCGCGTCACTGCCGGGGGCTGACCCGGAAACCATGGCCGCCTCGGTAGCCACGCCGCTGGAGAGCACCTTGGGCACCATTGCCGGGGTGAATGAAATGACCTCCACCAGCACGCTCGGCAGCACCCGCATCACTCTCGAATTCGACTTTGACCGCGACATCAACGGCGCGGCGCGCGACGTGCAGGCGGCGATCAATGCCGCGCAGAGCCTGCTGCCTTCGGGCATGCCGAGCCGCCCGACCTATCGCAAAGCCAACCCGTCCGACGCGCCCATCATGATAATTACCCTGACCTCCGATACCTACAGTCAGGGCCAGCTTTACGACTACGCCTCTACCCAGTTGGCGCAGACCATTTCGCAGATGGACGGCGTGGGCGACGTCACGGTCGGCGGCAGTTCTTTACCGGCGGTGAGGGTCGACCTCAACCCGGAAGCGCTGTTTAATCAGGGCGTCTCCCTTGATGCCGTGCGTCAAACCATCGCCGCCGCCAACGTGCGCAAGCCGCAGGGCGCGCTGGAAGATGGCAACTCGCACTGGCAAATCCGCACCAACGACGCGCTAAAAACCGCCAAAGAGTATGCGCCGCTGGTGATCCACGTCAGCAATGGCAACACCGTGCGCCTGAGCGATGTCGCCACTGTCACCGATGGTGTGCAGGATCAGCGCAACGCCGGGCAAACCAGTCTGGCCGACGGCAGCGTGCGCCCGGCAATTTTGCTGGTGATCCGCCGCAGTGCCGACGCCAATATCATCGCCACCATTGATAGGATCCGCGCCGAGCTTCCCGCCCTGCGCGAATCCATGCCCGCCTCTATCGACATGCAGGTGGCGCAGGATCGCTCGCCCACCATTCGCGCCTCGCTGGAAGAGGTCGAAACCTCGCTGACCATCGCCGTCGGACTGGTGATTCTGGTGGTGTTCCTGTTCCTACGCTCGGGCCGCGCCACATTGATCCCCGCCGTGGCGGTGCCGGTTTCACTCATCGGCACCTTCGCCGCCATGTACCTGTGCGGCTTTAGCCTCAATAACCTGTCATTAATGGCGCTGACCATCGCCACCGGCTTTGTGGTGGATGACGCTATCGTGGTGCTGGAGAATATTTCGCGCCATATCGAAGCGGGAATGAAACCGATGAACGCCGCCCTGCAAGGGGTGAAGGAAGTGGGCTTTACCGTGCTGTCGATGAGCGTTTCGCTGGTGGCGGTGTTTATCCCGCTGCTTTTAATGAGTGGCCTGCCGGGGCGCTTGTTCCGCGAATTTGCGGTGACGCTGTCGGTCGCCATCGGCATTTCGCTGGTGGTATCGCTGACCTTAACGCCGATGATGTGCGCCTGGACGCTACGCGCCTCCTCTGTGCCAAAACAGCCGAAAAAGCGCGGGCTGACTAGCCTGTTGCTGCGCATGCAGCAGGGCTACGGGCGCTCGCTGAACTGGGTGCTCAACCACGCCCGCTGGGTAGGCGTGGTGCTGCTGGCGACCATCGCCCTCAACGTTTGGCTCTATATTTCGATTCCCAAAACCTTCTTCCCCGAGCAGGACACCGGGCGACTAATGGGCTTTATTCAGGCCGACCAGAGCATTTCGTTTCAGGCGATGCGCGGCAAAATGTCGGACTTTATTCGTATCGTCAGTCAGGACCAAGACGTCGCCAACGTCACCGGCTACACCGGCGGATCGCGCACCAACAGCGGCATGATGTTTATTTCGCTCAAGCCGCTGTCCGAGCGTAAAAGCAATGCCCAAGAGGTGATTGCCCGCATTCGCGTGGCCGCCGCCCAAGAGCCGGGCGCGGGGCTGTACCTGTCGGCGGTGCAGGACGTGCGGGTCGGCGGACGGCAGGGCAACGCCAGCTACCAATACACGCTGCTGTCGGACAATTTGCAGGATTTACGCCAGTGGGTGCCGAAAGTCACCGACGCGCTGACCAACCTGCCGGAGCTGGCCGACGTCAGTTCCGACCAGCAGGATAAAGGCGCAGAGATGCAGCTGACCTATGACCGTGCCACCATGGCCCGGCTGGGGATCTCCATTTCGGCGGCCAACGCCTTGCTCAATAACGCCTTCGGCCAGCGGCAGATTTCCACCATCTACCAGCCGCTCAATCAGTACAAAGTGGTGATGGAAGTCGCACCCCAGTACACCCAGGATGTCAGTTCGCTGAGCAAAATGTTTATTATCAACAGCGAGGGGAAATCGATCCCTCTGTCTGATTTTGCCAAGTGGCAGCCGGCCAGCGCGCCGTTGCAGGTCAACCATCAGGGGATGTCGGCGGCGGGGACGGTGTCGTTTAACCTACCGGAGGGTGGCAGTTTGTCCGACGCCTCGGCGGCCATTGAGCGCACCATGACCCAGCTCGGCGTGCCTGCGACCATTCACGGCCAGTTCGCCGGGACGGCGCAAGTGTTTCAGGAAACGCTGCGTTCCCAGCTATTGCTGATTATCGCCGCCATTGCGACGGTGTATATTGTGTTGGGCATATTATATGAGAGTTACATTCACCCGCTGACTATATTGTCTACCCTGCCGTCAGCCGGAGTGGGTGCGCTGCTGGCGCTGGAGCTGTTTGGCGCGCCCTTTAGTCTGATAGCTTTGATTGGCATTATGTTATTGATTGGTATCGTGAAAAAAAACGCGATTATGATGGTGGATTTCGCGCTCGATGCACAAAGGCGGGGCCAACTCACCGCCCGCGAAGCTATCTTTCAGGCCTGCCTGCTGCGTTTTAGGCCAATCATGATGACTACGCTGGCGGCGCTGTTTGGCGCGCTGCCGCTGGTTCTCACCTCGGGCGATGGTGCAGAACTCCGCCAGCCACTCGGTATCACCATTGTCGGCGGTCTGGCGATGAGCCAGCTACTGACGCTTTACACCACGCCGGTGGTTTACCTGTTCTTTGACCGATTGCGCAGCCGCTTTAGTCCTAACTCAACAACAACCAAAATTGCGCCATTGGCGGATACGGATTTATGACTTCACCGACAGAGATAACAGAAACACCCCCACCCGCACCTTTGCCGCCCTCGGTTCGCTGGCAGCTGTGGATTGTCGCCTTCGGCTTCTTTATGCAGGCGCTCGACACCACCATCGTCAATACCGCCCTGCCGTCGATGGCGGTAAGTCTGGGTGAAAACCCGCTGCATATGCACAGCGTGGTGGTGGCCTACGTGCTGACCGTAGCGGTGATGCTGCCCGCCAGCGGCTGGCTGGCCGACCGTATCGGCGTCAAATGGGTGTTCTTCTCGGCGATTGTTTTATTTACGCTCGGCTCGCTGCTCTGCGCGCAGTCCTCCAGCTTACAGGAGCTGGTGATGTCCCGCGTGGTGCAAGGCGTGGGGGGCGCGATGATGGTGCCGGTCGGGCGGCTGACGGTGCTGAAAATCGTGCCGCGCAGTGAATATATGGCGGCGATGACCATGGTGACGCTGCCCGGACAGGTCGGCCCGCTACTTGGCCCGGCGCTCGGCGGCTTTTTGGTGGAGTACGCCAGCTGGCACTGGATCTTCCTGATTAACCTGCCAGTGGGCATCGCCGGTTGTATCGCCACCATCATGATTATCCCCAATTACCAGATGCAGACCCGGCGCTTCGACATCAGCGGCTTTGTGATGCTGGCGATTGGCATGGCGACGCTAACGCTGGCGCTGGACGGTAGCCGCGGGCTGGGGCTTTCGGGCTGGCAACTGGCGCTGCTGGTGACGGTCGGTTTGGCATCGCTCGGCATTTACTGGCTGCACGCGCGCGGCAACCTCTCCGCCCTGTTCTCCCTGCGCCTGTTCCACACCGCTACCTTTAAAATTGGCCTGATTGGCAGCTTCTTTGGCCGCATCGGCAGCGGTATGCTGCCCTTTATGACGCCGGTCTTCTTGCAGCTCGGCCTCGGTTTCACGCCTTTCCACGCCGGTCTGATGATGGTGCCGATGGTGCTCGGCAGCATGGGGATGAAGCGCGTGGTGGTGCGTCTGGTGAATAAACTGGGGTATCGCCGGGCGCTGGTCACCGCCACGCTGCTGCTGGCCTTGATAACCTTGGTCTTCCCGCTGATCGCCATTTACGGCGCGTTCTGGATGATCCCCATCGTGCTGTTCTTCCAAGGGATGGTGAACTCACTGCGCTTTTCGTCGATGAACACGCTGACGCTGAAAGACCTGCCGCCGCGCCTTGCCAGCAGCGGCAACAGCCTGCTATCGATGATTATGCAGCTGTCAATGAGCGTCGGGGTGAGCGTCGCCGGTATCTTCCTCGGCCTGTTCGCCCATCAGCAGGTGCAGGCGGGCAGCGAGAATATGCACACCGCCTTCCTTTATTGCTATTTATGCATGGCCTTGGTTATCGCTATTCCGGCGTGGATTTTCTCCCGCGTGCCGAACGATAACCGAAAAAATGCCCTGATTGACCGTCGCCGCGCGCAAGCAGGCTCACCCGATCCGATGAGAAAATCATGA
Organism: Ewingella sp. AOP9-I1-14; assembly: GCF_052375995.1. Classification (NCBI taxonomy): domain Bacteria; kingdom Pseudomonadati; phylum Pseudomonadota; class Gammaproteobacteria; order Enterobacterales; family Yersiniaceae; genus Ewingella; species Ewingella sp. AOP9-I1-14. Next base: position 883,877 of record NZ_JBQSVA010000001.1, read on the forward strand.
GACCAGGAATCACCGCCAAGCTGTTTATGGCCATCTTCTTCACCTGCGGCTTGGTGTTAATCACCATGAACTGGGGCGTGAGGATGAGCTTCGAACGTGGATTCATCGACTATATCCGCCAGAGCAATGAGCAGCGCGTCGAGCTGTTGGCTGACACCCTGCAAGACCAGTACAAGCAGCACGGCAACTGGGAGTTTTTGCAAAAAAACGACAAGCTGATCTACCAGATTATGCGTTCGTTTGAGCAGAGCAACGGCAGCAGCCTGCCGCCACAGGGCTGGCGCACCAAGTTCTGGATCCTCGACAGCCATGACCAGCGCATTGGCGGCTCCGACTACCCGATCCCGCCGGACATGCGCGGCCCGCGCCGCGTGATGGTGGTGAACGGCGTGACTATCGGCACCGTGCTGTCGACCCCCGCCGAACGCCTGACGCGCAATGCCGACATCAACTTTGATCGCCAGCAGAATCGCACCAGTTGGATCATCGTCGGCTTCACCGCCCTGCTGGCAGCGGCGGTCACTTGGCTGCTGTCACGCGGCATGTTGGCGCCGGTAAAACGTTTAGTGAAGGGTACGCACCAGCTGGCGGCGGGCAATTTCAGCACCCGCGTTAAAGTGGACAGTCAGGATGAGCTGGGCAAGCTGGCGCAGGACTTCAATCAGCTGGCGACCACCCTCGAGAAGAATGAGCAGATGCGCCGGGCCTTTATGGCCGATATCTCCCACGAGCTGCGCACTCCGCTGGCGGTGCTGCGCGGCGAGCTGGAGGCGATGCAGGACGGCGTGCGCAAGATGTCGCTCGACTCACTCGGCTCGCTCCAGTCCGAGGTGTCGATTCTGACCAAGCTGGTGGATGATCTGCATCAGCTGTCGCTATCAGACGCGGGAGCGCTGGCCTATCGCAAAGAAGAGATCGACATTGTTCATCTGATCCAACTGGCCGAGGCCGGTTTCCGTGACCGTTTCCAGCAAAAGCAGTTGACCCTGACTACCCAACTGCCGGAAAAAGTGCTGCTGTTCGGCGATCCGCAGCGCCTTTCCCAACTGTTCAATAATTTGCTGGAAAACAGCCTGCGCTATACTGATCCCGGTGGCGGTCTGGAAATCATCGCCAGCAAAAAAGACAAATCGCTGCATATTTGCTTTCAGGACAGCGCGCCGGGCATCAGCGACGAGCAGCTTCAGCGCATCTTCGAGCGATTTTACCGTACCGAAGGTTCACGCAACCGCGCCAGCGGCGGCTCCGGCCTCGGACTGGCGATTTGCCAGAACATTGTCGAAGCCCATGGCGGGCGGATTAGCGCTAGCCATTCACCTTCCGGCGGCGTCTGTATGACGATTTGCCTGCCGCTTTCGATCCCACACGGACAGAGAAACTGAATGAACGACTCCACACTCTCCGCCAACGCGCCGTTGAAAATTTTGATTGTTGAAGATGAGCCAAAGCTAGGACAGCTGCTGGTGGACTACCTCGAAGCCGCAGGTTACGCCACTCAGTGGTTGTCCAACGGTAGCGACGTGGTGCCGCTGGTGAAAGCCAACCCACCGGCGATGATCCTGCTGGATTTAATGCTGCCTGGCATCAGTGGCCTGAGTATCTGCCGCGACATTCGCCAGTTCTCCGACATTCCTATCATGATGGTGACGGCGAAAACCGAAGAGATCGATCGCCTGCTGGGGCTGGAGATCGGCGCGGATGACTACATCTGCAAGCCTTACAGCCCGCGTGAAGTAGTGGCGCGGGTCAAAGTTATTTTGCGCCGCTGCGTGCGCCCGGTGGAGGGCGTCAGCGAAGATTTCGGCCTGCATATTGACGAAGCCTGCTTCCAGGCCAGCTATCAGGGCCACGAGTTGGATCTCACTCCAGCAGAATTCCGCCTGCTGAAAACCCTGTCGGTCAAACCGGGTTACGTCTTCACCCGCGAAGTGCTGTTGAATAATTTATACGATGACTACCGCGTGGTAACCGACAGAACTATCGACAGCCATATCAAGAACCTGCGCCGCAAGCTGGAGTCCATCGACGGCGATAAAGCCTTTATTCGCGCGGTTTACGGCGTGGGATATCGCTGGGAAGCCGAACCCTGCCAGATCATTTGAGTGCCGCTACCGGCGGCTGATAAATGTAAAGAACCTGAGAGTCTGTTAAACAGATCACAGTTTTGGTTATAAAAACATCCGGCGGCGGAGTGCTGCCTGTGAAAAATCAGCCATTAACTACACTTATCTCTGGATGAAATCACTCACTGGAGAAACTTTTATGGCTACCGGTCACTACGAACTCAAGAAAGCCAAGAATGGACAGTTCCACTTTAATTTAAAGGCGAGCAATGGCGAGACTATTCTCACCAGCGAAATGTACGCCAGTAAAGCCTCTGCTGAGAATGGCATTGCCTCAGTGCAGTCTAACTCCCCGGATGAGAAGCAGTACGAAGTGAAACCGGCAAAAGACGGTCAGCACTATTTTGTCCTCAAGGCGAAAAATCATCAGATTATCGGCGTCAGCGAAATGTACACCGCCGAAGCCTCGGCCCGTAAAGGCATTGCCTCGGTGACGAAAAACGGCCCAACCACGGATATCCGTGATTTGACCGCTTAGGTTCACCAGAAAATGGGGCGACTTGGAAAGGCAAATCATCCTTTACAACGACTATTTAATGGTCAAATCAGTCTCTGTGATATAAACATTAAATACCCACCTCAGTGGCACTTAAGTGATACCCCAATTGATAAATGACCAAATTTCAGGTTTTACATTGGGGTATCCATAAGTGTCACATGGGAAATTTACCCATTATTGAATAATAATGAATACTCCCTAAAATACTTACTACCTTAGAAATATCATTTAACACCTCATTGAAGTCCGAGACTGTAAAGCCCACTTCCTTTCCCCTATAAGCGGAAGTTCCTCTTCCTACGCCCTTCCACCGCTTACCTATCCCATTGAAATAAAACAACATATTTAATGGCACGGGACTTGCTTAATCATTATTTATTACTGAATTGTGAACAATGAAGTCCTGAGTTACGGCTATTGCTAATAGCGGTAATTCCGACTGATCCATTTTGAAAGCATATAACAGGCATTGCGGAACAAATGAAGACAGCTGACGCAGAAAAGATGAGTGCAATAACCGTAACAAAACCCTTCATGCCACCTTTAGATAAATATCTAGAGTATTTGAAAGATATATGGGCGTCCAAAAACCTTACCAATGGAGGCCCGTTTCACCAAAAACTGGAAACGGCTCTGGCTGAGTATCTAGGCGTGCCTTATGTCTGCTTATTTAACAATGCAACATTAGCGCTTATTGTAGCAATGCAAGCGCTAAGAATTCAGGGGGAAGTGATCACGACGCCCTACTCATTTGTTGCCACCGCACACAGTGTCATCTGGAATCATCTTACGCCCGTGTTTGTTGATATCGATAAAAACAGTTGCTGCATGGACCCCCATAAAATTGAGCAGGCTATTACACCTAAAACCAGTTTAATCATGCCAGTCCATGTTTATGGCCGCAGCTGTAACACCACGTTAATTGGCGAAATTGCCAATAATTATGGTTTGCGCTGTATTTATGACGCTGCTCACGCCTTTGGGGTTACAGATGAAGGCGGTTCAATTTTAAGGCATGGCGATCTTTCTGTACTGAGTTTTCATGCAACTAAAGTGTTCAATACATTCGAGGGCGGTGCAATCGTTTGTAACGACATTAATATGAAAAAGCGCATTGATTATTTAAAGAATTTTGGTTTCGCTAATGAAACTAAAATTGTCGCATCAGGTATTAATGGAAAGATGAATGAACTTCAGGCGGCGTTTGGCTTACTGCAGTTGGATTATATTGATGAGGCGATTTCCAAACGTAAATCCATTGATAGCTTATATCGCGAGCTTTTAAATGGAGTTTCAGGGATCAGGAATCCTGAACCATGGGATTCTGCGACCCATAATTACAGTTATTTCCCTATTTTTGTTAGCACTGAATATCCTCTGACGCGAGACGCATTATACGACAAACTGAAAGAGGCGGGAGTGCACACAAGACGCTATTTTTATCCATTAATATCGAATTTGCCGATGTATAGTGATTGCTCGGGTGCCACAGCAAGAAATTTGCCGATTGCCAACGCAGTGGCAGATGAAGTTCTTTGCTTGCCCATCTATCCTGATTTAACCCATGATGATGTTGTGATGATCAGCGAGTTGGTGAAATCATCTGCTTGCGTTAGCCATCATACCCCCTCTTCAGAACGGGTTTTTTAAAAAGTTAAACGACTACACGATCAACAGGAATTGCATAAAGCACTAATTCAAAGGACAACTCTGGATGATGGGCTCGTAAATAAAACCTGTAGTTTGGTGAAAGAGATTTAATAAATTGCGGGATCGTAACCAGATCCTCTGGCTTATGGTAGACGCTGATTGCCAGAACAGGTTGATACGATTTAATGGTATCAGCGGCACCATGCAGGGCTTTGAGTTCAGAACCTTCGACATCCATCTTGATGAAAGTAGCTGCATTGCCCTGTAAAGTCGCATCAATGCTACCCACGATAATAGAATTTCCTGTGCTGGTATCACTATTAATATGTGAAGAGAGCTCTTTTCCTGAATGGAAGTAAAGAACAGACTCTTTATCCCAAACACCTTTATTAATACACTCGCAAAAATCCATTAAGCGTGTATTTTCTACTAGCTGAGAAAAACTTTTATCATCAGGCTCAAAGGCGATAATACGCTGGGGTAACATTCTATTCTGTCGGGTAATTTCAGCCATAAAGGCTTCAATACTGTCACCATTGTACGCTCCGCAGTCGATGAAAATCTCATTATCCCTTAATTGAACCGCGTCCTGAGGAAAATAATGTTGCGCTTCATAAACGGTATGGCAGTAGCTGCGTTCTGCACAGATACGCTGATTGATAAATGCTACCATTGTCGCCCGGGATTTATCATCCGATAATTCATCATACAGAGTGCTCAAGGGCTGTGTATGGGCGAAGCAAAAATCAGCCGTATAGTATTTTGTGGTATTCACACCAATAAAGGCGGGGTCGAATACCAGTATCTCCTTCACAGTTCCCTTTAATAATTTAAGCATCTCTTCATCAACTATTTGGAGTGCGATGATATAGTTATAATGTGCTGACCCTTCTATTAGTTCCTCAACAGAAATAACAGGGACATGATGAAATGAAAAACCTGGCGTAATGTATTTCTCATTTAACCCGACCAAATCAATATCAGTATGCTGACGCTGTAAAAAATCCCACGTCATTTCCCCAAGGCAGCCTGCGCCAATCAAGACCAGAGGCTTGCCATTTTTTTTCATTCTTTCAACTGTGTCGATAAAGTAATTGTTTCTTTCTGTAATCAAATCAAGAAAATTCATGACGTGCCTTTTTCATTCAATGCATAATGGAAAATCAGACATCTACTTTACTATTATGAGTAGCGCTGCGTTGAGCCTGAGTTAAAAAATGTAACCCTCTTATTGCCGCATCAGCACCAATAGTGAATGGTGTTTTCTCATTATTAAGACTTGCCGCGATATCTGCATAATAGTTGGCAAATGCTTCAATAAAACCGGCAGGATGCCCAGCCTTGAATCGGCAATAACGCGATTCTGATGCGACTAAATTATTTGCGGCTGTTCTGTCAATGAGTATATTTTCACCATACACATTATTGAATCGCAAAATTTCCGGATCCATTTGCAGCCATTCAGCACTTCCTTTTTCGCCAAACACGCGAATTTTCAATCCATTTCGGTAACCTAACGCTGCTTTACCAAACCAATAGTTACACACCATGTCATCCTCATAGCGTGAAACAATATTCACAGTATCAACCACGCCCGGGACCAGAGCAAAATGGCTGTTTACGGCATAAACATCCTTTGCATTCTTATTGGTCAGAAAATCGACTAACTGATGGAGATGGACACCCAGGTCAAGGTAAACCGTAGGAATATCAGCATCTTCACAGCGCCATGGCTGCGGAGAGGGAGCGTTTCCTTCAATACTCATTCGGGCAAAACCCTCCTGCGGCATCTCAACCATCACTTGCTGAATTTTCCCCAGCTCGCCCGTCTGAATACGCTGACGCAGCTCGCGTACCATCGGATAGCCGGTATAATTGAAAGTTACATATAGCCTTCCATCCAAATTTCCGAGGTTTTTTTGAATATCCAAAGCACCCTGAACATTGCTGACCAGTGCTTTTTCACAAATAACAGTTAAGCCATATTCAAGGCATGCCATCACGATTTCACGATGCGTGGGAGTTGGCGTCAGAATAACCACCGCATCTAACTTCTTATGTTCCGTTTCGAGAAATGCGTGGGCATCGCGATAAACGCGGTCAGTGTTAATCCCCCAATCCAGAGCCGTCTGTGTATTAATTTCGCTATTACGGCTGAAACAGCCTGCAACTAATTTAAAATGGCCATCCATTTGACAGGCGATTTTATGTGCCTCTCCAATAGCGGAGTTTTTGCCCCCACCAATGAAACCTAAAGCCAAAGGTTTTTTCATTTCACATTCCTTACTGCTCGTTAATTTGTATATAGTTTTTTAATTCAGGGGTTATCGTTTTAAGTGCTGAAAAATTATCAAGCTCGGCAAATATGACCCCAGCCCGATCATGGGGTGCCGGATTCACACTCTCTCCTGGTAATTTTAACGGCACTGTTTCAATGACCCTTCCATCGAGCTTGCTAAAGTCGAAAGAAGTAAATTGCTGAGTCTGTGAGAGTGAAACAGTGTGGCGCACAATCGCCCTGCATGGCGTGGGCCGTTGCAATTCAAAGGCACTTTTTAAACCAAGAAATGGCTGAGAAAAATAGTGGGAATAGGGAATCCCCGTCGAAAGTTCAATTAGGCGAGAATAGAGATCCCCCGGAGAACGACGCGTTAATTCAATCAACCAAAAACATGTTTCATTGGCGATAAACTGGGTATGTAATAAACCATCGGTTAGCTGTAGTTCTCTGACCAGAGTTTGCATACATTCGTGCACATTTTTACGCATGCTTTCCGATAATGTGACGCTAATACAACTACTGTTAACCTGCCACGGATAAACCGTGCAGTACTCGTCGACAAAAAATTCACAAGCGATATTTCCATCGCGAATAAAAGCAGAATGGCTATATAATTGCCCTTCGCAGAAAGTCTCGATGACTATCTGGCCCGATGCAGAAACTTCACGGGCGGTTTTAACTGCCGCATCTAATTCTGCCAGATTATTTATCTTTATAATGCCAAGCCCGCTATATGCATCTACCGGTTTTACCAATAGCGGCAATGGCAATCTTTTAGCATCCTCAAGGTTATAAACCGCCTGTGGTATCGGATAACCCTGTTTTTTGGCCCAACGGCGAAATGCATCTTTCATAAAGATGATTTCGCTCACCTCTGACGTATCAAAGCCGGCTAACCCCAATTGCTGGGCAACCCAGGCTCCCGTTAAATAAGAAATATCGGTGACGCCGGGTAGCAAAGCATTAATGCTATGCTGTTGAGCAATATCCAGCACGGTTTCGCGACTAGCGTAGTTTTCGATGATGCTACGATCCGCAAATTGATGGCCCGGATCATGTTCTTTACCACTACACACCGTCACAAAAAAACCTTGTTCTTTTGCTATCTCAATAAATGGCACTGCGGAAAATCCCGCATCCAGAATAAGCACTTCTTTTTTTTGAGTCATAACCTATTCCCAAAAATATCTATGTCGATGTGGGTAATACTAAATATTGCCGCATCCGATTTAATTACTGGCATATTATTTATGTTCCCTCTGGACTTGAGACGATTGTAAGCGTCGTCTCAACTCTTCCGCATGGGACAGCTTTGCGCGTTTGTCTTTAATAAAGTTTTCTTTTAGCCGGTATAAATCCGGTAGTACTGCAAGCCGGTCGTCGCAATATTTAATGGAGAGTGAAAGATGTTTCTCAGCATCATTATAATTTTTATCGTCAACGCACGCATTGCACTTCAAAAAGTGCAGAAGCGCATCCTTGGGTCTTTCAATTAACAAGCTATCAATCGCATTTTGATCAAGTGACGGGTTTTGCATGCAACGCTTCCAGCGAATATTCATGGCTGTAGGCCATGCATCTTCATCCATCCAGCAATCAAGAATCATCATTCTATTTTTATACATCAATGTTTCTTTATCCGCTCGATACCAGGTATTACTGCCATGACGGCAATAACAGGCAACAGTGCGTTTATCAGCTATAAATGGACCTTTCTTTGCCAGTTTGAGAAAAACATCCCAGTCTACCTGCATCAGACCTTTAGCAGGCTTTTCGATTTCGACAAAGGCAGATTTACGAATTAATGTTCCAATAAAAAGGATATGATTTCCATAGGTCAACAGTGGCTCAAAAAGATCGCCAGACAGGAATTTATCTTTATAATTACCCTTATATTCATGTCGACTTCCATCTTCATTCATAACCTCTATGCCGCCATAGCACAGCACTGCGGATTCATTACCCTCCATGATGGCGACTTGCATCGCAATTTTATCCGGATAAATGAAGTCATCAGAATCAACAACAGCAATATATTTACCATGAGATCCCAAAATGGCCTCAATCCCAGAATTTTCATCCTGAGATGCGCTATTGCTAAAATAGTTTTCTTTCCTGTTAATAAATTTCAAATCATGCTTACGTTGGTATTCCTTGATAATCTCTTTGGAGCCATCTGTAGATGCATCATCCACCACGATAACTTCAAGGTTTTTATAAGTTTGCGAAAATACGCTATCTAATGCTCTTACAATATATTTAGCATGATTGTAGCTAGTTACAATAACACTCACGAGTGGCGACACAACCGCTCCTCCTTTACAAATGACTGTTGTTAAAGCAATATCTATGCCAATTTTAAAAGCCTCGCATAATCATTTAGTTAGAAAAAGAAAGTGATCATTACACTCTCTTTCCGGAAGAGGCGTTTCTCTTACGGAAGAAAACTTTCCGGGCAAGCCTGTAATTTACGCAAAATTGATCTAGCCCCAGTAAACCTCAAATACCCACACTGATCGGCTGCTTTTTGCATTTTCAGAGGCTACAATTTCGACCTTTCGTCGCCCCGCTCTGGGACGGCCCTGACTTGATATCAGACTGAGATTGCTTATGTTTACTCCGGAATTACTCTCTCCGGCCGGTTCGCTGAAGAACATGCGCTACGCCTTTGCCTATGGTGCAGATGCGGTTTACGCCGGTCAGCCGCGCTACAGCCTGCGGGTGCGCAATAACGAATTTAACCACCAGAATCTGGCTATCGGCATTAACGAAGCCCACGCGCTGGGTAAAAAATTCTACGTGGTGGTTAACATCGCGCCTCACAACGCCAAGCTGAAAACCTTCCTGCGCGACTTACAGCCGGTGATCGACATGGGCCCGGACGCGCTGATCATGTCCGACCCCGGCCTGATTATGATGGTGCGCGAAGCCTTCCCGCAGATGGACATTCACTTGTCGGTGCAGGCCAATGCGGTGAACTGGGCGACGGTAAAATTCTGGAAACAGATGGGCCTGACGCGGGTTATTTTGTCCCGCGAGCTGTCACTGGAAGAGATTGCCGAGATCCGTGCACAGGTGCCGGATATGGAAATAGAAATCTTCGTCCACGGCGCGCTCTGTATGGCTTATTCCGGCCGCTGCCTGTTGTCTGGCTACATTAATAAGCGCGACCCTAATCAGGGAACTTGCACCAACGCCTGCCGCTGGGAATACAAAGTGCAGGAAGGCAAAGAGGATGATCTCGGAAATATTGTGCACCAGTACGAGCCGATTCCGGTAAAACAAGTGGCTGCGGCTGAAAAGGTCGAGCCTACACTCGGCGTCGGCCAGCCGACGGATAAAGTGTATATGCTGGAAGAGGCGATGCGTCCGGGCGAATATATGAGCGCCTTTGAGGATGAGCATGGCACTTATATCATGAACTCCAAAGACCTGCGCGCCATTCAGCACGTCGAAACCCTGACCCAAATGGGCGTGCATTCGCTTAAAATCGAAGGTCGCACTAAATCCTTCTACTACTGCGCCCGCACCGCGCAGGTCTATCGCCGCGCAATTGATGATGCCGCCGCGGGCAAGCCTTTCGACCCAAGCCTGCTGACCACGCTGGAAGGCCTGGCGCACCGTGGCTATACCGAGGGCTTCCTGCGCCGCCACACCCATGACGCCCAGCAGAACTATGAATATGGTCACTCGGTGAGCGATCGCCAGCAGTTTGTCGGCGAGTTTACCGGCAATCGCATTGACGGCTGGGCGGAAATTGACGTGAAAAACAAGTTCAGCGTCGGTGACAGCATCGAGATGATGACGCCAAAGGGAAATGTGCAGTTCACCCTCGAAGCCTTACGCAACAAAAAAGGCCAGCCGGTGGATGTCGCACCGGGAAATGGTCATATTGTTTACGTCTCACTGCCGGAAGACATCAATTTAGAATTCGCTATTTTGTTGCGCAATCTGGTAGAGACTGACACGCGTAACCCTCACGCTAAACCCTGACCTTAATAATTAGCGCTAATTACGCCACTAACCGTGGCGTTTTTTTATTGGAATGAAATAAAACAAAAACAATAAAAAATCTAAAAATAAGAATCCGGTCACATTCAGCAACAGAGGCTTTAGATACTATCCTCTTCGCAATTTAGACGAATGAAAAATAAGTTATCCAACGATACTAAGAACCACCTCCTTGGCCGGCTCAATCTCCCTTGAGCTGGCTTTTCTTTTTTACAGAAGCTTATTATTGGCGGCACTCATTCTATTAACAGAATAGGTTAATAGAATTAATAACTCCGATAATTAAATAGCAATTCATTCATGCGTTCAATTAACGCTCACCAATATTAATCTTCCCACTTAATTAATTCGCAGGAAATATCCCTAAGATTTGCCTTTTGAATACCTGATTATTCCGATAGCCGTGGTGGTTGTTTGTCATCTATCCTTAGAGGCAGAGTCTGAACCTTGTTACGGACAGGAGACATTAATGAAGGAAAGCATAAATGAAACGCCCGAGGCGCTTCTGATAATAAATGGAAAAGGGGCAGGCAATGAGATGTTACGCGAAGCCATTTACGCCCTGCGCAGCGAAGGCGTTGCCCTTGCAGTCCGAGTCACCTGGGAACACGGCGACGCCGCTCGCTATGTGCATGAAGCCATTGATTTAGGTTGTGAAACGGTGATTGCCGGTGGCGGCGACGGCACCATCAATGAAGTTGCCACCGCGCTCGCCAAATTGCCAGAGGGTCAGCGTCCGGCGCTAGGCTTGCTGCCGCTGGGCACCGCCAATGATTTCGCCACCAGCTGCGGTATCCCGCCAGAGTTCGATCAGGCGCTGCGCCTGGCGATTAAAGGCCGCGCGGTGGATATCGATCTGGCGCGTGTTAACGGCGATCGCTACTTCATCAATATGGCTACCGGCGGTTTTGGCACGCGGATCACCACCGAGACGCCTGAAAAGCTGAAATCAGCACTGGGCGGCGTCTCTTACTTTATTCATGGCCTGCTGCGCATGGACACCCTTAAAGCCGACAGCTGCGAAATTACCGGGCCGGATTTTTCATGGGCTGGCGATGCGCTGGTGATTGGCATTGGTAATGGGCGTCAGGCCGGCGGCGGGCAGCAGATTTGCCCCGACGCCCTGATCAATGACGGCCTGCTGCAACTGCGTTTGCTCACCTCAGAAGAGCTGCTGCCGTCGTTTATTCGTAGCCTGGTCAGCAATGAAGAGAATAAAAACGTTATTTCTATCTCTCTGCCTTGGCTGGAAATCAAAGCCCCCCATGACATGACCTTTAATCTGGACGGCGAGCCGCTCACCGGCACCGAATTCCACATTGAGATTCTGCCTAACGCCATTCAGTGCCGCCTACCGCCGCACTGTGCGCTGCTGGGCTAATACCGTCCTTCCAGACTTTCGCTAGCAAACCCTCTGCCTTCTCCTTACATGGGAGAAGGCCATCTCTATCTTCCCTCCTCCTAAGATCTTTGTGATCCCCACCAGCAAAATCCAATATGGATACTTGTATGGTAGTCAGCATAAAGCGTATTTTTCACTCAATGTACTTATCTCTTCCTACTTGGAAAAAGGTCTGATTGATGAAAATTGTTAACGCTGAAGTATTTGTCACTTGCCCGGGCCGTAACTTCGTCACCCTGAAAATCACCACCGACGGCGGCCTGACGGGGATTGGCGACGCCACGCTAAACGGGCGCGAGCTGCCGGTGGCCTCTTATTTGCAAGATCACGTCTGCCCGCAGCTGATTGGCCGCGACGCACATCAGATTGAGGATATCTGGCAGTTCTTCTACAAAGGCGCTTATTGGCGTCGTGGCCCGGTGACCATGTCAGCCATTTCGGCGGTGGACATGGCGCTGTGGGACATCAAAGCCAAAGCTGCCAATATGCCGCTGTATCAACTGCTGGGCGGGGCTTCGCGCACTGGCGTGATGGTTTACTGCCACACCACCGGCCACTCCATTGATGAAGTGCTGGATGACTACGCCAAACATAAAGAGCTTGGTTTCAAGGCGATCCGTGCACAGTGCGGCGTGCCGGGGATGAAAACCACTTACGGCATGGCGAAAGGCAAAGGTCTGGCGTATGAGCCAGCTACCAAAGGCGTTTGGCCGGAAGAGCAGCTCTGGAATACCGAAAAGTATCTCGACTTCACGCCAAAACTGTTCGAGGCGGTGCGCAACAAATTCGGTTTCAACGAGCACCTGCTGCACGACATGCACCATCGCCTGACCCCTATCGAAGCCGCGCGCTTTGGTAAAAGCATCGAAGAGTATCGCCTGTTCTGGATGGAGGATCCGACGCCAGCTGAGAACCAAGAGTGCTTCCGCCTGATCCGCCAGCACACCGTCACGCCAATTGCGGTAGGCGAAGTGTTCAACAGCATCTGGGATTGCAAACAGCTGATTGAAGAGCAGCTGATCGACTATATCCGCACCACGCTGACCCACGCGGGCGGCATCACCGGCATGCGCCGCATTGCCGATTTTGCCTCGCTGTATCAGGTGCGCACAGGCTCGCACGGGCCTTCTGACCTATCGCCAATTTGCATGGCCGCCGCCCTGCACTTCGACCTGTGGGTGCCTAACTTTGGCGTGCAGGAGTACATGGGTTATTCCGAGCAAATGCTGGAAGTCTTCCCACATAGCTGGACCTTCGACGACGGCTATATGCATCCGGGCGAAAAACCGGGGCTGGGCATTGAGTTTGACGAGAAGCTGGCCGCGAAATATCCGTATGAACCGGCACACCTGCCGGTGGCCCGTCTGGATGACGGTACTTTGTGGAACTGGTAAGGAAATCATCATGAAAAGCGTTGTTATCCAACAGCCTGGCCAACTGGTCATTACAGAGAAACCCTTGCCGCAGCCCGCGGCGGGCGAGGTACGGGTGAAAGTCGCCTATGCCGGAATTTGTGGCTCAGACGTGCACATTTATCACGGGCACAACCCTTTTGCTAAATACCCGCGCGTCATCGGCCATGAGTTTTTCGGCCATATTGACGCCGTGGGAGAAGGCGTGGAAAGCAGCCGTGTCGGCCAGCGCGTGGTGGTTGACCCAGTGGTGAGCTGCGGCCATTGCTACCCCTGCTCTATCGGCAGGCCGAACGTTTGCAGCACGTTGCAGGTTATAGGCGTTCACCGCGACGGCGGTTTTAGCGATGCGGCCTGCGTTCCGGCCAGTAATGCCTATGTGGTGCCGGACAGCATTCCAGATAAGTTAGCCAGCATGGTGGAACCCTTCACCATCGCCGCCAACATCACCGCCTTCCTCAAGCCACAGCCGCAGGACACCGCGCTGATTTACGGCGCGGGGCCGATGGGCCTGACGGTGATCCAAGTGCTGAAAGGGGTTTATGGCGTGAAACAGGTGATCGTCGCCGATCGCATTGATGAACGCCTGACCATGGCGCGGGAAAACGGCGCGGACTGGACCATCAACAACCATCACCAGTCGGTAGCTGACGCGCTGGCAGCAGAAGGCGTGAAACCGACGCTTATCGTGGATGCCGCCTGCCATCCGGCTATTTTGCAAGAAGCGATCCTGCTGGCCTCGCCGGCAGCGCGCATCGGCATGATGGGCTTCTCCGGCGAAGCCAGCCCGTTAACCCAACAGAGTATTACTAGCAAAGAAATTTCTCTGTTTTCCTCGCGCCTCAACAGCCATCGCTTCCCGCAGGTGATTGAATGGATGGCGGAAGGGAAAATCAGCCCGCAGAAGTTGGTGACGCACTGGATGCCCGCCAGCGACGTTGAAGCGGCCATGACCCTGTTCGAGAAGGACCAGCGCGCCTGTTGCAAGGTTTTGCTGCGGTTCCCGATGGAAAGCGCGCATGGTTAAAGCAGAAACCTGAAGTCCAGGAAGGGTGAGTTTTCATCCTTCTTTTTTAAGTCGTCAACACCCTACAGAACGCAACACTAATTAAAAAAACACAATACTCAGTGGAGCACCTATGTTTAAAAACCTACGCTGGATCATCGTCTTCCTGCTGTTCTTGGTCTACATGATCAACTACCTCGACCGCGTCGCGCTGTCGATAACCGTGCCGATGATTGAAAAAGAGCTGACCATCAACCCTGAGCAATTCGGGATGATCTTCGGCAGTTTCTTCTTCGGCTATGCCATCTTTAACTTCATCGGCGGGCTGGCGGTTGATAAGTTCGGCCCGACGCTGGTGCTGGGTATCGCCGTCGGCCTGTGGTCAATCTTCTGCGGCATGACGGCTATCGCCACCGGCTTCTACTCCATGCTTATCCTGCGCGTGCTGTTCGGGATGGCGGAAGGGCCCATCTGCGCTTCGGCCAATAAGATGATTAACGGCTGGTTCCCGAAGAAACAGGCGGCCACCGCCATGGGGCTGCTTAGTGCCGGTTCGCCCCTTGGCGGCGCGGTGGCGGGTCCGATCGTCGGCTATCTGGCGATCTCCTTCGGCTGGCGTCCGGCGTTTATGGTGATTGCCGCGATTGGTATCGTCTGGATGCTGGTCTGGTTCTTTGTCGTGGCGGACAACCCGCTGAAAAGTAAGCGCGTTTCTCAAGATGAACTGCGTCTCATCGACCAGATGAAAAATGAGAATCTGACCCAAGAAGAGGACTTAGCGCAGGCCGCACACGGCTTGGGCTACTACCTGCGTCAACCAATCATCTTGGTCACCGCTTTCGCCTTCTTCAGCTACAACTACATTCTGTTCTTCTTCCTCAGCTGGTTCCCGGCTTATCTGGTGCAGGCCCACGGCTTGAATATCAAAGAGATGAGCCTGACGACGGTTATTCCATGGATTGTCGGCTTCGTCGGCTTGGCGCTGGGCGGCATCATTTCCGATAAGATTTTCAACATTACCGGACGCCTGTTGCTGTCGCGCAAAATCATTCTGGTGGTCAGCCTGTTAGCCGCGGCGGTTTGCGTGGCGCTGGCAGGGGTAGTGACCAGCGTGGTGCCGGCAGTGGTGTTGATGTCGATTTCTATCTTCTTCCTCTACACCACCGGCGCTATCTATTGGGCAATCATTCAGGACGTGGTGCATAAGTCACGTGTGGGCGGCACCAGCGGATTCATCCATCTGATTGGCAGCGTCTCGGGCATCATCGGCCCGGTAGTCACCGGTTATATCGTGCAGAACACCGGACGCTTCGACAGTGCCTTTATGCTGGCTGGCGGCGTTGCCGCGCTGGGCGCGATTCTGGTGTTCTTCGTCATTAAACCGCCTAAACACCTGCCGCTGAGCGGCGTCACCCAGTCGTAAACCTTCCCTCCCCGCAGACTTTTGCGGGGAGTTATTCCCTTGGTAAGTATGCTTTTTATCAACCGGAGTCCTACCTATGTCTCAGGTTTCATCAGCACGTACAGCCGCAAACGCCCATACCCCACAAGAAGAACGCGCACTGTTAAGACGCGTCGCGGGAGCATCGGCGATTGGCACGGCGGCAGAATATTATGACTTCTTCGCCTACGGCACCGCCGCCGTTCTGTTCTTCGGACAGCTATTTTTCCCCAGCTCAGATCCGCTGGTCAGCACCCTCGCCGCCTTTGCGACCTACGCTGTCGGCTTTCTCGCTCGTCCGTTAGGGGGAATTGTCTTTGGGCACATTGGCGATAAAGTTGGGCGCAAAAAGGCTTTAGTGATCACCATTCTTATCGTCGGTCTGGGGACATTCTGTATTGGGATTCTACCGACCTACGAGAAGATTGGCTTCTGGGCGCCAGCACTGCTTATCTTCATTCGCGTGCTGCAAGGATTTGGCGTGGGGGGTGAACAGGCCGGGGCAGTGCTGATGACGGCGGAATATTCCCGCCCCGAGCGGCGCGGCTTCTTCGCCAGTTGGGTGCAGATTGGCGCGCCATTAGGCTTTTTGCTGCCTTCGGCGCTGTTTGCACTGCTCACCTCTACCCTTAGTCCAAGCCAGATGCTCGATTGGGGCTGGCGCATTCCCTTCCTGCTCAGTCTGCTTCTGGTGATAGTCGGGCTGTTTATTCGCCTACGCATTGATGAATCGCCGGTGTTCGCTGAAATCCGCAAAACCAAGGCGGTGGAGTCGCGTCCGGTAGTCGAAGTGATCAAACTCTATCCGGGCATCATTGCCAAAGGGGTCTGCGCCAAGCTGATTGAAGCCTGCGCCTTTGCCATGTTCACGGTGATTATTTTAGCCTTCGGCAAAGCTAACCATCTGAGTGAAAGCATCTTGCTGCAAACCATGATTGTGGCGGTGATCCTCGAGATATTCGCCATTCCAATCATGGGGCACCTGTCCGACAAAATCGGCCGAAAACCAGTCTATATGGCGGGCGCGCTGCTGCTGGTGGTTGGCATTATTCCCTTCTTCCTGGTGCTCAAACATGACAGCTTCTGGATGACGCAAATCGCCATGATTTTGGCGCTGACCTTCGGCCACAGCATGTGTTACGCACCGCAAGCCTCTTATTTCCCAGAGCTTTTCCCAACGCGAATTCGTTGTAGCGGCATCGCGCTTATCTGGCAAATAGGCTCGCTGATCGGCAGCGGCGTGCTGGGCTTGATCGCCGTGAAAATTTTGCAGGTCACCGGCGGTGATTACCACGGGCTGGCGATTTACATGATGGTGCTCGGCGTAGTGTCTATCATCGGGCTGGCCCTGCTCCCAGAAACCGCCCCGCGCAAGTTAAAAGGCGAATATCACAACTGGGGAGGTTAAACACGTTCAGCGCCTTCGCAGTCAGAAGGCGCTGTCTATACTCTTACTGACGGTTCACTGTCATCCGTGTCTTAACTCGCGTTGGAAATAATCGGTTTGGCTTATTAAAGCGATAGTCGCCCCAGTTGGAACCATTGTTGTTGTTATAACTACTTAGCTGAGGGCAAAACAACGGGGTGATAATCCTCGGTGGCGCCCCATAAGCTTGGCTGGTTTCCAGCATTGACTGTTCCAAGGGGAAATAATGACTTTACTACGCACAATCAAGCACGCTGCCCTACTCTCTTCCGCGTTGGCATTCGCCGGTGTGGCCCATGGCGCAACGATTCAAACTGTTCAAATGAATGAAGTCTTTGCCGATGGCACTTCTAAACCCGCCGGAACCATCACGGTTGAAGCAACCCAGTACGGCGTGCTGTTTACGCCTAACCTGAAGGGCCTGCCGCCGGGCATCCACGGCTTCCACGTCCACACCAATCCGGACTGCGGCCCGGCTAAGCAAGACGGCAAAATGGTGGCCGGTCTGGCCGCCGGTGGGCATTTCGACCCGGCCCATACTGGCAAGCATGAAGGCCCGTGGGGCAACGGCCACTTGGGCGACCTGCCCGCGCTGTATGTCGGCATGGACGGCACCGCGACTTACCCGGTCATGGCTCCTCGCCTGAAAATCTCTGACGTTAATGGCCACTCGCTGATGATCCACGCGGGCGGCGACAACCATTCTGACCATCCGGCCATGCTCGGCGGTGGCGGTGCGCGCATGGTGTGTGGTGTGACTAAATGGTAAGTATCACGCGTCCACGTTTAGCATTAGCCACGTTAGCCCTGCTGTCAGTCGGCGCATGGGCGGGTAACAGCGACGCCGTGGCGGGCAGCTGGAAAATGGCCTCTTGGGAGAAGTTACAGACCCAGCTCTATGCGCGCGGGGTGCAGATTTATCGCTGCGCCGCCAACGACGACAACCAGACCGGTAAGTGGGTGTTTCAGGCACCAGAGGCCGATCTGTTTAGCGATAAAGCCATGACGGATTTAGTCGCCAAACACTTCGACGGCCCACAGTGGCAGGCGCTGGACGGCAGTCAGGTGAGCGGCAAAGTCCGCGCCACCAAGGCCGCGCCCGATGCCAATGACATTCCGTGGTTGATTCTGTCCGGCTCGTCGCACCAGCTGCCGGGCATCTTCGCACACGTCTCGACTATTCAGCGCGTTGACACCCACGGCGGTACCCCCGGCAAAGCGATTTGCGCTAAGGCGCAGTACGGCGCGACCCTCAAAGTGCCTTATACCGCGACCTATCGCTTCTTCACATCCTAAACAAATGTTAAACAGAAACGGGCTGAGTGACTCAGTCCGTTTCATTACGAAGGTTTAAGCTTGTTCCCCTTCTTTTCGCCGCTTACACTCACTCAAAAATCGATCATTTCCGGATTATTCCGAGTTGGTCGCCACAATAAGAAAAATCGTTATCCTCATGCAAACAACCATAAGATTAATGCTCGCCGACGACCACGTTCTGATGCGCGAAGGGCTAAAACAGATTTTTAATCTGGATAAACAACTGACCGTGGTCGCGGAAGCGGGCAACGGCGAAGAGGTTTTAGCCGCGCTGGCGCAGACTGAATGCGACATTTTGCTGCTCGATCTCTCCATGCCCGGCATCAGCGGGACAGAGATGGTGCGCAAAATTGCCAAAGATTGGCCGAGCCTGCCGGTGCTGGTCCTGAGCATGTATAACGAGCCGCAGGTGGCAATGACCGTGCTTAACAGCGGCGCGCAGGGCTTTATCACCAAGGATCAGGACCCGCAAACCCTGCTCAACGCCATTCATCGCGTCAGCCAGCTTCAGCGCTATATCGATCCCAGTCTGGCGGAGGCGATCATTTTCTCCAACGGCGACACCAGCGAGCAATATCGCTACGCCACCCTTTCCCAGCGTGAGAAGCAGATCCTCTCCATGCTGACCCGCGGCGACAGCATTAACGCCATCGCCGACGCGTTGAAAATCAGCAATAAAACGGTGAGTACGCACAAGGCGCGGATGGTGGAAAAGATGCAGTTCAGCAGTAATGCCGAAATGATCCGTTTCGGCATTAAACATAACCTTTCTTAATATGATGCTGGTAATTCACCCGTGATGCGCACGTGAGTTCCCTGCTGCGGCTGGCTACAAAACTGTAATTCCCAGCCCAGCATGGTGCAGCGCTCGCGCATGCCCAGCAGGCCAAAAGCGGTAGAAGGCACGCTGTTGACGTCAAAGCCCTGGCCATTGTCGCGCACGTCAATAGCCAGCGAACTCCCGGTCTGAACCACTTTGATATGCACCCGGCTGGCCTGCGCGTGGCGATACACATTGGTCAGCGACTCCTGCACCACGCGGAAAATCGCCGTGGTGTGCTCGTCGGAAAGCGCAATGTCATCCTCGCTCACCTCCAGCGTACAGCAGCAGTCCCGGTGATATTTATTCGACTCATCGCGCAGCCATCTTAGCGCCGGGATAAGGCCCATGTTGAGTACCGCCGGACGCAGAATGGTCGACAGGTCGCGCACAACGCGAATGGTACCGTCGACAATATCCTTCAGCGCCTGCATCTGCTCGCTGCACTCACGCCCTTCGGCATGCATCAGCGAGATTACCACCCGCAGCGTACTCAGCCGCTGGCCCAGCTCGTCATGAATTTCGCGGGCGATGTGCTTGCGCTCGTTCTCCACGCTGACCTGAATTTGCTGGGTCATCTGGCGCAGCTGCTCGTGGGTGCGTTTCAGCAGTTGGTCATCTTTGAACTGACGAGTAATGTCCTGGCCGGTGATCAGCACTGATTTCAGCACGTGGCGATCGCTAAATTCCGGGATGAAGCGCAGCTGAAGAATCGACTCCTCTTCGCCATCGAGCTTGCGTAACACGTTCTCGAACAGCTTGCCGGTCTGCACTACGGAGCGCACCGACAGGGCGATTTGTTGGAACAACAGGCTGTTTTCCAACACGTTTTGTAATGTTTGCCCCACCAGCGGGCCGTCGACATAGTCCAGCCAGCGCTGGGCCGCCTCATTGGCGTACAGACAGCGCAGATGAGTATCCACGCGCAGCATAACGTCGGGCACGTTTTTCAACATACCGCGCAGGCTGTTTTCGCGTTCGTAGTAAAAGCGGTGTAAATCGTTGCGGTGGCGCGTGTCGCAAATCACTACGGTCGCGTGCTGGCGCTGTTGGTAGATAAATCGGCTGGTACAGACTTCAGCGGGAATAATGCCCTGCGTCTGGGTGGCATAAAAAACGTTAAATTTGTCGCCGTAGCTGGTGGTTTCCACTTGCCACAGCAGGGCCAAAATATTCTGTTCCTGATGCCCATGCAGGAAAGAGAGTATGTCTTTGCCATACAGCGTCTGGGCGGTTTCGCCCATTAGCTTCATTGCATGTCGGTTGGCGTAGGCGATCCGATTGTTGTCATCAATGATGTAAACCGATTCGCGCAAATTCTCGAAAGCCGCGTCGGTCAGATTGGTAGCGGCAGATAACTCTTCATGCTGCGGTTGGTTGTCTAGCATTGCCGGTTGATCCTGTGGCGCATTAACATCACCCTGCGTTCACAGAACAGGGCAACGTTATTGGCGACCAATTTTCATATTTTTCATGTGAAATTAGAAAGCGATATCCGGATCAAGCTCG
This sequence comes from Ewingella sp. AOP9-I1-14, assembly GCF_052375995.1. Classification (NCBI taxonomy): domain Bacteria; kingdom Pseudomonadati; phylum Pseudomonadota; class Gammaproteobacteria; order Enterobacterales; family Yersiniaceae; genus Ewingella; species Ewingella sp. AOP9-I1-14. The sequence goes on from NZ_JBQSVA010000001.1 coordinate 904,774, forward strand.
TTTCGCAGTGACTGACGCAGGCGCGACAGCCGGGAACGGACGGTGCCAATCGGGATTGCCATTTCGAGCGCTACTTCCTGATAGCTAATATCACCGTCGACGATCAGCTGTAACATTTGCTGGGATTCTTCGGGTAGGTGCGCCACAACGCTGAGCACTTTGGTTAAGGTGCGGTGCCCGGCAGTAAGGTCATCTGGCTTGTCGTGGCAAGGCAGCTGGCTCAGCAGTTCATCGCTCAACTCATCGTGCAGGAAACTGGTGGCCCGCGATTTATAATAATTGCGCACCAGATTCAGCGCAATGCCGAAAACCCACGTCTCAGGGCGAGAAGCGCCCGAATACTTATGCTTATTTTTCAACACTTCCAGCCACGTAGACTGCACTAAATCTTCCACATCAGCATAGTTCGCCACGCGTTTTCGAATGAAGTTAATCAGGCGCTTTTCCTGCTGGCTCATCACGCTCTCCCAACGAACGGCCGGAACCGGCAGTGGGAAAGGCTGATCCACGTAGTGCATTTCATAATCTAATAATGCTGACATTTGAGAACTCCTTATAAGGGGTGGAGTTACTCCTGTAGCAAGCGCCGTGCCAGCATAAAAAACCACTTTAAGTCATTGATTTATATAAATCACAAAGGCAAATTAGGACCATTCTGAGTCTGAAGCGACACAGCTTTTTTGGCCACTTGTGCAACTTTTGACACAAATCCATCCCGGCTTTAAAAATTTCAATTCTTACGGAACCGCGCCGCATTCCGCACCACACAACTGCATTGACCTGTAGAGGTGTTTATGCGAATTCATCCCCCCCTTCCGAAAGTACATCACCAGATTCAGCCGACGGCCGATGAGCTGAATGACATTGATGGTGGCGATAGCGACGACAGCGGTAAGAGCATCACCACTCTGCGCAAGGTGAAATCACCGGCGGTGGAATTTGCCGAAGCCATGGAGAAAGGCGGGACCCAGCTGGCGGAGTCGATCGAAAGCCGTTCGAAGATTGACGAACAGCGCGCGGCGAATAACCGCCCGACGGGACGGCTGCGGGTAGCTATCGACAAAATCGAGCGCCTGACCGAGCTGTATCAGCTGCTAGACAACCAACCCTCTGCGACCCAAAGCAGGCAGCAAGGGGCAATTGAGGCGCTGACCTCACGCAGCGGCGGCGCCACGCCGGAAGAGTATGTGTCTGCCGCCGACGGCGACCCGGCGGTGGCGGATACGCTGCTGCGCATGTCATTGGAGAAGGCGCAGAAGAGTCAGGACAGCGCGGCGATTGAAAGTATTCAGCAGGCGCTGGCCAGCCTTGGCAGCAAGTTCGGCGAGCAGATTGCCGCTGGCGTAAACACCGCCGCCGCTATTTCTCTATTTACTACCCAGCCTGAGCAGAAACAGGCGATGCGCCAAATCTATTACAACTCGGTGATTGGTCAGCAATCCTCGGGGTCGATTTTCGACGCCCTGCTCGATAAGTTCGGCAAAGAGGGGTTTATGCCCGCCCTGCGCACCTTGCAACGCGCGCTAGCCGACGACATTGCCGCGCTGGCTCCGTCGATGACGCCGGTGGCGCTGCGCAAAGTGCTGAGCGGCCTGAATGACACGCGCTCCATTACCCACACCATGGCGGCGGTCGATACCCTGTTGCAGCGCATGAACAGCAAATACCCGCACATCTCTCTCGATGGCTCGCAGCTGACCCGCCGCCTGCTCAACCTGACCCAGAACGGCTTCTACGCACGCGACCTGACCAATCTTGGGCAGGAAGTGGCTGGCTCGCAGCCGCAGCATCAGTCGGTGTTTTTCAACCAGCTTTTGCCGCTGTTACAACAGCTGCCGGCCACCCTGTGGCGCGACGATAAGAACCGTGGCAGCGCGCTGACTATGCTGCGCTCGCTGATTGGTGAGTACGTCACTTGGGAACAGAAAATGGCCCGACAAACTAAAACATCCACCGGCGGCTAATGCCCGTTCGTTACCCATTTTGAGCATGGAGATGGCCTGAGGCTGTAGATGAATACCCTATTTAACCTGTTAAATAAAATTGCCATCAGCGCGATGCAGCGCTCAGAAATCGTCGGGGCGGCTATCGCACTGGCGATCGTGTTCATGCTGATTATTCCGCTGCCGCTGCCCCTGATTGACGTGCTGATTGCCGTCAACATTAGCCTGTCCTCGCTGCTTATCGTGCTGGCGATGTACCTGCCAAAGCCGCTGGCCTTCTCGACCTTCCCGGCGGTGCTGCTGCTGACCACTATGTTTCGCATGGCGTTGTCGATTTCCACCACTCGCCAAATCTTGCTGCAACAGAACGCCGGGCACATTGTGCAGGCGTTCGGCGACTTCGTGGTGGGCGGCAACCTGGCCGTGGGTCTGGTGGTGTTCTTGATTCTGACCGTGGTCAACTTTCTGGTTATCACCAAGGGGTCTGAGCGCGTGGCGGAAGTGGCGGCGCGTTTCACCCTCGACGCCATGCCGGGCAAGCAGATGTCCATCGACAGCGATCTGCGCGCCGGCATGATCAACGTGCAGCAGGCGAAAAAGCGCCGTGAAGATTTAGCCAAGGAGAGTCAGCTGTTCGGTGCCATGGACGGCGCGATGAAGTTCGTTAAAGGCGACGCCATCTCCGGCTTGGTTATCCTGTTCATCAACATGATCGGCGGCTTCTGTATCGGCGTTTTACAGCTGGATATGGCGGCGGGCGACGCGATGCACACTTACTCGATCCTGACCATCGGTGACGGCCTGATTGCCCAGATCCCCGCCCTGCTGATCTCGCTGACCGCCGGGATGATCATCACCCGCGTGTCGGGCAACGATGAGATTCAGGACAATAACATTGGTCGCGAGATCACCGAGCAGCTCACCAGTCAGCCGAAAGCCTGGATCATCTCCTCGTTCGGCATGCTGTGCTTCGCCCTGCTGCCGGGGATGCCGACGGTTATCTTTATTATTCTGGCCGCCATCACCTGTACCACCGGCTCCTTCCAGCTGTGGAGCGCGCGCAAGAAGGCCTCGCAGGTGGTGCATGAAGGGGGCGACGCCGTCGCACCTGACATGAACGGCAGCGAAGATCTGCGCTCCTTCAATCCGTCTCGCTTCTTCCTGCTCAGCTTCCCGGCAGCGCTCAATGGCGACCCGATAGTGGAGCAAATCACGGAAGAGATCCGCCGCATGCGTAACCGCATTGTCTATCGCTACGGCTTTACTCTGCCGCCGTTCAATGTGGAATTCACCACCGCCATGCCTGACGACGAGTTTCGTTTCAGCGTGTATGAAATCCCACAGGTGATCGCCAGCCTTAGCCGCGATCGCTACGCCGTGGATTCGCGCTGGCTGACCGAAGAGCAGCGCAATGAAGCCAGTGGCCGCACGCCGGGCAACGAGCGCCGCAACGAAGGCCAATTCCTGTGGCTCAGTGACAACGACAGTCTGCTGCAACAGAAAGAGATCCCGGTGTGGAGCGCCTCCCAGCTGCTGCTCACCCGCATGGAGCAGGCGCTGTTCGCCAACAGCCCGCGCTTCCTCGGCTTGCAGGAAACCCGCGCCATTCTGGGTTGGCTGGAGAGCGAGCAGTCTGAGCTGGCGCAGGAGTTCCAGCGCCTCTTCCCTCTGCCGCGCCTGACCGCCGTGTTGCAGCGTCTGGTGGCGGAACGCATCCCACTGCGCGCGGTGCGCAGCATTACCGAATCGCTGATTGAGCACGGCCAGCACGAGCGCGACGTCAACCTGCTGGTCGATCAGGTGCGCATCGACATGAAAGAGCACATTTGCCACCAGTATGCCGGTGACGACGGCATGCCGGTCTGGCTGTTGACGCCGGAAACCGAAGAAGTGCTGCGCGACAGCCTGCGTCAGACCCAGAGCGATACCTTCTTCGCACTGGATCAACAGCAGCACTCCCAATTACTAGAACGCCTAAGAGAGATCTTCTCACCCTTTGATTCGTTATCCGGCGTGTTGTTAACGGCGCAAGACTTACGCAGCCCGCTACGCATGTTGATTCAGGATGAATTCAACCATGTACCTGTCCTGTCGTTTGCCGAGCTGCAGTTCAATCTTCCGGTGAACGTGCTGGGTCGTATTGAGCTGAATACTTCACTCGAATCCTTCAACGCATAAGGACGTCATCATGTATGAGCTCAGAGTCTTAAATGGTCTTCATGAAGGTGCCGCACTCCCCCTCAGCGGCAACCTGTGGTGGATAGGCAACGCGGTCGAGAGCGACCTGCAACTTTGTGACAATGGCATCAAGGCGCGCCACTGTCAGCTCATGCGTCAAGACGACCCCTCGGGTCAGCCCGCTCAGTGGCAGATTCAGGCCGAAGACGGCGTGGTGTGCAATCGCGAAGGCGAGCGCCAGACCATGCCGTTCACTATCGTGCCGGGAGAGATTTTCACCCTCAGCGGCGTGTGGATCTGTCTGGAAGCCGCCGAAGCCGCGTGGGCCAGCGGCCCGGCCATCACCCAGCCTGCGGCGCAGTCCGTGGCCCAGCCCGAGCTGGCATTTCAGGCTGCCAGCAACGATGGCCGCATTGCGCCAACTCCGACGAAAAAATCGCTGATCAAACGCCTGCTGCCGCCGTGGGCGCAGATCACCGCCGTGTCGCTGATGCTGCTGTTCGCCATCACCGTGACCAGCTGGATTTTACAGCCGGGCATGGCGGAACAAAGCACCGACACCACCGCGCAAATCAGCAAGCCGCGCCTCGACGATCAGGCCGCCATGCGCGCCGTGGTGGATCACATGCTGCGTGAGCGCCAGCTGAACAATCAGGTGAAAATCGATACTTCGCAAAAAGGCATTATCCTGCGCGGCTCGCTGGCTAAAGAACAGTTACCCATTGTCCAAAGAATGGTCGACAACGTGGAGAACAACTATCAGTTGGGCGTGCCGTTGATTAACGACACCGAGGCGCGCGCCACCACCCTGCCATTCCGCATTACGCAAATCACCGACGGCAGCAAGGCCAATATCGTCACTGACGACGGCCAGCGCTTGTTCGTGGGCGACGAGCACGACGGCTTCCGCTTAGTGCGCATCAGCGCGAGCGAAGTGCAGTTTAGCGGGCAGGACAACAGCGACATCACGGTGAACTGGTAATGAACGCCTCCGACGCACTGGACAGCTGGTATCAGCAACGCTCGCAGGCGCTGGGTGCCGTTTCGGCGGTGACCGCCAGCGGCAAAATTACCGGCATCAACGGCATTCTGCTGGAGAGCAGTTTGCCGCAGGCGCGCATTGGCGACCTCTGCCGCGTTAGCCGCAGCGGCGACGAAGAGATGATGGCGGAAGTGGTGGGCTTCAATCCGCATCACACCCTGCTTTCGGCGCTCGGTCCGCTGGACGGCGTGGCGCAAGGGGCCAAGGTGGTGCCGCTGTTCCAGCCGCACAGCATCGCGGTGTCCGAAGCGCTGCTCGGCAGCGTGCTCGACGGATTTGGCCGCGCCATTGATGAAGAGAGCATTTCAGCTTTTGCCTTATCCAGCGAACACCCTAATGCCACGCCGGTGCTGGGCGACGCCCCCTCCCCGACCGACCGCCCGCGCATCGACACCGCGCTGACCACCGGCATTCGCGCCATTGACGGCCTGTTGACCATCGGCGTCGGTCAGCGCGTCGGCGTGTTCGCCGGTGCAGGTTGCGGCAAAACGACCCTGCTGGCCGAGCTGGCGCGTAATACGCCGTGCGACGCCATAGTCTTCGGGCTGATTGGCGAGCGTGGCCGCGAGCTGCGCGAATTCCTCGACCACGAGCTGGACGCCGAGCTGCGTAGCCGCACCGTGCTGGTCTGCTCCACCTCGGACCGCAGCAGCATGGAGCGAGCCCGCGCTGCCTTTACCGCCACCTCGATTGCCGAAGCCTTTCGCGACAGCGGCAAAAGCGTGCTGTTAATCATCGACTCCCTGACCCGTTTCGCCCGCGCCCAGCGTGAAATCGGTCTGGCGCTGGGTGAACCACCGGGGCGCGGCGGCCTGCCTCCGTCGGTTTACACCCTGCTGCCCGGCCTGCTGGAGCGCGCGGGGAAAACCTCTAAAGGCTCGATTACCGCGCTCTATTCCGTGCTTATCGAGCAGGACTCGATGAATGACCCGGTGGCGGACGAAGTGCGCTCGCTGATTGACGGTCACATCGTGCTGGCCCGCCGTCTGGCCGAGCGCGGCCACTATCCGGCGATTGATGTGTTAGCCAGCCTGAGCCGCACCATGTCCAGCGTGGTGGAAAAATCCCAGATGCAGGACGCCTCGCTGGTGCGCCAGCTGATGTCCTCCTATCAACAGGTCGAAATGCTGATCCGCCTCGGGGAATACCAGCCCGGCAACGACGCCATGGTGGACGCCGCCGTGGTAGCGCAGGACGCCATCAATGCCTATTTGCGTCAGGCGGGCCGCTCGCCGACCGCCTTCGAAGATGTTCGTTACGCCCTTGCTGAGGTAAGCCGCTATGCGCCGACACATTGATGCTGAAACCCCGCCAGAGCCCGATCTGCAAGCCGAAGAGCTGCACCGCATTCTCAAAGTGCTGTTGCCGATCCGCAAACAGCGCCTGAGCCGCAGCGAGCGCCTGCAACGCGCCGAGGCCGCCAAACTGGTGGCCTGCGACCACGCGCTGAGCGCCGGTGAAGTGAAGCTCACCGAGCATCGCGAGCACTACAGCACCGCCAGCGAGCTGGTGGATGCCCAGCACGTCGGCCAAACCGAGGCCTTAAACAAGCTGCGTAAGGCCCTGAATGATGAGCAGTCGCGCCGTCTCGCGGTCCAGCAGCAACAGCATCAACTGGCGCAGTTAGACGCCGACCGCCAACAGCAGCAGCGTCAGAATGAAAGCGCCCAGCGCGATGTCACCCTACGCCAGCGCGAAGTGGAAAAAGTGGAGTATCTGCTCCAGCAGCACCAGGGGAACCACTCATGATGCATCGCCCTTTGCTTCACCCATTGGCCTCGGCGGCCCGCCCGCCGCAGCACCATAACAGCGATGCGCAGGCCGAGGCTCAGGCTCAGGCCAGAAACCACCCTGACCCGACGCCGAATGACAACAAGCCCAAAGTCCCCGCGCAGCCCAAAAACCTGCCGTTTACACTGGCATCGAGCCAGCAGAGCAGCCGCCCTTCTACGCCGTCACGCGGCGCGGACAAACAGCGGCTGAACCGCGATAAAGACGATTTCACCAGCCTGCTCTCCGGCGACGACCAGCCGCTGGCCCCAATGCTGCCAGTGATGCTGACTGACAATAACGCCGGGCAAAGCTTCCAGCCGATGTTGTCGGAAACCAGTGAAACCGCGCCATCTGCTCCGCCTCCGGCCTGCTGGCAGATTGTCGAACCGGCTCTGACGGAAGGTATCGATAAGCAGCCCGCCTTCCCGGCGACCTTCAGCCTGCTGCTACCGCAGCTGGGGGAGGTCACCGCGCAGGTTAACCAAAACACCAGCGGCGAGCTGGATATCGCGCTGGCCTTCTCACGCGGCAGTTTTGAGGCGGTGCGCGGCGCACAGGAGAACTGCGGACGTTCGCTGTCGCAGCGTCTGGGGCAGCGAGTGCGCTTGCGCTTCAACCTGCAAGACGGCCGCCCGCAGGACAGCACGCAGGATAAATGGGCATGAGTTCACTCATTTTTAGACAGCAAAGCCGCGCCGAGGCCGACGCCCGACGCTGGATAGGCAAGGGCCAGACGCTGGCTTTCTGGCATGAAAATCAGCCCGGTGAGTTGAGTCTTTGCCTGAGCGAAAACGCCGCCAGCGACGCCGATTGGCAGCGTTTTAGCTGTGCGGCGGGCACGCTGGCATTTAGCGATTTCGCCCCGCTGTTCTCCCTGCTCAGCGAATGCCCGGCGATGAGCGGCGACAGCGATGACGACGGCGAATGGTACTGGGGGCTGTTCAATCAGAGCCTGTTTAGCGAGGTGGCGTCGCTGTTTGGCAGCCTGCGCCCGCTGGACTCGGCATCCGGCAGCCCGGACGCGCTCTGCTTGCAGATACAGGTCAGCTTTGCCGGTCAGCAGGCCCGCAGCCAGCTGCGCCTGTCGGCCGAAACCCTTAACCGGCTGGCGGCCACGCCCGGCTGGCAGCCACAAGGCGCGACGCTGATTGAGGCCCTGCCGCTCAACTTGCCTCTGGTGGTGGCGACCTTCTCGCTGCCGCTGGAGGAGATAACCCAATTACAGTCAGGCGATGTTCTGCGTGCGCCCTCTTCACACTTCAGCGTTGAAGGCCACGGCGTGATTAACATCGGACAATTGGCACTGCACGGAGCGTTACAACCTTCGCCCGACTCCCCGCACAGCGCCTACTTTTCACTTTACGATATCAAGGAGTTACCCATGAGCTATCCGAATGACCCACTGCTGCCTGAAGATGAAGATAATCCGTATCCACACGTGGATGAGACGGATTCCGGGTATTACGCGCAAAGCGAAATGCACGACGACATCGGCGGTGAGAGTCAGCTCAACGTGGCGCTTAACGCTCTGCCGCTGGAGTTAAGCATTCGCTGCGGGCAGCTCAAACTGACGTTGGGCGAATTGCAGCAGTTGGACGTCGGCTCGACGGTGGTGGTGGATAACGTCACGCCGGGCGCGGCCATGCTGTGTCACGGCAGTTTCCCGATTGCCAAAGGGGAGTTGGTTAACGTCGATGGACGCCTTGGATTGCAATTGACCAGTATCATCAATAACCAGCCTGTTGGCGCCGAGAAAGGTGTGTAATGACCACCGACCTGAATGCCTTTAACCCGCTGGCGCTGGCGCTGCTGCTTGGCGCGCTCTCTTTAATGCCGCTGGCGTTAATGATCACCACCAGCTTTTTAAAGATTTCCATTGTGCTGATGCTGACGCGAAACGCCCTCGGCGTGCAGCAGATCCCGCCAAACATGGCGCTCTACAGCATCGCGCTGGCCGCCACCTTGTTCGTGATGGCGCCGGTGTTTAACGGCATGCACCAGCGGTTTACCGACCGGCCGATAGACACCACGTCGTCTGAAAAGCTGGAAAGTACTTTAGCCAATGGCATTCAGCCCCTGACCGTCTTTATGCAGCACAACACGGACGCCGATATCGAGACGCACTTGCAGGAGAATACCCAGCGCATGTGGCCGAAGGATATGGCGGATTCGGCGGTGAAAGATCGCAGTAACCTGATGCTGCTGATCCCGGCTTTTGTGCTGTCCGAGCTGCAAAGCGGTTTTAAAATCGGCTTCCTGATCTTCATCCCCTTCGTGGTTGTCGACCTGATTGTCTCCAACGTGCTGCTGGCACTGGGGATGCAAATGGTGTCGCCAATGACCATCTCGTTACCGCTAAAAATTCTGTTATTTGTGATGGCCAACGGCTGGACGCGCCTGCTCGACGGGCTGTTCTACAGCTATTTGTGACGCTTTTGAGGGTGAGGAAGTATGGATATTATCTACATGTTTAAGCAGGCGATGGTACTGGTGGTGATGCTCTCCGCGCCGCCGTTGGCCGTGGCGGTGATCATCGGGATCATCATCTCGCTGTTGCAGGCGGTGATGCAGTTGCAGGACCAGACGCTGCCTTTCGCCATCAAGCTGGTGGCGGTGGGTGCCACCCTTGCCCTGACCGGGCGCTGGATTGGCGTTCAGCTGCTGGATCTCACCCAGTCCGCCTTCGCCATGATGGCGACAGTGAACGCGCCGTAAGATGTTAAGTACGCTGATGCACGGCCTGTTCAGCCATATTTTGGCGCTGGGCTTTGGCATAGCCCGGATTTTCCCCTGCCTGCTGATTGTACCGGCCTTCTCCTTTTTCACCCTAAAAGGCATGGTGCGCAGCGCGATCATTGTTTCGCTGTCGCTGTTTCTGGTTCCGGCGCTGCAACCCGCGGTATCGGCGCTGTCGGAAGATCCTTACGTGCTGCTGGGTATCGCCATGAAAGAGGTGGTGATCGGCATGTTCCTCGGCATCCTGCTCTCCCTGCCCTTTTGGATCTTCGAATCCGTCGGCGCACTGTTTGATAACCAGCGCGGGGCGATGTCCGGCGGCCAGCTCAACCCGTCGCTCGGCCCCGACGTCACCATCATCGGCCATATGCTGCAACAGTGGTTCATCATGCTGATGATGCTCAGTTTCGGCCTGTCGCTGATGACTCAGGTGATCTGGGATAGCTACCGGCTCTGGCCGCTGGAGTCCTGGCTGCCGAGCTTCACCGCACAGGGCTTCAGCTACTTCCTCGACCTGCTGGCCGACATGTTCACCCACATCGTGCTGTTCGCCGCGCCGCTGGTTTTGGTGCTGATGCTGCTCGACTTCTGCGTCGGCGTGCTGAGCATTTACAGCCCGCAGCTGCAGGCCACGGTGCTGACCGTGCCGCTGAAAAGCATCGTCGGCATTCTGTTTTTCCTGATGTATTTGCCAACGCTGGAATACCTCGCCAACCACCAGCTCTCGACATTCCATGACCTGATTGCCCATCTGGCGCTGGTCTTCCCGAAGGGAGGTCCTCTTTAGTGGCCGAAAAAACGGAGAAAGCTTCCCCCCAGAAACTTCAGGAAGCACGACGCAAGGGGCAAGTCAGTCAGAGTCAGGACATCCCCAAGCTGCTGATTATGCTTGGCGTGACCGAAACCGTGTTCGCCATGGTGGATGAGAGTCTGGAGAAGCTAGAGGCGCTGATCGTGCTGCCGCTGCAACGCCTCGACCAGCCGTTCGACGCGGCGCTCAATGATATTGTCGGCAGCGCTCTGCTGCTGGTGGCGGTGTTTTTCATGATGACGCTGGGGGTGGCGGTGCTGCTGCGCATCGTCGGCGGCTGGGCGCAGTTCGGCCCGCTGTTCGCCACCGAGGCGTTGCAGCTCAAGCTGGACGCGCTGAACCCAATGGGCAAGTTCAAGCAGATGTTTTCTGGCCGCCAGTTCGTGCAGCTGCTGGTGAGTATTCTAAAAGCCGTGGTGATGGCCTTGGTGTTCTACAAGTTGATCACCCCAAAACTGGGGGAGATTGCCGAGCTGTCGACCACCTCGCTAGAAGGCTTTATTCACGCCGCGGTTGAGATCCTTGAAAAGCTCACTCGCACCATTTTTGGCGTGCTGCTGGCCTTTGGCGTGGCGGACTACGGGCTGCAAAAATATTTCTTCCTCAAGCAGAACCGCATGAGTATGGAAGACCTGAAAAACGAGTACAAACAGAACGAAGGCGACCCGCACACCAAGGGCCACCGCAAACAGCTGGCGCAGGAGCTAGCTAACGAAGCGCCGAAAAAACGCGTTGCTCCGGCCGATGTGGAAAACGCCGACGTGTTGCTGATCAACCCTACCCACTTCGCCGTCGGCCTGTACTATCGCCCGGATGAAACGCCGCTGCCGAAGCTGGTGTTTAAGACCGAAGATGAGGAAGTGCGCGAAGTGATCAAAATGGCGCACGACGCCAAAATCCCGGTGATTCGCTATATCTGGCTGACTCGCACCCTCTACCGCACCACCCGCGAAGGGGCTTACATCCCGCGCGAAACCCTCAAAGCCGTGGCACAAATCTACCGCCTGCTGCGCGAGTTGGAAGAGCAGGTTAGCGACCAAATTATTGAATACGAAGAGTGAAATCACGAACGAAAATGCCCAATAAAAAAGGCGACCTATGAGAGTCGCCAAAGAGGGTAATGCTGGTAAAACTTCTTATTATCAACTATTAACGACATCCTTGTCGTTCGGCACAACGAGAGGTACTAAGGTTTTAAACCAGTTGATTCATGGCCGCTTTGTTGATGTTACCGGCGGTCATTGCAGCGTCCATCCCGACCGAAGAACCACCAACGCCGCGCAGTTGCAGGTTCGGGTTGCCCATGTCGCCTTCCATCACGCTTTTCATCATGCCTTTGGCCTGCTGGAATTTTTTCACTGAGTCATCGCTCAGCATACCGCCGTTGCTCAGGGCATCTTCCCAGCTGCCGTTATGCTTGTTACCGCCCACCAGCCCAGGCAGTTTACCAGCGTCCGGCTTGCCAAAGATGTCTGGGTATTGGTCCATGAATTTACCCATTTCTTTGGCGGTTTCTTTCGAGCCACCTTCGATTTTATTCATGCCCGGGAAAGGGCCACTTTTGGCGGTCATATCGTCAATTTGTTGCAGACCGGCTTTGTTAGACATCGCGCTGCCCATCTGGTTACCCAGCTGCTGGAAGTTGCCCGGGCCTTGCATAGAAGCCGGGCTAAACTGGGACTGCTGTGGCGGCATCGCCAGACCCGGGCCGCCGAAGCCGCCAGGCCCGCCGGTAGCGCCCATGCCGCCACCCTGTGATGAGTTGCTCAGGCCATTTTGCATCCCCTGACTGAACGCGCCAGCGTTAGCCTGACCCGCTTGGCCTGACTGGCCGTTAAACGGCGAATTCTGCGGCGTGATGCCCAAATCTTGCATGACTTCTGCCAGCAATTGTTGCAGCGAGCTGCCGCCGCCTTGTTGACCGCCAACCGGTGAGCCGCCGCCAAAACCGCCGCCCTGACCTCCACCGAAACCGCCCTGATTACCAAAGCCGCCCTGGTTGCCCTGAGCGCCCTGCGCACCATGCTGGCCGCCGAACAGCGCGTTAGTAATGGCAGCAGCCAGTTGAGACATAAAGTCACCGCCGCCCGAGTTCAGCGGGCTGAAGCTTTGCGTTGGCGCGGAGTTTCCAGATAACGGAACGGTAAAGGTCAGGGCACCGCCAATAGCATTATTCATTTTGTCGCCTCTCACTATCATGGATATGTAGGAAAATGGGCATCTGCTAAAGATGTCCGGACTCGCTAACAATGTGCAGAAGTCTGATGATTAAGTGACAAAATCGGCTCGTGGGTTCCCCAATTCGGCAGGGAAATGCGCTTTATTTATGCGATAAGCGGCAAAAGAAAAGTGAGAAATGAGAAGAGATAAAAACTAGAAAAATCAGAATACTGCGCCGTGTGCGATAACCCGCACACGGCGCTTGGCGTTAACGACCGACCGGGATTTGAGAATAATCCTGAATGCCGCTGCGGATATCCGACGGCCACCAGATAGTCAGACTGTGCGGGTTAGACAGCGGGCGGCAGGCCGCCTTGTCACAGCCGTTGTCATTGGAGGCCGCGCAGGCGCTGAGCAACAGGCTGGCTACCGCGAGTAATGCTAAACGAATCTTCATTGCAGCTCCTTAACGGGTGGTGCTCAGCAGAGAGGTACGGGTACGGCGAGCCGTGCCGCGCGACTCATACGCCACATAGATTTCAGCCGACTGGCCCGGTGCCAGCGACGCACTTGGCCAGACCGACACCGCCAGCACGTCCTGACCACGGCAGCTTGCTTCGTCGAAACGCAGCGGGGCCAGCGAGGTGTTGCGCACGAGTCCGACGGTGATCTGCACGTTTTTGTTGCTAAACCACTGGCTGTGCGAGGTGTCGTAAGCAATGCCGCGCAGCGGGTCGCACAGGGTGTTGATGCCCACGCCCTCGCCGCCCGGATTAAAGCCCGCCGGGATATCGCTCTCGGCCAAGTCGCGCATTGCGGATTCGACGTCATTCTTAATCGAGCCATATTTCTGGCGGCGCTGTACTTCTTCCAAAGAGCCATTCAGCTGGGAGCGGAACTCGTCGCCGATGTAGCGCGACGGGTCCACCTGATCCCCCACCAAGTGCGGCGTGATGATAAACAGGCGTTCGCGCTGCGAGGTTTCATGGCGCGTCGACGTGAACAATTTACCAATCAGCGGAATGCTGCCGAGGATGGGGATCTTATGCTCTTCGTCGCCGGTTTCCCGCGAGTGGAAACCGCCCATGACCAGCGAGTTTTTCTCCTGCACCTGCGCCTGCGTGCTCACCACCGCGCGGCTGTCGCCGGTGGCCTGGCCGTCATCCCCCTTGTCCAGCTTGCCGTCTTCAACGTCAACAATCAGCTCAACCGTCGATTTGCCGCCGTTATCGATGGCGCGCGGGATCACCTGCAAGCTGGTACCCGCGGTCACTGGCGTGACGTTGGCCACGCGCTCGCCGACCGTGGAGATAAAGGCGGTCTGGCTGAAGTCGATCACCGCAGGCTGGTTTTCCAGCGTCAGCACCGACGGGTTCGCCACGATTGAGGCGTTGCCGTTGCCCTCCAGCGCCTGCACCTGGGCGAAGAAGCGCTGATAGTCGGTGACGAACAGCGTGCTGCTGCCGTCGAGCAAGGTTGAACCAGCGGTGATGTTGCCGAAGCTACCGCCGAGGTTGGCGGAGAGCGCCGACATGGCGTGGCGGTCGACGTCAACGATCAGCGCATCAATCTCAATCAGCTTTTGCGGCACGTCAATTTGCGAAATCAGCGCCTGATACTGCTCGCGTTTTTTCGGATCATCGCGCACCAGCAGGGCGTTGTTACGCACGTCGGCGGAAACCAGCGGGTTCAGGCCGCTTTTGCCATCGTCAAAATCATCGTTGGAGCCGCGCGGATCGCCGCTCTGGATCAGGCTGGAGAGAATGCTGTCCGCCTGCTGCTGCGACAGCTGGCTCAGGCCGTCTTGCCCGTTACCGCTGGCCTTCACGCCCTGCGCGCTTTTATTGTTTTTCTTCCCCAACAGCTCGTTGAGGATGGTCGCCACCCCCGGCACGGTGAGGGTTTTGTCGCGATAGTGAATTTCGCGGTCAGAGACCGAGGCGTATTTCAGCGGAAAGCTCATCATCTCTTTGCCGGTTTTGTAATCTTTCTCCTGCTCGCTGAACTGGCTGACCAGCGCCACGTACTCCGGCGGGCCGGTAACCAGAATCACGCCGTCGTCGGGTAGTTCGCCGTAGCCAAATTTCGGCTCAAGCAGGCCGATACCGTCGAGGGCATCTTTTAAATCCGGGGCAGCTTCCGAGGAGACGCGAATACGCTTGGAGATCTGCTCAGACTGCGGGCTGATATAGAGCATGTCGTTGTAGACAAACCACTGGAACTGGTACTCGAGGCCGAGGCGGTCGAGGAAGGTCGCGGCGCTGTCGGCGCGCAGGCGTCCACTGACCGTGGCTTCGGGCACATTGCCCAGTTTCAGGGTGACGCCGTGGCTGCTGGCGAAGTCGGCCAGCACGGTGCGCAGCGGCGTGTTTTGTGCCGAATAGGCGTAGGCGCCGCTGCTCCAGCCGTCCGGGGCGCGGGCCGAGGCGCTAAAAGAGAGGCTGCCCAGGCTTAAAGCCAAAGTGGCGGCCATCAGGGTATGAGTCAGTGTGGTTGAAAAGGTCTTCATAGCGATTTTCCCCTCTGAGGGAGAATGTCTCTCTTCAATAAAGGACCCAGTCCGTTCGAAGAGATAAAAAGAGTCGTTGTGCGCATCGTTGCCCTGATTTCCGTCGAGTCTTAATGAGTGGATAAAAGCAAAAAACGGCTCTGAAGCTACCCAGATTCAGCCAGCCACGAGCCGTTGCAGACATTAGTTAATTGAATCGATGATGCCTTTGCTCAGATCGTGCGTGAGCGTACTCAACTGACCAGACGCCCAGTTAGCGGTGGATTCGCGCAGCATGGCTTGCTTGAATTCAACGATATCGGAGAAGTCCGGTGCCCCGCCCATCGAGTCACGGGCTAAGTCATAGACATTGGAATTGCTGGTTATCAGTGCCGAATCGAGACGGCGCTGTACCTTATCGAAACTGCTCATACTCACCTCCTGCTTTGACTAAAGGTGATAATGAGTAGCGGTGGACGGGAATTGGTTCCAAAAAAGCGGCGGGTTTTCATCAATGCTTTTATTTAATCAGTGAAGATTGGGCAATTTAAACTGATGAATGAGGCGTTCTAGGCCGAAGCGCGCAGCAGCTGCGTTTTCAGAGCCTGCCAGCCAATGCGTAATTCACCACTGGCGGTTTCTAACAGCAGCTGGTCAGCCTCAAGGGATTCATCAAACTGCCGCTCCCATGTGAGATGCGGACGCGCTTCAAGCCATTGAGAAATATGCTCTTTATTGGCAGGATGGCACCACAGGGTAGCCTGCTGGCCGCGCGGCTGGGCCTGCAATAGCTGGCGCAGTAAGGCATTCATCTGCTGCGCCGGGCCGGTGTCTTCCAGCAGGCGCGTCATCACCTGATTGAGCAACTCGCTGGCTCGCCCGACGATCATCGCTTCCTGCTCGATTTGCTGCTCCTGCCAGCCAGCGAACAGGGTTTCCGCCCGGCTCAAAAACTCGGCTTGGCTATTGGCGAGCAGGTCGGCAACCCGCTGCTCTGCGTCGTAGCGCGCCTGGTCAATCAGCTGCTGGGCCTGAATTTCGGCCTGTTGCACAATCTGCTCGGCCTGCCGCCGGGCCTCAGCCATCAGCGAAAGACCTTGCTGATGCTGGCGCAACATGGCCTGCGGTAGCCGAATGCTGTCTGCTGGCTGTGCCTCCGCCAGCAGTTCGAAGGTTTTAAGCTGCCACATCTCGCGTCTCCTGCGCCGGACCGGATGCCAAGGCTACCGGCAGTGAAGCTCGCCACAGCGCGGCTTCCCACAGCGGCAGCAGCTTGTTTGCCGCCAGTTCCGCGCCCTGCTCGGCTTCACAGGCAATAATCCACGGCTGGGGAAAGAGAAAACGCACGCGCTGCCAGCAACCTATCGGCAATACGTGGCGCAACAGCAACAGGATGGTTACTTGCCAAGGCGACGTAAGGTTTTCCGGCAGCCACAGGCCGGGGCGCAGCGCGCGGGAGATGCGCTTGCTCCACAGCCGGGCTTCTTCAGGCAGTAAATGTTCGTTGGCTTCGGGGGAGTAGATACCGCAAATCTCGGCGGTCAGGCGCAGCGCTAAGCTCTGCTGCTCCGCCGTCAGCGCCAGCAGCTTGAGCGTCAAAGTGTGAGGGGCAGACGGCAGGCGGGCTTCAATGCCCAACTGGCGGGCAATCAGCTGCGGATCGATAGACTGCAAGCGCGACGTTAAGGACTCGGGCTGCTGGAAGAAAGCCAGACTGTGCCAGCTCTCCTCCGCCTGCTGCCAATAACCCTCGGTCCACCAGTGCAACCAGGCTTGTGCGTCATTCATCGGTTATTCCCCCTGAATATCATGCGTTTTCTGGGGTGACGTCAGCGCCCTTTTTGGCTGACATGCGCCGCTGAATTTTCGGTTTCACCACCAGCGCGATGGCGATTAACGCCAGTATCACCAGCAGAGCCAGAAACAGCATTTTCACCGTGCCGTACTGGTTCATGGTCAGCTGGAAAGGCCCGAGGTTGACCATTTCGATATGATCTTTGTAGACCTCTGCCGGAACAAACACGATAGACAGCGCGCTGTTATCTTTGCCCGCCAGCCCCGGAATACTGGTAGAAACCAGGCGGCGAATTTGCGGCTCGATGCTGTCTGGGTCGAGGTCAGGCTGGTACTTAATAAAGACTGACGCCGAGGCCGGTTGGATCGGCTCGCCCGGCGCGACGCGCTCTGGCAGCACCACGTTAACCCGCGCCACCACCACGCCATCAATCTGCGCCAGCGTTGACTCCACTTCCTGCGATAAGGCGAATATGTAGCGCGCTCTCTCTTCGAGCGGGCTGGAAATAATGCCGCTTTTCTGGAATACCTCACCCAGATTGGTGCGCGCTTTGTGCGGCAAACCGGCCGCGTTGAGGATCTGCACCGAACGCTCAATAGTGTCTTGGTCCACCAGCACGGTCACGCCGGTTTTATCTATCTGCTTATCGGCAGAGATTTTGTAGCGGGACAGCTCGGCGATAATGTCGTTGGCGTCGTTTTCGGTCAGACCGGTATTGAGAACCACCCTTTGCTCGCAGCCAGCTAAGGCCAAAACAATCAGCAGGGTGGAGAAGATCTTCAGCGCGATGTTAACCATGGTCATTATTGCAAGTTGGTCAGTTTATCCAGGCCCTGTACGGACTTAGAGACGATTTTGGCGTTCATCAGGTTTTCTAAATCGTACTTCGACAAGTCGCCGCTCACTTTACTGAGTGCCATTGGGTCGGTAGAGCCAGCGGCTTTGGTTAGCTCATTGCTGATGTGGCGACTGTCCACGTTGATCTGCTTGAACATGCCGGAGACGTGGTTCAGCAGACCATTAGAATCATTGCCGTCGACATCGCTGCTCTGGCCAATTTCTGAGGCAAAGAAGCTGGCATCGGCGGGGGTCATTGCACTTCCTTCACTGCCCAACAGGTCAGGTGCCGCCAGCGGCTGGATAACAGGGGGTTGATTGATTTTCATAATGTCACTCCGCGACTGCACAGGAAGGGAATACAGGGAACCAGCATCGGTTCCCTGTTAACACTTAGAACGAAATTTTGTTCTGTTGGATAGCACTGATGAAAGTGGTCGCAGAACCTTGCACACCAGCGATCTGTGCGTTCTGACGGTCACGTTCCATTTTGGTCAGGGTGTCTGCAACAGACTGCCCTTGGATTGCATCGGAACCAGCTTGCAGAGCTTGGCTAGAAGCACTACCAGCGGCGCTTGACGCCAAACCACCAAGAATATTTAACGGGCCCATAGTGTTACTCCTCTCAAGGTGAATAGAGTGAATGAGTGTTCATTCACTAGTTGAGTAGTAATTGGCGGCGATGGGTTCCATCATGGGGTAATTATTTTCACGGATTTTAGCGGATTAGGAATCCGCCTAGAAAAACCAATTAATCCAAACTATTCAAAGATTTAATGCGCTGATACAGCGTGCGGCGCGGGATACCCAGCTCATTGGCCGCGCTGACAATTTTGTTCTGATGGCGCATCAGGCAATCTTCAATCAGGCAGTGTTCAATGCGGCGCATGCGCTCTTTCAGGCGGAAAGATCCGCTGTCGATACGCATGGCATTACCCAGAGGTGGCATGCCCAGCACAAAGCGTTCGGCGGCCCCTTTTAGCTCACGAATATTGCCCGGCCAGTCGTGCATGATCAGCGATTCACTAAGATTGGCGGTGATAGAGGGTAGCGCGCAATTTAAACGCAACGCCGCCTCCTGCGCGAAACGGGCAAACATTGGGATAATATATTTAATGCGGGAACGCAGCGCGGGCAGCGTGATTTTGATGGTAGTCAGTCGGAAATAGAGATCCTGACGAAACTGCTTCTGCTCAACCAGGCTGGCCAGCGGCTTTTGCGAAGCCACCACGATACGCAGATCCAGAGGAATTTGTTGCGTGCTGCCCAGTCGGCTGACGCTGCGCGATTCCAGCACGCGCAGTAACTTGGCTTGCAGGCTCAGCGGCATACTGTCGATTTCATCGAGGAATAAAATCCCGTCGTTGGCACTTTCGATATAGCCCGCGCGGGCGTGGGTCGCGCCGGTGTAGGCTCCGGCCATAACGCCGAACAGTTCGCTCTCGGCCAGAGATTCGGGGATCGCCGCGCAGTTAATCGGCACAAAAGCCCCCTTGCAGCCGGAACGCTCATACAGGCGGCGGGCGAAAGTGTCTTTACCTGTGCCAGTTTCCCCCTCGAGGGCGAGGTCAACTTTCAGCGGCGCTAAGGTCTGGAGCATGGAATCAAAGTCGCTATGAATATCCCACTCTTCACGCACTTCTCGCTGTTCAGGAATATCCTCATCCAGGGACTCTTCATAAACGTGGTGGTTTATTTTAGCCGGCTTTGTCGAGTTCGGAAGATTGTCTCTCATACTTTCCTCGCATCCATTTCTATCAAGAAAATAATAATGTTGTGATTATTAAAATAAAATAATGACTCAGGAATGAATTAGCGCCCGGTAGGCATATTAAAAGTTAAACATGCAGGAACGATGCATATTTAGTTTCTCTGACAGCGTTAATCTGCAGATAAATTATCACTAGAAATAAGACTGGCAATCAGGAAAACGGAATGAAGATTGTAGGGAAATCCTTACAAGGTTCAAATCATTAACAAAGATATTACTCAATACGGTTTTACCTATCACAACATTCAAAAACCACCCCATATAGGTCATCATTTGCCTATTTCGGGAAATGATACCTTTCGCTCAAACAAGGGGTTAGCGCGGATCGCCAGCAAAATGGTCAATTAAAGAGCATCAAAAAAGCGTTATACAATCAATGGGATGCTGGGCACGTTCCCAGTTTAATTTATTTTCAATCTTTGAATATATTTCCCCTAATGGACCGTGCCAGCCATTGAAAAAACCGATTAAAACTCGCTGAATCTTGCATAAAAATAGTGCGTCAGATCTCACTTCTTAACGAAATCTTAATATAACGCTCACCAGAATCGGCAAAAAAATCGCGCTTTGACATACTTCTTACAATTAGACATATTCCAGCCGACGCGAAACCCATAAGATTTGAGATTATTCTTACCACTTAACTGGGAATTTTATTAGAAAACTAAGCCAAATTAGGTTTCAGAAAAGTTATATCTTCAAAATAATAACCATAAAAAAATCCGATAATGAATTTCTTTCATTATCGGATGAAGTTTATTAAATCAATTCAAATGACATAATCCGCTATTTAGGCCGGTAATTGGCCTTGGCCTGATTCAATAATTTTAGCAAAGCTTAAAACATTATCGACATAAGGCGCGGCACCGGTTCCGGTTTTCGAAATATCCGACAGGTTGGATAAATTCACGTCATCCGGGCCAGAGTTATAAGCACGCAGACCTGCGCCAATATTTCCGCCAAAGGCATTGGTCTGCTGTTTAAGATAGAGTGCCCCGGCCATAATATTGTTCTGCGCGCTGTTCGGGTCACCCGAAAGCAGGCCCGGGTTCTCTTTGGCCATCTCATTGTAGGTGTCTGGGTTGACCTGCATCAGCCCGGCGTCGGTTTTGCCATTTCCGCCGTTGGTGGAAGCCGCAGACAAGTTACCGCGAGATTCCGCCCAAATCTGACCGGCAATCACGCTGGCTGGCATTCCCGTGGCTTGCGCCGCGTTGTTGATGGATTGACGGTAAGGCTCTAGCTGCGGCGGCAGGTGTAAGTTACCCGAACCACTGAGGCCAGCCATGCCAGAAGTTGCACCGGCCCCGCCCGCGCCGCTGGCTCCACTCGCCCCGCTAGCACCATTCGCTGCACCCGCCCCCGCGCCCGGTTGGGCTAACAGATTGTTGCCAACAGATGGGCCACCGCCGCCGCCGTCACCCAACGACGGTGCCGCTGAACCACCACCACCGCCCGAAGAGGCCGACGGCGTGCTGTTCTGCTGGTCTGAATTGTCGCCGCCGCCCAGCATTTTCAACAGTTCTGACAGCAGTTGGCGGATCATATTCATCAGCTCGGCCATCTGGCCGCCGCCCGCGCCCGCCGCGCCATCCTGTCCTTGCATCGACTGCAATGGGTTAGTGGGAGCATTGTTTTGCGTTGGGCCATTAACGCCGGAGACTGATGGCGAACCGAAATCTACCGGCGTGATACCCGGTGCGGCGCTAAAGGTGACCGTTAACGGCATAGAAAGCGCGCCGGCCCCTGAATTATTATTGTTCACCGCACCACTATTGTTACCGACCCCGCCGGACGGACCGAGATCCGCCGGGGGAATGTACTGAGGGGTAAACCCCGAACCGTTAACATTCATCATTCTTCCTCAATCCTCATAATAAGTGATGCTTTTGCTCTCACACGGCGCTGCCACAGACCACCCGTTTGAGCAACCCTGTTATGGATGAATCAAAAGACAGGAAGCCACGCTCATGGCGCTTCTACCCTGTCATTTGTGTGCGTCCTGTCGCGGGTTAGTTCCGAGCCATCACACTTTTTGCAAAAAACGCTATGCCGTGGAACCGCCGCCCGGCAACGGCCACATAAAAGTATTCGAATTTCAGCCTTTATCATGGAGCCGCGGCGATGAAGCGACATTTGCTGGCCATCACTCTCTGTCTCTCCGCCAGCAGTCAGGCAAATTGCTTTAAGGACGCCGGAAAAGCCTTCGGCATCCCTCCTGCCCTGCTGCTGTCGATTGCCATTAAAGAGTCACACCTCAATCCGTCGGCGGTGAACAGCGCCAATCGCAACCACACGGAAGATGTCTGCATGATGCAGGTGAACAGCACGCACTTCGCCCATTTGGCAAGCCTTGGGGTGTCGCGCACTAAGCTGTTGAATGAACCTTGTACCTGCGTGAATACCGGGGCGTGGGTGTTGTACGGCATGTTCCAGCAGTACGGAAAATCCTGGAACACGGTAGGGATGTATAACGCCGGAGCTGCGCCATCACGCCAACCGCAGCGCGATCGCTACGCCAGTGATGTACGGCGTATTTACCAGCGCCTGCTGCACAGCGTCAGTCAGGATACCCTGCTGACGCTGGAGCAAATGCCGTCAGGCCGTGAGAGCCGTCGGGAGGGTGTGGACGAATTCGCGAATAAATGACTGCACTTCGCTGGCTTGCTGAATGAAGCCATCAAGCAGGCCGGAGAAGTTGCGGTTATCCAACGAGGAGAGCGGCTGCTGAGTACACAGACGCAGGTTCTGCTCCTCCAGCGCCAGCCAGCAGCCACGCATGGCGTCCATCTCAAAGTTCAAGGTTAAAATGCTGTGTAGCAAGGCGGCAGAGCTGTTTGGCTCCAGCACCATCACCTGACAATGCAACACCACGGCGTCGCTGCCCGGCGGTAACTCAATGATCGCAGCTTCTTGTTTCTGCGGGGTGAACAGTGCGCAAACGCCGTTTTCCAGTTTCAGCGATGTATTCAATCGACGGCCATAGTGGCTCAATAAATTCTGCAAATATGCGCTTTCGTTCATCTTATTTTCCTGTGATTAACATTTCAGTTATTCATTTGCTGGCCCGCCGCAAGCGGGCAGCGTCCCTAACCCAGACTCTTACCCTTTAATAACAAAACCCTGTTTCTGCGTAGCTGAAAGCGCCTGATGTATCTCTTCATTTGGACGGGTGATTTTCCCTTCCAGGGTGAATCCTGTTGGGTCGAGTTGGTCCTCCGCGTAGCTAAAGTTGATTTTGCCGAGGTTGACGCTCATCGCTACCGAGGCGCTGTTAGAGCCGGCAATCAAGAAGGCCGGGGTAGCGAAGCCGTCACCTTTGCTTTGCGAACGGGTAAAGCCAATCGACTTAATGCGCAGGTTGTCGCTGTTACTCAGCACGGCCACAATTTCTTGCGGGGTGATGCCGCCCACCTGCCATTCACCGGCCATTTTGTCTTTCTGCGACTCGTTCAGCTCCAGCGTCACCACGGCTTCGGTGCTGCTGTTTTGCTGCAACTCGCGCACCATCTGTTTCAGACGCGGGTCGTCATCCATCATCTTGGCAATACGGTCGGCGTTACTGTCCGATGGCCGGGTGCTGACCATGTGGAACAGGTTGTGGAAGAAGCTGTTGCTGTCGAGCTTGCTCAGGTTGCTGTAAGTGGAACGGTACTCGGCGGTGCCGATCTCCTTGCCTTTGCGCTCGGCCAGGATCTGCTGACGATTACTCTGCGCCAGCTGCAAGATGGCGTCGCGCTGGGCGTTGCCGCGCAGGGTGGTGCCCGGCTCGAACGGCGTATTGAGCTGGGTTTTAAAGTGGCCCACCAGCAGTTTCAGCTTCTCGGCGGGCAGCTTGCCCTCATCCTCTTTCAAGGTCTCCAGCAGCTTATTGGTGGCCGGATCGGTGAACTGATCCCCCAGCGTTTTGATCAGCTTGTCGATATGCACGTCGGCCAGCGGCTGGACGTCTTTCAGCTGAAGGTTGATATTCTGACGGGTGCGGTTATCCACCGAGGCCTGAATGCTGGCCCCTGCCCCGACAAACAGCGGCAAGTGAGTTTCATCACCGGTTTTCTGGTTTACGCCGACCGGGATGGCGATGTTGGCCCCGGCGTTAAACTGGTTAAAAGCGCGCAGGCGGTTGTCACTCTGCGACTGCTGGTCGCTGGCCTCGCGGCGGGTGGTGCTGCGCTCGCGCGTGCCGTTGAGCAGGTTAGCACCGGCGTAAACCCCGCCGCCAAAGCGGGCGCTGGTTGACGAGTTCTTCTCATGATCGTTGGTGATTGGCAGGCCGACGCTGGCGACGGCGGCGGCGTTGATATCCATACTGATACGCAGGGTGTTGCCGTTCTTCACGCTGTGATCCATCCCTTTATCCATCAGCGCCTGCGGGTCAAGGTTTCCCTCGGTCAGCGCGTCCAGAAACTCCGGCAGCTCGGCTTCGCTGAGGCTAAAGCTGATGCCGTTTTGCATCTGCCGCTGCAACATGGCCGAGACGGTTCCGCCAAGGCGGAAGCCCGGGGAGAGGGTGCGTTCGCTGTCCAGCGCAGTTTTGTGCTCGTGAAGATAATCAGTCAGCATGTTGTACCCCGCCGCGCCGAATACCGTGCCCGAGCCGCCGCCGTTGCGGCCAAAGCTGACGTTGATGCCCGTCTCGCCGCGCGAGAAGTTCAGGCTGTAGCTGCGATCCACGTTGACCCGCACGCCGGGGCTGGCAAAGCCTTGCGAGCCGGGGATCATGGTGCCGGTCCCCGACGCGCCATAGGCCCGGTTGAAAGTAATGTCTTCGCCACTCTCCAGCGACAAAATCGTCTCCTTCATGCGGCTGTTCAGTTCGGCTTTATCGCTGGCGCTCATCACGTTGCGGCTGGTGACGTGTACCCCGTGGTCCTCTTTGGAGAACGCCTTGGTCATCGACTTGATGGCGTCATAGTTGGCTTCCAGACCGCGGTTGTTGACGAAGCCCATGGAAGTGGCTTTTTTGATCGGGTTTTCACCCCAGGTCATGTCGCGCAGCTCGTTGAATTTCGACCGCAGGGTTTGCATCGCCGCCTCTTTCTCCGGCCCCTTTTTGGTCATCGCCTGCTGCATTTCGGTCAGCAGGTTATGCATGTCGGCCTGAGTCAGCGAGGTAAGGATCAGCTGCGATTTCACCAGCCCCACGTCGTCGTGGGTGTCGCGCTGCTTGCCAAAAGGCACCTCCGGTTTCTGATGGTTAAGCACCACCTTCTTGCTTTCCATCAGTGACAGAATGCTGTTCGCCGGGCTGTTTTCGCTCGACGGGTAATAATGCATCATGCGATTGAGGCTTTCGGTCAGTTCACCGTCGCGGGTACTGGCCGGGTTGAAGCGCCCGCTGCCGCTGTTCTTGGTTTTACCTTCGCCGAGAACTAACTGGTTGTTGCTGTCCACCACGCCATAGTGCTGGCCCAGCAGATTGGCGTGGTGGCTGGAGACGTCGGTCAAATCTTGGTTGAAGCGAATCAAAGCGCGTTTCAAATCTTCGTTGCCGGTCCAGTCCATGCTGTCGATGCGCGAACTGATTGGCGGGCGTGGTGCTTTAATCCCCTCTTTTGAAGTGGCGGGATCGGTGGCGCGCAGGCGATTGAGCAACTCACCCTGCTCCTGATAGACCGGGCGCAGCCCTTCGCGACCGGCATAGCCGTGCTGGAGAAAATATCCGGCGTTTTTTACCGGGCGCGGCGTTTCCATCGTCGGTTTGAACAAGAAGGCGCGCACCCGCGATTTAAACGGCGTTTGCACCCGCAGGCCGTCTTGCCCAGTGGAACCGGCAATGTTGACCTCGCGCTTCACCGTGATGTGGGTGCCCGGCAGATGGGTGTCTTTGGTTGCTACTTCGAGGCGCTGGAAGACCTCTTCCGCCACGCGTTTTTCAGGGCGCTCGTCTAAGTCCACCAGCCCCTTTTTCCATTCGCCTTCGTGCAAGGTAGCCTGATCGCCCTCTTCATTGCTGAGCAACAAGTTATCCGCGCCGCGCTGGGTCAGAGAGGTGTACTTCGGCCCCTCGCGCGGCACTTCCATAATCTCAGGTTCCGGCGTGCCCGCAGGCGTTACGGGCGCTTTAGGTTCGGTGGCTGGGACATTTTCGCGCGCCAGCCCGGTCGTATGGCCCTTCTGCCACGAGGTCGCGGGCAGGCTGAACAAGCCGCCCTCTTCGCTAAGCAGGTACATTTGCTGGTTTTTGCCCAGCGCCATATCGACGATTTTCCCCGCCTTGCCGCCGTCGTTGAGTCCCGTAATAGCGGTTTTCAGCGCGTCAGCTTTCAGAGTCTGGGTACTGACCTTTTCGCGGCGATTCTCTTTGTTAATCTGCTGGTATTGCACGTCACCGTCGCCACTCAGCGCCACAAAGCGCCCTTCTGATAACGCATCAATCGCCACGGTTTTCTGTTTTTTGTCCAAGCCGCCCGCTGGCAGGTCGGCCTTGACGCTGTTCTTCACCCGGCCCAACGAGAATAAGCTGCTGTCGTGGCGGATTTCATCACTCGACAGGTTGACCTTCAGACGGCGCAGCTCGCCTTCATTGAGGATCCACGGCTGGCCGTCCTGCCCGCGCCGCAGCTGCTCGGCGGACTCCTTCGACGCCACCCAGCTTTGGGTGGCGCGGTCGAGGTAATGCACCTTGCCGTCGTGCAGCGCCAGTTGTCCGAGCGGGCCGAAATCCATGATGCTCTTAGCTTCGGGTTCCGGGCGCGGCAATCCTTTCTGGTTATCCAGCACCATGCTGTCGCTGAGACACCAGCTCGACGCCACGTTGTTGCCATTAAGCGTGACGGCGTGCTGCTGGTTCTGCATATCTTTTAACTTGGCGTGCAGCTGCTGCTGGTCGTCGGTGAACAAGGATTCCACCCGCACGCCCTGCCCAAACTGCATCGTCAGGTTCTGGTTGAGCACGTCAGGCACCGGCTCAAAGGTCATGGTCTGTCCGCCGTTGGTCGGAAGCTTCGCCTGATAAAGCTCACCAATGTTGTCCGTGGCGTAGAGCATGTTGTTGTGCAGCGCCAGCGCGCTCGGGGCAAAGCCTGCCGGAGCAATCGTCATTTTCTGCGCGGCGGCCATCGGCGCATTCAGCTGCGGGTAGAAACTCAGTTGCTGCTCGTGGCTGGTTTCATCGGCAGTAAGGATCACGGCGTGGCCGCTGGCGTCCATCGCCACCTGCGAGATTTTCCCCGGCGCCTGTAGCGACTTGCCGGTGGTCAGATCCAGCAGCTTTTTGTCGTCGGCAACGGCATAAAGATGGCCATTGCCCTGCTGGCTGAGCTTGGACATTTTTCCGTCGAAGGCGTCGTGCACCTGCCATTCGCCGCTGGCAGCGTCGTGGCGATAAATCTTTTTCTCATGCAGCCGCAGGGACTCTTCCCCCTTGGCGGTCCGATGGCTAAATACCCCGGTCAGTTCACTTTGAATGGCGGCATCCGGCAGTTTGGCTCTGGAGGCGGGTCTCCCACCTGGGGTGAGGATCTCGGCGTGCTGGCTGTTGGCACTCAAGCGAACCTGATGATTTTCAGTCGAAGTGGATTGCAGTACCGGCATCCGCCCGGTGCGGGTTTCTATCGGCTTCTCATAGGTTTTGCTATTCACCATACCGACCAAATTCAGCGGCGACTGCTGCAAAGAGATCAGCCGACCGCGCGTATCCAGCAGCACTTGCTGACCATCGCTAGCATCATGACCCTGATATTTATGTTCGGAGCGCCCTAGCGTGACATTGAGCAGCCGGTCAAAAGGCGGGTTGCCGTCCGGCACGCTAAAGTGGGCCTGCCCCTTGCCATTGAGCGCCACGTTGACCTTCGGCGGCGGCGCGTTGTCCACGGCACTCAGCTCGGCCTGGGTTTTCGCTCCCCAGCCATCGCTGCCTGGCACCCCCAGCGCGGTGCTAAGTTCGGAAAGCTCAGGCAGGCGTGGCGGAGCGAGATCCTGAATGCCCGCGCCAACGGGTTCATGCTTTGAACGCAAAAAACGTCCAAACACGCCGCCGCGAGACAGTTTCCCCTGACAGCTCTGTTGCTTAATATCGTTACGCGGCGTAGCGCTGTGAGCTAAGGTGCCGCCCCCCGTCTGGCGTGGTCTGGAGGGTTGCTGGGCGAGATGGCTAGCAGAGGTTGTCCCCTGTTGCTGGCGGGCAATATCTGCATTGCTAATCATGTGACTCGGTTTAAGCAGTGCGGAAAAATTAAGTGCCATAGTGATAATCCTTATGCAACTACGGGGGAAGTATTAATTTATCTACACAATATGTGTGGCGGGGAGGGAGTTGGTTCCAGAAAAAACCAAGCCCCTGGTCGCATTCGGGCGAAAAGGGGCAGGATAACAGCACTAAACTTGATGATTTTTAACGATAAATCTTCAATTATTAATTTTTAAAAATTATGCCTTTGGCGAATCATTAACTCATGAGCAGCAGGGACCAATTTCTTGGCTTTCGGACTGCCCGACGGCTGGCGCAGGCGTTCACTGACCTGCATGGCGTGGGATAAAAAGCGGTTGAGCATGGCGGTCAGCTCAATGCCCTGCCAGTTCTCAATCTGCAATTCGACCCACAGCACGATAAATTTGTCGGCGGTGGCGCTGTGATGAAACGCCGGCAGCTCCTGATTGAAGCCGTTCATCTCCAGCAGCTTCCACCCCAGCTCGCCATCGTCCTCGCTCATCGGCTTACCCAGCCGCGTTGCCATCAGCAAGCGCCCGCTTTTGGCCCCTGAGAGGTGCAGTTGCAAATGCTCAAAGGCTATCTCATAGTTCCACGCCGGTCCCAGCGAAGAGGGGTCAGCCCCCAGCCCTTCAAACAGTGGTTGAAGATGATAGTAAAAATCCTCCTGTTCCATTTCGACTCTTCCTTATAGGTTGCTTAGATTATCGAGAGCGCTCGGGAAGGCGCTGCCATGCTCTTGCGCCAGCGCGTTCATCATTTCTAATAAGGTATCCGCCGCGTCGGTGTCCGAAGGCGCGCGCCGCGCCGCGCTGGACGCGCCAAACACCACCGACTGCGCGGCACCGCTCGACCCAAAAATTGACGGGCCAGGGCCGAGGGTTGGGCTTGGCGGCGCAGAGGGCTGGCTGTACTCGCTGTCAGAATCCGAGTCATAGCCAAAGGCTGGCGCATCGTTGCTCTTCTTGGTCATCAACCCTTTGGTGGAGGAGGCGTCGTCGGCCTCGTCTTCCGAGTCACTCGGCAGATGGCCGTAATCGCTTTCAGAGTCGCTAACGCTTTCCGTGGGAGCGGCGGCAGGCGCGGCGGCAGCCTTGGCTGGGTCGCCCGGAATGGCACCCTGCATACGCGGCGGTACTATGGCATTCACGTCAGTCGGGTTAGCGACAAACACGCGCGGCACCAGCACCTGCGGGCGGAACAGGCCATTGATTAAGGTGTTAACATCTTCCTTTTCCAGCATATCCTGGCGCACACTCGGCGACAGCGAACGGCAGCGGTCGATGATCGACAGCGCCATACCACGCTTCATATCACTGCCTTTGAACACACTGTTTTTGGCATCAAAATCGAATTTTCTCTCGTGCTTATTCAGGTCGAAAATTTCATTATTTTTGGCATTCGGCGGCAACTCATTGAGGGTCGCGAAGCGTTTGCTCGGGTCTGGCAGTTGTCCTTCCAGCACGTCGAGCAGGTGCAGCGTGCCGTGCTGCTGGACATTCGGCGAATCGAAGTCGAAGCGCACCACGTCTTTACCAAAGCGGCTGGACTTCTTCTGCAGCTCTTCGCCCGATTCCAACGCAAAGAACACGTTGTCGTCGTTGGCAAGGTCGGCGATATCCGCCGCCGAGGAGTTTTCACGCGGGAACTCCACGCCGTCGCGGATCAACTTTTGGCGTGATGAAAGCGAGATCTTGCCGGTGGCCGGATCGCTAATTTTATCCAGCGAGTTGGTGGCGTGGGTAATGCGCAGCGGCGACTCGAGCATTTTCTTCAAAAATGCCTGTTCGAAAGGTGCCAGCGGCTGGTTCATCAGTGGCCCCTGCAATCTGACATGCAGGTTTTTGAGGTTCTCGCGGGAGAGTTTATCGACCGAACTGTTGCTCGGCACCCCGCGCCAGTGGGTGCCTCGGGCCAACATCTCTTTGTTGATTTTCTGCCCCATATTGCGGCGCATGGCGTAAGTCACCATCTTCGCCGCCTCATCTTCGGTGTAGTTTCTCACCGGGCGCTCGCGGGTGGAGACGCTTTTCAGCGCACCGGCCTGATGCGCCTCCCCTTCGTCATCTTCCTGAATGGGGAACATGTCCCATTTCGACGCCAGCGCCCCCGCGCCGTGTGAGGAAACGCTAACCTGCTTGGCCTGCCCGGCGGCCGTCTGGCTGCTAGCCTTGGCGGTGCCCGAGGTCCCCCCGGATTTTGAAATATTCAGCGGCGCGACTGACGCCAGCTTGGGCAAAGAATTAATGGCAGAGCTCATAACAAACCTCCCGCATACGGCTGGTGCTGGCTTCAACGAAAAACATCACAGTGTGGATCATAAAAGTGCCTGCGCATCTTCGGCCGCAAAGGCGTTCATCATCTCCAGCAGGGTGTCGGCGGCGTCGGTGTCCGACGGCGCGCGGAAAGAACCGGAGGAAGATGAGGAGGAAACTGAGCCGGGTGACTGCGTGCCCAACAGCGGATTTCCGCCGCCGGAAGATGAACTGGTCGGCGACGAAGAGAGGAAAGAGGCATCCGGAATAAACGGCGGAATGGCCGCCGAGGTGGCGTGGGAGCCCATTGGGAATTCTTCGTCAGAGCTGTCGTCATAGCTAAAGGGCGCGGCGCTGCCATAGGTGGGCAGGTCATAATCACTGAGCAGGCTCTCCTCATCACTTTCGGAGTCGCTGTCGGAGTCTGCCGCATCCAGATAGGAAGTCAGCAAGGCGTCGAGCGCACCGGCATCCACCGCCGCCGAGCGAATATTTTCCACCTCGCTGATATCGGTCGGCTTGCCGACAAACATACGCGGCACCAGCACCTGCGGGCGGAACAGGCCGTTGATCAGGGCGTTAATGTCCTCTTTCTCCAGAATGCTGGCCCGCAGCCCTTCTGGCAGTGCGCGGGTTCGGTCGATGATCGCCAACCCGAGGCCGCGCTTCATATCCTTGCCTTGAAACAGACTGCCCTTCGGGTCCATGCCATAGCGCGAATGCTCGTGCTTATCCAACATGTGCGCGGTCTGCATCTGGTCGCGGTGGGGTAAGCTTTTCAATGTGTTGAGATGTTTGACCGCCTCGGGGAAACCGTTGAGCACGTCAAACAGGTGCAGCGTGGCGTGCTGCTGCACCGCCGGTGAATCCAGGTCAAAGCGCATCACGCTTTTGCCGAAACGGCTGGACGGCTTCTGAAGTTTTTCCCCCGATTCCAGCGCAAAAAACACGTTGTCGTCGTTGGCCAGCGCCTGAATATCCATTTTCGAGGTGTTATCTTTCGGGAAAGGCACGCCGTCGCGCACCAGCTTTTGCCGCGAGGAGAGCGACACCACGCCGGTGTCGGTATTTTGCACTTTATCCAGCGCATTGGTGGCGTGGGTGATGCTGAGCGGCGACTCCAGCAGTCGCTTCATAAAGGCTTTTTCATAAGGGGCCAGCGGCTTATCCAAGGCTGGCCCCTGCAAGCGAATGTGCAGGCCTTTGATGTTTTCGCGCGACAGGGATTTGACAGTGGTTTCTGGCGTCAAATCATCCCAACGCGCCCCTTCCGCCAGCATCTGTTTGTGGATTTTCTGCCCCATGTTGCGGCGCATGGCATAAGTGACCAGCCGTGCCGCCTGATCCTCACCCTCCGCGCCGACAAAAGCTTTGCCCTGACGCGATCGCGGCGTGACGCTTTTCAGCCCGCCCGCGTCCTGCGCCGAAGCTTTGCCCTGCTCATCCGAGGCAGACATTTTCCACTCCGACGCCATCGCGCCAGAACCTTTGGAAGAAACGCTCACCTGCTTCGCTTGCCCGGCGGCGGTAAATCCGCTGGCCTTGGTGCTGCCGCTCGGACCCGAGCTGGAGCCGGCCCCGGAGGTTTTCACCGTGGATGGAAGAGGTACAGAACTGATGGCTGAATTCATAAATGCCTCCGGACAAAACGCAGAAGGCGCGAGGCACCAAGCAGAGCCATGGCGCGCGCGCGGGTCTTGGTTATGTGGAGGTCGGGGCGGAAAAGTTCCCCCTTGGCTCAGCGAATCAATCGCGCGAAAGCCAAGGGGAGGAAGCAAGAGAGGCGGGGTTAAGGTTTATTCCAGACCGGGGATGTTCACCCCAAAAATTTGCAGCAACAGGATGATATTCAGCGCCACAATCACCACGGTGCCAAGAATGGAGATCCCCGCAGTCAGCCGGCTATTGACGAACTCACCCATGATGTCGCGGCGGCGGGTGAACATCACCAGCGCAATCATCGGCGCGGGCAGCGCCAGACTGAGCACCACTTGGCTGTATACCAAGGCATCGGTGGCATTCACCCCCAGCGCCACCACCACAAAGGCCGGGATCATCGTTACCAGACGCCGCAGCCAGATAGGAATACGGAAGCCCACAAAGCCCTGCATGATCATCTGCCCGGCCATGGTGCCGACCACCGAACTGGAAATACCGGAGGCGATCAGCGAGAGCAGGAAGAAGCCCGCCGCGCCAATCCCCAGCAGCGGTGTCAGAGTATGGTAAGCCGTTTCGATTTCCGCCACGTCGCTGTGCCCGGCGTGGAAAGCGCTGGAGGCCATGATCACCATGGCGATATTCACCAAACCGGCGATGCTCAGGGCAATCACCACTTCGATATTAGAAAAGCGCAGCAGTTTGCGGCGTTCGCCCTGATTCTTGGCGTGGGTGCGGTGCTGAGTCAGCCCCGAGTGCAGGAAGATAGCGTGCGGCATCACGGTGGCACCGATGATCCCCACAGAGATGGTCAGCGCCTGCGCGTCCGGCAGCTGTGGGGTGATCATTCCCAGCCCGGCGGCGGCCCAATCGACCGGCACGATAAACATTTCCACCAAATAACACAGGGCGATGATGGCGACCAGCCCGCCAATCATCAGCTCAATCGGCCGGAAACCGCGTTTTTCCACCATCAATAGCGCGTAGGTAATCATCGCCGTAATCCCCATGCCGACCAGCAGCGGCATATGGAAAAGCAATGACAGCGCCAGCGCGCCGCCGAGGAATTCGGCGAGATCCGTCGCCATGGCCGCCACTTCGCTGACGCCCCACATGCCCCACACCACAGGTTTGGGGAACTGGTCGCGGCACATTTCGGCTAAGTTTTTGTTGGTGACGATCCCAAGCTTGGCGGAGAGCGCCTGAAACAGCATGGCGATGATATTGGCCATCACCACCACCCACAGCAGGGTGTAGCCGTAGCGAGATCCGGCCTGAATATTGGTCGCAAAATTCCCCGGATCCATATAAGCGATCGAGGCGATCACCGCCGGACCGGCGAACAGCAACGGCGTCATCAAACCGCTTTTGCGGCCCGACAGCGCGTTATCGATCGCGGCGTTGGTTCTTTCAGTTAAGGAAGAACTCTGGCTTGTTCCACTCATCCTGCACCTACCCTGTTCTTGCTTGTTATTTTTTTGTGTAGTTTTCACCCGGCTGTAACGAATATAGCATTGGCTATACTCTATGGCGCAAGCTTAGTTTGGTGGTTATTAGGGACATTATGTTTCAAAATATGAAAATCCAGAAAATGCGCGAGATTATGAAACTGGAATGATTTTTTTTACCGATGAAATCGATAGGCAATATTTTAAATATGACAGTTAAAAGACAGCGAATAGAATTAAAAAAGCCGTTTAGGCGAATCATTTGAATTAAGTCAGCGGGAATGTCGGCCTTAAAATGCCAAATCTCACCAGTGCAAATCTTCAGTAATTATAGATATTTACTGATTTTTTGAGTGAAATGATTAGACGCAAAATCTTCACCTTTTCTTAATTGACACCCTTTCACCTCGCAGTTTATTTTCTGCCACCCCATGGCTTATTTATACAGAAAATAACTGCCATCAGGTTTTATAAAGCTTCGCAGAATTACGCTACTTCATTGCATCTATCCCGCTAAAACATGAGGGAGGATGACCAATAACAATAATTTTTTAGTGCTCTTTAGTGATTTTTTTCCACTCAGCTACAGAGCGCCTTTTTTACTCACCCGGGAGTACCCTGCCATGCAATTAAAAGACCTTTCGTCACCCGAATTTATCGCAAACCCCTACCCGTTTTACCAAAAGCTGCGCGCCAGCGGGCCGCTGCTGCAGGTTGGGCCAAATACCTTCCTCGCCACCCAATTCGCCACGGTCGACGCCCTGTTCAGCGACAAGCGAATTGGTAAAAGCTATATGGATACCGTGCGTATTCGCTATGGAGACAAAGCCGACAGCATCCCGCTGTTTAGCGCCTTTAGCCGCATGTTCCTGATGCTGAATCCGCCGGATCACAGCCGCATTCGCGGGCTAATGATGAAGGCGTTCAACGTGCGAAAAATCGACTCACTGCGCGAAATGGCGCTCGCAATCGCCCATGAGCTGATTGACCAGATTGAAGATCAAGGCACTTTGGATCTGACCAAGGACTTCGCCTTCCCCCTGCCGGTGCGCATCATCTGTAAAA
Source organism: Ewingella sp. AOP9-I1-14 (assembly GCF_052375995.1). Classification (NCBI taxonomy): domain Bacteria; kingdom Pseudomonadati; phylum Pseudomonadota; class Gammaproteobacteria; order Enterobacterales; family Yersiniaceae; genus Ewingella; species Ewingella sp. AOP9-I1-14. Next base: position 938,884 of record NZ_JBQSVA010000001.1, read on the forward strand.
TGCTCGACGTGCCGGTGAGTGACGCCACCAAGCTCGGCCTTGCCACCGGCCAGCTGGTGAAAGCCTTCGATCCCTCAATCAGTGAAGAGGAGATCATGCAGGCCAACGAAGCCTTTAGCGTGCTGGATGAGTACTTCTCGGCGGTGATCCACCAGCGCCGCGAGCAGCCGGGTGATGATCTGATCTCCCTGTTGGTACATATCAATGACGGCGGCGAAACCCTGACCCACGATGAGATTGTCTCCAACGTGGTGCTGCTGTTCCTGGCCGGGCATGAAACCACCACCAATATGATCAGCAACTCGCTGATTGCCCTGTTCCGCCACCCCGAGCAGTTGGCGCAGATTAAGCACAACCCAGAGCTGCTGCCGAATGCCGTGCTGGAGTGTCTGCGCTACGACAGTTCGGTACAAATGACCATGCGCACCGCGCTGGAAGAGGTGGAGATCGACGGAGTTAAAGTGCCGAAAGGGGCGATGATTCTGCTACTGATCGGCGCCGCCAACCGCGATGCCGGGCAATTCGATCAGCCGGAGCAGCTCGACATTACTCGTCGCCTTGGGCGCTCACTGGCTTTTGGCGCGGGCATTCATCACTGCATGGGGCATCGCTTGGCACTGATTGAGCTGGAATCGGCACTCAGCGTCTTGCTGACTCGCCTGCCTAATCTGCAATTGCAGGATCTGGATAATCTGGAGTGGATCCCGCGCGCTAACCTGCGTGGCGTCAGTAAGTTGATCGCCAGCTTCTAATCTTCGAAACCTGTCTTTAAATCATAAAAAAATCCCCCGCAGGCGCTAGCCCTCGGGGGATTTTTATTGAGTAAGCCACCGCTAAGTGGCTTAATTTTATTAGAATTTGATGGAGGCCTGCATGAAGTAAGTGCGAGGTTCACCAACATATTTGCCGCTGTTGTTGTCGGTGGAGCGAGTGAAATAGCGCTGATCAAACAGGTTTTTAATCCCTGCGCCGACGGTCAGGTGCGACCAGCGTGGTCCGAAGTCATACTCGCCGCGAGCATTCCACGTCATATAACCCATGATGTCGCCGTATTGGCCATCGGCAGATTCGTCAGTGATATAGCCGTTGCCGGAGTCAGCAGAGCCCGGTGAACGCTGCTTGGACTGCGCGAAGCCGTCCACATTCCACACCCAGCTCCCCACTTCATAACGGGTCCCCACGGTGAACACCTGACGAGAGTAGAACGGCAGATCTTTGCCAGCAAACTCACCGTTGACCGACGTCGCTTTGGTGTAAGTGTATGAACTGTAGACGCTTGCGCCATCAAGGCTGTGGCTCAATTCGCTCAGGTCATAGCTCAGCGCCAGTTCCACACCTTTGTGTTTGGTCGCGCCGAGAGAGGTCCAGCCGATGGTGTTGTTGATGTACTGAAGCTGGTTGTCGAAGTCGATGTAGAACGCCGTCAGCTCAGCTTTAACCACGGTATCATCATAGTGAGTACCGATTTCGTAGGTCTTGGCTTTCTCTGGCTCGAGGCCCGGCGCTGGCTGGCCGCCGCTGCCACCACGAGTCAGCTGGAAGTATTGTAAGCTGCCGAAGGAGGTGTTGGCGTTCGCAAACAGCTTCCACGAATCGGTCAGGTGGTACATCACATTGACGGAAGGCAGCGGCTCGCTGTACTGCTTCTCACGCGAGATTTGCAGGAAGCCATCATCAACGTGAGTTTTGATACTTTCATAGCGCAGGCCCGGCGTTACGGTCCAGTTGCCGAAGTTCATCGCATCATCAATGTAGGCCGCGTGAGCTTCGCTGCCGCCGGAGGAGTGCTGGTAGTAAGTGGCGCGTGAATCCGGCGCGGAGTAAGTGGTGCTTGGATCATACCAGCCGGAGCGATAGCCCTTCTCGTCAGAGGTTTCGTTCAAGTAGCGATAGCCGACTGTCACTTCGTGCGCCATATCCCAGAAGCGGAACAGCTGCGAGTAAGTTGGCTCGATAGCGTAAGTGGTGTAGTTACGCGGCGCGGCGCTGAAACGGCTCAGGCCAGCGTTGGCACCCGCGCCGGTCGTGCCGATATCACTACTACGGAAGCTTTTGGTGAAGTAAGTCAGCAATTCAAACTGGCTGTCGTCTTCCTGATGACGATATTTGAAGGACATATCCTGACGACGCCCTTCAAACTGGTCAAAACGGCGCACCGACTGGAACGGGTTGTCTTTATACTGCTGCGCGGTCAGGCCGCCCGGCATACCGGCGCTGGCGTTGTAGTAATGGAAATTAGCCAACAACTCATCTTTTTCAGTGAAGTTGTATTTGGTTTTGAACATGAAATCATCGATGTCGGTGTTATCGTTATTTTCGCGATAACCCTGACCATGCAGGCCAGAATAGAGCAACTCCGCGCCTAAGCCGTTATCCGCCGTGCCGCCCACCGAGGCGCTGGTTAAGGTTTTCAAGCCGCCGTGCGCCGCGCCTTCAGTTTGGGTGCTGACATCGCCGCCGAAGGTTTTAGGAATGTCTTTGGAAACGAAGTTAATCACCCCGCCGACGTTCTGCGGCCCGTAGCGCACCGCCGCGCCGCCGCGAATCACGTCAATCGACTGGATGTTGCCCATAGACAGAGGTGCCATGGAGAGCTGTGGCTGACCATAAGGCGCCACCGCCAAAGGTACGCCGTCCATCATGATGGTGGAACGCGGGGAGAGGCGAGAGGTTAAGCCACGCACGCCGATGTTCAGAGATATGTCACTACCGCCGGTGCCGTTGTTTTCCTGTACCTGAACGCCCGGCGTGCCGCGCAGCGCTTCGCCAATCGTTTCGGCCCCTTTTTCGCGGATCTGCTTTTGGTCGATAATAGTCCGCGCGCCAGGGTGATCGAGCACCGCCGTTTCATTGTCGCCGCTGTCTAACCAGTTACCTACCACGGTCACAGAATCCGTTCTGTCTTCCGGCGTGGCGGTAGTCGATGGCGTGGCTGTGGTTGGTGTTTTGGTGTCGGCTGCTGATGCGTAATAAGGAAGAGCAATAGCCACGGCCGTGGCGAGGACGGAAAGGCGGTAACGCGCTGACATATCTTGTTTTTTCCTGTTATAAAAAGTGTTAACTTTAGGTAAAGAACGTATATTTAATGCTAATTGTAATGAGAATTGTTTGCATTATAATCAGGAGTGTAAGTATTAGTAAATACTGCGTTTTTTGAAGATTTATCCCCATTCAAGCCGCCTTTCAGGAAGACCTCTTATGCTCGCGAAAACATTGCCGGCCCTGCTGTTATTAGGACTGAGTAGTCTGGTGTCTTTTGTCGCTCAGGCTGACCCCATCACGCTGACTGATGTCACCGGTCGGCAAGTGGTATTGCCTAAACCTGCGGAGCGGGTCATTTTGGCCGACTCACGCGCCATTCAGGCTCTTCAGCTGGTTCATCCTACTAAGCCATTCGAGTCAATCATTGCCTGGGATAACGCGCTAAAAGCCAAAGCCCCTGACCTGTTTACCCTTTACAAGAACGACTACCCAGAGCTGGCAAAATTACCGATGCTGGAGAACGCCTACTACAGCGATTTCAGCGTGGAGAAAACCGTAGGTTTGAAGCCTGACCTAATTATTTTTGATGCGGGCGTAAAGAAGAAACTGGAAGAGAGCCGGGTTCTTGAGCAGTTAACCAAGATTGGCGTGCCGGTGGTGTTTATCGATTTCCGCCTGCATCCGCTGACCAATACCGTGCCGAGCATTCGCCTGTTAGGTCAGGCGCTGGGCAATGAGCAGCAAACCGAAGGCTTTTTACACTTCTACCAGTCGCGCATCGACATGATTAACCAGCGCGTAGCGACCCTGAGCGACCAGCAGAAGCCAAAAGTGTTTATCGAACGTCACGCGGGCATGACCGGCGAAGAGTGCTGTTTTACCTACGGAAAAGGCAGCTTTGGTGAGTTTATTCAAACCGCGGGCGGGGTGAATCTGGGCAGCGCGCTGTTTGCGGGCAAAAGCGGCACCATTAATCTGGAGCAGCTGATCACCAGCAAGCCGGACGCTTACCTGATGACCGGCGCGGACTGGAGCAGCAGCTTTAAAGAGAGCATCGGCGTGCCTTTGGGCTACAACGCTGACGCCGCGCTTTCGGCGCAACGTCTGGACAAGCTGATGGCGCGCAACGGCGTCAACGTGCTGGATTCCATCAAGCAGCATCGGGTGCTGGCGGTTTATCATCAGTATTACGATAGCCCGCTGAACATCTTTGCTATTGAAGCTATCGCCAAGTTCCTGCATCCGGAGCTGTTCAAAGATCTCGACCCGCAGGCAGACCTCGATATGGTGCATAAAGAGTTCTTGCACCAGCCGTCGAAGGGCCTGTTCTGGCTGGCGGCAAAGCCGCAGTAACCGACTTTAGTCAACAGAGAGGATTCGGCGAATCCTCTCTTCACATCATCCCTTCGCACTTCTCCACCACAAACTGCACAAACTTATCCAGCTTGGGGACGTCGTTTTTCTTCGGCGCGTAGAGCAAGTGAACGGGGCGCGGCTTGGGTAGAAAGTCCTCCAACAGCGTGACCAGTCTGCCGCTGGCTATCTCATCTTTCACCAGAAAATGCGGCTGCATCAGAATGCCATTACTGGCCAGCGCCGCGTCGCGCAGGGCATAGCCGTCGTTGGATTTCATCACCCAATTATTCGGCCAGGCGATGTCACTCTCCCCTTCGCGCAGGTTCCAGGCAAAGCGCGAATTCCACGTCGAGTGGATCAGCAAACGATGCTGACTTAGCGCCTCGGGCGCGGTGGGCGTGCCGTGCTGGCGCAGGTATTCCGGCGTGGCGCAAATAATCATCCGATAGAGAAACAGCGGCTTGGCCACCAAAGCGTAATCTTTCAAATCGCCAATGCGGAAAGCGCAGTCGTATCCTTCAGCAATCAGGTCCGCCACGCTGTTATTAAGTACCAGTTCGATGCGAACTTGCGGGTAAATCTGCATAAATTCGGCAACGATCGGCCCAACAATCTCTTTGCCCACGGTCATCGGCGCGCTGATGCGTAATAAGCCCTGCGGCTCATTGTTCAGCCCTTCCATCGCCTCATAGGCTTGGTTGACGTTGGCGATAATCCCCTGTGCTGACTCATAAAACAGCTGCCCGGCGGAGGTCACCATCATGCTACGGGTGGTTCTTTGCAATAAATCCGTTTTTAAAGTCTTTTCGAGGTTATTGATATATTTCGCCACCATCACCACGGACATATCTTCTTTTTTGGCCGCGCCGGTAAAGCTCCCCTCTTCAACAACAGAGATAAATACCTCCATGGCTTTTAGCTTATTCATACTAAACCTCAAGTTAATACTGTTTAAACCTCAGCAGGGTTCACTCAGTTAAATATTTCCTATACCTTGCTGGTCCTAAGACTAATACAGAATGCCGACCAAGTGGAAATAAGATGTCAATTTTTCATGGAGAGAAAAAGAATAATCACGGAGTGAAAAAAACCAAATTACTCAGCATGTTACTCATCACACTGTGCTGTAGCCTGTACTCTTCTTCTATTTACGCAATGCAGCAATACGCCCTTAATTGTCCGGGCAGAGGAGATATGACGGTCAGTATTACAGATTATGTGATAACGACCCTACTCTGGAGTGAGGGATTTATTGTCGCGCCGCGCCCGGCCAGCTACACGGATAAAAGCGGGGATGTGTTGACGGTGTATCAATTTAGAAATAATGATATGTTGTTGGTCAATAAAATAAAAAACCGCTACTTCTTTATATATCGCGATGAAAATAAAAATCAAAAAGAGGTGGAATGTATAAAAGGCCCCAACCAGCGGATAGTGGTCAAATGGGCCAGCAGTTAACGGCGAGGCTCAATCAAGCCGCCTCGCCCTAGCCTGACTATCCGCGTTTACGCCTCACCGTAATGGTTTCACCCGCCACGCCCCAGTTGTCGGTATCCACTTCGTCAATGATCACAAAGGTGGTTTGCGGATCTTTGTTCAGCACTTTCACCAGCAAATCTGTCGCCCCGGCGATCAGCGCGGCTTTCTGCTCGGCGGTCACCCCTTCGCGGGTAACTTGTATATTAATGAATGGCATAGCCTATCTCCTGTTACCAAACGCCGGCGGTCGAGCCGCCATCGACCGGCAACACCACGCCGGAGGTGAATTTCGCATCCACCAGATACAACACCGCATCGACCACGTCGTCGGTACTTCCGGTGCGCCCGGCGGGTGACAACGAGCGCAGGAATACGCCGTCGCCGCCGCTGTGCAGCGGGGTTTCAATCACGCCCGGCGCCACGGCATTGACCTGCACGTTTTTATCCGCCAGCTCCAGCGCCAGTGACTGCGTCGCCGCGTTCAGACCCCCTTTCACCATTACCGGCAGCAGTGACGGCACTTTACGCAGTGGCTGCACCCCAAGGCTGGCAGTGATGTTGATGATGTGGCCGCTGCGCTGGTTGCTCATCAACTCCGCCGCGCGCTGGGCCGGGAAGAAGAAGCCTTTCAGGTTGGTCGCCAGCAGCGAGTCCAAATCATTGGCGGTGTACATCTGCACCGGCTTGGCGATGAAAATACCGGCGTTGTTGATCAAGATATCCACTCGCCCGAACTGCTCCAGGGCGGTGTCAAACAGGCGCTTGGTGGTGTCCGGCAAGGCGATATCCCCGGCCACGCCGACGAAGTTTTTCGGGTTACCGAGCTTTTTCGCCGCGTCGGCCAGACGCTCACTAGTACGGGCATTTCCCACCACATTGTCGCCACGCTTTAAGAACGCTTCAGCCAGTGCAAAACCAATACCACTTGATGCGCCGGTGATCACCACAGTTTGTTGACTCATAACACTCTCCTTTAAACGCTAAGTTGGCACTCGGATAAATGCCGCTGTTGACTCACTGCGGCCACTTTACTTATGCGTTCAGGTGCGATAAATAAGGCTAAATGACATTCATTTATTACCTCATGTAATCAATAAGGCGTAACTCCCCCATGCAACGCGACTTCGACGACATCATGCTTGGCAGTCTGGAACTGTTCTGTCTGGCGGCGGAAACCGGCGGGTTCAGCAAGGCGGCGACGCAGGCGGGCGTAACCCCGGCGGCGGTGAGCCGGGCAGTATCCCGTTTGGAAGAGCGCCTTGGCGTACGGCTGTTTGTGCGCACCACCCGGCAAATCCGGCTGACCGAGGCGGGCGAGCAGTATCGGGCGCAGTGTTTAGCAGCCCTGACTCTGTTGAAAGACGCCGAAATGTCGCTCAGCGGGCAGCAGTCACAGCCTGCGGGAAAAGTGCGCCTCAGCATGCCGACGGCCTATGCCCATTGGCGAGTCTTGCCTTTGCTGGCGCGCTTTCAGGCGCTCTATCCCCAGCTGGCCGTCGACACCCACATCAGCAATCGCAATATCGATTTTTTCGACGAGGGTTTTGATCTGGCGATTCGCGGCAGAGCACCCGCCGAGTCCAATATGATTGCCCGTAAAATCGAGGATGCCGAGCTGATTGTGGTGGCTTCGCCGCACTATCTGGCGAGCGCGCCCGCGCTGAATACCCCGGACGATTTAACTCATCATCACTGTATTGGTTATGAACTTTCTAGCAGCGGCCGCTCCCTGCCGTGGTTGTTCCGCCAGCAAGGGGAAATCAGTGAAAGGGTGATGAATCATCACATTAACTGCTCTGAAGATTATATCGGCGGCCTGACGCTGGCTCGCCACGGCGCGGGGCTGTTCCAAATTTATCGCTTCGTGGCGCAAGAAGATCTCAACAGCGGGCAACTGGTGGAAGTGCTCAAAGAGTTCGGCGGCACCCACCGCCCTTTTTACCTGCTCTATCCTCATGCCCGCTTTCTGCCTCTGCGCACCCGCACTATGGTTGATTTTCTGCTCGCCGCGCTGCGCTACTAATCCCCTTCCCTCGCCAAACTTCTCTCCCCTGGTGGAGAGAATACCCACATAGTTTATGAATTTTTACCTGTCAAAAAATAACCCATCTATTCCCTGCGCTTTTTGAAGATTTGAGAAGCGCCTCACAAAACATAAATCCCTCTAAAGTTTGTGGAACTGGCGAAAATTTCGTCTCACTCATTGAAGGAAGTCGAACAGCACAAGGAGGCCACCTGCGCCGCTCGACTGGGATCGTTACCGGAGAAAAGAGCCACAAAGAAAATCGCCATTAAATACATGAATTAAATGGAAATAGCTTGAGGTGTTACAATGCGACATAGCCAAGATAAGTGTGCAATGTTTGTTTCGTTCGATGCTGTCGCGGTATCAGGGATCACGGTCGAGGCAATGAAAATTGCCAAGAAGCTGCAAGATCGGGGGTTCCGGTCGTATCTGGATTTGGGATACGACATCAAGATTGATAAGGGAAACTTTAATAAGCCCTATGACGTGGAGCTTTCGATCTATCGCGACGTCTTCACGCTGGTGCGCATCGACGACATCACGTCGATCCCCCATTACAATCTGGATTTTATTGAATACGCCCACAGTGCGCTGATCAGCCAAAAAAGCCCGATCGGTGACAATGAAAAGACCGCGCTGTTACAGACCATCGACCAGACGGCGCGGCTGCTTGCCCAGCGCATCGTGGCGCTCTGGCAGCAGCTGGGTATCAGTAATCTGGTGGTTGAAAACGGCACCCTGCCGGAAAATATCATTTATACCAAGGCGTTATATCTGGCGATTGAACAATACGGCCAGCAGCAAGATTTAGGGAATTTTGTTATCTGGCGCGACCACGACCTGATGTGGAACAGCGAAAAGACGGTGATGAAATATGGCCCTGCGCCCTACTCTCACGCCATTAAGCCGGTAAAATCCAAACACATCACTTATGTCACGCTCAATGATCACCTGAAGCAGAAACTTGAAGCCTGGTGTAATTACGACGTAGACGTCAAAGTGAAGAAAAATACCTATGACTTTTCGCCGCAGAAGGCGCGTTGCAATATTAGAGACCGGTTAAGCGTTCGCGCCGATGATATTTTAATTGCCCGCACCACCCGTATTATTCCGCAAAAACGTTTAGACCGCGATGTCATGCTAGTAAGCCATCTCAATACATTATTCCATAACAGCAACAGCGATCGTCGGGTCTATTTAGCGGTTGCCGGCAATGAAAATGAAAATCACGGTTATTTCCAAGAACTGGATAAACTGTCTGAAAAACTGAATGTAAAACCCTATATTAAATTTATCGGCGCGCTGCCCCATGAGTGTATGCAGTCAGAAAGCGACGCCATCGCCATAGAAGACTTATATCACTCCTGTGATCTTGTCTCTTTCCTCACCTCTTATGACTACGACAGCTACGGCAACCCAATTGGCGAGGCGGTGAGCCACCGGCGCTGCTACATCACCACCAGCTATGAGTATTACCACGAAGTGTACGGCCAGCACGGCTTCGAAGCCCCGGTCATGGCCATATCCGAGCAGCAGGACGGTTTACCCAACCCTGAGTTTATTCATGATTTATATCAGTTCCTTAACAATAAGGAATATATGGCGCACGTGGCGGATAAAAACTTCGCCTTGGGGCAGCAGGTGCTCTCCAATAATGTGATCGACATTTTAAATGTGAATTAATTTAAAAACCTAACCCATTTCATTCTGGATATTACTCTATTCTGGAGAACTTATGCGCGACTCAATTTTCGTGTCAGTAGTGCTACCCGTATATAATGAAAGCGACCGTATTGATGAAGTATTAATTTCACTCTTCAATCAGAAAACCAAAGATAACCTGATCACTCACGACAGCTATGAGTTAATTATCGTGGATAATAATTCCACCGATGATTCCGTGGCAAAAATAAACGCATTTAGCGCCAAGAACCCATCAATGGATATTCATGTCATTGATGAGAAAGTTCAGGGAGTTTCTTCTGCCAGAAAGCGCGGCATGGATTACGCCTCGCTGCGATCTAAAGCCCGCGACAGCCGCCTCGGGCAGAAGCGAAAACACTATATTGTCTCCGCCGACGCCGACTGCACCGTGGACACCTACTGGCTGTATGAGCTGATTAACACCATGGTCAGCCAGCAGGGCGATTTAGGCACCTGTAACTACTATTACAACGCCGAAGATTTCGAAAAACGCCCTAACCTGTTCAACGAAATTAAGAAAACCCTACGCCTGCGCGAATACTCTTTCTCGCTGTTTGGCGGCTTCCCCGACGGTAAAGGCTTTGGGGTCGAGCGCGGCCTGTACGACGCCATTGGCGGCATTGAAATCTTCTACCAGCTCAACAAAGGCCGCTTTGTAGAGCACCTGTCCGACGACTGGGACTTCGGCATCAAAATCATCGCCTACGGCGGCAAGCCGGTCTACGCCAGAAATTCCTATGTCGAAATCAACAGCCGCCGGGTCGATACCATTCTGGATGAAGTGATCACCGGCGTTGCTTACGGCAGCGACGGCATCATTATCATGAAAGACGTGCGCCCGGACGTTGAGCAGCAAAAGCCGACGCTGGTTGACACCACCCCGGCCGAATCCAAACAGGCGTGGGACTATTCGGTGAAGGACTATACGCCGAAAAACATCATTCTGCCCGCCCTGCTCAACCCTTATATCTTGTTAGAAAACAGCGAAGTGCGCGATTTCTTCTCCGGCCCGCTGGCTGACAACCTCTACCGCCGCATTCACGAGTTAAAACATGAAATGCGTATTATCGATTTCAAACCGATCCACGCCTATAAGACCCCGGCCTATCGCCTCTATTTCGAATTCCGCGATGAGATCTTTGCCGCCATGCGCCGCGCCGTCGGCGACGACATTGGCTATCCGCCTGCCCTGCCCGCCTGTTTCGACCAGGTGAAAGCCGAAGACTTCACGCGCTTTGTTTACTACTTCTGCGAAGACCGCGAGTCCGGTGAAGCCCACAACTATTTTGCCAATGGAGGCGTATTCTGATGAACAACGAAGCCCTGAACTCCCTGCTGGATATTGACGAAAACTACCCCGTTCCCTTAGTGAATGAATTTCTGGCCCAGCCGGAAAACCGCGCATTTCTGGAGTATGTCTACAAAGATCCCTTTGGCTGTCACGTCTTCCCCGGCGACATCACCGACTACCCGCTGACGTCGTTCTTTGCCGATATGGACAGCGACATTAAGAAAGCGGGCAAAATCCACCTCTGGGCCTATATCCCCACCTGCCGCTATCGCTGCCATTTCTGCCAGTACCCGACGGTGATCCTCAACCCGAAAGCCGCCTCCTCGCAGGAGGTATTCCGCGATCTGGTGGACTTCAATATCAAAGAAGCCCTGATGTGGCTGGAGCGCGTGCCGAGCCTCGCCACGGTGGAAGTCGGCGAATTCAATATCTTCGGCGGCACCCCGTCGCTGCTGCCCGAGCCAGAACTGCGCCGCATGATGGCCTTCTACAAAAGCCACTTTAACTTCTCCACCGCCACCATGCGTTTCGAGGGCGAGCCGGGAACCCTGAACAAAGCGTATCTGGCGATATTAAAAGATCTCGGTTTCAGCAAAATCAGCTTCGGCACCCAGTCCTTCAACGACGAAATCATCACCGCCTGTGGGCGCATGCACTCGGCGGATGAGTGCGTGGAAACCATCTATCAGGCGCGGGAAATCGACATCGACTGGGTCAGCGTCGACCTGATTTACGGCATGCTCGGCCAGACGGTGGATGACGTGAAATATGACATGGAGAAAACCCTCGAGCTGGGGCTGTCCCACGTGGTCTGCACCAAGCTGCACATGGATGAGTTCATCAAAAACCGCACCGGCGTCTCCGGCGAGCGCGAAAGCCTGTGGCAGAAAAAGGGGCTGATCAACATTAACAACATGAGCTTCCCCGGCCTCGGCAAGCAGTACCAGATGCGCGAACTGGTGGAGAAATATCTGGCCGATGGCTATACCGAGCACCCGACCATGTACTTCCACCGCAATGATCAGCAGCCGGAAAAATGGAAAGCGCTGATCACCGACCTCGATAAACAGTACCCGGAAGTGGCGATTGGGCTGGGCGGCAGCTCTAAGTCGACCCGATCCGAGGCGATCAACATCACCGGCTATAAGAAGTACAAAGAAGCGCTGAACGAAGACCGGCTGCCTATCGAAGAGAGCCGCGGCTTCTCCCCCGCCCAGCGCGAGGTCAACGCCTTCAAGATGGCGCTTTCCACTCTGATCCCGGTGGATGACAAGGTGTTCAAGCAGCGTTTCGACGGCAACAGCTTCTTCGAAAATCCGCTGATTAATCGCACCTTGTACAAGCTGGTGCAGAAGAAGCTGGTGACAGTTTCCGGCGAAGTCGTGACCCTGACGCCCATCGGCATCACGCTGGTCGAGGCGATCATCAACACCCAATTCACCACCGACGCGGAATAAGGAGCTTCACCATGGCAACACCTTCATCCGCCACCCAGCCGGTTTTCAGCCTCTACTACATTGGCATTGATACCGAGGCGGGCGTCTCCAACGAGCAGTTTGAAGCCTTTGTCCGTGAGCAGGGGGTGAAAATCCCCTGCTATCCCGGTTGGCGCTGGACCCTGCTGCGCGGCCTGCGCGGCGAGCGCGTCGGGCAATATCTGATGCTGTATGAGATGGAGAGTCAGGCGCACCGCGATCGCTATGTCACCGCCACCGGACAGAAAACCGAGGCGGCGAAAGCCTTCTGGCAGCAGCATTCCGATGCGCTGGAGATTCTGGCGGCGTGGCGCAAGCTCGGCACCTTCAGCCAGTTGCCGACGCTGTTCACCGACTACCAATTGCTGGCGGAAAACGCCAAAAGCGATGTCCCCTACGGCCCCCGCTATCGGGATCAGCCGGGCGAGGAGCCGATTGCGCGCATCATCGGCATTCACAATCTGGCCCTGCGCGAAGGGGTGATGCCGGAGCAGTTCGAGCAGTTTATTGCCGACAATCATCACCGCATTGAAGATTATCCCGACTGGAAGTTCCATTTGCTGAAAGGCGAACGCGGCAACCGGCTCGACCAGTACGTGGTGATGATGGAGATAGCCAGCATGGCCGCGCTGGACGTCTTCTACCCTGAGCCGGACATCGCCACCGACGAGGCGGCGAAGTTCGCCAAGGCGCATCGCGACACCAAGCAGATGTATGAAGAGTGGAAGCAGCTGGCCTCTTTTTCCGGCTCGCCGCAAATCTACACCGACTATCTCTGCGTCGCGGAAAGCCTGCCCGCCGAGGAGAGCCGGTCGCTATGACAATCAATCTGCTGAGTCGAGGTGCCACGGAGAATGTCCGTCAGCAAATCGCCACCCGGATGATCTTCTTTCTGGCGGGATTAGGCATGTCAGCATGGGCTCCGTTAATTCCCTTCGTGAAGTCGCGCATTGGCATTGACGCAGGCTCGCTGGGGCTGCTGCTGTTTTGTATTGGCGCCGGCTCGATGCTGATTATGCCGTTTACCGGGCATCTGATTGGCAAATTGGGTTGTTGTAAAATCATTCTGGCCGCCGGTTTGCTGTTAGTGCTGGATTTGCCGCTGCTGGCCTTACTCGACGCCCCGCTGCTGATGGGGGCCGCCTTACTGGTGTTCGGCGCGATCAACGGCATCATGGACGTGGCGATGAACTCGCAGGCGATCATTGTCGAACGGGAAAGCGGGCAGGCTAAAATGTCCGGTTTTCACGGCTTCTACAGCATTGGCAGCATCTCCGGCGCGGGCAGCGTCAGCCTGCTGCTGTGGGCGGGCGTTTCCCCTGCGACCGCCATCGGGCTGATTGCGGCACTGATCGCCCTGCTGCTGGTTATCGCTTCGGCGGATCTATTAGCCAAAAGTGAGATCGACGGCGAGCAGAAAGGCGGCACGCTGTTTGCCCTCTCCCACGGCAAGATCCTGTTTATCGCGCTGCTGTGCTTCTTTGTTTTCCTTACCGAGGGGGCGATGCTCGACTGGTCCTCCCTGTTCCTCAATGCCGAGCGCGGCGTGGCGAAATCTCAGGCCGGGCTGGGTTACACCCTCTACGCCATCGCCGTGACCCTCGCGCGGCTGTATGGCGACCGGCTGATCAACACCATTGGCCGCTATCGCATGCTGCTGCTCGGCAGCCTCTGCGCGGTGCTCGGCCTGCTGCTGGTGACCACGGTTAATCTGGCGTGGGTGGCTTTCGCCGGGCTGATTTTGGTCGGCCTCGGCATCGCCAACGTGGTGCCGATTCTGTTCAACGCGGCGGGTAACCAAGAGCATGTGCCACCCAATCTGGCCTTCCCGGCGGTCACGCTCGTCGGCTATGTCGGCCTGCTGGCAGGCCCCGCGCTGATTGGCTTTATCGCTAAATACTCCAACCTTACGCTGGCCTTCGGCTGCACGATTTTCTGCCTGTTGCTGGTCAGCTTTAGCGCCCGCGCCCTAACGCGCTAATTCACCTATTTCATCTAAAGAGGACGTTTCAATGAATGAAGCATTAAGCCCGGTTTTCTCCCTGCACTATGTCGGTATCAACCTGAAGAGAGGCGTCGCCTCGGACCAGTTCGAAGAGTTCGTGCGCCAAAAAGGGGTGAACATTCCAGCCTATCCGGGCTGGCAGTGGACGCTGTTGCGCGGGCTGCGCGGCGAGCGCGAGAACCAATATTTGATGGTTTATCAGGCCAAAGATGCCGCCACCTATGCCCGCTATGTCGACAGTAACGGCGAGCAAACGGCGGAGGCTCGCGCCTTCTGGCAGCAGCATCCCGAGGCCGCTAAGCTGATTGACGAGTGGAAAACCTTCGGCACTTTTGCCGAGCTGCCGACCATTTACACCTACTACAGTCTGGTGGCGGAAAACCAAAACAGCTCACTGCCAGCAGGCCCGAACTACCGCAACGTGCCGGGGCAGGAGAAAATCGAGCGCATCGTCGGCATTCACAACTTGGCCTTAAAGCCGGGCGTCTCGCCGCAGCAGTTTGAGCAGTTCATCACCGACAACATTCATCGCGTCGAGGACTATCCGGGCTGGAAATTCCATATGCTGAAGGGCCAGAGCGGCAATCGTCTGGATCAATACGCGGTGATGCTGATCATCGAGAGCCTCGAATCGCTCAACTCGTTCCACCCGGATTTGGACGTTTCCACCGAGAAAGCCCTGAAGTTCGTGGCCGAGCATCAGGACACCGAGCAGATGTACACCGAGTGGAAGGAGCTGGCGTCGTTCTCCGGCGCGCCGCAGATTTACACCGATTACATCACCGTCGGCGGCAATCAGGGTTAAGCTTTCAACATACTCGTCGCATAAAAAAGGGCAGCCCCTGGCTGCCCTAATTGAATCTTAAACCTTACGCTTCCAGCCACGCCTTGTAGCGCGCAGGCCACTCCACGGTTGGCGTGCCCGGCTTGCCCATGCCAAAACCGTGACCGCCGGAGGAGTAGCGGTGCATATCCACCGGCACGTGCTCGCGCTCGCAGGCGGCAGCCATAATCAGCGTGTTATGCGGGTCAGAAATGGGATCATCCTCAGCCTGCACCAAAAACATTGGCGGCGTGCGCGGAGTAACAAAATTCTGTACCGACCACTCGGCGTTCTCTTGATCCGTGGCCCGCGGCCCGACCAAAATCTTGTGGGTTGAAGTGTGGGTGTAAGGCTTCTCAAGAGTGATAATCGGGTAAATCAGCGCCGCGCGATCGGCATAGGCCGGGGTTCTATCCAGCGCGTCCTGCTCCGGGTATGAGCGGAAATCCGGGCGCGTCGCCGCCAAGCCGAGCAAGTGTCCGCCCGCAGAGAAGCCGAGCACGCTGACGTGCTTTTCGCGGCTGCGCACGATACGCAGCGCGCGCTGGGCGTCCTGCAAAGCCACCACGCTGCCATCATTCCAGCCTTCGCTGGGCAGGCGATAAGTCAGCACGTAGGCGGTGTAGCCGAGTTGGGTCAGCCAGTCCGCCGCGGGCCACGCTTCCTGCCCCATCTCCATACGCTTATAACCCCCGCCGGACGCCACCAGCACCGCCATCCCGTTCGGGCGTGACGGTTGAAACACGCGCAGCGACGGATGAGTCACATTACTCAGCGCGCCCTTAGCCGACAGAATTTCACTGCCAGACGGCCCTCCGCCACCCGGCGGCGTCCCTTTCCATAAAGCAATTTCGGTGTACTGCCCCGACGGCGGCGCGGCCAGAGCGCCCTCTTCCGACGCCGGGTGTTTACGCGCCAGCGCTGACCCCGTGCGTATCGCCACCATCGCAGCGGCGGAACCTACAATAAACTGACGACGATCCATGGATTTCCTAATGAGTGAGGGCAGATATTGACTCTATAACAGCATAGAAAATGGCAGAGATCTTGAAGACTTTATTTCACAGGATCGGGTTATTGTAAGCAGAGCTTTCGGCGGAATAAACGCCAGGAAAAAAGAGAATTAGACAAAGGTTGTTACTAACAAATAGCGCTAAATGCCAGGTGAATGGCGTTCGTTTAATAAGCCAGTGCTTTACTGATTCAAGTACTAGAACCCACCGGAAAAGCATGATTGATGAGGGCGAGTTATGACGGTAAAAATGCAGTGGATGATTCAGCGTAAAAGCACCCTATTCAGCGCCCTGTTGCTGGCACTGAGCAGCGCCAACGCCTTTGCCGAAGGGGGACAAAATACCCCCGGTAAAAATTTCCCGATTCTGAAAGACGCCTATATCTTGCAGGCTTTCGACAGCAGTAAAAAACCTAATGAAGAGCCGATCACCAGCAGCCTGAAAAACAGCTATTTCTACAGCAACTGCGCCGACGCCGAACGCTGCGACTCGGCCATTCCGCAGGGCGCGACGATGTTCAGAGCGCCGTCGGGCTTTGGCTCTACGCCGCACAGCGAGTTCCCACGCGTCGAACTCCGAGCCAAGAAGAACTTCGTCAACGGCGACGACTTCACTAACATCCAGACCGGCTCGGTGTATATCGTCAAAAATCCCGACACCAAATCCATCATCTTTGCTCAGATCCACGGCGACAAACCGGGCGGCTCGGAGCTGCTGAAACTGCGCTGGCAAAACGGCGACATCGTCGCGGGCGTCAAACCACATTATGGCGATAAAGAGCAGCGCATCACCCTGCTCTCCGGCGTGCGTTTAAAAGACAAAATCGACTATAAAATTGAAGCCAAAGGCAGCAAAAGCGAGATAAAAGTCACCGTCGAAGCCACGGCAGACGGCAAGACCAGCAAGAAAACCTTCAGCTATCCAAAAGAGAGCTGGCAAGGCATCGAGCTGTACTTCAAAGCGGGGAATTATAACCAAGATTCCAGCAGCGACGGCTCCGAAGCCGTGGTCGCCTACGGGGCGCTGGATGTGAGTTATCGTTGATAATCAATCGAGGGGCATTTCAGCCCCTCATTTAATGGCAGCTACGACTTACTTCACTTCAGCCGTCTTCACATTGTTATCCGTGGTCCAGACGCGGTACTTCACTTCCACATCTTTTGGGGTGTAAATCACAATTGGCAGTTTGCTGTTGTAGCGATCGAGGGTCTGGTCGCCGAGGTTCGCGGCGATGAACTTCTTGGTTTTAGTCTGGTTCGGGCACGCCATCATGGTGGAAGCCGGGGAAGAGAGCTGCTCCAGCACCAGATAGTCATAGCCCCAGCCTTGCAGCGTTTTGCTGGTCAGCTTGCCGCCCATCATATGACGATTGCAGTCCACTTCTAGGGTTTTACCGATCAATAGCTCAACCTTAAAATTATCCTCATTTTCCAGTTTCGGCAGGTAGATCACCTGACGAACCATCCCCTTTTCTGCCTGCGGGTAAGGCGCGACTTTCTCCAACGGCAGCTTGCTGATATCAGCAGAATCCCCCGCTGCCATTGAGTTAGCAGAAAAAGCCATCATCATTCCAGACAGTGCCAAGGCCATGAGTTTCATATTCAATCCCTATGTTTGTGTTCTCTGAGAACCTTTCTCAGATGAAAGAATTACTTTGGTAAGTTTTTTTAGCATAAATGATTGGTTATATCAAAATTCATAGTAGTAATTTTACATAAAGCATTAACCATCGGGATCATGTAAAACCCTTTACCACTTTTTCCCTGTTTCTTTCGCCGGCAAGCACGGTTTTGCTCTAAAACCTCGGGGCCGCAGGCTATCCCGACTATTATCCCGCCCTCGCCGCCTGAGCAGCAGTAAGCCAAGCCGAAGTCTTGTCGAGTAATAATTCAGCACGAAAAAAGTGGGAAAAAGGATAAGAAATGGCAGTAAATGACGCAGCCGATGCAGGGTAAAAAGATGGCCTAATGCCCGTCTGGCGTAATCGATGAATATCAGCGTCATAACGCGGTTCCTGAATGGCGATGACGCTATTCAACTCAAGCCGTGTCCAGACTTACGCGATGTTTCATCAAGGATGTATCAAGACGGGCAATTATTGTTGCCCGTCTTGGCTCTCAGGGCGATAAGGGTAATAAAGAAGGCAAAAAGATCGAGATAAGCAATCCCCCGGCTTCCAGCTGTCTGGCGTGAATGGTGCCGCCATGCGCCTGACATATCGCGCGGGCAATGGAAAGTCCGAGGCCGCAGCCGCCAGAGTGACGCGCCCGAGATGAATCTGCCCGGGTAAAACGTTCGAAAATCGTCGGCAAAAACTCAGCTGGCACACCCGGACCATAATCGCGAAAGGTTATTTCGTGGCCCTGATCTTTCTTGGCAATGTTAATCACCAGACGCCCGCCCTCGGCGGCGTAGCGCAAAGCATTCTCCATCAGAATGGTAAACACCTGCCCTAGACGGAAAGGATCGCCGGTATAACGGCATTGGGCCGGCGCGTTAACCGTGATGGCCATGCCTGCTGCCGTGGCCTGTGGCTTCAGCCAAATAATCCGTTCATGCAGAATATCAGTCAGATTGGTGACGCTTTTACTGAGCTTCAGCTGGCCAGCATCTGCCAGTGAAAGCAGGAGAAGCTCATCGGACAGTCGGCTGAGATACTGCAACTGCTTCATGACCATCTCAAGCTGCTGAGGCTCGGCGGCAAAAACCCCGTCGATCATGCCCTGTAGCCTCCCCATCGCGGCAGTCAGAGGTGAACGCAGCTCATGGGCCATGGCCACGTGAGAGGCGCGAAGTTCACGGTCATAACGTTCAAGCTGCTGGGTCATGACGTTGAAATCCTCTGTCAGCCGGATGAGCTCCATCGGCACCTTTTCCGCCACCACGGCTCGCGTGCCGAACTCTCCTCGAGCCACCGCCCCGGCGGCATTGGCCAGTTGGCTGACCTGCGCCGAGAGAGGCCGTGCGGCGCGTAGGCCCAGCACAATAATAAAAGGAATGACAATCAGAACCAGAATGCCGACCATCGCCCAATCCGAGGTGGCGATGGTGGGTTCGGAATAACGTAGGCCCCAGCCCTGATCGACAATTTGATGGAATCGGGCCGGATTCAATTCCGGCTGGTCGCGCAATAACGCAAACTCGGCTCGCACCTCCGGCGACATATGCGAGATTATCCAGAAATTGAGAATGCCGTAGCTTAGCCACATGCACAGGGCGATCAGCACGACCGAGCTGATAGCTAATGCTAAAATGCGGACGCAAATCCAGCGCCAGAGGGACTGCGGTTGTGTACTCCTCATGGTTGCCTGAACCTATAACCGACCGAGCGGACATTGATCAGCACCTCAAAAACCCCTGCCGATTCGAGTTTTTTACGTAAGTTGTAGACGTGTGTATCCACCACTCTCTCCAGCGCCTCGCTGTCAGGCAGGCAACGTTCCAGTAGCTCTTGGCGGGTAAAAGCGCGGGTTGGCGCGCGCATTAGCGCCACTAGCAATGCGAATTCAGTGGGTGTTAGCTCAAGCCCAATTGAACTTCCCGCAACATCCGTCACCTTGGCTGTCATCGACTCAATATCAATCTCCAGCCTCTGCCAGCGTAAAATCTGCTCTTGGCGATGTTGTGGCGCAGCCCGCCTTAACACAGCCTGAACCCGCGCCACCACCTCACCGGGGTTATAGGGCTTCACCACATAGTCGTCCGCTCCGTAACGCAGTGCACCGATTCGGTCCGGCGCCTCCCCCATGGCCGAAATCATGATCACCGGGGTATCGCTTTTACGGCGCAGCGTTGACAGCACTTCAGTACCATTCATACCCGGCAACATGACATCCAGCAGGATAATGTCAGGCTTCCAGCAGCGGGCCTTATCCAGACCGCGTAAACCATCGCCGGAAATTGCTACGTCATAATTTTCGCGATTAAGGTAAGCCTCAAGCACGCTGGCGGCGTCAGCATCATCCTCGATAATCAGCACTCTTTTTTTCTGCATTTGAACGACCTTGACAGTTTCTTCATAAAACCCAAGCAGATAATTGACACTAAGGCAGCACACTTCCTGCATCAAACGCGCCATTAATCTGTTATTGAGCCCCAAACATGTGGGAATGAGAAACCTAATGATATCCAGAAAAATGATTATGCCTATGGCCTATATTGCCTTTGCGAGCAGCATCACAACCGCGCAAGCCAGTGAGGCCAGCCCACCGGAATCCACCGTCACTTTGGGTATTGGGGCGCAAAACGCACCGGCTTACAGTGGCTCGGAGAAGCGCCGCACTGATGTATTGCCTGTGATTCAGGCACGCCAAGGCGCCGTGTTTTTCGATTCACTCAAAGGTATCGGCTACGACCTGCAAAGCGAAAACGGGCTGTATCTGGAACATACGCTGGGCTATCAGTTGGGCCGTGCTGATAAAAATTCCAGCTGGCGTGATGGGTCGGACAGGTTAAAAGGCATGGGCAATATTAAAGCCGCGCTTAATACTGCGATGGCGGTGGGCTGGCAAGCCACCTCATGGCTTTCGCTAGAGGGCAAGGCGACACTGCCCCTGACTGATGGACAAGGCGTGCAATATCAAACCTCCGTGACAGTACTGCCTTGGCAGGATGAGAGCGATACCCTGGCGTTTGAATCCGCCGCGCTGTTTGGCGATCGCCGTTACATGAAGACGTTTTATGGCGTGAGCGAGCAGCAGAGTGCGCGCAGCGGCTATGCACCTTATCAGCCCGGCGGCGGGCTGTACGGCGTCGAAAATAACCTGACGTGGAGCCATCGCTTTACACCCCACTGGTCGACGATGATGAATGTCGGTTACACCTGGCTGAATGACCATGCTTCAGACAGCCCGATAGTATTTCGGCGTAATCAAGTGAGTACCTCGGCGGCGGTGCTTTACACCTTCTGAGGCGAATGAATTGTCTTCAATGACAATAAATCCCGGCGGCCGAAACAACTCAGCCGCCTATTCCTCTTTCGCGATGTTCGGAGCTGGTTAATTCTCCCAACAGTAGTGATTAACATGACAAATAAAGAAGAGTTTCAATTATCCATCGTCACCAATGTCTTAACCTGGCTCGACGAAAATATTACTCAGGGGCTGACCATTCATTCTATCGCCGAATACTCGGGGTATTCGCACTGGCATCTACAGCGCATATTTAAAAAATATACTGGCGTGACGCTCGGCAGTTATATCAGCAAAAGACAATTGTATTTCGCCGCACTCGACCTGCTTGGCCAAGAGAAAGATATCGTGCTGGTTGCCATGAAATATGGCTATGAATCACAACAGACCTTTACCCGCGCGTTTAAAGCCAGATTGCAGGTCAATCCGGGCAGAGTGAAAAGATTCACCCCAGAACAAGCTGAAGACTTTACCCAACAGACATTGAAAAAGATGTTTGCGCTGAATCTCCCTGTTAGGGAATTCAATAATATACAGGAGATCGGCTTGGCAGCCTGAAGGACGCCTTTATTCGCGGATTGTATTGTCGCGGTGGAAAACGTAGAAATCGTTGGCTGCAGTGCTCATTTTCATTGAGTCTTCTTTCCGAGCACGCCAATAAATTGAATTCACAAGCTAGTGATCACGACACGAATAAGACACTTGGGTTAAAACAGGTTGGAATGAAGCTGACGTAACACTTTGATTTGAATGGTACGCCCTACAGGGCTCGAACCTGTGACCTACGGCTTAGAAGGCCGTTGCTCTATCCAACTGAGCTAAGGGCGCATTGCAGTCCCGGATGGGAGCGTTGCGGACTCGGATTATACGGGCAGACCGCGGTGAGTCAATGGCTTTCGAACTCACTGCTTAATGACTGAACAATTTGCCATAACTTATCGATCATTCAGCGCTCTGCCCGTTTTTTAGCTGCAAAATCAATCAGTACTATTTTTCTGAATTGATGGCGGCGGAAATCACGCGGGATGAGGCGTGGTAGGCGATATTTTCATAGGCCGTGAGTTCTGGCATCAGCGTTTGCACTATGCCGCGTTTGCCGATAACCGCCGGCTGGCCGATATACACCTTGAGGTTCTCATCCCACGCCGACACGGGATAGACGCTGTTGGCATCCGACAGTATGACGTCCACCAGCCGTGCCGTGGCGGTGGCGATGCCAAAGCTGGTCCAGCCTTTGCCTTGGAGAATATCCCAACCGCCGCCGCGCACTCTATCGTCCATTTGCGCCCAATCTACGTCGCGATCCCCTGCCAGTTCGGCTACCGGGCGGCCGCCGAGGCGTACGGTGCTCCAGGCGACAAACTGCGATTCGCCGTGTTCGCCCAGCACGTAGCCGGTCACGCTTTTTGGGTCGAAGCCGAAGAACTCCCCCACCACGCGCTTCATGCGAGCGGTGTCCAGCGAGGTGCCGGTGCCAAATACCTGACTGTGCGGCAAGCCGCTGGTCTGTTGGATGATTTGCGTAATGACGTCGCACGGATTGGTGATGTTGAGGATGACACCACCAAAGCCGCTGGCAATCACCTGCGGAATGACTTGTCGAACTGCCGCACGCGTCTCGGCCAGCTCTTCCAGCCGGTCTTCGCGCAGCAGGGTTTTCGGCCCGACGGCGATCACCAGCACGTCGGCGTCGTGCAGCTCGGCATAGTCATTCGCCACGACTTTTACCCGCGAAGAGACCAGCGAGGCCATATCACGCAGCTCTAATGCCTGACTCGCGGCCTTGGGCTGGTTTTCATCGAGCAGGACGATGACGTCACACAATCCTTGTGTAACCAGTGAAAAAGCGACATCGGCGCCGACATGGCCCGCACCAACAATACCTACTTTACGTACCATCTTGTTTTATCCTTATTATTTTGATGTTGTGCCCTCTTAAAATAGCTATTTTTTAGCCACAAGTCGTAGCAAAACTGCGGCTATTTTATCGATGAAGATCATTCAACGCCTGACAGCGCCCCTCGCTTCTGCCAAAATAGCGCCATCCCCCTGCATTTACTCATTGATGGATTTACTCCCTAATGTCAGCAAAGATTATTGACGGTAAAACGATTGCGCAGCAGGTTAGAAGCGAAGTTGCGGAAAAAGTTAAACAACGAATTGCAGCCGGAAAACGCGTTCCGGGCTTAGCCGTTGTTCTGGTGGGTGAGAACCCGGCCTCGCAAATTTATGTCGCCAACAAGCGTCGCTCTTGCGAAGAAGTGGGCTTCCTGTCGCGCTCTTATGACTTGCCGATGACCACCACCGAAGGTGAGTTGCTCAAATTGATTGATGAGCTGAATAACGACAGCGATATCGACGGCATTTTGGTGCAACTGCCGCTGCCAGCGGGCATCGATAACGTCAAAGTGTTGGAAAGTATTCGTCCAGACAAAGACGTGGATGGCTTCCACCCTTATAACGTTGGCCGCCTGTGCCAGCGCGCGCCGACCCTGCGCCCATGCACCCCGCGCGGTATTGTGACTCTGCTCGAGCGTTATGGTATCGAGACCTACGGCCTGAATGCCGTGGTGATTGGCGCGTCCAACATCGTCGGCCGTCCAATGAGCATGGAGTTACTGCTGGCGGGCTGCACCACCACCGTCACCCATCGCTTCACCAAGAACCTGCGTCATCACGTTGAACACGCCGATCTGGTGGTGGTTGCCGTCGGTAAACCGGGCTTTATTCCGGGTGAATGGATAAAACCGGGCGCAATCGTGGTGGATGTCGGTATTAACCGGCTGGAAAATGGTAAAGTTGTCGGCGATGTGGAATTTGATGCCGCCGCCGAGCGCGCTTCATTTATTACACCGGTGCCGGGCGGCGTAGGCCCGATGACGGTCGCGACGCTGATTCAAAATACCTTGCAGGCTTGTGAGGAATACCACGACATCAGCGCCAACTAAAAATCTGTAATTGATAAGTCAGGAATACATGGAAACTTTTTATCTCGAAAAACACCCGCACGTTGAACTGTGCGACCTGCTCAAGTTTATGGGCTGGTGTGAAAGCGGTGCCGCGGCCAAAGCCGTGATCGCCGAAGGTCAGGTGAAGGTCAACGGGCAGGTAGAAACCCGCAAACGTTGCAAAATTCTCGCCGACCAACAGGTCGAGTTCGCCAGCAGCAAGCTGGTAGTCAAAGCCTCTGCTGAATAAGCTCGGCTAAGGCAATAAAAAAGCGCGGTGGAGAAATCCAACCGCGCTTTTTTTGATTTTTGAGCATTGCCCAGGGGCAAAATGACAAGTAAATAGCCTATTTGCGGCGCCAGGTGGTTCCGGCTGGGCCATCTTCCAACACAATACCCATCTCATTAAGACGATCGCGAGCCTTGTCCGCCATCCCCCAATCTTTGCTGGCGCGGGCGTCGTTACGCTGTTTGATCAGTGCTTCAATCTCAGCCACTTCGTCACCATTGTCTGCCTGAGCGCCAGATTGCAGGAACTGCTCTGGGTCTTTCTCAAGCAGGCCCAGCACGCCAGCCAGCTGACGCAGTTCAGCCGCTAAGCCATTGGCTGCATTGATATCTTCCGCTTTCAGACGGTTAATATCGCGCGCCATGTCGAACAGCACGGAGTAGGCTTCTGGGGTGTTGAAGTCGTCATCCATGGCGTCACGGAAGCGCGCCACGAAGGCTTCGCCACCGGCAGGTTTTGCAGCAGCGTCAGTGCCGCGCAGTGCGGTGTAGAGACGCTCCAGCGAGGTACGCGCCAGTTTGAGGTTGTCTTCGCTGTAGTTCAGCTGGCTACGATAGTGCGCAGACATCAGGAAGTAGCGCACGCTTTCGGCGTCGTAATATTTCAGCACGTCGCGCACGGTAAAGAAGTTATCCAGCGATTTCGACATCTTTTCGCGGTCAATCATCACCATGCCGGAGTGCATCCATGTGTTCACATACGGGCCGTCGTGAGCACAGGTAGACTGGGCGATTTCGTTTTCATGGTGCGGGAACATCAGGTCAGAACCGCCACCGTGAATGTCAAAATGCTCGCCCAACTGTTTGCAGTTCATGGCTGAACACTCAATGTGCCAGCCCGGACGGCCTTCGCCCCACGGAGAAGTCCAGCTCGGTTCGCCCGGCTTGGACATCTTCCACAGCACGAAATCCATTGGATTGCGTTTGACGTTGGCTTCAACTTCCACCCGCGCACCAGCCTGCAGCTGCTCGAGATCCTGACGGGAAAGCGCGCCGTAATCAGCATCGCTTTCCACCCAGAACATCACATCGCCGTTAGAGGCCACGTAGGCGTGTTTGCGATCGATAAGCTTCTGCACGATGTCGATGATTTCAGCGATGTGGCCCGTGGCGCGCGGCTCTGCGTCTGGAGGCAGAATGCCCAGCGCGGCGAAATCGGCGTGCATCTCGGCGATCATGCGGTCGGTCAGCGCGGTGAAGCTCTCGCCGTTTTCCGCTGCACGTTTGATAATTTTATCGTCAATATCGGTGATATTACGCACATACTTCAGCGAATACCCGGCATAACGCAGGTAACGCGCCACCACGTCAAATGATACGAAAGTGCGACCATGACCAATATGACAGAGGTCGTAAACAGTTATCCCACACACGTACATACCGACTTTACCGGCATGAATTGGCTTGAATTCCTCTTTTTGGCGACTCATGGTATTAAAAATCTTAAGCATCAGGCTATTCCGTGTGTTGGGCATAGAAAACGTCAATTGTGGTCATAATATAACGAAAATGATTTCACCGAAACGGCATAAGCCGCCGCAGAGCGGCTTTCTCTTGGTTACATTGTTATAAAGTAACATTTAATGTTAGGGCTAAGCCGATTCTCTGGCAACCCTTGTTCGTAAAGCGAGCAACTAAAACCCGCGGCTGACGCCTGCTTTTGAGTTGTGGTATAAGAAAAGGCTATATTGGGGGCTCACACTGAGAGCACACATCAACATAAGCAGGATGATTATTATGGTTACCTTTCACACCAACCACGGCGACATTGTTATCAACACCTTCGCGGATAAAGCGCCGGTTACCGTTGAAAACTTCCTGAACTATTGCCGTAAAGGCTTCTATAACAACACCATTTTCCACCGTGTCATCGACGGTTTCATGATCCAGGGCGGCGGTTTTGAGCCAGGCATGAACCAGAAAAACACCGATGCGCCGATTAAAAACGAAGCGAATAACGGTCTGAAAAACACCAAAGGCACGCTGGCTATGGCCCGTACCAATGACCCACATTCAGCTACCGCGCAGTTCTTCATCAACGTCACTGACAACGACTTCCTAAACTTCCGTGGCGAAAACGCACAGGGTTGGGGTTACTGCGTGTTCGCAGAAGTCACCGACGGTCTGGACGTGGTTGAGAAAATCAAAAAAGTAAAAACTGGCCGCAGCGGCATGCACCAGGACGTTCCGCAAGAAGACGTGATCATCACTAGCGTTACCGTTAGCGAATAATCGTCGTCTTAATGGCAACGTTTTTTATTGCAGATATCCATCTGTGCGCACAAGAACCGGCAATTACTGCCGGTTTTCTGCGTTTTTTACGTGAAGATGCGCCGCAGGCCGACGCACTTTACATCCTCGGCGACCTGTTTGAAGCCTGGATAGGCGACGACGATCCCGAACCGCTTCACGCCGAAATCGCCTCCGCGCTCAACGAGTTACATCAGCAAGGCGTGCCCTGTTTCTTCATCCACGGTAATCGTGATTTTCTGGTTGGCCGCCGCTTTGCCCGCGCCAGCCTGATGCAGCTATTGCCGGAGAAGAAAGTGCTGGAGCTGTATGGCCGCCGGGTGCTTATTCTGCACGGCGACACCCTGTGTACCGACGACGTGGCTTACCAGAAGTTCCGCAAAAAAGTGCATAACCCGCTGATTCAGAAGTTGTTCCTCGCCCTGCCCCTCAAGTGGCGTTTAGCCATTGCCGCCAAAATGCGCGCCAACAGCAAAGCATCCAATAGCGGAAAATCGTTAGAAGTGATGGACGTCAACCCGCAAGCGGTGATCTCCGAAATGGAAAGCCACGGCGTCGAGTGGATGATCCACGGTCACACGCACCGCCCCGCCGTCCACGATGTGCCGCTAGACGGCAAAACCGGGCATCGCGCGGTGCTGGGCGCATGGCACGAAGAGGGATCGATGATCAAAGTCACCGCCGAGGGCGTCGAGCTGATCACCTTCCCATTCTGAATAAACTGATGCGTAGTGGTTAGACCGGCACGCCGCTGTGGAAGCGGAACTGCTCGTCCGGCGACAGAATTAACTCCGCCTCAACGCGCCCGAAAGACTGCACCCGCTCGCTAATATCTTCCCCCGCGTACTGCTGCGCCAGTTCCAGATAATCCGTGAAATGGCGCGCCTCGGAGCGCAGTAACGACGTGTAGAAGCGCGACAGCGTCTCATCGAGATGCGGCGCGATTTTGGCAAAACGCTCGCATGAACGCGCTTCGATATAAGCCCCGATAATCAATCTATCCACCAAAATGTTCAGCTCATCGTGATGGCGCGAATGCTTGATCATGCCGCTGGCGTAGCGCGACGGCGACAGCACGGTATAGGGAATATTGCGCTGCTGCATGATCTCCACCACCTGTTCGAAGTGGTGCAGTTCCTCACGCGCCAGACGGGCGGCACAGAACAACAGCTCGGTGCGCTCGACGTATTTGGTCATCAGGCTCATGGCGGTGGCCGCCGCCTTCTTTTCACAGTTGGCGTGGTCAATCAGCATGATCTCTTGATTCTCCAGCGCCACGTCCACCCAGCGCGCCGGGGTTTCGCAATGCAAAAAATCATAAATCGGAGCCAACAAAGCCTGTGTCATAAATCAGTTTCCAGTTCATTTATTTAGGATCGTATCGATACGGATTATACAAATCCCGCGCTGACTTCTCACCATAAAACCAACTGTTTCCGGCGACGCAACCGTTTTCCTTGCCAGTTGAGCGTGATATGATTTGCGGCCTCTGCGCGTTACTTACTGATTATCACAGGAGCATTACCGACATGTCATCCAACGTTACCCCAGCCAAAATCGCGATTGTTATGGGGTCAAAAAGTGACTGGGCGACCATGCAGTTCGCCGCCGAGATCCTCACGACGCTGAATATTCCTTTCCATGTCGAAGTTGTTTCTGCTCACCGCACGCCAGACAAGCTGTTTAGCTTTGCTGAACAGGCGTCTGCCAACGGTTTTGATGTGATTATCGCCGGAGCCGGTGGCGCGGCTCACCTGCCGGGTATGCTGGCAGCTAAAACGCTGGTGCCAGTGCTTGGCGTGCCGGTGCAAAGCGCCGCGCTGAGTGGCGTCGACAGCCTCTATTCTATTGTGCAGATGCCGCGCGGTATCCCTGTGGGTACGCTGGCTATAGGCAAAGCCGGAGCCGCCAACGCCGCGCTGCTAGCCGCGCAAATTCTGGCGCTGCACGACGCGCAGATTGGTAAAGATATCGCCGCATGGCGTCAGGCGCAGACTGACGAAGTGCTGAACAATCCCGATCCTCGGGAGGAAGCATGAAGCCGGTTTGCGTACTCGGAAATGGCCAACTCGGCCGCATGCTGCGTCAGGCCGGTGAACCTTTAGGCATCGCCGTCTATCCCGTCGGGCTGGACGCCGAGCCGGAAGCCGTGCCTTTTCAGCAGAGCGTGATCACCGCTGAAATCGAGCGCTGGCCTGAAACCGCCTTAACTCGCGAGTTGGCAACCCACAGCGCCTTCGTGAACCGCGATATTTTCCCGCGTTTGGCCGACCGCCTGACGCAAAAACAGTTACTCGACCAACTCGGTTTAGCCACCGCCCCTTGGCAGTTGCTGGCTGACGCCGCCGAATGGCCACAGGTATTTTCCCAGCTTGGCGAATTAGCCATCGTCAAACGCCGCGTCGGCGGCTATGACGGTCGCGGCCAGTGGCGCTTGCGTGCCGGGGAAGAGCAGACCCTACCCGCCGACTGCTACGGTGAGTGCATTGTCGAGCAAGGCATTAACTTTTCGGGTGAAGTGTCACTGGTAGGCGCACGCGGCCAAGATGGCAAAACCGTCTTCTACCCCCTAACTCACAACCTGCATCAGGACGGCATTCTGCGCACCAGTGTCGCTCTGCCTACCCCTGACGCCGCGCTGCAACAGCAAGCTGAAAGCATGCTGGCCGCCATCCTCAACGAGCTGAACTATGTCGGCGTGATGGCGATGGAGTGCTTCGTGGTGAGCGAAGGTTTGCTGATCAACGAGCTGGCTCCGCGCGTGCACAACAGCGGCCACTGGACGCAAAACGGCGCGTCCTACAGCCAATTCGAAATGCATTTACGCGCCATTCTCGGCCTGCCGCTGCCTAAGCCGGTGGTCAGCACGCCGTCGGTGATGGTCAATCTGATTGGTACGGATGTCTCCAACGAGTGGCTGAGCCTGCCGCTGGTGAACCTGCATTGGTATGAGAAGGAAGTGCGCGCCGGGCGCAAAGTCGGGCATCTCAACCTCAATGATGCCAGCGCAGAGTTGTTGAAAGATAACCTGAAATCGCTTATTCCGCTGTTACCGGCGGAATACGCCAGCGGCATTGACTGGGCCTTGGCGAAGCTCTGATTGGCACGGCTCCCGCAAGACTGAGGGAGCCGTTTTTTATTTACCGTAGTTCAGTTGCCGTAAGTCAGTTGCGGTAAATCAGTTGCCGTAAGCTCTGAACAGCGCCCTTCCCCGCAGTAATCTCACGCCCATCCAACCGCCACACAGTGACAGCAAAATCGCGCTGATGAGCGGCACCGACCACCACAGCACCATGTTCGGCTCCCAAGGGAAATCAAACACTTTGCGCGTCAGCAGCCATAGAGCGGCTTCGGCGCCCACGGCGGCGGCAATCCCCGCGACCAGTCCCAACACCGCGAATTCACACCACAGGGTGCCGCGCAGCAGCTTCTTACTGGCTCCCAGCGTGCGGTACACGATCAGCTCCTGACGGCGCTGGCGCATGCCCACCTGAATCTGCGCCAGCAGCAGCAATCCGCCGCACAGCATTACCAGAATCACCATGACTTCCAACGCGCGGCTCACCTGCTGAAGTACCTGCCCCACCTGTTTCAGAATCGAGCCGATATCCAGCAGGCTGAGGGTCGGGAACTGGCGGTTAAGCTGGGTGATCGCCTTGGCGTCCCCTTCGTAGCGGAAGCTGGTCAGCCAGCTTTGTGGCTGAGCATCCAGCGCGCCCGGCGGGAAGATAAAGTAGAAGTTCGGCCGCAGGCTGTCCCAGTCCACTTTGCGCAGGCTGGTGATTTTGGCGCTGAAGTCCTGCGTGTCGCCGCTGAAGGTCAGCGTATCGCCAAGCTTCACGCCCAGACGCCCCGCCAGCCCTTCATCTATCGACACTTCGCCAGCCTTCGGCGGCCCGTCTCCGGCCACCAGCGGGTTGTGATCCGGCAAGCCTTGCATCCACGTCAGGTTAAGCTCGCGGTTGACCGCCTCACCGGCGGCATCGTCCGGTTTGATGATATCCGTCGACACCTGCTGGTTAATCTTGGTCAGCCGCACGCGCACGATCGGGTAGAACTCCTCCGGCTTGGTCTGATGCTGGTTGAGGAATTCCGTCACCTGCGGGATCTGATCCTTAGTGATGTTCAGCAGGAAGTAGTTAGGGCTATCCGGCGGCAACTGCTGCTCCCAGCGGTCGAGCAGGTCGCCGCGCAGCACCAGCAACAGCGCCAGCAGCATAAAGGACATGGAGAAAGCCGCCAGCTGGCTGAGCGTCACCCACGGCTGGCGCACCAGACGGTTGATAGCCAGCCGCAGCGGCAGCTTGCCGACGGTGACGCGGCGCAGCAGCAGCAGGCTGCCCCAGCCAATCGCGCCGAGCAGCAGCGACAGAACCACCACGCCCGCCAGCAGTGACCACAGCAAGGTGCTGCCGCCAACCAGCGCCGCCAACAGGCCGACCACAATCAGCAGCATCACAGGAATAAACCAGCGCAGCGGCCAGACATTGGCGACGACGTCATTGCGCAGTACGCGCAGCGGCTGGGTCGCCAGCAGCTGTTTGTAAGGGCGCGCCCCCACTAGCAGGGAGATCACCAACAAAGAGCCCATCGACCAGATCCACGGCCAAACGCCCGACGGCGGCAAGGCGGTAGGCAGTACAGGCGTCAGCATCTTCATCAGCAAGGCTTCGAACAGCAAACCAATCACGCTGCCAGACACCGCCGCCAGCAGCAACACCGCCACCCACTGGCCGATAATCAGTTTTTGCAGCGAACGGCGGCCCGCTCCGAGGGTTTTCAACACC
Organism: Ewingella sp. AOP9-I1-14; assembly: GCF_052375995.1. NCBI lineage: Bacteria > Pseudomonadati > Pseudomonadota > Gammaproteobacteria > Enterobacterales > Yersiniaceae > Ewingella > Ewingella sp. AOP9-I1-14. The sequence continues at coordinate 970,221 of NZ_JBQSVA010000001.1, forward strand.
GCCACCAAGTCATAGCGGCTGCGGCAGTAATGGCCCATGGCGACGGCCACGGCGGCAATCGACAGCATCAGCGTCAGCAGCGCCGACAGCAGCAAGAACTGCTGAGAACGCTGCAAGGATTTGCCCAGCGCGCCCTCAGACTCTTCCATGCCGTACCAGCGCTGGTCGGGCTTCAGCAGGCCCTTGATGGCATCGCCGTAGGTCTGAATGTCCTGCGGCGAACCGGCAAACATGTAGCGATAGGTCAAACGACTGCCCGGCTGCACCGCGCCAGTTTTAGGCACGTCCGCCAAGTTCATTATCAGGCGTGGCGCCGTCTGGAACGGGTTAAAGCCGGTATCCGGCTCTTGGATAATCTCTCCGGCAATCTTGAAGGTTGAATCGCCGACTTCAAGATTGTCGCCCACTTTCACATTGAGCAGCGCCATCAGGCGCGGCGCGGCCAGCACGGTGCCCGGCTCAGGCTTCATGCCCGGCGGCTGGGTTTGCAAATCGCCGTACAGCGGATAGGCAAGATCCGTCGCTTTGACGTCTGCCAGTTGCGGCGTGTCTCCGGCGAAGGTCATGGTCATGAAGCTGAGCTGGCGGCTGACTTTCAGCCCCTGCTTCTCGGCGTCCTGCAACCAGGCTTCGGTAATTGGCCGGGCGGAACGCAGCACGCGGTCAGCGGCGATAAAATCACGGCTTTGCTGACTCAACCCCTTTTCCATGCGGTCGCTGATGCTGCCCAAGGCCAGCACGCAGGCCACCGCCAGCGTCAGAGCCAGCCAGACGATTAATAGCGAAGGCGAGCGCCACTCTCGCCAAAACCAGCGCCAAATCATGCTTCCTCCCACAATTTTCCGTCACGCAGGCGCAAACGACGCTGGCAGCGCGCCGCCAGTTGCTCGTCGTGAGTCACCAGAATCAGCGTGGTTGCCGCGTCGCGGTTGAGTGAGAAGAGTAAGTCGACGATGCGCTCGCCGGTGGCGCGGTCGAGGTTGCCGGTCGGTTCGTCGGCAAACAGCAGTTTAGGTTTGCCAATAAATGCGCGGGCCAGCGCCACGCGCTGCTGCTCGCCGCCGGAAAGCTGGGCCGGAAGATGGTGCTGGCGTTCGCCCAGGCCCAACTGCTGCAAAAGCTGCACCGCCTGCGCGCGGCTATTGGCGTCAGACTCACCGCGCAGCAGGGCCGGAAGCTGGACGTTTTCCAGCGCGTTGAGCGTCGGCACCAACATAAAAGATTGAAACACAAAGCCGACGTTTTTGGCGCGCAGCGCGGCGCGGCCCTCTTCATTCATGTCGGTCAGAGACTGGCCGAGCAGCTTCACATCGCCCCCGGTACCATCATCCAGCCCGGCTAAAATACCCAGCAAGGTAGACTTACCTGACCCCGACTCGCCGATCAGCGCAATGGTCTGCGCCGGTTTGACAACCAGCTCCACACCGGACAGGATGGTTAACTGACTTTCACCCTGACCGACGTGTTTACTAAGATGATGAACTTCAAGAACGTTTCCCGCTGGCATCTTCCTTTCCTTTTACTTGTATCAATGCTGGTCGCTGCAACGCTGAGTGCTCGCGCCACCGCAGCTGATAAGTTACTGATTGTTGGAGACAGTTTAAGCGCGGTTTATCGCCTTCCGGTTGCCCAATCCTGGCCAACCCTGCTAAATAACAAGTGGCAGAGAGAAGAAGGTAAACCCACCATTATTAATGCCAGTATTAGTGGCGATACTGCGGCACAAGGGCTGGCTCGCCTTCCCGCGCTGTTGAAACAGCATCAGCCGCGCTGGGTGCTGATTGAGCTGGGGGCTAACGACGGTCTGCGTGGTTTTGCGCCACCGGCAATCTCCCAGACGCTGAACCAAATTATCGGCTTGGTGAAACAGGCCAACGCCGAGCCGCTGCTGATGCAAATCCGCCTGCCGCCGAACTACGGACGCCGTTATACTGACGCCTTCTATGGCATTTACCCGGCGTTGGCGAAGCAGAACGACATCCCGCTGGTGCCTTTCTTTATGGAACAGGTCGCCGTGAAGCCAGAGTGGATGCAGGATGACGGTTTGCACCCGGCTCAGGTGGCTCAGCCATTTATCGCTGACTGGATGGCGGACAAACTCGCGCCGCTGGTCAAATAGGCCGAAACCCTAAGTAAACCACAGTCCTGAAAAATAGGGGCTTCTGACAGGTAAAGTTATGCAAAAAGCAGTATTGATCACCGGCTGCTCAAGCGGCATTGGGTTGGCTGCCGCGCACGATTTGCGTCAGCGCGGCTATCGCGTGCTGGCGGCTTGTCGCAAAGCGCAGGATCTTGAGAATCTGCAACAGCAGGGTTTCGAAACCATTCAGCTGGATTTGGACGATAAGCAGAGCGTCGAGCGCGCCGCCGCGGAAGTCATCGCCCTGACCGGCAATCGCCTGTATGGCCTGTTCAATAACGCTGGTTACGGGGTTTACGGGCAGCTAAGCGGCATCAGCCGGGAGCAGTTCGAGCAGCAGTTTTCCACCAATCTGTTCGGCACTCATCAGCTCACCCAGCTGCTGCTGCCCGCCATGTTGGCCCACGGCGAAGGTCGCATCATTCAGACCAGTTCGGTGATGGGCTTGATCAGCACGCCGGGGCGCGGGGTCTACGCCGCCAGTAAATACGCGCTGGAGGCGTGGTCCGACGCCCTGCGCATGGAGCTACACGGCACGGGGGTACAGGTCAGCCTGATTGAACCCGGCCCGCTGACCAGCAATTTCACGCAGAACGTTAATCAGTCGCAGGCCGATAAACCGGTGAATAATCCGGGCATCGCCAAGCGTTTTACCCTGACGCCAGAGGCAGTTTTGCCGAAATTGCGCCATGCTTTAGAGAGCCCGAAGGCGCGTTTGCGCTATCCGGTGACGCTGCTGGCGCACGGCATCACCGTGCTGCGCCGCCTGTTACCCGGCCGCGTGCTGGATAAAATCCTGCGCGGTAATAGCTAGCGGCAGGGGTTGAAGCTGGCACAAGTGCCCCCATTTAGCTTTTAACATCTTATTATTTATCACAATCTCGGCGCGGCATTGTTTCAACTAGGGACAGGGCTTCACCAAGATAAGAGAGACTGATTTATGCTGGCACAACCTTCGATCATTACTATCAACGAAACCAACCTGCACCAGACGTTGGAACAGTCCATGTCGGTTCCGGTGATGTTTTACTTCTGGTCCGAACGCAGCCAGCACTGTCTGGTGCTGGGGCCAATCCTCGACAAACTGGCCACCGAGTACGCCGGTCAGCTGATTCTGGCAAAGGTCGACTGTGACGCCGAACAGATGATTGCTCAGCAGTTCGGTCTGCGCTCCATCCCGGCGGTTTATCTGTTCAAAGATGGTCAGCCGGTAGACGGTTTCCAAGGCCCGCAGCCGGAAGAGGTGATCCGCGAACTGCTGCAAAAAGTGTTGCCGAAAGAAGAAGAGTTGAAAGTGGCGCAGGCCCAAGAGTTGCTGCAAGCCGGTGATCTGACAGGCGCCCTGCCGCTGCTAAAAGAGGCCTGGCAGCTCAGCCAGCAGCGCAGTGATATCGGCCTGATGCTGGCTGAAGTGCAAATTCAGCTCAACCGCAGTGAAGATGCCGAAGCCGTGCTGGCGACTATTCCGCTGCAAGATAAAGACTCGCGCTATCAGGGGCTTATCGCGCAAATCGAGCTGCTAAAACAAGCTGCTGACACCCCTGAAATCCAGCAATTGCAGCAGCAACTTCAGCAAGAGCCGGGCAACGTTGAGCTGGCGGTTAAGCTCAGCCTGCAACTGCACGCGGTGGGCCGAAATGAAGAGGCGCTGGAACTGCTGATGGCACCGCTGAAGAAAGATCTCGGCGCGGCCAATGGTTCTGCACGTAAAACGCTGATGGACATTCTGGCTGCACTCGGCACCGGCGATGCGCTGGCCGCCAAGTACCGCCGCCAGCTCTATTCCCTGCTTTACTGATCCCCGCAGAACGCATCACAGCTTCCCCCAGCGCGGCCCCCGTCGCGCTGCTTTCCCCTCTATTTAGTTGTTCGCCTAAGCTGAATCAATACGACTTCTGAATGTTTTGTGCGACAATCCCCAGTGAGCAAAATATATGCGCTCTACTCACATGAATTTGTTTTTTCTGGAAAATCTCCAGAAAACAATAGGACACGCAGCCATACCCCAAATAGTTCCAGTTGCAGGAAAGCAACTCACGCCTCCGTAGCTTGAAATATCAAAGGTATTACAGGAGTTCAAACTATGTTGACCGTTATCCCGATTATTGTCGTTCTCGCGCTACTGGTGGTTTTCGCCGGTGTTAAAATTGTTCCCCAAGGCTATCAGTGGACCGTCGAACGTTTTGGCCGTTATACCAAAACCCTGATGCCTGGCCTGAATCTGGTCGTGCCCTTCGTTGACCGCGTCGGCCGCAAAATCAATATGATGGAACAAGTGCTGGATATTCCTTCTCAGGAAGTGATCTCCCGCGATAACGCCAATGTGGCTATCGACGCCGTTTGCTTTATTCAGGTGATTGACCCGGCGCGCGCCGCCTATGAAGTCAGCAACCTTGAGCAGGCGATTGTTAACCTGACCATGACCAACTTCCGTACCGTGCTGGGCTCGATGGAACTGGACGAGATGCTGTCACAACGCGACAATATCAACGCGCGTTTGCTGCATATCGTCGACGAAGCCACCAACCCGTGGGGCGTAAAAATCACCCGTATCGAAATTCGCGACGTGCGCCCGCCGGCTGAGCTTATCTCGGCGATGAACGCCCAGATGAAAGCCGAACGTACCAAACGCGCCGATATCCTTGAAGCTGAGGGTGTGCGTCAGTCAGCCATTTTGCGCGCCGAAGGTGAAAAGCAGTCACAGATCCTGAAAGCCGAAGGTGAGCGCCAGTCAGCTTTCCTGCAAGCTGAAGCCCGCGAACGTGCGGCGGAAGCAGAAGCACAGGCCACCAAAATGGTGTCTGAAGCAATCGCCGCCGGCAGCGTGCAGGCCATCAACTACTTCGTGGCGCAGAAATACACCGACGCGCTGACCAAAATCGGCTCATCCAATAACAGTAAAGTGATCATGATGCCGCTGGACGCCAGCAGCCTGATGGGCTCCATCGGCGGTATCGCGGAACTGCTGAAAGAAACCAAAGGCGGAAAATAATGCTGCAACAGCTTATAGCAAGCCCGCACCTGTTTTGGCTGTCACTCGGCGGCCTGTTGCTGGCAGCAGAACTGCTCGGTGCGAGCGGTTATTTGCTGTGGAGTGGCATTGCGGCGGCGCTGGTAGGGTTACTGACGTGGCTGCTGCCGCTGTCGTGGGAATGGCAGGGTATCAGCTTTGCCGTGCTGACGATGGTCGCCGCGTGGCTTTGGTGGAAGTGGCTCAGCACGCGCCAGAGGCCGGACCGGCAGAATGGCTCACTGAATCAGCGCGGCCAGCAGCTGGTCGGCATGCATGCCACCGTGCTTGAACCCATGAGCAATGGCTACAGTCGCGTGCGCATTGGCGACAGCACTTGGCGCATCACCAGCACCGCGCAACTCAGCGTGGGCGACGACGTGGTCATCACCCAAGTCGAAGGCATTACGCTGAAGGTTGAGCCGAGCAACAGCCGCCTCTAAGCTCTCTCAAAGCCATTGGTGCTGCAGCAAGGCGGCAAAAGAGGGAATCCCGATGAGCTGACATCAGTCAGTGATTCGGGTGACCGAAAGCGGCTAACGCAGCTGCGGTGCCAAGGTCGAAGGCATTACGCTGAGGGTTGAGCCGAGCAACAGCCGCCTCTAAGCTCTCTCAAAGCCATTGGTGCTGCAGCAAGGCAGCAAAAGAGGGAATCCCGATGAGCTGACATCAGTCAGTGATTCGGGTGACCGAAAGCGGCTAACGCAGCTGCGGTGCCAAGGGCGAAGAGAGATTGTCGATGATTGGGCACGCCGCTCCTTCATCGCCAGGACAGGACTCTGCCATCGCCAGCAGCCGCTGGCGCATCTCGGTTAACTCTTCAATATGTCGACCAATCTCTGCGGCTTTCTCAAGCGTTCGCGCTTTCACATCGGCACTGTGGCGGTCGGGATTGTGGAACAGCGCCACCAGCTCCTGACACTCATCCAGAGTGAAACCCACCTGCCGCGCCTGACGCAGTAGCGTAAGCTCCTCAATATGCTTTTGAGCGTAAGTACGATAGCCGTTATCACTGCGCATCGGCGCCGTCACCAGCCCCTTCTCTTCGTAGAAGCGAATCGCTTTGCTGGTCAAACCGGTTTTCTTTGCCACATCGCTGATATTCATTTTGCCCCCTTGACCTTCACCTTGCTGGAAGGTTTATCCTACCCCTGAATCGAACAAAGGCCAACCAACAGTATCCAGAGGAACTCCCTATGACGACGACCGTTTTACACCTTGAAGGTTTGACCTGCGGACACTGCGTGGCGTCTACGCGCAAAGCGCTGGAAGCCGTGTCAGGCACCACCAAAGTGGACGTTGAGTTGAACAAAGCCGTGGTTGAAGGCTCTGCGCCAACCCAAGAGCTGATCGACGCTGTCGAAGAAGCGGGCTATCAGGCGACAGTCGCTTAACGTCCTGCGCCATCGCCGCTGGTAACTCTGCCCGCGGCGATAAACGTGACTTTTCATGCTTTTAATTCGCCTTCCCCCCGAAAATCAAGACTTTCCCCCTGTTCGCTACGCCAGCGACGCGCTAGCATGACCCTTCACCCTTGCAAGGAGACAACGCCACATGGGCCATATCTTTTACCAACTTGCCCGCTGGCTCGGTCTGCTTTCTCCCGCGGAATATCACTATCCGGCGATGGATATCCAGCTTCCCGGCGACCGTCATTTGCACCTGGTGGGCAGCATCCACATGGGCACCATGAATATGCAGCCCCTGCCGGATATCTTGCTGAAACGGCTGTCGCAGGCCGATGCGTTGATTGTCGAAGCCGACATCAGCGAGGCGGAATCGCCTTTCGGCATCGCGGAAGATCTCTCGCCACTTAGCGAGAGGCTGACTGAGCAGCAATATTTGCAGGTGGAGAGACTCTGCGAGGAGTTGGGGACATCTATCTATAGCCTGAATCACCTGCCCTGCTGGCAGGTCGCGCTGATGCTACAAGCCGGTCAGGCCCAGCGCCTTGGGCTGCGCGGCGAATACGGCATTGACTATCAGCTATTGAAAGCCGCACGGCGCGAGCAGAAGAAAATCATCGAGCTGGAAGGCCCGCAGGAGCAGCTCACCCTGCTTCAGCAACTGCCGGACGACGGCCGTTCGCTGCTGGAAGACACCCTGACTCACTGGCACACCAACGCGCGGCTGCTGCAAACCATGATCAGCTGGTGGCTGGAATCCCAGCCCAGCCAAAGCATGGAGCCGCTGCCCAACACCTTCAGCAATGACCTGTACGACGTGCTGATGAATCAACGCAACCTACGCTGGAAGCAGCAACTCAACGCCCTGCCGCCCGGTAAATACGTGGTCGCCGTCGGCGCGCTGCATCTGTATGGCGAAGGCAACCTGCCGGATATGCTGACAGCGGATCGGCGCTGAGTCGGGTTTGTGCCTGAACAAGAACAAAACTCGAGATCCTCAAAATCATTCGAGTCAGATCAAGGCGGCAACTGAGCGAGTCTCTGGGAGCTTACACAAGTAAGTGTCTAGGGCGAGCGAAGGAAGCCAACGCAGAGCTGGCTTAAAGGATAAAGAGGATCAAAAAAGTGGCCAATATCGCTATTGGCCAGTCAAAGAGGAATTTCATTTTATTAGTTATAGCTTCAGCATTTGTCTCTTGCGGGACAGAACACTGGCAGTAGTAGGTTAGCAATCTGTATTGGGTCTTGGCAACAGACATTCGCTAGACTAATATTTAACATTCGTTCAAGAAATACTCTTTATGCTTTACAATCAAAAGATTGAGCAGAGTTATTATTTTTCCGCTAATTAAGTCATCGTGAACGTCTGAGGCATTTTTACCCTCATAGACCCGGTGACTTTTTTTATTGGGATCTTTTCTCGGGGATGGTTATGACGCCAGCAGTCAAATTATTGGAAAAAAATAAGGTGGCTTTTACTCTCCACCCTTATGAACACAGCAGCGATGAGACCCACTTCGGTGACGAAGCCGTGCAGAAACTCGGGCTGGATGCTAATCAGGTCTATAAAACCCTGCTGGTTTCACTCAACGGTGACGCAAAAAATTTGGCCGTGGCCGTCACGCCAGTCGCCTCAATGTTAGACCTCAAGAAAGTCGCCAAAGCCCTCGGCGCGAAGAAGGCCGATATGGCTGACCCGCAAATTGCCCAGCGCGTGACCGGATATCTGGTCGGCGGCATTAGCCCTTTGGGGCAGAAAAAGCTGCTGCCCACGGTTATCGATAGCCCGGCGCAAAACTTTGCCACCATTTTTGTCTCTGGAGGTAAACGCGGGCTTGATATTGAACTGGCTGCGGGCGATCTTTGTACCCTGCTGCGCGGAAAATTTGCCGACATCGCTAAAGTTGACTGACTGTTTCCGCTACTTACTACAAGAATAAAGGCTTAGATAGAGATGACCGACCGTACCGACCTCCCTACCCAACCCGTAGCCAGCGCCGCCAAACGCACGGCCTTCGGGATACTCGGCGCAATCAGCGTTTCCCACCTGCTCAATGACATGATCCAGTCGCTGATTTTGGCGATTTATCCCCTGCTGCAAAACGAGTTTTCCCTCAGCTTCACGCAGATAGGCATGATAACCCTGACTTATCAGATAACCGCCTCGCTGCTACAACCTATTATTGGTTATTACACTGACAAGCATCCGCAGCCTTACTCGCTGCCGATTGGCATGGGCTTTACCCTCTCCGGCCTGCTGCTGTTGGCGGTGGCGCAGACCTTCCCAGTGGTGCTGTTAGCCGCCGCGCTGGTGGGCACCGGCTCCTCGGTGTTCCACCCGGAGTCCTCTCGCGTGGCACGCATGGCGTCCGGTGGCCGTCACGGTCTGGCGCAGTCGGTCTTCCAGGTGGGTGGCAACTTGGGAAGCTCGCTGGGGCCTTTGCTGGCCGCACTGATTATCGCCCCTTATGGCAAAGGCAATGTGGCCTGGTTCTCACTGGCGGCCCTGCTGGGTATCGTGGTACTGCTGCAAATCAGTAAGTGGTATCGCCAACAGCAGCAGATCATCAAGAAGCGCGGCCCCGTCGCGGGCAATATCACCGTGCTGCCGCGCCGCACGGTGGCGATGTCGATGGGTATTCTGCTGGTGCTGGTGTTCTCCAAGTACTTCTACCTGACCAGCCTGAGTAGCTACTACACCTTCTACTTGATTCACAAGTTTGGCGTGTCGATTCAAAACGCGCAGATCCACCTGTTTGTGTTCCTGTTTGCCGTGGCGGCGGGCACCATTATTGGCGGGCCGATTGGCGATAAGATTGGGCGTAAATATGTGATTTGGGCTTCGATCCTCGGCGTCGCACCTTTCACCCTGCTGCTGCCCCACGCCAACCTGATGTGGACCAGCATTCTCAGCGTGATCATCGGCGTGGTATTGGCTTCGGCCTTCTCGGCAATTTTGGTGTTTGCGCAGGAGTTGATTCCGGGCAAAGTCGGCATGGTTTCTGGCCTGTTCTTTGGTTTGGCCTTCGGCATGGGCGGCCTTGGCGCTGCGGTGCTAGGCTACGTTGCCGACCGCACCAGCATCGAACTGGTGTATCAGATTTGCGCCTTCCTGCCACTATTGGGGATTCTCACCGCATTCTTACCGAATATTGAACAAAAGCAGTCCTAAACTTCTGCCTTTCTGCTGCCGATACTCCGTTATCGGCAGCACACTCACCTTGTCCACTGAAACATCGCTGTCCAAAACCCTGTGAAATGTCACTTTCATCCTGATTTACATCAAAATCGTTATTTTTTGACATTCAAGGCACATTTTCTTACACATCGGCTGCCGATATGCCATAAAATCATTAACACTCTCTTACACTTTGCACTGACGCATAACTAGAAGGAGTATGGATGCACAACTCTACGCCCTTGATAACCACCATCGTCGGCGGTTTGGTACTGGCCTTCCTGTTCGGGATGCTCGCCAATCGCCTTAAAATTTCCCCTCTTGTCGGCTATCTTGCCGCTGGCGTGCTTGCTGGCCCTTTTACTCCGGGCTTTGTCGCCGATACTTCTCTTGCTCCTGAGCTGGCGGAAATTGGCGTCATCCTTCTGATGTTCGGCGTAGGTTTACACTTCTCTCTCAAAGACTTATTGGCAGTAAAATCCATCGCTATCCCCGGCGCGGTGCTGCAAATCGCGGTCGCGACGCTGCTGGGTATCGGCCTGTCACGCCTGCTGGACTGGGACTTGGCTGCCGGTCTGGTCTTCGGCCTCTGTCTTTCCACAGCCAGTACCGTGGTGCTGCTGCGGGCGCTGGAAGAGAGGCAGCTGATTGACAGCCAGCGCGGGCAAATCGCCATTGGCTGGTTGATAGTCGAAGACTTAGTAATGGTGCTGACGCTGGTTTTACTGCCCGCCTTTAGCAGCATGATGGAGAGTGAGCATTCAAGCTTTGGCGCGCTGGGTATGGAACTGGCGATAACCATCGGCAAAGTGATCGCCTTTATGGTGCTAATGATGGTGGTCGGCCGCCGCCTGGTGCCGTGGATCCTCGCCCGCACCGCCAGTACCGGCTCGCGTGAGCTGTTTACGCTGGCGGTTCTGGCGCTGGCGCTGGGCATTGCTTATGGCGCGGTGGAGCTGTTCGACGTCTCCTTTGCGCTGGGTGCGTTCTTCGCGGGCATGGTGCTAAACGAGTCTGAACTGAGCCAACGCGCGGCGCACGACACCCTGCCGCTGCGCGACGCCTTCGCGGTGCTGTTCTTTGTCTCCGTCGGCATGCTGTTCGACCCGCTGATCATCATCCGCGAGCCTCTGGCGGTGCTGGCAACGCTGGGCATTATCGTCTTCGGTAAATCGATCGCCGCCTTCCTGCTGGTGAAAACCTTCGGCCACTCGCGGCGCACCGCGCTGACGATCTCTGTCAGTTTGGCGCAGATTGGTGAGTTCGCCTTTATCCTCGCCGGTCTGGGTATCACGCTCGGCATGCTGTCTGAGCATGGCCGCAATCTGGTGCTGGCGGGCGCGATCCTGTCGATTATGCTTAACCCGCTGCTGTTCACGTTGCTGGAAAAATATCTGGCGAAGACCGAAACCATCGACGATCAGAGCGTGGAAGAAGCCGTCGAAGACGAGAAGCAGATCCCCTTCGACCTGTGCAACCACGCCCTGCTGGTGGGCTATGGTCGCGTGGGTAGCCTGCTGGGCGAGAAGCTTCAGGCCGCGGGCATTCCACTGGTGGTAATTGAGAACTCCCGGCCACGGGTCGAAGCGCTGCGCGAGCAAGGTATCAGCACGGTATTGGGTAACGCCGCCAATCAGGAAGTGATGGATTTGGCCCGTCTGGACTGCGCCCGCTGGCTGCTGGTGACCATTCCCAATGGCTACGAAGCCGGTGAAATTGTCGCCTCGGCAAGAACCAAACGCCCGAATATCGAGATCATCGCCCGCGCCCACTATGACGACGAAGTGCGTTACATCATGGAGCGCGGGGCAAACGAAGTGGTGATGGGTGAACGTGAAATCGCCAACAGCATGCTGAATATGCTGCATGTTGACGTAATGAAAGAAGACGAAAAGCGGCCTTACTGCCCGATTTAACGCCTTTTCGACTAGCAAAAAGCCTCCCATATGGGAGGCTTTTTTATTTCACTCAGCGATAAACCACCACCTGAAACCCTTCGTCTTCCGTCGGCGGGACAAAGTGGCTGGTGATGAAATCAAACTGCTGGTCGGTGGCGGCGAAGTCGTGCTCACCGGCCTGATTGCGGGCGCGGAGCCGGGCTTTGCACACCTCGTCGGGAACGTCGAGATAGTGCAGCTGGTTGTCAGCGCCGGACGCCTCGACAATCCCCTTCATCCATTGGCGGTTTGCTAGCGTATTGGCCGGGAAGTCGAGCACCACTGACATACCGGCTTGCAGCAAGGCAATAAGGTGCGGAGCCATGGCTTCTCGCAGCTTGGCCGAGCAGCGCACGTAGTCGGCTACGCTATGCATCTCCTCAGCGTAAAGCCGCGCCAGCCACTGGTCTTCGCTAATAATCACCGTTAACGGGCGGGCAGCAAGACGGGCAGACAGCGTAGATTTGCCCGAGGCAATTTTACCGCAGAGCAGGTGAAGAGTGGGAGTTTCCGTGGCGGTCAGGGACATGCTTTCCTCGCTTTGCTGCTAGTAAATGAATCAAAAGAGTAGCACGCGCTGGGGCGAAGAGAGCTGAAAAATAAGGCCAGCAAGAGGGCTGGCCTTATTGAGTCATATCAAGAGCTAAAGCTGCGAAAAGCCACCGTCGACTACCACTTCAGCCCCCAGCATGTAGCGAGATTCATCGCTGGCGAGGAACACCACCGCGTTGGCGATATCTTCGGCCTCCCCCAAATGCCCGAGGGGAATTCGCGCCGCAATGCGCTGTTTGCCAGCGTCAACTTCAGCCTCTGTGCCGCCGCTGCGCCCGTGGATGGGCGTATTCATCGCCCCCGGACTGACGGCGTTGACGCGGATTTTGCGCTCGAGCAGCTCCGCCGACCACGTTCGCGCCAATGAGCGCACCGCCGCTTTGGAGGCCGAAAGCAGAGACAGGCCCGGCGTGCCGACCTGATTCAACCACGAGGTGTTGAGAATTACCGACGCGCCCGGCTGCAACAGCGGCGAAATCGCCTGCATGGAAAAGAACACGCCCTTGACGTTGATATCCATCAGCTCGTCGTAACGCGCCTCGCTGGTACTCGCCAGCGGCGAGCCGAAGGCCACACCGGCGTTGGCAAAAAACGCGTCCAGCCCGCCAAACTCAGCGGATACTTGGTCGTGGATACGGCGCAGATCCTCTGGCGCCAGCACGTCAGCCTGAATCGCCAGAACATCCCCTACCAGCTGCTGTTTAATCTGTTGCAACTTCCCGGCATCGCGCCCGGTGATCGCCACCCGCGCCCCTTCGCGCAGCATTAATTTGGCCGTAGCTAAGCCAATGCCGCTGGTGCCACCGGTGATCAATACGCGTTTATTTTTCAATCTCATACTGTGCTCCCTGAGTGGGTTGGTGTGATTGAGTCGTGAATGCGGCGAAGCCCTGCGTCGCGGCGTCTATTGCCCCGGCGATATAACCCGGAAAGGCCGCCGACCACTCGCTGGCGATGCCCTTTAATCTCCCCTGCCAGACGCCCTCGCGGATAAAAGCCTCAGGAATCGAATGGCTCTGATTCGCCGTCAGGTCCCCCGCTGTGGCGGTCAGCGGATCGTCGGCCCAGTCTTTGAAAAACTCAGTAACCGGATGCGCCGCCTGCTCGCCAAACAGCCTGACCAGCTGCGCGCGACAGAGGTCTTTTAGATTGCTTTCGCTGGTGGTCCAGCGCGTTTTCGCCGGTATTCCCAGAAAGCCGAACAGTGCCGCAGCCTGCTCTGACGCCGAGGCATCGTGAATCTCAGCCATAGGGCCGACGGCGCTGCGTGCTTCCCCTGACAGCCCTTGCTGCCGCCAAAATGGTCGGGAGTAAACTGCCACGTATTTGGCGTGCGGCGCCATCCAAGTGCCGGTATTGGCCCACTCTCGGGCGACGGATGCTGGCAGCGCGGGGTTGAAACGTAACCAGGATGCCGCGAAATCGGCTGATGCAACGCACGATCCAGCAGCATGTCGCCCTGCTCTTCTTGCGCGATAAGCTCAATATCAAGCTGTTGTAAAAGCTGTGCCAACTGGGTCTGAAAGGCTGGCCAGACCCACGTAGCGCCGAGATCAAAACGCTGAGTTTCATCTGCGGCGTGCAGCGACTGAATGCGCCCACCGGCCTGATCGCGCCCTTCAATCAGCAGATAATCCACGCCCGCCTGCTCCAAAAGCGCGGCGGCATACATTCCGCTCAGGCCGCCGCCAACAATGGCAACTTGCACCTGTCTCATTGCTTCACCGCCAATGTTTTCTGCCCGGGCAAATGGCCGGTTTTGATGTACAACAGCGCCCCTGCCTTGCCGGACACTAATTCAGGAAAGGTGCCAGCAGGAAGCCGCAGCCAACTGCCCGTGGAATAGGCGCTAGCGCCCTCTGTTATCTCTCCGCCCAGCACCAACAGCTCGGCCCCGGCCACCGGCTCACTGGCAAAAATCGGCTCTCCGGCGGCGAGGCTTTCCAGCCTCACCAGCTCATGCGCACTCTGGTACAGCGGGCAAATTTCACGGCCCTGCCGTTGCTGCCAGCGGCTTGCTTCCAAGGTATTGATGCGCACTCGCTGGGTTTCCTCGGCGGCCATCTGCCGCAGTTTGACGAAAATCGTCGCGCCCAATTTGCTGGAAGGCTGATGGGAAGAGCCCGGCGGATTACGCAGATACCAGCCCGCCGGATAGTGCTGCTCCCCTTCGGAAAACACGCCTTCCAGCACCAAAATCTCCTCGCCGTCAGGGTGCGAATGTGTGGGGAAATCTGAGCCCGCGTCATAGCGAACAATGCTGGTGGCCCGCGCCTGTTCTGCGCCAATGCGGTCTAGCATGACGCGGTGAACGCCGGACTGCGGCGAGCTTACCCACTCATATTTATCCGCCGTGACCAGCGCGCGCAGGGAGAGGTCGTGATTGACTAACATGATGCGTTTCCGATAAGAGAGCAGACCGGCGCGGCTAAGCGCCGGAAAAAATTATGCTTTTGGCAATGAGTCGAAGGCGTCCAGCACGTGGGCGGTGTAGGTCAGCGCCGCGCCGGTATTGAGGGAGATCGCCACGGCCAGCGCTTCGGCAATCTCTTCGCGCGTCGCGCCGTGTTTGGCGGCAGCTTTAACGTGAACGGAGATACAGCCGTCGCAGCGGGTGGTCACCGCCACCGCCAGCGCAATCAGCTCATGGATTTTCGGGTCCAAATGGCCAGTCGCGGAAGCGCCCGCATCCATCTTGACCAGCCCGCGCATAAATTCCGGCGTCAGCTTGGCGAACTCATTCACTTTCCCCAGCAGTTCATCGCGATGTTCATTCCAGTTCAGCAACATAGAAAATCTCTTCTTCAATCAGGCGACGTGACCCATCACGTCCCTTTCGTCGCAGGCATTATTGAAATGTTAAGAGTGTTAAACAAATGAGATAAACTTGCCTTATGGCAAAGAAAAACTATCTTGCTGAAAAAGCTGAAAGCAGAGGATAGCCAGCCGTGGCTTGGCTATTTTCTGAAGAGAGAGTTAGGCGGGGGTGTTTGAGCTTAGTGAGTGCTGATATTCCAGCATCCAGTCATGGAAAATCTGCACTTCGGGGCGACTCAGCGCATGCTCAGACCGCACCATGTAATAGGACCACGTCAGTGGCCATTTAAATGATGGGTAGAGCTGAATCAGCTGGCCGCTATCAATGGATTGCTGCACCAGCGCGCGGCGCACGATAGCCACGCCACGCCCGCCGAGCGCCGCCAGAATCACCGCCGAGGTAGAGTTGATATGCAGGCTATTCTGGCTCACATGGCCATAGCCGATGGTGTCCAGCACACCGCTCCACGACGGCATATTGGCGCCGGGATGCGGGGTGTCATCGTAGATAAGCTTCTGTTTATTCAGCCAATCGCAGTCGGCTTCTTGCCCAGCTTTTAAAATCAGCGGGCTGCACACCACCACTGCCTCTTCATCCATGATCCAGGTCGCGTGCAGCCCCGGCCAGTTGCCCGGCCCGCAGCGAATGCCGATATCCGCCTCGCCGTGAGCCAAATCGATATGCTTATCCGAGACGTCGAGGCGTAGGTCGATATCCTCATGGTGTTCGGCAAACAGGTTCAGGCGCGACATCAGCCAGTTCATCACCAGCACCTGCGACGCGGTAACCACAATCACCGAGCGCGCGCGGCGTCCGCGCAACTTCTTCAGGCCGCTTTCGAGCTTATCCAACCCGTCGGTGATCTCTTTCAGCGCGTCTTGCGCCTCAGCTACTACCATCAGCCGCTTTTTGCCAGAACGCGTACGAGTCAGCAGCGGATGCCCTACCCACTCCTCGAGCGAACGCACCAGCTGCCCAACCGCCGCGGGCGTCACGCCCAGCTCTTCCGCCGCCCCGGTAAAGCTGCCGTGTCGGGCCGCCGCTTCAAAGGCGTGTAGCCATTTAAGTCTATTTAAGGAGCGCATCGCAAAATCACCTGCTGATTAGTTATGCCTTCATCCTAGCCCAGAAAACGGCTAACGACATAGATTTTCTTTGTCATCAGGCAATATCTTCTGATTCGTCAGCCTGCTCGCCCCGTGGCAATCTGGGTTCATCGCCGGGCAGCTGAATCTGACAGATGCCTTGTTAATAACTGATTGATAAATAAGAATTCGAGGTCAATATGTCAGCATCATTTGCAGGTAAAAAACTATTAGTCGTCGGCGGCACCAGCGGCATGGGTCTGGAAACGGCGCGCATTGTGTTAGAAAACGGCGGCAGCGTGGTGCTGGTGGGCAATCGTCAGGCCAAAGCAGAAGAAGCGCGCCAAGCCCTGTCATCCCTTGGTCCGGTATCCATTATCGTCGCCGATCTAATGAAAGAAGCCGGTATGAAGCACGTGATGGCGGAAATTAACCGCGACCATCGCGATATCAGCCTGTTAGTCAACGCCGCTGGCGTGTTCTTCCCGAAAGCCTTCGTCGAAAACGAAGAAGCCGACTATGACATGTATATGAACATCAACCGTGCGACCTTCTTCATCACTCGCGACGTGGCAAGAAACATGGTGGCAGCGGGCATCAAAGGCTCAATTGTGAACATCGGCTCCATGTGGGCGCAGCAGGCCATCGGCGCGACGCCATCCTCGGCCTATTCCATGGCAAAAGCGGGCCTGCACGCCCTGACCAAAAATCTGGCACTGGAGCTGGGTCAGAGCGGCATCCGCGTGAATGCCGTTTCGCCAGCCGTGGTTCACACGCCGATCTATGAAGGCTTTATTCCTAAAGAGGACGTGGGCGGCGTGATGAACAGCTTCGACAGCTTCCACCCAATCGGCCGCGTCGGTACGCCGCGCGATATCGCCGACACCGTGGCTTTCTTGCTGTCTGATAAAACGACGTGGGTTACCGGCGCCATCTGGGACATCGACGGCGGCGTGATGGCGGGACGTAACGCTTAAGGTTTAAATGCAAAAACGCGGCGAGCGCCGCGTTTTTTTTCTGCTTATTGACGCCTTAGCATCAACGTTCCCAATACGACTCCTCGAGGCTATCTTCGCGCTCCGGCAGGCCACGCGTCAGGCGCGGGGAGTGCTGGTTGAGGACCTGATAGCTTACGCGGTTGGCGTATTTACAGACCTGAGACAGTGAGGAGTAGGTCAGATAGTCGCGGGCGTGCTTGCTGGAGTTTGGCACGCTGGTGCGGTGGAAGCCGTTGGCGGCGATGTCGTGCAGCAGGGCAGACAGCGCGCCGTCTCCAGCACCGTTGGTGTTCATGATCTTCTCCGGCCCGCCCATGTATGGCGCGATGTGGGAGTAAATTTTCAGCGGGTTCTGGCAGCTGTCGCGGCGCATGGCGCGGCTGAATTCATACTGGTTGAACTCGGCAATCGCCCCCGGCAGCAGCGGGTGATTCGTCGCGCGTTTGTACTCTTCTTCGGTGTAGCTGGCCATAAACAGGCCGTTCGGACCGGCGGTGCAGAGCACCAGATCAACCCACTCCAGCGCCTTATCGGCCGCCATCAGCGGGTCTTTCAAGCCCGTTAGCGCAAAACCTTCATCTTCGTTCATCGCCAAAATAGAGACATTTTCAGCGATGAAGTCGCGCCACGCCTGCGGGTTCTCAGCAATCACAAACTGGGTACCCAGAGTCAGTACCACTGGCACCTGATACTTCTTCGCATAAGCGATAGCCTGCATCGTGGCTTCTGGCATAGGTTCGCCTTCGCTACTGCGCAGCAGGTAGGAAGTCAGCACCAGCGCCGAAGCCCCGGCAATCACGTCCTCCGGCACGCTTTCCTGACGCAAATTGTTCATATGCCCAGGGCTAATCGCAAAGGTACGCTCGCCGCTGTCGCTGATCAGGGTAAAGCAGCGGCCAATGGCGCCATCCACACCTTGCAGGTAGTTCAGATCCACGCGGCTCGAGGTGTTGCACAGGTAGCGATAGGCGTAGCTGCCAATCTGCACGTGGCTGCACATCACGCCGAGCAGAACTGAGCGGTCATCGGCCAGCACCGAGTAGTTGTGCAAAGTGTTGCCGATGGTGCCACCGGCAAACTGATGGGTGATCAGCGCCTGACTCATTAACTCCTGATACAACGCCTCGGCGGTCGCATCGTCGATAACGCTGGACTCGCCGGCCTTCAGGCCATAACGGGTAACGAAGTCTTCGTCTACACGCGCTTCAATATCTACCATCGTCTGATCGATACCGACGATATAAGAAGCCCCTACTTCGCTGTCAGGCATCATGCTCTGCAACATTGAATCACGCAGTAAAGGATCGCGCGCGCTGACAGGGAAATAGTGTTTAGACTTACGTTTACCAGGAAATTTCATTGATGCTCTCTGTGGATCAAAAAACGTTAAAAATGTTGAGTCACTAACTGCTGAAGCAGATCGATATGCTCAGGCTGATCGTTAAGGGCGTCAATATAATGGAATTGCTCGCCGCCTGCGTGCATAAAGATCTCACGGTTCTCTTCTTTAATCTCTTCCAGCGTCTCCAGACAGTCTGCCGCAAAGCCTGGACACATGATCTGAATGTTCTTCACGCCCTGCGCCGGCAAGCCTTTCAGCGTCTCGTCGGTATAAGGCGTCAGCCATGGTTCACGGCCAAAGCGCGACTGGAAGGTCAGCAAGATTTTTCCCGTCGGCAGGCCCAGTGCCTGAGTCAGCGCCTGAGTGGTGTCGCGGCAACGCTGTTCATAATCGTCGCCCAAGGCCACAAAGCGCTTCGGAATACCGTGGAAGGAGAGCATCAGGCGATCTGGTTCGCCGTGCTCGGCGAAGGAGCGCAAAACGGTGGTTTTCAGCGCGGAGATATAGGCCGGATGCTCGGCGTAGTCGCGAATAAAGCTCAGTGACGGCAGGCGGCGCTTCTCTTTTAACACGCGCGCTACGCCGTCAAACACCGCGGCGCTGGTGGAGCAGGAATATTGCGGATACAGCGGCAGTACGACCATTTTGGTGACGCCCTGCTCCAGCAGTTTGTCGATGGCATCTTCCATGCTTGGCTTGCCGTAGCTCATCGCCAGTTCAACCGGAGTGCCCGGCAGGCGCTCGGCCAGCGCTTTTTGCTGGCGGCGGCTAAACACCATCAGCGGCGAACCCTCTTCCATCCACACGCCCTTATACAGTTTGGAGACGCGCGGAGATCGCAGCGGCAAAATTACGCCGTAAAGGATCGGCAGCCAAATCAAACGATTAGTATCAACAACCCGTGGATCACCTAAAAACTCAGCCAGATACTTTTTTACGGCCTGCGGCGTTGGTGCTTCGGGCGTACCGAGATTGACCAGTAACACACCGAATTTCGTCTGCATCATGCTGAATTTCCTAAATTATTACGGCTCTTGAGCCTGGGTGACTGGAAGCCAAAAATGCGGGCTTCGACTTAACTTTGCACATTGTAACCAAAAAGACGGGGAGCGGAACCGATAACAGCTAATGGCAGAAGTAATCAATACCATTCATTTGATGAATAAAAGTGCGGGAAACAGAAATAACAAAAGCGACCGGAGTCGCTTTTGTTATTTCTATTATTTACGACAACGACATTAACCGAGGATAGAAGCCAGCTCTTGGCGCACTTCGTCCACTTTCTGAGTACCGTCGATACGAACGTATTGAGTGTTGCCCGCTTCAGCTTCTTTGCTGTAGTAAGACACCAATGGCTCGGTCAGATCGTGATATTCAACCAGGCGCTTACGCACGGTTTCTTCCTGATCGTCCTTACGGGTGATCAACTCTTCGCCGGTCACATCATCTTTGTTTTCCACTTTTGGCGGATTGAATTTGATGTGATAAACGCGGCCTGAGCCTGGATGAACGCGGCGACCTACGATGCGATCAACGATCAGTTCGTCAGGTACGTCGAATTCCAGCACGTAGTCCACTTTGATCCCAGCGTCTTTCATGGCATCAGCCTGAGGGATGGTGCGTGGGAAGCCGTCGAGCAAGAAACCATTGCGGCAGTCTTCCTGCTGAATGCGTTCTTTAACCAGTGCAATCACTAATTCGTCGGTCACCAGTTTACCGGCATCCATGATTTCTTTTGCTTTCTTGCCGAGCTCACTTCCAGCTTTAACAGCTGCGCGCAACATGTCACCGGTAGAAATCTGCGGAATGCCATATTTCTCCATGATGAATTGCGCTTGAGTTCCTTTACCAGCGCCCGGAGCGCCCAGCAGAATGATACGCATTGCGTAAATCCCCTTGCATGTAATTTTTATTAAAACGTACAAAACGACCAACCATATCATTCTGCTCGCCCTTCCTCAAGGAACAGGCTGCGCGCAATCAAGGTTAAGCCAGCGCCTCCTGGCGTTTAATTCGCAAGGTCTGGGAGATAACGGCCAGCACAATAATGCACCCACCAACAACGGCTTGCAGCGTTGGCGCCTCATTAAGAAACAGGAAAATCCACAGCGGCGCGAGGGCGGTTTCGAGCAGTAAAAATAGTCCGGCGTTAACCGGAGAAACAAAGCGCGTGGAGAGAGAAATCAGCCCCATCGCCAGCGGCATAATCACCGCGCCTTCTACGAACAGCCACAGCCACTGCGAACCGCTGAGCAGCGGAACAGCGTGCAGCACGCCACCGCCGGTGAAGCCCACCACGCAAACCGAGGCCAGCACGCCGCCGATTGAAGGCAAGCCCACGGTGCCGTTTTCCACTTTTGAAGCAAAGATAAAGGCTAGCGCCATAGACACTGCCGTCGCCAGCGCGAAGTAGTTGGCCAGCGGGTCATAGCCCGTCGCGCGGCCGGTCATCACGATAGCTACGCCGAGCATGCCCGCGATGGCGGCCATCAGCAGAGATTTATCAATTTTGGTGCCAAAGAACAGGCGCGAAATGATCGCGGAAACAAACGGCGTCGAGGAGATGATCACCAGCACGGTGGCGATGCTGCCGCGATTTAACGCATTAACGAAGCAGGCCGACGCAATACAGAAAAACAGCGTCGACAACGCGTTTTGACGGGTGATCCACGGCACGCCGAGCACCGAGCGGCTCTTCGGCCACAGCAGGTAAACCAGCACCACCAGCCCCCACATAAACAGGCCGCGCAGCATCACAATCATCCATGAGTTATCGATACTCATGAGTCGGATAAACACGGAATCGGTACTCAGAATTATGCCGCCGAGAATACCGATCAGGTTGCCGTTAACTGGGGTAGATTTACTCATTTTTGACTCCAAAGTCGGGCTAAATCGTCGATAACACTGCCAGTGCTATCCACTTGCTGAAAGCGATTGCCCCGCGCCCAGCGGGAAATACGCAAAGTTTGGGTGTGCTCGAAATAGCTGCCATTGATCTGTTTGACCTTACGCAGCTGGTCTTCAGACAGCGTCGCCACGGGGAAGCAGGCGAAAGGCAGGCCAGACGCGCTGAGCGAGGTCAGGCGTAGACCGTTAGCCAGCGGCAGGTCGATTTTCTCGACGCTGGCCACGTTGTAAGGCTGCCAATCCGTGGCCTCCATCGCGGCAATGGCCTCCTGCAATGGCCGCTGAGAGACGGTTGATCCTTCGTACAGGCGCAGCTCGCTGCGGAACAAACAGCTGTAGTGCTCAGGGCGCACGGCAATCAGCGTCAGACCCACGGCCACCGACGCGTGTTTATGCAGCGGCGCGAGGAAAATCGAGCTGTTATTCACCAACTCATCATGCAGACCGGTGGCGAAACTATGCGAACCGTCGACCACGGTTTTATGATTCAAACCATCAAGATCGTTAATGGCCCCGGTATAAGGGTTAACGTGCGTGACCATGTTGACGCCGCTGTTTTGCCCCGGCGCGTCAATCGGCGCGGGTTTGGAGAACAGCAGTTCAATCGGCTGATAGTGGCGATGGGCGGCCAGATTCAGCGACATATTATGTTTATGCAGCAAGTGGGAGAGCATGGCTAAGCCCACACGCACCGACTGCACTAGAAAAATGTCATAATCGCCAAGACGATAGACCGTCGTCAGCTTGTCGCGCAGCACTTCCCGCAGCCGGTTTACTTCCCTGTAATAGTGATCACCGTGCTGTTGCTGCAAGGCGGGAGAGAGAGATGAAGGGTCCATCAGTCGATCAACTCACGCTGGTACAGTAACGGCAGGACGTTGTCGCGAAACACGGATCCCACTCCCACTTCGCAAGGCGGCTTGCGGTAATTCACCCAGGCGATTTCAGCGATCTCCGCGCTGGCGACGGGCTGCCCCACCACTTCCACCTGATAAACATGATTTTCAATCGCCACTTTTTCGAACTCCGCCACGCCGTGGAATAAGCCCAGCGGCGTGATTTTGGCCGTATCAACGTTAAGTTCTTCTTTTAACTCACGACGCAAACAGCTGATGTGGTCTTCTCCGGTCAGCGGCTTACCGCCGGGAGAGATAAAGATGTCAGTTCCGCGCTTGCGCGTTAGTAATAACGCGCGGTCACGGATGATCACTGCCGAACATTTGACGATAGTTTTCATCGGGTTATCCTTCATTACGCCGCAGCGTGAGTCGCCGTTTTTAACCCCAGACTCAGGGTTTCACCGGAGAGGAATTTAATGATGTTGCGCGCTAGCGGCGTTTTCTCATTCAGATAAGCCAGAATGGTTTCGTCATTCGGCGTCGAGAAGCTGTCACCGAAAATACTCACCCCTTCCAGCGATTTAGTGGAAATACCTAATTGCAGCAGGCGATATTTCACGTCGTCAGAAGATTGAGCGAATTCATAAATTGGCGAGTGGTATTGAATGTCGTATTCATTCATCAGGTTGACCAAGAACTCTTTGGCAACCAGGCGCTGCTCGGGGAATTCTTGCTGGTAGTGGGTAATACCGTCGTTAATCACGCTAATATCGTTGCGGCGGCAGAAATCCACCAAGTGAGCGTGAATCGCTAATTTCTCGCCGAGTAACACCAGATTTTTACGATGACGCAAAATATCGCTTTCGATATTTTCAATGGCGATGGAGCGGAAAGTCCCGCTGATATCCTCGACGGTGTGTTCGACCACTAAATCGCCAAAGCGATTACGCAACTCTTCCACACGGTGGGCGAGAATGCCGCGGTGCAGGGAGCAACCGCTGTTGGCAGAGTAAAGATGCACAGGGATACCCTGTAACATTAAATAACATGCGGCCAGCGTGCTATCGCGGCCACCTGTGAACATAACTAACTGCGTTCGTGGAGTCGTATTTGCTGTGGAAGTCGTTGTACCAGAAAGTGAGTTGTTCATAGTCATCCTTATTTTTTATACAGACTTAACCAGCGCGCAAGGCGCAGACTGGCGCACTTACTGAATTATCTTCAGTAGAATTACAGCGCCTGTTAGAGAGATGTGCTTCGGAACGAGGTTGAGACTAATGGGTTTTTTCGGCACAAGAAAATGATATAAACAGACAGTTGAGTTGAGTTTTTCTAACAAGGTGTTGATATGGCAAACCTGCCTTCCCTGCGCGCCCTGCACTATTTCAAGCAGGCTGCGACCTTTGAAAGCTTCAGTCTGGCGGCGGAATCGCTGAACGTGACTCACAGCGCGGTGAGTCATCAAATTAAGAATTTAGAGGGCTGGCTGGGCACGCCGTTATTTAAACGCGCGGCGGGCCGGGTCTATTTAACCCGCGACGGTGAGAAATTAAAAAAATGCTGCGATCAGGTATTTGTCGAAATAGAAAATACCTGCCGTGAAATTAAAGCCCGGCAGGAAAATAATTTAATTATCTCCTGCGCGCCAAGTTTTTTAGCCCAGTGGCTTATTCCGCGGATTAGCCGCTTTTCGGAACGTCATGAAAATATTGTCCTGACTTTCCAAACGCATACCGATGTTCAGCAAGTCCATGAACAGCGGACAGATATTCTAATTAAGAGTAATGAGAACCAGCTGACCAGCGATATTGAATCAACGCTGATCACCGTCGATTATATCGGCCCGGTCTGTTCGCCGAATTTCCGCCACCGATTTACTTATCAGACGGACTTCTCCACCCTGCCATTGCTGCACGCCGACACCAAAATTAATGCCTGGCAGGAGTGGGCTAAGAAAACCAATGCCAAAGGCGATTTTATTGCGGGCAAGCATTTCGACAACCTGACGCTGGCGATTCAGGCGGCAAAAAACGGGCTGGGGATCATCATGACGCCGCAGATTCTGGTGAAGAAGGAGCTACAGGATGGCACGGTGATCGCGCCGCTGGGCTTCGCCGAGGTGGATCGCGCCACCTATATGCTGGTGAAAAGCGATCGCAGCCATGAGCCGGAGATCACTGCATTTCGCGGCTGGTTGCTGGAAGAAGCCAGCGGAGGCTAAGCCGTTTTCCTGCATTTAAGAGCAAAAAAAAAGCCCCGTCGCGATGACAGGGCTTTTTATGAGCATCTGAACCTTATGCTTGCAGCAGTTGGTTCATACGGCGGATAAACAGGTTTGGATCTTCCAGCGTGCCGCGCTCGGCAAACAGCGCCTGATCCAGCAGCAGTTCAACCCACTCGCTAAACTGCGCGTCATCGGCCACGTCGGAAGCACGTTTCACCAGCGCGTGGTCTGGGTTCAGCTCGAAGATGTATTTCACTTCTGGCGCTTCCTGACCGGCAGCGGCGAACAGCTTCGCCATCTGGGTAGTCATTTCATCAGCGCCGGTAGTGACAATCGCTGGCGTATCAGTCAGACGGTGGGTCAGACGCACTTCTTTCACACGGTCGCCCAGCAGGGTTTTCACGCGCTCAACGAACGGCTCCAGCGCCTTCTCAGCTTCTTTCTGCTCTTCGCTCTCTTCGTCAGCCAGCTTGTCCAACGTGTCGTCGGCCTTGCTCACGGAT
Source organism: Ewingella sp. AOP9-I1-14 (assembly GCF_052375995.1). Taxonomy (NCBI): domain Bacteria; kingdom Pseudomonadati; phylum Pseudomonadota; class Gammaproteobacteria; order Enterobacterales; family Yersiniaceae; genus Ewingella; species Ewingella sp. AOP9-I1-14. The sequence goes on from NZ_JBQSVA010000001.1 coordinate 995,163, forward strand.
TGGAAGACTTTGCCATCAAACTCAGTCAGATAGCTCATCATCCACTCGTCGATACGATCGGACAGCAGCAGAACTTCGATGCCTTTCTTGCGGAACAGCTCAAGGTGCGGGCTGCTCTTCGCGGCGGCATAGCTGTCGGCGGTGATGTAGTAAATTTTGTCCTGACCTTCCACCATCTTGGCAACGTACTCTTCCAGAGAGAGAGTCTGGCTGGAGCTGTCGTTGCGGGTACTGGCGAATCGCAGCAGTTTGGCAATGGCTTCTTTGTTCGCGCCATCTTCTGCCGGGCCTTCTTTCAGCACCAGACCGAACTGTTGCCAGAATTGCAGGTACTTCTCGTTGTCGTCTTTCGCCAGTTTCTCCAGCATCTGCAATACGCGTTTGGTCAGCGCGCTGCGCAGGTTCTGGGTGATGCGGCTGTCTTGCAGGATTTCACGCGAGACGTTCAACGGCAGGTCGTTGGAATCTATCAGACCACGCACGAAACGCAGGTAGTTCGGCATGAACTGCTCGGCTTCGTCCATGATGAACACGCGCTGCACGTACAGCTTCAGGCCGTGCTTGTGGTCGCGGTTCCACATATCCCAAGGGGCTTGTGAAGGGATATACAGCAGGCTGGTGTACTCCTGCTTACCTTCAACACGGTTGTGGCTCCAGCTCAGCGGATCGCTGAAGTCATGGGAGATGTGTTTGTAGAATTCGGTGTACTCTTCGTCAGTGACTTCCGATTTACCGCGGGTCCACAGGGCCTGCGCCTTGTTGATTTGCTCCCAGGTGACGGTGTCATCTTCTTCATTGCGGGTTTCAACTTCAACCGGCAAGGCGATGTGGTCGGAATATTTGCTGATAATCGAGCGCACGCGCCAATCGTCGAGGAACTCATCCTGATCTTCGCGCAGGTGCAGAGTGATTTCGGTGCCGCGATCGGCTTTCTCTATATCCGCCAGGGTGTACTCGCCTTCACCAGCAGATTCCCAGAACACGCCCTCATCTTTGCTCGCGCCAGCAGCGCGGGTGCGCACGGTCACTTTGTCCGCCACGATAAACGCGGAGTAGAAGCCTACGCCGAACTGGCCGATCAGCTGGCTGTCTTTCGCCTGCTCGGAACCGACGGATTGCAGGAAGGCTTTAGTACCTGATTTAGCGATAGTGCCGAGGTTGTCGATCACTTCGTCACGGGTCATCCCGATGCCGTTGTCGCTCAGGGTCAGGGTACGTTTTTCTTTATCGAACGCCAGACGCACGTGCAGTTCGCCATCACCCTCATAGAGTTCAGGCTTGGAGAGCGCGCGGAAACGCAGTTTGTCGGCGGCATCTGAGGCGTTGGAGATCAGCTCACGCAGGAAAATCTCTTTGTTGGAATATAAGGAGTGGATCATCAGATGCAGCAGCTGCTTAACTTCAGACTGGAAGCCGCGGGTTTCTTGTCCTTTCATACTCATCAAATTACCTCAGTTACGCTATTTGAATTGTCATTATGCTGGCAAGCCCAGCCTTACAGGCGGCACATTGGCCAAAATAAAACGCTGAGGAGTAGATGGGGTTATCAGGAGGATAATTCAAGGGAAAAGAGAGAGTTTGGCTTAAAACTGAACCGCCACGCGTGAAATCGCACGCGTGGCGGGAATTACCAGATCAGAATTTGAAAGGTGCGCGCCCAGCCAGAGAGTGCGACAGCGTGGTGCCATCTACCATCTCCAGCTCACCGCCCATCGGTACGCCGTGCGCGATGCGGCTCGCCAGCACGCCGTACTGGCCGCACATTTCGGCGATGTAGTTCGCCGTCGCCTCACCTTCGACCGTCGGGTTGGTCGCCAGAATCACCTCTTTCATGCTTTCGCTTTCCAGACGATGCTCTAAACGATCTAAACCGATGTCATCCGGGCCAATGCCGTCCATCGGAGACAGATGCCCCATCAGGACAAAATAGCGACCGGAGAACTGACCGGTTTGTTCTATAGCATGGATGTCAGCCGGGCTTTCTACCACGCAAATCTGACCGTTTTCTTTGCGCCGTGGGTTGGCGCAAATGGTGCAGATATCCTGCTCGGTGAAAGTGCGGCAATCAGCGCAGTGGCCGATTTCAGACATCGCACGCGTTAACGACTGCGCCAGCCGCATTCCACCGCTGCGATCGCGCTGCAACAGTTGGAATGCCATGCGCTGCGCCGATTTCGGGCCAACGCCCGGCAGGCAGCGCAACGCCTCCATTAGTGATTCAAGGAGTGGGCTGGTTTGCATCAGAATGGCATCTTAAAGCCTGGTGGCAATTGCATGCCGCCGGATACAGAAGCCATTTTCTCTTTCTGAGTTTCTTCAATGCGACGCGCCGCGTCGTTGAAAGCCGCCGCGATCAGGTCTTCCAGCATGTCTTTGTCGTCTTCCAGCAGGCTTGGGTCGATTTCCACACGACGGCAGTTGTGCGCGCCGTTAATGGTGACTTTAACCATGCCCGCGCCAGATTCGCCGGTCACTTCTAACTGGGCGATTTCTGCCTGTACCTGCTGCATTTTTTCCTGCATTTGCTGGGCCTGTTTCATCAGGTTACCAATGCCGCCTTTTCCAAACATAATCATCTCTCTTTGCGTCGGGCCGCGGGGATTTGCGGCGTTTAAACAGGGCGAATACTCTCTTCATCAAGCTCGGCGTCGAAGAAACGGCGCAGAGTTTGAATATTGTTATCCGCAATAATCGACTGGCGCGCCTGCGCCAGCTTCTCTTCATATATGGCTTGTCGCCACTCCAGAGGCGTTTTGACCGCCAGATTATCATCTTCTAGCACGGTGAGTTCAACCGGCGTCTGATGGAGTGTCGATAGTGCTTCCGTCAGCACTTTTTGTGCCGAAGGGGAATTCAAGTGGCGCTGCGAAGAGCGCAGATGCAGGGTGATTTTCCCGGCTTCAACCTTTTCACACCACGCGTTCAGGGCCAGTTGCTGAACCAGTTTTGGCATCACCATCTGGTTGATTTCAGCCGCCCAGCCGTCGCGCTCAGTGGCTTCGACCGCCAGACGCGCGGCCATTTCCGGCGACTTCTCATGCTCCAGCGCGGTGCGCAGCGCCTTGGGCGTCGCCACCGGCTCGGGTGCCTCTTCCGGCTCGTTCAGGGCTTTCCAGCGATAAGCTTCTTCTTTTACGGGCTGCTCAGGTTCTTTCTCTTTTCTGGCGCTGGCCTGCGTTTGCACACGCTCAGTCACCGAAGCTAAACGCTCCAGGGCTGAGTTTGCCGGCCGCGCTTTTCCTGGCGCTGCCGGCTCAGCTTTTTTTGGGGTGGTATTCCCCTGCTGCCTGAGTAGTTGTGTTCGGGCCTGTAACAGTTGCGCCGTGGTATCTGAGATACCTGGCTGCGGCGCGCCTTGCGGCGGCGGTGTTTCTTGCTGAGAAGTTCTGCTTTGCGGCTGGGCTTCTGGCGCAGCAGAAGGCGCTGGCACAGTGGCTGCTGGGGCTACCGACGGCTGGACTACAGGTTCAGCAATCACCACTTTTGGGTGGAAAGCCAAGGCGCGCAGCAGGGTCATCTCGACGCCCATGCGCTTGTCCGGCGCGTAGGCCAGTTCTTTGCGGCCAATCAGCAACGTTTGGTAATAAAGCTGCACATCGGCAGGCGGGATAACCCGCGCCAGCTCGCGCAGGCGTTGCTCAATGGCGGCGTAATGGTTGTCGAGCACCGTGGGTAACAGCTGTACCATAGCGATGCGATGCAGCAACGCCAGCGTTTCCACCAGCAGGTTTTCCCAGTCAACGCCGCGAGAAGCAGCATGCTCCACCTGCGCCATCATCTGCGCGCCGTCGGCGCTCACCAGGGCTTCAAGCACGGCTAGCGGCTGCTCGTCATCCAGCGTCCCCAGCATCTGCGACACGGTTTCGGTGGTTACTGCGCCCTGCCCCATGGCGATAGCTTGGTCGGTCAGGCTCAGGCCGTCGCGCATACTGCCGTCGGCCGCGCGAGCCAGCAGTTGCAGAGCGCGCGGCTCGCTGCTGATCTGCTCGGCGGTCAGCACCACGTCGAGCTGCTTGCGAATTTGTTCGACATCCAGCGCCTTCAGGTGAAACTGCAGGCAGCGGGAGAGAATTGTCACCGGCAACTTCTGTGGATCAGTAGTAGCCAGCAAGAATTTGACGTGCGAAGGCGGCTCTTCCAGCGTTTTCAACAGCGCATTGAAGCTGTGACGCGAGAGCATGTGGACTTCGTCAATCAGGTAAACTTTGAAGCGACCGCGCGCTGGCGCATATTGCACGTTGTCCAGCAGTTCGCGGGTATCTTCTACTTTGGTACGGGACGCGGCGTCGATTTCAATCAGATCAACAAAACGGCCCTGTTCGATTTCACGGCAGTTATCACACACGCCGCACGGCGTAGAAGTAATACCGGTTTCACAGTTCAGCCCTTTCGCTAACAGGCGCGCAATGGTGGTCTTCCCCACACCGCGGGTGCCGGAAAACAGATAAGCGTGATGGATGCGTCCGAGCGACAGGCCGTTGGCCAGCGCGGTCAGCACATGTTCCTGTCCGACGACGTCGGCGAAAGTTTGAGGGCGCCACTTACGGGCCAGAACCTGATAGCTCATTAATACCGGAGAAGTCGAGTGGTCGGGAGGGTCATGCTATCACAGCCTCGCCTGGGCAGGCGAGGCTTGTGTCAATCAATGGCCTGGGAAGTCGACCAGGCTGTAGCAGTTGATATTCATCTTACTCAGGCGCTCTGCACCGCCGAGATCGAACAGATTAATGATGAATGCTGCGTCAGTCACTTCCCCCCCCAAACGGCGGATCAGCTTCACGGTGGCTTCGATGGTGCCGCCGGTTGCCAGCAGGTCATCGATAACCAGGATCTTCTCACCGACATTGATAGAGTCAGTGTGGATTTCCAGACTGTCAGTGCCGTATTCCAACTCATAGCTTTCGCTCAGGGTTTCGCGTGGCAATTTGCCCGGTTTACGCACAGGCACAAAACCCACACCCAGAGCCAAGGCCACCGGAGCACCAAACAAGAAACCACGCGCTTCGGTACCCACCACTTTGGTGACGCCGGAGTCACGATAACGGTCGGCCAGCAGTTGAATGCTGGCGGCATAGGCTGCCGGGTCTTCCAGCAGGCTGGTGACGTCGCGGAACAGAATGCCCGGTTTCGGGTAGTCTTGAATGGATTTAATGCTGTTTTTGATAAACTCTAGCTGCTGTGCGGTAGCTGTCATAATAAGTGCCTGATAAAACTGCTGTTCATACTTAAACGCGAACCAGTAAATGGCTCATGCCTTACAAAAGTGTTTGGCTGTTTAAGGAAGGAAATTGGCGCGCATGAGGGTGCGCGAGATGCCCAAATCTATGCAAAGCCGCTTTAAAAAGCAACCCGCAGCCGGACATGATCACCTTTTTTGTTGCTTTAGGTCAACCACTGGTAAGCGCCACATCATGATAAGCAGCCCGAACATGATACAAAGCAGTAAAACGCGCACCCACCACAGCGGGACAAAATAGAGAGAAATGGCAAACGTAATGAGGATCACCAGCACGGCTTTGCCTTTTGCGCCGGGTGGCAAGGCGCGATGTTCCTGCCAGTGGCGCAGGTAACTGCCAAACCACGAGCGATATAGCAGCCAGTAGTGAAAACGCGGCGACGAGCGAGCAAAGCACCATGCCGCCAGCAGCAGAAACGGCGTGGTAGGTAATAAAGGCAGCACTACGCCCAGCGTCGCCAGCACCACGCATACCCACCCCAGAATGATCAACAAAACACGTTTCATACAATCCCTGTCGACTTGTCTATGTTATCGATGTCGCTATGTCATCAGTGTAAACAACTGCCCAGCCGCTGCCAAACACCGCATGCCTTGTATCTGGTGAGCTTCAGGGTAAGCTAATCAGGTCCAACGCGGAGAACCCCAGTGAGCACTGAACAAATATTGCACGCCCTGAGCCAACAAATAGAGGCGCTCGCGCAAGAAATTGAACCTGTCGGCCACGTTTCGGCCCAGCAGGCGCGTTTCGACGTGACGCTGTTTGCCACCAAAGGCACCCGACTGCGCGACTATCTGGCTGAAGTGCGGGTCAATCTTGGCCAGCTGCATCAGGTGGTGGCGGAGAAGCGTCAGGCGCAGGTGGCTTTTGTCGCCGAGCGGCTGATTTCCCAAATTACAGCCTTGCAGCGCGAACTGGCAACTCAGGGTCTGCGCAAGACTCACCAAACGCCAGAGCGTAAAAGCCACGACAACTACACCCGGCTGGCAGAAACCCAGCAGTTTGAGCGCCGTTTAATCGCCATGATTGAAGACCGAGAGAGCACCCTTGGGCAGCTTGCCACTTTCAGCGACCAGCAAAGAGTGCAGAAGGAACTGGCCGCGCTGGAAGGTCGATTGATGAGATGCAGGCAGGCGTTAGCCAAAATCGAGCGGCAAATTGAAAGGCAGGAAAAAGGTTTTTGAATGTTTATCACATTTTTTGAAAACTGCAGGCAGGCGGAGACATTTATTATCTATAATCAGTTTCCATGCCTGAGTGATTAAATATCCTAAAAGGTCCTGGCTGCTGCTTAACTGAGCCACTCCTTACCTGCTTCAGGCTGACTTCGGATCCGTTGAAAACTGTCATTTGAACAAAAACGGATCTTTATTTACATCGCACACTACACTGAACGTTGGCTCCCATGTCTGTCGAAAATGCGCCACCCGAGCTACAACTCGCTGTTGATTTGATCTACTTACTTGAGTGCAATGAAATTGCACCTGAAACCGCGCTCGCCGCGCTTGAGATCGTCAAACGCGATTATCAGGAAAAGCTTAAAGGCAGCTTGAATACGCTGTCTGTGAGTTATTTGTAATTTCGGTCAGAGACTGACTGGAAGAAACAGGGAATGTCTTCAGCACATTCCCTGTAAAAACAGGACTTACACCGCCTCTGGCGGCAAAGGTTCCCCCGGCTGACGCAGTTCCCGCTTCACTTCCTGCACCTCTTCTCCCCCGTTTTTATCGTGTAGATACACTTCCAACTGGTTGAAGGCGATGTTGATATCGTTTTCGCGGCACAGCCTGTCGATGGTGCGATTGAGTTCGTCCACCGTGTGGCTGCGATCCCCTAGTTCACGCACATAAACCCGTAATTCGTGATCTAAGGTGCTGGCACCAAAGTTAAGGAAATAGACAAGCGGCGCCGGATCGCTCATGACGCGTGAGCTTTCATGGGCGGCTTGCAGCAGGATCTCTTTCACTTTATCCAGATCCGAGCCATAGGCCACGCCGACTTTAATGATGATGCGCGTGACGGTGTCGGACAGCGACCAGTTGATCAGCCTTTCGGTCACAAAGGCTTTGTTCGGGATGATCACTTCTTTGCGGTCAAAGTCGATAATAGTGGTGGCGCGAATACGAATTCGGCTCACCGTGCCCGAGAAAGTGCCAATGGTTACCGTGTCGCCGATACGCACCGGGCGTTCGAACAGGATGATCAAACCTGAAACGAAGTTGGCAAAAATCTCTTGTAAACCAAAGCCTAAGCCCACTGACAGCGCCGCGACTAGCCACTGGAGTTTATCCCAAGAGACGCCAAGCGAGCCGAGCGCCGTCACCGTACCGATCACCGTAATCGAGTAAGTCATGATGGTGGTGATGGCGTAGGAGGTGCCCTGCCGCAGCTGTAGCCGCGACAGCACCACCACTTCCAGCAGGCCCGGCAGGTTGCGAGTCAGCACATAGGCCACAATCACCGCCACAAAGGCCAGCAACAGATTGCCGAGAGTGACCGTCTGCTGCACCACGCTGCCCGCGACATTACTGGAGTAGTGCCACAGCGAAATGCTGTCGAGATAGGAGATAACGGTGAGTAAATCGGACCAAATCCAGTAGAACACGCTGGCGAAAATAAAGAACAGCACCATGGTGGTCAAACGCAGCGACTGCTGGTTAATTTGGTCTAAACCCAGCGGCGCCTCCTCCACCGGCTCACTCCCTTCCGCCCCCTCTTTGGCATTAATGCTTTGACGGCGCGCCAGCGCACGGCGATAAGCCAGACGGCGCGCCGCGACGCTCAAACCACGCAGCGCGCTGAGATAGGTAATATTCCACAAAATCAGTAAATAGAAGCTGTCTATCCAGCGCCCGGCTAGGCGCAGCGTAGTATAGAAGTAGCCCGCGACCATCAGCCCGACCAGCAACAGCGGCGCAATCGCAATAGCCGCCACAATCACCAGCCGCACGCTGTGGGTGTTCTTCTCCCGCCAGCTGTCGCGGAAAATTGGGAACACCAGCACGGCCAGCGCGATTAAGGTCAAGAGGATCACCACCTGACCAATGATGTCATCCACCAGCCCCAGCGGCGCTTTCTCGCCGCGCACCGACCAGAAGATCAGCGGCAGCATAACCAGCGCCAGCCGCACCACCGAGCGCCGGTAATGGGCACATTGGGTTGCCGAGGTGTTAAAATGGCGTTCGCTGACGCCATTGGGTTTTAGCAGGCGGAAGCAGAAGCCCATCACCAGTATGAAGACCGCCAGACGCTGGGACAGCGCCCAGAGGAAATCGCTGAGTTCGATATCGCACTGCGAGAACCAATAGCCGATGCCGAGGGTCAGCAACACGCCCGGCAGAGTGCTCAGCATGATGATCATCAGGGCGCGCGGCGTGTGCAGCTGGGTGTCGCGCTTGAGCTGGCCGACGTCGCTATTGAGCTTGTCGAGATGCCTTTGCAACGCGCGGCGACGCAGCAACAGCACCAGAATCACCACCAGCAGCGGCACGTTGACCGGCAGCGAATGTAACCCTCCCATCATCAGCTCGCCCAGCGGCATCTTGATTCGCAACTCGCTAAGTTGGCTTTTGACCTCGCTCGGCAGGGTTTTGATGAAGTCCCAGTTCATCGGCTTGTTACTGCTCACCCAGAAGATCTGTTGGGTCAGCGTCTGGGTTAAGGACTCATTGATACTCAGTAACTGCTGCTGGTTAATTTGCAGATTGATCGCCAGCGAGAGCTGATTTCCCAACTGCTTATTCAACTGGTCCAGCAGCTCGCGGCGCATGTCGACAATCTGATCCAGCGCGTCGCTAATGTCGTCGTTAATCTTCTCTTTGCTGCTGTCCACCACGCCCTGAATGTAGCTATCGCCCTGAAATAACGCGTCGCGCTGCTGGTTGATGGTGAACTGCTCGAGGCGCAAATCGGCAATCTTGGCGCTCATGTCGGTCATCAGGCCAGTCGGCGGAATGGTATTTTGCTGCTGCTGATAAAGAATGCGCGACAGCAGCAGGCTGCCCTTCAGCACGCTGATCTGCTCTTTCAGATCGTGCTCGGCCTGCGAAGAGCGATCGAGCCAGTTTTTGACCGTAATGTTCTTTTGAACCAGCTGGTTACCCTCTTCGGTGGCGGCAATCAGTCGCTGGCTCAGGGTGCGGTTAATCCCCAACTCTTGGGCCACCAGCGGGTCATTTTGAATATTGGAGGTGTCATCCGGCGTTTGCGCCTCTTTGGCGGTGCGCTCGGAAAGGGTCAGGCGTTTGCCATTCACCACCTCTTGCAGCATTTGCGCCACGCGCTCCAGCTGGCCGATGTGCGCATTGGTGAAATCGCGCTGCTTTTGCAGTAAATCTTGCAGCGTGGTGTTGGCTTCCAGACTTTTGCGCTGGTAATCAATCTGCGCGTTGAGCAAGGCTTGCTCTGTCACCAACATGGTCTGCTGGGTGGCGCGCAGATCCTGCTGCCCCGGCGCCATGCCGTTTAGCTGGTTACGCACTTTCTGGATAGCCAGCGAGTAGTTGTACATCGCGCCCTGCACCCGCTCGGGCTGGGTTTGCAATGAGATAAGCTGGGTGTTGAAAGTGGACAAATCCTCCTGCGAGGATTGCAGATCGTCGAGCGTATCATTCAGGCGATTTTCTAACTGGCGCAGAGAGAGTGTCGCCAGCGACTCTTTGGTCACACCGTCGTTATTCCCGTTTTTCAGCTTATCCAGGCCATCTGCCGCGTTGCGCAATTTGACCGGGGCATCAGCCACCTGTTGGCGCAGCTGCGCCGTATCCTGCTTCACGCGCTCGAGGGCGTCTAAATACTCGAGGGTGTGGACTAAATCCTGCTGTGAAAGTTTCTCGACCGGCGTCAGGCTTTTTTGCTTATTCAGCGCATCAAATTGGTTCTGCACTTCAGAACGAGTAGGCAGATCATTATTAACTGCCGCATTAGCGCATGTAATAAAGGAAAGCGCCAACGACACCAATAATGTCAAAGTCAGGCCACGCAAAAAAGTCAGCGGAAATAGATAATATGAAGACGAGTATGGCAACGCGGAGGATCGCTTAAACATGGATGCACATTGTGTCGAGAAAGAGAGGTTGATATTAACACTACACTAACAGGTGACACAGAGTTATGAAGTCGGAAAAGCGTGTCAGAATACGTCACAAAATGACAAAAAACTCACAGAAGGAAAGAGACGGATTAAGGCGCGTTTTTTGGCAGGAGCAGGCTCGGGCAGAACCTTAGCATTTCAATATAGGTATCAATCAGTTGGGCCGCCTGCCCTTCTAAATCAAAGCTTTCAGGGACGAACAGCCAGTTCTCCATTAATCCAGTGATATAAGCGCGAAGAATAATAGCCGCCTGACGCGGGTGTAAATTCTTCGGTAATTCCTCGGCATCAATGCATTTCTGAAGAATACGTTCTATCTTGCCGTAGCCTTCAAGATATAGCGCCTTGCGCGCTTCATGAACTGACGTCATCTCCCCAACAAATTCACATTTGTGAAATATTATCTCCATCAAAGCCCTACGACGGGGATTGTTTACTGTGGCACGTAAGAAATAAATCAGTATCTCGCGCAAAACCCGCAGTGGATTATTGGGAAACTTTGTCTGATACTCTAATTCGAGTAAGTGCATCTGGGACTCACACTCTTCCCAGACCCCATTAAACAATTCAACCTTATTCTTGAAATGCCAGTAGATTGCGCCCCTAGTGACGCCGGCGGCATTGGCAATATCAGTCAGCGAAGTTGAGGCAACGCCACGGGCAGAGAACTCCTGAACAGCAGCATCTAAAATCTGTTGTCGAGTCTCAAGGGCCTGTAATTTGGTTTTTCGTGCCATGGCGTCAGCTTTTGGGGGCGTTTGATTTACATACATTCGGGAATGTATGTAACATAGCACGCACATATTAAAAGCGCAGCAATGGGTTTTAAAGCTTGTGATCCATTGGACAAATTGAAATCGGACACTTGAGGTTTATTTATGAACAGAAACAGAGGGTTAACGCCTCTGGCGGTAGTTCTGATGCTTTCCGGAAGCTTAGCACTTACAGGATGTAATGATAAAGAAGCTCAACAAGGCGCGCCAAAAGCTCCAGAAGTCGGTGTCGTAACACTGAAAACTGAAGCCATGAATGTGACCACCGAGCTTCCTGGTCGTACAGCCTCCTTCCGCATTGCAGAAGTTCGTCCCCAAGTCACCGGCATTATCCTGAAGCGCAACTTCGTGGAAGGCAGTGACATTAAAGCTGGCATGTCCTTGTATCAAATTGATCCTGCGACTTATCAGGCTGCTTACGACAGTGCGAAAGGCGATTTAGTTAAAGCTCAAGCTAGTGCTCAAGTTGCTCGCGTTACGGTTAATCGTTATAAGCCACTGTTAGGCACCAACTACGTCAGTAAACAAGATTACGACACCGCTTTCTCTAACGCAGCACAGGCCGATGCGGCAGTAGTTGCAGCGAAAGCCGCCGTTGAATCTGCGCGTATCAATCTTGCTTACACCAAAGTTACCTCCCCGATTTCAGGTCGTATTGGTAAATCTGCTGTAACCGAAGGCGCTCTGGTGACCAACGGCCAGGCTGATGCATTGGCGACGGTGCAACAGCTCGACCCTATCTATGTCGACGTAACCCAATCGAGCAATGACTTCCTGCGTCTGAAACAGGAACTGGCCGACGGCTCTCTGAAGCAAGCTAATGGCAAAGCGCAAGTTAAGCTGCTGTTAGATAACGGTAGTGAATATAAGCAAGCGGGTACATTGGAATTCTCTGATGTTACCGTTGATGAAACCACCGGTTCCATTACCTTACGTGCCGTGTTCCCGAACCCAGATGACGCATTGCTGCCTGGTATGTTCGTTCGCGCCCGTCTGGATGAAGGTGTTAACAACAACGCATTATTGGTTCCACAGCAAGGGATCACCCGTAACCCACGTGGTGACGCCACTGCCATGGTGGTGGGTGCAGACAACAAAGTTGAGCTGCGCACTGTTACCACGACGCAAGCGATCGGCGACAAATGGGTTGTAACCGATGGCCTGAAATCTGGTGACAAAGTTATCGTGACCGGACTACAGAAAATCAAACCAGGCGTGCAGGTTAATGCGCAGGAAGTCGATCAAAACGCAGACGCTAAGAAACAGGCTGCATCTGATACAGCGCCGAAGTCTTAATAGGAGCCGGTAATTCATGGCTAAGTTTTTTATAGATCGCCCGATATTTGCGTGGGTTATCGCCATCATCATCATGTTGGCGGGGGGATTAGCAATAATCTCGCTACCTATCGCGCAGTATCCAACCGTTGCGCCGCCAGCGATACAGTTGACGGCTACTTATCCAGGTGCTGACGCACAAACGGTTCAGGACACCGTCACTCAGGTTATCGAACAAAACATGAACGGTATCGACAACATGATGTACATGTCGTCGACCAGTGATTCATCAGGTACGGTTCAGATAACCCTGACCTTTGCTTCCGGTACTGACGCAGATATTGCCCAGGTACAGGTGCAGAACAAACTGCAGCTAGCAACGCCGTTGCTGCCGCAAGAAGTTCAGCAGCAAGGTATTTCGGTAGAAAAATCCAGTAGCAGCTTCTTAATGGTTGCGGGCTTTATCTCCACTGACGGCACCATGTCTCAGGATGATATCGCCGACTACGTGGGTTCAAACATTAAAGATCCTATCAGCCGTACTGCAGGTGTTGGTGACGTTCAGCTGTTTGGTGCTCAGTACGCGATGCGTATCTGGATGGACCCGAATAAGCTCAACAACTTCCAGCTCACGCCGGTTGATGTTATCAACGCGATTAAAGTTCAGAACAACCAGATTGCAGCGGGCCAGTTGGGTGGTACACCACCAGTTCCAGGCCAGCAGCTTAACTCATCAATCGTTGCTCAGACCCGTCTGAAGTCTGCGGATGAGTTCGGCAAAATCATTCTGAAAGTGAATCCAGATGGCTCTCAGGTTCGCCTGAAAGACGTGGCTAAAATCCAGCTGGGTGGTGAAAACTACGACGTGGTTGCGCGCTTTAACGGCCAACCGGCAGCAGGTCTGGGGATTAAACTGGCAACAGGCGCTAACGCCCTGGATACCGCGGCCTCAGTAAAAGCTACGCTTGGAAAACTGCAATCGTTCTTCCCTGCTGGCTTGAAAGTGGTTTATCCATACGACACCACGCCATTTGTTAAGATTTCGATTCAAGAAGTAGGGAAAACCCTGTTAGAAGCCATCATATTGGTCTTCTTGGTAATGTACCTGTTCCTGCAAAACTTCCGCGCAACGCTTATCCCAACGATTGCCGTGCCGGTCGTGTTGTTAGGTACTTTTGCGATTTTGTCCGCGTTTGGTTATTCGATAAACACCCTAACGATGTTCGGTATGGTGCTTGCGATAGGGCTATTGGTGGATGACGCCATCGTGGTGGTAGAAAACGTCGAGCGCGTCATGGTGGAAGAGGGCCTGCCGCCGAAAGAAGCCACCAAACGATCGATGGAGCAGATTCAGGGTGCACTGGTCGGTATTGCCATGGTTCTGTCAGCGGTATTCATCCCGATGGCGTTCTTCGGTGGTTCAACCGGCGTTATCTACCGTCAGTTCTCCATCACCATTGTTTCCGCGATGGTGCTGTCAGTACTGGTAGCAATGATCCTGACTCCGGCACTGTGTGCCACCATGCTGAAACCTATCGCCAAGGGTGACCACGGCGAGAAAAAAGGCTTCTTCGGCTGGTTTAACAAGAAATTCGACCAAAGTACGCATCACTATACCGACAGCGTAGGCAACATTCTGCGCAGCACCGGTCGTTACTTGATTCTGTATCTGCTGATCGTTGTGGGCATGGCATTCCTGTTTATCCGCCTGCCGACTTCGTTCTTACCAGAAGAAGACCAGGGTGTATTCCTGACCATGGCCCAGCTACCGGCGGGTGCCACCCAGGAACGTACGCAGAAGGTGTTGGATGAAGTCAGTAATTACTATCTGACTAAAGAGAAAGCCAACGTTGAATCGGTCTTTACCGTTAACGGCTTTGGTTTCGCAGGTCGTGGTCAGAACACCGGTATTGCGTTTATCAGTCTGAAAGACTGGGCCGATCGTAGCGGCGCTGAAAACAAAGTTCCGGCGATTGCGGCGCGTGCAATGGGTGCTTTCAGTCAAATCAAAGACGGTTTGGTGTTCGCGTTCAACCTGCCAGCTATCGTGGAATTGGGTACAGCCAGCGGCTTCGACTTCGAGTTGATTGACCAGGCTAACTTGGGTCACGACAAACTGACTCAGGCGCGTAACCAACTGCTCGGCATGGTCGCGCAACACCCTGACTTGCTGACGCAGGTTCGTCCTAACGGTCTGGAAGATACGCCACAGTTCAAAGTGGAAATCGACCAAGAGAAAGCGTCGGCGCTGGGCGTTTCACTGTCTGACATCAACACCACGCTGGGTGCGTCAATCGGCGGTAGTTACGTCAATGACTTCATCGACCGTGGCCGCGTGAAGAAAGTGTACGTGCAGGCGGAAAACAAATACCGCATGCTGCCATCAGACATTAACAACCTCTATGTTCGTGGTAGTTCAGGTCAGATGGTGCCGTTCTCAGCCTTCTCGAGCATGAAGTGGGAATACGGTTCGCCACGCCTTGAACGCTATAACGGTCTGCCATCGATGGAAATCCTTGGTCAGCCGGCACCGGGCAAGAGTAGTGGTGATGCCATGGCAATGATGGAATCTTTAGCATCGAAGCTGCCAAACGGTATCGGCTTTGACTGGACAGGCCTTTCTTATCAGGAACGTTTGTCAGGTAACCAGGCCCCTGCCCTGTATGCTATCTCGCTGATTGTGGTATTCCTCTGTCTGGCAGCGCTGTATGAAAGCTGGTCGATTCCATTCTCGGTCATGCTGGTTGTTCCGCTGGGCGTAGTCGGTGCGTTGATCGCAGCAACTATGCGTGGTCTGAGCAATGACGTTTACTTCCAGGTAGGTCTGTTGACCACCATCGGGCTGTCGGCGAAGAACGCCATCTTGATTGTGGAATTCGCCAAAGACTTGATGGACAAGGAAGGCAAAGGTCTGGTTGAGTCGACTCTCGAAGCGGTTCGTATGCGTTTGCGTCCGATTCTGATGACATCACTGGCATTTATCCTCGGTGTTATGCCACTGGTTATCAGTAGCGGTGCAGGTTCCGGTTCTCAGAATGCCGTAGGTACTGGCGTAATGGGCGGGATGATCACCGCAACGCTGTTGGCTATCTTCTTTGTTCCGGTCTTCTTCGTGGTGGTACGCCGCCGCTTTGGTAAGAAGAATGAGGATATCGAACATACTCACGCTGTAGAGCAGCAACCAAAACACTAATCCAGTGTGAAGCAAATTGAAAAGGCCGCGAATAGCGGCCTTTTTTTATTTCAAGACTTGAACCCACGCAGCAACTGGCGCATACTATTTGTTATAGTATAACATAACATTTGAGGTTATTATGAAGCCAGGTATCCATCCTGCCTATCGCACCGTGGTATTCCACGACACCAGCGCCGATGAATATTTCAAAGTGGGATCAACCATCAAGACCGATCGCACCATCGAACTGGAAGGCACCACCTTCCCTTACATCACAATTGAAGTCTCTTCTCAATCTCACCCGTACTACACAGGTAAGCAAAAGGACTTCTCCAAAGAAGGCAGCACCGCGCGCTTCAACCAGCGTTTTGGCAGCTTCCTTGGCAAAAAGAAGTAATAGGCTAGGAGTCAGTCATGCAGGTTTTAAGTTCACTTCGCTCTGCGAAAAACCGCCATCCAGACTGTCGCGTGGTGCGTCGCAAGGGCCGAGTTTATGTGATTTGCAAAACCAATCCGCGATTTAAAGCGGTACAAGGTAAGAAGAAAAAACGCTAAAAGGCGACGCTTTGCGCCAACACCTTAATAAAAAAGCCCCGCCGCTTGCCCGGACGGGGCTTTTTCTTTTTTACAGAAATGATGAATCCCTTTCCGCATCAACGGCGGAAAGGGTTAGTGCTTACTTCATGCTGGCGACGATAGTCTCAACATTATGTTTAAAGGCTTTCTCATAGGTGGTCGCCGGGCCTTTCGGACCAGACAACGCCTCTGGATACAGTTCGCCACCGGCCTGAGCCCCGGTCGCTGCAGCAATTTGCTTCACTAAGCGAGGATCAGTTTGGTTCTCGATAAAGTAGGTTTTCACCTTCTCTTCTTTGATCTGCTTAATCAGCGAGGCAACGCCGCTGGCGCTGGCTTCAGCTTCGGTTGAGAAGCCCACCGGCGCCATAAAGGTGACGTGATATTCACGGCCGAAATAGCCGAAAGCATCGTGGCTGGTCAGAACCTTACGCTTCTCTTGCGGGACATTGGCGAATTCGGATTTCGCCCACTCATCGAGCTTTTTCAGCTGTTCGATATAAGCGCCACCCCGTTTGCGGAAATAGTCTGCATCTTCAGGGTCCGCGGCAATCAAGGCGTTCATCACGTTGGTGGCATAAATCACGCCATTCGCCATGCTGTTCCAGGCGTGCGGGTCAGTGATCTCTTTACCATCATCAACCATCTGGCTGGATTTCACGCCTTCGGAGGCGGTCACCACTTTGCCTTTATAACCTGATGCGGAAACCAGACGGTCGATCCACCCTTCCAGACCCAAGCCGCTGACGAACACGACATCTGAGGCATTGATCTCTTTGCTGTCTTGCGGCGAAGGTTCGAAGCTGTGCGGGTCGCCATCCGGGCCAACCAGGCTATTCACTTTCACGTGATCGCCACCAACCTGGTGAACGATATCCCCCAAAATTGAAAAACTGGCCACGGCGGTGACGGTTTTCGCCATTGCCAGTGGGCTCGACAGCAGGGCAGCTACTGCCAGAGCAACAGGTAAACGTTTCATCATTTCTCCTTTCTTGTGGTACTGCTTAACGGCGCGAGGCGGTCAACATGCCGCCGCGCGTTCCAAATAAAACTGAAATAAAGAATATGGCACTGGCGCTAAGCACGATGGCCGGGCCAGCAGGCAGCGAGGCGTAATATGACCACTCAAGGCCAACAATGCTGCTGATCACCCCAATCACCATGGCGCTTAAAATGGTGTGTGGCAGGTCTCGCGCCCAGAAGCGCGCACTCGCCGCAGGCAACATCATCAGGCCGACGGACATCAGCGTGCCGAGGATTTGGAACCCCGCGACCAGATTAACCACCACCAGTGCCAAGAATATCCCGTGGATCGCCGCCAGCCATTTGCCTGCGCTAACGCGCAAGAACAGTGAGTCAAATGACTCAATCACCAGCGCGCGATACACCGCGGCCAGCACTAAGACGGATACGGAGGTGATAATACCGACCATGACGATCGACGGAGAATCAATGGCCAAAATCGAGCCAAACAGCACGTGTAGAAGATCGACACTTGAGCCGCGCAGGGAGACTAGCGTGACGCCCAAGGCGAGCGATCCCAAATAGAAACCGGCAAAGCTGGCATCTTCTTTTAACTGCGTTCGGCGGCTCACCAAGCCTGATAGCATGGCGACGGCCAAACCCGCGATAAAACCGCCGACGCCCATGGCGACCAGCGACATGCCGGAAATCAGATAGCCAATAGCCGCACCGGGCAAAACGGCGTGGGATAAGGCGTCGCCCACCAGACTCATCCGGCGCAGTAACAGAAAAACGCCGAGCGGCGTGGCGCTGATGGAGAGCGCCAAACAGGCAATCAGCGCGCGGCGCATAAAACCAAATTCAATAAAAGGATCGGCAATTAGGTGGAATAACATCATCAAGCAGTAATCCCAGCGGCAAGGGTAAAGGTGTCGTTGGAGACACAGGCGTGGGTCGGATTGGGGAAATGGCTCAGGACGTGATCGGTGGTCCCCCAAATATTACGCTGTGCGCTGAGGTATAAAACGTGCGGAAAATGGCGCGCAACCATGGAAATATCGTGCAGCACGGCAATCACCGTACGCCCTTCCTGGTGCCACTGGGCAATCACCTTCAACAGCAGCTCGGTGGTTTGGCTGTCGATGCCGGTGAAAGGCTCATCGAGCATGATCAGCGGGGCTTGTTGGATCAGCAATCGAGCGAATAAAGTGCGTTGCAGCTGGCCGCCAGACAACTCGCCAACCAGCAAGTGCGCCATGGATGTCATTCCCACGGTTTCCAGCGCCTGTTCCACCCGTTCGCCGGAGCGACGATTAATTCCGCCAAACAGGCCACTTTGCGGCCAGCAGCCCATCGCCACCAGATCAAACACGCTAATAGGGAATGCGCGATCCAGCTCTGCCTGCTGCGGTAAATAAGCCAAGCGCGGGCGGGAAGCAGGCTTGCCTGCCTCATTAAAAGATAAATTGCCGGAAATGGCGGGCTGAAGTCCCGCCAGCGTTTTGAGAAAGGTAGACTTCCCTGCGCCATTGGCACCGATCACGGCGGTGAGCGAACCTTCGCTAAAATTGCCCTCGATGGGCATCGCGACGGCGCGTCGGTCATAGCCGACTTTAAGTTGTGAGACAGAAATCATGGCAGCGAAATAGCCCAATAGATACCGCCCCACAATAGGGCCAGTAAAATGGCAGCAGCCCCACAACGGGTCACGGCGGAGAGTGTAAATAATGTCTTGTTCATCGATAAACCTCATGAATGTTACAATATAACATCACATGACGTTCAACTATTCAAGCCGTAAAGTTGTAATCTTTCGTGTCTTGCTAGCCATTAATAAGATTCAAATCTTCACTCTTTTTTTATTTATCTCTGGCTTAATTTTAACGTAAGGAAAAAGTAATTAAATATTAACCATTCATAAAAAACTGAAAAATCATATAGATAACTCTTCCTTGTTAGGCAAGAATTTTGCCATTGCGTGGGCAAATCTCGCCAAAACGTGCGATAATAGAGGAAGACTATTTCACGTGGGGAACGAGGTGAAAAAATTAATCCCTTATGAAATCGATGGGAACAAAGTTTCAACCGAGTATTTGCAAAAGATTATTGAACTCAATCTCTCACAAATAGAAACAGATTTAGTTGGGGATTTGAGTTATTACTCCGAAAATTCTCAATATACGCCTGACACTTTGAAGATTATCTCTATCACAGCTATCGGTAATGATCAGTATTCGATGAGTTATGGATTCAAATGGACTATCTTCAACGCCTGCCTTGACATTAACGCAGATGAGTTCACCACTGAGCGCGTGTCATTTAAAGTTAAAGGCCACGGGCTTGAATTTGATATTATTGATACTGAACGTTCGACTTCCGCTGAAGAACTGTAATTTTAAGTAATGCACTGGTGCATAATTGCCAAAATGAATTATATTTAAATCGTAATGTTTTGAATAAATCTTATCCCCAACATTTATTGAAGAAAGTGTTTATTATTGCTAAATCTCATCGATATTTTAGGTTTAGTTCATAGAGTTCTGTTGTAAGTGATGTACCCGGAAACCACCAAGTTTTGTTGTTTACTCACAGAGTGTTGTCAACACCGAATAAGCCATTACGGAGGGGATGATATGGATGAGTACTCGCCTAAGCGACACGATATAGCGCAGCTGCGGTTCCTGAATGAAAGTCTGTACGATGAAGGGATAGCTACGCTGGGGGATAGCCACCACGGTTGGGTCAACGACCCTACTTCCGCGGTAAACCTGCAACTTAATGAACTGATCGAGCACATCGCTTCGTTTGTGATGAGTTTTAAAATAAAATACCCGGATGATACCCCTCTGACCGATTTGGTTGAGGAGTACCTGGACGATACCTACACCCTCTTCAGTAATTACGGAATAAACGATTCTGACTTACGTCAATGGCAAAAGACCAAAAAACGATTATTCAGAATGTTCTCAGGTGAGTATGTCTGTACCCTGATGAAAACTTAAGTAATACTTTAACCAACACCAGCAGTAATTTAGATAAATAATGAAAAGGTCATGATGAACAAAATCGACTATTTGATGCGTTTGAGAAAATGCACCACTATTGACACTCTTGAACGCGTTATTGAGAAAAATAAGTACGAGCTTTCCGACGATGAACTGGAGTTGTTTTACTCTGCGGCCGACCATCGCTTGGCAGAATTAACAATGAATAAGCTTTACGACAAAGTTCCTGTCGCCGTCTGGAAATTCGTCCGGTAACGTTTCCATACATGACTTCATAGGGCCGTATTTAACCGCGGCCCTATGGTTATTATTCAGACAAAACATTCACTTCCTTTATCAGTTCCAATTATTGAAACTCTTTATTCCCTTTCTTAATCCTTTCTAAAAAAGCCTGTAATAGAAACTGAAAACACTGTTCTGTTTGCGCCGAACGCAAAGGGGCGGGTTTTCGCATCATCGCCACGGTTCGGCTTAAGGTCGGTTGCTGTAAATGGACCACCTTTAATTCTTCATCATTCAGCGTTGCGGTATATAACTCAGGCAAAATAGCCAGTGCCAGCCGCGATCGGACTAACCCATAGAGGGTTTCCTGAAAATCCACCCGGTAATTGATACTCAGGTTCAATTTATGGCTTTCCACCAGCGACGCCACCAATCGGCTGACATTGCCTTTTAGAAAAAGCGCTATCGGTCTTTTGGCCAACTGCCGCCACGGAAGATTGTGCGTTTCTGCTAATAGATCATCCTTGCGCATCACCACCACAAAAGGGTCTTCCAGCAGGGGATAGACCGTCAGGCTGTCCGGCACCGTGCTGTCAGTGGCACCGATACCAAAGTCCAGAGAACCGTTTTCAAGTTCCACCAGCAGGGCGTCATTGGTCAAATCGTGAAACTCAACGCGCATGGCCGGAAAATGTTCGGAAAGCAACTGCGGAACGGCGGGAAAGAGTAGCGTACTGACGGAAGGGACCAGCCCAATTCTCAACGTGCCGTCACCGCCCTGCTCCATAATCTGCTGCATATCGTCAAACGCGCTGTGAGCGGCGTTCAGCAAACGCTGGGCATGGGGCAAAATGGCAATGCCTTCCTCGGTGAGCGTCACCGCCTGCGCGGTTCGGTTTACCAGCTTCCCGCCTAAAACTGACTCAATTTGGCGCAGCGCGCTGCTCAACGCCGGCTGGCTGATAGCCAAGCGATTGGCTGTTTCGGTAAAACTGCGCAGCTGGGCCAGCGTGACAAAATATTGTATCTGTTTGAGGGATAAAGCAGGCAATCGACGCCAAGGTTCAGACATAGTTTCCCGTGTTCCAGTCAAAAGAAAGTAAACGTTTGCTCAGCATAACCCCATCTTATAACCCGATAAAATAAATCATCTGTCCAAAGCTCTTCACGCTGCCTACATTAGCGCAATGACTTGCCGATATTGGATACTCCTATGACTGTTTCTTCTCCCGCGATCGCCCTGCGCCAGCGCGCCGTACAAGCCGCTTTAGGCAAAATTCCCTTCGACCGCTTACTGCGCAATGCGCGCGTCATCGACATGGTGACAGGAGAGATCCGCGACGCCGACGTCGGGCTAGTCGGCCATATGATCGCCAGCGTGCACCCCTGCGGCGAGTTTTTGCAGACAGAAAATGTCGATGACCTTGCCGGAGCGCTGCTCTCTCCCGGTTTTATCGACACCCACGTGCATATAGAAAGCTCCCACCTGCCGCCGGAGCGTTACGCCGAGATCGTAGTCGCTCAAGGCACTACCACGGTTTTTTGGGATCCGCATGAATTAGCCAACGTGCTCGGCGTAGACGGCGTGCGTTATGCTGTTGAATCCAGCCGTGACCTGCCTTTGCGGGTGATTTGCGCCGCGCCGTCCAGCGTGCCTTCTACTCCGGGTCTGGAAATGTCCGGGGCCGATTTCAAAGGGCGTGAAATGCAAACCATGCTGAGCTGGCCGGAAGTCGCGGGCGTGGCGGAAGTGATGGATATGCACGGCGTGCTCAACGCCAGCGATCGCATGATTGAAATCCTCGAAGCTGGCCTGAGCAGCGGCAAACTGATTGAAGGGCACGCGCGCGGCTTGAAAGGCGCCGGGCTGCAAGCCTACCTCGCCGCCGGGATCACTTCTGACCATGAGTTGACCTCCGCCGAAGACGCGCTGGAGAAACTACGGGCTGGCCTGACTCTGCAAATTCGCGGCTCGCACCCATATCTACTGCCAGAAATCGTCGCGGCACTGAAAACCCTGCCGCACCTCTCTTCGCAAATCACCCTCTGCACGGATGACGTCCCGCCCGATTTCCTGTTGGAAAAAGGCGGCCTGATCGCCCTGATTAAACTACTGATATCTCACGGCTTGCCTGCTGAAGACGTGCTGCGCATGGCGACTTTCAACGCGGCGATCCGCATGCAGCGTGCTGATTTAGGCCTGATTGCCGCCGGACGCACGGCGGATATGATTGTGTTCGACTCGCTGGAGTCGCTCAATCCTTTAGCCGTTTACGTGAGCGGGCAGAAAGTGGCGCAAGACGGCAAGCTGCTGTTCAGTCCGAAAAAAGCCACCGGCGTGACACCGCCGCGCGACACCATGCACATCTCCAGTCTGTCGGCAGGCGACTTTGTGCTGCGCATTCCCGGTCTGAAAAATGGCAAAGCTCGCCTGAGAAACATCAAAGGCGCGCGCTTCACCCAGTGGAGCGAAGTGGTGGTTAACGTGCGCGACGGCGAGGTGCAGATCCCTGACGGCTTCAGCCTGATTTGGGTCAAGCATCGCCATGGCCGCCATGACGCCACGCCGCGCATGGCGCTGCTGGAAGGCTGGGGTGAACTGCGCGGGGCCATTGCCACCTCCTACTCCCACGACTCGCATAATCTGGTGGTGCTGGGCCGAAATCCTGCGGATATGGTGCTGACAGCTAATCAGCTAATAGCTAGCGGCGGCGGCATGGCGCTGAGCCAAAATGAACAACTGCTGGCCCACGTGGCCATGCCGATTGCCGGCATGCTTTCGGATTTACCGGCAGAAGAGTTGGCGGCGCAGTTTAAAAACCTGCGAGATCTGAGTTCCAAAGTCGCCGACTGGGAGCCGCCTTATCGCGTTTTCAAAGCCATCGAAGGCACCTGTTTGGCCTGCAACGCCGGTCCCCATCTGACTGATTTAGGTCTGACCGATGGCGGGTTAAGAGAAATAGTCGACCCGATCCTCGAAATGTGGGAAGACGAGATTTAGCCGTACTGCAACACAGTGATAGCAACCGCAACATCATAAAAAACATAAAGTTTCAGGGGATTTCCAACATGAGTGACAGTTCTGTTAAACAGGCCGCTGCGCCAGCCGGAGAAAGCTGGTTACAGCGTCGTTTTAAACTACAGCAGCGCGGCACCCGAGCTAAAACTGAGTGTCTGGCGGGCATTACTGGCTTCTTAGCCGCCGCCTATTTATTGATTGTCATCCCAAGCCTGCTGGCCGCGGGCGGCATCGATAAAGGCGCGGCCACCACCGGCGTCATTATCGTTTTTGTATTGGGAAGCTTGCTGATGGCGTTCTATGCCAACCTGCCGTTTATGGTCGGGCCGGGCATCGGCGGTTCAGTGTTAGTCGGCATTACGCTGGCCGGGGACGGCATCAGCTGGCCCATCGCGCTGGGCATCGCCTGCTGGTCGGGCATCGTGTTTTTCGTAATGACGGTGCTGGGTCTGCGCGAAGTGGTTACTCGCTCCGTTCCGCAATCCATCAAGCTTGGCTTAACGGCGTCGATTGGTATTTTTGTGGCTTTATTGGGTTTCCGCAATGCCGGTTTGGTGGCCGCGACGGTGAAAACCAACGCTTTAGCCTTGGGTGACTTCACCGCGCCGGGCGCCATTATCGCCCTGCTCGGCCTGTTGGTAGCAGTCGCTCTTCAGGCGCGAAAAATCCCCGGCGCGCTGCTGTGGGCCATTCTTTTCGCTACGCTGATTGGCATTCCTTTTGGCGTCACCCACCTGCCGCAGCAGTGGTTCTCCCTGCCGCACTCCGTCGGGCCGCTGCTGGGTAAAGTCGATTTGATGGGCGCGATTAATATCGCCTTCCTGCCCTTCCTGTTTATCTTCTTCGCGTCTGAGTTTTTCTCCACCATGGGCACCACGCTGGCCGTTGGCGGCGAGGCCGGGTTGCTCGACGAGCAAGGCAACATGCCTAACATTAATCGTCCATTCGTGGTTGACTCTATTGCGGCGGCACTCGGGCCCATTGTCGGCATCCCTGCTGCAACGGCGCTGATTGAGTCCTCAGCCGCCGCCGAAGCTGGAGGCAAAACTGGCCTGACGGCGCTGACCGCGGCCTTGATGTTCCTGCTGATGCTGCTGTTTACGCCGATTGCGCTGATGATCCCCAAAGAGGCGACGGCACCGGCATTAATTCTGATTGGTTTGAACATGTTCAGCGGGCTGCGCAAAGTCGATTTGGGCAACTTTACTGATGGCCTGCCAGTTCTGATGATGGTGATGATCACCCTGATTTCAAACAGCTTCGGCACGGGGATCGCCGGTGGCCTGCTGTTCTATGTGATCATCAAAGTCGTGGCCGGGAAAGCCCGTGAAGTGCCGATTGGCCTGTATATTTTGGCGATCCCATTAGCCTATTACTTCGCCACCTTAGTCCATCACTAGCCGCAAAATAAATCTCCATAAGGGCACCTAAAACGTGCCCTTTTTTACGACGACAAAAGCACAAAATCCAAAATAGTCTTGTAGAAATCCAACATATCACCCTAAGATGAAACACCATATCTAGTCATTTATTGACATATGGAATACTACATCTTTGATTATTTACCACATGGATAGGTGATAAACATGACTCGCAACGATAAACAATCCTCACAACACGTCGCCCGCCTCGCAGCAGAAACCCTCAACAACCCCAAGGCCACCGAGCTTGAAAAAAGCCTGGCAGGCTCAGTGCTTTCGCAGACCAGCTCTAAAAACCAAACCGGTGCCGAGATGGAAGCTATTGCATCCAAAGCTTTAAAAAGTGCCTCCTCAAGCGAGGTCGCCAAAACGCTGGCCGGCTCGGTGATTGCTCAAGCCAATAAAGCGCGTTAAGACGCAAAGCTGGGCTAAGTCCCAGCTTTTTTTTGCACGACGAATTGCGCCGATTATTCAGCGATGAATTAACAAAATTGGGGGAGTAATAATAAGTGGGGAATGAGCGTAAAACGGCGAGAGCCAGAAATGGTGGAGGCCCTGCCAGCTACATCCCGGCACACACGACACCTGCCATGGCTGCTTCCTTCCGGACCTGACCGAGTTAACAAGTTAGTGTTGCGGGAGAACCAACAGGGCCCCCATTGTCGTTGTTGGCTTCGCGACTCATTGCTGAATAATCGAAGCGGTGGGCATTATCAGTGATGGCCGTGGCAATTGCAAGTTAACCGCCGACAACCGTTGTTTTCTTATACAACCACCACGGTTACGACCTTTATCCGAGACGGGTTTGCGGCATAATGGCAGTGAAACCCACAAGGAGCCCACCATGTCGGAGACCGATAACTTTCGCCACCGCGTCCTTCAGATCATTGCCGCCATCCCCTATGGTCAAGTCACCACTTATGGCAATGTTGCCCAGTTAGCAGGCTCACCGCGCGCGGCAAGGCAGGTCGGCGGCGTGCTGCGCAAATTGCCGGAAGGCAGCACTCTGCCATGGCATCGCGTCATCAATCGTCACGGCGAGATTTCCCAACAAGGGGAAGATTTTAAACGCCAGCGCCAGGCCCTGCTCGAAGAAGGCATTGTGTTCGAAGGCGGGCAGATTGATCTGGAAAAATATGGCTGGAAATGGTGAATCCTGGTCATAAAAAAACACCGCCTGGGCGGTGTTTTTCTTTTGCTCGACTGACTCGGTATTAATTAACTATTAATACATTGGCTGAGTCGGGGCTGGAGCGGGTGCTGGAGCACCTGGCGCACCTGGAGGAGTTTCAAGACCCGGTTGGTTAGGGTTGCTTTCTGGCCCTAATCCGGTTGGCTTGGTCGTCACAGGCACTGAGGCTACTGGGACTAACTGCAAGTCAGCTTTGGTACCCTGACCGCGGTTAACCACTTCTTTGATGCTATCCGTAATGAAGGCCAAATGACCATTCACCGTCACCGCCGCACTCAAGATAACGCGTGCGTTTGGCGGGACATCCTGCGGATTGTAAGGCAGGATAAAGGTAAATGGAGCCTGTTTCCCACCAGTGCGTGCCACTTTCTGCGCGATAACGCGTGAAGGCGCATCAGCCAGAGAAGCATCAGACATAGTTACCGTCAATACAGCATCAGGTGGCAAGGCCACGCGCTGTGAGATGTTAACCGTACCCGACACGTTTGGCCCGGTGATAGCTGGCCCGGATGGACTCGCCGACGTATTGGCGGGTGCTTCCTGTGCTGGTGCTGGGTGCGATGCACAACCGGCCAGTGTGAGAGACAGCGCGGTTCCACCTACAATCTGCCAAAGTTTCATTGATCGTTCTCCTTTTTATTATTCGCTTGTCGACAAGCTCAAATAAACGCCGACTATGAGTAGTGGCTTTAACCACCTTGCGCATTAATCATGGCACAAAAAACTGACCTTTTCCTGTCGCTGACCAAAATCAGCTTCTGAGCCATGCTTTTATCCACTATTATGAATGAGATACCCCATCGTTCCTGATGCTGCACATTGATTTATCAGAGTTTTCCGAGGCGGCAAAAGGCTAACTTTCATGAGGCCACCTATGAGTCAGGCACTAAAAAAATTACTGGATCTGCTAGATCTGGAAAAAATCGAAGAAGGGTTGTTTCGTGGCCAAAGTGAAGATCTTGGCTTGCGTCAGGTCTTTGGCGGGCAGGTAGTTGGGCAGGCTCTCTACGCTGCCAAGCAAACCGTGCCTAGCGACCGTGGTATTCACTCTTTCCACAGCTATTTTTTACGCCCCGGCGACAGCAGCAAGCCGATTATTTATGACGTCGAAATCCTGCGCGACGGCAACAGCTTCAGCGCCCGCCGCGTAAAAGCCGTCCAGCACGGTAAGCCGATCTTCTACATGACCGCCTCATTCCAGAGCCATGAAGAGGGCTTCGAGCATCAGAACACCATGCCGGACGTGCCGCCGCCGGAGTCCTTAATCTCCGAATCGGATATCGCCAAGAGCCTTGCTCACCTGATCCCTGAGAAAGTGCGCGACAAGTTTATCGGCCAGAAACCGATCGAAATGCGCCCGGTGAAGTTCCACAATCCGCTAAAAGGCAGTAAAGAAGAGCCACACCGCGCGGTATGGTTTAAAGCCAACGGCGAGATGCCGGATGACCTGCGCGTGCATCAGTATCTGCTGGGTTATGCCTCGGACTTCAACTTCCTGCCCACGGCTCTTCAGCCGCACGGCGTCGGCTTCCTTGAGCCGGGCATGCAAGTGGCCACCATTGACCACTCCATGTGGTTCCACCGTCCGTTCAAGCTGGACGATTGGCTGCTGTATGCCGTTGAGAGCTCTTCGGCATCGGGCGCGCGCGGCTTTGTGCGCGGGCAGTTCTACACTCGCGAAGGCGTGCTGATTGCCACCACGGTGCAGGAAGGGGTGATTCGCCAGCGCGAAATCCCTTAAGTCGGGTTGAAACTGCATCGAAAATACATAAAAAAGGGGCGATATCTCTATCGCCCCTTTTTGCTTTCATCATTATCCGTTAAGTCTTTATCAGCACGCCGGATAGGTTGTTGTGTTTGCTTTTTATTATGTTTCCTGTCGGACAGAATTTAGCGCACTACTTTCTTTGAAATCAGACGCTTAACCAATTATTGGTTGTAAGCGTTTTCGCCGTGGCTGTTTACGTCCAGACCTTCGCGCTCTTGTTCTTCAGGCACGCGTAGGCCAACCAGCACGTCTGCCACTTTGTAAGCGATGAAGGCAACCACACCAGACCAAATCAGGGTTACGCCCACGCTCAGCAGCTGGATCCACACTTGGTGACCCATGGTCACGCCTTCGGCATAACCCACGCCGCCCAGAGAGCTGGATGAGAACACGCCTGTCAGGATACAGCCCACGATGCCACACACGCCGTGAACGCCGAACACGTCACAGGTGTCATCAACGTTGAGCCAGTGTTTCAGCGTGACCACGCCCCACAGGCCAGCAACGCCGCCTACCAGACCGATAATCAATGCACCGCCAACGCCTACGGTACCGCAAGCCGGGGTGATAGCAACCAGACCCGCGATAGCACCGGAGCTTGCGCCCAGCAGTGAAGGTTTGCCGCGCACCATCCACTCAACCAGCGTCCAAGACAGGATTGCACCCGCGGTCGCCATCACAGTGTTGAGGAAGGCCAAGGCTGCGATAGAGCTTGCTGCGCTGGCAGAACCGGCGTTGAAGCCGAACCAGCCAACATACAGAATTGATGCGCCAGTGAAGACCATTGGCAGGTTGTGCGGCTTGAAGGCTTCTTTGCCGAAACCAGCACGTTTACCCACCATGTATGCACCCACCAGGCCAGCAACCGCGGCGTTGATGTGAACAACAGTACCGCCCGCGAAGTCCAGCGCGCCGTCAGCCGCCAAGAAACCGCCCGCCCAAACCATGTGTGCGATTGGCAGGTAAGAGAAGGTCAGCCAAATCACGGTGAAAATCAGTACCGCGGAGAAGCGAACGCGCTCTGCCAGTCCGCCAACCACCAGCGCCACGGTAATACAGGCGAAGGAGCATTGGAACGCAACGTGAATCAGCTGTGAGAAGGTGCCGGTAACAGAGTCAAGACCGATGCCTTTCAGCATCGCGTTGCTGAAGCCACCAAACACGGCGTTACCTTCGCTGAACGCGACGCTGTAGCCATAAAGCATCCACAGTACGCAAACCAGCGCGAAGGTCACGATGACCTGAGTCAGCATAGACAAGACGTTTTTGGAACGCAGCAAGCCGCCGTAAAACAGCGCCACGCCCGGAACCGTCATGAACAGTACCAGCGCGGTACAGATCATCATGAAGGCGTTATCTGCGCCGTTAGCCACCGCAGGTGCAGCAGCCATGGCAATCGATGGCAACAGGGCAGTTGCACCGAGCCCCATCATCGCGAGAAGTTTTTTCATTGTTAACCCACCCCGTTTCTCAAAGACTGCAAATTGTGATTTAAAGTAATAAGGCTGAAATTACAGTGCTGCTTCGTCGGTTTCGCCGGTACGGATGCGAATAACGCGTTGCAGTTCAGCAACAAAAATTTTGCCATCGCCGATCTTGCCGGTGTAGGCCGCTTTGCTAATCACGTCGATCACTTCATCAAGCTGATCGTCGGCGATCGCAATATCGATTTTTACTTTTGGCAGGAAGTTAACGCTGTACTCCGCGCCGCGATACAACTCTGCGTGTCCTTTCTGGCGGCCAAACCCTTTGACTTCCGTCACGGTTAGGCCCTGAATTCCTACAGCTGACAGTGCTTCACGCACGTCTTCCAACTTAAAAGGTTTGATCACCACAGTAACCAGCTTCATGTTGCCACTCCTCGAATTAAGAGCCTGCCGCGAGAGGACTCTCGCCGATACGCAATGGATAAAGCAAAGGCTGTGCCAGAGTTGTTTAAGAGCTGAGATCTGGCGTTTTGTGGCTTAAAGACGGGATTTCGGAATCGTCGCAGCGAGGCTGAGAGTCAAAATGGTGCAAATAGCCCAGCCTCCTGCGCACTATTTAAGTGCGCAGCGCTATTTTTCAGTGCAAGGAAAATTTGGCCTAAAGATCGCTGCATGAAGATGGTGCAACGCCAGAGTGCCGGAGTGAGAAATAAGAGGGAAGAAAAGCGCGGTGACCTGAGAGAGTCAGGCCACCGCGAGAGGCCTAGCCGTTTTCAGCGACCGGCTGCTCGTGCTGCGAAGAGGCGAGTTCCTCCCCCACCAGCTGCAACTGATACATTTGATAGTAACGGCCTTTTTCAGCTAACAGCTGGAGGTGATTGCCCTGCTCCACGGCCTGACCGCGATGCAGCACCAGGATGTTATCGGCATCTACAATGGTGGAAAGACGGTGGGCGATGACCACCAGCGTGGTCTGCTGGCGAATAGCCCGCAGCGCGCGCTGAATCGCCTGTTCCGTGCCGGAATCGATATTGGCGGTTGCCTCGTCAAGGATCAAAATTTCTGGCGCTTGCACCAGAACGCGCGCCATGGCTAACAGCTGCTTCTGCCCCACCGACAAATTGTTCCCCTGCTCGCCGAGACGGGTGTTGATACCATCCGGCATCGCGCGGATCAGCGGCGCAAGCTGCACCACTTCCAACGCGTGCCACACCTGCTCCTCATCGATGTCGCGGCCCAACGTGACGTTGGCAAAAACCGATTCCGCCAGTACCACCGGGTCCTGCTGCACCATGGCGATGCCTTTGCGCAAGCTGGTGTGGGAAAGCTCAGACAGCGGGCGACCGTCCACGCGGATCTCCCCCTGATTCACCGGATAATAGCCCATCAGCAAGTTGGCTAAAGTGCTTTTACCACTGCCGGTGTGCCCAACCAGCGCAGCAAAGCCGCGCGAAGGCACTTGCAGCGAGATATTCTCCAGCACCCATTTGTCCGGGCGATAGGCGAAGCTGACATTACGAATATCAATCTCGCCGCTGCACAGCGGCTTGTCGTCGCTGCCGTACTGCTGCTGGGTACGATCCATCAAATCAAAAATTCGCTCCCCCGCTACCACGGCTT
The DNA here is from genome assembly GCF_052375995.1 of Ewingella sp. AOP9-I1-14. Lineage (NCBI taxonomy): Bacteria > Pseudomonadati > Pseudomonadota > Gammaproteobacteria > Enterobacterales > Yersiniaceae > Ewingella > Ewingella sp. AOP9-I1-14. The sequence goes on from NZ_JBQSVA010000001.1 coordinate 1,025,928, forward strand.
GCTGGTAGATAGACTGCTGCGAGGTCAGCGCAATTAACGGCTCGTTTAAACGCCCAAGGTAGTTAATGAAGGCATAAAGCACGCCGACGCCAATGGTGCCTTCGGCGCTGAAGCCGAATAACAGCAGCAGGCCGCAGAGGATCAGCGACGCGAACAGGCTCAGCAGCGGGCGCAGCAGGAAGCCTTCCAGCCGCAGCGTCTGCATGCGGGCGGCATAGTGGGACTGGCTGGCATTGGCCAAACGCTGCCCAAAGCGCTTCTGCTGGCGGAACTGCTGAATCACGCCCATGCCGTTAATGACTTCGTTAAAACCGTCATTGATATCAGCCAGATAGCTACGAACGCGCCTCACTACCGGCGTGCTGTACACCTGATAGATAGCCATCACGATGAACACCGCCGGGAAGATACACGCGGCGATGGTTGCCAGCCGCCAGTCGAGGCTATACATGGCAATCAGCATGGCGCCAATCAGCGCCACGCTGCGCAGCACGGTCGACACCACGGTGACGTAGAGATCGCGGATCACCTCGGTATCGTTGGTGACGCGGGAGATCAACTGCCCCACCGGCTGAGTGTCGAAGGCGCTTAAGGGCTGGCGCAGGGCGGCGTCCATGACGTCGGTGCGCAGCCTCTGGACCACCCCCACCGCGGCGCGGTTAAACAGCAGCGCCTGATAGTAATGCAGGCCAGCGGCGAGGAATTGCAGCACGATAAAGGTGATGGCCAGCAGGCTGACCATGCCCAGCGGTAACTGGCCCTTCGCCACGTAATTATCAATAAAGTAGCTGATGAGGATCGGCCCGAGCACTTCCGCACCCGCCGCCACCCACAGCATCAGCACGGCAATCGACAGGGGCTTGCTGTAAGGCTTGCCGTAGCTCAAAAGCCTTTTGAGCGTCGGCCAGCTTTTCTGAATTTTAATCATGTTTTATGTCAACCAAACTCGGGGGTTGTTGATCCACAGGAAGGTCATCCACCGGGAGATCGTCCGCAGGAACGTCGTCCAGCGCGGCCTCCAACTGCTGATAGCGATACATTTCGCGATACCAGCCGGGCCTTGAGGAGAGCTGCTCATGGTTGCCGCGTTCGGCGACGGTGCCATTGCTGAACACCAGAATTTCGCTGGCATCCACCAGCGCCGACAGACGATGCGCGCTGATGATCACCGTGCGATCGCTGCCCCAGGTCCGCAAGTTATGCAGAATTTGGTGCTCGGTGCGGCCATCGACGGCGGAAAGCGCATCATCCAAAATCAGGATCTCAGCCTGTAACAGCAAGGCGCGAGCAATGGAGATACGCTGCTTCTGACCGCCAGACAGCATCACGCCGCGCTCGCCCACTTCCGTTTCGTAGCCCTGCGGCAGACGCAAAATATCTTCATGGACGCTGGCTAAACGCGCGGCCTCTTCAATCTCCTGCTGGGTCGCATCAGGGCGGCCCAGCGCGATGTTCTGCGCCACGGTGTCGGAGAATAAGAACGGCGTCTGGCTGACCACCGCTATGCGCCCGCGCCAGTCGTCCAGTTGGATCTCCGTCAGCGGCAGGCCGTGGAACTGAATGTCACCCTGCGTGATGTCGAACTGGCGCTGAATAAGAGCCAGCAAGGTGCTTTTGCCAGAACCCGTGGGGCCGCAGAGGCCCAGCATCTGGCCCGGCTTGAGCACAAAGTCGACGGCGTGCAGCGCTGGCTGGCTGTTTTCCGGATAGCGGAAATCGTCAATTTTCACCTCCAGCGTGCCACGCCCTTCCGGCAGAGGCGTTTTGCCATCCACCACGCTCGGCGCTTCCTGCAATAAGCTGCGAATACGGCTATAGGCGGCACTTCCGCGCTCAACGATGTTGAACATCCACGCCAGCGCCAGCATGGGCCAAATCATCAGGCCAAGGTACATCACAAAGCTGGTGAGCTGGCCCAGCGTCAGATGGTCATGCACCACCATCCAGCTGCCGCCGCCAATCGCCAGCATGTTGGCCATACCGATGGCGACATAAATCGTCGGGTCGAAACGGGCATCCACCCGCGCGACGTGCATATTCTTCACGCCGGTATCCGCGGCGACGTCGGCAAACTGCGAAGATTGGTGATTCTCAAGGCCGAAGGCTTTGATCATGCGAATACTGGTCAGGCTCTCTTGCGCCTGATCGTTGAGGGAAGAGAACGCGGCCTGCGCGGTTTTAAAGCGCTGGTGCAATTGGTCGCCATAGCGTTTGATCACAATCGCCATGATTGGCATCGGCACCAGAGAAAGCAGCGTCAGCTCCCAGCTGATTTGCGTCGCCATGACAATCAACACCGCCAGCCCCATCACCAGTGAATCTACCAGCGTCAGCACCCCTTCACCGGCGGCAAACACCACGCGGTCGACGTCATTGGTGGCGCGAGCGATCAGGTCGCCGGTGCGATGGCGCAGATAAAACGCCGGATGTTGGCGACTCAGCTGCTTGAAGAAGTTCTGGCGTAGCTCCACCGCCAGCTGATAAGAGGCGCCGAACAGCAGCACGCGCCAGACATAGCGCAGCAGGTACACCAAAACCGCCGTGCCCAGCATCAGACCCAGCCAGGCGAATAAGACGCCGGAGGTCATCTGTTTTGAGGTCACGCCATCAATGACGATTCCAACCAATTTGGGCGGCAGCAGCTGCAAAATAGCGATAATAATCAGCAATGCCACGGCCCCGAGGTAACGTCGCCACTCGCGGCGGAAATACCAACCCAGTTGAGCAAAGAGTCTCACGCAGATTTATCCATATTCTTAAGATTTTTATTATGAAGCAGCGGCAAGAATACCATCCTTAACATGCCAAACAGATGAAACTTTTTTCAAACTGGCCCTAACGCCTCGCCAGCGAAAGCGCCATGTTACAGCGGCAGCTCGGTGGTGGATTTAATCCGCTCCATCGCGAAACTCGAAGTCACGTCGATTAATCCCGGTACACCGTTTACCAGACGTTTGTAAAAGCTGTCGTAGCTTTTCATGTCGGCCACCTGCACTTGCAGCAAATAGTCATACTCTCCGGCCATGCGGTAAAAGCCCAGCACTTCGGGTAATGCTGCCACTTGATCGACAAAATGTTGGTACCAATCGCTGCTGTGGTGCTGAGTTTTTATCAGTACGAAGGCCGTGAGATCCAGCCCCAGTTTTTCGTTATCCAGCAACGCCACCCTGCCGCGAATAATACCCTCATCCTCGAGACGCTTGAGGCGTTTCCAGCAAGGCGTGGTTGTCAGGTTCACTGCCTCGGCCAGCACGTTGATGGACTGGGTGCAGTCCTGTTGCAGCATCGACAACAGCTTGCGGTCAATTTTATCTACCAAGTCGCCTCCCGAGAGAAAATCATTCTCTTTAGGTCATCATTTATGGGCTAAAGAGTAACTTATTTCTCTGCTCAATGCGTTAATCTAAGTGCCATCAACATCTCTTTGCCGACGGACTTCATAATGACCAATGCCTGGGTAAACCACGCCATAAAAGAAATCGACGCCGACTTCCAGCGCTCAGCCGATACCCACTTAATGCGCCTGAGCCTCAGCGATTTCCCCGGCATCGCGCTCTATCTGAAAGATGAAAGCACCCATCCGTCGGGCAGTCTGAAGCACCGTCTGGCGCGTTCGTTGTTTTTGTACGGGCTGTGCAACGGCTGGATCCGCGAAAATACGCCGATCATTGAAGCCTCTTCTGGCAGCACCGCCATTTCGGAAGCCTATTTTGCACGTTTACTCGGCCTACCCTTTATCGCAGTCATGCCATCCTGCACCGCACCGCGCAAAATTCAGCAAATTGAGTTCTACGGCGGGCGCTGCCACTTCGTGGAAAATTCGAGCCAGATCTACGCCGCCTCCGAGCAGTTAGCGCGTGAAATGAACGGCCACTATATGGATCAGTTCACCTACGCCGAGCGAGCCACCGACTGGCGCGGCAACAACAATATTGCCGACAGCATCTTCCGCCAGATGTCGCTGGAGCCTAATCCGGTGCCGCGTTATCTGGTGATGAGCGCCGGGACCGGCGGCACCTCCGCCACGCTGGGCCGCTATATTCGTTATCAGGGTTACGACACTGAACTGGTGGTCGTTGATCCGGAAAACTCGGTTTTCTACGACTATTACCAGCAGCGCGACCCGAGCGTCACCGCGCAGTGCAGCAGCAAAATCGAAGGAATTGGCCGACCGCGCGCCGAGCCGTCCTTCATTCCGAGCGTTATCGACAGCATGATGCGCGTGCCCGACGCCGCCAGCGTGGCGACCGTGCAATGGCTTGAGGTGGTGCTGGGGCGCAAAGTTGGCGGCTCGACCGGCACCAACGTCTGGGGCGCCCTACAATTGGCGAAACAGATGCGCGAGAAAGGCGAAACCGGCTCCATCGTCACCCTATTGTGCGACAGCGGCGAACGCTACCTGAATACCTATTTCGACCCGGAATGGGTGGCGGCAAATATCGGTGATATCAGCCACTACAGCGCCCAGCTGGCGGGAATTCGCTGAGTTTGTTCAAAAGTGAAAAGGCGACCTGAGGTCGCCTTTTTGGTATCAACGTCTTGTGAATTAGACGATTAACGCTCTTCTAACGGATAGCTGCGGAAGCTCCACAACCCCATGGTTTTCAGCGCGTCGCGGTAAATCCCCTGCTTATCCCCCTGAGAAACGCTTTGCATTTCAGCCAGCGGCTTGTCGATGGCGGCCACGGAAACATACTGAATATCGCGCGGGCCGGTTTCCCAGCTGGCGATGGTGAACAGAGCCTGCGAACGGCGCACGTGGCTACCTGAGCTGACAATCACGGCATGTTTAATGCGATGCTTAGCCAAGGCGTAACGGCTGAACAGCGCGTTTTCCACCGTCGAGCGGGCAAAGTTGTCCTGATAGATGCGTTTGCTGTCGACGCCCTTCTCCTCCAGCCACTGCGCCATCAGTTTGCCTTCGGTTTGGTGGTTCTGCGGCACACCGCCGGTGACCACGATCATCGCATCAGGCAGCTGTTTGGCGAGTTCCAGCGTTTTCTCCAGGCGCTGGATGAGGATTTTATTCATCGAGCCATCTGGGTCCAGCGCGTAACCCAGCGTAACGATTGCCGTCGGCCCGGTGAAGGATTTAGCTTCGTCAGCCGGCAGACGGTCGCGCAGCGGCATGGTAGTGACGTGGTCGATCACCGCGAACACTTTCTTCAGTTGGTCCACGCGGCCCGGATTCAGCTGCTGCAACGCGGCGAGCTGGGCGTCGGTTCCGGCAGTGTCACCTTTGAAACGATCCCACGCCGCGATGTAACTGTGGGCGTCAACGTCGTCTGGCGCGATGTCCAAAATCTGTTTATACAGGCCCAAGGCTTTATCCACATTGTTGTTATAGATGTACGCGCTGGCGGTGCTGAACAGCAGATCGGCACGGTAAGGCTCTAACTTACTGGCCTGTTGCAGCCTGTCGGCGACAATTTCCATATTGGTTGGCAGCTTGCCAGTAAAGCCAGCGTCGGACACGCGCGCCGGAGATTTAAACGCCGTCAGCGCATCTTGAATCAGAAAATCAACGGTTTGGCGTTCGGAAATATATTGTTGATAATCAGCCTGTGGCTGAACGGTATCGATGGCCCTGGCGGACACGTTGGCAGAAATCAAAAAAGCTAAAGCAAGAGCAACGCGGGTTACTCGTGGAGTAGTGATCATTATTTTATCCTTAAAAGGTTAACTACCTGTCTGGACTATAAATAAAAGCGAAAATAAGAAAAAGACGCGTGGCGGAGAATGGGCGAACTATATGAAAGTCATATGACAGTTTTGTGACACATGCCCGTTAGACAGAAAAAAGCCGGGACAGATAGCCCGGCTGGCTGAAATAACCTTAATATTCGGGGGAATAGGTGAGGTGTGGTGAATGCAGCCAATGTTGTAAAAAGTGGGACACCGCCTGATGTTGGCAATGTCCAATAACTTGTAAGTGTGGAGCCTGCTGTTTGAGGACCGGCAGGGCGTTGCCCATTACCAGCCCCATACCCACGCTTTCCAGCATTTCGCGGTCATTCATGGCGTCGCCGAAGGCCATGCACTCGGCCATTTCGATATCCAATTGCTGGGTGAGAAACGCCAAGGCGCTCCCTTTATTGCTCCCGGCTGGCATGATGTCCAGACAGTCCGCCGCCGAAAAGCATAAATCAATGCGTCCGCCAAAGTGGCTTTCCAACTGTGGCACCAGTTGCAGCAGGACGTCGTGCGGTGCGCAGAAGCAGACTTTGCTGTTGCCGCTGATAGGCAGTTCGGCAAAGTTGCACAGCTGATAGCGGAATCCGCTGAACTCATGGGGGATCAGCAACTTAGGGTCGTCGAGGTCGGTAAACCAACCTTCATCACGGAAAACGTGGCGACTGGCCGGGGTATCCCATTGGGTTCTCAGCAGTTCTTCGGCGCAGTCGTCGGGTAAATCACTGGCGTAAAGGCGATCGCCGTGCAGATTGTGGATGCGCGTGCCGTTGCCGGTGATCAGATAGCCTTCCAGCCCCAGATTCGCCAGAATGTCTTTCATCTCAAGGTAGTGACGCCCGGTTGCAAAAGTCAGCGTCATGGGCTTTTCAGCCAGCTGAGCCAGCGTGGCCAGTGTCTTTTCACCTAAACGGTGATCAGGCATTAACAGCGTGCCGTCCATATCAAATGCAGCCAAACGAAACATAACACCTCGCGATTATCCCACCGGGCAGGATGAACAATTTCAGCCGCCGTGGTGTGGAAAGTAAGCAAACTGAGTATGCAACTCGATTTGCGGAAGTAATAGTGAACAGTTTAAAAATAGTGTTCCTGATTTAGCTCACACTCCGTGAATTTGCTCCATGTCGCCCGCCAGCCGCTGAGTTATGCTCAACCCACGAGTTTCTCTCAGAGGGGAGTAGGTGTGGCATGCGTTTGCAAAATCGTCTTAATCAGTTTCAACGGCTGTATGCCAGCGTGGGCAGTCAGCCCGCCACGGTGAATGTCGGCGAGCTGGCGGAAATCTTCTGCTGTAGCGAACGCCACACCCGCACTTTGCTATCGCAATTTCAGCACGCAGGCTGGATAAACTGGCATTCGCAAGCCGGTCGTGGCAAACGCGCCGAGCTACACTGCCTGTATACGCCAGAAAGTTTACGGGGAAATTACTTACAGCAGTTGCTGAAAAACGGTGAACACTCGGCGGCGCTGCAATTTAGCGAAGTCGACCCGAATCATTTAAACGCCCTGCTCGCTCCCCACCTTGGCGGCCAGTGGCAGGCCGACGCGCCGACCCTGCGTATCCCCTACTATCGCAGCATGCAGCCACTGGACCCGCAAACCCTGACCGGCCGCGCCGAGCAGCACTTGGCGCATACTTTGCACGCCGGGCTAACTCGCTTCACCACCGGGGATCCGCTGCCCCAGCCTGATTTGGCGCACCATTGGCAAATCAGTAATAACGGCAAAACCTGGTATTTCTTCCTGCGCAGCCAGCTTTATTGGCACAACGGCGAGCCGATCCGTGCCGAGCAGCTGCGCCAGCAGTTGGAGCGACTGCGCCTTTCGCCACGCAGCAGGCACGCCTTCGCCGCCGTAGCGGAGATAAAACTGCCCCACGCGCTCTGCCTGCAATTTGACCTCGAGGTGCCGGACTACTGGCTGGCGCACCGTCTGGCTGATCTTAGCTGTTTGCTGTCTCACCCCGACGATGCCTTCTGCGGCGCGGGGCCTTTCCGTTTAGCCAGCTTTGCCGCCGAGCTAGTGCGCCTCGAGCAGCATGCCTACTACCACTTGCAGCGCCCTTTCCTTGCCGCCATTGAGTTCTGGATAACCCCGCAGCTGTTCGCGCAGCGGGATAATGTCAGTTGCCAGCACCCAGTGCGCATCATGCTGGGGGAGCAGGATGAACTGGCGGATGTCAAACCGGTCAAACGCAGCACCAGTCTGGGTTTTTGCTACATCGCCGCCAATCTGCGTCGGCAGCATTTAACCTCTGAACAGGCGCAAAAGGTGGTGATGATTATCCAGCGCTCTGGCCTGCTCAATAACCTGCCTATTGACCATGACTTGGTGAAGCCGAGCAGTGAGATGCTGCCGGAATGGCCGATCCCCGAGCATCATGCTGATGACGTGACCTTACCGAAAACCCTGAGATTGCTGTTCCACCCGCCGGTCGAGCTGGAGTTTGTCGCGCAGGCGCTGCAAGAGGCACTGCGCGCCGAGAACTGCGAGTTAGAAATCGTTTATCATCAGGGCCGCGTGTGGGATGACGAAAGTGGTATCAATGAGGCCGATATTCTTTTGGGCGACCGTCTGATCGGCGAAGCGCCGGAGGCCACTTTAGAGAACTGGCTGCGTCAGGATATGCTGTGGTCGGGCATTCTGAGTGATGTAGAGTTGGAGCAGCAGGCGCAGCGCCTTAAGACTATTCAACAACTCCCTCTGGCCGACATTCGCGCCGAAGAACTTCGCAACCATTTTTACCATTTGATGAAGCGCGGCACTATTACGCCGCTGTTCAACTATCAATATCAGGTCAGCGCGCCGCCGCGGGTCAACGGCGTACAGCTCACCGCGTGGGGATGGTTCGATTTTTGTCAGGCGTGGATCCCCCCGCCGCTCTCGTGACAGTCTATGATTGATGCTGTTCAGCGATCCCAAAGAAAAGTAACATGAGCCTCATAGAATTTGCCGAAATCGGTGGCAATTGATTCAAGTACAAATGGATAAAAACATGAAAAGAGCAGTAGTGGTTTTCAGCGGCGGTCAGGATTCAACCACCTGTCTGATTCAGGCTTTGACGCAATATGACGAAGTACATTGCATTACCTTCGATTATGGTCAACGACATCGCGCTGAGATCGACATTGCTCAGAAGCTGTCTGTAGAACTGGGCGCCAAAGCTCACAAAGTTTTGGACGTGGGTTTACTTAACGAGCTGGCAGTGAGCAGCCTGACCCGTGACAACATTCCGGTGCCGGCGCTGGGCGAAACTGAGGAAAACGGCTTACCGAGCACTTTCGTGCCGGGCCGCAATATTCTGTTCCTCACTCTGGCGGCTATTTATGCTTATCAAGTTCAGGCTGAAGCCGTCATAACGGGCGTCTGTGAAACCGACTTCTCCGGCTACCCGGATTGCCGCGACGAATTCGTCAAAGCGCTGAAACACGCTGTTTGCTTGGGCATCGCGCGCGATATCCGTTTCGACACGCCGCTGATGTGGCTGAACAAAGCTGAGACATGGGCCCTGGCCGATTATTACCAACAGCTGGATTTGATTCGCCATCACACCCTGACGTGCTACAACGGCATCGCGGGTGATGGCTGTGGCGAATGCGCCGCCTGTAACCTGCGCGCCAATGGCCTGCAGCAGTATCAGCAAGACAAAGTCGGCGTTATGGCTAGCCTGAAGCAGAAAACCGGGCTGAAATAATCCGCTCTCTTGGCCGGGCTAACTCTTTAGCCCGGTCGTTCACGCCTTCCTCAGCCTCCTCGCGCCTCTTCCTCTTTCAGCTCTAACTCGCGCAATCTTTCCAACAACTCGCCTTCCAGCGTCAGCGCCTTCTGGGTGCGTAGATCAATGCACACAAAGGTCAGCGTGGCGTCAGCGACGATATCGCCATCGTGGGTGACTACTTGCTCCAGCACGCCGCTGCGGGTATTCAGCTGCTGCAGGCTGCTGTCGATACGCAACACGTTGCCCAGCGTGGCGGGTTTGCGGTAGTTAATGTTGATGTTTACCACGATGAACGCGATGTTATTCTCGCTCATCCATTTAAATCCGCTTTTGTTATCCAGCCATTCCCAACGTGCTGTTTCTAGAAATTCCAGATAACGGGCATTGTTAACGTGCTGATAAACATCAATATGAAAACCACGAACGGTAATAAATGTATGCATAATTGCTTTCCGGCTCCTGCAAAATAGTCATTAAATCCTGACAACTGGTCAGATGTCTTTTGAGATTAGCAGAAGAAAACGGCACTAACCGTGAACAGGTCAGCGCCGCGACTTTCGTCACAATTTCAATCGGTCCTTGTTGCGCTCAAACAGCGCGGCACCAATCCCCGGGGCTTCCTGTAGCTGTTCGATTTCCGTGAACTGTCCCAAGTCATCACGGTAGTTAACGATAGCCTGCCCCTTCTTAACGCCAACGCCATTCATCACGCGGGCGAAGTCCTCTGCGGAAGCCGTGTTGATGCTCACCGTGGTGTCGTCAGTGGTCGTGGCCTTCTCCTGCTTAGCCTTAGAAGCTTCAACCTTGCTGGTTGGGGCTTGAGTGGCCGTAGATGCCGTCGTAGCAACCTTACTGGTGGCCGCGGGGGCTGCCTGTAACATAACCGGCAGAGTGGAAAGGCCAAGCGCTAAGGCCAGTGACAGTGATGTAATACCCAATTTTTTCATGCTGTATCCTCCATGTGTTTTCAGCACGGACAGAGTGCAGCAAGTTTGTTCGGGCAACAATTGGCAGATTCAAAATGTGGAAAAGGCCGCGAAAGCGGCCTTTGTTTGTTGCAACACGTTGCATAACGCTGCGAGGTTTACTGGAGTTGTGCGCCAGAACCCAGCTTAATTTTTGCTTCCTGACGCAGGTTCGACAGCAGAGCGTCGAAGGTCACGTTAGAAGAAGATTGCTGCAACTCTTGCTCGAAGCGAGCGATTTCATTGTCAGGCAGCTTACCAGCGTTGACCGCCGTCAGCTCAACCAGCACGCTATTGCCCTGATCATCCTGAGACAAACCGTAAACCGGCTGGTCTTTTTGCGGATGAGGCAGCGCATAGACATTCTGCTCGAAAGCCGAAGGCTGTTGTGAACGCTGAACCTTCTGCACGTCGCCGAAACTCAGGCCAGCAGCTTTGAGAGCTTCATCGCCTTTGCCTGCTTTCAGAGCCGTCAGCAGCTTCTCACCGTCCAAACGTGCCTGATCTTCAGCTTTCTGGCGTTTCACCATAGTCACAACCTGCTCTTTCACTTCAGCAAAAGGTTTAACGCCTTCCGCCTTGTGAGCATCAACACGTACCACGAAGGCGCGATCGCCATCCACGGTGATGATGTCAGAGTTGCTGCCCGGCGTACCGTCTTGACCAATCAGGCCGCCATCAAAGATTGCCTGAATGACAGGTTTGAAGTTGATGGCCGCAGGAATAGATTGCTGAGTGAACCAGTCGGTATGAGTCGCCTTAACGCCAGCCACCTCTTCAGCAGAAGCCAAAGATTCGTTGTCGTTGTTCGCGGCTTCGCTAACTTTCTGCTGCAACGCGTAGTAAGCGTCAGTCGCTTTATCTTGTTTCAGCTTATCAACAATGCTGTCACGAACCTGAGCCAAAGGCTTGATTTGCTCTGGTTTAATATCTTCCAGACGCAGAATGAAGAACCCGCTGTCAGACTTAATCACGCCGGATACCTGACCTTTGGTGGTCAGATTGGCACTTTTAAACTCTGGTAGCGTGGTTTCAGGCTCAACCCAATCCATCAAACCACCCTGCTTACCGCTCAAGGTATCGATAGACTTGGTTTTTGCCAGCTCGGCAAAATCAGCGCCTTTTTTCAGTTCAGCGGCAACCGCATCGGCGTCAGCTTGGTTTTTCAACACGATAACGCTGTAACGACGGCGCTCCGGCTGACCAAACTCGCTTTTATGCTGGTCGTAGTAAGCCGTGATATCTGCATCGCTTACTGTCGTTTTTCCTTGCAAAGCAGCAGCATCCATTTCGATGTAGCTCACTTTGACTGCTTCAGGAGAAACGAAGTTGTTTTTGTTCTGGTCGTAGAAAGCCTGCGCTTCGCTGTCGCTAACCTGCTGCTTGGCCGCAAGGGCTGCGGTGTCCAGCGTTGCAGTGCGAACATCGCGCTCTTGCAGCAGCAAGTCTGACATGGCGCTGGTTTCAGACGGCAAAACGAAGTCTGAAGTACCAAATGCCTGTGCTAACTGCTGGCTAACCAATTGCTGTTTCATCAATTTGGCGAAGTTGTCCGCGCTGTAACCCATACCCTGGATACTTTGCAGATACTTGGCATTGTCGAAACGGCCGTCAGTTTGGAATTGTGGGGTCGCCAGAATCGCGTCTTTGATCTGCTGATCGCTAACGGTGATGCCTAGCTTCTTGGAATACTGATCCAGCAAAGTGACGTCAATCAGGTTATTCAGGGACTCTTGACGCAGTTGTTGCATATAACCTTCGCTGCCAGCCAGCGCAGAGAATTGCTCTCCAAGCTGTTGTTGCAGTCGGCTACGCTGGTTTTGCACAGCTTCTTCCAACTGAGCACGTCCGATCTCCTGACCATTCACTTTCGCTGCATAGTCGCCTGAACCGCCGATCAGGTAGTTGCCCACCCCTGTCAAAATAAAGGACAGAATAATCAGGGCCAGAATGATTTTGAGCACGACGTGATTGGCGGCCGCGCGTAAATTGTCCATCATAGTGTGGCAACACTCCGCTGTAATAAAAAAAGCGCATCGAATTCGATGCGCCTTGTATCTTACCTTACCAGCCCGGTGACGTCAGGTTATTGTTTAACAACCAGACCTGAGAGTAAAAGCACCATGCTCGCTTTTGTCACGCAGGTTTGACGCCTGACCTGCAGGTAATTAACCGTTAACGGCGTCTTTCAACGCTTTACCAGCACGGAAACCAGGCACTTTTGCCGCAGCAATGCTGATTTCTTTACCAGTCTGTGGGTTACGGCCGGTACGCGCAGAACGCTCACGTACAGAGAACGTACCAAAACCAACCAGTGCAACTTCTTCCCCTGATTTCAGAGTTTCAGTTACCGATCCCAGTACTGCATCTAATACACGTCCAGCAGCCGCTTTAGAAATATCAGCACCGGCGGCAATTTTGTCGATCAATTGTGACTTATTCACTCTATTCATCCCCTCTTGAAATACTATCGTCACGTCGCATTTTCCCTGCGAATATGACAGCGAAGCTTTTATATCAAGCTTGTCAGGGCTATGCAAGCAACCGAAACCAGTCTTAAACGCGCTGACAACTGACTAACTTAACGACACAAAAAAAGGCTGGCAAGTGGGATTTCACCTGCCAGCCTGAGTTTTATTGAACTGTGATGGTCGAGATCACTATTTTGCCGCTACCGGAAGTGCGCCGAACGCTGGATTTTGCAGAGCAAGATTCAAAACGTCGTCAATACGCTTAACCGGATGGATCTCCAAATCACCTAAAACGTTGGCTGGGATCTCTTCCAGGTCACGTTTGTTGTCATCAGGGATCAGCACTACTTTGATACCGCCGCGGTGAGCAGCTAACAGCTTCTCTTTCAGGCCGCCGATTGGCAGAACCTGACCACGTAAAGTTATTTCGCCAGTCATAGCAACATCGGCGCGAACCGGGTTACCTGTCAGGCAAGATACTAATGCGGTACACATCGCAATACCGGCACTCGGGCCATCTTTCGGCGTCGCACCTTCTGGTACGTGAACGTGAATATCACGTTTTTCGTAGAAGTCAGCGTTGATGCCCAGCTTGTCCGCACGAGCGCGGACCACGGTCAGCGCGGCCTGAATCGACTCTTGCATCACTTCGCCGAGTGAACCGGTGTAGGTCAACTTACCTTTACCCGGTACGCAGGCCGTTTCGATGGTCAGCAGCTCGCCGCCCACTTCGGTCCACGCCAGGCCAGTCACCTGACCTACGCGGTTTTCGGTATCTGCACGGCCGTAATCCACTTTCTGCACGCCAAGGAAATCTTTAAGGTTATCGCCGTTGATTTCGATGTGCTTCAGAGTCTTATCCAGCAGCAGCTGTTTAACCGCTTTGCGACACAGCTTGGACAATTCGCGTTCCAGACTACGCACGCCGGCTTCGCGGGTGTAGAAACGGATAATGCCAATGATCGCGCTGTCATCCACTGTCAGCTCGGTTTTCTTCAGGGCGTTACGCTCAATTTGCTTCGGCAGCAGGTGCTGTTTGGCGATGTTCAGCTTTTCATCTTCGGTATAGCCGGAAAGACGAATCACTTCCATACGGTCCAACAGCGGAGCTGGAATGTTCATTGAGTTGGAGGTCGCCACGAACATCACGTCTGACAGGTCATAATCGACTTCCAGATAGTGATCGTTAAAGGCCACGTTCTGTTCTGGATCAAGCACTTCCAGCAGAGCTGACGACGGATCGCCACGCATGTCGGAAGACATTTTGTCGATCTCATCGAGCAGGAACAGTGGGTTTTTAACGCCAACTTTCGCCATCTTCTGGATCAATTTACCCGGCATAGAACCGATGTAAGTACGACGGTGGCCGCGGATTTCGGCTTCGTCACGCACGCCGCCCAGCGCCATACGCACATACTCACGGCCCGTTGCACGCGCAATGGACTGACCCAGAGAGGTTTTACCCACGCCCGGAGGCCCAACCAGACAGAGGATTGGCCCTTTGATTTTGCTGACACGCGTTTGCACCGCAAGATATTCAAGGATACGGTCTTTGACACGTTCGAGGCCAAAATGGTCGGTATCCAGAACTTCCTGGGCTTTACGCAGGTCTTTTTTCACTTTACTGCGTGAATTCCACGGCACCTGAAGCATCCAGTCGATGTAGCCGCGAACCACGGTCGCTTCGGCGGACATCGGGGACATCATTTTCAGTTTTTGCAGCTCAGCTTCGGTTTTTTCACGCGCTTCTTTCGGCATTTTCGCCGCTTCGATTTTGCGTTTCAGCGCCTCGTGCTCATCAGGTGCATCATCCATCTCACCCAATTCTTTCTGAATGGCTTTCATTTGCTCATTCAGATAGTACTCACGCTGGCTCTTTTCCATCTGCTTTTTGACACGATTACGGATGCGTTTCTCAACTTGTAACAAGTCGATTTCCGATTCCATCATCGCCATCAGATATTCCAGACGCTCAGTGATATCAAACATTTCCAGAACGGACTGTTTGTCACTAAGTTTCAACGGCATATGCGCGGCGATGGTGTCAGCCAGACGGGCTGCATCTTCAATGCTGTTAAGCGAAGTCAGCACTTCCGGCGGAATTTTTTTATTCAGTTTGATATAGCCTTCAAACTGATTAATGGCCGTGCGCACCAGAACTTCCTGTTCGCGCTCGTCCACAGCCGGAGATTCGAGATATTCAGCCTGTGCCGCGAAATGCTCACCGTTATCAGACAACGTGGTGATGCGCGCACGCTGTAACCCTTCAACCAGCACCTTCACGGTGCCGTCGGGCAGTTTCAGCATCTGTAATATGGAGGCAACGGTGCCTACAGAAAAGAGATCATTAACGCCCGGCTCATCAGTAGAGGCTTCTTTCTGTGCCACCAGCATGATTTTTTTGTCGTGATCCATCGCGGCTTCAAGGCACCGAATCGATTTTTCCCTGCCAACAAACAACGGGATCACCATGTGCGGATAAACCACCACATCGCGCAAAGGCAATACGGGGATTTCAATGCGTTCGGAACGCTCAGGGTTCATAGAGCTCTCTCTTAGTTTAGCTTCCGCCAGGTTAAGGAAATCTCGTGAAACACGAGTCAGACGGGTTTCAGCAAGTCGTTATTGGAGTATATGGGGATGAATATCTGACATTCAACGACAAGAATGCGAGTAAAAAAAAATGGGGGACAAAATCCCCCATTTATTAACTAACCCACTGGAACAGCTGGTGAATTATTCGCCAGATGCTTGCTGCGCCTCGGGTTTGCCATAAATCATCAACGGCTCGGATTGGCCCGCGATGACGGATTCATCGATTACCACTTTGTCGACGCTGTCGAGGGATGGCAAGTCGTACATAGTGTCCAAAAGTGCCCCTTCAACGATAGAGCGCAGGCCACGAGCACCGGTTTTACGGATCATCGCTTTCTTAGCAATCGCCACCAGTGCTTCGTCGCGGAACTCTAGCTCGACACCTTCCAGATTGAACAATGCCTGATACTGCTTAGTCAGGGCATTTTTCGGCTCTTTCAGGATCTGAATCAGCGCGTCTTCGCTCAACTCGCTCAGCGTAGCCACTACGGGTAAACGACCGATGAACTCAGGGATCAGACCAAATTTGATCAAATCTTCTGGTTCAGCCTGAGCCAGCAATTGGCCTTCAGTGGCTTTCTCAGCTTTACCTTTGATCTCTGCACCAAAACCGATACCTGTACCGGTGTTAATGCGTTGACCAATCACTTTATCTAAGCCAGCAAAAGCACCGCCACAGATGAACAGAATTTTTGAGGTATCAACCTGCAAGAACTCTTGTTGCGGATGCTTACGACCGCCCTGAGGAGGCACAGCAGCAACCGTACCTTCAATCAGTTTCAACAGCGCCTGCTGAACACCTTCACCTGAAACATCACGGGTGATAGATGGGTTGTCAGACTTGCGGGAAATCTTGTCGATTTCATCGATATACACGATACCGCGTTGCGCTTTCTGTACGTCGTAATCACATTTCTGTAGCAGTTTCTGGATAATGTTTTCAACGTCTTCACCCACGTAACCGGCTTCGGTCAAGGTGGTGGCATCCGCCATGGTGAAAGGAACGTCGAGGAAACGAGCCAGAGTCTCAGCCAACAGCGTTTTACCGCTACCTGTTGGACCGATCAGCAAAATGTTGCTCTTGCCCAGTTCAATACCGTTGTTGGTATCACCGTTACGCAAGCGCTTGTAGTGGTTATAAACCGCAACGGCCAGAACCTTTTTCGCAGGCTCTTGCCCGATGACATAATCATCGAGGTGTTGGCGGATTTCATGTGGCGTTGGCAGTGCGCTGCGTTCGCGATGCGGAGCAACTTCTTTAATCTCTTCGCGAATAATGTCATTGCACAGATCGACACATTCATCGCAGATATACACTGACGGCCCGGCAATCAGCTTGCGAACTTCATGCTGGCTTTTGCCGCAAAAAGAGCAGTACAGCAGCTTTCCTGAACCGTCTTTGCGCTTATCTGTCATCAGTAAACCTCTTCTTTAATATCTGTTTCGCAGGGTGACTGCGGCACGACTATTTTAAACTGCTGCCATATCGTTGACCAATGTCAGTTCCGTCAAAGACGAATTGACGCGTAATTGCAGCAACCAACACTGCGCATACGCGCCACAGCATGACTTAACTATAGACCATCAGTCCGGCAGAAATAAGTCGTCAGACGCGATGGGTAAATACGGAGTCAACTAAACCGTACTCTACAGATTCTTCAGCAGACAAGAAACGGTCGCGCTCAGTGTCACGCTCTATTTCTTCAAGAGTTTTGCCCGTATGTTTCGCCATCAGCTCATTCATACGACCTTTTACTTTCAGGATCTCTTTAGCATGGATTTCGATATCCGTTGCTTGTCCCTGATAGCCACCCAGCGGCTGGTGAATCATTACGCGTGAGTTTGGTAAGCAGAAACGCTTGCCTTTCGCACCCGCGGTCAACAGGAATGCGCCCATTGAACAGGCCTGGCCCATACAAATGGTGCTCACATCCGGTTTAATAAATTGCATGGTGTCGTAGATAGACATCCCTGCAGTGATTACGCCGCCCGGAGAGTTAATGTACAGAAAAATGTCTTTCTCTGAACTTTCTGCTTCCAGAAACAGCATCTGAGCCACAATCAGGTTAGCCATATGGTCTTCAACCTGGCCCGTAAGGAAAATAATACGTTCCTTCAGCAGACGGGAGTAGATGTCGTAAGAACGCTCACCCCGTGAAGTCTGCTCAACAACCATGGGTACCAGAGCCATGTTCGGTGCAAATTGATCTCGTTCACCACTGTATGACATAACCGTCTCCTAATAGAATTCTCTTTTGGCGCTAGTTAAAACCGATTCTACTTGAGATAGGCATTGATGACTACGCTCAAGCGGCCAAGTCGCCGTTATCACGGCTGACGGTTGTTATCAGTCTGAATTTAGCAGCAAAGCTACCTGGTTTGTATTTAACAATTGGGGGAACGAACACCCCTTTTCAAGCCCGCTGGGAGATTTCTTTCTCTGGCTCCGCATTTTTCATTGATTGGCTTAACAATAGCAGAGCCTGTTAAAGCGGCCTCTACTACCCACTTGCTGGCCTACTCTCTTTGCTTACGTTGATAAATATAGTGCAAAAACAACAGCAAAAAAGAAAAATGTCATCTGTAGAGCATAAAAAAGCCCGCAGTAAAAACCGCGGGCTTTTATGTCGAGCCGTTAACCACTGGGTAAACGGCTCAGTCACCGGCAAATCAATTATGCAGGTTGAGTCTGGTTCATCAGCTCAGTAAAGGTAGTGGCTTTTTCAGTCACTTTAGCTTTTGACAACAGAGTTTCGACCGCTTGTTCTTCTAGCGCGACGTTACGCATGTTGTTCATCAGCTCTTTGTTTTTGCTGTAGAACTCAACAACTTCAGATGGATCTTCGTAAGCAGAAGCCATTTCTTCGATCAGCGCTTTAACGCGATCTTCGTCAGCTTTCAGTTCATGCTGGCTGATCACTTCACCCAACAGCAAACCAACAACTACGCGACGTTTAGCTTGCTCTTCGAACAACTCACGCGGCAATTCCAGCGCTTGTTTTTCGTTGCCGCCGAAACGTTGTGCAGCCTGACGACGCAGAACGTCAACTTCACCGTCGATCAGTGCAGCTGGAACGTCGATTTCGTTAGCGTTAACCAGACCGTCGATTGCCTGAGTTTTGATGCGGTTACGAACAGCACCTTTCAGCTCGCGTTCCATGTTTTTACGCACTTCAGCACGCAGGCCTTCAACAGAACCATCAGCCACGCCGAAACGTTTGATGAACTCTGGAGTCAGTTCTGGCAGCTCACGCTCTTCAACTTTCTTCAGGGTGATCGCGAACTTAGCCGCTTTACCTTTCAGGTTTTCAGCGTGGTAATCTTCTGGGAAGTTTACGTCGATGACGAATTCTTCACCTGCTTTGTGACCAACCAGACCTTCTTCAAAGCCTGGGATCATGCGGCCCTGGCCCATAGCCAGTACGAAATCAGAGGCTTTGCCGCCTTCGAAATCTTCACCGTCGATAGAACCTGAGAAATCAACAGTTACGCGATCTTCAGCAGTAACGGCAGCGTCAGTTTCTTTCCAGTCAGCTTGTTGCTTGCGCAGCGTTTCCAGCATGGTGTCAACATCAGCGTCGTTAACTTCAACAACAGGTTTCTCAACTTCGATGTTTTCCAGATCTTTCAGCTCAACTTCTGGGTACACTTCGAATTCAACACTGTAGTTGAAGTCTTCGCCCAGTTTGTACTCACCCGGAATATAGTTAGGTGCGCCAGCTGGATTGATTTTCTCTTTGATGATCGCGTCAACGAAGTTGCGCTGCATCAGATCACCCAGAACGTCCTGACGAACGGAAGCACCGTAACGCTGCTCGATGATGTGTTTTGGTACTTTGCCTTTACGGAAGCCGTCAATACGTACTTTTTTCGATACGTTGACCAGTTCGCTGCTCACTGCTTTTTCAATGCTGTCAGCAGGAACAGTAATAGTTACACGGCGCCCAAGGCCTTGAGTGGTTTCAACAGAAACTTGCATCTTGTTACCTCAAAAAAATTACAGTGCTCGGTCAACTCCAGAAGTCGTTCTCAAGATGAGAAGCGTGGAAAAGAACGAACTTACCTTGAAAACGACTTCTAAGAACCGGGACAGTCCTGATTAAGAACGTAGCCCTGTATTCGAAAGCGTCCCGAAACCATTCCGGAAAAATAAGACGCGACATTATAGCGGCGCATAGACGGCGAGTCGAGGACGGTAATCTACTGCGTGGGAGGAAAACTCGCATTGCGGTCGATCCCTCGGAAAACGTAGTCGATGCAAAGGCTTAAACAACCCTGTCGCCTGCCAGCCACTTATTCTTCTCGTTTAAAACAGAAACGGCCCGCAGGCCGTTTCAGAATTTGCCCCTACTAATACCGCATCTTATGGAGAAAGTTCCAGTGATACCGTACCCTAGAAGGGAATTTTATGATTTTTGGGAGCAAGATCCTTCGCGATTAGGCTAAGGTTCCGGCACCTCGACAAGCAGGCGAAGCTAATACTGTATCCTGTAAGCCTTCCCACTCTTTTTGCGTATAAGTGTGTAATGCCAAGGCATGAACACTCCCCGCAAGCTCCTCTGAAAGTACGCCATAAATCGCTCTGTGACGTGAAAGGAAGCGCTCACCGACAAATTTATCGGACACCACTACTACTTTGAAATGGCTTTCTGAACCGGCTGGGACATTGTGACGATAACTCTCATCAGTTACTTCCAGAAACGCAGGTTCAAACGCTGCAACTAATTTTGCTTCTATTTGCTCGCGAATCATAGCAATCTCCTTACGCCGTTAGCAGGGAACTGCATCCTTACTTGACCATCTGTCACACTATTAAGGATAGGCGGCTTTGCGATTTATTAGTATGTTACAGAAACAAAATTTCTGCTGCGATTGATAAAAAAGGCAATCGGTTTGTCTTACCTAATGGTATTTAGCCATTAATCTGCATTTTAGGCGAAACCATTAGATATCAATAAGTCAGTTTGCTTTAAATTTAATCAAATGTCGCTTTTACCACCAGTCAGGGCTTACACCCAAAAATGGCGATGTTATGATGTAACCACTATCAGTAATCGATCCCATTTTACATCTGGAATCAGATGCATTAATTGAGAACCTAACATGTTGAAAAAAATCATTTTCCCTGTATTAGCATTGTTCATGCTTGCAGGTTGCGCTACCAGCACCAACACCTTAAATATTTCGCCAAAAATCACTCTGCCAACGCAGGATCCTACCCTTCAGGGCATCACTATCAGCATTAATGGTGCTGACCAACGTCAGGATCAGGCGCTGGCTAAAGTGAACCGTGACGGCCAGTTGGTTTCCCTGACCCCATCTCGTGACCTGCGCTTCCTGCTGCAAGAGTCTCTGGAAAAGCAAATGACCGCGCGCGGTTACATGATTGGTGCAGACGGCGCCGTTGATCTGCAAGTGGTGGTGAACAAACTGTTTGCTGACGTGCAAGAAGGCAACCTGCGCTACAACATCACCACCAAGGCTGATATCTCCATCATCGCTACGGCGAAAAATGGTAATAAACAGGTTAAAAACTACCGTTCTACTTACAATGTGCAGGGTGCGCTTACTGCGACCAACGACAAAATCACCAATGCGGTTAACAGCACGCTGGGCGACGTCATCAACGACATGGCTCAAGACACCAGCATCAGTGACTTCATCAAAGCCAACGCCCGTTAATCTTAACCGGCTAAGCTGACTGACTCTTCTGCCCGGCACTGTCGGGCAGAATTGTTTTTACCATTATTTCCCGCCTTCATTTATCATTCCCCAGCGCCTCTACTCTATCGGTCTGCGGGAACACATTTTAATGGTAAGCCAGTACTTCAAAATCTTCACACAGCGCAATACGCTGATATTACTGCTGCTCGGGTTTGCATCCGGCTTACCTCTGGCATTGACCTCGGGCACGCTGCAAGCCTGGATGACCGTCGAGAATGTCGATTTAAAAACCATTGGGATTTTCTCTCTGGTCGGCCAGGCCTACGTTTTCAAGTTCCTCTGGTCCCCGATGATGGACCGCTACACCCCCTCTTTCTTCGGCCGCCGTCGTGGATGGTTAATCCTCACCCAGCTGCTGTTGGTGGCCTCGATTTTCGCTATGGGCTATCTCGATCCGGCAAAAGAGCTGTTTTGGCTGGCAGCGTTGGCAGTACTGATCGCCTTTGCTTCCGCCTCGCAAGATATTGTTTTTGATGCCTATAAGACGGATCTTCTGCCCGCCGCCGAGCGTGGCAGTGGTGCGGCCGTGTCGGTATTGGGCTATCGATTGGCGATGCTGGTTTCTGGCGGGTTGGCGCTGTGGATAGCCGATCGCTACCTCGGCTGGCAACACATGTACTGGCTGATGGCGGGCCTGATGCTGATTGGCGTGGTGGCCACTATTATGGCGCCGGAGCCTGATGTCTCTGAGCCAGCACCTCGTACCATAGAAATTGCAGTCGTAGCCCCTCTTAAAGACTTTTTCAGCCGCAACAACGCCTGGCTGATTCTGCTGCTGATTGTGATGTACAAGATGGGCGACGCCTTCGCGGGGAGCCTGAGTACTACTTTCCTGATTCGCGGCGTGGGGTTTGACGCCGGGGAAGTGGGCCTGGTGAACAAAACCCTTGGTCTGTTAGCGACGATTATTGGCGCGCTGTATGGCGGCATGGTGATGCAGCGCCTCAGCCTGTTCCGCGCGTTAATGATTTTCGGCATTTTGCAGGCCGTTTCCAACGCGGGATACTGGATTTTGGCGGTCACGGATAAGCACATCTACTCTATGGGCGCGGCGATCTTCTTCGAAAATCTGTGCGGAGGAATGGGCACCGCCGCGTTCGTCGCGCTGTTAATGACGCTATGCAATAAGTCGTTCTCCGCCACCCAGTTTGCGCTGCTCTCGGCGTTGTCCGCCGTTGGCCGGGTGTACGTCGGGCCGATCGCCGGTTGGTTTGTCGAAGCACACGGCTGGCCCCTGTTCTATCTCTTCTCCATCGCCGCCGCCGTGCCGGGGTTGCTATTGCTGGCTATCTGCCGCCAAACCCTTGAACACACGCAAAACACCGACGAGTTCTTACCACGCACTCTGTTCGCCAGCCATTACCGACTGGCGCTGCGCATCTTAATGGTAGGTTGCTTACTGTTAGCGGCATGGCTGGTGCTATTGATCACCAACTCGCTGGAGTGGACCGCCCTCACCTCTCTGCCGCAGAAACTGATCGAAGCCGGGGCTGTGATTTGCCTGTTCGGCATCGCGCTCGGCAGCATTCTCGACTTTGTGGCTCTGCGCCGCCTGCGTCGAGTTTAAGACAGTTCGCCCTTGTCCCTTAAGTCGAATTCTGGCCTGATATATCGGTGTAAATCATGGGTATATCAGGGCTGGCGGGGCGATTCAGGGGGCATTGGCGAGGCCAAAACCAAGCTCAAATTAAGTAACATTTCCCTGCGCTGAGATAAACTTCATTCAATAAAATATAATTAATAAGTTACAGCATCTTTCAAATACACTTTTTTTTTACCTGCTTTTTATTTTTAAATTCACCGTATTTATACATTGCGTTAACATTAATTAAACCTACCAAGAACATTACACTTCGCATTAAATATTAAGCATTACTGCTATACCTTGTTTTTACTCACCATAGTTAAAGAACCCCACGCAACATATTGTTGACATTGAGAAATTGTCACTCTCCGTGACATGTGTGACTTCGTTAACATAAAGTGGCAGTGGCCCGCTGACACTTCCTTAAGCGTGTTTACAGTACTGCAACCTTCCCGTAAAATGCCCGCACACATGGAGCGACAATAGAGCCCTGATTTATTGAGGTCGTTAGATGAGACTTAAGAAATACAATAAAAGTATTGGGATGTTGTCCTTATTTGCATCTGCTTTAATGTTAAGTGGTTGCAATACGGCATTGATGGATCCCAAAGGAGCAATTGGACTCGAGCAGAGAACGCTGATACTGACCGCAATCGGATTAATGCTGATCGTGGTTATACCAGTTATTATCATGGCCTTTGCATTTGCATGGAAGTATCGCGCTTCTAATACAAACGCTAAGTACAGCCCGAACTGGTCCCATTCCAACAAAATCGAAGCCGTGGTCTGGACGGTTCCAATTATCATCATTGCCATCCTGGCAACGATAACTTGGAAAACCACTCACGAACTTGACCCGTTCAAGCCTATCGTATCTGACCAAAAGACCCTGACAGTTGAAGTGGTTTCTTTGGACTGGAAATGGTTGTTCATTTATCCAGAACAAGGCATCGCAACTGTTAACGAATTGGTTATCCCTAAAGATGTTCCGGTTCAGTTCAAAGTCACTTCTGATTCTGTGATGAACTCGTTCTTTATTCCTCAGTTAGGCGGACAGATTTACGCGATGGCGGGTATGCAGACTCAGTTGCATTTGATTGCAAACGAAGCTGGTACCTATAAAGGCATCTCGTCAAACTTCAGTGGCCGCGGTTTCTCTGGCATGAAGTTCAACACTATTGCTACTCCTACGCGTGAAGACTTTGACGCATGGGTTGCGAAAGTGAAGAGCGCGCCAAACCAACTGGCAACCACTGACGACTTCAACAAACTGGCAGCGCAAAGTATCGACAACCCGGTTGAATACTTCGCAAGCGTCAAACCTGAATTGTTCAAAGAAATTATTGGCAAATTCATGGGTGATATGAACATGCACAAAGGCCAGACAATGCCAATGCCAGCCGGCACTGACATGAAAGGCATGGACATGGGCGATCATGCTCACGCAGCCGGAGCCGAGGAATAAACGATGTTGGGAAAATTAACACTTGATGCGATCCCGTATCATGAACCGATTATCGTGGTCACCGTTGCCGCGATAATTATTGGTGGCTTGGCCGTTCTGGCCGGCATCACCTATTTCGGCAAATGGAAATATTTGTGGAACGAATGGATCACCTCCGTTGACCACAAAAAATTAGGTATCATGTACATCATTCTGGCCTTCGTCATGCTGTTGCGTGGCTTTGCCGATGCGATCATGATGCGTAGCCAGCAAGTCCTCGCCTCTGCGGGAGAACCGGGCTTCCTACCGCCTCATCACTACGACCAAATCTTTACCGCGCACGGCGTGATCATGATTTTCTTCATGGCGATGCCTTTCGTTATCGGTCTGATGAACGTGGTTGTGCCGCTGCAAATCGGTGCTCGTGACGTTGCATTCCCGTTCCTGAACAACATCAGCTTCTGGTTCACCGCCGCTGCCGTTGTACTGATCAACATCTCTCTGGGGGTTGGTGAGTTCGCGCAGACCGGTTGGTTGGCCTATCCGCCGTTGTCAGGTAAGGAGTACAGTCCGGGTGTCGGGGTCGATTATTGGATATGGAGTCTCCAGATATCCGGTATTGGTACCTTGCTGACCGGTGTTAACTTCTTCGCCACCATCCTCAAGATGCGTGCGCCTGGTATGCCGCTGATGAAAATGCCGGTATTTACCTGGGCTGCGTTGTGTACCAACGTCTTGATCATCGTGTCGTTCCCAATTCTGACCGTAACCGTTGCGTTGCTGACCCTGGATCGCTATCTGGGCACCCATTTCTTCACCAATGATATGGGCGGCAACATGATGATGTACATCAACCTGATTTGGGCCTGGGGCCATCCGGAAGTGTATATCTTGGTTCTGCCAGTATTTGGTGTGTTCTCAGAAGTTACTGCGACCTTCTCCAAAAAACGTCTGTTCGGCTACACCTCACTGGTATGGGCAACTATCGCCATCACCGTGTTGTCGTTCGTTGTTTGGCTGCACCACTTCTTCACCATGGGTTCAGGTGCCAACGTCAATGCCTTCTTCGGTATCATGACGATGATTATTTCTATCCCAACAGGGGTAAAAATCTTCAACTGGCTGTTCACCATGTACCAAGGCCGTATCCAGCTTAACGCTGCGATGCTATGGACCATCGGCTTCATCATCACCTTCTCTGTAGGTGGTATGACCGGCGTTCTGTTGGCTGTTCCAGGCGCAGACTTCGTGCTGCACAACAGCTTGTTCCTGATTGCTCACTTCCATAACGTTATTATCGGTGGTGTGGTATTCGGTTGCTTCGCTGGCCTGACTTACTGGTTCCCTAAATCCTTCGGCTTCACGCTGAATGAAAAATGGGGTGTGCGTTCATTCTGGTTCTGGATCATCGGCTTCTTCGTCGCCTTCATGCCACTCTATGCACTGGGCTTCATGGGTATGACTCGCCGCGTTAGCCAGAATATCGACCCTGAGTTCCACCCATTACTGGTCGTGGCAGCTTGTGGTGCAGCATTGATTGCAATCGGTATTCTTTGCCAACTGATCATGATCGTTGTGAGTGTTCGTGACCGCGACCAGAACCGTGACCTGACGGGTGACCCGTGGGGCGCACGTACTCTGGAGTGGGCAACCTCTTCTCCTCCTCCGTTCTATAACTTCGCAGTAGTACCTCAGGTACATGACCGCGACGCGTTCTGGGACATGAAAGAGAAAGGCGAAGCTTATGTTAAACCAGCAAAATATGAAAAAATTCATATGCCACGTAACAGCGGCGCAGGCTTCATCATTGCGATGCTCAGCCTGGTAAGCGGTTTTGCATTAATCTGGGATATCTGGTGGTTGGCGCTGGTTAGCTTCATCGCACTGGTTGTAACCTGGATTGTGAAAAGCTTCGATGAAGATGTTGATTACTACGTGCCGGTTGAAGAAATCGAACGTATTGAGAGCCAACATTTTGAACAAATCAGCAAAGCAGGCTTGAAACATGGCAACTGATACCCTGACTAACCACGACGCAGCCCATGCAGAGCATGGGCACCACGACGCAGGTGAAACCAAAGTCTTCGGCTTCTGGATCTACCTGATGAGCGACTGCGTACTGTTCGCGAGCTTGTTCGCAACTTACGCAGTACTGGTGCACGGGACCGCTGGCGGCCCGTCTGGTAAAGATATTTTTGAACTGCCATTCGTACTGGTAGAAACCTTCTTCCTGCTGTTCAGTAGTATTACTTACGGCATGGCGATGCTGGGCATGACTAAAGGCAGCGTAAAAGCTGTTAACAGCTGGTTGTTCCTGACCTTCCTGTTTGGTCTTGGCTTCATCGCGATGGAACTCTATGAATTCCATCACTTGATTAAAGAAGGCTACGGTCCGGATCGCAGTGGTTTCTTGTCAGCGTTCTTCGCGCTGGTAGCAACCCACGGTCTGCACGTAACTTGTGGCCTGATCTGGATCATCACCATGATGGTACAGGTTAGCCGTCGCGGCCTGACCGCAGTTAACCAAACCCGCCTGATGTGCCTGAGCCTGTTCTGGCACTTCCTGGACGTGGTATGGATCTGCGTATTCACCGTTGTTTATCTGATGGGGGTATTAGCATGAGTCATTCTGCCACTTCCCATGGCGGCGCAAGCCACGGCAGCGTGAAGTCATACCTGATTGGCTTCATCCTGTCAGTTATTCTGACGGTTATCCCGTTTGCCATGGTAATGAGCGATACAGCTTCACATTCGCTTATCATTGGCACGGTGGTCGCATCTGCGATTATCCAGATCGTTGTACATCTGGTTTACTTCCTGCACTTAAGTACTGCATCGGAAGCACGCTGGAACCTGGTGGCATTTCTGTTCACCGCTGTGATTATCTTTATCGTCGTTGTGGGCTCACTGTGGATTATGTATAACCTCAACCTCAATATGATGGTCAGTTAAAGAGCCGAGCTGCACGTGATGATTAAGCAATACCTGCAAGTAACGAAACCAGGAATTATTTTCGGTAATTTAATTTCTGTCGTCGGGGGATTCCTCCTTGCTGCCAAAGGCAGCATCGACTTCCCTCTCTTTCTCGCCACCTTAGTGGGCGTCTCGTTGGTTGTCGCATCGGGTTGTGTTTTCAACAACTTTATTGACCGCGACATCGACAAGATTATGGAAAGAACGAAGAACCGGGTCCTGGTTAAGGGCCTGATTCCGCCGAAAACAACCCTGGTTTACGCTACCATTTTGGGTATTGCGGGCTTTGCGTTGCTGTATATCGGTGCCAATCCGCTGGCGATGTGGCTGGCTGTGATGGGCTTTGTGGTTTATGTCGGGGTTTATAGCCTGTATATGAAACGCAAATCGGTATATGGCACGCTGATCGGCAGCTTGTCAGGGGCAGCGCCTCCAGTTATCGGTTACTGTGCCGTTTCCGGCCAGTTCGATATGGGCGCGCTGATCCTGCTGCTGATCTTCAGCCTGTGGCAGATGCCGCACTCGTACGCGATTGCCATCTTCCGCTTTAAAGATTATCAGGCTGCCAACATTCCGGTTCTGCCGGTAGTGAAAGGCATTTCAGTGGCTAAACACCACATCACCGTCTACATCATTGCTTTTATGGTGGCGACCTTGATGCTGACCCTCAGCGGCTACGCGGGTTATAAATACCTGATTGTGGCTGCCGCCGTGAGCGTCTGGTGGTTGGGCATGGCGCTGAAAGGTTACAAAACCGAAAACGACATCGTGTGGGCAAGAAAGCTGTTTGTCTTCTCGATTATCGCGATCACTTCGCTGAGCGTCATGATGTCTATCGACTTCAACGCCGCTTCGCCGAACAACTTGTTAACCTACGTCTGGTAAGCATGACGCGCTGAGTTCTTTAGCGACATACAGCACAACAATGGCCAGTAGCGATACTGGTCATTTTTTTGAGCCCTCCCCTGCTTTATCCAGTCAGAATTTTCATAACGTTGTGCTTCTGGCCCACTGGCGGCGGTAATATCTGCTAAACATCCAGCAATTTACCGGCACAAGTTAAAGACATTACAATGTCGCAGGTTTTAGTCTTGAGGTAGTAATGAACGATAACCAAATGACCCCGCAGGAAAGCCGGGCGACGTGGGGACTAGGGATAGTTTTCTCTTTGCGCATGCTCGGCATGTTTATGGTGCTACCCGTCCTGACCACTTACGGTATGGCGCTCGCGGGTGCCAGTGAAACACTTATCGGCATTGCTATCGGTATCTATGGACTGGCACAGGCCGTCTTCCAAATTCCTTTTGGCCTGCTCTCCGATCGCGTTGGGCGTAAGCCGCTGATCGTTTTCGGGCTGATTATCTTCTGTATCGGTAGCGTGGTTGCTGCATCAACAGATTCAATCTGGGGCGTGATCATTGGCCGTGCGATGCAAGGCTCCGGCGCGATTGCCGCCGCAGTGATGGCGCTGCTCTCTGACTTAACGCGCGAGCAGAACCGCACCAAGGCCATGGCCTTTATCGGCATCAGTTTTGGTATCACATTTGCTATCGCCATGGTGCTCGGCCCCATCATTACCCATGCCTGGGGCCTGCACGCCCTGTTCTGGGCCATAGCCCTGCTGACGATTATTGCCATTGTTATCACGTTGTTGGTGGTCCCGGCTCCGGCAACCCACATCCTCAACCGTGAATCGAGCATGGTGAAAGGCAGCTTTGGCAAAGTGTTGGCGAACAAGAAACTGTTGAAGCTTAACTTCGGCATTCTCTGTCTGCATATTCTGCTGATGTCGAGCTTCGTGGTGCTACCACAAGTGATGGAGCACGCGGGCTTCCCGCCGAGTGAGCACTGGCGCGTCTATCTGGTGACTATGCTGGTCTCCTTCGTGGCCGTCATTCCGGTCATCATCTATGCCGAATCTAAGCGCCACATGAAGCAAGTTTTCATGGGCTGCGTGGCGGTGCTGCTGCTGGCTGAGTTGGTGCTGTGGTACGCCGGCCTGCGCCTGTGGGTGGTGATTGCCGGCATCCAGCTGTTCTTCTTAGCGTTCAACGTGATGGAAGCCATTCTGCCTTCGCTTATCAGCAAAGAGTCTCCGGCGGGCTATAAAGGCACGGCCATGGGCGTTTACTCCACCAGCCAGTTTATCGGCGTCGCCATCGGCGGCAGTCTAGGGGGTTATGTTTACGGAGCGGGCGGCGCTGGCGCAGTCTTCTTGGTTTGCGCAGCCATTGCCGTGGTGTGGCTGATGGTCAGCGCTACCATGAGCGAGCCGCCTTACGTCAGCAGCCTGCGCATTACGCTGTCTGAGCTGGCGGTTAAAGACTCGGCTCTGGAAGCACGCCTCAAAGCCCAGCCGGGCGTCGCCGAGGCGATTGTCGTGCCGGAAGAGCTGAGTGCTTATGTCAAAGTGGATACCAAACAGACCAATCGCAAAGCGCTGGAACAGTTAGTCGCTGTAATCTAATACTTTGATTAGATAATAAAAAAGGACGCTCACAGGGCGTCCTTTTTTGTTTGCCGCAGGGCAATCAGTCGCGGAAGTTCTTAAACTGGAAAGGCTGGCCCAAATCGCCTTTGCGCACCAGCGCCATTACGGCTTGCAGGTCATCACGCGCTTTACCGGTCACGCGGATTTCGTCACCCTGAACCTGAGTCTGCACCTTGATTTTGCTGTCTTTAATCAGCTTCACGATCTTCTTCGCTACCGCAGATTCAATCCCTGAGTGCAGTTTAGCTTCTACGCTATAGGTCTTGCCGCTGTGATCCATCTTCTCAGGGATCTCCAGCGCCGCGCCTTCAATGCCGCGTTTCGCCAGCTTTTCACGCAGAATATCAACCAGCTGGTTCACCTGAAAATCAGATTCGCTGGCGACTTTAATGGTTTCGTTTTTCTCATTCAGCTCGAAGCTGGCGGGAATGTTGCGGAAATCCCAACGGGTTTGCAGTTCACGGCTAGCGTTGTCGACCGCGTTGAGCACTTCCTGCATGTCGATTTCAGAAACAATGTCGAATGACGGCATAATCGCTTCTCCCTGGGGCTTTAACCCATGTCGTTATGATGATAAGTCTTATGATGGCGTGCATAATACCGCCTTCGCTCATTGAAGCCAAAAATAAGCCGTCGGTTTTTATTAGGCTGGCCGTTAAGATGGTGCCGATGGGCGAAAATATGTGACACACAGCACAGAATGCTATACTAAAAAATACAAATTAATAACAAATTAGAAACATTAAATTCGATTTACTGAGTATGTTAGATCTGATTGCTCAGGAGGCATAATGAAAATTACAGTTCTTGGCTGCGGTGCCCTGGGGCAGCTTTGGCTATCTACCCTG
Source organism: Ewingella sp. AOP9-I1-14 (assembly GCF_052375995.1). Classification (NCBI taxonomy): domain Bacteria; kingdom Pseudomonadati; phylum Pseudomonadota; class Gammaproteobacteria; order Enterobacterales; family Yersiniaceae; genus Ewingella; species Ewingella sp. AOP9-I1-14. Next base: position 1,056,436 of record NZ_JBQSVA010000001.1, read on the forward strand.
TACCAACAAGGTCATGACGTGCAAGGTTGGGTACGCATTCCACAGCCTTTTGTTGCCGTTAACGTGATATCGCCGGACGGCGTGGCGTTCAACCGTAACCTCCCAACTAATGACCCGCAGCATTTGGCCGAAAGCGAACTGCTGTTGGTGACGCTAAAAGCCTGGCAAGTTTCCGGCGCGGTGAGCGCTCTAATGCCGATGCTCAACGACAATTGCACTCTGCTGCTGCTGCATAACGGCATGGGTACCATTGATGAATTACCGGCCAGCCGCCTGTCCATTTTACAAGGGGCGACCACCCACGCCGCACGCCACGAGGGCAATGCCATTCTGCACGTTGCCGCCGGGATAACCCATATCGGCCCGGTATCTGCGCGAGGCGCGGCTTCCAGCCATATCGCCGACGTGCTGCATGAAGCCCTGCCCGACGTGGCCTGGCATAACAACATCTATCCTTCTCTATGGAACAAGCTGGCGGTTAACTGCGTAATTAACCCTCTGACCGCCGTACATAATTGTACTAATGGCGACTTGCTGGGATTTAGCAGCGAAATAGAGCAGATTTGCGCCGAAGTGGCGGAAGTGATGGCGATTGAGGGATATCAAACTCACGCAGAGTCCCTGTTGAGCTATGTGTATCAGGTGATCGACACCACGGCCGCCAACCACTCGTCGATGTTGCAGGACATTCGCACTCAGCGTCACACAGAAATCGACTATATTACCGGCTATGTTATCCGCCGCGGGCGCAAGCACGGGCTGACTCTGCCGGTGAACAGTCACTTATTCGATACCGTTAAAAGAAAGGAAAATGGCTATGAGCGTTTCGGTTCTGGTCTGCCTGGCACCTGGGAGTGAGGAAATTGAGGCCGTCACGGCCATCGACTTGCTGGTTCGAGCCGGTGCCAAAGTGACCACGGCAAGCGTAGCAGGCGACGGCGCGCTGGAAATCACCTGTTCGCGCGGCGTGCGGCTGCTGGCCGATGCCCCACTGGTGGATGTCGCCGATAACGACTTTGACGCCATTGTTCTGCCGGGCGGCGTGAAAGGCGCCGAGTGCTTCCGCGACAGCCCGCTGCTGGTGGAAACCGTTCGCCAGATGCACTTTGCCGGTAAAGTTGTCGCTGCCATCTGCGCCGCGCCAGCCCTGGTGCTGGAGTATCACGACTTATTCCCTATCGCCAATATCACCGGTTTTCCAGGGTTGAAAGATAAAATCGCCGCCAACAAATGGTCAGATCGCCGGGTGATGCATGACCCTCGGGTTAATTTGCTTACCAGTCAGGGGCCGGGCAGTTCGATGGAGTTCACACTAAAGTTGATCGAACTGCTGTTCGACCGGCCAAAAGCGGCGGAGATTGCCGCTCAGCTGGTCATGTCTCCGGGGATTTATAATTTCACTGACGAAGGGGCGCGTGAGTAATCGCTCACTATCGGTTTGATGGCAATGAGAAAAACCATAAAAAAACCCGGCATGGCCGGGGTTTGTTTTTAGCGCGCGATAAGGCTTAAGGGCGGTAAACTTTAACGTTGGTGTAGCCCTGCTCAAGCAGATAGAGCGCCTGTAGGCGGCTCATCACGCCGCGCTCGCAGTACAGCAAGTAGGTTTTGCTCTGGTCCAAATCGGCGAACTGGGTGCTCAACTTGTAGAAAGGCACGGCCTTGATTTCGACATTTTCCAGCTCCAGCGGCTTCTCTTCCGCTTCGTCTGGCGCACGGATATCCAGAAGAATGTCAGTACTTACTAACTCAGCCACGGTTTCGACTTCTTTCACTTCCTGCGCGGCTTGTTCAGCAATCTGGCGAATATCCTGGTTCTGCGCTTCGCTAACCACTTTGTCGAGAATCGAGAAGTCGAACATCTGCTCTTCGGCTTCGATTTTCTCTTTAACGGCTTTCACTGTCGGGCTTTTAGAAATCACGCCGCAATATTCCGGCATGGTTTTAGCAAAGTCTTCAGTGCCAATTTGGCGAGCCAGATTGATGATGTGCTCTTTATCGTGAGAGATAAGCGGACGCAGGATCAGCGTGTCTGTCGCATTGTCGATGAGACGCAGGTTGGTCAGCGTTTGGCTGGAAACCTGCCCCAGCGCCTCGCCCGTTACCAGCGCCTGAACGCCGTAACGCTCGGCGATTTGCGAAGCTGCGCGCACCATCATGCGTTTCAACACCACGCCCATCTGGCCATCTTCGACTTTCTCAAGGATTTCGCCCACCACCGGCTCGAAGTCGATAGCGATGAAACGCACTTTGTGTGAGCTGCCAAAACGGTTCCACAGGTAGTAAGCCACCTGCTTGACGCCGATTTCATGGGCTGAGCCGCCAAGGTTGAAGAAGCAGTAATGCACGCGGCAGCCGCGACGCATCAACATATAGCTCGACACGCCGGAGTCAAACCCGCCGGAGATCAGCGACAGCACGTCTTCCTGCGTCCCAATCGGGTAGCCGCCCAGACCTTCGTGACGGCTTTTGATCAGCACCAGCTGGTCGTCGTTGATTTCCAACTTCACGGTCACCTGCGGATTGGTCAAATTAACGCGCGCAGATTCAACGTGTTGATTCAAACCACCGCCAACATAGCGCTCGACGTCGCCGGAGCTGAAGCTATGTTTACCACGGCGCTTCACGCGCACGCAGAAGGTTTTGCCTTCAACTTCAGGGCCATAAGCTTCCAGCGCCTGCTCGAAGATATTGTGCATGTCGGTGTAAGGACGATCTTCCACTTCTTCGACGTGACGAATGCCGGGAATGCGGCACAGCAATTCGATAATCAAGTCGTGTTTACTTTCGTCTTTACTGCGAACTTCGATATGATCCCAGTGGCGAACCACAGCCAATGACTCATCCTGAGGTTTAATGATGTTGCGAATGCTGCTTGCGAGGATCTTAATGAAGCGCAAACGCACAGATTGACTCTTGATGGTGATTTCTGGGAACAATTTAATGATAAACTTCATAGCAGTCTTTTGTTAGCAGTGAGAAAACAGGGAATGAGTGGCTGGATCAGGCTGAAAGCGCCTATTATTGTTAAGCCCAACGCCGACTAACACTAACGAGTAATAGAGCCTGTTGGCATTTCAGCGTTGAATAGCCGTATAGCTTAACGATAATTTTGTTGAGCCAGATTCAGCGGCGCAAAGTATACCACTTTAAATAGGGTCTCTGCGCACAAAACCACACATCGGGTATGACGTCGAGACGGAATCCCGCCAGGGCGATGACTTACATTGCAGCGTCACGCTGCTGCCCAACCTATCTGACCAACGAGTTTGAAAGAGAATTATGCCGAAAAAAGCTGTAGCACCCGCCAACTTTGAAACTGCTCTGGCCGAACTGGAACAGATTGTCTCTCGCCTCGAATCTGGCGAATTGCCGCTGGAAGACGCGCTGAATGAGTTCGAAACCGGCGTGCAATTGGCCCGTCAGGGACAGCAAAAATTGCAACAAGCCGAGCAACGCGTTCAAATCCTGCTGGATAGCGACAATGACGCCCCGCTGACACCTTTTACCCCGGACGCTGAGTGATCTGTCATGGCTGATATTGCACAACAAGCCGAAGGCATTGATTTCAACAGCCAGCTCCGTTCGGCGCAAAAACGTGTCGATCGGGCGCTAACCTCCTACATAGATGCCCAACCTTTTGCCGAGATGCCGCTGGCTCAGGCCATGCGCCACGGTGCGTTGTTGGGTGGAAAACGCCTGCGCCCTTATTTGGTCTATGCTACAGGTCAGCTGTTTGGTTTGCATTTGGACTCACTGAACGCCCCGGCGGCAGCCATTGAATGCATCCACGCCTATTCATTGATCCACGATGATTTACCCGCCATGGATGATGATGACCTGCGTCGCGGTCAACCCACTTGCCACATTAAATTTGGCGAGGCGAATGCCATTTTGGCGGGTGATGCCTTACAAACGCTGGCCTTCACTATTTTGGCCGACGGCCCGATGGGCGAAGTGCGGTTGCAAGATCGCCTGTCAATGATGTCTGAATTAGCCGCGGCCAGTGGTATTGCCGGCATGTGTGGCGGTCAGGCACTGGATTTGGCGGCTGAAGGTCAACAGATCGATCTGCAAGCCTTAGAGCAGATCCATCGCCACAAAACCGGCGCACTGATCCGCGCCGCGGTACGCATGGGGGCGTTAGCCGCGGGTGAAAAAGGCCGCGCTGCGCTTCCTCAACTGGATATTTATGCCCAAGCCATTGGCCTGGCGTTTCAGGTTCAGGATGACATTCTGGACGTGATTGGCGACACCGAGAAACTCGGCAAACGTCAGGGAGCCGATCAGCAACTCGGCAAAAGCACCTATCCCGCACTGCTGGGACTGGATGGCGCACAAGCGAAAGCCAAAGACCTCTATCAAGAAGCGGTCGCGGCATTAGAACAGCTGGCCGCACTTTCTTACAACACGGCACCGCTGCACGCATTAGCCCGCTTCGTGATTGAACGCGATAATTGATATAGCCGGGCCATGGGCGTTGTGACATGGAAGCAACAACGCCCGCGAGGCAGCCTATATGCCGTTGAACTTACTATGAGCAACTCATGAGTCTTGAATTAGCCAAATACCCGACCTTGGCGCTGGCGGAGAATCCCGAAGAACTCCGTTCGCTTCCTAAAGAGAGCTTGCCAAAGCTCTGCGACGAACTTCGCCAATACCTATTGGCCAGCGTCAGCCAGTCCAGCGGGCATTTTGCGTCCGGTTTGGGCACGGTTGAACTGACCGTCGCGATGCACTACGTCTATAACACGCCATTCGACAGTCTGGTGTGGGATGTCGGCCATCAGGCCTATCCGCACAAAATCCTGACCGGCCGCCGCGACAGAATTTCCACTATCCGCCAAAAAGATGGCCTGCATCCCTTCCCGTGGCGCGGAGAGAGCGAGTTTGACACCCTGTCCGTGGGTCACTCCTCCACCTCGATCAGTGCCGGTTTGGGCATGGCCGTGGCCGCCGAGCGCGAAGGTAAAGGCCGCCGGACCATCTGCGTGATTGGCGATGGCGCGATCACCGCCGGTATGGCGTTCGAAGCGATGAACCACGCGGGTGACATCAAGTCAGACATGCTGGTGGTGCTCAATGACAATGAAATGTCGATTTCCGAGAACGTCGGCGCGCTGAATAACCATCTGGCACAACTGCTCTCCGGCAAGCTTTACTCGCGCCTGCGCGAAGGCGGCAAGAAGGTGCTGTCCGGCATTCCTCCGATTAAGGAGCTGGTACGCCGCACAGAAGAACACCTGAAAGGCATGATGGTGCCGGGCACTTTGTTCGAAGAGCTGGGCTTTAACTATATCGGCCCGGTCGACGGCCACGACGTGCTGGCGCTGGTGCAGACGCTGAAAAACATGCGCGAGCTGAAAGGCCCGCAGCTGCTGCACATCATGACCAAGAAAGGCAAAGGCTATGAGCCAGCCGAGAAAGATCCGATCAGCTGGCACGCCGTGCCGAAATTTGATCCGCTGTTAGGCACGCTGCCGAAAAGCAAAGAAGGGTTGCCGACTTACTCTAAAGTGTTTGGCGACTGGTTGTGCGAAACCGCCGCCAAAGACAGCAAGCTGATGGCGGTCACTCCGGCGATGCGCGAAGGCTCCGGCATGGTGCGCTTCTCCAAAGAATATCCACAGCAGTATTTCGACGTGGCGATTGCCGAGCAGCACGCGGTGACCTTTGCCGCCGGGCTGGCTATCGGCGGCTACAAGCCGATCGTCGCCATCTACTCGACCTTCTTGCAGCGCGCCTACGATCAGGTGATCCACGACGTGGCGATTCAAAACCTGCCGGTGCTGTTCGCCATCGACCGTGGCGGTATCGTCGGTGCCGACGGCCAGACCCATCAGGGCGCGTTTGACCTGTCCTTCCTGCGCTGCATCCCGAACATGGTCATCATGACGCCGAGCGATGAGAACGAATGTCGCCAGATGCTGCACACCGGCTACCACTATCAAGAGGGTCCGGTGGCGGTGCGTTACCCTCGTGGCAACGGAACCGGCGCGGAGTGTACGCCGCTGGCCTCCTTACCAATGGGTAAAGGCATTGTGCGTCGCGAAGGCGAGAAAATCGCCATCCTAAACTTCGGCACCCTGCTGCCAGAAGCCAACGCCGTGGCCGAAAAGCTGAATGCGACGCTGGTCGATATGCGTTTCGTTAAACCTCTCGACGAAGCTCTGGTGCTCGAGCTGGCTTCTAGCCATGAAGTGCTGGTAACGCTGGAAGAGAACGCCATCATGGGTGGCGCGGGCAGCGGCGTGAATGAGCTGCTGATGTCCAAACGCCTGATGGTGCCGGTGCTGAATATTGGTTTGCCGGACCACTTCGTCTCTCAAGGCACACAGGACGAAGTGCGCCGCGATCTTGGTCTGGATGCCGAAGGCATCGAACGCCAAATCAACGACTGGCTGGCCTAACCGCCGCCGCATCTCCCCTCTTTAGCTATTTTAAAGAGGGGAGCTTCACACTTACTCCCGCCGTTATCCTGCTCTCCGTCCTGCCTGAACTACACTTATAGCGTGCTATGAATCTGCACAGGTTGTTCTTGAATAAAAACAACAAGCAGGAGGAATGATGCAACGCATTACACTAGGAAAAACCGATCTTGAGGTGTCACGCCTGTGTTTGGGCTGTATGACCTTTGGCGAGCCGGACCGCGGCTCTCACGCCTGGACTCTGCCCGAAGAGAGCAGCCGCCCTATCATTAAGCAGGCGCTGGACGCCGGAATTAATTTCTTCGATACCTCCAATAACTACTCCGATGGCAGTAGCGAAGAAATTATTGGCCGCGCGCTGAAAGAGTACGCCCGGCGTGAAGACGTGGTGGTCGCCACCAAGGTCTACAATGCCGTCACCGGCCTCAAGCCGGGGCTGTCTCGCGCTTCAATTCTGCAATCCATTGATGACAGCCTGCGGCGCTTGGACATGGAGTACGTGGACCTGCTGCAAATCCATCGCTGGGACTATGAGACGCCCATCGAAGAGACGCTGGAAGCACTGAATGACGTGGTGAAAGCAGGCAAGGCGCGCTACATCGGCGCGTCTTCCATGCATGCCCGGCAATTCAAACTAGCATTGGAGCTGTCGGCGAAAAACGGCTGGGCGTCGTTTGTCTCGATGCAGGATCAGTACAATCTGATCCAGCGCGAAGAGGAAAATGACATGCACCCGCTCTGCGTGCAGGAGAATATCGCCGTCCTGCCGTGGAGCCCGCTGGCGCGAGGCAAACTGACGCGGCCTTGGGGCGAAACCACGGCGCGATCGGTTTCCGATGAAGTCAGCCAAAAGCTGTATGACGCCACGGATGCTGTTGATGCCAAAGTTGCCGAGCGTCTGGAGAAAGTGGCTGAGGACCACGGCGTTCCGCGGGCGCAAATTGCCTTGGCGTGGCTGTTGGCCAAGCCTGCGGTTACTGCACCAATCATCGGTGCCTCGCGCCCTGCCCACCTTGAAGACGCTATTGCGGCGCTGCAAGTGAAGCTATCGATAGAAGAGATTGCCGAGCTGGAGATGGCCTATCAGCCGCATGAGGCGACGGGCTATAAATAATCGCGGTGAGGGGAAGGCGTAAAAAAGGCGCTGAAGCCAGAAGCTCAGCGCCTTTTCACATTTCAAGTCGGCTTAAAACAGGCCAATCGGCCAGTGATGCCCAACCAAATAGATAATGCCTGCGGCAAAAATCCCGGCGATAACATCATCAATCATGATACCCATGCCGCCGTGAACATTGCGGTCGAACCAGCGGATAGGCCACGGCTTCCAGATATCCAGAATGCGGAACACCACAAAACCGCCGACGACCCACTGCCAATCGTTGACTGGCAGCGCCATCAGCGTGATCCACATGCCGACAAACTCATCCCACACGATGCTGCCGTGATCGTGAACCTGCATGTCTCTGGCCGTTTGGCGGCAGAGGTAAACCCCGATACAGATGCTGAACATCACCACCAGCGAGTAAAGCTGCCACGGCAGGTAGGTCAGTACGATCCAGAAAGGGATCGCGGCAATCGAACCGGCAGTGCCCGGCCCGTAAGGGAAAAGCCCGCTACCAAAGCCTGTAGCCAGCAAGTGCCACGGGTTGCGCAGATTGAGGCGCTTTTTCGCGGCGGCCATATCGCGTTTATGATCGCCGGTTTTACCTTTGTAGTTCTCAGGTCGCTTTTTATGACTAACGGTCACGCAACAACTCCTGCTGAAAAGTGATCAAACCCTTGCCAATCAAGTTCCACCGGCTCGCCTGAACGCAAGAAGGTGATTCCTTCAGATAGCGGAGCCATCTGCCCGACGCAGGTAAAATCAACGCCCAGATGGCTGAGAGCCACGTCCAGTGCGCCACGGTTGATTTCGGGAACGGTAAAGCAAAGCTCATAGTCTTCGCCGCCGGTCAGTGCCCATTTCAGCGCCCGATCGCCATCCACGCTGCCCAGAAGTGCTTCTGACAACGGCAGCGCGTCTAAGTCGATACGCGCGCCGCAGCCGCTGGCCGACAACACGTGTTTAAGGTCTGAAATCAGGCCGTCTGAGATATCAATCGCCGCGGTGGCTAAACCACGCAGTGCCTGACCCTGCAAAATACGCGGCGTCGGGCGAAGGTGGCGTTGCAGCAGAGTGTCGCGATGCTCGGCATTGTCGACGGTCAGCTGATCCAGCAGCAGGGCCAGGCCTGCCGCGCTGTCGCCCAGCGAGCCGGTAACGAAGATCCAGTCACCGACGCCGGCACCGCTGCGTGTTAATGCGCGCTCCATAGGAATCAGCCCCTGAATGGTCAGGGTCATGCTTAATGGGCCACGGGTGGTATCGCCACCAATCAGTTGCATACCGTAGTAATTGAGCTGATCAAACAGGCTATCGCTAAAGGCTTCCAGCCATTCGGTGTTCACTTCCGGCAGGGTCAATGCCAGCGATACCCACGCCGGATCGGCACCCATGGCGGCTAAATCACTGAGATTCACTGCCAATGCTTTATAACCGAGATCGGCAGGATCGATAGTCTTGAGGAAATGAATGCCTTCTACCAGGGTGTCGGTACTTACTGCTAATAGCTGCTTTTCAGCGACAGTCAGCAGAGCGCAGTCATCGCCAATGCCTAACTGGACATCCCGGCGAGCCGTTCTGTACCGGTTGAAGTAGCGAGCTATTAAATCAAATTCGCCGCATGCCATAGTAAAATTCCAGATTGAGTCACCCAATATCATTCGAGCTGGTGCCTAGCTGCGCAAGGAGCAACACCGGCGCGCCTGCCAACTGAATGGTGAGGGAGAAAAATGACTAAGGCCGGATATCCGGCCTCAACAGGTTGGTCAACGCCATGGTAAGCGATGTAACTTCACAAAATCTTCAACCAAACTAAAGGCTGTATGACCAACATGCATTTATTGTTGTGACTTGTGAACGGGCTGTACTGTTACTTTTTGCGGATATGCGGGCCCGCTTTATCCAGTACGCCGTTAACAAATTTGTGGCTGTCTTCAGCGCCGAAGGTTTTCGCCAGTTCGATCGCTTCGTTGATGGCCACTTTGTAAGGGACGTCCTGACGCTTGCTCAGTTCAAACAGAGCCAGACGCAGGATTGCTCTTTCCACCTGACCCAATTCGTCGAGCTGGCGAGACAGGTATGGAGCCATCAGCGCATCAAGCTTCTCTGCACTGGTAGCAACACCGGTCAGCAATTCGCGGAAATAGGTAATGTCGACGTCTTTGACATCCTGCTCGGTCAGGAATTCTAATTCAACATCGGCAATGTCGTTTTTCGACAACTGCCAAGAGTAAAGCGCCTGTACGGCACATTCACGGGCGCGGCGACGAGCAGCAGGTTTCACGGATTTCCCCTTAACTAGATTCAGGCCTGGATAGCCTTGATAACATTAATCATTTCAAGCGCGGTCAGGGCTGCTTCAGCACCTTTATTACCGGCTTTTGTCCCTGCACGTTCGATAGCTTGCTCAATACTTTCGGTAGTCAGCACGCCAAACGAAACTGGGATCTCGCTGTTCAGCGCAACGCTGGCTAAACCAGAGCTACATTCGCCAGCCACGAATTCGAAATGGGCAGTGCCCCCACGGATGACGGTACCCAGTGCGATAACAGCGTCATATTTGCCGCTGTTCGCCAGAGCACGAGTGGCCAGTGGCAGCTCATAAGCGCCTGGAACCCACACTACGGTGATGTTGTCATCGCTAACCTGACCAATGCGTTTCAAAGCATCAACCGCGCCAGACAGCAGGCTGTCGTTGATGAAATTGTTGAAACGGGCAATAGCGATTGCTACGCGCGCGTTCGGCGTGGCTACAACACCTTCGATAACGTTCATAGGTTTTCCTTTAAATGGGTTCAAGAGTTCAGCTTTTGACAGCCCCGGCCCAGCCCAGCCGCAGGGGGGCGGATTCTATCATATTATTACCTTGTCTGGACATGCGATTTATAAACACATTCCGTCAAAAGGCGTGGCAGAGAAGCCGAAGCTTATCTGCCCGATATTTTTGCGACGTTTTTACGGCTCGAATACGTGCCGATTAGTACTGAGGTTTCAGGCGCAGACGCAAATCTGTTCCCACCTGACGCACATCGCTGAGGGTAAATTGTGGCGCATCGGACAGGCTTTGCAAGCCGGGGAGCACACAAAGTGCACGTCCGTTTTCACCCAGTAATTTTGGTGCCATGTAGACGATCAGCTCATCCACCAGACCGGCCTGCAACAGCGCCCCGGCAAGCTCTGCCCCGGCTTCAACCCATATGCTATTTATCTGTCGCTTGGCCAGTTGCATCATCAGCAGCACTAAATCAACCCGGTTATCTCGCCCCGGAACCACCCACTGCTCGGTGGATTCAGGCCAGGTTTGCTCATCGGCGGCAAGGCGGGCCAGCCAAGTATCGCCCGGCTGATTGACCATTTTGTGCCGTGGCGTCACGCGATTTTGACTGTCGATAACAATGCGCAGCGGCTGACGCAGGGACTCCTGCGGATAAATATGCTGAGTGTCGCTATCCAGTTGGTCCCAACGGACGTTGAGTGAAGGGTCGTCCGCCAGCACCGTGGCGCTGGAGCTAAGAATGGCCGAGCTTTGAGCACGAAAACGCTGCACGTCGGCACGCGCGGCGGCTGAGGTGATCCACTGGCTTTCGCCAGACGCCATCGCCGTGCGGCCATCCAGCGACGCCGCCATTTTTAGCTGCACATAAGGGAAGCCGGTGCGCATACGCTTTAAGAAGCCGAGGTTGATGGCTTCGGCTTCGCTGTGCATCAATCCATGGCTGACTTCAATGCCAGTTTGTTGCAAACGGTATAAGCCACGCCCGGCGACTTCCGGGTTAGGGTCTTGCATTGAAGCAACCACGCGAGCGACACCGGCGGCAATCAGCGCGTCGGCGCAAGGAGGCGTGCGGCCGTGGTGGCTGCAAGGTTCAAGGGTGACATAAGCCGTGGCGCCTTGGGCTTTTTCGCCCGCCATGCGCAGCGCGTGAACTTCGGCGTGTGGCCCACCGGCCTTAATGTGATACCCCTCCCCCACGATTTCGCCATCACGGACGATGACGCAGCCGACGTTTGGATTTGGCGTGGTGGTGAAGCGGCCGAGTCGCGCCAGCTCAAAGGCGCGAGCCATGTATTTTTCATCTGTATGCAATGATTCTGTGGACATATCTATCCTTAATCCTGAAGACGGGCGATCTCTTCGCCGAACTCGCGGATATCCTCAAAGCTGCGATATACCGAAGCAAAGCGAATGTAGGCGACTTTATCCAGCTTTTTAAGTGCATCCATCACCAGATTGCCAATCATTTTGGCAGGGATTTCGCGCTCTCCCGTAGCCCGCAATTGTGACTTAATGTGGCTGATGGCCATTTCAACATCATCTGAGCTTACAGGCCGTTTTTCCAACGCCTTCAAGATACCGCGGCGCAGTTTGTCTTCATTGAAGGGTTCACGAACGTCATTGCTTTTAATCACGCGGGGCATCACCAGCTCGGCCACTTCAAAAGTAGTAAAGCGTTCGTGGCAAACCAGACACTGGCGACGGCGGCGAACTTGCGATCCATCGCCAACCAGGCGGGAATCGATGACTTTCGTATCAACAGCAGCACAAAATGGGCAATGCATAGCAGTTCCTGATGGCGGTCTTGATGGGGGGTTAGTTTAGCGCGAAGTGGCGCGACAACAAAGGCTGTCGCTACTTTGGTGCACATCGGGTTAAACTTAACCCCTTGTTTGAGCGGGAGGAGCTGCACGTTTCCCCCTTCACCCTATGATTTTACTGGCTCTGAGCAACTCGCTCTCAGAGCGCAAGAAAAGGAACTCACCGACATGACAGGCTATTTTCGCGCAACTTTAGCTGCTTCAGCCCTGCTGGCATTATCAGGTTGTGCCCAACAAGACCCACAAGTGACAGAGCTGCGATCTGAAGTCGGCCAGTTAAACCAAAAATTACAGCGTCTGACCGATTTAGCCAGCGCGCTGGAGCAGCAAACCCTGCTCAACCGCCAGTCAACCGATGGCCTGTATATCCTGCCTGCGGCAAAAAGCGCGGCGGTGGTGAAGAGTGATATTGGTGAGTTAAGCGTAATCCTGACCAATGTTTCTCCAGATGCCAGCGGCGTTCAAGGCCAGCTGCGGATTAAAAGCGTGTCGGGACAGCCACTGCCGCCGTTCACCGCCTCGCTGGACTGGGGACAGCTTGACCCAGTCACTGGCAAGCCTTTGACCGTGGATATGCAAACGCAAAATATCGCCAGCGTCCCGACCCTGCTGCCGAGCGCGGAGCAGGTTATCGACGTGACCTTCCAGAATATTCGCGTCGAAACCCTCGGCTTTGTTCGCCTGCATAATATTCTTGGCCCGGTACAAGCAGTTCAAGAGCCCGCCGCCGCCAAATAACGGCCTTCAGAAAGCATAAAAAAAGCCTCGCAATTGCGAGGCTTTTTCATGGCTGATGCTGAACAGATTAAGGCAGGATCGAAGGCTGATCTGCGCCCTCTTTCTCAACTTTCTGCTGCAACATGTGTTCGCGTTTCATGCCAAGTTTCAGCGCTAACGCGGATGCCACGTAGATAGATGAAACCGTACCGATTGATACACCGATCAACATGGTCAGTGAGAAGCCTTCCAGCAACGCGCCGCCAAAGATGTAGAGCATCAGAACAACCATCAGCGTGGTCGCTGAGGTCATGATGGTACGGCTCAGGGTCTGGGTCAGGGACACGTTCATGATTTCGTAAGAGGTACCGCGACGGATCTTGCGGAAGTTCTCACGAATACGGTCCGAAACCACGATGGAGTCATTCAGAGAGTAACCAATAACCGACATCAGGGAAGCGATGATGGTCAGGTCAACCTCGATTCTGAACAGTGACAACACGCCCATGGTGATGATGACGTCGTGCGCCAACGCGATAACCGCACCCAACGCCAGTCGCCACTCGAAGCGGAAACCAACGTAAATCAGGATACAGATAAGCGCAATCAACAGCGCCATCGCACCGGCCTGAGCCAGATCGCTACCTACGCTTGGACCCACGAACTCAATACGTTTTACTGACGCATTTTTGTCGATGTCGGCGTTGATAAGTCCGATGACTTTGTTACCCAGTTCCTGACCCGCAGTGCCTGACGTTGGCGGCAGACGGACAATAATGTCGCGGCTGCTACCAAAGTTTTGGACCACAGGGTCGGTGAACCCGGCTTTCTCCATTGATGCACGCATGTCATCAAGGTTAGCGGGTTGATCGAGGCTGATCTCAATTACCGTACCGCCGGTAAAGTCCAGACCCCAGTTAAACCCGCGAACACCGATGATCGCGATGGAAACGATCAACAACAGACCAGAAATGGCGAAGGCCAAGTTGTCCCAGCGCATAAAGTCGATGACTTTACGGCCGTAGTTCAGTTGTTCAACAGTATATTGTTGCTGTGCCACAACGCACTCCTCAGATAGACAGCTTTTTGATGCGTTTGCCGCCGTAAAGCAGGTTGACGATGGCACGGGTTCCGACGATTGATGTAAACATCGAGGTTGCAACACCGATAGCCGTGGTGATAGCAAAGCCTTTTATCGAACCGGTACCCACCGCATAAAGAATAATCGCCGTGATCAGGGTAGTAATGTTGGCATCAACGATACTGGAGAACGCGCCTTTATAGCCTTCATGAATCGCCTGCTGAACGGAACGTCCGTTCTTCAGCTCTTCCTTGATACGTTCGTTAATCAGTACGTTGGCATCAACTGCAACCGCAAGGGTCAGTACGATACCGGCAATACCCGGCATGGTCAGCGTTGCCCCTGGCAGCAGAGACATGATCCCAACAATCAGAACCAAGTTAGCCACCAGCGCGGTTGTCGCAATCACACCAAACTTACGATACCAAACCACCATAAATAGAATTGACGCCACCAGACCCCACAAGCAGGCTTCCAGACCCTGGGTGATGTTCTGCATCCCCAAAGTTGGACCGATGGTACGTTCTTCAACAATCTGAATCGGCGCAATCAACGCACCCGCGCGCAGCAGCAGGGAGAGCTGGCGAGCTTCATTCGGATCGTTAACGCCGGTAATGCGGAAGCTGTTACCCAGACGTGACTGGATAGTCGCGACGTTGATAACTTCTTCTTGCTTAGCCAGAATCGAACGGCCGTTCGCATCTTTCTTACCGCTGTCTTTGTACTCCACAAACAGGGTCGCCATCGGTTTACCGATATTGTCCTTGGTGAAGTTAGACATGGCGTTGCCGCCAGCGCTATCGAGGGAGATGTTAACCTGCGGCTGGTTGTATTCGTCCATGTTGGAGGTGGAGTCAGTGATGTGGTCACCGGTAAGGATCACGCGCTTGTACAAGACAACCGGGCGCCCATCACGGGTATTTTTCACTTCACTGTCGCCCGGCACGCGGCCAGAAGCAGCGGCAGTCGCATCAACGTTGGTGTTGACCAGACGGAATTCCAGCGTTGCCGTCGCACCCAAAATTTCTTTGGCGCGGGCAGTGTCCTGAATCCCCGGCAGCTCAACCACGATACGGTCTGAACCTTGACGCTGTACCAGCGGTTCAGCCACACCCAGTTGGTTTACACGGTTACGCAAAATGTTGATGTTTTGCTGAACGGCGTATTCGCGGGCTTCGCTCAGGCGATCATCAGTCATCACAACGCGCGCGGCATTGTCGCCACTGGCGGTGATGACTAAATCACGGTGACGCGGGGAAAGATAGCTAACGGCGCTGTCGCGAGTTGCGGCATCACGGAAACGCACTTCGACACCATAGTTGTCGAGTTTACGAACCGTGGCGTAAGGAATATTTTTCTCGCGCAGGTCACTGCGCATGCTGTCCATGGTCTGCTCTTGCAGCTTGCTCAGCGCGGTATCCATGTCAACTTCCATCAGGAAGTGAACACCACCACGCAGGTCAAGACCGAGCTTCATTGGCTCAGCGCCCATCATGCTTAACCAGCGCGGCGTTGCTGGCGCGAGGTTCAGAGCAATAACAAATTTGTCGCCCAGGGCGCTGGTGAGGGCTTCGCGAGCGCGCAGCTGTACATCAGTGTCTTTAAAGCGGGCAAGGATTTGACCATTTTCCAGTGCAATAGATTTGCTTGGAATTTTGTCTTGATCTAATACGTTTTTGACTTGGTCCAGCGTTGCAACACTGGCGTCGGAGCCCCGAGCGCCAGTAATTTGAACAGCCGGATCCTCACCATAAAGGTTGGGAAGTGCGTATAGCAGACCGACGATGATCACAACGATCAGCATCAGATACTTCCACAAAGGATAACGGTTTAACACGGCAGTTCCCTTCGGGAAAATCGAAAATTAAAGAGCCTTCATCGTACCTTTCGGCAGAACGGCAGCCACGAAGTCACGCTTGATCATCACTTCAGTAGTGTCGTTCAGCGCGATAACAATGAAGCCAGTTTCAGCTACTTTGCTTACGCGACCGATCAAACCACCGGTGGTCATCACTTCGTCACCTTTACCGATGGAGTCCATCAGTTTTTTGTGTTCTTTAGAGCGTTTCTGTTGCGGGCGCAGGATCATGAAATAGAAAATCAGACCAAAAACGACCAGCATGATGACCAGAGAGTAAGGACTTCCCTGTGACGGTGCGCCGGTAGCTGCGACTGCATCGGAAATGAAAAGACTCATTTAAATTCCCTCATTGTTGTTATGAAACATAACGATATAACGTCTGTTTCTGTTTAAGCGACTCATTTAAAAGCGCCGCCAAAAAGCGACGCCGGTAAATCATTAAATAGAACTCGTCGTTAACACTTCAGGCTCAGAAATTAAGAGGTGGAACCTCTTTCCCTTTACGCTCGTAGAAGTCTTTTACAAACAGCTCTAATTTACCCTCTTCGATAGCCTGGCGTAAACCCGCCATCAGACGCTGGTAATAGCGCAGATTGTGGATGGTGTTCAGGCGCGCACCCAGTATTTCGTTGCAACGGTCGAGATGATGCAAGTAGGCACGGCTGTAATTGCGACAGGTGTAACAATCGCAATGCTCATCGAGGGTCGAGGTATCATCTTTATGCTTGGCATTACGGATTTTCACGATGCCGTCAGTGACGAACAGATGACCGTTACGCGCATTACGCGTAGGCATTACGCAGTCAAACATATCGACGCCACGACGTACGCCTTCGACCAAATCTTCTGGTTTACCGACGCCCATCAGATAACGCGGTTTATCTTCCGGGATCTGCGGACAAACATGCTCAAGAATACGGTGCATGTCCTCTTTCGGCTCACCTACCGCCAAGCCGCCCACAGCGTAACCATCAAAGCCAATCTCTACCAGCCCTTTTAATGATACATCTCGTAAATCTTCGTAAACGCTACCTTGAATAATACCGAACAAAGCATTCTTATTATTCAATTCGTTGTGACGATCGCGGCTGCGTTTCGCCCAGCGCAGAGACATTTCCATTGAACGCTTGGCATAGTCCCAATCCGCCGGGTATGGCGTACATTCGTCAAAGATCATTACGATGTCAGAACCGAGATCGTTTTGGATCTCCATCGATTTTTCAGGGCTGAGGAACACCGGATCGCCGTTAATCGGGTTACGGAAGTGCACGCCTTCTTCTTTGATCTTACGCATCGCGCCCAGGCTGAACACCTGAAAACCGCCGGAGTCAGTCAGGATTGGGCCGTGCCAGTTCATAAAGTCATGCAGGTCGCCGTGCAACTTCATGATCTCCTGACCAGGGCGCAGCCAGAGGTGGAAAGTGTTGCCGAGCAGGATCTGCGCGCCAGTGTCTTTCACCTCTTCCGGGGTCATGCCTTTTACCGTGCCGTAAGTGCCCACTGGCATAAATGCCGGGGTTTCAACCACGCCACGTTCGAAAACCAGACGTCCGCGACGTGCGCGACCATCAGTAGTGCTTAATTCGTACTTCACAGTGCCTCCAGCATCAGAGAAACAGTCTGATGAGGTTACTCCGCGGAGTTATCCGCAGAAAAAGAAAGCCCGAATGCATCGAATGCGTCCGGGCCAATGGTTACTGGCCGACCGCTTCTTGCGGAGCCAGAGGATTACGGTTGATGAACATCGCATCACCGTAACTAAAGAACCGGTACTGCTCCGCCACCGCCTGATGGTAAGCATTCATGGTGTTTTTATATCCGGCAAACGCGGAAACCAGCATGATCAGCGTGGATTCTGGCAGGTGGAAATTGGTCACCAGCGCGTCAATCACCTGATAGTCATAGCCCGGATAGATAAAGATCTTGGTATCGCCGAAGAATGGCGCAATCAGCGCGTCTTCTGCCGCCTTGGCGGCGCTCTCAAGTGAGCGTACTGAGGTAGTTCCCACCGCAATCACGCGCTTACCGCGCGCTTTACATGCCAATACCGCGTCGACCACTTCTTGTGGCACTTCGGCGTATTCGGCGTGCATTACGTGGTCTTCAATAGTGTCCACACGCACTGGCTGGAAGGTGCCCGCGCCAACGTGCAGCGTCACAAAAGCAAACTCCACCCCCTTCTCTTTCAAGGCGTCCATCAGCGGCTGGTCGAAGTGCAAACCGGCAGTCGGTGCCGCAACGGCGCCAAGGCGCTCGCTGTAAACCGTCTGATACAGCTCGCGGTCGGCGTCTTCGTCCGGGCGGTCGATATAAGGAGGCAACGGCATGTGGCCGATCTCTTCCAGCAGAGTGAAGACATCGCGATCTTCATTAAATTCCAGCTCGAACAGCGTATCGTGGCGAGCCACCATGGTGGCTTTGATGTTTTCGTTATCGCCTAATAGCAGTTCTGCGCCCGGTTTAGGCGACTTTGAAGCACGGACGTGAGCCAAAATGCGTTTGGAATCAAGCACCCGCTCTACCAGCACTTCAATCTTGCCGCCGCTGACCTTGCGGCCAAAGACGCGGGCGGGGATTACGCGGGTATTGTTGAAGACCAGCAGGTCACCGGCGTCGAGCTTGTCGAGCAGGTCGGTGAAAATGCCGTGCGTCAGTTCGCCGCTTGGCCCGTCCAGCGACAACAAACGGCAGCCGCTGCGCTGGGTCTGCGGATAGCGGGCAATCAGGGACTCGGGGAGTTCAAAAGAAAAATCGGCAACGCGCATGGCTTTTCACTTCAGTTAACGGACAAAAACAGGCGGCTTAGTCTAGTGGTACGGGCCTTTTGCTGCAAGCTTCTACCTCAAGAAAGGCATATCCTGACATGTCATTGATCATGTTTCTTGCATTATACTGTGCGGATGAATTTTTTAGCTCATCTCCATCTGGCCTCACTCGCCAACAGTTCGCTACTCGGAAACCTGCTGGCCGACTTCGTCCGTGGCAATCCTGACTCGCTATTTTCCGCTGATATCGTCAGCGGCATTCGCATGCATCGGCGGGTCGACGTCATGACCGACACCCTGCCGGAAGTGAAAATCGCCCGCAGCTATTTCCGCGATGATTTCCGCCGCGTCGCGCCTATCACGCTGGATATGGTGTGGGACCACTTTCTGTGTCGCCACTGGGCCACGCTCTCGCCGGACATTGAGCTGGAAGAGTTTATCGAAGCTTGTCGCCAAGAGATTGAACCGCAGCTGGATGGAATGCCGGAGCGCTTTATCAATCTGAATCGCTATTTATGGTCAGATCGCTGGATGCAGAGCTATGCCGCGCTGCCCAATATCGGCAATGCCTTGTCGAATATGGCCGCCCGCCGCCCGAAACTCAGCGCGCTGGCTGGGTCATATCACGATCTGGAATTGAATTATGACGCGCTGGAACAACTTTTTTGGCAGTTTTATCCGCAGATGATGCTGCAAGCCAGACAGCAGGAAATTTGACTTAGGGTGAAATTAATCGTGAATCGCGACACAATTCCCTGCAAATCAGCCGCTTATTCATAATAAGATTTGCGACTTACTCCACAGACTGATAGTCGAATACTATCTGATTGATTGGTCTGATGGGGTTTATTCGCTTCCCCCCAGCCTCTATACTGGCTGTCGATTTATACACCCCTAATTCTTTTACCTCACCAATAGGAGTACTTATGGTCCTGGTAACTCGTCCGGCCCCAGATTTCACAGCAGCAGCTGTACTTGGTAGCGGTGAAGTTGTTGATAACTTCAACTTCAAAAAACACACTGCGGGCAAACCAACTGTTCTGTTCTTCTGGCCAATGGACTTCACTTTCGTATGTCCTTCAGAGCTGATCGCTTTCGATCACCGTTACGAAGAATTCCAGAAGCGTGGCGTTGAAGTTGTTGGTGTTTCTTTCGACTCTGAATTCGTTCACAACGCATGGCGTAAAACCCCTGTTGAGAAAGGCGGCATCGGCGAAGTTAAATACGCGATGGTTGCTGACATCAAACGTGAAATTCAGAAAGCCTACGGTATCGAACACCCAGACGCTGGCGTTGCGCTGCGTGGTTCTTTCCTGATCGACAAAGAAGGCGTGGTTCGCCACCAGGTTGTTAACGACCTGCCACTGGGCCGTAACATCGATGAAATGCTGCGTATGGTTGACGCGCTGCAATTCCACGAAGAGCACGGCGAAGTGTGCCCCGCTCAGTGGGAAAAAGGCAAACAAGGTATGGGCGCTTCTCCAGACGGCGTAGCTAAATACCTGTCAGAAAACGCATCAAACCTGTAATTTTTTATTAAGCCTCAGGGCTTTAAAAAAAATAACAGAGCAATAACGGTCAGCCTAGCTGGCCGTTTTTTTTTGGGATTTTTTTCCCGCATTTTTCCCGCATAGTCATCACCGTCTTCACATTTATTTCATAAAACTCTGCCCGATCAGTCCTATTCCATCTAACCTAAATACGTCTCATTTTTGCCTGCCACGTGGCGCGATAGATTGGCCTGCGCCTTGCATGGTTTCCTCCGGCAAGAATGAACGTTGTATAGAAAAAAAGCGTTATCACACAAGAACCTGAAGGTTCTGCACAGACAGGGTATCAAACAGGAGTTTATATGTTACTTAAATGGAAAAAGCCGTTAACCATAATGGCATTGCTGGTCAGCGGCTCGCTTCACGCGGCGTCCAACCCCGCGGTAGAAGCCAAAAACGGCATGGTGGTCACTTCGCAATATCTGGCATCTCAGGTGGGTGTCGATATTCTCAAGATGGGCGGGAACGCCGTTGATGCCGCCGTGGCCGTTGGCTACGCTCAGGCCGTGGTTAACCCATGCTGTGGCAATATCGGCGGTGGGGGCTTCATGACGGTGCACCTTGCCGACGGCAAAGACACCTTTATCAATTTCCGCGAAACCGCCCCAGCCGCCGCCAGTGCCAACATGTATCTGGACGCCGATGGCAAAGTGAAAAAAGACGCCAGCCTGTATGGGTATCTCGCCTCGGGCGTTCCGGGCACCGTGCTCGGCATGGACACCGCCCAGCGCGAATACGGCAAGCTGACCCGCGAGCAGGTGATGGCTCCGGCGATTAAACTGGCCCGTGAAGGCTTTGTCCTCACCCGCGCCGACACGGATATCCTCGACACGACGGTAAAACGTTTCAAAGAAGACCCTGAGGCCGCGCGCATTTTCCTGCGCAAAGACGGCACTGCCCTGCAACCGGGCGACAAACTGGTGCAAACCGACTTAGCCAACACGCTGGAATCCATTTCTAAACACGGCACAGACGCTTTCTACAAAGGCAAAATCCCTGCTGCGGTAGAAGCTGCGTCCAACAAAGGCGGAGGCATCCTGACCGCCGCCGACTTCGCCAACTACAAAGTCACCGAGACGGCCCCTATCACCTGTAGCTATCGCGGCTACAAGTTTGTCTCAGCACCGCCACCAAGCTCTGGCGGAGTGACCATGTGCGAAATCCTCAATATCCTCGAAGGCTATGACCTGAAGAGCATGGGCTTTAACTCAGCGGCGTCCATTCACTACATGACCGAGGCCATGCGCCACGCCTACATGGACCGCAACACCTATCTCGGCGACCCGGAGTTCATCAAGAACCCGATTGATCGTCTGGTCAGCAAAAGCTACGCCGAAGAGATTCGTAAGAAGATTCAGGCAGATAAGGCCACGCCTTCCGAACAAGTTCAGCCGGGAATGGAGCCGCACGAAAAGCCAGAAACCACTCATTACTCGATTGTCGACAGCATGGGTAACGCGGTTTCCACCACTTACACCGTCAACGGCCGCTTTGGTTCCGTGGTTATCGCGCCAGGAACCGGCTTCTTCCTGAATGACGAAATGGACGACTTCACGGTCAAAGTGGGTGAGAAAAACCTCTACGGTTTGGTGCAGGGCACGCGTAACTCCATCGCCCCCGGTAAGCGCCCACTATCCTCCATGAGCCCGAGCTTAGTGACCAAAGACGGCAAGATCTTCATGGTTCTAGGTTCACCGGGTGGTTCGCGCATCATCACTATCACCCTGCAAACTGCCCTCAACGTGATTGATTTCGGCATGCCTCCGCAGGAAGCCGTTGACGCGCCGCGTATCCACCACCAGTGGCTACCGGATGAGGTGTATTACGAGCAGCGAGGCGTTTCAGCCGACAGCCTGAACATTCTGGCCAAGATGGGCTACAAGATGGTTGAGCAGACCCCATGGGGCGCGACCGAGCTGATTATGGTCGGCCTGCCGGGTGCGGTTGGCGTGACGCCGGCTAACTCGGGCAATGACTCGGCGGTGTCGGGCAAAGTGCGTGAAGGCTATCTGTATGGCGCGAATGATGTGCGTCGACCAGCTGGCGCCGCCATCGGCTATTAACCTTAACCTTCATCCTTCGCACCGTATCGGCGTTGGCTGCCTGCCCTCACCTCAGTCACTTACTGATGTAAGCTCCTGAGGATTCGGGCAGTTGCCGCCTTGATACAGCGCGAATGATTTTGGTTAAACATAAATATGAAAAAGCCCCGAGCTTATGTGAGCGCGGGGCTTTTCTTTTAACGGATGTAAGTGCTTGCTTAGCTTTGCGCCGCCAGCTTCTTGCGGTCGTTGCGACGTTTAAACGCGTAACCGATAAGCAGCACGGCGACCCATACCAGCCCGGCGTAGAGAGAGACGCGCGTGGTTGGGAAGTAGCCGATTAAGCCAATGATAAAGAATAGGAAGATAATCGCGATAACCGAGGTAAACACCCCGCCGCGCAGTGGGAATTCCAGCTCGCTCACCTGCTGTTTGCTCAGTTTGCGGCGGAAGGCGATTTGCGAGAACAAAATCATAATCCACACCCACACGGTAGCGAAGGTCGCCAGCGAGGCAATAACCAGGAAGACGTTTTCCGGCATGATGTAGTTGAGATACACCGCCACCAGCAGCGCCGCCATCATCACCAACACCGTGACCCAGGGAATGCCGCGACGCGACACCTTGCTGAACATCTTCGGCGCGTGGCCCTGACCCGCCATGCCGTGCAGCATGCGGCCCACGCCAAACACGTCGCTGTTAATCGCTGAAAGCGAGGCGGTGATCACCACGAAATTCAAAATACCGGCAGCAATGGTGATGCCCATGTGCTGGAAAGTCAGCACGAACGGGCTGCCCTGCGTCCCGACCTGATTCCACGGGAAGATAGACATAATCACAAACAGCGTGCCCACGTAGAACACCAGAATGCGCCACGGCACGGAGTTAATGGCTTTCGGAATCGACTTCTTCGGATCTTCAGCTTCTCCGGCGGTGATACCAATAATCTCAATCCCGCCGTAGGCAAACATCACCAGCTGGAGCGAGAGAATGGTGCCCATAATCCCCTGACTGAAGAAGCCGCCGTTGCTCCACAAATTGTGAATACCGGTAGGCTGCCCGCCGTTGCCGATACCCCAAATAATGATGCCAAAGCCCGCCACAATCATGATGATGATGGTCAGCACTTTGAAGAAGGAGAACCAAAACTCCAGCTCGCCGAACACCCTGACGCTCATCAGATTGATGCCGCCGATGATAAGCACCACGCTCAGCACCCAAATCCAGTGCGGCACCTCGGGGAACCAGACGCCCATGTAGATGCCGAAGGCGGTGACGTCGGCGATGGCGACAATCAAAATCTCGAAGCAGTAGGTCCAACCTGTGATGTAACCCGCCAATGGCCCGAGATAATCCTGCGCGTAGCGCGAAAACGAGCCACTCTGCGGGTTGTTAACCGACATCTCACCCAGCGCGCGCATGATGATAAACGCCACGATCCCGCCGACCAGATAGGCCAGCAACACGCTTGGCCCGGCTAATTTAATCGCGTCCGCCGAGCCGTAAAACAGGCCGGTGCCGATGGCCGAGCCGAGCGCCATAAAGCGAATGTGTCGGGTAGTCAGGCCGCGTTTTAACTTAGTCGCTGGCGGCTCTTTCTCAACTGATTGCTGCATGTGAATTTATCCAATTCCTTTGTTCATCAAGGCTGATGAGGGACTCAAACCAATGAAAAAGCCACGGAAGGGTTTTCCGTGGCCTGATTGGCGAAACATTCTTCAAACGCAATTATATGACTGAAACGTGACGCCAGTGAACCACCAATGTCATTTACTGATGAGCCGTCACGCTGCGCGGTCCGCTAATCTTGTCGTAAATCCCAGCGAGAACCAGCATCACCAGCGAAGGTGGCAACCATGCCAGGCCCTGCGCCGCTAGCGGCAGATTCGCAGTCCAGGCTGGCATGATATCAGCCAGAGCCGAGGCTTTAATGCCATCCACCAGTCCGAACAGCAGGCTAACCACCATTACCGGTGCCACGATGCGCGTGGTGCTATTCCACCAGCGCAGGGTGAAGCTCAGCACCACCAGCACGATACAAGGCGGGTAAATCGCGGTCAGCACCGGGATAGAAATCTGAATCAAATGGCTCAGGCCCAGATTCGACACCAGCATAGAGAACAGGCCGAGGATAAACACCAGCGAGCGATAAGAGAGTGGCAGATACTGGGCGAAGAACTCCGCGCAGGCACAGGTCAGGCCTACCGCCGTCACCATACAGGCGATGAAAATCAGCGCGCCAAGGAAGAAGCTGCCCACGCCGCCGAAGGTGTGTTCGACATAAGCATGCAGAATAACCGCGCCGTTAGTGGCGTCAGGCACCAGCGAGGCGCTATTTTCGCCCAGTTTGAACAGGCTGAGGTAGACCAGCATCAGGCCGACACCGGCAATCAGGCCCGCCAAAATAGTGTAGCGAGTCAGCAGCTTGGCGTCGGACACGCCGCGAGAGCGCGCCGCGTTAACGATAACAATACCAAACACCATCGCGCCCAGCGTATCCATCGTCAGGTAACCATTGACGAAACCGCTGGAGAAAGGCACGTGCTGGTAGGCTTCGGCAGCAGGCATGCTCTGCCCCGCTGGCCACAGCACGGCGGCCAGGCCTAACACGCCCAGCGCGACCATTTTCAGCGGCGCGAGGAAGTGGCCCACGGTGTCCAGCAGGCGGCCCGGATAGAGGGAGATACCAATCACCAGCGCGAAGTAAACGACGCTATAAATGAACAGCGGCAGCGGGCCGTCGCCGGTTAGTGGTGCGATCCCGACTTCAAAAGAGACGGTGGCGGTACGCGGCGTGGCGAACAGCGGCCCGACGGCCAGATAGCAAACCGTGGCCAGCAAAATGCCCGCGGCGCGGCCAATCGGCGAGCTCAGCGCGTCAACACCACCACCCACACGAGCCAGTGCAATCACGGTCATGACCGGCAGGCCCACGGCGGTTATCATAAACCCTGCCGCCGCCCACCAGACTGCGGGACCGGCCTGTAAACCGACCATCGGCGGGAAGATGATATTCCCGGCACCGACGAATAAGGCGAAGGTCATAAAGCCCAACGCCAAAATATCTTTGCTTGATAAACGAGTACTCATGATTGGTATCGTGTTGCCTGTTCAAATGAATAAAGTGACCGATGCTAACGCCTGTTCTTTCGTTATAACGTCAATGAGCGAGATAACCGCCTGACAATGCCATTTCGAGGAGAGAAAGAAGCCTAAAATGCCTGATGATATGCAGATGAAATGTTGTAATTCAGGAATAGTTCAGCGACAGCGGGCGCTAAGGTAAACGTTTATGTCGTGAAAAGGCAAGCCGAGATCCAAAAAGCAGAGCCTTAGACCAGACTTTTACCAAAAAGCAGTGCATATCACTAAGTCACTAGAGATATGCAAAACATGATATGTATGATTATTCATCAAATTAAGCACAAGATACAGACTATTGCCGCTAAAACTGCGCGAAATCACCAAGAACCGGTCGTTTCCCGCACGTTTATAAGGTGTTAATGAAAGGTTGAGCTACTGATTAGCAGGCTGGGGTAAGCCTCTGGCAGAAAAGAAAAAAGCTGCCCGATGAGCAGCTTTTATTTTTTAACATTTATGCCAGCAGAATATTACTTCGTATCTTTCACTTTGCCCGGCGTAGCGGAACTGGCTGGCACCACCAGACGCTGTGGCAGGGTAAACATAAATCGCGTGCCGACACCCACTTCGCTCATGATATCCAGCTTGGAGTTGTGGTGGCTGAGCGCGTGCTTAACGATTGCCAGCCCCAGCCCGCTGCCGCCCGTCTGTCTAGATCGCGCTTTGTCGACGCGGTAGAAGCGCTCCGTCAGGCGCGGCAGGTGCTGTGGCTCAATGCCCGGCCCGTTATCACTGACCTGAAACTGCGCCCCCAGCGGCGTTTGCTGCCAGCTGACTTCAATGCGCGTGCCAGTCGGCGTGTGGTTCACCGAGTTATACACCAGGTTAGACACCGCGCTGCGCAGCTGATCTTCATTGCCAAACACCTGCAACTTGTCGTTTACGCGGAACACAATCTCGTGGCGACCATTGCTTAAAGTCTGCACCTCGCGCTCCAGCATACCCATCATCAGCGGCATATCCACCTTCTCATTGAGATCAATGTTGGTGGCTGCTTCGATGCGAGACAGCGTCAGCAGCTGTTTCACCAGTCCGTCCATGCGTCGCGTCTGCTCCTGCATGGTGTCCAGCGCCTTGCTGCGGAATGGCTCTTCCAGCTTGGCGTCTTCCATCATCTCCAGATAGCCCTGCAACACGGTCAGCGGCGTGCGCAGCTCATGACTGACGTTGGCGAAGAAGTTGCGACGCGCCCCTTCCAGCTGGCGCATTTGGGTGACGTCACGCGCCACCATCAGCAGCTGACCTTCGGAATAAGGCATCACGCGGAACTCAACGTAGTGCTCATTGTTGAGCTGCAAATTCAGCGCACGGTTAAATTCTCGGTTCTGAATCCAGCTGCGAAACTCGGGGTAACGCAGCAGGTTGAAGATATGCTGCCCGTTATCTTCCGGCCAGCGGAATCCCAACAAATCCTGAGCCAAGCCGTTACACCAGAAAATATTGCCTTCTTCGGTCGCCAGCACCACGGCATCGGGCAGAGACTCTGCCCCGCTGCGAAAACGTTTGATGAGTTGACCGAGTTCACGCCGACGCCGACGGTTACGCATTTGCATCTGGTTCAACCCATAAAACAGCGGTTCCCAGCTCCAGCGACCATTTGGTGGGGTGATGCTGCGATCGAGCCACAGCCAGTGAGAGAGTTTAAGCTGGTTATAATAGTTCCAGCCCAGCGCCGCCAGCAGCGACGCAAATAGCAGCCATCCGTAATGGCCGAAGAAAATACCGATGATCAATGCTGGCAGACAGAACAGAAACAGTTCCCCCGCCAGACGCTTCCAGGACAGACGTTCTAACACACAGATTCTCCGCTGCGGCGAGCCGAAAGGCCCCTACATACTATACCCAAAATCATGGGGTTACCGAGCGCGGCCTTGCGCCCAGACAACCTGAAGTATCAAGGGTATAAATGACTCAGTAACGGGTAGAGAACCGGTAACCCGTTCCACGTACCGTTTGAATCATTCTGTCATGTCCGCTGGTTTCTAACGCTTTGCGCAAGCGACGAATATGAACGTCTACCGTGCGATCTTCAACATAAACGTTAGTGCCCCAGACGTTATTCAGCAACTGCTCACGGCTGTAAACCCGCTCAGAATGCGTCATAAAGAAGTGCAGCAATTTGAATTCTGTTGGCCCCATGTCCAGCGCCTGCTCGTTCGCCATTACGCGATGTGAAGAAGGGTCGAGGCTCAGCCCCTGCATGTCGATCACTTCTTCCACCGCCATCGGGGAAATTCGACGCATTACGGCTTTAATACGCGCCACCAGCTCTTTCGGGGAGAAAGGCTTGGTGATGTAGTCGTCCGCGCCCACTTCCAGACCGCGCACTCGGTCTTCCTCTTCGCCACGGGCTGTCAGCATCATGACCGGGATTTCACGCGTTAGGGCTTCACGTTTAAGATGTTTGATAAACTGAATGCCGGAACCGCCCGGTAACATCCAGTCGAGCAAAATAAGCTCGGGGAATGGCTCAATCAACCGGGCAACTGCCGAGTCGAAATCTTCTGCTTCCACTGCCTGATAGCCGTTTTGTTCCAGCACAAAGCACACCATTTCACGGATCGGAGCTTCATCTTCAACCACTAAAATACGTCTAGCCATCGTAGGTCCTGCCAAAAGGTTAGCGATCATTGTTTGATTGCGGAGGGGATTATGCGTCAGTTTTGTGACATTTTTATGAAAATCGCTCAGCAGCCAAACTAAGTGTAGCTAAGCCTTCATTAATGCGTCATGTCGTTGAAATCCGCCTGATTTAGCGAGGACAGCCCCCAGCCTGACGTTTATACTTTGCGGCAAACTGTTGCAGCACACCACCGACGGGAGATTCATGCGCCTGATCCACACTTCAGACTGGCACCTTGGCCAGTATTTCTTCACCAAAAGCCGTGCCGCCGAGCATCAGGCATTCTTACGCTGGTTGATAGAACAGGTGGAACGCCATCAGGTTGACGCCGTGATTGTGGCAGGCGATATCTTTGATACCGGCTCGCCGCCGAGCTACGCCCGCGAGCTGTACAACCGATTTGTGGTCGAGCTGCAAACCACCGGCTGCCAGCTGATCGTGCTGGCGGGCAACCACGACTCGGTCGCCACGCTGAATGAGTCCCGCGAGCTGCTCTCCTGTCTGAATACCCGGGTGATTGCCACCGTGGGCGAAGACCTATCCCAGCAGGTTCTGACCTTAAATCATCGCGACGGCAAGCCGGGCGCAGTGCTGTGCGCCATTCCCTTCCTGCGCCCGCGCGACCTGATTGCCAGTCAGGCCGGGCAGTCCGGCAGCGACAAGCAGCTGGCGTTACAGGAAGCCATCGCCGCGCACTATCACGCGCTCTACCAGGCGGCGCAGGCCGAACGCCAGAAACTCGGCCTGCCTCTGCCGATCATCGCCACTGGCCACCTGACGACCGTCGGCGTCAGCACCTCGGACTCGGTGCGCGACATTTATATCGGCACCCTCGACGCCTTCCCGGCGCAGGCTTTCCCGCCGGTAGATTATGTCGCCCTTGGCCACATTCACCGCGCCCAGTGCGTGGCGAAAACCGAGCATATTCGCTACAGCGGCTCGCCGATTGCCCTGAGCTTTGACGAGCTTAGTAAGGTGAAAAGCGTCTATTTATTGGATTTCACCGGCGACCAGTTAAACAGCATCGACACGCTGGAGATCCCGCAATTCCAACCAATGCAGATGATCAAAGGCTCCTTGGCAGAAATCGAACAGCAGCTGAAACAGTTTACCGACGCCGCCCGCGACCAGCCGGTGTGGCTGGATATCGAGGTCGCCACGCAGGACTACCTGAGCGACATTCAGCGCCGCATTCAGGCCCTCACCGCCGAGCTGCCGGTGGAAGTGGTGCTGCTGCGCCGCAGCAAAGAGCAGCGGCTGAACAGTATTTCGCAGCAGGAAAAAGAGACCTTGAGCGAGTTGAGCGTCAGCGAAGTTTTCGAGCGCCGTCTGGCACTGGAAAGCGAAGTCGATGAAAGCCGCCAAAACAGAATGCGCACCCTGTTCGCGCAAATCGTAGAACAAGTACAAAGCGGCGAGTCAGCGGAGGACGGCGCACAATGAAAATTCTCAGCCTGCGGCTTAAAAACCTCAATTCGCTGGAAGGCGAATGGAAAATCGATTTCACCGCCGAGCCTTTTGCCAGCAACGGGCTCTTTGCCATTACCGGCCCGACCGGCGCGGGGAAAACCACCCTGCTCGATGCCATCTGTCTGGCGCTGTATCACCAGACGCCGCGCCTCAACGTGTCGCCAACCCAAAACGAGCTAATGACTCGCCACACCGCCGAATCACTGGCCGAGGTGGAGTTTGAAGTTAAGGGTGTTGGCTACCGCGCCTTCTGGAGCCAGCGCCGGGCCAAAAACTCGCCGGACGGCAACCTACAAGCGCCGAAGGTAGAACTGGCGCTGTTGGAAGATGGCAAGATCCTGGCCGACAAAGTGCGCGACAAGCTCGACACCATCGCCCAGCTCACCGGGCTGGATTTTGGCCGGTTCACCAAGTCGATGATGCTGTCGCAGGGCCAGTTTGCCGCCTTCCTCAACGCCGACGCCAATGACCGCGCCGAGCTGCTGGAAGAGCTGACCGGCACCGAGATTTACGGTCGGCTGTCCGAGCAGGTTTTTGAGCAGCACAAGCAGGCGAAAAACCAGCTCGAAGGTTTACACCAGCGCATGGCGGGCATTGAGCTGCTTAGCGAAGAGCAGCGCCAGCTTTTGGAAGGCCAACTGGCCGAGGTAAACCAGCAAGAACAGCAGCTTAGCCAGCAGTCGCAGGCGCAGCAGCGCGACCTCAACTGGCTGCAACAGTGGCAGCAGGCGCAGCTCAAGCAGCAGCAATATCAGCAACTGCTTCAGGCCAGCGAGCAGGAAGTCGCGCAGGCCGCGCCGCAGTTACTGCAACTGGCGCAGAGCGAACCGGCGGAAAAACTTCGCCCCCTGCTCAATGACCGCAATCGTCTGCGGCAGGACAATCTGGCACTCAGCCAGCATCTCAAAGAACTGGGCGAGCAGCAGGCCAATCAGCTTCAACAGATGGCCCCTCTGGCGCAGGCCGTCGAGCAGGCCCGCGCGGCTCGCCAGCAGCAGGTTCAAACCCAAGAGCAGCAGCAGAAACTGATGGACGAGCAGGTGCAGCCGCTGGACAACCAGATTGCCCAGCTAGATAAAACACAGGCAGACAGCCAACAGGCGCTGGCCGACACCCAAAAGCAGGCGACTGAGCTGGCGGCAACCTTAGAACAACTCAGCGCGGATCGCCTGAAGCTGGAGCAGCAGAGTCAGCAGCATCAAGCCCAGCAGGCCACTCTCGCCGCCGCACTGGGCAGCCAGCAAAAGCAGCAGGCCGAACTGGAACAACGCCATCCACTGACGGCACTGCAGCAGCGCCAGTCCGAGCTGACTCGCCTGCGCCCGGTGCGCCAACAGCTGTTTTCCCTCGCCCAGCAGTATCCGCAAATCAGCCAGCGAGTTGAGCAACAGAGCCAAGAATTTGCCCAGCGTCAGGCTGAATTGTCCGCAGCTGAGAAACAGCTGGAGCTGATCCGCCAAGAGTTTAAGCAGCACAAAACCCACCAGACCGACGTCGAAAAACTGCTCGAGCAGGAGAGGCTGATTGTCAGTCTGGAAGCCGAGCGTTCGCGTCTGCAAACTGGTGAAGCTTGCCCACTCTGTGGCTCGACCGAGCACCCGGCCATTCAGCAATATCAGTCAGTTAAGCCGTCAGAAACCGAGCGACGGGTGGCAGAAATGCGCGCCAAAACCGAAGCGCTGCACACCCAAGGCACCGAGCTGCGAACCAAAACCGAGAGCCTGAAAGAGCAGCAGGCGCGGCTGCAAAACCAGCTGCTACGGGACCAAAACCAGCAGAAAGCCTATCTCGAAAGCTGGCAGCAGCTGAGCGCCCCGCTCAATCTCAGTTTTGAATTACAAGACGCGGCGCAGCTGGAGCAATGGCTTGCAGAGCGCGACCAAGAAGAGCAGCAGTGTCAGCAGCTTAGCAGCCAGCATGAGCAGCAGGCACGGGCGTTACAGCAGGCAAAAGATGCCCTGACGGCGGCGCAGAATGAGCAGCTTAAAGCCCAGCAGCAGGCCGCGTTATTAACGGAACGCTTCACGCTGATGCAGAGCAACCATACTCAGCAACAGCAGCAGTTGGCAAAGCTTCAGCAGCAGGTCGCTCAAGATGGCGAAAGCTTGCAAAAGCTCCGCCAGCAGCGGGTGGCGTTGTTTGGCGAACAGCAGATTTCTCAGGTACGCGAGCAGTTGCGCGCCCAGCTGCAAGCCAGTGAAAATGCCTTGCAGGCCGCCAGCGAACAGCTTCAAAAATCGCAGGAGCTGCGCGACAGGCTGGCCGGGCAGGTTGCTAGCGCAACCGCCTCTCAGCAGCAGTTGACCGCGCGGTTGCAACAGGCCGAAAGTGCGTGGCAGCAGGCGCTAAGCACCAGTGATTTCGCCGACGAGCAGGCGGTCAGCCTCGCCCTGCTCGACGACACCCTGCGCCAGCAGTTGCAGCAGCGAAAAGAGCAGCTTCAGCAGAAACTGGCCGAGCATCGCGCCCTGCTGGAACAGGCCAATCTCACTCTCGAGCAGCAGCGCCAACAGCGGCCGGAAACCCTGAGTGAAACCGACAGTGATACCGCGCCGCTGGCCGAACGCCTCGAGCAATTGGCCCAGCAGCTAAAAGCCTTGCAGCAGCGTCAGGGGGAGATCCGCAACCAGCTGACCACCGACGTCGCACGCCGCGAGGGGCAGCAAAACCTGATCGCGCAGATTGCTCAGTCCCAGCAGCTGTGCGACGACTGGGGCTATTTGAACTCGCTGATTGGCTCCAGCGACGGCGCGAAAT
This sequence comes from Ewingella sp. AOP9-I1-14, assembly GCF_052375995.1. NCBI lineage: Bacteria > Pseudomonadati > Pseudomonadota > Gammaproteobacteria > Enterobacterales > Yersiniaceae > Ewingella > Ewingella sp. AOP9-I1-14. The sequence continues at coordinate 1,088,569 of NZ_JBQSVA010000001.1, forward strand.
TCCGCAAATTCGCCCAAGGTCTGACATTGGATCATCTGGTGTATCTGGCAAACAAGCAGTTGGAAAAGCTGCACGGCCGCTACCTGTTGCAGCGCAAAACCAGCGACGCGCTGGAGTTGCAGGTGGTGGATACCTGGCAGGCCGACGCGGTACGTGACACCCGCACCCTGTCGGGCGGCGAGAGCTTCTTGGTCAGTCTGGCACTGGCGCTGGCGCTCTCCGATCTGGTGAGTGACAAGACTCGCATTGACTCACTGTTCCTGGATGAAGGCTTCGGCACCCTCGACGCCGACACGCTGGACACCGCGCTGGATGCCCTCGACAGCCTAAACGCCTCGGGTAAAACCATCGGCGTGATTAGCCACGTTGAGGCCATGAAAGACCGCATCCCGGTGCAAATCAAAGTCACCAAGGTGAATGGTCTGGGGGTCAGCCGTCTGAGCAGCCAGTTTAAAGTCTGATTTTCGCCCGTTGAGAACCAACAATGGCTAGCCAACCGCTAGCCATTTGCACATCTATAACCCAGCTTTTCTCACCTTGCGCACCAGCGCGGTGCACCTCTCCTGTTTTAGTCTACTGAAAATGCAGGCTTTTCTGCTTTTGACCAACATGGCACGGCCTGTGCTTAGTGTTATGTATACAAGTTGCGGTACAAGCTGCAACCCCTCATTAACCCGCAAGAGGCCAGTCGATGAAAAACAGCAAACCTGAGTCATCTCTCGTCAATCCCCGCCGCCGCCAACTGATGAAATGGCTGGCGATCACCGGCGGAGCCATGACCCTCGGCGGCATGGTGCCCGCCAGCGCCTTTGCCGCCGATGACGATGAAATCCGTATCGGCTACTGGCCGATTGTTGGCGGCCTGCCTTTTTATGTCGCGCTGGAGCAGGGCTTTTTCAAACAGGCCGGGCTGAATGTCAAAGGGGTGAAGTTCGCCAGTGCCCAGCAGATTATCGAAGGCATGCTTACCGGCCGCATACACGGCTGCGCCAACGGCACGGCGACCGGCGCGCTGGGGCTTGGCGCAATCACCCAGCCCGACTTGTTCAAAATCATCTGCTCGAACCCGTCGAATCGCACCTTGGTGCTGGACGAATTCTTAGTGCCACTCGACAGCAAGGCCACGTCGATTGCTGATCTGAAAGGCAAGAAAATCGCCTGCGGGCCGGGCATTCAGAACGTCACCATGGCTAAAATCATTCTGGAGAAAAACGGCTTCACCAACCCCTCGGTGATTGAACTGCCGGTCGGCCAGCACGCCCCAGCGCTGGCGGCGGGCCAGATTGATGGCGTCTACACTCTCGAACCTACCGGCACCGTCGGACGCATGAAGCACCTGTCGCGCACGCTGGAAACCGGGGTTATCTCGAAATATGTGCTGGGCGATGCCGATGCCCCGTGGTTTGGCGGCGCGGCGGCGCTGAATACGGCCTTTATTAAAAGCAGCCCGGACGCGGCGAAAAAGTTTATTGCCGCCTATGCCCAAGCCGTGGAGTTCATCCAAGCCAACCCTGACAAGGCCCGCGCCAACATCGCCGGGTATACCAGCATAGAGCCTGCGTTGGTCAGCGAAGTGCCGCTGCCGGGCTTCGTCATGTATCCGCAGCTCAACGGCGACAACCTGAAGTGGTTCCAGAAATTCTATGACGTGTTTACTGAACGCAAGATTTTCAGCAAGCCGGTGGACGTGGCATCGCTGATTTATCAAGGTTAAACGGGGAGAACCGCCATGACTTCACGCTGGTCTACGAAATTATTGCCGCTCATCGGCCCGGTTCTGCTGTTTCTGTTTTGGCAGTTAGCTGTCAGCGCGAAATGGCTGAATCCGGTGCTGCTGCCCTCGCCGGTTGAGACGCTGAGCTATATGTTCCAGTCGTTTTCCGACGCCAGCATGCGCACGGATATCGGCGCGACGCTCTATCGCACGCTGATGTCATTTGCCTTTGCGGCGGTGATTGGCGTGCCGCTGGGGGTGGTATTGGGCAGCAGTGAAAAGGTCTACCGCAGTCTGGAATTCCTCATCGACTTTTTCCGCTCCACGCCCTCTTCGGCGCTTATCCCGCTGTTTATGCTGATCTTTGGTATTACCGACGCCAACAAAATCGCCATCGCGGCCTTCGCGGCGGTGCTGGTTATCCTGTTCAACAGCGCCTATGGGGTGATGAATGCCAAGAAGACCCGGCTGATGGCTGCCAAGGTGATGGGGATTTCGCGCTGGCACATTTTCAAAGACATCATGCTGATGGAGAGTCTGGCGCAAACCTTTGTCGGCCTGCGCACCGGCGTGTCGATTGCGCTGGTAATTGTGATTGTCGCCGAGATGTTTATCGGTGCGGAAACCGGCCTGGGTCATCGCATCATCGACGCCCAGCAAGTGTTCAATATCAAAGACATGTATGCCTCAATCCTGATCACCGGGGCCATCGGCTACCTGCTCAATCTGGCCTTCCTGCTGGTGGAAAAACGTATCGTTCACTGGAGTAGCAAAGCATGACGCAACCTCTCTCACTTCGCGATGACTACAAGGGGCCGCAGCTGCCGCAGTACCCTTCTCGCCCCGACACCCACGTGACGATTCGCGGCTTGTCGAAATCTTTTGCCGGCCAGCCGCTGTATACCGACTTTAATTTGGATCTGCCTCGCGGAAAAATTGTCTCCATTTTCGGCCCTAACGGCTGCGGCAAGTCGACCCTGATGAACATGGTGGCCGGGCTGATCCCGCTGGATCAGGGCGAGGTGCTGTTCGACGGCAAAACGCTGGCGCAAACCACCATTGGCTATGTGTTCCAGAACTATCGCGACGCGCTGTTTCCGTGGATGAGCTCGTGGGCCAATATCGCCTACCCGCTGGTGCGCCACGGCATGAACAAAGCCGAAGTGGAGGCACGGGTGGCCGAACTGGTGGCGATGTTTGATATTCGTTTTGACCTCAAACGCTACCCTTATGAGCTTTCCGGCGGCCAGCAGCAGACGGTTTGCATCATGCGCGCTTTGGCGACGCGCCCGGAGGTGATGTTCCTCGACGAGCCTTTCTCAGCGCTGGATTTCGAAATGACGCTGTTTATCCGCGACAAGTTGCAGGAAGTTCAGATGGCGACCGGCGTGACAATGGTGATTGTGTCTCATGATCTTGAGGACGCGGTATTTCTGGCCGATGAGATCCTGCTGCTGACCCGCAGACCAACTCGCATCGCGGAAATCGTGCCTTTCGACCTGCCTCGCCCACGCGACGCCGAGATCATGAGCCATGCCGAATTTATTCGCGTCAAAGCCCATACGCTGGAAGTGTTTAAACGCGAGATGGCGCTGTAGTGGACTCCTCACTGGCCCCGGCCTGCCGCCACTGGCGCGGGCTGACGCCAAACCAGCGGCGAAATGCTCGCGAGAAGGCGCTGACTTCGGAGTAGCCGAGTAGCAGCGCCATTTCCGAAATCGGCAGCTGCTGTTGCTGTAAATAGTGGGTCGCCAGCTCGCAGCGCACCTTGTCCACCAGCTGAGTAAAGCTTAGGTTCTGCTCGCGCAGGCGGCGCTGTAAGGAGCTGGCTGACAGGCCCAGTTTGTCTGCCACTTCATCCAATACCGGCTCGCCGCGCAGCAGTGCCTGACGCACTCGCGAACGGGCGCTGTCGACGATTGACTGCTGCGAAGGCGCGTCGGCGTTCAGTCGGCGAATGGCGTCTTGCATCACCAGCAGCAGAGTTTTGTCCCGCTCCGGCATGGCGCGCTGCAAATCGCGTTTGGCGATCAGCAATGAGTTGTAAGGCTGGTCGAAGTAGACCGGCGCGTCGAAAATTTTGCAGTGTTCGTGCCACTGGTGCGGGCGCGGGTGCTCAAAATGCACTTCACGCGGTGCCCAGCTTTTGCCTAAGCCGTGGCGCAACAGATTGAGGATCATCCCCAGCGTCAGTTCGGCGTCCTGCCGTTTACACAAAATACTGCCGTGGCGCACCTGATAGTCAAAACGGTAGTGATCGCCCTTGTCCACCAGCCGGGTCAAGGTGTTGTGTTGATGAAAAGGAAAGGCGTTCACCACGTTTTGAATCGCGGTCTCTACCGTAGAAGAACAGAGGCCAATGTAGCCAATCAGCCCCAATGACTGGGGTTTGAACTGTCTGCCATAGTGCAAACCGAAGTTATCGCAGCCCGACTGCACCGCCGCCTCTTCCAGCACCTGACAGTAGTTCGGCAAGCCTAGGCTCAGCGTGGGCTGTTGCAGCAGTTCGGGGTTGATGCGGCACAGCCCGAGCACGCGATCCACATCCGCCCCTTTCGACAGAATAAACTCGCTAAGCCCCGACGCCGCCGCGGCCAGCACGCCGCGATTGCCAGCCTCGTGCTGCCCCAGCGCGCTGAGCGCCCCGTTCAAACCCGGCGTGAAGCCGGTTAGTGGTTGAAGTAAAGGTTCAGTGTGCATGTTCTTCCACTCCATAAGGCAAACAGGTCAGGAAGTTCTGCAAGTTTCGTACCAGCACGGCGGGAAGAACAAATGCAGTCAGGACAGAGACTTAGCGCCGCAGGGCTGGACAAAGCCCCAAGCGGCGCACAGAAAACGTGCAGCTTGCTTCACGCCCGCGCCTGATGTTGCGGCAGGCGTGCGAGATAATCGCGGCATAAACGCAGGCTTTCGGCTTCCCAATCATCCCCCAGACTTTGCGCCATTTCGGTGGTGGCGTGCGATCCGCGCCAAGCCAGCAGCTGGATCCGCCGCTGAACGATCATCGTGGGGATCACCGCCAGATCCGCCTCGCTCAGCGGGCAGACGCGCTGATAGCCGCGTAGCCAGTGCTCGACCCACTCCGAGGCGCGCGGGTGGTGCTCGACAAAGCTGATCGCCGCCGCCGCGTCATGCATATACCAGCCCATGCCGCAGTCGTCGAAGTCGATCACCCGGGTTTCGCCCTCATGCATCAGCAGGTTGGTGAGGCGCAGATCGGCGTGGATCAGCCCGAAGCGTTCGCTGCTTTTGCCATAGTCTTGCAGCACCTGATGAATGTGCCCGATGGTCTGTTCAATCAGTGGGAAATCCTCTTCGCGCAGCCCCGGCGCGTCCTGCCAGCGCCCCCAATGGCTCTGCGGGCCAACCATGGTGTCGTGATCCCAGACGATGCGCCGGAACCCTTCCGGCTTCACCCAGTTCCGGCTGTGCTGATGCAGGCGTGCCGTCACCTCTCCCAACTGGGCAAAGGCGCGCGGATCAACCTCGGTGGTCGGCATCTCGCCCTCAATCCAGTGGAAAAAGGTGACATTGCGGCTTTCGCCGTCGCTCACCGGCAGGGTCTGCACCCGATGACCGTCGAGCGCCACAATCGCCTCTGGCACCATGATGCCGGTATGACGCAGAGCGTCCAGCCACGCCAACTCGCTCTCTATCTCGTCGCGATGGTGGTAATCGCCGCGATGAATGCGTAAGGCAAAACGCTGGCCGCTGTCACCACGCACCAAGAAAGTGGCGTTTTCCGAGCGGCACAAAAGAGACAACTCCCCGCGAAAAGCGGCGTGATAGCGCAGCAGCGCCTCGCGGGCTAACTGGGTCAGGCTGGCGGCATCAAGCGTATCGGACTGTTTGGCATTCATAGTGTTCACTCCGGCAGGTGGCAATCAATCAAATGAATCGGCCTTCAGAATGAGAGCCCGCCGCGTTTGCTGCTTGACCCGGCAAGAGCAAATGTTGACCGCAGACGTTGCAAGCTCCCCACGAGGAGGAAACTTGACCTCAGGGCGCGCGAATCGCCATTCCACGGTCAAGTTTTGCCGTAGTGACCAGCGCATTATCAAAACACTTCCACTACCGGGACGCCCGGCAACCAGAACTTCATCGCCTGTCAGGAGAAATTATCATGTTGAAAACCAATGCCTTTGACGCCGCAGCCAGCAGCAATATTCCGGCTGAGAATCTGGCGATGATTGAGCGCCGCCGCCGCTTGCTCGGCCCGGCCTATCAGCTGTTCTATAAGAATCCGGTGCATCTGGTGCGCGGTGAAGGGGTGTGGGTGTATGACGCCGAAGGCCGCCGCTATCTCGATGTGTACAACAATGTGCCGTCGGTAGGCCACTGCCACCCGCACGTGCTGGAAGCCCTGGTACGTCAGGCTTCAACCCTCAACACCCATACTCGCTACCTGCATGAAAATGTGCTGAATTTCGCCGAGAAGCTGGTCGGCACCATGCCCGCCGAGCTGAGTCAGGTGATGTTCACCTGCACCGGCAGCGAGTCCAACGATTTGGCCTTGCGCATTGCCGAAGACTTTACCGGCGGCACCGGGGTGATTGTGACCGAGTTCAGTTACCACGGCATGACCAAAGCCATTGCCGGGCTATCGGCGTCGATGGGCCCTTACGTTAAGGTGAATGGCGATGCGCGGGTGATCCCGGCCCCTATCCATAACCCGGCCAATCCGGCGGAAGTGGGCAAACGCTTCGCCAATGATATTCGCGCGGCGCTGGCCGATATGCACCGTCACGGCATCAAACCGGCGGCGCTGATGATTGACACCTTCTTCACCAGCGACGGCGGCTTCTTCGACCCGGCCGGGTTCTTGAAAGAGGCGATTGACGTGATCCACGACGCCGGGGCGCTGTACATCGCCGACGAAGTGCAGCCGGGCTATGGCCGTTCGGGGGAAACCATGTGGGGCTTTCAGCGCCACGGCGTGCTGCCGGATATCGTCTCCCTCGGCAAGCCAATGGGCAATGGTCATCCGATGGCGGGCATCACCATTCAGCCGCATATTTTGCAGCGTTTCGGCAGCGAATCGAGCTATTTCAACACTTTTGGCGGCAACACGGTCTCTTCCGCCGTCGGCCTCGCCGTGCTGGAAGTGATTGAGCAGGAGAACCTGATACCGAGCGTCGGCCGCGCGGGCAAAGCCATTCTCGACGGCATCAGCGCGCTGGCCCAGCGTTTCCCGGCCATCGGCAGCGTGCGCGGCGCGGGCCTGTTTGTCAGCGTAGATTTCGTCACGGCCGACGGCGCGCCGGACTCCGTTACCGCGCTGGCGGTGGTCAACGCCCTGCGCGAAGAAGGCGTGCTAATTGGCGCATCCGGGCCGCACGCCAACATCCTCAAGATTCGTCCACCTTTGGTGTTTACCGCCGAACATGCAGAGGTTCTGGTCGGCGCGCTGGAGAACGTCCTTAGCAAAATGTTCTGAATATCCCTTCAACTGGTTCAGGAGAGCACAATGACATCACAACTTAAACCGACGCTGGGCACGGTACACTTGTGGGCGATTGCCGTCGGGCTGGTGATTTCCGGTGAGTATTTTGGCTGGAGCTATGGCTGGGGCGTAGCCGGGACGCTGGGCTTTCTGGTGACTACGCTGCTGGTCGCCACCATGTACACCTGCTTTATTTTCAGCTTTACCGAGCTGACCACCGCCATTCCTCACGCCGGCGGGCCTTTCGCCTACAGCCGCCGCGCCTTTGGCGAAACTGGCGGGCTCATTGCCGGAATGGCGACGCTGATTGAGTTCGTGTTTGCGCCCCCGGCCATTGCCTTGGCTATCGGCGCTTACCTGAACGTGCAGTTTCCCGACCTCAACCCTAAAGTGGCCGCCTTGGGAGCCTATGTTGTGTTTATGGCGCTGAATATTCTCGGCGTGAAGCTGGCCGCGATATTCGAGCTGGTGGTTACCGTGCTGGCGGTGCTGGAACTGCTGGTGTTCATGGGCGTAGTCGCGCCGGGCTTCAGCGTGAGTAATTTTGTGCTCAACGGCTGGGCGGGCGGCGAGCATTTCGGCTTACCGGCGTTTTCCGGCATTTTCGCTGCGATCCCCTTCGCTATCTGGTTCTTTTTGGCTATCGAAGGCGCTGCAATGGCCGCCGAGGAAGCCAAAGATCCCAAACGCACCATTCCCAAAGCCTATATCAGCGGAATTTTAACGCTGGTGGTGCTGGCGATTGGCGTGATGGTGATGGCCGGCGGCGCGGGCGACTGGAGCAAGCTTTCCAATATCAATGATCCTCTGCCGCAGGCGATGAAGATGGTGGTTGGCGAGCACTCCGGCTGGATGCACATGCTGGTGTGGATTGGCCTGTTCGGGCTGGTTGCCAGCTTTCACGGCATTATTTTGGGCTATTCGCGGCAGTTTTTCGCGCTGGCTCGCGCCGGGTATTTGCCTTCCGGGCTGGCGAAACTGTCACGTTTTCAGACGCCGCACCGGGCGATTTTGCTCGGCGGCGTGATTGGCATCGCGGCGATTTTCAGCGACGGATTGATTAATCTGCAAGGCATGTCGCTGACGGCGGCGATGATCACCATGGCGGTATTTGGCGCGATTGTGATGTATATCATGAGCATGCTGAGCCTGTTCCGCCTGCGCAAAATTGCCCCAGAGATGGCACGCAGCTTCCGCGCGCCGGGCTATCCGCTGGTTCCGGCCATTGCGCTGGTGCTGGCGGTGGTCTGTCTGCTGGCGATGCTGTGGTTCAATTTAGTAATTGCCGGGGTGTTCGTGCTGTTTATGGCGGTGGGTTATCTCTATTTCGCGGCCACCAAGGTGCAGCGCAGCAGCGCGCCAAAAGATCTGATGTTAGAGGGGGAGTGAAAAAAGTGGGTCTGCCTTTGGGGTTAGAGCGGCGGAGCCGAGATTGGCGATGGATAGTTGATCGAGACTGACGGGCTTACTAAGGGGTGAGGCGTCCCTGCGGGAACCTCATCCCCTTAGTTTCCCTGATATCGGGCATGACTGGACAGTCAGTATCGAATCACTATTAAAGGGTCTGCTTGGGAGATTTGGCAGACCCATTTCTTTTTGGGGTGGGTAAGTAAGAAGGATTATTAGAGTGGCATACGTTCCTGCGGCCACAACCACGCGGCACCGCGCACGCCGCTGGAGTCGCCGTGGGTGGCTTTGAGGATTGGCGTTTCGCACTCGCCGCCGAATACCCACTGCTTGAGCAGTAAAGGCACGGTCTGGTAGAGCCTGTCGACGTTACTCATGCCGCCGCCGAGGACAATCACGTCCGGGTCGAGGATGTTGACCACGTTTGCCAAAGCTTTCGCCAGTCGGCGCTCATAGCGGCCCAGTGCCAGCTCGGCCACGGCGTCGCCTTCGTCGGCTAATTTGATGATCTCCGGCCCTTTCAGACGCTGGGTTGAGAGGCGGAAATAGTCCTCTTCAAAACCGGTGCCGGAGCAGAAGGTTTCGACACAGCCTGATTTGCCGCAGTAGCACGGCACTTCCTGCGAGAAACGAATTTCGTCTTCGTCCGGCCACGGCAGTGGGTTATGGCCCCACTCTCCGGCGTTGCCGTTGCCTCCGGCATGGACTTCGCCGCTAAGCGCAATGCCCGAGCCACAGCCGGTACCGATGATCACCGCGAAGACCGCTTTTTTGCCCGCGCCCGAGCCGTCAGTGGCTTCGGAAACCGCCAGACAGTTGGCGTCATTGGCGATACGCACTTCGCGCTCGAGCAGTGTGGCGAGATCTTCGTCGAGCTGCTGGCCGTTGAGCCACACCGAGTTGGCGTTTTTCACTTTGCCCGTGAAGGGCGACAGCGTGCCGGGAATACCCAGCCCGACGCTGCCGCGCTGGCCGGTGGCTTTTTCGGCGTCCAGCACCAGCCCTTCGATGGCTTTTAGGGTCTTTTCATAATCATTTCGCGGCGTATCTACGCGCTTGCGAAACAGCTCGCGCCCCTCGTTGGACAGCGCGATCACTTCGATTTTTGTTCCACCTAAGTCAATGCCAATACGCACGGGTGCCTCACTTGGTTTTGTCTGCGATTTCTGGTGTTCAGGTTAATCAGTGTAGAGCCCAGCGACCAGTCTGCGAGAAGATTTCCTAACGACGACCGCCGCTCAATTGGGTATCATGCCGCCCTGCATTCGATAAATCAGCGTACCACGGGTACGCACGGACAGGGATAACATCATGTTATGGTTTAAAAATTTGTTGGTCTACCGTTTGAGCCGTGAAGTCTCTTTGTCTGCCGACGAGATGGAAAAGCAGTTAAGCCAGTTTACCTTTACGCCTTGCGGCAGTCAGGACATGGCGAAGACCGGCTGGGTGTCACCTATGGGTTCACACGGCGGCGACGCGCTGACCCATTCGCACAATGGCCAGATCCTGCTTTGCGCCCGTCAGGAGCAGAAGATCCTGCCCTCTCCGGTGATTAAGCAAGAGCTTCAGGCCAAGATCGAACAGATCGAAAGCGAGCAGCATCGCAAACTGAAGAAAACCGAAAAAGATTCGCTAAAAGATGAAGTGCTGCACAGCCTGATGCCGCGCGCCTTCAGCCGTTTCAGCCAGACCTTCATGTGGATTGATACCGTCAACGGCTTGATCATGGTTGACGCCGCCAGCGCCAAGAAAGCGGAAGACATGCTGGCCCTGCTGCGTAAGAGCCTCGGCTCACTGCCGGTGGTGCCGCTGACCATGGAAAGCCCGATTGAGCTGACGCTGACCGAGTGGGTTCGCTCAGGGGAAACCCCTGCTGGCTTCACGCTGCAAGACGAAGCCGAGCTGAAAGCCATTCTGGAAGAAGGCGGTGTAATTCGCTGTAAGAAGCAGGCTTTGGTCAGTGATGAGATTGCCACCCATATCGAAAATGGCAAGCTGGTGACCAAGCTGGCTGTTGACTGGCAGGAGCGCATCGCCGTGGTGCTGGCCGACGACGGCAGCATCAAGCGCCTGAAGTTCAGCGATGTTATCCGCGAGCAGAATGATGATATCGACCGCGACGACTTCGCTCAGCGTTTTGATGCCGATTTCATCCTGATGACCGGCGAACTGGCAGCCCTGATTCAGAATCTGGTGGAAGCACTGGGCGGCGAAGCGCAGCGTTAATTGTCGCGCCAGGCCCAAAAATAAAGGACGCAATTCGCGTCCTTTTTTCTTTCTGCCGGTGGGCGGTCAGAATTTATTTATTCAGATATTTGCACAGGTAAGCAGTAGATTCAACCACTTGTAGGTTGAACTCGCTGTGGCCTGGGACATAGAATTTTTCACCTGGCTCGAAGACCTGCCAGTCAGGGGAACCCGGCATTAACACTTTCAGCGAGCCGAGCAGGACGGTCATCTCTTCAGGTTTATCGGTGCTGAAGGTGTACTCACCCTTTTCCATTACGCCGACGCTCGCAGCACAACCGGCACTGTCGCTGTCAAAACCAATCGACTTTACCTTCCCTGCAAAATACTCATTATTTTTCAACATAGATTGGCCCTTCGCGATAATTTTAAGAGTCTCCATATTAGGGGCAGAAAAGCCTCGCTGTCACTGATTATTGTTGGTTTATGGCGGAGTACCGAGGCGTGCCGCAAACGCAGGAAAGGGATTTGATTTCACCGGGGCGCAGTGCCATTCTGGACAGTTGTGAATCTGCCCCTTTCCGCCACCGATTGATAGGTCATCTGCATGTCTTTGCCGCTGGAACTCCATCGTTTATTGCCCGCTTTTATTAGCGCGGCGCAGAGTGAGAACTTCTCGGCCGCGGCCCGCCAGTCCGGCGTAACGCCTGCCGCCATCAGCAAAAACATCCGCGTGCTGGAAGAGAAGCTTGGGCTGCGACTGTTCGCCCGCAACACCCACAGCGTGGTGCTGACGGACGAAGGCAAAGCCCTGCTGGCGGAGATCCAGCCACTGTGGCAAGCCCTCGCCTCGACCCTTGAGAATGCCACCAGCCGCGATGGCCAGCCGTCGGGCAGCGTGCGGGTTAGCGTGATCCCGGGATTTGGCCAGTTGATGTTAATGCCGCTGCTGCCGGAATTTCTCAAACGCTTTCCACAAATCAATCTTGACCTCTCTTTGGAGGCACGCGTGGTGAATTTGGTGGCAGAGGGCTTTGACGTGGGAATTGGCAATCGCGTCGACCCGGATAGCCGCCTGATAGCCCGCCAGCTCAGCCCGATGCGCAATATTCTGGCTGCCTCGCCGGGCTATTTGCGGCAGTTTGGTACGCCTTCTGCGCTGAGTGATTTGGCTCATCATCAATGCCTGCTGCATCGCAATCCGGGGAACAATCAGATAGTGAAGTGGCCGCTGGCCGAGCCTTTCCAAACCAGTGAGCTACAGGGAAGGATTATCGCCTCGCGGCCGGACTTGCTGATTAATGCCGCGCTGGCCGATCTTGGCATTGTCTGTCTGGCAGACTGGTATGTGAACCCGCATGTGCAAAGCGGCGATCTGGTGCCAGTGCTGGAAAGCCATTGGCAGCCAGGCGTGCCGCTGTGGCTCTATTACAGCTCTGCGGATTTACCGCCGAGAGTGCGAGTGTGGGTGGAGTTTGTGCTGGAACACTTTCGCGGCTGACCCACTGAAATTCACGCATAAAAAAGGCCTGTTAAACAGGCCTTTTTCGTATTCAGATTGGGTGCAACTCAGACGATAAGCTCGGCGGCCAATTTGGCGACCAGCACGTTTGACAGCAGAACCGGGATGCCTAGCTTACTTTGCAACAAGTCACCATGATGACGGTGATAGCCAATGCAATCCAGCACCACCACCTGCGCGCCCTGCTCTTCAAGGGCCAGCGCGGCTTCGGTCAGCTTGGCTTCATCAGCCAGATAAGGGCTGGCGACGGCGAAACACGGCTTTTTCGACAGCTTACGCCACTTGTTGGCCTGCTCCTCAATCTGCTCTTCCACTGGCACCACAATGCCCACCTGATGCGTCCCAACAATCGCGCCCACCAGCGGCGGAATAATTCGGTCCGGCTCAAGCAGCATTGCGGTTTTGGCCTTCAGGCCGTGAAACTCGCCGGTGCAAAGCAGCAAAATGGTTTCGCAGCCCAGCTCTTCCAGCCAGTCCACTTTTTCCTGCAATGCGCGCTCCACGTGCCACGAGCCGAGAGTGACCTGCGTGCCGTCTAACAGGCGCGAAACCAGCAGCGGCTCCCCCTGTTCGGGCGCGAAGCGCTGCTCGATTTGTTCCGGAGTCAGCCCGTCAAGCAGGCCGACGTGGGTCACGGCATCTTCAGGAAGGTATTCCATCAACAGCGGCATGATGTCGCTACGTGGTGCCTGACCGATAGTCAGAGTCGCAAAGGAAGTCATCATAATGCTTAATTCCGGCTTTGCAGGTGGCGCAAGCTTCCGTACAGCGACAACAACAGTTGATATTCGTCGGCATCAAAGAACTGACAGGTGCCACGACCAAACTCTTTAGCGACTTCAACGGCAAATTTCGCCGTCAGTGCAATATCGACTTCATGGCTTGCGCCCGTCCCACAGCCCGGAACCACTGATTCAGCCGTAATTGCCACGCCCACCACCGGCACGTTGGTCGCCGTTGAAGGTTGCAGAATGCTGTTCAGGTGGTGCACACCATTGCCATAAGGCGTGATGTCCTGAGTGGTGATTGGGAAAGTCACCGCCGGTTTGCCGCTGGTCATTTCCATAATGCGCAGTAAATCTTCGGATACGCGCAAAATATAACCTTCTTTAACCGTTGGCGAAATCGCAAAACCTTTATGGTTTATGATTCGGTTACCTTTGGTGGTATCGATGGACAAAATCGCGTCCACGCCCGCTACCACTTCGTTATCATTCATGGTGACGTCGTCGATTGGCGAGTCCATGAAATCCACCGGATCATGAGGTCGAGTCGGCGCATTCGGGCAGATATGGGTGGTGACGATAACGTCACCGGCCAGCACATCGCCTTTACGCTGCATCTCAGCGAGCTTGAGAGCCGCGCTGATAGCCGCGATTGCGCCATCGGCGTCAGACACCACGCCAATGCGCGTCGGACGCGCACCTATGCCGCCTAAGCGACCAATGATCCCAAGCGTTGGCGCACTGCCGCCGCTGATTTTACCGTCGCTACCCGGCAGCGTGATTTTAACAAAATCAGTGCCGCCTTTCGGGCCATCCGCGCGGTGTGTAGTGGCCGTTACGCCAGAATATCCAGCGAACAAATCCACCACGTCCTGACCACTGACGTACGCGTTATCGATCAGTTCGAACACCGTTAATGTTTGTTGCAAACTCATGGTGCTTTCCTCTTAATACTTCGCGACAGACGCTACGAGAGCGCACATGCCAAAACTGCCGCGATAGCCGTTCATTTCTTTTCACTATTGAATGAAAGAATGAATCAGTCTGTTTTTTACGTTTGGCTTCGTGAGCCCTGGTGTTGGTGCAGTATTCTCGTCGTCTCTCGAGCCAGCCGATGCGCTGGCCGAACTCGAAAGGGTTGGAGTATTATTTAGCCTTGGAGCTGAAAATCGAGTTAAAGAAGCTGTACAGTGCGTCACCGGCAATAAAGCCTGCCGCCAGAATCTCCATCGGCGTGCGGCCCTTCTCACCCCAAATACGGATGATGATGATACGCAGCACGATACCGGTGATAACCGCCCATCCAGCCATAACGCTGTTAATCAGCAAACCGGTCGCCAGCAGAACACCGAGCTGGCGCTTAGGCCCGCCGATAAGCTGAATTAACGCGCCCGGAATGGCCCAAATCATTAAGCTGTATGCAATGCCCGGCTGTGCACCTGCCTGAATCGTCTTGGCGTAGACGCGGGCTACCGGCGGAACTAAATCCTGCGCGAAGTAGCCGATATGGGCGTACCAGACCACCGGAATAGCAATCACAAAAGCAATCAGTGCGGCGAACAGCTGGATACGACGCCCCAGCAGTTCAGCCTGTAAATCTTTGCCATAGCCGCGCAGGATAAATCCGGCTTTCAGGTCAAAGCCCATGTCGGCGAAGGCTGGGCCAGTCGCGGCCGTAAAGCCGGTCAGCACGCAGAGCGCCAGCGGCGGGAAGCCAATCAAAATACCGACAATCAGGGTGATCAGCGCCACGGCAAAGGCCGGGAACCAGCCCGAGTGCATGGCGGCAATGCCGACAATCAACTCATGGAAGAAAGCGGCAAAAGCGGCGTAGACGATGAACGCAATCAGCATGCCGATCGACATTTCGCTGTACAGACCGCCCGCCAGCGCCAGCAGCGCGGCAATGGCAATATACCCAAAGGCGCCCAGACCCAGTGCTTTACGCACTTCGGTAGCGGGCTGAGTGAAGCTGGCTTTGGCTTCGGCATTTTTCGCCCGCACCACCTGCACCACTTGAATCAATGACACCAGCCCTGCGCCCACCATCATGCCGTGTGGGATGTACATCGCGTTGAGGTCCATGCCCGCTAAAGGCTGCGCATAAGCGCGGATCAGCAGGCCGATACCAAACATGCTCAAGGCCCAGATATTGCCGATGAACGCGGTACCAAAGGCGGCCATCGGGATCTTCAGCATCGCGCCGCCAAGGCCAACTATAACCCCAGCAACCAGCAGCCAGGCCTGACGCCCGCCTTTGTCACCCGCCTTGATAGCTTCTGCGGCGGCGACGCCCGGCGGCCATGCGTTGCTGGCCGGGAACACCTTGGTGTCGAACAACCGGTAAAGCAGGTAGGCGTCCAGCAACATGGCTACGGACACCCCGATAAACATCGGTAAAATAAGCTGCGGCTGCCCCATAACGTAAGGGATAGCAATGGGCATCAGCAGGCTATTCGCCGCACCAAAGGTGGCGGAAGAGATCACCGTCTGCGCTAAGTTTTGGGTGTGAATAGAACGATAACGTTGAAAGGCTTGCATCGGAATGCGCGCCAACAACATGGCAAATAACGCGCCGATAATCGACGTGTTAGGCGTTACGCCCAACGTCGTTATCAACTGCACGCCGATGATGGCTCCCAATAAAGAGAGCAATACCATCACAATTAATGTGCCAACATCCCTGAGTGGATTCTGCTTATTATTTTGAAGCTCATGTTGTGCCATAACTGCCCCTGAGATTGGTGCAAATAAACGCGTTATTTTCGCTATTAAGATCCACAGTGCTTAATTGGCAAAAAGTCGCGGTGAGGTATCAGTCTATTGCCAATACTCATCACCCAATTTTTCAGCTAATTGCTGAGTGACGGCCAGCAGCCCCTCTTTGATCCCGGCGGGAATATCCTGACCTTCTTGTGGCGAAGGAAACGATAAACACAGTCCCACCATCTCATTGCGGTGCTTATTGCTAATACTGGTGGCTAATGTACTGATGCCTTGCAGAGTTTCGTTGCAGGCATGAGACACGCCGTTTTCCCGTATCTCCGCAAGGCGAGCTAATAATGCCTCTAAAGTTTGCGGAGAATTGATCGAATTAACACGATAATCCGTGCCAAATCGTTGAATCACATCATCAATACTGTGGCGCGCCAAAATTGCGCGCCCAATGGCAGTTTCATGAGCTGGCAGTAAACTCCCCGCCGGTGTCACCACTTGTAAATAGGTTCTGCCGGGGAACATGCGCATGACCATAATGTCGCGCCCCGACAGCATCGAAATATAGCCCGTACACTGCGTCAACTGGCCAAGCTGCGCCATATAAGGCGAAGCGGCATCGACCAAAGGCGCCGATAAATAGTGGCTGGCCACCGACAGCAGTAACTTGCCAATGCGATATAAACGGCTATCCGGATCGCGTTCTAACAATCCCTGCCCTTCCATCGTCATTAATAAGCGCGATGCCGTGCTTTTCGGCAACTTCAGGTGCTCGACCACGTCACTGAACGACAGGCCGGGATGGCCCTGTCGGCTTCCTTGTTGGGAGAATAATTTTAATACCGCAGAAGCGTTTTCTAATGTGGTCATGCTTATAGTTCCGATATGTGGAACCTAGTTCCTATAAGATTGAGTAAAAATTAAATCCGATAAGGAACAGGGTCAAGATGTTTCTTTTTTGTAAGTTAAATAAGGATGATTAAATATGCTTCACAGGGGGTAGGGAGAAGCCTTTTCAGACGATTCAACACGGCTTTCCAGAATAATAAGCCGCATTGAATTTCATTGTCAGAATATTGCATCAATTATGACCAGGGCGGCTTTAACTGATGTCTTCATCTTCATAGCGACGTTTGGAGTCCAAAGCTTCGCTTTCGGTTTCATGTTCACTGATCAAGGTATTGGGTTTCGGATGGTCGGCGCGCAGTTCATACCATGTTTCGGTTTTGCCCGACTCGCCTTTTTCAACCGGCACAATATAAGCTTTACGTGGATAGGGAGGCTGACTCGGCATAAAAACTCCTTGGACTTGAGTGAATGCATTAACGTGCAGTCTGTTAAGTATAGACACTCAACTGCGCGAGCTACGAAAGCCGGAGTCAGAAGCCTCTGAAAAGCAAAACGGGCCAGCAGGCCCGTTAACTATTAATGACTGAAAAAGCCAGAGACTAGCGCGCCACCGGCGCGGCCAGCGCATCCAAAATAGCGTCGACAATGCTGGCAGGATCTCGAGTGCCATCAATCACAATATGCGCGGCTTCCTGATACAGATTTTCGCGCTCATTCAGCACTTCTAACATCTCTTCAGTGATAGGTTTGCCGGTCAGCGTAGGACGCTGGTCTTCCAGAGGTGACTCTTCAAGACGCTGCGCCAACGTCGCTGCCGGAGAGCGCAGATAAATAACGGTGCCGGTACGGCGCATAAAGGCGCGGTTTTCCGCCGCCAACACTATCCCACCGCCTGTCGCGACCACGGTCTGGTGGGCGCTGGTGCTTTCAAGCGCCTGAGTTTCGCGACGGCGAAAACCCTCCCAGCCTTCGCGCTCAACAATCTCAGCCACGCTGAGGTTTGAGGTTTGCAGCAGATAGCTATCGGTATCGACGAATTTAAAGCCCAACGCCTGCGCCAGCGCGCTGCCTACCGTGGTTTTACCTGCGCCGCGTGCGCCTATCATGAAAATGGGTTGAGTCATTACTGCTGTCCTTTAAGCCCCGGAGCTTCTTTCATCCAAAAGATGAATATTCTGATGAGTGTCGAAACCGTCAAATTGTACTCGCGAGATAGTACAACAAAAAAGCCTCATCAACAGGTTTTTATCACCCGTTAGTGAAGCTTCTAAGATGTGCGGTCTGTTGAATAGCCCGACTGCTGGCGTTCATCGCCTGTGCAGTGGGCATGATACTCATAAATACTGATGGCGCAATATTTGCGAAGAGCAACCCTAATGCCTAGGGCTGATCCCCCCGTTTTATCGTGGCTTACACACGTAAACCAGCGCGGGCGGGAAATTTTTCACTACGCGGATCTTCTGCCAGGTAAAGTAGCGAGAGAGCATTTTTTCGGATAAATGACTGTATTGAAACTGCACCATCACACCGTCATTGGCTTTCAGACGCTGCTGGGCCTGCTGCAAAATCTTCATGCTGATGCGCGTGGGCATTGATAAGAGCGGAAGGCAGGAGAAGATGGCGTCGAAATCCCCCTCCAGAAACTCCGCCGAATGCGCCATCACCTGCAAGCGCGGATCGTCAATCAGGTTAAGCTTATGCACAAAGCTTGGCTGGATCTCAAACGCCTGAAGATGGGCATCGGCCCGCATGTTGCTCAGAATACGCTTGGTCAACACGCCGTCCGCCGAGCCAAGCTCAGCAATCTTAAGGGACTTAGCCCAGTCAATTTGGCTGAGCATTGAGCGACACAACCACGGCGACGACGGCATGAGTGTCCCCATCGTTCGTGGCGAAGAGATAAAATTCTGTAGATAGAAAAATTGATTCTGCAGCGATACCCGGGTGTTTCTGATCGTCAGTTTTGTCGCATTTAGCATGTTTTATAACCCCTGGGAAAGTAGACCGCTATCAGATAGAAAAATTCTTAAGAATTAATTAATTCCTGCGTTTATTTTTCAGAATTGGCGGGGTTTATAAAGCGGAATAAGAATATTCTCTTTTAAGCCGAGCTTTGGCTTATTCCTTTTTGTTACTTTGTAAGAAAGATTAATAAAATAAACAGAAGGACATATAAAATAAAAAAGCCGACTACTTACACAGTCGGCTTTTTGAAGTTTTTTATCGGTTTGATATCACCAGATGGTCTGGCACTTTCTTCTCGCTAAAGCTTAGCGATAAAGCTCTACGCTTGCGCGTTCAAGGCTGGAGTCGCCTGGGGTGCTGACCCCGATAACGCGGTAGTGGCTCGCGCCTTTGTCGGCAGCTTCGGCTTTCAATTGATCTTTAATACTGCCAGGTGCCCCGCTCATTTGGCTGACAGAAACTACGCCTAATGATTGGTAATTACCGCTATCAGCCTGCGCTGAAGTTATTTGCGTCGCTGCCAGAGCAGAGAAAGAAGCGGTAGTGATAATGGCTGCTGCAATAATAGGTAAGATTTTCATGATGCACACCTTTGCTGTTTGCTGTTCTAAATTCGGTTAATTAATTTTTGCGGATGTTTTCCGTTGAATTAATTATCCGCCAGCCAATGCAAGATGACGTAATGCGCCGTAAAGATGCTTAATCTTTGTGACGAAAATGAGGAGAGAATGAAAGCGAAAATTTCAGTGTCAGGAAGCTGCAGGCAATTAAGGATTTTTGATGGAGTTTGATGACGGATATTTACAGCTCGAGAAGCAGATTCGCACAAATCGACGCCCGATGGCAATCGCTGTTATGATTCTTTTTACTTATTTGAGAAGGGAGTTCGTATATGGCTGGAACCAGCCTTCTGGCATTAATCGATGACATTGCTTCAATCCTCGACGACGTTGCCGCAATGAGCAAAGTGGCCGCCAAGAAAACCGCCAGCGTGCTGGGCGATGACTTGGCGCTAAATGCTCAGCAAGTTAGCGGCGTTAAAGCTGACAGAGAGTTACCTATTGTCTGGTCAGTGGCAAAAGGTTCATTGATTAATAAGGCAATCTTGGTGCCGCTGGCACTATTAATCAGCGCGTTTGCCTCTTGGGCAATCACGCCATTGTTGATGATTGGTGGTGCATACCTTTGTTATGAAGGTTTCGAAAAGGTGGCGCACAAGCTATTGCACGGCAAAAAAGATAAGCAGCAAAAAGCGGACGCCTCGCGCGAGGTTAAATCCGACGCTGATATTGCCAAGGTAGAAAAAGAGAAGATCAAAGGCGCCGTGCGCACCGACTTTATTCTCTCGGCGGAAATCATTGTGATTTCTCTGGGAACCGTCGCCGCCGCGCCGTTTATGAGCCAAGTGACCGTGATGGTGCTGATTGCTATCGCCATGACGCTGGGCGTGTATGGTTTGGTCGGGCTGATTGTGAAAATCGATGACGCGGGTTTGTATCTGAGCAAGCTGCGGGGTGAAAGCAGCCTAATGAACGGCGTACGCGCGTTTGGCGGCATGGTGGTTAACGCCGCGCCGTTGCTGATGAAAACCCTCTCCGTGGTCGGTACCATCGCCATGTTCCTGGTGGGTGGTAGCATCATCAGCCACGGTTTGCCCTTCATGCACAGTCTGGTTGAAGTGCTTAATCACGGGCATCAGGGCTTTGTCAGCACGCTTATCACCGGTGCAACCGATCTGGCTGTCGGCCTGATTGTCGGTGCCGCCGTGCTGGGCGTCGTGATGCTGGGCCAGAAAATCTTTAAGAAAGGCTAATTAAAAACGCCAATAAAAAGGGCTGCGGTTTATCTCGCAGCCCTTCTTCTTTTATAAAGACAGTTTTATAGAAACAGTCCTACCGGCTAACTTTTCTTGGCAATGATAAAGGCCAAATCCACGGTAAAAGTACCGTCCTCTTGGATCTCAAAGTGCTGAATCACTTCGTCTGACATCGCTTTTTGCAACTCACGGATCGCCACCACAAAGTGCTCTGGAGTGCGCATTCTCTCAACCCAGCTTTTAAACTCTAACTGCGTGCGCCCGGAGGTTAACTCTTGGACTAACAACCCAGCTTCGCTAAACAGCGTCAGCCACTCGCCCGGCGCATAGTTGTGGACGTGCGAGGTATCGCGCAGTTTTTCGATGGTCTGCAAAAAGATGTCTTTCACTGGCTGGCCGGTAGAAGCCAGATCCATCATGATCATAATGCCGCCGGGCTTCAGCACGCGGCGCACCTCGCGCAGCGCCTGACCGACGTCGTGCCAGTGGTGTGCAGAGTAACGGCTAATAATGATGTCGGCACTGCTGTCGGCGAAAGGCAGTGACTCCGCCACGCCCTGCTCGACGCTGATATTGGCTAAGCCTTTGTCCTTCGCCGCCTGACTGACCACTTCCAGCATTTGCGCTGACAAATCATAGGCTACCACCTCTTTTACCGCCTTCGCCGCGACGAAGCTGGCGTGCCCAGCTCCACAGCCTAAGTCGATAATTCGGGCGTCCGAGTGTGACTGCAACACTTTGGCTAATCTTTGTAAATCAGGTCCTTGTGAGTGAACCGCGCTGGTTAAGTAATCCTGCGCCTGTGAACCGAACTGCTTATCGACCGTCTGGCTGTGACTGTTTTTGCTTTCCATTGAGTGCTCCCGTCTGTTTGTTATTGTTGTTTTGCCGATGATGCTGCCTTAGCCAAAATGGCCGTAGAAACACTATAGGTACTGTTTTATACGGGTACAATATGAGCATTTATACTAGTATTAATAACACCCTGTCTGAGTCTTTAATCTGAGTAGCGACGGCGATGAATAACAACGATCCTCTGAATGGCCCGAAAGCATTAGGCGCATTTTTGCGCGCACAGCGCGAGCGTACTTCGCCGCAAGATGTCGGGTTGCCAAGCTCCCCGCGCCGCCGGACCAGCGGGCTGCGCCGCGAGGAGTTGGCGCAAATCAGCGGCATCAGCACCACTTGGTATACCTGGATCGAGCAAGGGCGAGACGTGTCGATTTCCGCCGCGACGCTTGATCGATTGGCGCAGGCGCTAAGGTTGGAGAGTGCCGCGCGCGAATACCTCTTTAGCCTTGCTGAGATCAAAGATCCGCAGGCTAAAATTACCGATAACGCGCCGGACGCACACATTCGTGAATCCGTGCATCAGCTCAACTGTCCGGGGTATTTGCTGGACAGCGCCTGGAACGTGCTGAGCTGGAACCCGCAGGCCGAGCAGCTTTTCGCGGGCTGGCTGGGGGTGGATTCCCAACCGAACCTGCTACGCTTTATGTTTCTCAATCCGCTGGCCCGCACGCTGGTAGTCAACTGGTCGCAGCGCGCCAAGCGCGTGGTAGCCGAGTTTCGTGCCGAAAGTGCACATTACGCCCATTCAGATGAGATTCGCCAAAGCGTGATGGCGCTGCGCGAAGAGAGTGAAGTGTTCGACCAGTGGTGGACGCAGCAGGACGTGCTGGGCCGCGAAGGGGGAGAACGCCGCTTCCAGCATCCGATTCAGGGCGAAGTGGTGTATCGCCAGCAGACCTTCTTCCCAGCGGGCCATGCAGAATTCAAACTGGTGATGCTTATCGAACAGCACTAAGCCCAATTGACGGTTTATCAGAGATATGTGAGGCTGAATTAGCCTATTTCCACATCCCTATTAACGCCCTGACAGGAGTCATTCATGCAAATTCGCCAGATCTATCAGGATGACAATATCGAGATCCGTGTCGCCACGGAACTGGAAGCTCAGCTTCATTTCGATGCGATCAGTGACTCTGTAAAAGAAATCGGCGCGTGGGAAGGTTGGTGCACCGAGCATTACGCACTGAAAGATAGCCGCAAATATTTGCTGGAATGTGCAGAAAAACAGCTTCGCGGCGTGGAATATAACTTCTGCATTTTTGATCGCCACAGCGGGCAAATAGTGGGCGCGGTGAGCGTGAACCGTATCAATACTGATTACAAATTTGGCAATGTTGGCTACTGGATCCGCAGCGGCTTTACGGGTAAATCATTGGCCACTATCGCGGCGAAAGCGGCGGCCTATTTTGCATTTAATAAGCTGGGCCTCACCCGCGTGGAAATTGTCGCCATGGAGGAGAATCTGCGTAGCCGCCGCGTTGCCGAAAAGCTTGGCGCCGTCTCTGAAGGCCTGCACCGCAATCGCCTCTACTATCACGGCCAGCCGCGGAACGCCTGGATGTATTCATTAATACCCAGTGACTTAACCGACTGAATAAATTAAAAATCACCCCCTGCGAATAACTAGGATAAGACATCAAAATGAGCTCTTCTGCACATACTGTTTCAACCGAATGGCTGGCGAAAAATCTCAATGCGCCGGACGTGGTGATCATCGACTGTAGCAAATCTAAACCGGGCATCACGCCGCCGATTGATTTCCACGGTAGGTATCTTGAATCACATATTCCGGGCGCAATTTATGTCGAAGTCGACAGCATTTCTGACTGCACCACCGGCCTGCCGCATATGATGCCAACCGCCGAGGAATTTGCCGCGTCGATGGGCCGTTTAGGCATCGCTGACACCCAAACCATCATCCTTTATGACGAAGGCGATCTCTTCTCCGCACCCCGAGTTTGGTGGATGTTGACCAGCTTCGGTGCGAAAACCGTGCGCGTGCTGGATGGCGGATTTAATGCCTGGAAAGCCGAGGGCCGCCCAACCCAGAGTGGTGAAATTGTTCGCGTCCCGAGCACCTTTAACGCCAAGCTGATTCGCCCGGTGGTGGTTAACTCCCAGCAAGTTATGGACTCATTGGGCAAGGTGCAAATCATCGACGCGCGCTCGCTGGGCCGTTTCAAAGCAGAGCAGCCGGAGCCTCGTCCGGGCCTGCACGGCGGCCATATCCCCGGCAGCCTGAGCGTGCCTTTCACAGAACTGACGCATAACGGCCATTTGAAGTCGCCACAGGAGCTGAAAGCCACCTTTGAGCGTCTGGGCGTTGACCTGAATAAGCCGGTCATCACCAGCTGTGGCTCCGGCGTGACTGCCGCCGCACTGGCGTTTGGGTTGGATTCGCTCGGCGTGAAGGATATCATGCTGTATGACAGCTCATGGGCCGAATGGGGCAGCATCGACGAAGACTACCCTATCGAAACCCACTAAAACGCGATTGTTCGTGGCAATAAAAAAACCGGACTCTGAGGTCCGGTTTTTTATTGCATGAAGAGATTTAGAGCTGGCTCACGCCAAGCTGCAAGGCGGCATCTCGCATCTGGTGAATCACCTGATACTCCTCGCGCGGCAGAACCGTAAAACCTTTGATAAGCAGCTTTTCGCACAGCACCTGATTCTCAGGAGCGGCGATAGTTTGAGTCACGGCGTGCCGCAAAATGCTGAGCATCTCCGGCGAAGTTGACGCCGAAGTGATCAGCGGCAAACCCGGCGCCGCGGCCGTCTGGCCGATAATGCTCAACCCCTCGACTTCCTGTGGAACATAGCGGCGCAGCAGTTCCAGCGTCACGCAATCTATGGCAGCAATATCGGCACGCCCCTGCTGAACGGCAGCCAGTGAGTGGCGGTGGCCGCCGGTTTCCAGCCTGTCGCCAAAGAACTTTCCATTCTCAGCCAGTGGCGCAATCAAAGCTCGCAGGCTGTTAAAACCTGACTGCGAGTCAGTGCTGTTGAACGCCACGGTCCGGCCGCGAAAATCGGCTAGAGTAGCTTGGCTATCTTCAGCGCGAGCCAGAAGAAAACTGCGATAATAAGGCCCATTACAGCCCGGCGCGCTGTAATTGAAGGTACCAATCAGTTGGACCTGAGGCAAAAACTCGACCAGCGGAAAACCACAGGTCTGGCTAAGCAGCAAATCCTTCTCCTGCCAGTGCCCGAGAAGGCGATCGGGCCATTCAAGTTTAGCGGGAAGAGAGTCCAAACCGGACGCCGCTAACTTATCGCGAAGCGCCTGCCAAAATTGTTCGACGTCATTGAGCTGTACGCCATACATCGGCAATGAAACCAGCATGCAACACTCCTAAATTCAATATTCCTGACGGACCTGTTGCTGATAATCATAGCCGCTGAACGCTTCTGGCGCATCCGGCTGCCCGGGTGCCAGAGGGTGGATTTCAACATGAATCGGTTTCAGCGCGTGCTCATTTAGCCACTGAGAATAGCCTTCCACCAAAAAGCCTTCGCTGCGCTGAATGTAGGCTTCTCTTTCAGCCAGATACACCTTACGCAAGGCATACCATGGCAGACCGGGTAAGTCATGATGCACCAGATGGTAATTGAGATTGAGGAACAGCAAACGCCAGCCGAAACCCGCCTCATTCAGCGTGGAGCGAGCCTCCGGCGCTTCGTGAGCGCGGTGTTCGAAGAAAGAGCGCAGCTTGGTTAAACTCAGCGCAGGGTAACTAACCGCAATGACGAAATAAACTGGCGACAAGCCGCGAAGGCTCATCCAGTACAGCAGCGCTGCAAGCATCGCGATATGAATCACCCACATCGCGATGGTTTTTATCTCGCCTTTAAACAGAGCCATCAACGCGCCGGAAAGCGTGGCGTAGATATCCAGCAGCGGGCCGACAATCATCCGCCCCGGCAGAGTATTGCGCAGCTTAATCACGGCAACAAACCACGCGGGGAATCGCTCCCAGCGCGCGCGGGTAAAGTAGTAACCTTCAGGATCGTCTTCCGGCAAAGTGAGGTGGTCATTGCGATGATGATGCAAATGCGAGTCACGGTATAAACCGTACGGATACCAAACCGCCAAGGGCAAGGTGCCAAACAGCTGGTTCAGCCAGGCTTTGCGGGTCGGATGGCCGTGGATCAACTCATGCTGTAACGACATATACCAAGTAGTAAACAGCACCAATAGAGGTGTCGCCACCCACGCGCCCAGCGTTTGCCAGAAATAAACCACGGCGAACCAACCGCTGTAAACTGTCACCATCAATATCCATGTCGGCATTTCCAGCCGCCACCACCACGCCTGCGAAAGCTGGTGAATATCGGCTCGTTGTCGAGCATGAAGATAATGAGAAGTCGAAGACATAACGGCGCGCCAGAAGAGAAGATGCGGCAATTATCAAGTAGCGGAAAAGGTTAGTTAAGCGACTAATAACGCTTTGATTAGCAATTAAATTGCTAAAGCTGGAGAGTAAATAAACAGTTGTGGGATAAGTTGAGATTGTTACACTTCACGCGGGTGCTCAGGATCTTTCTGTTCTGAGCAGCAGTCAAATCGATGTTGTAAGGCGCAGAAAGAGAAAAGCCCCGAATTGAGTAAATCAACCCGAGGCCACTCTTATGCTCC